>NZ_JBGNFV010000001.1:905000-2105000 GCF_041449215.1 Roseivirga sp. BDSF3-8 | reverse complement strand
GACGTGTTTTTACAAACGGTAAAAGAACATGGAGCAGAGGTGCCGTGAAACTCTTTCGTCAAAATCACGTTCAGAAAAAATCCCTGGCAGAAGATTTTGAAAGCTCGCCGGGAGTGTATAACATTGTATATCCAGTCAATTACTAACCACAGTAATTGATTTATAGAGAAGTGCTGAGAGACAGGCTCTATGACGCACTAGCAACCTGACCTGCAATAGGTCAAGGTGCTAATTCCTGACTCCGGAAAGCCCGGGGAAATATAAATTAATTCCATAATGATGGTTACTTCTTTATCCCCATTTCAATTAAAATCCCGTAGCGTTGGATACTTCCAATTAGCTGATAGTCAATTATTTGATTGCACCTGTAACCGGTCCATCCTACTGGAGTTAGCCTGTTGTTGTCCCTGTTGCTGTTAATAGCTTTTTGCCATTAACAGTTTAGCCTTGCCTTACCAGACCCCGTAGTGGTACAGGTAGCCTCTGTCCCTTTTTTTAACCCTTTATTTCTTTTAAACATGTCTCAATTAAAATTTGAAACCCTACAGCTACATGCAGGTCAGGAAGTAGACGAAACTACGTTATCCAGGGCCGTGCCTATCTATCAAACCTCCAGCTATTTATTCAAAAACTCAGCGCATGGGGCTAAACTATTTGCGCTGCAGGAATTCGGGAACATCTATACCCGAATCATGAACCCTACTACAGATGTATTCGAAAAGAGAATAGCTGCTCTCGAAGGAGGCACGGCAGCTGTAGCTGTTTCCTCTGGCCAGGCCGCTCAGTTTTTGGCCCTCACTAATATCATGGAGGCCGGTGATAATTTTGTATCCACTAAAAACCTTTACGGAGGATCATTCAATCAATTTAAGGTAACTCTTAAACGGCTCGGTATTGAGGCCCGTTTTGTTGAAGACGATGAACCGGATTCTTTTGAAAAGCGAATCGATGATAAGACAAAAGCAATCTACCTGGAGACTATTGGTAATCCGGCGTTTAATATCCCTGACTTTGAAGCAATAGCAGCCGTAGCAAAAGCTCATGATATCCCCCTTATTGTAGATAATACCTTTGGTGCAGGTGGGTATCTGTTCCGCCCCCTTCAGCACGGAGCAAATGTGGTGGTAGCTTCTGCCACTAAATGGATAGGTGGTCATGGCAGCAGCATTGGTGGTGTTATCGTGGATGGAGGTAATTTCAATTGGGGAAATGGCAAGTTTCCTCATTTCAGCGAGCCTTCCGAAGGATACCATGGTATGAAGTTTTGGGAAGTCTTTGGAGAAGGCGGCCCATTCGGAAACATTGCTTTTGCCATAAGGGCACGGGTAGAAGGTCTGAGAGATGTAGGGCCGGCCCTGAGTCCGTTCAACAGCTTCCTGCTAATCCAAGGACTTGAGACATTGTCACTTAGAGTAGAACGTACAGTAGAAAACGCCCTCACACTGGCACGTTGGCTCGAACAGCATGACCAGGTAGAGTCAGTAAACTACCCGGGGCTGGAAAGTAGCCCATATCACGAGATAGCCAGCAGGTACCTTAAAAAAGGCTTTGGAGGTGTTCTCAGCTTTAGGATAAAGGGAGGTAAAGAATATGCTGAGAAATTTGTAGACAGCCTGAAACTGGTAAGTCACCTTGCGAATGTGGGTGACGCTAAAACACTTATCATACACCCTGCTTCTACTACCCACCAGCAGTTGTCAGATGAGGAACAGTTCTCTTCCGGAGTACATCCCACCATGCTAAGGGTCTCTGTCGGTATTGAGCATATTGACGATATCAAAGGAGATTTCAGCCAGGCATTTGAGGTAATTAAAAAACCCGTAGCTCAACCTGCATGATAAGTCTGGAAGCTCATACCTACACGAATAAGGATGGTATTGTGCTGGAGAGCGGCCGGAAACTCTCCGAGTTTCAGCTCAGATATCATACGTGGGGGAATATCAATGAAAAGAGGGATAACATAGTTTGGATATGCCATGCGCTTACCGCCGGCTCGGATGTAAGCCTGTGGTGGCCGGACCTTGTAGGTTCCGGCAAACTGTTTGACCCGGAAACTCACTTTATCATCTGCGCTAATATGCTGGGCGGATGCTATGGAAGCACCGGGCCGCTTTCACCTAAACCAGAAAATGGTAATCCATACTTTCATAATTTCCCTACTCTGACTAACCGGGACATTGTTGCCGCTTTTGATAAGCTAAGAGACCATCTCAACATTCGCCAAATTCACACCCTGGTGGGTGGTTCGCTGGGGGGCCAGCAGGCTATGGAGTGGAGTATAGTACAACCGAATTTGCCTCAGCGTCTGGTCTTACTTGCAACCAATGCCCGGCACAGCCCCTGGGGTATTGCTTTTAACGAAAGTCAGCGTATGGCGATTGAGCAGGACATTACATGGCAGCTCAATACGGCCAGGGCCGGAGAGAGCGGGCTTAAGGCTGCCAGAAGTATCGCCTTACTGAGCTACAGGCAGTACCATGCATATGCAGCTACACAGGCTGATGCCGAAGACATCACCGACAACTACCGGGCGGTCTCTTATCAGCGATACCAGGGGGATAAACTCGTTTCGCGAAAATTCAATGCGTACACATACTGGCACCTGTCCAAGGCGATGGATAGTCATAATGTTGGCCGTGAGAGAGAGGGTGTAGCCAGGGCACTTCGGCAAATCCAGGCGGACACGTTGATAATAGGCATAGATACTGATGTGCTTTTCCCTCCGGAAGAGCAACTGGAACTTGCCAAACATATCCCTCAATGCGAGGTGGAAATCATTCATTCAGATTATGGTCATGACGGCTTTCTATTAGAAGTCGATCAGATTTCAAATCGTATTACAAAATTTTATAATGACCATCCCAGCAGGGTACAGCTAACTTAAGGGATGTGAACTATCGATATGAGCAACAAGAAACAGATTGGCCTGTTCGGCTTCGGATGCGTAGGGCAGGGATTTTATGATATTTTACAGGCTTCGGATGTCGATGCCGAGGTTAAAAAAATCGGAGTAATACACCCTGGGAAAAAAAGACCCATAGCAGAATCTATTTTTAGCTATGACCCTGATGAAATACTGGAGGATGATAGTATTGATCTGATAGTAGAGGCTATTACTGATCACGAAAGTGCTTTTACTATTGTGAGCAAGGCGCTAGAGAAGGGTATTCCAGTAGTGACAGCCAATAAAAAAATGGTGGCTACTTATCTACCCCAGCTTCTGGATCTGCAAAAAAAGCATAAATCCCCCTTGCTTTATGAAGCTTCCTGCTGCGGTGCGGTACCAATCGTAAGAACGCTTGAGGATTACTACGGTAGTGAGCCTTTGCAGGAACTGAGCGGTATATTTAACGGCTCCTCAAACTTTATTTTAACTAAAATGCGGGTGGAAGGTATAAGTTACGATGAGGCAGTTAAAGAAGCACAAGATCTGGGTTTTGCTGAAGCCGACCCTACACTGGATGTAGGTGGATTCGACTCCCTCAATAAATTATGCATACTTGTTAATCAGGCATATGGCATCTATTTATCCACAGATAAACCATTCAGGCACGGAATTCAAAACCTTTCTGAAGTTGACCTCAGCATAGCAGAGGCTGCGAATGCACGGATCAAACTACTCGCAGAAGCTAAAATCAAGGGCAATAATGAGCTTTCCGCAATCGTCGCTCCGGTTTTTGTATCTTCTGAAGCTGATCTGTATGGCGTGGAATACGAATATAATGCAGTACAGGTAACCGGAGAGTATTCAGGGAACCAACTCTATCGTGGTAAAGGGGCAGGCGGGCACCCCACAGGCTCTGCTGTATTTGCGGATACATTGGGGGTTCTAAATAATTACAGATACGGGTATGCTAAAACGTCAGGGCTGAAACAGCCAATACTATCCGATGATTTAGTCTTTGACGTCTATCTGCGCGGTACACCAGGACTAATTCCTGAGCTTGAAAATAAGCCGGATTTCATAGCTACTATAGACGAAGAGAAGATAGTCATTGTCAAAGCCTCTTTCCGGTGGCTTAAGGAAGCAGAGGCTACATTAGAGGAGTCGGGGTTATTTCTCGCTGTCATTCCAGAAGAAAGTGGCCTTAAAGAAAGCCTGACGGATGCTCTTAAGTCTTCAGTGGCCATGGTTTGAGATGTAACTAACACGGAAAAAGCTACACGGCATGGCCGTGTAGCTTTTGTATGAAGAGAACACTACTTATTTCTATAACTATTTGGCACCTGATTAGTTTTACATTTTTTAAGAAAAACTATTGCTATTATCTTAGCCCAATCCAAAAATTTTTTGGCGCCTGTAATATTTTTAGGCCAACACCTTCTTATAATTATATACAGGTTATTCCAATAAAATGTTGCATTCCGGAATAACTCCTTCGATATATTTATTCTGAGATTTTAAATCCGCAGGCAAATCTTTACGTTAATTTCATAGGCAGTTAACTAAACCGGATTCCGGCAAGGCTTTTATTTTTATAAATTGCCATTTGGCTGAAAATTTTTGAACTGAGCCGCAACGGCGTTTATCATATCACTTTAAAATGAAAAAGGTATTAATCGTATTAGGTGCCATATTTGGTGTTTTGCTTATCGCTTTACTATTGGTGCCCATCCTCTTTAAAGGAAAAATACAGGAAAGGGTACAGACAGAGATTAATAAGTCTGTAAATGCAGAAGTAAAGTTCGATAACCTTTCCGTGAGCTTTCTTAAAAACTTTCCAGATGTCACTGCCAGTCTTAATGACCTAAGCGTGGTAAATAAGGCACCTTTTGAAGGGGATACTCTGATGAGTGCCAATGAGCTTGAGATAGTGCTGGACCTGGGTAGCGTGATTTTCAGTGATCGCATACGCATGGAGGAAGTGAAAGTGGCAAGCCCCAGGCTGCTAATAATGATGATGGAAGATGGTACAGCAAACTTCGACATTGCCATGGAAGACACTACCTCAACCGCACAGGATTCAGGAACAGGTTTCACTATTGATCTGAAGAAATACGAAGTAAGTAATGGCCACCTGGTATACTACGATCAGTCTTTGGACTTGCTTATGGATATGGTGGGTGTTAATCACAGCGGCTCCGGCAACCTGACAGAAGTGGTGTATGACCTGGACACCCGCACCGTCATTGACAGTGTCACTGTTACTATGGAAGAAATAGAGTATCTGACCAGAAAGCGTATTGAAGCAGACGTACTTCTAAACATCGATATGGAAGAAGAGCGGTATACCTTCAAAGAAGGGCTGCTCACTATTAATGACTTTGGCATTAAGGTAGATGGCTGGCTTGGGTTTATCCCGGAAGGGTTCAATATGGATCTGGCTTTTTCAAGCCCTGAAAACACCTTTAAAAGCCTCCTGTCATTAGTACCTGGAGTGTACGACAGTAGTTTTGATGACTTGCAGGCAGAAGGCGTACTTACATTTGATGGAAAAGTCGCCGGTGTTTACAGTGATAGCCTCCAAAAACTCCCAGCCACCACTTTTAACTTAGCGGTAGATCAGGCCATGATGAAATACCCTGATCTCGATCCTATCCGTAATATCTCTCTCGACCTACTGTTTGAAATGGCCGAAGATGATCTGGAGGGTGCACTCGTTCATCTTTCTAATTTCAGTATGGAAATGAATGACAAGCCAGCTACTGCTGATATAAAAGTAATAGGACTCGGTCCTATGGATGTAGATGCAGATGTACAAGCCCACCTGGATCTTGAAAAACTAAGCGGCGTGATACCTATGGAAGGTATGAGTTTAAGAGGTAAACTTGACCTTGACCTTAAAGCTAATGGAGTATATGACAGCCTGAAAAACCAGTTTCCTAAAATTGACGGTGTTTTTAAACTGGCTAACGGATATGTTAAAACTCCCGATTTCCCGGAGCCTATTGAAAACCTGAATGTTTCTTCTAGAGTGATTAATGAAGATGGTAGTATGGCAGCTACAGTAGTAGATGTAGATGCCTTCTCATTTTCTCTTGCAGGTGAACCGGTCACTGGTAAACTTCATTTGGAAAACCTCGAAAACTATCGTTGGGATCTGGCACTGAATGGGGCAATAGACCTTGATAAGATGACCAAAATATTTCCTATCGAGGGTATGGAGCTGGCTGGCCGTATAAAGGCAGATATAAATACAAGTGGACAGATGTCTGACGTGGAGGCTGAGCGCTATGATAGGTTACGTTCCAGCGGAAACTTCGCTGTCTCCAACTTTAAATATGCCTCAGATGACTTGGCTCATCCCTTTACTATAAAGGAAGCTAACGGTAGCCTTACCCCTAATAGGATTGTGGTATCCAAGATGGATGCTCAAACTGGGCAAACAGATATGAGTATGACTGGTACGGTATCTAATTACATGAGCTACCTTTTTCAGGAGGGAGAAACGTTGAGTGCGGATATGAACCTAACATCTAATAATGTCAACCTGAATGAGTGGATGACCGAAGAAGAAGGCGCAGTTGAAGACACGTCTGCCTTGCAACCCTTTGAGGTGCCACGCAACCTTAACGTTAATCTGACCACATCTATCGCCAATGTCATCTACGATAACCTGTCCCTACAGAATGTAAGGGGAGGCCTGGTAGTACGTGATGGTGTTGTTAATATGAATGACCTGACTTTCAATACGCTGGATGGCAATTTCAAAATAGGTGGGTCTTATAATACCCAGGATATTAATAACCCATTGTTTGACTTAGACCTGGATATCAGTAACCTGGCAGTAAGCCGTGCTTATTCTAACTTCAATACCGTACAGACGCTGGCACCTATCGCTAAGAAGGTAAATGGTAATTTCAGTACTAATATGAACCTTTCCGGAGCCCTGGGCCAGGACATGATGCCGGTTTTCAGCAACCTTACGGGTAATGGGGTAATCTCCATCATTGAGGCCTCGATAAAAGATTCAAAGATCATCTCTGGTATTACCAAACTCACTAAGCTTAATAATACAGATAATGTCAACTTTAAAGATCTTCTCATGAATGTGAGTATTCGTGAAGGAAGGGTATTTGTAGAGCCATTCGACTTTCAGCTCCTGGGCAATGAAACGGTGATAGCCGGCAGCCAGGGTATTGATGGCTCACTGGATTATGACGTTAGTATGAAGGTAGATGCCGGAAAGGTGGGCTCTACAATAAACCAGGCTCTGGGGGCCATTACCGGTAATAATACAGCCCAAGGCTCTAAACTACTGGTTAAATTCAATGTAGGAGGAGATTACAACAGCCCTGACATAAAGTTGCAAGGTGCCTCTCCGGTAGGTTCAGGCAGTACACCGGAGCAAGTCGTTGATAATAGTGTTGAGCAGGCTAAAGAGGATATAAAAGAAGAGGTTACTAGTGAGGTGGAAGAGAAAAAAGCAGAAGCCGCAAAAGTAATTGAAGAGAAAAAAGAGCAGGCTGTAGAGGAAGCTACCGAAAAAGTAAAAAGTAAATTTAAAGGACTCTTTGGTGGTGGAGAGGACGATGGGTAAGTCTAGTCTAAAAAGTACTAAAAGAAAGAGGCCGTCTCAATAGTGGGACGGCCTCTGATGTTTTATAGTATCATGGTTAGATCAGCCTGCAATTTCAATCTCTTCACCGTGCACATTCAGGAAGGAATATTCTGTGAGTCCAAGCGAGGAATCCTCGACCAGGTGCACCCAGCGGTGATACTTAAAGAACCACTCCATTCGCCGGGAGATGATACCCTTCGTGTAGAATGCAAACAGAAACGGATGCAATGCAATAGTAATGTGCTTTTCGTTCTGCTTATTCATAACAAATTCCAGGCGGCGCTCAATCTGGTCTGTCACCAGAATGGTGGCATCGACTTTACCCGTACCTCCGCAGGTAGGGCATTTTTCATTAGTCTTAATGTTGAGTTCAGGCCTTACCCGCTGACGCGTAATTTGCATAAGCCCGAACTTGGAAAGGGGAAGGATGGTAAATTTAGATCTATCATCTTTCATTTCTTCCTTCATCGTTGAAAAGAGTGTGCGCTTGTTTTCAGCGCGTCTCATATCGATAAAATCGATTACGATGATGCCTCCCATATCACGCAACCTGAGTTGCCTGCTGACTTCTTTAGCAGCTTCAATGTTCACTTTCAGCGCTGTACTTTCCTGATCAGATCCGGCATTACTTTTATTGCCGCTGTTCACGTCTATAACGTGTAGAGCTTCTGTATGCTCAATAATCAGGTATCCGCCGCCAGGCAGACTTACAGTCTGGCCAAAAAGCGCCTTTAGCTGCTTTTCAATACCATAGTTTTCAAAGATCTTCGCTTTACCATTGTAAAGCTTCACAATTTTCTCCTTTTCAGGAGCAATAGATCTGATGAATGTTTTTACCTCGTCGTGGGTTTTTTTATCATCAGAAATAATAGTGTCAAATGACTCATTTAACATGTCCCTCAGCATGGAGGACGCCCTGTTCATTTCGCCTATAACCTTGTCCTTGGATTTAGCAGTAGCAAGCTTCTTGATACCTTTATTCCAAATCTGAACAAGATTACGCAGGTCTTTATCCAATACAGCCACCTCTTTGCCTTCAGCCACAGTCCTGATGATCAAACCAAACCCTTCGGGTTTTATAGAGGTCATCAATCTTTGCAGCCTTTTTCGTTCCTGACTGTCAGTGATTTTTTTGCTTACGCTTATCGAATCCGAGAACGGTACGAGTATAACATACCGTCCGGCGATAGAAATTTCACTGGAAAGCCTGGGGCCTTTGGTGGAGATAGGCTCCTTTACGACCTGAACCAAAACCTGTTGGTTGCGGCTCAGAACCTGGTTGATCTTACCAAGCTTATTGATATCCGGCTCTCTTTTAAATCCGGATAGCTTCCCATTTACGTTTTTTTTCGTTTGGGCAAGCTTGGTGTATTTATGTAGGGATTTTACCTGGGGACCTAAGTCATGATAATGCAAAAACCCGTCCTTTTCATAGCCTATATCTATAAAGGCTGCGTTAAGGCCGGGAACTACTTTTCTGACGGTCCCTAAGTAGATATCACCAACTGTAAATTGGTCACCACCTTCATCGTGGTGAAACTCAACCAGGTTGCGATTTTTAAGCAGGGCAATACGACTACCATTCTGAGTCGAATTGATAATTAATTCGCTACTCAAAGTGTCTCTCAGTTAATAGTAAAAGATTCTAAAGAACTGGTGCCCTAAAAAAGAAGAAGATCCCCAAAGGGATTACTTCTTCTTATGCCTGTTCTTTCTGAGTCTCTTTTTTCTTTTGTGAGTTGCGATCTTATGTCTCTTACGCTTTTTACCACAAGGCATAATTCGAATATTTTATAGTTAAACAATAATTTAGTTCTTTAATCGGCTGAGGTAGTCATCAACAGAAGCCTGCACTTCAGCATTGCTTTCCATTGACTTCACCTTCATAAATTGCTTTCGGGCGTCTTCCTCCTTACCGGTCTCATAATAGGAAACAGCAAGGTAAAAGTTCCCCTCGAGGTGATCAGGATGATACTTTATCAAAGTTTGAAACCTATCTACTGCTTTCTCCCACTGACTAGACTGCATGCTAAGAGCCCCCATATTAAAAAGTGCCTTTTCATGCGTCGGATCTTCCTCGAGGACCTCTCTTAGCATCATGATTCCCTGCATGGGGTTCTCTGACGAAAGATAGGTCATGGCGGCCTTTGTTTTGGTATCCATATCCTTAGGATCACCTTCCAGGACCTTCATAAAGTTTTCCCTCGCCCTTTTGGCGAAGTCCTGTCGCTGCGCCGGATTCATTTCGTACACAAAAGCTAGGTAGTTAGCCTCTCCTGCATTACGATACCTCTGCAGCGTAGGCTCGATAGCCAGCGCCGTTTCGGCGTACTTTACAGCACTATCGGGCTTATTAACCGTGGTGTATGCCACAGACAAAGAATCCGCAAATTTAGCACTTTTTTCTTTATCATCAGCATTTATCTCCCAATTTCCCTTCAGGTCGGCAATAAAGTCCTCCTGTTCATCACTGCCCAGAGCACTATGTACTCCATTATCAGCAGCAATTTCACCTTCTTCCTCTATTGTTTCCGGTTTTGCCGCATTGCCTGGGTCATTATCCACCACAACCATTGGCAGGGCAAAAAGAGCGCCTATCAGCACCAGTGACGCTATAAGCACTATTATTCGAAATCTTATCATACAAAAAAAGCTTAATCCGAAAGCGCAAAGCTAACAGATTAAGCCTTTATCATATACAAATGGTTCCCTATATGTTCGATAAGGATTAGTTACCGTTGACGGCAACCCCATTCGTATTAAGCTCCTGAATTTTATCACTACCTTTGATTTTCTCAACAAATACTTTGCTGGGTTTAAAGGTAGGTACATAGTGCTCATCAATGACTATGGCAGTATTTTTCGAGATGTTACGGGCAATTTTCTTAGCCCTCTTTTTGTTAACAAAACTGCCAAAACCCCGGACGTAGATGTTTTCACCTTCGGCCATGTTGCTTTTTACAACAGTAAAGAATGCTTCAACCGTCGTCTGGACATCTGCTTTATCAATTCCGGTCTTGTCTGCAATTTGCGAAATTACCTCTGCTTTGGTCACTTTAACTTAAGTTTTTAATTGTAATAATTCCCTAATTAACTAATATCCAACTAATTTCGAATAGCAAATTTAGGGGCGGATTCCGGATAATAAAAACAATATAATCAAAAATTATACACCACTAAGAAAACCCTTAGTGCCTAATTACTAGCATCTTGGAAAACGAAGATCTGATTACAAAATTACTCTCCTGGTATCATGTTTTTAAGCGTGATTTACCATGGAGAAAAACCAGTGATCCGTACGAAATCTGGCTTTCAGAGATCATTTTACAGCAAACACGGGTGGCTCAGGGGCTACCCTATTTTGAGCGCTTTATCGAAGCCTATCCAAAAATCGAAGACCTGGCAAATGCCGCACAGGAAGATGTGCTTAGGCACTGGCAGGGGCTTGGATATTACTCGCGAGCCAGAAACTTACATGCATGCGCACAATTTATTGTACAAGAACTCCGCGGAAACTTCCCAAAAACCTATAAAGAGCTACTGAAATTACCGGGTGTCGGCCCCTATACTGCAGCAGCGATTGCGAGCTTTGCCTATAATGAAAAAGTGCCGGCCATAGATGGAAATGTAATGAGGGTACTGAGCAGGCTATTCGGTATCCGTTCGGATGTGAAGGTGCCGAAAAATCAGCGAACCTACTTTGAACTGGGGCTAAGCATTATGCCTGCCGACAGGGCCGGAGTTTTTAATCAGGCTATGATGGAATTCGGTGCCTTACACTGCACCCCTGCCAATCCGGGATGCAGGGAGTGCCCCGTACAGTCTGGCTGTTTTGCCTTTGAACATAACCTGCAGGGAGAATTACCTGTAAGGTCGAAAGCAAAGAAGGTAAAGAACCGATATTTTAATTATATAGTATTCTTTCAGGACGAAAACCTGTACCTTAATGCCAGAGGTCCTAATGATATTTGGCAGGGTCTATATGATTTTTATCTGGTGGAAACGAAAGAGGCTGGCACACCGGAACTAATAGAAAAAGACCCTGTTGTAAGACATGTTATGAATAAAGGTGGTATACTGGAATCAGTATCTGCCACCCGGAAACATTTACTATCTCATCAACGCATTCAGGCTACTTTTTTTGTTATTGAGCTTAAGGAGGAGCATCTGAGCAAAACTTTATTTAATGCTGGTTTACAGGAATTTTCGAAAGAAAAGGTCGAAAAATTGCCAAAGCCCGTTTTAATTGATAATTTTTTAAAAGATCTCACCGTTTGCTGAGTTCATGAAAAGATTCGTAGTTTTGGGCAAAAAAAGTTAGCTATGGCTGGAGGAGTCAATAAAGTAATACTAGTAGGGAACCTGGGCAAAGACCCTGAAGTAAGGCACCTGGATGGTGGACGCGCAGTAGCGAATTTTTCCATTGCTACAAGCGAATCCTACCGTAATCGCAACGGTGAGCGGGTAACTAATACCGAGTGGCATAATGTGGTGCTCTGGTCACCTTTGGCAGAAATTGCCGAAAAGTATCTGCGCAAAGGCAAGCAGGTTTATATCGAGGGTAAACTCACTACCCGTTCTTACGATGACCGTGACGGAAATAAGCGCTACGTTACTGAAGTTGTAGGTAGGGACCTTACGCTGTTGGGCGGTCGTGGAGACGATGATTATAATGGCGGCAACAGCGGAGGAGGTTATTCATCATCTTCTTCATCACAATCACAGGAAGGTGGCAACCAGCCTGCTGAGAACATCGCTTCATTTGATGACGAAACAGATGATCTACCATTCTGATTGTCGAACTAATTAACAAATTTTGGAATCAACGATAGACGACCCGTATCCGTGGTTCATCCTATTGGCTGATACGTTTGGGATGCCTGTTTTCTATATGGTTAACGGGCTTCTCATCTTATTTTTACTTTTTCTTTCGGCCATGATCTCAGGATCAGAAGTGGCCTTCTTCTCCCTTTCACCGGCTGACGTACGTCAATGCCGGGAGAGCAGCAACGAACGGGAAAAAAGAGTATATACCTTGCTGGAGCACCCTAAGCAGTTACTCGCCACTATCCTGATTCTTAACAACCTTGTCAATATCGCTATTGTGACGTTGGCTACCTTCGTAACCTGGGAGATTGTAGGATCAAAAAGTACGGAAGGCCTGCTGGTGGCATCACTTACTGCGGCAATCACCTTTGCTATATTGTTTTTTGGCGAGGTGATTCCCAAAAACTACGCTACCCTGAACAACATCCCTTTTGCCAAAGTAACTGCGCCTTTTCTGGATATCAGCCGGTCTGTATTCCGGCCTTTCTCCTGGGCTTTGCTCCACATCAGTGACTTGGTGGAGAGGCGTGTGGAAAAAAAAGCCTATAGTCTGTCGGTAGATGAGCTCAATACAGCCTTAGAGATCACAACTCATACCGATGCCTCAGAGGAGGAGAAAGGTATTTTAAAAGGGATTGTTAACTTCGGTACCATTTCAGTAAAGCAGGTGATGAAGTCCAGGCTGGATATTACAGCCGTAGATATCGAGGATGACTTTCATACGCTCATGGACCGCATCAATAAGTCTGGCTTCAGCAGAATTCCTGTGTACCGTGAAACGATAGATAAGATTGAAGGTATCCTCTATATAAAGGACCTGTTGCCTTATACTGACAGGGAGGACACTTACAATTGGCAGAAACTTCTTCGTCCTGGATTTTTTATCCCTGAGAGTAAGAAAATTGATAGCTTACTCAAAGACTTTCAGGAGAAACGGGTTCATATGGCCATTGTAGTGGATGAATATGGGGGCACTTCGGGCCTTATTACACTTGAGGATGTAATAGAGGAAATTGTAGGCGAGATTAACGATGAGTTTGACGATGAGGATATTGCCTACAATAAATTGGATGAAAATACCTTTGTATTTGAAGGAAAGACATCCCTTAATGATTTTTGTAAAATCATTGATGAAGACGCCCAATTATTTGAAGAGGTCAAAGGGGAAAGTGAGTCTCTCGGAGGATTACTTCTTGAACTGAATACAAAGCTTCCGCGCGCAGGGGATAAAATTACCTTCGATAAATTTGTCTTCACTGCTGTGGCAGTAGACAATCGCCGCATTAAAAGAGTAAGGGTACTGGTAAAGAAAAAAACGAACATATAAGCCGGAAAATGAGATATCGAGGTAATTACTTTCTGACTCTGGTTACCGGGCTATGCCTGATGACATTAGGCATATGTGCATGCGAAAGTGAAACATTCACCCCTAAACCCAAAGGGTATAATAGAATTGACCTGCCAGAACATAGGTATCAGGCACTTCCTGATAGCTTTCCTTATTGGTTCGAGTTTTCCAAAGAAGCTCAGATAGTAGACGATAGCTCATACATAAGTGAGCGATACTGGATAGATCTTCTATACAAAGACCTCGGCGCAAATGTAGTCATCACTTACAAATCCGTAAAGGACAGTGCCGACCTAGTGAAAGAATATGTAAGCGACGCTACCAGACTTACCTCCAAGCACCAGATCAAAGCTTATGCTATCGATGAGACGGTGATAAGAACACCGAAAGGCAGAACGGCTGTAGTGGCTGAACTGGAAGGAGAAGTGCCCACGCAGTTTCAGTTTTTTACAACAGACTCCAGTCAACACTTTTTACGGGGTGCTCTTTATTTCCCCACTGCCACAAAAAACGACTCCTTGGCACCTGTTATCGAGTATGTAAAAAAAGATATCATTCACATGCTCAATTCCCTGGAGTGGAAGGAAGAGTAGCCGCATGACGGGTTTTTTTGATACAAGGGTAGAGTTTTTAAAAGGGGTAGGGCCCCAAAAATCAGCTCTTCTTAATAAGGAGCTCGACATATTCACCTATGGTGATCTCATTCAGCATTATCCCTTTCGTTACGAGGACCGAACACGACTTTATAAGATCCGGGACATAAACAGGGATATGACCCACGTCCAGGTAAAAGGAGTGATCAGAAACCTGGCGATATCCGGCATAGGAAGAAAAAAGCGTCTGGTTGCAGTTTTTTCGGATGACACAGGAAGTATAGAGCTTACCTGGTTCCAGGGTATCCAATGGGTCATGAAACGCATCAGTACAGGTACAGAATACGTAGTATTTGGCCGCCCTCAGTTCTTTGGAGCAAAAGCCTCCATAGCCCACCCGGAACTGGAAGCATACACCACAAGGCACGATGCAGGCGGATACCTGCAACCGGTCTATCCTACAACCGAAAAGCTTCGCTCCCGATACCTTGACAGCAAAGGACTGAGCAAGCTTGTTAAAGCACTCCTCCCTACAGCTATTCCTAAAATTCGCGAGACACTGCCAGGCTATATTCGTGAACGGTACGGCCTTATGGATAAGGCTGAGGCTATTAGACACATTCATTTTCCTGCAGATCAAAAATGGCTGAAGCTGGCAAGGCACAGTCTTAAATTCGAAGAGCTGTTCTACGTTCAGTTAAGGTTACTTACTCTAAAGCTTAGCCGTACTGAAAAGCTGAAGGGAATGCTACTGAAGGATACAGCCCTTTTAAAGCATTTCTATGAAAGCCACCTTCCATTTAACCTTACAGGTGCTCAAAAACGTGTAATAAAGGAGGTTTATAGCGATTTTAAGAGTGGCAGGCAGATGAACAGGTTACTGCAGGGAGATGTAGGCAGTGGTAAAACCATGGTGGCATTTATCTGCATGCTCCTTGCAATAGGCAGTAAGGCACAGGCGACTCTTATTGCTCCAACGCAAATACTGGCGGAGCAACATTACAAAGGACTTAAGGAGTACGCTGAACTGATGAATATGCCGATTGCGCTACTGACTGGTAGCAGCAAAATTAAGGCACGGCGTGAAGTAGAAGCCGGGCTGGAATCAGGGGAGCTCAAAATATTGGTCGGCACCCACGCCATCCTTGAGGACAGGGTCCGTTTTGAAAACCTCGGACTAGCTGTCATAGATGAGCAACACCGATTTGGCGTAGCACAACGCGCAAAACTTTGGAATAAGGGTTCAGGGTATATGCCCCATGTGCTAGTGATGACAGCCACACCCATACCCAGGACGCTGGCAATGACCCTTTACGGAGATCTGGACCTATCAGTAATAGACGAACTGCCGGCTGGTCGCAAACCTATCCAAACGATGCATGCCTATGACAATAAGCGGCTGAAAATATTCGGCTTTCTGAAAAAGCAAATTGCACTTGGCCGGCAGGTATACATTGTGTACCCCTTGATTGAAGAGAGCGAAAAACTTGACCTTAAGGACCTGATGGATGGCTACGAAAGCGTAGCCAGGGCTTTTCCTCTTCCGGAATATAAAGTCAGCATTGTGCATGGCAAGCAAAAACCTGAAGAGAAGGAATTTGAAATGCAGCGTTTTGTTAAAGGGGAAACAAATATTATGGTAGCCACTACGGTGATTGAGGTAGGTGTTAACGTGCCCAACGCTTCTGTAATGGTTATAGAAAATGCCGAACGCTTTGGGTTGGCACAGCTTCATCAACTTAGAGGCAGGGTAGGGCGAGGCGCTGATCAGTCTTACTGCATCTTGATGACTAAATATGAATTGAGCAAAGATAGCCGTACCAGAATAGACACAATGGTACGGACTAACGACGGATTTGAAATAGCAGATACCGACCTAAAACTCCGTGGCCCCGGAGATATAGAAGGAACACGCCAAAGCGGTCTGGCAGACCTGCTAATTACCGACCTAAGTAAGGATGAGGAAATACTTAAAATTGCGCGTGATGCAGCACGGGAAACACTGGACAGTGACCCCGGCCTTAGTCTGCCGGAGCACCGTGAAATCCGGCAACAAGTAGATAGTATTAGAAAAAATGTGATAAACTGGAGCCGGATCAGCTAGCCAGAGATTTATTTATTTCCAGCAAACCTTCCCGGTTTTCATGCCAGGTAGCACCACTTACAGGCTCTTCTTCTACCCATTGAACAAGCTTTTCTATTACGTGCTGCCCAAATCCATATTGTGAAGCTATTTCCTTGCAGAAGATCATCTCTTTTTCCACTACATAGCCATCTGCTAGCATAAGAAGTACCAGATCCCTGAGTTGGTCCAGTTGCTGCCTTCTGTCGGTAGGCACAGTAGCGATAGCCGGCTGCGATTCATCAAGTATCTCACGTAGCTGTTTTTCACGAAGTGCATAGCGCTTTCCAAGGGTGCAAATGAGAGCTTTCTCATCTTCGTGAAAGTGACCATCTATTCTTGCCAGTGCTACCAGATTTCTAAAGTGAGTCTTTTTTTCCTTCAGAGATATGGGTTCAGCTATACCTTTCATGTAATATCCATGTACTTTTGTTGCCCTAATTTAACAATTTATTAGATGTCAGCAAAAATAAAAGCCATCCGCAAATGAGCGAATGGCTTTCACAAATACTGTTTCCTTTACCCTTTTAGCTAACTACTTTAGCTTCAGACATTTTCATGCCAAAAAAGAGAAAGCGGGTCTCCCCTGTGTAAGGGTCTTGTGCCTGTCCTGCACCGAAGTTAACGACAGATTGGTCGCCATTGGCTGTTTTAAGCGTAAGTACGCCACTCCATTCCTTTCCATCCTGGAGCTTGGATGATGCAGAATTAAGCGCATCACCATTTAGTACTACGCCTTGCAGAGCTGAACCAACAGCTGCCGAACTACCAAGTAAATTCTTAGCAATCGAATTCATATTTCTTATTGCAAGGCTGGCATCAGTCTCAATGCTGATATGGGTATGATCTATGATTCGTTCCTTTTCTTCACGGTCACGCTGAGCACGTTGCATCTCCTCCTGGGTTGCCTGAAGTTCTTCCATATTCTGCCGCATTTCCTCTTCCTGAGCACGCATTTGTTCAGTAAGCTCTGTGGACTCCGACAGAAGGTACTGAGTTTTTTCATTGATTCGGACAGCGCTTATAGAGGAGGCAATACTCTCGGCTATTTTTTCAACAAACTCAATCTCAAATTCTTTGAATTCATGGAAAGAAGCTAGTTCAATCACCCCATACACCTCGTCATTGACCTTCAGTGGTACAATCAGAATACTGCTAGGATTCGACTCGCCCAGTCCACTGGTAATTTTGATATAATCCTGAGGTATTTCGGTAACATAGACGGTATCTTTTTCCATCCATGCCTGGCCAGCAAGACCTTCGCCTTTTAGCACCTGCTGATCTAAGTATTTCTTTTTGTCCCAGGCATAACATGCAGCTAATGAGAGGTGCTCCTCGCTGTTGTCAGTACTATTTTCTTTAAGTATAAATAGCCCACCCTGATTAGCGTTCATATATTTTACAAGACTGCTAATTACCTGATCACTCAGTTCCTCAAGGTTATTGGTATGCTTACGCAATATTTCACCGAATTTAGCCATACCCTCTGTAGCCCAGTTACGTCTTTTATCCTCTTCGGCTACCTTCTGCAAGTTATCTCGCATTTCGATGAGGGCATTACCCAATACGTCGTTTTCACTTAACGGGCTATAGTCTGAGTGATAATTACCCTTACCTATATTTTCCGCAAATGATGATGTGCTACGAAGTCCATCTACCAGTGCATCTACTGCCACTGCCATTTCTCCTATCTCATCATTTGACGCTTTGGTATTTCTCTTATCGGGCAGCTCTCCTTTTCCAAGCTTAGCAATTAACGCCTTGATCGTATTGATAGGGCGTGTGATAGAGCGAGACATAAGCCATGCCACCGATAACCCGATGCCTAGAATAAGAAGGGCCAGCACCATGTTTGTAGTCTGTAGCTGATCAGAAGCCTTAATAATTGAGGCATTGGCTAATCGTTCCTCTTCACCCTTCGTTTCTTTCAGTTTCTTAAGGTCATCTATAAGCGCCTGAGAACGTGGCAGGACGGCATTCTCAATACTGTCTGCGGCCTGCCATTTTATAGTGAAGTCTTCGTAATCATCGAATGAAACCAGTGTGTTCATCACCCATTCCTGGGTGTTCAGAAGGGTTTCAAAATCGGTGAACATGGAATCCACTTCTGATTTTTGTTGCTTGTCTTCCCACTTGGTAGACAGCTCCAGCAGGCGATCCCGAAGTTCAGGATACTCCTCTTCATGCAAAACCTTGAGAGCCTCCTTGTCGTCAACATTGTTCTGAAGATACACCCAATTAGTCACCAGCATCTTACTGCGGGTAATCATAAGGTGAAAATCTTCCAGTGCCTGTGTGGAAGGGTTTACTACCTCCGAAGACTGTCTGATAACCTGATCATTTTTAAGAAGAGTGTAGTAATTAATTGCACTATTACCCACAAATATGCCGATCAGAAGCAGAAACCCGAAAAGAATTTTGTTACCTATGGTAAACCTGAATTTCTTCATTATCCTCCTGTGTGATAAATGATAATTATGCTTCCGGAACATAATTAGGAAGCGTAAATAGGCTGGTTTTTTGTATTTTTAGATTTAAATCGGTCGGATCAAATAAGGATCGCGAACTTTACCAGTTCACCTGAAACTTTAAGCTTTGAGCGGGTAGTGGCCTGTTGGTTTAATTCAAACTTCCAGCGCCCATCGTCAAGAATAAAGTTTATACTACTTCCCTTCTCGCCAAGGCCTGGCCTTTCGGTAATTACAAGAGTGGATTGCCCTTGAGTTTTTTGCAAGGTTTTATCCAGCAGGTGGCTTTTGTCATTGGGAATGAAGAGAATGTGGCACTTGCTTACTTCGTCAAGTGAGTTGAACTTCACGATTTTAAATTTCTGCTGGCCAACCGTTTTATTAGCTGCCATCTTCTCCAGGCTTTCAGAAATCGGGGAGTTTCCAAGTACGCCAATGACAAAATCACCAGATCTGTAGTTTTCAGGCCACTGGATATACTTGGTAAAATTGTAAATGAACACAGAATGAAACTTGTAATCCTGTGCCTGGGACAAAGCGGGGACAGCTAGCAAAAAAGCAATCAGCCAGAGTTTTTTCAATTGTCTGATCATGGTGTTTTCAGAGTTTTACTATAAACATATAGCGGGCTGACAATATTCGTAATACAAACATACTGTACTTAATGCACTGATTTGGATGCATTTCTGTCTGTTTATTACATATTCAAGATACCCGCCTCTTTTTGTCCGGATTGAGTGGCTAATATCATGCCAACCGGAATTTGGGTAAGGAAGTCCGACTACTTTATTACTTTTGATAGTCAATAGACTGAGCAATGATTGAAAAACTTGAAGAGATAAAGCACAGGTTCGAAGAGGTAGGGCAGCTTATCGTACAACCTGATATAGTGTCTGATATGAGCCGGTACTCGAAACTGAGTAAGGAATATAAAGACCTTGAAAAGATCGTTAAAAAATACGACGACTATCGCCTGGTAATGGATAATCTCAAAAACGCCCGGAACATTCTTAAAAATGAAAAGGATCCGGAGTTCAGAGAAATGGCAAAAGGCGAAATAGAAACACTGGAGCCGGAAAAAGAGCAAATGGAAGAGGAGCTGAAATACATGCTTATTCCTAAAGACCCTAACGACTCTAAAAACGCCATTCTGGAAATACGAGCTGGTACCGGAGGGGATGAAGCTGCCCTTTTTGCAGGTGACCTGCATCGTATGTACCAGCGCTTTGCAGAGAAACAAGGCTGGAGCATGAATGTACTGGACCTTACGGAGGGTACTGCCGGTGGTTATAAGGAAATTATAAGTACCCTGAGTGGAGAAGACGTATTTGGCATGCTCAAATTTGAATCCGGAGTTCACCGGGTCCAGCGTGTACCTGCAACCGAAACCCAGGGGCGTGTGCATACCTCTGCTGCCAGCGTGGCTGTACTACCTGAAGTGGAAGAAGTAGACGTTCAGATAGATATGAACGAAGTACGAAAGGATACCTTTTGTAGCTCCGGTCCCGGTGGTCAATCAGTAAACACTACGTATTCGGCCGTCAGGCTTACTCACCTGCCTACTGGTATGGTAGTCTCCTGCCAGGATGAGAAGTCGCAGATCAAGAACTTTGAAAAAGCACTAAAGGTACTCCGAAGCCGTTTATATGACATTGAAAAGGCTAAGCAGGATGAAGCCATAGGAGCTCAAAGAAGATCCATGGTAAAAAGCGGAGACAGGTCTGAAAAGATCCGCACGTATAATTTCCCTCAAAGCCGGGTAACTGATCATCGTATTGGATACACTGTACATAATCTGGGAGCTATTATGGATGGAGAAGTGGGAGATATAATCGAACAGCTTCGTCTTGCTGAGAATACGGAAAAATTAAAAGATGGCGCTGAAGGGTAAAGTTAAGGGGTTAATATTCCTGACTATTCTGGCAATTTGCTGGGCTTGTGAGCCATTTGATGAGCAAATTATTACCTCGGGTGATGCCCGGCTGAATTTTAGTCAGGATTCTGTAAGGTTCGATACGCTTTTTACTAGTGTGGGTAGTATAAGCAGACGATTTAAGGTCTATAATCCCAACGAAAATGCTGTAAGCATTGCCCAGATCGCGTTGGGAAAAGGGCAGGATTCACCGTATCGCATTTCTGTAAATGGAGAGAGGGGATATAGCTTTGAGGATCAGCTTTTATTTGGTAACGATAGCCTGCTTATATTAGTAGATATCACCATAGATCCCCGGGACGAAACCCTTCCTTTCCTGGTAAAGGATTCTGTAGTGTTCACCACTAACAAGAACTTGCAGGATGTGAAGCTCGAAGCATTCGGACAAGACGCCATATTCTTGGGTAATGAAATTCTTACCTGTAATGATACGTGGACTGCTCAAAAGCCCTACGTATTATTTGGTCCTGTTCTGGTAGATTCTCTTTGCACCCTCACTATCGAAAAGGGTGCCCAAATTTATGCAGATAATGGAGCAGCTCTTTTTATTCAGGGGAACCTTCGCGTTCAGGGAGACTCTGCAAATACGGTAGTTTTTAGGAACAGCAGGCTGGACGAGGGCTTTGATAATGCTCCCGGCCAGTGGGGTGGTCTCATTTTTCTTGAAGGAAGCAGAGATAATCATATCGAATATGCCAGTATTCGAAATAGTGTGGTAGGGGTGAACCTAACCACTTATGATGAGGATACGATACCTGACCTAATCATGAGACAGGTAGTTATTGAAAACATAAGCCTGTCCGGTATTCTTACTCTCGATTCTGATGTATATGCAGAAAATACCCTTGTCAACACCTGTGGTGAGTTTTTAATAGCAAATCTGGGTGGTGGTAATTACCAATACTATCACTGCACCTTTGCTAATTATAACTATCTTTTTAGTAGAGAAGTGCCAGCTGTTGTATTTAGTGACAATGGTCTAGCAAATAGCGGAGAAAATATTGTTAACCCCCTCAATGTCGTATTAGAAAACTCAATCGTATGGGGCCGCGGCTTTAATGGTGATGAGGTGGTAATTGACAGCACTGCGGGAGAACCAAAAAGCTTCAGACTATCGCATAACCTGATTAAGGCACAGGGAGAAATCTTTGAAGGTAATGACAATCTCCTGAATACAGAGCCCGGTTTTGCAGATCCGATCAGGTATCTTTTTCAGCCTGATACTTTAAGCCCACTCATTAACAATGGCATAGAGAGTGATATTATAATTGACCTGAATGGTAATCCTCGTGATGCAATGCCGGATATAGGGGCGTACGAATATAATAACTGATTTTTATGGCAACATACCAGACTGAAATAAATCTACCCTCCAAAAACAGGGGCTTTCATCTTATTACTAGCCACATAGAGGAAGCCATAAAATCCTTTCCCTCTGTATCAGCTGGTATACTGCATGTTTTTATCAAACATACTTCTGCCGGGCTTACTATTAATGAGAATGCTGATCCTACGGTCAGGCATGATTTTGAAGCACACTTCAATGAGATGGTTCCGGAAAATGCCCCGTATTATAAGCATACGCTTGAAGGGCCGGATGACATGCCTGCACATATTAAGAGTAGCCTTCTGGGCAGTTCTGTATACATTCCGGTTACTAATGGTGGACTAAATCTTGGTACCTGGCAGGGAGTTTATTTATGTGAGCACCGTAATCACGGAGGTAGCAGAAAGCTGGTTATTACACTTCAGGGGGATTAATCTATTCACTGTGATAAATTAAGGGGGTGTTGTCTGACGAAGGGTTAAATACAAGCTGCCTCAGACAAAAGTACTGAAGGTTATACTTTCGTCCGGTGCTGGCAGTAAATCCCCACCTCACCAGTGTAGTTCCTTCAAATATATCATTAGCAAGGTCTTTTACACCAGTGTACACTGTGTAACCGTCTAATAGAATGGTGAGTTTCTGTTCGTTTGCCTCCCAGCGAAACCTAAAGTCATGCAGGCGATTGTCTTCAAGGTTATAGGCTGGATCGTTATTATTGAAATAGATAGTATGAAAATTTGATCCTTGCTCCAGGTAGACAACATGATCCATGTCAGGGTCATTTTGTCCCGGGTTCTGGTATGTATCGAACTCCACTGCAATAGAGGGGGCTATATAAGTACCTCCGGGCCGGCTCCGATCCCAGGTACCATAACCAAGACATTCTCCCCAGGTGCCGTATGCCTGATTACCTCTTGGATCATTTTGGATTACAAAGGCAATGCCGTCGGCACCATTTTCATCCCTGGCACCAAAGTATATGTCAAATCCGATCTCAAAGTCATACTTTAGATCTAATAGGGTATTGTAGTAGGCGAGTCCTTCGCTATAAGGCTCAGCAGGAGTAAGTTGAATACAGCCATCTGGCATGTTTTTAGCTGAACCCATGAGGCTAAACTGTGCCTTAATAGGTAGGGATAATGCAACTAATAGGAGAGTTGGAAGAAAATGTTGTAGCACAGCCATGAAGGTTTTCTTTATACTTAAGATATAAAAATCCAACGAAAATACAGGGGCATAAAGGTCTATAGAATAGACGCTTAGTGTCGGTCTCTAGCTTTCAGGATAATTCCCTCAGAGCTAGATTTTACTTTTATTTCTTCAGCTTCGCTCTTAGGTTTGTTAATGAAACATAGGGACGCCACCAATAAAATCAGTAAAATAAGTAAAGTCGATAAAAATTTTTTCATCGGCACATGGGGTTAGTCTAAAAAAAACAGCTTGAAGGGCTATCAGGTGGGTCTCAATAACTATGCCCTTTTGAATCGCTTAGTAATATAACACCAAATACGATCATAATTGTTTGGGAATGGAAACAGTAAATCTTGGGAATACAGGCCTTAAAGTGAGTCAGATAGGTCTGGGTACAGCCGCATTAGGACGGCCAGGCTATATGAATCTCGGCCACGGGAAGGATCTGAAAGGAAAGACAGCCGTACAAGATATGCGTCAGCAGGCTCATCAGATGTTTGATTTAGCTTATGAGCAGGGTATACTTTATTACGACACAGCTAGGTCTTATGGGAAAGGGGAAGATTTTCTGGCAGAATGGATAAATATCAGGGGATATAGTGATGTCATAATTGGAAGTAAATGGGGCTATATCTATACGGCTGAGTGGCAAACAACTGCCAAGCAGCATGAGGTAAAAGATCATAGCATCAACAACCTGAATAGACAACTGGCGGAAAGCACAGGTTTACTGGGAGAACACCTGGATTTGTACCAGATACATTCTGCTACTTTGGAAACCGGTGTCTTAGACGATCAATTGATCGAGGACAGACTATGGGAAATTAAGCGTTCCGGAATTAAAATCGGCCTGACTCTAAGCGGAGCTAATCAAGCCGAAATTTTACACAAAGCTCTGACCAAAGAAAGAGATGGCCTGCTGATATTTGATAGTGTACAAGCGACTTTCAATGTGCTGGAGCAAAGTGCGGGATCAGCCTTAATGAAGGCACATGAGATGGGCTTGGGTGTGATCGTGAAAGAGGGCTTAGCTAATGGTAGGCTTACTCAGCGAAACACGTTTGAAGAAGATCAGGATTGCTTAAAGTTATTAAGTGAGCTGGCCCAAAAGTACGATACTGGTACAGATGCTATTGCTTTAGCATATGTTCTGGAGCAACCATGGAGCGATACTGTACTCAGCGGGGCTACTACTATAGCACAACTAAAGGCTAACTGTGATGCTGGTAAATTAACGCTGGAAGAAACTGATGAGAAAAGGCTATCCGCCTGTGCCCGAGATAGCGAAAGCTACTGGAATACGAGAAGTAAGCTGGAATGGACATAAAAAAAGCCCGCTTGTTACGGGCTTTCATTTAACTATTAATAAATTATTTTTTTGAACCAGAGGCTTTAGCGAATTGCAGGCTTCTTCTTCTTACAAAGAAGTATACGATAGAAACTGTCACAATACTACCGAAAGTAATTAAAAGATAATACAACGGCATTTTGTATTGAAAAACCTCAGTCACTCCCTGGTGAATACCCAAACCTATGGCCAGGCTCACGATAAGGTATTTGAGGACTCTCGCAAACATGGTATGCTTCTTATTAAGAAGCATTATCAAAATAATAGAAATTAAAATAAAGATCGAAATGCTCATAATGCGTTTAAAAAAATTCAGCGAATAGAAAAAAAAAATGGATCGTAGGTCTATTTACGCTATAATATGTTATACGGAAATCAGTTGTTCTTTGTTTAGTTATTCTTAAACAAATTTCAGCGTTTATTCCTATCCCTGATAAAATCTTCTTTGTAGCAATTGTTTCGTATTTTTTGGCCTTAATCAATCCGAACAAAATGTTTTTCAATCTTAGAAACATAGCCACACTACTAGCCGCAGCTACCTTAATCATGGCGGGCTGCGCCGAAAGCGAAACAGGCCAGCAGTCTGAAACGCCGGAAAATAATGATATGATGCTAACGAAAGACCCACACACTTTTGCCAGACCTGAAGAGGCGGTAATGAAGCATCTGGACCTCAACCTCACTGTGGATTTTGCAAGTAAATCGCTAAGTGGAATTGCAGGGATAGAAATTTCCAGAACAGAGGACGCAAAACAGTTAATTCTGGATACCAAAGGACTTTCTATCAATGAAGTATTGGAAGGTAAAACCGGAGAAGAGTCACTGAAGTATTCATTAGGTGAAAAGAATGACTATATGGGCCAGGCCCTGGTCATCGAATTGAACGATGATACTGATTACGTCAGGGTAGATTATAGCACCTCACCGGAGGCGGAGGCACTGCAATGGCTTGAACCTGTGCAAACCGCCGGCGATCAGCCCTTTTTATTCACACAGTCACAAGCCATTCTCGCCCGTAGCTGGATACCTCTGCAGGATTCTCCTGGCATAAGATTCACTTACTCAGCTAATGTACAGGTACCCGAAAACCTGCTTGCACTTATGAGTGCAGAGAACCCTACGGAGAAAAGTGCAGATGGCACATATAATTTTAAAATGAAACAGCCCATTCCAGCTTATCTGATGGCTCTTTCGGTAGGAGACTTAGTATTTGAACCATTGGGTGAAAAAACGGGGGTGTATGCTGAACCAGCGACGATAGAAAAGGCCGCCTACGAATTTGCCGAACTGGATGAGATGCTGGAAGCAGCAGAATCTCTTTATGGGAGCTATCGATGGGATCGTTACGACCTGCTTGTTTTACCTCCAAGCTTTCCA
Source organism: Roseivirga sp. BDSF3-8 (assembly GCF_041449215.1). NCBI lineage: Bacteria > Pseudomonadati > Bacteroidota > Cytophagia > Cytophagales > Roseivirgaceae > Roseivirga > Roseivirga sp. BDSF3-8. The sequence goes on along the minus strand of NZ_JBGNFV010000001.1, from coordinate 2,078,964 downwards.
TTTGGAGGTATGGAAAATCCCAGGCTTACCTTTGTGACGCCTACCATACTTGCCGGAGACCGTTCCCTCACTTCACTGGTAGCCCACGAGCTTGCTCACAGCTGGTCTGGCAACCTGGTAACAAATGCCACATGGAATGACTTCTGGCTCAACGAGGGCTTTACTGTCTATTTCGAAAACCGGATAATGGAAGAAGTATTTGGCAGGGACTACTCAGAAATGCTCGCAACATTGGCCCAAAAAGACCTGAAGGGAGAAGTAAAGAAAATGATTGCTGATGGAAACGGTGCCGACACAAAACTGAAACTTGATCTAGAGGGTAGAAATCCTGATGATGGGGTCACTAGTATAGCTTATGATAAAGGGTATTTCTTCCTGCGCTATTTGGAGGAGACTGTTGGAAGGAAAGAGTTTGATGCTTTTCTGACCGAATACTTTAACTCAAACGCCTTTTCGACTATGACTACTGAAGGGTTTTTAGCGTATTTGTCTGAAAACCTGTACGAAGCTAATGGTCTGGAGCCAGATACTGCTGTATTTAATGCATGGATATACAGGGAAGGCCTACCGGCAAGTATGCCTGAAGTGGAATCTACGCGTTTTGCGCAGGTGGATGAAGCGCTGACAGCATGGCAAAATGGAACTCCTGCTTCGGAACTGGATACAGCAAACTGGAGCAGCCATGAATGGCTCCATTTTGTACGCGAGTTGCCAGATGATCTGGATACCACTAAACTGGAAGAACTGGACGAAGCATTTGGCTTCACTTCTACCGGTAATTCAGAAGTACTAACAGCGTGGCTGGTACTTACGATTAAAAATGATTATACGTCTGCATATAATAGGCTTGAGGAGTTCCTGATCAATACGGGCCGCCGAAAATTCCTTGTGCCTATTTACGGGGCTATGCTGGAAACACAAAAAGGAAAAGAAATGGCCAAAGAGATTTATCGTAAGGCGCGGCCTAATTATCATTTCGTATCCACAAACACATTGGACAAAATGATTATGGAGCAGGGTTAAAATTTAACAAAATACCTACTGACCAGTTTGATGAGGGTATAGCCAATTTGACAGATTATGAAAATACCCAGAAGAATAATAGCCGGACTGATTTTACCGGCAAGCTTGTTTTTGTGGTCCTGTGATGGGAGCGAAAACCAGGAAAGCAATGAAAACGTGAGTGAAGAGCCTGCAGAAATGGAGGCAATGGAAGACCCTGAACAGGCAACCATTGACCTTGGCATGAGCACTACGGATAAAACTATTGCTGATATAGTTGTTTCAGCCGAACAGTTCAGTACTCTGGCTCAGGCCGTTCAAACAGCAGAACTGGGCGAAATGCTTAGTGGTGAAGGTCCGTTTACAGTATACGCACCGGTGAATGATGCATTTAACAAGTTGGATAGCGGCGCGCTGGAAAACCTTCTGAAGCCTGAGAATAAAGACGCCCTGAAAAGATTAATTTCCTTTCATGTAGTAGAAGGTAAGAAATATCTCGGTGAAATGGCTGATGCCTCTGACTCTGATACTACAGATATGGGAGGAGTAGATGAAGCTGTGGAAGGCATTCCTGCTTCAGATGCTCAGGGTGAGCCCATGAATGTGGTAGTTACTCCGGAGGGTGTAGACGTAAATGATGCAGATATCATTCAGGCTAATATTGAGACACAAAATGGCCTGATTCATATAGTAAATAAAGTACTTACGCCCCCTGTAGAAGAAGATAATCAGTAATAAAACTGGTGAAAAACATTAAAGCCGGGATGAATAAAATCATCCCGGCTTTTTTTATATCAGGCATTTGCCTTAGAATGTGTAAGCATTCTTTTCAATTACAAAATCGGCAACCTTACGTCTTAATTCTTTAAGGTTCACAGGATCCTGCTTGGTAAACCTTTTGAGACCAAGAAGCATCAAACGCTGTTCATCGCCGCTGGCGAATGCATTAATAGCTTCACGACCAGCTGAAGCAGCCTGATCTATAGCACGGTTGAGATAAATCCGGACCATATCCACCTGTACGCTTACAGCTTCCTCGCCGAGGCGCTCGGCGAGCTTTTCGGTACGAAGCAGTGCAGACTCTGCAGTATAACCCATGATCAGCATGTCGGCCAGGTTCATAAGGATTTCCTGCTCGTCTTTAAGCTTATCCATAAACTTTTGAACGGCAGCACCCGCTACCATAAGTCCCGCTTTCTTCAGGTTATTTAAAAGTTTCTTCTCCTTGGCAAAAAGGGTATCATCATCACTGCTGCTGAAGTCGGGCACAGAGGTAAGCTCCTTTTGTACTGCCATGGCCGGACCCATCAGATCCAGGTGACCTTTCATAGCTCTTCTAAGCACCATGTCAATGGTGAGCATACGGTTGATCTCATTGGTACCCTCAAAGATCCTGTTGATCCGGGCATCACGGTAGGCACGATCCATAGGAGCATCGGCAGAGAAGCCCATACCTCCATAAATCTGAACCCCTTCATCCACTACATAATCAAGTACTTCTGAGCTATGTACTTTCATAATAGCGCACTCAATGGCAAATTCTTCCACAGACTTCAGTTTAGCCTGTGCTTCGTCCATGCCTTCGGCTATCAGGGCATCATAAGCATCATCAATATTCTGACCGGCACGGTAGGCAGCAGATTCACTGGCATACGTGCGGCTGGCCATTTCGGCAATCTTATGTTTGATAGCACCAAAGTTGCTTATAGAGGTACCAAATTGCTTACGCTCATTAGAGTAATTCACAGCATGATCCAGCACCGCTTTGCTAGCACCAATAGCAGAGGCCGCAAGCTTAATACGACCAATATTAAGGATATTAACAGCGATTTTAAATCCGTTACCACGCTCACTGAGCATATTTTCGGCAGGAACTTTACAGTCATTAAAGAAAATCTGGCGGGTAGAAGAGCCCTTAATACCCATCTTCTTCTCTTCCTCATTCATAGTAATACCACCGAAGTCTTTTTCTACGATGAATGCAGATAGATTTTTGTCATCTTCCACTTTGGCAAATACAATGTAGACATCGGCGAAACCACCGTTCGTTATCCACATTTTCTGACCGTTGATCACGTAGTGCTTGCCATCATCGGTAGGCATAGCTTTGGTTTTACCACTATTAGCATCAGAACCACTATCCGGCTCTGTAAGGCAATAGGCAGCTTTCCACTCGCCTGTTGCCAGCTTAGGCAGGTATTTGGCTTTTTGCTCATCATTTCCATAGTATAGGATAGGAAGGGTGCCTATACCGGTATGCGCTGAGAATGCAACGGCAAAGCTATGACCTGCACCGATTACCTCGGCTACAAGCATGGAGGTATTGAAGTCCATGCCGAATCCGCCATACTGCTCAGGGACAGACGTACCCAGCAAGCCAAGTTCGCCTGATTTGTCCATAAGCTGAGGCATCAGCTCAGGATTCTTCATGCTGTCAATCTCTTCCAGGCGAGGATAAACTTCCTGCTCCAGGAAATCCTTACAGGTCTGAGCAATCATTTTTTGCTCTTCAGACCAATCTTCAGGAATAAATACACTTTGAGCAGCGGTCTCTTTTATGAGAAACTCGCCGCCTTTTACGGACTGTTTGTTTTCTACTGCTTCCATTTTTCGTAACGGTATTAGAAAGAGACGGGCAGACAATAGGAAGAGTTAAACTCACTGGAATCAAGGCCTAAGCCATACCGCTCCTGTCTGCCAGTCTTTAAAGTTATTAATTGAGTAATTCGTAAATGCCGGCTACACCCTGGCCACCACCTACACAAGCGGTTACCATTCCGTACTTCTCGTTTCGGCGGCGCATTTCGTTAAATAATTGGATAGAAAGCTTAGCTCCGGAACATCCAAGCGGGTGACCAAGAGCAATTGCGCCCCCATTTACATTCACTTTTTCCATATCCAGATCCAGTCCCCGAATAACTGCAAGAGACTGGGCAGCAAAGGCTTCGTTAAGCTCAATCTGTTGGATATCTGATTGCTTGAGGCCAGCTCTTTCAAGCGCTTTAGGCACTGCTTTCACCGGTCCAATACCCATAACGCGGGGGTCAACACCTGCAGCAGCATAGCTCATCATTCTGGCAATAGGCTTGAGATTAAGCTTATTAACCATTTTTTCTGACATAACCATGACAAATGCCGCACCATCAGAAGTCTGTGATGAGTTACCGGCAGTAACGCTGCCTCCCTGTGCGAATACAGGGCGAAGCTTGGATAGTACCTCCAGGCTAGTGTCGGCACGAGGCCCCTCATCAGTATCCACTATATATTCACGTGTCTGCTTTTTGCCTTTTTCGTCAACGTACGTTTCGTTAACAGTTATGGGTAGGATCTCATCCTTAAACCTGCCGCTTTTGATAGCATCCATTGCGCGCTGGTGTGAGCGATAAGCAAACTCATCCTGGTCTTCACGACTGATATTGTATTCTTTAGCTACCTCCTCGGCGGTTAGCCCCATGCTTGTGTAGTAATCAGGATGATTTTTAGCTATCTCATAGTTAAGAGAAGTTTTCCATCCCATCACTGGTACCAGAGACATAGACTCGGTACCACCCGCAATAATACAATCAGCCATGCCGGCATGTACACGGGCAGCGGCAATGTTAATGGCTTCAATTCCAGAACCACAATACCTGTTTATAGTAAGGCCAGGTACTTCCTGGGGAAGTGACAGTAGCGCAATCATGCGCCCCATCTGCATGCCTTGTTCAGCTTCAGGCACGGCATTACCTACAATCAGGTCATCTACTTCTTTGGCATCCAGTCCTTCTATAGAACCGACCAGATGTTTGATCACGTCAGCGGCCAGATTATCAGGGCGGACAAATCTGAATCCGCCTTTTTTTGCTTTACCGACTGCTGTTCTATATCCTGCTACAATGTATGCGTCCATTGTTGTTTATTTTCTTATTTGACTATACGATTAATATTAGTTTCTGAGAGGTTTACCTTTTTGCAGCATAGACTGAATCCTCTCCAGGGTTTTTCTTTCTCCGGTAAGAGAAAGGAAAGCTTCTCTTTCCAAATCGAGGAGGTACTGCTCAGAAACTTCAGTGGGGTATGAGAGGTCTCCGCCACTCATCACATAGGCAATCTTTTCGGCTATCTTCTGATCGTGGGCTGAGATATAATTACCCATCTTCATCCCATTGATACCGGCCAGGAAGAGGGCCATTCCGGCCTTACCCTGTACGCGGATATCCGTACGCTGTATAGGTTGGGTATAGCCTTCTTCGGCCAGCTTAAGCACGGTAGCTTTCGCATCGGCTATCTGGCGATCCTTATTTATCGTTATTCTGTCCTTTTTGAGAACAATGTTCATATCCATTGCCTCGTGCGCAGACGTTGCCACTTTAGCCATGGCAATATTCATAAAGGCATTTTGCAGTGCATTAAGCTCCACATCACCTTCCTGCATCCTATCAGCCACACGCAGAGTCATTTCCTTGGTTCCACCGCCGCCGGGGATAAGTCCGACACCTACTTCTACCAAGCCGATGTAAGTCTCCGCAGCCGCCTGCATCACATCACCATGCATCGACAATTCACAGCCACCACCAAGGGTGAGTCCATGGGGAGCTACCACTACCGGTACCGAAGAGTAGCGTGCCCGCATCACAGAATTCTGGAAGTGACGGATCATAAAATCAATCTCGTCATATTCCTGCTCCACCGCATACATGAATACCAGCCCCAGGTTTGCACCAGCAGAGAAATTTGCTCCCTGGTTACCTATGACAAGGCCATTGTAATCTTTCTCAGCCATATCTATGGCCCGGTTGATGCCTTCGACTACTTCACTACCCAGGGTATTCATTTTTGAGTGGAACTCAACATTCAGCACGCCGTCGCCCAGGTCAATAATAGAGGCACCATCGTTACTCCAAAGTTTTTTGGATTTGCGAAGATCATCAAGGATGATGAAATCACCGATGCCGGGGATGGCTTTATAGGTTTTGCTTGGTATGTCGTAGAATTTACGCACACCGTCTTCCACTTTATAGAAGGTCTCATGTCCGGCTTCCAGCATCTCATAAACCCAATTATTAGGTTTATAGCCAGCCTCTTCCATTTTCTCAACAGTCTTACGAACACCTACGGCATCCCAGGTCTGGAAGGGACCTAACTCCCATCCGAAACCTGTTCGGATAGCATCATCGATCTTAAACAGTTCATCCGTAATTTCAGGAATACGGAAGCTAACGTATTTAAATAGACCGAAGAAAGAATCACGATAAAACTCTCCGGCTTTATCTTTTCCGGAAAAGAGCATTTTGAACCTCTCCTTAAGATTATCGACAGGTTTTGTCATCTCAAGGGTAGGAAAACTCACCTTTTGTTTGTCTTCGTATTCGAGAGTTTCAAGGTTTAGAGTGAGAATCTCGCTCTTGCCATCCTTTCCTTTTACTTTTTTATAGAATCCCTGGCCACTCTTTTCTCCAAGCCAGCCTTTCTCTTTAAGCTTGTCAATAACCGGAGGAAGCTTGAAAATATCTCTCTCCTCATCATCAGGCAGGCCATTATAAAGGCCATTGGCCACATTGATAAGAGTGTCCAGACCTACCACGTCTGAGGTACGGAAAGTAGCTGACTTAGGCCGCCCAATAACCGGACCTGTTAGTTTATCTACCTGATCTACGTTCAAATCAAGTTTCTGCATAGTATTTACCACCTTCATAATAGCATAAATGCCTACGCGATTAGCAATGAAGGCCGGAGTATCTTTACAGAGAACAGTTGTTTTACCCAGATAAAGATCTCCATAATGCATCATGAAATCGATGACCTCGAGATCGGTCTCGGGGCTGGGGATGATTTCAAGAAGTTGCAGGTAGCGGGGAGGATTGAAGAAGTGAGTACCGCAGAAGTATTTTTTGAAATCGTCGCTACGGCCTTCAAGCATTAGGTGGATGGGTATACCGGACGTATTACTGCTGATAAATGTGCCGGGCTTCCGGTATTTTTCAACATTATCGAAGACCTTCTTCTTAATATCGAGGTTTTCAACAACTACCTCGATAACCCAGTCACAGTCCTCTATTTCCTTAAGGTTATCGTCAAAGTTTCCGAGCTTGATACGGTCAGCGTATTCCTTGTGATAGAGGGGGGATGGGTTTGCCTTGGTGATACTCTGGAATGAGCTTGTCACAATCCTGTTTCTAACGCGCGGATCTTCAAGTGTGAGGCCTTTGGCTTTTTCCTCATCTGTAAGCTCGCGTGGAACGATGTCCAGCAACAAGGCTTTTACACCAATATTTGCAAAATGGCAGGCAATCCGGGATCCCATAACACCGGATCCTAATATGGCCACTTTTTTAATCGCTCTTTTCATTTGTCAGCTGCGGTTAACTATTTGTATATGCTGTTTTTCTCTATAATCTCGTGTATATCAGAGATGACCCTAAAAAATGCAAGCAGGTCCTTCTCATCTATTTTTTCCCGCACTGCCTTGTTAAAGGTCTTTACAACCTGGCGGGATACTTCCTTCTTTTTCTTACCGGTATCAGTGAGATAGATACGGATACTACGGCGATCGTTCTCATCCTGCTTCCTGTAAATAAGCCCTTTTTCCTCCATGCTTTTAAGCATTCGGGTGAGACTTCTGGCCTCAAGGCCCATCAGAGGTGCTATTTTAGTCGCAGGCGTGCCTTCTGAAGAATCAATATTGAGCAAAACGAAACCGATGGAAGTAGTGATGTCATGCTTAACAGCCTGCTGATTGTACATGCGTGCGATGGCATGCCAGGCTGCTTTAATATTATAATCGACAGATTCTTCTCGTTTCATTGCAAAGGTATTGCAGCGAATATAGCAAATATTTATTATGCATGCATACTAAAAATAGGAAATTTTCAGATGTCAGAATGACCAGCAGGAAACCAATATGAAAAAAGTGGTTCCGTAAAAGTTAAGCTATACACAACTGCAGAAAGAAAAATTAAATTTGTAAAACTCTGTACACTAGTAACATACGAATGTACTGCATACAGAGTTTTGAAAAATCTGAAAATCAGAGTGTAAGCTAATCTGAATTACACCTCGCTAAAAATCAAGCCGGGCCTTTAGCGTATATCTGGTTAACCAGGGGGCCGTGCTTTTCCATTATTGCCTTTCGCTTGAGCTTAAGGGTAGGAGTTAGTTCCCCTCCTTCAATAGACCACGGCTCTGGTAGCAAGCGGAATTGCTTTACTCTTTCGTATTGCGCAAAAGACTCATTGTATTTGCTGATCTCACGATCAAATTTTTCCTGAACGGAAGGATTTCCGATCATTTCAGCATCAGAGGAGTATGGAATTTCCTTTAGCTCACACCATTTTTTCAGGGCATCAAATGAAGGAACTATTAAAGCAGCAGGAAATTTTTCACCGTCTCCGATTATCATTATCTGCTCAATCACCATACTCTCTTTAAACTTGTTCTCCATCGGCTGGGGAGCTATATACTTTCCTCCCGATGTTTTGAACATCTCCTTTTTGCGATCGGTAATCCGAAGAAAACGATTTTCAACCAGCTCCCCTACGTCTCCGGTATGGAAGTAACCGTCTTTATCGATAACTTCAGCCGTAAGTTCAGGAGACTTATAATAGCCCTGCATGACATTAGGTCCCTTCACGCAAATTTCACCATCCTCAGCAATTTTGATTTGAACTCCTGGTAGGGCCGGGCCCGCACAGCCAATACGGGCATTTTCCGGCTCCAGCCTGGTAAAGCTTACTCCCGGAGAGGTCTCTGTAAGGCCGTAGGCTTCGAGTACTTTAATATCAGCAGCCCAAAATACCTTTGCCAGCCTGGGCTGGAGAGCAGCGGCACCAGAAATAATAAATTCGATATTGTTACCTAATGCCTCACGCCACTTACTGAAGATTATCTTATTTGCTATACGAAGTCTGAATTCGTACCACCAGCCTTTATTAAGCGGTAGCTCGTATTGTTCACCTAGCCCCAGCGCCCAGAAAAAGAGGGATTTTTTAATCCCGGTAAGTTCACGGCCTTTTGCTACGATCTTTTCATACACTTTTTCCAGCAGGCGAGGCACCGTTGTGAAAAGGTGTGGCTTTACCTCCTTAAGGTTGTCCCCGATAGTTTCCATACTTTCAGCATAATAGACCGCCGTAGCTGAATACAGATAATAGTAGACCGCAGTACGCTCAAAAATATGACAAAGGGGAAGGAAACTCAGTGCGCGATATCCACCAGGCAAAGGAAAGGACTCGGCAACCGCTATGGCATTACTGAGGATGTTACTATGGGTTAGCATCACACCTTTGGGCTTTCCTGTAGTTCCTGAGGTATAAATGAGGGTCAGTAAATCTTCCGGGGTTACGGTTTCACGATGAGGATCGAGTGTGGCAGAATCTTTATCGTTACCTAACTGACTGATGGCTGTCCAGTGAGGTACGCCGCTAATTTTATCAAAGGAATAAACCTCTATAGGATCATCTCCTATAGCTATCTTAGTCTTGTCGTATAATTCCTTATCAGCAACAAAGACTATTTTCACACCGGCCTGCTGGAATATGTAGCGATAATCTTCAGGAGTGATAGTAGGGTACAGAGGTACACTGACCACCCCGATCTGCTGCATACCAAGATCCACGAAATTCCACTCGGGACGATTGAAGCTGATGATAGCTACTTTATCATCCTTTTTAAGCCCTTTTTCCAAAAGACCCAGACTTAACGTATCGACTATTTTTATGACCTCATCGGTACTATACTTTTTCCAGGTACCATCAGGAAGTTTGAAAGCAAAGGTATCCTGCAGAGGTGCCTTTGCTTTCTGATAGGGAAGCAGGTCAAATAATCGGGTAGGTTTCATTGTATCTGGGTTTTGTTTCTACCCAATAAATAACATTTGGTGAAACTATGCCATACCAATAAAAGATTAATTTACCATATCACCCCTAAGTAGTCTGAAGCGTTTACGCGCGTCTGCAGAAAATATGCTACCGGGATAGCGAATAAGAAAGTCCCTGAAAATCCCCATAGCCACTTCTTCATCTTTCAGATCCTCCTGGTAGATAAGACCCTTGGTATACATAGCATTGTCCCCCAGAATATCTTTAGGAAATTTTATCTCTATTTGCTCGAGAATATCAATTGCCTGCTGAAACTGCCCCAGCTTTCTAAGAATATCCGCCTGCAAAAACCATATTTCATCCGTCAGGCTATGCCCCTCATATTTTTCCAACATGGCATTGAGGGTGTCCATTGCCATTTGGGGCTTGTTACGAAATAGCATCAGTTCCACGCGGGCAAATTGTTGCATAGCCGCATCAGTAGTATCCAATAGGGTATTATCCTTTATGGTAAGACTCAGGTCCATGGCATCATTAGCAATATCCCTTGTGGTAGCTTGTTTCAGGATGTCAAGGTGTTCCTGCGCCAGCTGGAAATTACCCTCATAATAATTTAGTTTGGCATTTTTCAGTTTGGCCTCATACCCTATGGGATCATCTTTTTCAGCTTTCTCAGCCTGACTATACAGGAGAGTACTCTCCCATGGCTGTCCTGTGAGTAGGTAAATATCCCCTAGATCAATTTTACTTTTGGAGACAATCTTACTATCAGCTCTGGGGGTAGCTATTATAGTTTTAAGCAAATCTTCTGCTATCTGTGGCTCATCTAGGTAGAAGGCATGCAACAATGCCTTACTACGCATTGCCTCCAGTGACTGATTAGACAAGCCAAGCCTGTCAATAAGCTCGCGGTAGTCGTTTACCAGCGCTCGCACCTCTACTGTGTCTACCGGATACGAGTTTTTGACAAGTTCTTCGCGGCTATGAATACGCATGCGACCTGCGAGTTGATAGTAGGGTCCATCCGGATATTCCCTCGACAGATAGTCAAATACTTTTACAGCCGTCTCGTATTCCTTATTCTCAAGCGATATGCGGCCGATCTTCATGCTGTTGACACCCTGGGTACCGAAACGCTTATCCATGGCACGAGACTGTATGAAAGCACCGTAAAAATCCTTCTTCTGCAGGGCGACCCATACCAACATCTCACTGTATGCACCTTCTTCAGGATTATCCTGCACCCGGTCTAACAGATAAGTTTCCAGATCATCAAGATCCTCTTCATCCATTACTGCCTGCATTACGTTTTGCACATAGTCGATATTTTCCGGCCTCGACTTAGCAAAAGTCAGGTATTCCTCTACCATTTTCTGCTTGTTGCCTTGCAGGCGGTATACTGTAGCCAGCTCCAGTGAATAGGCACCCGGTGCAGGTGTGTTAGTTCTAGCAGACAGAAAAGCCTGTTCTGCAAGCTTCAAGAGGTTGCGGTCTATAAAGTTTTGAGCCAGAATCCGGAGATATTGCTGATTTCCTTCATACGCATCAATGAGTCCGGACCAGTATTCACGCGCCTTTTCCTCGCTCTCTTTTCTTCTGATGATCTCTCCCTCGTCTATTTCGTAGCGGATATTATCAGGATAATACCGCTGGGTTTTCTTCAGGTAGGACTGAGCCGCTTTGTAGTCCTGTTGGTTGAGTAAAATTTCGAAGTAGTTATTGTGGATAAGAGGGATGATACGTGTATTTCCGGCCAATTCTTCATAAAGGATCCGTGCCTTATCAAATTCTGCCTGCGAATAGTATTCATTGGCAAGCTGCAGATTCTCATCCTCGCTACCAGAAGACTGCGCACTGGCTTTGCCAATGATCATTGTCTGAAAGGTCAGAATCAGGAGTAGGCATAGCCACCCTTTTGAGATTTTGTAAATACCTCCGAATAATCTACAGCTTTCAGTGAGACAAGAGCCAAAGAGAGATTTCCACGCACTCATATTAATCACACTTTTATTTTAATTATTATTCTATTGTTATCACTAGGGTGTGGATAGGTGGAAAACTTCCTCATTAAATTTTTGTGATTGTAAATTGTGGGTAATATCACGTGTTTTCCTAACTTTTCCACAGGTAATCCACATCGTAAGTAGCTGATATATAAATAGTTAAAATATTATTCTCAATTTTCAACAAATTTGTTGATAAGAACTTTTTTGCATTTGAATGTGGACTAGTCTGTGTATTTGTCATGCTTAAGTCATGGCTTTTCCACAGGGTTTAGCCCGAGATAGCTTATCCAACATTATGGAGCCTTTACATGTGTATTACTTCCGAGTTATCCGCATGCTATCCACAGTTATTCACAGGTTATCAAAAGCTTATATTTTCATCAACTACTTCCCAGTTCGCTTTTAGGGGTATCACCTTATCATAGAATATAACTGGTTCTGGCATTATTCTATTGCTGATGTTCCCCGGATCCCATTGGCCGTTGCTGTTTTCATCTATCAAAACTCTTAAGGTATAGTCTCCTGGTGGTACTAAAGTAAAGCGGTAGCTCCTGGTATTCTTTACCTCTCTTACTACTTCTGAGTTGGCATTTAGTAATTGAAGAATATAGCTGTCTTTGTCTGTATTGATCTTGCCTGCTATGATACCATAGTCTGATGGCGTAGAAAATGTATAGTTATAGCTAGCACTTTGAGAACTATCGTTTTCAATGCTTATAAATGCTGCACTCCCAAAATTTATTGAAAATGTTTTTCCGGAGCTTCTATTGAATTGTTGTATCGAGGCATTAAGCTGATTCCTGGTTTCCTCACTTGTTGAATCGGGTAGGCTAAGCAATGGGGAATTAGTACTGTCGTATTTTACCAGGTTCGTTTTACTAAGATCAGGACTCAGTGTGAGTATTGTCCGGCTGGCATTCCAGGTATAGGATACAGTGTCTGTATTCAGTGTATTGAGTGAATCATAAGCTAACATTATCTGAGGCAGGTTGATTTGTATGACTGGCTTGGTAAAGGTGAGATTGAACTCCTGAGATCTTGAAATTTTACCTTCCTTTGGGTCAATACTGAATGTGAAAGCCTCTGGCTTAGATCGTGAGTTGTTTTCAAACTTAACATATAGTGTATCAGTCCAGGTATTGGACAGGGAGTCTGTCACACTAAGAATTGTTTGAACACTGTCTTTTATTTCCTGCGGATACCATCTTAATAAATTCTGATCCTGTTTATAAAGAGCTATCAAACTATCGCTTTCAGGGTATCTTATATCGTAAGACTGGATTCCTTTATTGAATTTGACTTCATAGTAATTGCCCGCTGTTCTTGAATATATTGGTAGTAATTCCCTGAAATCGTACTGGATAATGTTGAGCGTTTCAATGGAGTCCGAGGTTTGTATGGTGATTGGATCCGGGAGAAAGGCATAACCCTCATTCTTACTATTCAGCTCCAGGTTATCATTTTTATCATTCCACGCATACACATTATATTCTCCAGGCTTCAGGTTTTCTAAAGTATAGGTTCCACCACCATCCGTCTGCGTAAAATAATAGGGCTTACCATTGAAAACCGTGATAGTGTCATCAACCGGATATAAACCAACTATGGCTTTTTCTACCGGCTTATTTGTAAGAAGGTTATTTACCTGGCCGCTTAAACTTAAGCTATCTATAAATGGACCCGTACTAAAAGCTAGCCTGAGGTTTTCTGCAGGATTACCTTCAGTGATATCCTTTACGGCTTCCCGGAAGTTTAAAGTGAAGGTAGTATTTTCAGGAAGTGGTTCATCAAACGTGATAGTGACCACATTCTTTCTTACCTGTGACTTGTAGTTTATATCGAGCCTTGGTGTGATTATTAGTTGTTTTGATAAGCCATCCAGTCTTATGTATTCATCAAATTCAAATACAATCTCACGACTTCTCACATTCGTGCTATTATCGCGGGGCACAGATGTGATCAATTCCGGTGGTGTCTCGTCTCTCGGACCACCAGAAGGGCTTGAAATATTTGCACAAGCCATCACGTAAAGTATTCCTACGATACATATGGCAGAATTAAAGAGTCTCATTTCTTCAGTACGTATATAAGGCTGGAATATTCTTTAGTCTTCCTGGCATTTCTGTTTGATGCCAGTCCTGTTTTAAATGCTTTAAAATAATTCGGTTTTCCTGTACGGTACTTTTCTGATAGCATAGAAACATAGAATGAGTCGAAGATCATTGGATATGTTTCTTTCCATTTTAATTTATATTCACTGGAAAGATGTTTAATAGCGTCCCGGTTAAAATGATACAGGTGCCTGGGCACATCATAGCCTGCCCAATCTTCCTTATAATATTGTGCGTCATATGAATAGCTATTTGGTAGAGCCAAAATAAGAATTCCTTTGGTTACCAATAGTTCTTTTAGCTGTTGGATAGTCTTTTCTAAGTTATCAACGTGTTCTAAAACATGCCACATGGTAATAACTTCAAACTTGCTCTTAGGTGGTATCTTATCAATAGACGGATAGACTATTCCCGGAGTTTGATTGACAGCTATATTTCTTGCCTGATCGTTTACCTCTACCCCGCTGGCTTGCCATCCATCATGTGCAATAGATTTAAGAAAATGTCCGGTACCGCAGCCAATATCTAAAAGCCTTGCTTTTTTGGGTGCATGTCTGTTTACCAGCTTCACCTTTTTTCTGAGGGCATATTTTCTGACCAGTCTATAGATTGGTGAAATAAGTCCATATGACTTGCCAGTGTGACTTATATAGGCGTCTGATTCATAGTATTTTGCCAGATTATCCCTTTCTGGTCTTGGATTCGTAAACATGATCTCACAGTTATCACATTTGCACACAGCAAATTTCTCCTGACTTACCATATGATCCTGCACAATCATTTCATTATGGAAATGCCCACTCTTGCAGAGCGGGCATTTTTCTAATCGTTTGTACATATGTCTATTTACCTAAGTATACCATGATAATGGATATATCGGCGGGGTTAACGCCGCTTATCCTTGATGCCTGCCCTATGGTGTCAGGTTTAATTCTATTCAGCTTTTCTTTTGCTTCTGCAGATAAAGCAGGAATCTTATCATAATTGAATCCATCGGGAAGCTTCTCGGTATCGAGCGATCGTATTTTATCTGCTAGTTTTTGCTCCTTGTCTATGTAGTTTTGGTATTTGATCTGAATCTCTACCTGTTCCTGGACATCATTGGCATACTTATCAATGTTTTCTGCTAACTCTTCACTGAGCTTTTTTACTTCCTCAATTCCAATTTGAGGCCTTTTGAGTAATTTAATTACCGGAATTTTCTCCCTGATTGTCGCTGTATTCATATCAGAAAGTTCATCGTTTACCTCTCCTGGTCTTACTTTATAAGTTTCTACTTCCTTAAAAAGGCTTTCTATACCATTGCGTTTATCAAGCACCTTATCCAGTCTTTCGTTTGAAGCCAGGCCCAGGCTATGACCTAGCTGAGTGAGTCGCAGATCTGCGTTATCTTGCCTCAGCAGTATCCTAAACTCTGCCCGAGAGGTAAACATCCGGTAGGGTTCTTCCGTACCTTTGTTGATCAGGTCGTCTATGAGCACTCCTATATATGCTTCCGACCTGTTAAGAATGACTGGGTCTTCCTCGTTTATTTTACGATGAGCATTTATTCCAGCCATCATGCCCTGGCAGGCAGCTTCTTCGTACCCGGTAGTACCATTTATCTGGCCGGCAAAGTATAAGTTTTCTACCAGTTTTGTTTCTAATGTAAGCTTTAGCTGAGTAGGTGGAAAGTAATCATACTCTATTGCATAGCCTGGTCTGAACATTTTAGCATGTTCAAAACCCACTATTTTATTAAGGGCTTTTTGCTGAATATCCTCCGGCAAGCTTGTTGAAAATCCATTGACATAGACCTCTACAGTATCCCACCCTTCTGGTTCTACAAATATCTGGTGACGGTCCCTCTCAGCGAATCGATTAATTTTATCTTCTATAGAAGGGCAATACCTCGGGCCTATTCCCTGAATCCGTCCATTGAACATTGGACTGCGATCAAATCCTGTTTCCAATATCTCATGCACTTCAGGATTGGTGTAGGTGATATGGCAACTCCTTTGTTTTGTTAACGGGGTCGTTTCGTCAGAGTAACTGAACTTCGCTGGGTTTTCATCTCCTGCTTGTTCCTCCATTTTAGTGTAATCCAGGCTTCTTCCATCAATGCGTGGTGGTGTTCCCGTTTTCATTCTACCTGCCTCGAAGCCCAGATCTACCAGTTGTTCGGTTATGCCTTTGGCTGCGCGTTCACCAGTTCTTCCTCCACCAAATTGTTTTTCGCCTATATGGATGATGCCATTTAAAAATGTACCATTAGTAAGGACAACCGCCTTAGCTTTTATTTCCAGGCCAAGGCTAGTGGTGACTCCTATTGTTTTACCATTTTTTATGACAATACCGGTGACCATTTCCTGCCAAAAGTCCACATTCGGATTACTTTCAAGAGCTAGTCGCCACTCTTCAGCAAATCGCATCCTGTCATTTTGTGTGCGGGGACTCCACATGGCAGGGCCCTTAGATCTATTTAGCATGCGAAACTGGATGGCTGACTTGTCGGTAATGATCCCCGACATACCTCCCAAAGCATCTATTTCTCTTACTATTTGCCCTTTAGCCACACCACCCATTGCCGGATTACAAGACATCTGGGCTATGGTGTTCATATTCATAGTAACAAGAAGTACTTTTGATCCCATCTTACCGGCTGCATACGCTGCTTCGCATCCTGCATGACCACCTCCTACTACAATTACATCGTACTCAGGAAACATACTATTATAGTTTGATGTTCCACGTGGAACATCTGGTTTCAAAACAACAAAAGTGTTCCACGTGGAACACTTATATCAGTATTTATTTCGTCAAAATTTCTAACAACTGTTTCACGTGGAACGTTTCATCTCATTAAGAAATTGACTTCGTAAAGATAAGCATCGATCCTCTTTTTCGCTCATCATCTTTTTATCCTCCTCTGTTTTGTCGCCTTGGCCTAGTAAATGGAGTAAGCCATGTGCCATCACCCTGTGAAGTTCATCTTCAAATGTGGTGTTTACGACAGATGCATTTTCCGAAACTCTATCAACACTAATGAATATATCCCCTTCTATTGTGTGCTCAGTTTCACTATTGTCAAAGGTGATGATATCAGTGTAGGTGTCGTGATTAAGGTACTCTACATTTATTTTGTGTAGATATTCATCTGAGCAGAAGATGTAATTCAGGCTTTCCAAGGTAAAGTGTTCTTGTGATAATATGTGATGAAGCCATTTTGTAATAGACTCACTACGTATTAACTGATATGGAACATCTTCAGAAAAGTAATTAATTTCTCCCACTACTTAATTCAGATAAAAGCTGAGTTCAACTATCCTACCCTCATCTTTAAAGTTTACTTCATCGCAAAGATGCTTCATGAGAAATATCCCACGACCTCCGGGTTTGTCTATGTTTTCGGGTGAAGTAGGGTCAGGTAGGTTTGTATGATCAAATCCATTACCCTCGTCTCTGATAGTAAAAACTATCTGATTGTCCTGAATGGTGAGGCTTAGGTGAACATTCTTGCTTTTGTCTCCACTGTTGCCATGCTTAATGGCATTGGTAACAGATTCTGTTACTGCAATCATAATATTCCCGTATATATCATCATTGAGACTAAACCTTTCCTTGGCATTGTCAATGAAGCTTTCAATGATACGTATGTTCTCTGACAATGAGGGAATCTGAATCTTAATGGAGTCCATGCTTACAGGCATCATTTATTATTAATCCTTTCGAAGTACTTATTAACCTCCTCTTTATAATAAGGGTTTAGCCTTGGAGGAATAGTTTTAAGTAGTTCGATCTCTTTCTCTTTATTGCGAATATACTCTTCAAATGCTTTAGGTACTTCACGGGCATATTGTTTTCCGGTTTCGCTCTTGCGTTCTTTTTCTGTTTCTCTTTCACGCATAGACTCCTCTGCTTCCAATAGCCTCGTTAGTATTTCCTTCTGGCGATTAATGGTTTCTTCTGTGAGCTGCTTATTTACCAGGTCGATTTCAGATTCTTCCATCTTATCCAGCACCGGCTTCATGCCATTCGTACCGTTCTCCCCCTCCTCCCCTGCTTTGCCGCCAGCTTCACTGCCACCATTTTGCATTTGCTGCTGCAGTGCTTTACGTATTCTTTCCTGTTCCGCAGCTAATTTAGCTAGTTCTTCCGATAGTTCCCTACCGCTTTTACCGCTCTTCTTTAGCTGGTTTATCTGGTTGTTTAGCTGCTGTTGTAAATTACTTAGGCTTGGCTGGCTTTGTTGGCCCTGTTGCTTTTGGGGCATACCCATAGCATCAGCCATTTGTTGTTGCATCTGCTGGAGGACATCATCAAGCATTAGGGCCAGATTATTCATCGAGGTCATGGCAAACTGCTGCTCTGATAGCGCTTTTCCTCTGTCCCTCTCTTTGAGGGCGTCCATAGAGCCCTTCATATATTTATTCATGTCACCCATTTCACGGGTAATAAAGCTGCTTAGCTGAAATACTCTTTCACTTAGGGCCTGCAGACTGTCTTTGATCACCTCTGCATCATCTTCAAGCTTTAACTGTCCCTGAGATAGCTCTACAAACCTGGGGTCACTTTGTGAGATCTTTCTAAACTGGCTCAGCAGGTTTTCCTGATCAAAGGATAATTGGATAAGATTATCCACTATCTGTCGCAGATCTCCAAGGTTTTCCTGCATCTGGGACATCTGCATGTTATTCTGCATCTGTTGGAGCGACTTTTTCATCTGCTCCATTTTCTGGCTGGAATTCTTTTGGTTTTGGCTCGCCTTATTCTTCTTGTTTTTCTGTAGCTCCTCAGCTGCCTTTTTCATTTCCTCACTTATCTGCTGCTGCTGTTCCTGGTTATCCGGTAGACTCTTGGGTCTCTTAAGCTCCTGGTTCATTTCCTGAAGCTCTTCCATATCTTCTTTAAGCTGATCAAACTCCTGGTTCAGTTCTTCCTGCTCCTGCTGCAACTCTTCAGATTCTGAGTTTTTCTCTTCTGTTTTTTCTCTAAGCTCTTCCTGCTTTCGGACCATTTCATCAAGATCCTGTATGGTCTGGTCCATCTTGTTCTCCATCTTCATCCGCTTAAAGAGCTCCAGTGTTCTTTCCAGTTCTTCTTTAAGGTTCTGTTCTTTATTGTCTATCTGCTCGAGTTGTTCCTGAAACTCCGGTAAGGACATATTTTCCTCCAGTAGTTTTTGTAACTCCTCGTAAAGCTTCTTCGTCTCATCGTCAAGTAATTCCTCCATGAGTTCCTGAAGCTGTTCTGCCTTTTCTGCTAGCTCCTTGTCCTGTTCATTAAAGCGTGATCGTTTCTCAGCTTCGTTTTTAGCCTTCTCTTTTAGTTGCTCCAGCTCTTTTTCTATCTCCTCTCGCTTTTCTATTAGCTCCTCTATTGCTTTTTTATCCTGCCAGTTCAGGTTGTTTTTTCCTTTTAGACGGTTGGATGCATCCTCAATCTTCTTTTGAAGATCTTCAACCTTATCAAGAGTTTGCTCCGTCTTTTTCTGTGTTTCCCTGTCAGCTTTTTCCAGATCTTCATTTACCTTCCGTCGTTCCGGTACGGCAAATTTATATACACCTGTACGGGTAGCTTTCCGGCCATGGATTGCGTCATTATCTCTCACCTGTACGAAGTATTCAATAGATGATCCTTCTGTGATAGCTAGGCTATCCAGCAGCCACTGGTAATAGTAGCTCTGGTTATTGCTATTTCGATCAAATGATAGAGGTAAGCGCTCATAATCCCCTGTCTTTCCCCTTTGGTCTACCAGACGATAGTAAAGCGCCAGGTCACTAATACCATAGTCATCACTAATATTTCCTCCAACGATGAGATAATTAAATAGTACCGTATCCTGGAGAGTCTCAAGCGTAATCTGGGGAGACTTATCTTTGATGACATCCAGGGTGTACCGTATTTTCTCTTTATTCTCACTGAATTCGTTTTTCAGCGTAATGTCATAAGACTGAGTCTCAAAAACCTGCTTTTCTATTTCAAATATTTCTTCGGAATCCTTTTTAATTGGAAAATTATTGCTCTCAGTACTAAAATTAACCTCCATTTCATCACTTGCCAATGTGCTGAAGATCCATTTTATTTTGGTTCCTTCCGGTACCTGCAGGTTTCCCACATTGGTTAATCGTTTGTTTTCAAGACCTAAATAAGCCGGGTAGTTAAGGCTGACATCGAAGTTTTTCAGGTCAGGCCGGTCTACTACCTCAAGGCTGTGGGTACCTGCTGAAAAGCCGGCTGCCTCAATTGAAAAATCAAGGTCCTGTTTTACACGAGTGAAAGTATGCGTAAATCTACCGGTTTGGTTGCCGGGCTTCATCTTTATGCGGCGGCCGTTGAGTTCTATATAAGCATTCTCGGGGATGCTACTGCCTTGAAGATCAATAGCCAGTTCATAATCCTCATTACGAAATGCCCTGAGATCCTGTGGAATGCCAAACGAAAATGGGGCTTCTTCCACTAACTCAGTATTGAATCTGATAAGCCTGGGTGTACTCTCAGTAAATAACTGAGGGACAAAAAGCATAATAATAAGGATACACGCTGCAGGAGCTATTACATAGCGCAGATAACGTTTATTTTCCCCGTAGTTTACTGCAGAGGTAAAGGGCACAACCGTTATTTCCTTAGTTCTTTGCCTGATACTTGCTTGCACCAAGGCATTTTCCCTATCAGATATTTCAGCAAGCTGCAAAGTATTTAGGAGCTTATCGCTGATATCAGGAAAGTAGTGGCCTATTTGCTGTGCCGCTTGTCGGTTACTAAGCTGACGCTCATTTGTGAGCAGTTTATAAGCTGGCCGAATTACATACCAAACTAAGGTGATTGCCGTAATCACTATAAATATTCCTACAAGCACTGTTCTCCCGGCAGAGGGTAATTTGAACCCATAGTCTACCGAATTAGCAAACAGAAATGCAGTGAGTAGAAGGGCAAGTGCTACTATGCTTCCTTTAAGCAGCTTATTCAGATAGTACTTCTTTTTGTACTCTCTGAGTTTCTTTAGTAGTGTTTGTATGGAATTGGGTTGGCTCATAGTTAATATCCGGTCCGCCTGAGGCTTTTATCTCTATATCTTCAAACGGTCAGACCTGTCTACATAGTTTCCAGTTTTTTGGCTCTTTGAAAATATACTTCCGCATAATCCCTGTACTGCATGCCATTATTAGGAAAGTTTCGTACGTACGAATGCAACAGACGGTATCCTTCGTCATACCAAAGAATGATCACAGGAGCATCCTTGATCATAACCTTCTCAGCTCTTGCAAGTAATTCCTCCGCTTCTGCTATGTCTTTTTTGGCCAAGGCCTGTTCATACAGCCTGTTGAACCTTGGGTTATTGTAGCGCATCATATTCGGATATGAGACCTTACTTTGATCAGTAGGGACATTTTTTCCGTAAAAAAGCCAGAGAAAACTTTCCGGGTGAGGGTAATCCGCATACCATGCTGCCCGCATCATATCAAAACTACCCTTGTAGCCCATATCCAGCATCTGAGCAAATGGCAATACCGTTAGTTTTACATCTACATTCAGGTTGTCCTTAAGCTCCTTTTGTATTTCCACAGCCACATTAGTGTTCCTTTCCCCCTCTGCATTAAGGATTAACTCTACGGAAGGAAACCCTTTACCATCAGGATAGCCGGCCGCCTTTAGAAGGAAACGCGCTGAGTCAGGATTGAAAGAATAGCCGGGTATATTATGGATGTCATATTGGCTAAATACCGGAGGAGTTATGCCATGATGGCCGGGTGCAAAACCTTCCCCATTCAGCACAAAGTCCAGGATTTTTTGCCGATCAATGGCATAATTAAAGGCTTTTCTGACCTGGACATCATCAAATGCACTATTTCTGTTTTGGAAGGCAATAAATTGCGTGACCATTTCAGGCACACGCTGCAGATTATACTGGCTGTATTCACCCTGTTTGCTGGCACTTTCTTCAAGAATCTGAATAATATAATCCGTGGGTAGGCGGTAGATAAGATCAAGGTTACCCTTTTTAAATTCAAGTAACTCAGACTTTTTGTCCTTTAAAAACTGTATGCTAATAGCGTCAAGGAAAGGTAGCTGATTCCCAAATTCATCCTCACCATGGTAGCGTTCATTACGTCTGAGCAGGATACTGATATCCTCACTTACCTCACCCATAGTGAACGGGCCTGTACCCACCGCTTTTATTCTCAGCTCCTGACCATATTTCTTTTCTGCCTCCTTAGGATAAATAAAGCAGGGAGGTCTTGCCAAATGTACCGGAAATATCGCATTAGGTTCTGTCAGGGTGATCTCTACCGTATAACGGTCTAATACCTGGATGCCCTTGAGAAATCCGGATGGTCTATTGCCTGCCTGAGCAGCTTTATACCACTCCTCGGCACCGGCTATCAACCCACGGAATATAGCTGCATTTTGATTATTTCTGTGAGGGGTAGCCAGGCGGGTAAAACAGTATGCTACGTCTTCGGCTACAAACTCCCTTCCCTGCCCGTTAGTAAAGCAAGGATCATTATGGAAGAAAACACCTTTTTTAAGATTAAACTTGTATTTGGTACCACTCTCATCTACCGTATAGCTGTCTATCAAATTCTTTTCAACCTCCAGAGTCTCTGAATTGAACTTGAATAGCCCTTCATAAACCTGCGAAGCTACGCGATAGGAGTAAACGTCAGTTATATTGTGCGGGAATAGATTACGAATGTATTCGCTTTCATTTACCTTTAATATACCTCCGTAAAATCGGTTTCCTTTGGCTTCACGATACCCTTCCTTATCTCCGGAAATGCTTTCATCTCTATTTCCTCCGGCACACGACGTCAAAAAAAGTGCGCTGGTAAAAAGTAGCATGACGAGTGATACAGACCTTTTCATCAAACTAATATCAGTTAAAAACTAAAAAATACCGAAAAAGCCTATCGTATCAAAAAATTAAAATGCTACTCGATTTCCAGAAGTATCGGACAATGGTCAGAATGTACAGCATCAGGCAGTATAACTGAGCGTTTTAGCCTGTTTTGCATGCTTTCGCTGATCATGTGGTAGTCAATTCGCCAGCCCAGGTTTTTCTTACGGGCACCGGCACGATAGCTCCACCAGGTGTAATGATGAGGGTTAGGATTCAAATGACGGAAAGTATCTATAAATCCGCTATCGATAAAAGCAGACATCCAATCCCTCTCTTCCGGCAGGAAGCCTGAGCTATTTTTATTACTAACCGGGTTATGAATGTCTATAGCCTGATGACAAATGTTGAAATCACCGCAGATAACCAAATCTGTCTTTTCCTGCTTTAGTTCTGCAATGTAATTTTCAAAGTCACTCAACCATTTCATTTTAAATTCCTGACGCAGATCGCCACTGCTGCCGCTGGGCATATAGACGGACATGAGTGAAAAGCCATCAAAATCTGCTACTACCACCCGGCCCTCACAGTCATATACCGGCATATCACAGCCAATAGTGACATTTTCAGGTTCGATCCGGGAAAGTATGGCTACACCGCTGTATCCTTTTTTTTCTGCCGAATGCCAGGCGATGTGCCGGTACCCCAAGCAGCGAAAGGCCTCCAGGTCTACCTGCTCCTGCATGGCTTTTAGCTCCTGCAGGCAAAGAATATCTGCATCTGTGGCCTTCAGCCATTCGATCAGGCCCTTATTCATGGCGGCCCTTATGCCATTTACGTTATAGCTTATGATCTTTACTGCCACTATAAAGAGTATCCGTATTCGTGTTCGAAATAATCAATTACGTGCATCTGAAGCATTTTCTCCTGTTCCTTCAGATCCAGTCGGGGAAGTTTTTTCACTACCTTCCAGTGGGGCCACCCTTCCTCGTCCAGGCCTTCCAACTCATAAAACCCTGAAAGGCTCAGTACTTTACATATAGCTATATGCATCAGGTCCTGCTTTTCTTCCTTACTGAAAGGCATTGCCCCCCTGCCTAGCTCCTGCACACCTATAAGAAAGAGCACGCCATTCATGTCCGCCGGCCTCTTACCTATGGTTTTCTCAAGAGCAGAAAGCAGACGGAACCATTTTTTTTCCAGTTCTAGATCACGCTGAGATTTATCAGCCATTATCCTCCTCTCCCAAAGCCTCCCAATATTCTACTGCCCTCCTGAGATGAGGGATCACTATGGTACCTCCCACAAGGTTGGCTATTGCAAAAATCTCATATACCTGGGCTGTAGTCAGTCCCTCTTCTTTACATTTTCCAAGATGATACCTGATACAATCGTCACACCGTAATACCATGGAAGATACAAGGCCGAGCATTTCTTTGGTTCTTCTGTCCAGCGCCCCCTCAGAAAAAGCGTTTGTGTCGAGGTTAAATATCCTCTTCAGTACTTTATTATCAGAAGACGTGATCTTATCGTTCATCCGGCTTCTGTAGTCATTGAATTCGTCTACTATGCTCATTTGATATAATTGAGAATGCAAATATAGAGTCTTAAAGGAAATGGTCACTGTCAGTTTGTGACAAGCTCACTCTTCCTTAATTTTACTAAAAATAATCAGCTATGTTATCGGATTTTCTTTCCCTGATCTACCCCTCCTGCTGTGAGGCGTGCCATACTCCACTAGTCAAAGGCGAAGATCTGATATGCACTGGCTGCAGAATGGACCTGCCCCTCACTAATTTCCACGTGGAACATGAGAGCCCCCTTGCTATCAGGTTTCACGGTTTTGCTCCCATAGCATACGCAGTAGCCTATTATAAGTTTACCAAAAGCGGACGGGTACAGAGGCTGCTCCACCAGCTTAAATATGGTAACGTACCAGAGATCGGGTCCATGCTTGGTAAATATTACGGGTTTATCCTTTCCGAAGCCGGGTACGATAAGCGAAGCGATGTGATAATTCCGGTTCCTCTTCACAGCACCAGATTACGAAAAAGAGGATATAATCAGAGCGCTCATTTTGGGTATGGTTTAGCAGCTTCACTTAATATTCCGATAGAAGAACATGCCCTTCAGAGGATAAAAAAGACATCCACCCAAACTAAAAAAGGAAGGCTCGAGCGTATGGAAAGCTTAAGCGGAGCATTTGGTAATGTCAAAAAGGAAGTGGTTGAAGGAAGACGGATCATGCTGGTGGATGACGTGATCACGACAGGAGCTACCCTGCTGGCCTGCATGGAGGTATTGTATCAGGCAGGCGCCAGCGAGGTAGGCGTGGCAGCGCTTGCTGCAGGGGAATAAAAAAAAGAGGCTCATTGAGCCTCTTTCTTATTTTAGATTTATTGAATGCAATTAGTAGTTAGTACCTGCTCGGATCATGGCGCAACGGAAGCCTACAGTAGCAGTTGAGGAATCTTCTTCCAAATACCTTCTGGTACCGGGAGACATCCAGTAAGCTACATCCTTCCAGCTACCGCCTTTATATACCCTTACATTATCAGTAACGAGTGAGTTATATACACCACTTCTGGTATCACGGGGATTGCTTCTGGAATCATATCCGGTAGAAGGATCCAGTGTACCATCACGGCGAACAGGGTTCATATCTTCAAAGTCCTGGAATGAAAGCGGACGATATACGTCAAGCACCCATTCGTTAACATTGCCTGCCATGTTATACAAACCGAAATCGTTCGGAGGGTATTCGTAAACATAAGCAGTGATCATGGCGCCGTCATTCAGCTTACCAGCAATACCGGCGTAGTCACCACGGCCACGTTTGAAGTTAGCCATGAAGTAACCCATTTGTTTTCCGTAAGGGTTACGCAGAGCGTGACCATCCCATGGATAAAGCCTTTTGTGCGTCTGGTTCTCGTCCAGCCACTGCGTACCGATAAGAGCCTGAGCAGCATATTCCCACTCAGCTTCAGTAGGGAGACGGTAGTCAGGCAGAACCACGCCTGTTTCCAGAGGAATACGGCCACCTACTTCAGCAGGAATTTCGTCAAGGCCAGACTGCTCATACAGGTTGTAATTAACTACAGACGTTCTCCACTTACAGTAGTCATTTGCCTGTTTCCAGCTTACACCAACCACAGGAAAATAGCGGAAACCAGGATAGCGAAGGTAATGATCTACATAAGGGTCATTATAAGCAAGATCGCGGGCCCATACAGTCGTATCAGGCAAAGCAGATCTGTAAAATTCTCTTGAGGAGTCTACTTTTACGTAGAATAGATACTCTAGCCAGTGGATATTCGCTACCTCGGTTTCGTCCATGTAAAAAGACGCTACGGTAACCGTTCTTTCCAGGTTATCGCGTGTGTAGGCTACATCTTCTTCGAAAGATCCGAGTGTGGTACGACCACCTTGTATAAAGACGAGGTTAGGGCCTTCGGGCTGGCCACGAAATTCTTTTACCTGAAATCCACCGTCATCATTGTAGGCAAGACCGGTAGCAGTACTAATAGGCCCCGGGTTTTTGGCCGTTGGGTTGCCTTTGGAACAACCGGTCAGTGTAGCTGCTGCAAGCAGACAGACCGATAGCCCCTGAGCTAGTCTCACAAAATTTTTCATAACCTGTTCTGTTTATCCAATAAACCTAAAATAACACATTCGTTGCCGGTGCGCTTTCATACAACGCGCCGAACGGGAGAGATTGTATTCTCTGTCCAACAAAAATCATATTACAAGACCTGAAAATAAAGCTATTTGACTTCCAAATAACAGTCATGTAAGAAATGCTGATAAATGGAGTCTATGCAACAGGCCTGTCACACACAATTCACACGATTCTTCGAAAATATAGGAAAACCTTATAATTTGGAAGCTAACAAGGACTGAATAAATTAAGTTTTGCCTCAATGAAATATCTCAGTATCATACTGTTACTCCTTATCGCTGCGTGTAGTGGCGATAAAGATAAGCGTGTATCACGTGATAATGTCCGCTTCACTACTTCTGATGCCTCTGAATTATTTTTCAAAAATGTCCGCCAGACCAGCTATGAAAAACAGGGTCTTGCAGGCTCAAACGTAGAAATATTCAGATTAGAAGACAGGTCGTCTGATACAGACCATGCTGTAATGTATCCTGCCATAGCGCTTAATTGGGCACATGATGAAGCGTACATCCTCCTTGAGACCAATGAATTTCTTGATTCGGAAGATAGCCTTGTGGTAAACTGGTTAGATCCGGACGCGGATAATTCAGGTAAATACATTTTTTCCGGAGGTAATAAAGAGGATAATTTCCGCTCGGCTGTGGATATCTATACGAGCATTCAGGATGGACATGAATTCACCATCATGGTACAAGGTGAACCCATGCCCCTGTTTTCAGATAAAGAGGAGAGGGAGGTTTTCAGAAAAACTATGCTGGATTATTTCAGGCTTGTAGACCTCATCCGCTAGTTTACAGCCACTTGTCAAAATCCACCACTGGCTCCGGATAATCTTCCGGAAGCCGGATACCGTAACCTGCAAGCTCTTTTTCCCTCAGGTATCCGGGATGGTGTACCGCCGACGCAGGTAGGGGTTCTAGCTCAGGGAGCCAGTGTTTTACATACTCCCCTTTACCATCATACCTGTTTGCCTGGCTCATTATGTTAAAGTACCTGTTTTCACGTGGGTCATTTCCTACCCCCGCTACATAGCACCAGTTTCCCCAGTTGCTGCATGGGTCATAGTCTATCAGCATACTTTCAAAATACGATGCACCCCAGATCCAGTTTACTTTTAAGTCCTTAACCAGGAAGCTCGCCACATTCTGCCGTCCTCGGTTAGACATATACCCTGTCAGCGCGATCTCCTTCATATTCGCGTCTATAAACGGTATGCCCGTTCTGCCTTCCGCCCAGCATTTGAACTTCTCCTCATCATTATTCATTTCCAGGGTTTTCTGTTTAGGGCCCCCTTTTACAAAAAGGAGATTTCCATATTTCTTTGCTACAAATCGGAAGTAGTCTCTCCAGCGCAATTCAAATATCATCCAGTAGGTAGACTGATTACTCCTTCGCTCCTCTTCGTAGCGTTTTACCTCCGCATATATTTTTCGTGGGGAAATGCTGCCATTTGCCAGCCAGGCAGAGAACTTAGAGCTATAGTCAGCCCCCAGCATACCATTTCGTGTTTCCTTATATGATTTCAGGCAGTCTTTCTCCCATATATAAGCCTGAAGCCTCTTAAGTCCTTCATCCTCCCCACCTTTATAATGCAGTACACCCCTCTCATCTATGGCAGTTTCTTCCAGCCCCAGGTCTTCCAGGTGAGGGATTTCACCAGGCACCAGGTCAGGGGGTACCGGGAGGGTGTCAGGTACCGGAAGGAGGTCTCTTACCTCCACAGACCTTTCACTTTCCTTTCTAAAATCAGTAAACGTATCCGGCAGGTTTCGTACAGGCCAGGGGATATCATCCACATGTAACAGGGTAGACTGCCACACCATAGTAAAAGATTTACCCTTTGCATACAGAGCTTTTTCTAATTTATCCTCCACCTTTACCTCTTCTGTAGTTACTTCCTTAGAAGCTACTACCTCTCTCGCTTCATACTGCTCAGCCAGATCAGGTATGATTTTTTCCGGAAGGCCCTGCCGGATAATGATATCACCCCCGCGTTTTCTGAAGTTGTCGCGGAGGTTAGTAAGGGTTTCCAATAAGAATTGGGCGCGATAGCTGCCCGTTTTCGGATA
Source organism: Roseivirga sp. BDSF3-8 (assembly GCF_041449215.1). Taxonomy (NCBI): domain Bacteria; kingdom Pseudomonadati; phylum Bacteroidota; class Cytophagia; order Cytophagales; family Roseivirgaceae; genus Roseivirga; species Roseivirga sp. BDSF3-8. The sequence continues at coordinate 2,050,484 of NZ_JBGNFV010000001.1, read as the reverse complement.
ATCGATGCTTGTAGTGTGGTAGTGCCGGGGATCAAAACAATAAACAGGCACGATCTCATCCGCTTTTTCAAGTGCGGTTACCAGGGCGTGGTTATCATGAAGTCGCAGATCGTTCCTGAGCCAAAAGATGGTTCGTTTTCTGCTCATTATTCCCTAACTGCTTAAAATATGGGATGGTTTGAGGAAAGCAGGAGATTAATTTTTCATGACTCATGTCTTTTTTCCACTACCTTTCTCTCCTTTGCAGTGCCTACCATTTCTTTATACCTGCGCCTGTCCGTCCGTAATTCCTCAGTTTGCTTTCTCCTTATCAGGGTGATGTGTTGGTCTATCGTAGGCCCTGTAGGATTAATGGCCTCCCGGTTGTTTAGTGACGGGTCATTGATCATGGGATCTACCGGAAAACCATCTGCCGCCCTGTCCGGTGAAAGCAACCGTGTTACCTGGTTCAGCGAGGCCGTTTTTTTAAGCCACTTTCGCCTGTCACCCGCCTGTATTGTGACCGGGACATAGTTTACCAGTGAGCGAAGTTTGTCTGGCGCCGGACAGAGGATGATGGAGTAGCACGTTACATACCTGTTTTCTATGGTAGGATGAGGATAGCTGTTACAGATGCCGGCATAGGTAACCAGCCGGTCCGTTAGCGAATGCATGAGGTAAGGTGGGTTCCCCAGCAGTAGCCAATAATTAGCAGGCACAAGGCACCGCCGGTTTCTGACCGCGTGTCTGAACCTCGGGTGCCTGACTATGCCAGAGGTAGCGGCAACTGCAGAAATACCCCTGCCTCCCCAGCGGACAAAATCCAGGTGGCCCTCGTCATATACCACAGGCATAACCATACCTGCCGAGGCATTAAATTGTTTTTCATATCCGCTGCTTCTGAAGGCAGCCTGCAGCTTTCGTTCTATCACGGATATATCTGATACCAGTCCATATCTGAATCGCATACTTTCGGGCGTTGATCTGGGCCGAAAGTATTTGCTAAATCAGTTGACATAGCAGTTAATCCCCTATATCAGGCGTTTTATGCTTTTAGTGTTAGGTAATATGCGTTTAGAGTATTTCCTATTGGCCTTCAGAAGAAATTTTATTCAGTGGGGTATGCTAATCAGCAGGATAAAAAATTTAGTATAAATGCAAGATATGCTAATAATTGTGGCTAAACTTTTCTTTCTATGTAATTCTGAAAGTCGGGTAACTTCCTTTGGTAGCTCTTATCGCTTAGTACAGGGCTGGCTATCAGCATATCAGCAGTAGTACGGTTGCATGCTACCGGTAAGTTCCAGACCACCGCTATGCGTAGAAGGGCTTTTACATCCGGGTCATGTGGCTGAGGCTCCAGCGGATCCCAGAAGAAAATGAGCAGGTCTACCTTTTGCTCTGCTATCATCGCCCCCAGTTGCTGGTCTCCGCCAAGCGGTCCGCTTCGTAGCCTTTTAATTGGTAGTTTCGTTTCCTCTTCCAGTAGTCTGCCTGTAGTACCTGTCGCTACCAGCTCATAATTACTCAGGATAGATTTATTATGGATCGCCCATTCCATAAGATCTGCTTTCTTGTTGTCGTGGGCTACCAGTGCTATGGTTTTTATCGTATTCATAAAGATGAAATGTATTCGATTAGGAGACGCTTCAGATTAATAAACTCTGTGAGAGGTAACGTTTCTGCACGGTCGTAAATATCATGATACGCCTTGATTCCCCCCATGGTATAGATAAATATCGCTGGTACACCCTTATTATAGAAAGGACAGTGGTCACTATTACAGGCTTCTCCCCTTGGCTTAATTACAGGAAGCAACTCCCTACGCTCATTTAAAGACTGAAGCTCATCAAAGATACCATGTAAAATACTGCCATTGACCACCGTAATACCTTCCTGCCCTGTACCGGTGAGATCCAGGTTTATCATAAGCCTTACCTGTTCCAGAGGTGTGGGCGGGTTTTCAGTAAAAAACCGTGAACCAATTAGGCCAGCTTCTTCTGAGGCAAATGCGACAAACACCATGTTATACCTGGGCCGGTGCACACTAAAGTACCTCGCCAAATCCAACAACATGGCCGTGCCACTCGCATTGTCATTAGCACCGGGAAAGAGAGTTTTCCTGCCCATTCTGCCCAGGTGGTCATAGTGTGCCCCTATAATTACAGTACTATCCTGTTGGGTCCCCCTCGCTATGGCCATCACGTTGGCAGCCCTAAAATCACTAACAAACCTTGCTTCTACCCTTATATCAATATTCTCAGCCCTATCTATCCAAGCGTTCTCCTTAATGATCAGCAGAGGCTTAGCGTATTGTTCAGTCGCTACAGACCACGTCAGTTTACGCTGCGTAACCAGGATGGCCCCTGCACCCGGCGTATTTTCCAGGGCACAGTAGTTACGGATCTCTTCCAGTATGCGATTGTATCTTTCTGTACTGGCAAATGTATCCCTTATCACAATAAGGCTATTATCCGTGGGCGGCATCCCTTTTGTAGTATGTAAAACATATCGCCCTGCAATCGAAGGAGAGGCAGGGTCTGCCAGGTAATCTGCACCTGGCTGCAGTAGATTGCCGTTAATGCTAAGAGAAACCTCCCCCGGAAATGTATTCACCGGATGACTGAAATACTGAAAGTATCCCTTTGTTTCAGGTAAAGGTAAAAGGCCAAGTTCTTCAAACGCTGAAGCCACATAGTCCGCAGCCTTTTGCATGCCTTCCATTACATATCCACGGCCATGCATAGAGTCTGCAGTAAGTACATTAACATCAGGGTGCTGAGCTTGCAGAGCAATTGGATACACAGAAAATAGAAGGAGAAGCAGGGCTTTGAAAGGCATTGGATATAGACTATTGATTCAATATGCAACATTATGCTAATCGTTTGCAATGATTAGTGCACAAAATTACGCTAAGCCCACTCATTATTTTTAGCTAATCCAGGGGGGGTAACATAGAAATAATATCTGTATGCGTGGAGGTTTTGCGGCAATCCCTTCAGAGAATGGATTTAAATACGGAGTCAATACCGAAACATCTTACATGAAAATGGAATCCGGTCAATTCCATTTGGGCATGGAATTAAGCAGCGCTAATTTGGCACTAAATAACTTCATAAGCCGGAGATGAATTTCGGTTGTGAGGATTTTTGACCAGCTAACATGTCTTTCGAAGCCATCTTTGGTTTCTGTGCACAATTGATTTTTTGCCTTTATCAAAGGCAATGTGCATTCAATATCCCCTGGTCAAAAATTTATTGGAAAATCTTTGCAGGTTTTTAATAGAAAATCTGCTTGTAGAAATTGTGTTAGGTTAGGTTTAGCGATGAAAAAGGGCAGGATTTTATTCTGTCCTTTTTTTATGTTCTCGCAAGCTGTGCCACCAGTGACCGGGATCGCACCCAGTTAGCCGATTCAGGAAATTCCAGATCGGAAAATCTTGTAAATATTTGCCTGGAAGCAATAACAGCAATCAGGTTGCTTACTCTGGCTGCGTAAACGTGATACTCATTGCTTACATTACTCAGTGGAAATTGACTGCCTGTAAATACCATAGGCCCGTTGCCGGATTCTGCATACGGCTCAGGTGTAGCCCCGGCAGAAAATACCGTCTCATCACGGTTGGCAGCCGAAACAAGCAAATTGATGCGGCTACTTTTGGGTATTTCTATCCCTTTAAGGAGGATATCCTCGTGATTTTGAACCATAATAATAGGCCTGGGAGCAAAGCAGCGATATATCTCACGCAGAACATTCAAGGCTACCTCATCATTTGAGAGAACCTCTTTTCTTACAGCCTTATTATTAGCCAGGTAAAGCATATATCGGGCAAAGGCCTCTTCAAAGTGCATACCTCCACACATAAGTAAGGCGCCCAGGGCCGGATCTCTTCTTTCACCCAGGTCAGACCATTCAAAAGGAGCGTTATCCCGGTCATTATACTCACTTACTCCATCGAAGTAGCGGCGCATCTGTGAGCGGCTATTCTCACTATTTACTGCTATGTCCGGGTTCCGCTCAATATTTTTCAGCATATCCAGAAAAGCAGCATGCCAATGCTGCAATCTTGGTATATCCGTTCTCGATATACCCGTTATATCGGCAAATATGCCATAAGGTAATAAGGAGGAGAATTGCCTAACCAGATCAAACCTCAATCCACTACTAATTCGGGAGAGAAGGTCCTCAGAATTTTTCTCAATAATTGATTTTATCCCTTCCAGGCCCGGTAGCCCTTTAGGTGCAGAAGCCGAAGCAAGTATAAACGGACTTTCCCCCGGTATAAGAGGTTGCTTTGCCTCAACAGATTCTACCTCCCACAGATAGGAGTAAGGTGAGATAGCCGATTGACCCACGAGCTGATTCACGCCTTCGTAATCTGCTACAACAAAACTTTGAGCAGCTTTATCATAGTAAACGCCTGCGGCATCTCTTATCCGGTCATATTCCCTGTAAGGGTCTTCTGAAAAAGTTGCAGCTAACAGATCGATGGTCACTGGTCTAAACTAGTAAATAAAATATTCACAAAATGCTTATCGTATGCAAAATAAAGATATGTGAATAAATTACCATCTATCCCCAGCTTACTATGAGCGGATATTTTTTATGATCTGCTTATAGAAAGCCTATTTAGCTACTTGTGAAGGCCTTAAGAGCTTTCGTAAGTTTTTCCAGATCCTCTTCGTTATTGTAGTAATGCACCGAGGCCCTCATGACACCTTCCAGGTGTCTCGCCTCCATATCCAGCCGCGTGCTGGATCTGTGAGAGACAGAAACATTTATTTTCCTCTCCTGCAGATATTCCTTTACCCTCTCACAGGGCTGATTTTTGATAGTAAAAGTGACAATCCCCCCCTGGGTTGCGCCTATGTCCTCTATGCTTACCCCCTCTATCTCATTGATAAGCTTTTCCCTGAGCATTCCCCCCAGGTACACTATCCGTTCCCATATGCCTTTCGGACCAATATTAATAGCATACTCAGCGGCTGCTTTAAGGCCTAGTGTGAGAGCCTTATTCGTTTCCCAGTTTTCAAATCTGCGAGCGTCTGCACGTACCTCATAAGTATTTGCTGCAGACCATTCTGCCCCATGCAAATCCAGAAACATTGGTTCCAGTGTCTGCAGGACACTTTTTTTTACGTATAAAAAGCCCGTACCTCTTGGCGCCCGTAAATACTTCCTGCCTGTAGCCGATAGCAGGTCGCATTTGACCGCTTTTACATCTACAGGGTACTGCCCTACAGATTGGCAGGCATCAAGCAAATACATGACACCAGCTTCCTCGGCAATATCCCCTATTTCCTCAGCCGGATTCACCAGCCCATTATTTGTAGGAATATGCGTAAGCACGATCATCCTCGTTTTGCCATCTATCAGCTTGCGGATTTGCTGCGGATCTGCAGCCCCTGAGTCTCCCCGCATTGCCACTTTTACCTCTATGCCAAACCTTTTTTTAACCTGTAAAAAGCTTATGAAATTCGTAGCATACTCCGTGTGACTGGTCACAATATTATCCCCCTTTTTCCAGGGATAGCTGTGAAATGCCTGATGCCAGGCAAATGTGGCATTCTCGACAATAGCTATCTCATCACGTTCCGCACCAATGAGCCTTGCCACACTGTCATAAGTTGCGTTCAGTTCAGCCTCATGGTCAGCCGCCGCCTCGTATCCACCCCTTGTCAGCTCATGCTCCTGGTAAGCTTTTACCGCCTCATACACAGGCGTTGGCATCAGAGAGGCACCTGCATTGTTTAAGTGCGTCACACACGCAGTTCCGGGTGTTTCTTTACGTAAAGTGGGGATGAGTTGCAGAGGTATCTTCATATAAAGCTTCTTTTAGCGATTATTTAGCGTCCGGATATGTAATGTTTTGCTTGTTTAGTAAAATAATTTTTGCAAATTCTTCTAGTTAAACCAAACCTTTTCTATATTAGTCACCATTATTCAATGTAATAATTGAATAAAAAAGAAAGATTCTTCCTGTTCTATCCGGAGGAAGTTACGCAGATTGGTATCAGAGAAGCTGGAAAACTAACCCCGGAATGGTACATGTCATAATGGGTTTTATGGATAGTGGCGTTTCAAGAGGAATCTAATAATGAATAAGCCTTTTGCTTTTTTGTTATGTATTTGTCTAAGGATTAAGATTATCGCTTTCAAACTGGGAAAAACGGAAAGCGACAGAGGCGTATAAGCAGCCAGAATCTATTGCCTGCAGCACTTTCTATACCAATGGAAAACATACCTTTTCTCTCCAAGTTATCCACCTTTTCCGTATTCATACCACTGCTTCTGGCTTTGGTTACCATAAGGTTCCACCACAGAGAGGTCAAGTTTCTCGCTTACCTGGTCTATACCTCCTTTTTGGTAGAGATATGCATGGTATATCTCGGCTACCAAAAAGTGAATAACCTGCCTCTGCTCAATATCCTCACCATGGCTGAGTTTACCTTGCTTAGCCTTATGTACTACCACTTGTTCAGAGAGCCCCGGCTAAAACGGTTTATTAAGATCAGTATTCACGTATTTGTTGCATTCACCTTCCTCTATGCCACTTTTATAAAAGGCTGGTATGAATACTCAGACGTTCCCAGGGCTTTAGAAAGCCTCATGCTTGTAGCCTTCAGCCTCATCTATTTTCGCAAGCTGCTCACCGACCTTAATGTTTTTTACATTGAAAAAGAGCCTGCTTTCTGGGTAAGCACCGCCGTACTATTCTACTTTTCCGGTAGCCTATTCATGTATATCTTCAGCAGCTACCTCGCCCTCCAGTATATTGATGTGATGAAGCAGGTATGGCACATTCACTCCATGTTAATGATCATTTATAACCTGCTGCTGGCGGTGGGTATCTGGTATAGCCGTCAAAAATTCTCCCGCGCAATTAGTTGATTAGCAAACAATTCGGTGACCGCATCTCTTATTAAAGGGTAATAATTTTTATACCTAAAGTAGATGCAATATGGCTAATGAAACACAAACCTGGCCCGAGCTAGCCGGTGGACTATACGATAAGCTTACCGGAAGAAACGCCGAGATCACATATGAGTTTGATGATTTTGATCTCTATGTACCCGGTAAAGCCGGCGATAATGCCACTCATGCCCACTGGAAAATGAATGGAAAGCTAAGGATCAAAACCAATGAAAGCTCTGCTACCAGTGCAAAAGCCTGAAAAGCATTAGGCTAGTACAAACCTATTGCATCAAATTCTTACCCTATTTTAAAATTCATTGAGAAATCAACTAGATATTGCTGCCAATTTAAGCCTGGTTCACGGGGATGAAACCGTCACCCTTTCCAATGATGAGAAAGGGAATCTGATTCTGAATATTCCCTCTCAGAAAACCTTTAGAGAAATTACCACCTATAACTTCCCTCAATCAGATGAAGGTTGGTTATCTTCTTTGAAACAATGGAATACCAGTCTGTATGAAAGCGGAGTTATCTTATCTGTACAGGTAGAGACCAATAGAGTCCTGACCTTGGGTCAGGACGAGTCACCGTATATAAATTACCTCTCCCTGGCAGGAGATTATCTCAAAAATCTGTTTGGCAGATAAAATAATAAACCCGGTACCCCCGGGTTTTTTTATGACGCCTCTATCATTTTTCTGGCCCTCAGCTCAAAGTCAGAAAGCACATTCATAAAGTATACGTAAGCATCATAAGGCGTGGGATACGGGCTAAAATAACTATGGACCTTCCCATCATGCTGCTGTTTTGTGCTCATATAATAGAAATGATCCGAGGATTGTAATACTGACCATAGGTCATCCATTTCCTTATTTTGCAGAGGCCTGATCATATCCCCCAACTCATAAAGTCGCTTCAAAGCAGCCTTTTGCAGAGGGTTTCCATTCCATGCAGAAAGATCCCTTTCCGTATCCGCCCAGCTAATAGGACTATAGATATCCAGTTCCGTTTTTGCAGGTATTTTTTTCAATGAGTCTTCCGGTAAAATAAAGCCCTCATTCACGCTCCATTTCTGCCCGAACTCCCTGAAAAAATTAAATATGCCGCTGGATTCAGCGTGGTGTTCCCCTATCGTTTCGTAATCCATGTACAGATTTACCACCTCCCCCGGCTCTTTAGCAAGCCAATTCACATATTTTCTGGCAGTCAGTGGGTACTTTTTCCAGCTCTGGTCCGTATACCGGTAGCCAACGTCATTACTCAGGTGGTGATTCCTCAGTAATATCCTTGTCTCTGTTCCACCCACCCCTTTGTATACCGTATTAGGGTGACCAATTGAAGGAGGAATAAACCACTCGAGCCCCTCCGTGACAATGCCCTTAAAACCATGTTGTTCTATTACTTCCAGCAGGTCATTCTGGCAAGCCAGTTCAGTATTTCTGAAAATTTCCGGTTTCTGGTCAAAATGATTTTCTATAGCTTCCCTGTGCCGCTCTATTTGGCGGACAAACTCCTTACGGTCATAGAAAAAGCTCAGAGAGTGATAGTAAGTTTCCCCCAGGAACCGCACATGCCCAGTGGCGGCCAGCTCCTTAAAAGAGTCCAGCACATCAGGCCTGTAAGCCTCAAATTGCTCCAGTGCCGTACCAGATATAGAAAAAGCCACTGAAAAAGCGCCTTTTGTTTGGTTGATGAGGTCCAGCATCATGTGGTTGGCTGGTAAGTAGCACTTATCCGCTACTCTATCCAGAATCTCCTCATTCAGATAAGTGTTCACATACTCCCGTCCCGATCCAATGTCAAAAAACTTATAAGGATACAGCCTGAATGGCTGATGCACCTGGAAAAATAAACTAACTGCAGGCATATTATTCAGAATCGGTTAACAGTGTGCGAAAGACATTCATTATCTGGGTGCAGCCAGCCTCCCAAGTCAGTTTTTTAGTGGCCATTAGCTGTCTTTCTACCACATCACTGTATAAATCCTCATCTTCCAGGAGTTTCAGAATATGACGTGCGTAAGCATCCACATCATAGTAATCAGCCGTAAGGGCTCCTTCCAATACCTCAGCCACCCCTGATTGTTTAGAAAGTACACAAGGCAAGCCCATAGATGCCGCCTCCAGTGCCGTAAGCCCAAATGGCTCACTCACGCTCGGCATACAATAAATGTCCGCCATGCTATAAAGCTTATAAACCTCCTCCCTATTCAAAAAGCCAGTAAAATGAATCTTATGAGCAATTTCTGAGAACGCGCTTGCCTCTATAGCACTTTTGAGGCGATCACCCGTACCAGCCATCACAAATCGTACACCCGCATTTTTTTCTGCCACTTTACTTATGATTCTGAAAAAAAACTCCGGCCCTTTCTGCGCAGTGATCCTACCCAGGAAAAGAACTAATTTCTCAGAAAAAGACGAGGTAGCTTTTGCTTCCTCCGGCCTGAACTTATACCCATTGTGAGCTACCGTCATCTTCTCCGGAGATACACCATAGCGCGTTTCCAAAAGGTGAGCCGTATAACTGCTTACCGTTATGATATGATCAGCCAGCTCAAAAGCCTCCTTTTCCAGTTGAGAGGTAAAGTTTCCATAGCTTACACCGCCATTTCGGTCATAATCTGTAGAATGTACATGAAGCACCACCCGCTTGCCAGTGGCTTCCTTCAGAGACAGTGCAGCCGGAAAAGTCATCCAGTCATGCGCATAAATAAGGTCAGGCATAAGCCCTTTTTCATTTACCAGCGCCACAGTACGATTAGCAAATTCGCTTATTCTATGTCCCAGATCCTTGTCGTAGAGGCTTTTAGTGCTAAACAGCTCATCCCTTGAAGTGGCCCCGCGACCGGATAGGGCTGGGTTTTCGCTTACCGTTTCCGTAACAGCAGGAACAGGAGCCAACACCGGTGCTTCAGCGGTTTCGTACGGATCCAGAGCTACATTTACCTTGTGTTTGTTCACAAGATCCCTCCAGGAGCCTTTCTCTGCTACTATTTCTGCCTCTGTTTTATACACTTCCGAGGAAGTATATGCATTTCTATATGTATCAAAGAGAGAATACCCTTCCTCCTCATAGCCTTCAGTGGACAAGGGAACAATTACCGATAAATCTACTTCTTCAGATAAGCACCTGGCTATAGCCTGGCATGCTATGCCAAGGCCCCCTGTGAATACGGGAGGAAACTCCCAGCCTATCATTAAAACTTTTGGGGGATGATGGTCCTGCATTATTACTGCTGGTGGTTTGGTTATATTAAAAAATCATGCCGGAGCGAACAGGCTCCGCACAATATACTAGAATCAGGTGAACCATAATATACCCAGTGGTAGCTAAAGCCAGTCATACACTTGCTTTTGCCAGGAACTCCTGATATGTTAAAAAAGGTAAAACAAACTTATCTTGTAATTTTATTAATAAAATACATTATTTTCAGATCGTAAAGCAGCGTTCAGGCTTTTTTGAAGTATTACTATCTGAGAGTCACGCATTTATTTTTAAGTAAGAAAATACCAGGAAAGACAGCATGGTAAGAAGGTTTACAATTTTATTGATTTTTGTGTTACTATCTGTGGCCTCATACGGCCAGGAGGTACAATGGGCTTCGGAAATCCTCGATTTTTCTTCTGAAATGAGTGAAAGGCAGTACAGTGCTGCCCAGGTACTCGGAAAACCAGATGCCCTGCCGGTAGATGGAGAGAGTCCTAATGCATGGACCCCCAGAAGACCCAACCGCGATGAGTTTTTGAAAGTGGCTTTTTCTCAGCCAATGCGTATCAGGCAGGTAGCCATCGCTGAAAATTTTAACCCTACCGCAGTTAAAGCCATTTATACCTATGACCCCCAGGGAAATGAGTATAAGATGGTTGAACTAAACGCCAATCCCGACCCGAATCGCGGCCGAATGCTAAACGTCTTTTTTGACCTTACCACCCACGCGGTAGCCGCTGTTAAGGTAGAATTCGACGGGAACGCTGTTCCCGGATATTACAGCATAGATGCTATTGGCATCTCCCCTGATGCTGAGCCCGTACAACCGGAGGTAAATGTAAACCCTGAAGTAAACCCTAATCTTTCAGTAGAACGATTAGGTCCCAACGTTAATAGCGATTTTGATGAGCTTAAGCCTTTGGTTTCTCCTGACGGAAATATGCTGTTTTTCAGTCGCCAGAATCACCCCGACAACGTAGGAGGTATCGAAGACAAGGAGGATATTTGGTACTCGGAAAAAGGCGCCGATGGAGAATGGGGTGAGGCCCGCAATATAGGAGCCCCTCTTAACAATGAAGGCCCCAATTTCATCAGTTCTATTACCCCCGATGGCCGCTCAATGGTCGTACTGCTCGGTAACCAATACATGCCTAATGGCAAAATGCGAGCAGGCGTATCAATGAGTAACCGGGAAGGCAGTGGCTGGTCAGACCCTGAAAATATAGAAATAGAGAATGATTACAATCTATCTCCTCAGGCCAACTTCTTCATGGCCAACAACCGTAAAACCCTGTTGATGTCCGTAGAGAGAGATGATAGCCGCGGCGATCGTGACCTATATGTAAGCTTCCAGCAGTCAGATGGTAAATGGTCCGAACCTTTGAACCTTGGAGATATCGTAAATACAGCATCAGTAGAGTCAGCACCCTTTCTGGCCCCCGATGACAGAACCCTCTATTTCTCTTCCAAGGGATATAGCGGATTTGGCGAACTCGATATCTACGTCACCCGCCGCCTTGACGACACCTGGACAAGTTGGTCTGAACCCATGAACCTTGGCCCTAATATTAACAGTCCGGAAGATGACCTTTTCTTTACTATTCCTGCCAACGGGGAAGAGGCCTATTTTTCAAGAGGCATGAAAGGAGAAAATGTAGATATATTTCGCTTTGGGATGCCTAATTTCTACAGACCTGATCCCGTCGTTAAGATTACTGGTATCGTAAGAAATAAAAAGAACAACGAACCCCTTGAAGCAAAAATCTTCTACGAAAAGCTGCCTCAGGGAGAAGAAGTAGGCATAGCCCAGGCCGACCCCCAAACAGGTAAGTACAGTATCATCCTGCCTTACGGAGAACTCTATGGGTACCTGGCAGAAAAAGAGGGCTACCTATCAGAAAATGCCAATATAGACCTCCGGGAAGTGAGCGACAATCAAACCATTACCAAAGATCTCTATCTCGCACCTATCGAGAAAGAGGCTGTTATTTCTCTTAATAACATTTTCTTTGACTTCGATAAGTCCTCTCTCAAGCCCGAATCCTATCCTGAGCTTAACAGAACTGCCGAAGTGTTGAAAAACAATCCATCTGTAAAAATTGAGATTGCCGGACATACAGATAATATCGGCTCAGACGCATACAATCAGCGACTTTCCGAGAGAAGAGCAAACAGTGTAAAACAGTATTTGCTTAATAAAGGAATAGCTGCCGATCGCCTTGTGGCTAAAGGTTATGGAGAGTCCCGCCCTATTGCCACTAATGACCAGGAAGTGGAAGGCCGCGAGCTTAATCGCCGCGTTGAGATGAAAATTATCCAAGACTAATAGAAACATTATCTCCCTTCAATGCCCGTTTACCCCTAGGTAGACGGGCATTTTTTATATAACATGATTATTATCAATTACTTGCTAAAACAGTAAGGCCGTGTAGTCTGTTTATGATTTGTAGACGATAATTAAACAGACGAATTATATGGACAAGCCTCAAAATAAATCAACCCAAGCATCACTGGCACTGAAAAAGATCAGCTACGGATTTTATATAGTCACCACCAAAGCACCTGCTGAGGAATTATCCAGCAGAGATAAAGACTACTATGCAGCCGGAACAGTAAGCTGGGTTAGCCAGATTTCATTTGATCCCCCACTCGTTATGGTAGCTATTCAGAAAGACAGTGACCTGAACGAGACCATTCAAAGAAGCCAGTCTTTTGCTATTAACATCGTAGGAAAGGCAGAGCTAAATATGCTAAAGGCCTTCAGTAAAGGCTCCGATGTAGAAGGAGAAAAAATCAATGGCTATTCCTTTGAAGAGAAGGAAACCGGTAGCCCCATCCTGAATGACGTACCTGCCTTTATTGAGTGTGAGCTCAATGATGCCGTTACACCCGAAGGCGATCACATGGTATTCATCGGTAAGGTCGTAAATGCAAAAGTAAGAAATGAAGATGCCGAGCCCCTCATGGAGTGGGAAACCGACTACCATTACGGTGGTTAATATCACGGACAATAATTATATGAGAGCTACCCCTGAAAGGTAGCTCTTTTTCATTTTCCTGCTCTGCGTTTAAGAATCCTCCGGCGAGACATTAGAAATTGGGCTGTAATTTGTATTTTTCTACTTATTCAGATACCTGCTACCCTATACTCTCCCTATAGTGATCCTATAGTCAAAGTATAGTCAAAGTGTGGATATCCCTGGCCCCCCTATTTAGGACTTAACTAAGACGTTAGGAATACCGATCATAACTCGGCAACCAGGTATGCATGGTGTCGCCTGTTTTTCCAGCCCCGAAAAGTGGATTACTTCTACTAAAAATGATAAAATGCAGTCCTGTAGTTGAACATCGATAATTTGAACCCGAAAACAGAAGTCCTATGACTCGCTATTTTTGCCTCTCAATAGTATTCGCTACGATGCTATTCTCTTCCTGTGATATGGAACAGCGAAAAATAACTAGTGAGGCGCTCAAAGATGAGAGAAAAAGCAGGGAAATTAAGCAGGTAAAAGAAGGTGAGATTCTTAATGCCGCGCTTCAAACGGGAAGAGAAGTATCCCGCATATCCCAGCAGGAACTGATCGCCACTTTACAGCTAGCAATAGAGGCGCATGGCGTACCTGGCGCAGTCACCTTCTGTAATGTAGAAGCCCTTTCCCTCATGGATAGCCTCAGCACTGCTACCAAAAGCCGAATTCGTCGCGTCTCTCAGCGCTATCGCAACCCAAAGGATGAGCCAAATGAATTGGAGGCCAATCTTCTCGACGCCTATGCCTACTCTGTAGAACAAAACGAAGCCCCCGGAGACAATATCCAAATGCTCGATAATGGTAAAATTCTCTATACCAAACCCATTTTATTAGGAGCTGAACTCTGTCTTAATTGCCACGGCACTAAATCAGAAATAAGCCCGGAGACCCAGTCACAGATAAATGAGCTCTATCCCCAAGATAAAGCCACCGGGTATCAAATAGGTCAGCTTAGAGGCATGTGGAGTATTGAGCTTGATAAAACCGAGATCATAAAGAATATGTAAGTCACGAGTCACAAACACCCGCCCTATACTCCGTCACCCCTGCATTTGTCGCTTCGCAGTCGTTTGGGTACGTTTGCCCGTTGCAGCCGCACACCGGATCATAAATCTGTATACACGCCGCATCTTCATTTATCAGACTCGCATCTATACACCCGGATGATCTCTCCTCTTCTTTTCCGCACCCCAGGGCCAGCATAGTCCCCCCCAGTAGCATGAATTGTAATAGTAGTTTCATAAAAAAATGAATTAGACTTCTGAATAACGAAAGCAAGATACCAGGTGGTCATTTACCAGCCCGCATGCCTGCATGTGCGCATACATAATCACGCTTCCAGTAAATTTAAATCCCCTCTTTTTCAAATCCTTGCTTAGCCGGTCCGACTCTTCAGTTCGGGCAGGTACCTCCTTTAAAGAGTTCCACTGATTTATAATCGGCTCCCCCTTTACAAAACCCCAGATATACTTATCAAAGCTGCCAAACTCTTCCTGAATTTTTAGAAACAACCTCGCATTCGTCACCGCCCCACGTATTTTCAGTTCATTGCGGATAATTCCTGCATCCTTTTTCAGACGCTGGATATCCTCTTCCGTATATTCAGCCACCTTCACCGGGTCAAAATCACTGAAGCAACGGCGATACCCCTCTCTTCTGTGAAGGATCGTTCGCCAGCTCAGCCCAGCCTGCGCTCCCTCAAGTATAAGAAACTCAAAATGCGTACCGTCATCATGCACCGGTACGCCCCATTCATCGTCATGGTAGGCTTTGTAGGCTTCAGACTCACCTTCGGCCCATGGACAGCGATTAGCTTTTGATAATGTAGTCATAACAGATGAATAATATAAAAAATGAGACAGATGTATAGCTTTGATCGACTAAACAATTTTTTATGAAAAAGCTACTCACATTATTATTAACCATTTTCTCAATTTCAGCCTACGCCACTCCCGACCTTATTATAAGTTCATACTACCTTCCTACTACTGTTTTAACAGCTGGTAGCAGTATGACTATAAGTGTAGGCGTTAAAAATATAGGTACATCTGCATCAGAAGAAGTAGATGTTAAGGTTTTTCTATCAACCGATAATTCTTACTCCGAGGAAGATATTCGATTATTTTGGCAGGAAACAGAAGGTATAGGTGTAAATGAATCGGATGGAGAAATAGCGAATATTACCATTCCAGTTAATACCCCCGCAGGTTCGTATCACCTAGTATTTTACGCAGATCATGAAGGGTTTGTCTCAGAATTAGACGAAAGCAATAATACTGATTTCAGAGAAATTACAGTGGAACCAGGGCTTCCTGACTTCTCAGCAACTGATTTATTTGGGCCGGCTTCAGCAATTGTGGGAAACACTATTAACATAGGATGTACTGTTACTAATTCTGGTACAGCAAATAATGTTAGCTTCAAGGTTACATATTATCTGTCTAAAAAAACATATTTGGATGGGACTGAAACGGTCCTTGGGTACGATTTCTCTACTGGTGACGATGGGGAATACGGCCAATTTATGCTTCCTGCCATTACCGATGGAAATTATTACATTCTTTACGAAGTAGATAGTGACCAGGATGTAACTGAGTCTAATGAATCGAATAATATCGCTTATCAGGCTATACAGATTTTTAACCGACCTGACCTGGAAATTACTTCCTTAAACTTGAACCAACACATTTTTTCAACAACCCCTGTTGTCGACTTCACTTTAAATGTCTTGAACTCTGGTACGCTGCCTTCTACAACTGTTAACCTGCAGGGATATCTTTCTACCGACAGTAATATTGGATTCGGCGATATACAATTTTATTCTTCGACATTGAGTGGTTTAAACGTTGGTCAGCAGACGACGATTACTGATCAAATCACATTAAATCCGATTACGGAAGGTGATTACTATGTCATATTTGCCGTCGATCAAAATAATAGTTTGATAGAAATATCAGAATTGAATAATCAAAAGGCATTATTCACGACAATCTACCAGCCCTATCCAGACTTTGCTATAAGCAACCTTTCCGTACCAACATCAATAAAGCCAGGAGATGGCGGAAATATTTCATTTCGAGTATCCAATAATGGTGAAATTTCTGGGTCAACTGATTATGCTGTTTACCTCTCAGGATCATCTTCTATCCCCGCCGGAGTTTCACCTATTGCTACTGGCAGTATATCAACACTATCTGTAGGGCAAAGTAGAATTATAAATAAGACGATAAATATTCCTTTAGGAGCAACCACTGGTGATGATAGAAAGCTAATTGTATTGATTAATACTTCTAAAGCCCACGAAACGAATTCTTCAAATAATAAGACTAGCGCAGATATTGGTATTGGCGAAATTGATTTAAAGGTAGAGATAATTCAATTCAAGATCTTGGGAGCATCAAGTGATTTTACCTCTTCTGTTACAGAAAATGAAAGTGTGAATTATAAGGTGAAATTTTCCAACGCTGGAACACTTACTGGCAAAAATATTTATGTAACAACTTTAATGTCATTAAACGGAGATATTCGCTATGCCACTACGGTAAAGGAGGGATATATCACTTTAATTCCAGGTGAATTCGTTACCTGGGATGAGATTTTCGTGCCGTCTGGGTATACACAAAACTACTATGGTACAAAATATTTTCATGCCATAGGTAATATAGGTAACCCATCAATTGCGGAAAGTGATAAAACAAATAATGAGGTAATTCGGACTATCACAGTCAATTCGTCGAGTAGATTCTCAGAGCCTAAAGAAGAGGTTAAAATTGCTTCATACTTCTCTAACCCTGTTAAGGGAAATAAACTTCACCTTTACCTAAAAGAAAGAGCTAATATTCAGATTCTCACGCTTGATGGGGTAGTTTTGGTAAGTAAGAGCCTATATGTAGGAAAACATGAAATAGGGCTAGCTCTCCCTTCTGGAGTTTACTTATTGAAAATTGACGGAAGCGAATCAAATTATCATAAACTTATTGTTGAATAGGCTGCTTTAGTCAATAAAGAAAGGAATGGAATTATCCCTTCCTTTCTTTATTTTTGCCAGTAGGATAAAAAATGATGATTATGGATGCACCCTTGGAGCATAAGGACAAGTACCAGGAACAGATACAAAACGTCTTTCGCGAAATAGGCAAGGTAGTTGTCGGACAGGAATACATGGTCAATAGACTACTGATCGGACTATTTACCCATGGGCACGTGTTGCTTGAGGGTGTTCCCGGTTTGGCCAAAACACTTACAGTCAATACCCTGGCTAATGTACTGCACCTCGACTTCAAGCGTATCCAGTTTACCCCCGACCTCCTCCCTGCAGATCTGGTAGGTACCATGATCTACAATCAGCAGCGCGCAGAGTTCGAGGTAAAAAAAGGCCCCATTTTCGCGAATATCGTATTAGCCGATGAGGTAAACCGCTCCCCTGCCAAGGTCCAGGCCGCTCTGCTCGAGTCCATGCAGGAGCGCCAGGTCACTATCGGCGAAACCACCTATAAGCTCGATACCCCCTTCCTCGTACTCGCTACCCAAAACCCCGTCGACCAGGAAGGTACCTACCCGCTCCCCGAAGCACAGGTAGACCGTTTCATGATGAAGGTGTACGTCGATTACCCTTCCAAAGAAGACGAACTTGAGATCATGCGGCGGATGGCTAACCTCAGCTTTCATAGAACAGTCGAGACCCATCTTACCAAAGAGGACATATTCGCTATCAGAGATGAGATCAATAAAGTCAATATGTCCGAGTCTTTGGAGCGCTATATCATTGAACTCGTGTTCGCTACCCGTAGACCTGAAGATTATAAGCTTACCGAAGAGGCCGCCTATATTCAGTTTGGTGCATCACCCAGGGCCAGCATTAACCTTAACCGCGCCGCCAAGGCAGTCGCCTATTTTGATGGGCGTGATTATGTACTGCCGGAGGACATAAAAGAAGTAGCCACCGACGTGCTCAACCACCGGATTCTACTCAACTTTGAAGCCGAAGCAGACGGAGTTTCTACACACCAAATCATACGGACAATACTTAATAAAGTGCCTATTAATTATTGATAACATACGCCTTCTACCGGACAAAAACCTTCTTAAAACCTCCCTAAGGAGGTTTTTTTTGTTATACCCCCTTCGTTTGGTTAACAATTAATTAACCTCCTTTTATCCTCTCATAATGATTTCATAACAAAGACCAAGCCCCTACTTAACATTACTTGGTCACCTTTGTGGCGTAGGATTTTTAACCCAACCAAGTAATTCTAACATGAGAAGATTTTCGTTTTTGACAACACTCCTTGCAGGACTCGCCTTTACGGTATCTTGTAGCGATGATGACGATACACCTGATCCGGTAACCCCTACTCCCGAGCCCGATGCTAACGTTGTAGAAATTACACCATCATCAAATGGTGTAGGTACAACCACATGGGATTCCGATAGTGTGTATATTCTACGTGGTTTCATATTTGTAAATGAAAACCAGACCCTAACTATTGAACCTGGTACTGTTATAAAAGGCCAGACTGGACAAGGCTCTAGTGCATCAGCCCTTATTGTTGCCCGTGGTGGCACTATTATAGCTAATGGTACTTCAACTGACCCTATCATTTTTACTGCTGAGTCCGATCCTTTGGATGGTACATTTGATGCAGCAGCAACACAACAGTGGGGGGGACTTATTATTCTAGGAAGAGCCACTACTAATAATCAGGATTCTCCTGAAAAACTTGTTGAAGGTATAACAGACGAGTCTGGTCGTGGATTGTATGGTGGTTCTGATGATTCTGATAATAGTGGTACCCTAAGATATGTTTCTATTCGTCATGGAGGTTCACTACTAGGTGATGCCAATGAGATTAACGGCCTTACTTTAGGTGCGGTAGGCAATGGAACTACTATTGAAAACATTGAAGTATGGTCTAATTTTGATGATGGTATTGAAATGTTCGGAGGTACTGTAAATCTCAAGAATGTAGCTGTATCATGGGCAGGTGATGATGCAATAGATTATGATGAAGGGTACCGGGGTAAGCTTCAGAACGTTTTTGTTTGGACAGTAACCAGTCAACTTCAGTCAGATGATCCTCGTGCTGGTGAACATGATGGTGGTGTAAGTGCCAATGAGCGTCTGCAGCCTTATGCCATACCCACCTTTTATAATGCTACTTATTTGATGGATAGCGACGACCCAACTGCTAGCATTACTAATACAATTATTTTCCGGGATAATGCTGGTGGTAAATACTTTAATAGTATTTTCTATGGCTATGATGGATCGGTTGAGGTTGAGGATCTAGCTGAAAACCCCGACTCATATACGAGATTTGAGAGTGGAGACCTAGAATTTTCAAATAACCTCCTGTACGATATAAACGGCGTAACTGATAACGCTAATATTGAAGATATCTTCACACTAAGTGGTGCTCCGGAAGCCGGGAATGAATCTACGTGGAAAGCCTATGGTGCTAATAATAATATGGTAGCAGACCCGGGTTTTGGGTCAGGTGTAGATGCCATCGTCCCCTCTGCTTCTGAAGTTACTAGTGACCTTGCCACAGTTCCTTCTGATGGATTCTTTTCCAATCAACAGTATAAAGGAGCTTTCCAACCGGGCCAAACCCCTTGGATCGCTAACTGGACTAAAGCCTGGGAAGTACTGAATCAGTAATCATACCCCATAAAAACTTTAAAGAAGCATCCGCCATGAGGGCGGGTGCTTTTTGAATGGTTTCTCAAATTCTATTAAAAAATGCTTAAGAAGGTAATTTTATCTGCTGTTTTCCTCGTATTTGGAATTGCGGCATTTGCACAGAACAACGGTACCATTCGTGTGACCGTTGTAGATGACGAAACAGGCGAAGCCCTGATCGGTGCCAACGTCGCGTTGGAAGGTACTACCACAGGTGGTGCCGCCGACCTCGACGGAAAGGCATCAATCCCCAATCTTGCTCCTGGCACTTATAGCGTGCAGGTTTCCTACGTCTCTTACCAGACACAAACTATCAGAGACATCCGGTTAGAAGCTGGTGAAACAGAGGTTCTTACCGTAAGACTTGCTGTAGAGGACGATGTGCTCGAAGAAGTAGTAGTAACAGCCGAGGCTATTAAAAGTAGCGAAACAGCCCTGCTTACCGTACAGAAAAAATCTCCCGTGGTTCTTGATGCCATATCTGCAGACATGTTTAGCAGAAATGGCGACGGTGACGCTGGTGCAGCCATCAAGCGTGTTACCGGGGTAACCGTACAGGAAGGTAAGTACGTTTATGTACGTGGCCTGGGTGATCGCTATAGCAAAACTACACTCAATGGTGCCGACCTTCCTGGGTTAGATCCTAACCGTAACTCTGTACAATTAGACCTTTTCCCCAGTAACCTTATAGACAATATCATTGTCTATAAGACCTTTTCTCCTAATCTTCCCGGTGACTTTTCAGGAGGTCTAGTAGATATTGCTACAAAAGATTTTCCTGACAGGTTTACATTTCAGGTTAGTGCCTCCCTTGGATATAATACAGTTTCATCATTCAATGATAATTTCCTCACCTACGAGGGCGGTGGACTTGACTGGCTAGGAATAGACGATGGCACACGTGAGTTGCCGGCCCAGATAAAGCAATACACTAATGCTACATTTCCTGAGCGCTATGAAGACCCGGCTGCCTTGGATGCAGCAACTAAAAGTTTTGAAAATACGGAGTTCGAGCCCTCTTCTAAACAGCCCTTCCTAAACCAAAGTTTTAGTGTGGCTATTGGAGATCAGCTGAATATTGGTGAAAAACAGTTAGGTCTTATTGGATCTCTTTCATACGATAGAGACTATTCTGCTATATCTGATGGATTTGTTGGACGATATAGTGGAGTTAGCGCGGGAGTTGGTACCTTGGAAGGAAATACTGATTTTCTTCTCAATGATGAAGCTGGATCGGAAAGCGTAACATGGGGAGCCATGGTTGCGGGTGCTATTAAGCTAAATAACTTCCATAAGATACAGGCTACCCTTCTTCGAAACCAAAGTGGTATTAAAGAAGCCAGGTATTTGGAGGGAAACTGGAGTTTATCGGGTACAGTAAACCCCTGGATAGATAACTCCAACTTTTACGAAACTCGTACAATTTATTTTAAAGAACGATACATCAATACTGGTCAGTTACAGGGTACCCATACCATTCCAGGAATAAATAATGCTGAAGTTGAATGGTTGAGTTCTTATTCCTTAGGTTCATTTGATGAACCTGACCTTCGTTTCTTCACAAATAACTATATCGCGCAAGAAGGTGATACTTCCTTTATTCAGTCAAATCTTAACCGCCCTGGTCGTTACTTCCGGGGTATGGAAGAAAGTAGCTTTGATAATAAGGTAGACATAACAATACCTACAGCGGGGTGGAATGATCAAGAAGCCAAGATACGATTTGGTGCTGCATACAGATTCAAAGAAAGAGAGTACAATGAAAGACGTCTTGAGTATGTTAGAGGTAACGGAGCTGAAAGATATGCTGGAGACATTGATGATTATCTCGCTCAGGAAAATTTAGGATATACAAGTGATGGCGGTTTTGGCCTTTATCTTATAGATGGTACTCGGGAAGAAAATAATTATAAAGCTGATCAAACTATCATTTCTGGATATATAATGGGCGAGTTGCCTATTACAGAAAGCTTTAAAGCTATAGTTGGTGCTCGGGTTGAGAATACTGATCAAAATCTGAGAACGCTCAATGAAGTACCAGGTATTGGTGGAAGGATTACGGGAAATATTAAGGCTTTCGATGTTCTTCCCTCCATCAACCTGACATATGAGGTTGAGGAAAATATGAATATTCGCGGAGCCTATGGTAGGACCCTTGCAAGGCCTTCATTCCGAGAGTTCGCCCCCTTAGTAACTTTTTCATTCCAGGGAGACCCTGCCCTTCAGGGTAACCCCAACCTTGAAAGAACCCTGATAGATAATCTTGACCTCCGTTGGGAATGGTATCCGGCGGCACAGGACTATCTTTCCGCAAGTGTTTTCTATAAAAACATGGATAGTCCTATCGAGCGTACGGTTAACCCTCAGAATAATAATCTTCTTTTTGAGTTTCAGAATGTTAATCAGGCTACCCTCCTTGGCTTAGAGCTGGAAGCTCGCAAAACACTCGGCTTCTTAACACCCGCTCTCAAGGATTTCCGGGCCTCAGTAAATATAACCTTAGTAGATTCTAAAGTTAATCTTTCTGATGAGGAGCTAATTGCACGTAGAGTATTTGATCCAACTGCTGAAGATACGAGGCCTCTGTATAATCAGTCACCTTATATCATCAACGCCGGACTAAGCTATAATAACCTGGAGTCAGGTTGGGATATAAATGCAGTTTACAACGTGTTTGGTGAAAGAATTACAGCCGTTTCCCTTGCTTTGCCCTTCATTTATGAACAACCAAGACCTGATCTCTCTCTAACAGTAAAAAAGGGCATTGGTGAACATTGGAGTGTAAAAGCAAAGGCTTCAAACATCCTTAACTCCACCTACAGAGAAGAACTCAACTATAATGGTAGAGATTATATCTGGAGCAATTTTAACACAGGTCAGACATTCTCACTGGGAGTGACTTACCTTATTGAATAAGTACCTTCATAAGCAAACATAGTAAATAAGGGGCTGGTTTTTCCAGCCCTTTATTTTTTGTACCTGAAGTAAAAGTCATACTGATTTGGCTCCCCACCCTCAGCATATCCCTTCGCGTAGATAGATACGTTACTGAAGTCAGGATACGACTTCCAGTTTATCAAAACCCTCTCCTGGTGCTGAGTAGGAGGCAACATGTCTAGCCCAAATGCCTCAATTGACTCCTGTGCAAAAGGCAACTCAGGGTTCTTTACCACTATCTCCGATAGTTTATCACCCCCCTCATATTGCAGGTTAATGTTTTTCTCGCCATATACCTGGAAGTGAACGCGCTTGTCCACCATACTTTCTTTTCGTAAAGACCGTATCAGGTTTGCCTAGTATCTCCGTCACCTCCTCCGGGCTATTTTTACATCCAGGTATAGCCCCAAACTATTTTAAATAACAGCAATAAGATTGATCCGCTAAGTATTGATTTCATGAGCGCAAAATATAAAAGAGCTGACCATATAATGAGTAGATCAGGTCATCTGTAAGTTAATTTTTTACAGTTCATAATGTGGGCTAAAAACACTACTATTAAGCGGCTGTTGTATCAATAAATGTGAAATTCCATGCCTAAAAATGTACTTATCACCGGAGGTACCGGCCTTGTCGGACACCACCTTACCCTCCTTCTCATTTCCAAAGGATACCATGTTGCCCACCTCAGCCGTAGCCCTTCTCCGGACAGCAGCATTACCACCTACCTGTGGGACATAGATAAAGGCTACATTCAACGGGAAGCCCTTGATTTTGCAGACTATATTATTCACCTCGCCGGTGCAGGCGTTGCCGATAAAAAATGGACCGATAGCCGCAAGAAAGTTATTATGAACAGCAGGACCCAAAGCACCCGCCTCCTTTTTGATACCATAAGCCAGGGAGGCTATCCCCTGCAGCGGTTCGTTTCCGCCTCCGCCATCGGCTATTATGGAATGGATACCGGCGATAAATGGATAACGGAAGAAAGTGGTCACGGCACAGATTTCCTGGCCGATGTTACCAGTAGATGGGAAGAAGAGGTAAAAAAATTTCATCAGATAGATGTACCCGAAGTCAGGATCAGAATAGGGGTAGTATTAGCTGAAGAAGGTGGAGCACTTCCTAAAATGGCTAAACCCGTACGTTTTGGCCTCGGCGCTCCACTAGGTGACGGCAGTCAGTACGTTAGCTGGATACATATACAAGACCTATGTGGCATTCTCGCGCATGCACTTACAAGCAACCGCATGGAAAATCAACCGTATAATGCCGTAGCCCCTTATCCTGTTACTAATAAAGAATTGACCAAACAAATTGGCAAAGCTCTCAGGAAACCTGTGTTTTTACCTTCCGTGCCTGCCTTTATGCTGAAAATGGTTCTTGGTGAAATGTCACAGATCGTATTGGGAGGTAATAGGGTTAGTAGTGAAAAAATACGTCATACCGGGTTTGATTTTAGCTACCCCCATGTAGATCAGGCACTCAAAGACCTCCTGTAAGAGCCATCGTTAGTAAAAAAGTATCGCCTCTATTTTGGCAAATTCTTTGATAAGGGTTATTTTACGTCCCTTTTTTTAAAATACAACCTAATTTTTAAGAATGACAGAAATAAAAGGAAAGCTCCCCGAGCACAAAGAGGGAGCAAACCTGAACGAAGATGAAATAAAAATTCGTCAGGCCTTCAAAGACCGCGACTGGAATGAAATCAAGATCGCAGATAGCTGGGCCATATTTAAAATAATGTCCGAGTTTGTCGAAGGCTTCGAAAAGCTTACCAAGATAGGCCCTTGCGTGTCCATCTTCGGTAGTGCACGTACCCTCGATAATCACCCATACTATATAATGGCCGAGGAGATCGCCGCAAAGCTTGTACGCCACGGTTATGGCGTTATCACCGGAGGCGGTCCTGGTATTATGGAAGCTGGTAACAAAGGTGCTAAGCGTGAGGGAGGAAAATCTGTAGGATTAAATATTATCTTACCTTTCGAGCAGTTCAATAATATTTACATAGACCCTGACAAATTGATCACTTTTGATTATTTTTTTGTTAGGAAAGTAATGTTCGTCAAATACGCTCAGGGTTTTGTCGTCATGCCTGGTGGCTTCGGCACACTCGATGAGCTATTCGAAGCACTTACCCTTATCCAGACTAAAAAGATCGGTCGTTTCCCTATAGTACTTGTAGGTAAAGATTATTGGTCAGGTTTGGTAGACTGGATTAAAGATGTGCTGCTCAGAAGAGAGAAGAATATCAATTCTGAGGATTTAGATCTGTTTTCAGTGGTAGACGACCCCTCTGATGCAGTTAAAGTAATTGACGACTTTTACGCCAAGTACTTATTATCGCCAAACTTTTAGATCTATGAAGGGATATTTGATAGTTGCTCAGTGGGTTTTGATTGCCGTCCTTTTCGGTGTCCTTTTTTACAATAGCGGATCAGGTGAAATCGCTGAATCCCCATCTCAACCTGTTGACTATCAACAAGTACCCCTCGCAGATAAGCCGTTTGACATAGTAAATACATACGATCTACCTGATAATCTTACATTTGCAGGAGAGGTAGTTCCACTGGAAGACCCCGATGTCAGAGAAAGACTCGACAGGGAGATTTATACAAATCTTTACTATCACTCGAGTACCATCTCCATTCTCAAAAGTGCTAATCGGTGGATGCCAGCCATTGAGAAAATACTGGCAGAAAATAATATCCCCGATGACTTCAAATACCTCGCTCTTATTGAAAGTGGCCTCAAAAATGTAGTGTCACCTGCAGGGGCAACAGGGTTCTGGCAGTTAAGAGATATCACTGCCAAGGAGCTTGGTCTTGAGGTGAATGTTGAGGTAGATCAGCGGTATGATCCTATAAAAAGCACAGAAGCCGCCGCCAAATACCTCAATAAAAGCTACGCTAAATTTGGTTCCTGGACCAATGCCGCCGCCAGTTACAATATTGGCATGTACGGGCTGGATAAGCGACTGAAAGATCAGCGCGTAATTAGCTATTATGACCTCCTCCTTAATGAGGAAACCAGCCGCTACCTGTTTCGTGCGCTGGCACTGAAAGAGATTTACGAAAACAGAGCCAAGTACGGTTATGATTTCCCCAGCGATCATATGTATGGAAATGAAGACCTGAGGGTAGTGACTATTGATCATGACGTAAAAAACTTTGTTGACTACGCAATAGACCTCGGGATCAACTACAAAATTCTCAAGCAGTACAACCCCTGGCTCAGAGGTAGGTCACTTACCGTAAGTAAGGGCAACAGCTACCAAATACTCGTACCCCGGAACCCTCCCCAGTTCACCATTCGTTCAATGGAAAGTGAGGAGTCCAACTATGCTGAAAGTAAGACACAAATAGCCACCCCCTAACAACGCGGGCCCCTCTTACGTTATCATTCGGTACAGACCCGAATTTTTCCTTTAATTTTGAGCATGCAAACAGGCGAAGCAACGCAAAAGCCTTTAGAATCTGTAGAGGATAATAATACCCATGACCCCAGCGGCCACGAACTCATAGAGATATTTGGCGCTCGGGAACATAACCTTAAAAACGTAGACCTCACCCTGCCCCGCAATAAGCTGGTAGTATTCACCGGCATTAGCGGGAGTGGTAAATCAAGTCTGGCATTCGATACCATCTATGCCGAAGGTCAGAGGAGATACATGGAAAGCTTTTCGGCCTATGCAAGGTCCTTTATCGGTGAGCTGGAACGCCCCGATGTGGATAAGATAAACGGCCTCAGCCCCGTCATTTCCATTGAGCAAAAAACCACTTCCAAGAACCCCCGCTCCACCGTAGGAACAGTTACTGAAGTTTATGACTTCATGCGCCTTCTTTTTGCCCGCGCCTCCGAAGCCTACTCCTACAAGACCGGCAATAAGATGGTCAGGCAGTCTGAGGATCAGATAATTGATCACATTCTTGAAAATCATGACGGCAAGAAGCTCATCATCCTTGCCCCCGTTATCAAAGGCCGTAAAGGACACTACCGTGAGCTTTTTACCCAGATCCGGAAAATGGGATTTACCAGGGTCAGAGTAGATGGGGAGCTGATGGAGATGCAGCCCAAAATGCAGGTCGATCGCTATAAGACCCATGATATCGAGATAGTAATAGACCGCGTTTTAGTCAAGCCTGCAGACAGGTACCGCATAGGTCAGTCAGTAAAAAATGCCCTGCAGCACGGTAAAGGCCTTATGATGCTTCAGCATGAAGATGATAGCGTTAGCCACTTTTCTCAGCACCTCATGGACCCCGAGACAGGCCTTTCCTACGATGAGCCTGCCCCCAATTCCTTCTCCTTTAACTCCCCATATGGCGCCTGTCCCCAGTGCAATGGGTTGGGAGTAATAGAAGAAATTACCGATGAGTCAGTCATACCAGACCCCTCCCTCAGTATTAGCCGTGGTGGCTTAGCCCCACTGGGAGAATACCGCGATATCTGGATCTTCAAAAAAATCCAATCCATACTTAAAAAGCATGGATTTAGTATTACCACCCCCCTCAAAGACCTTCCCGAACCCATTCTACACCTGTTGCTGCGCGGTGATAGTGTTCCTGTTGCTGTCGATTCAGTCAAGCACCCCGGGACCAAGTGGAAAACCAAGTTTGAAGGCATCATCAGCTTCCTCGAGAAACAGCGTGAATCAGGGTCTGATAAAGTAAGAAAGTGGGTGGAAGAATTCACGATCACCAACACCTGCCCTTCATGCAATGGCGACAGGCTTAAAAAAGAAAGCCTTCACTTCAAGTTTGGAGGAAAGAATATTGCTGAGCTTGCCCGTCTCGATATATTCCATCTCGGTCAGTGGTTTGATACAGTCGAAGAAAATATTAGTGACCGGCAAAAAGTTATAGCCCAGGAAGTACTCAAAGAGATAAGAAAGCGCGTTGGCTTTCTCCTTGGAGTAGGACTTGATTACCTCCACCTGAACCGGCCGCTTCGGACTCTCAGTGGTGGTGAGGCACAACGTATTAGGCTCGCCACACAAATAGGCACCCAACTCGTCGGAGTACTGTATATTCTCGATGAGCCAAGCATCGGCCTCCATCAGCGGGACAATATCAAACTCATTCAGGCCCTCAAAGACCTTCGCGATCTGGGCAATACCGTCATTGTGGTAGAACATGATCGGGATATGATGCTCGAATCAGATTTTATCATTGATATAGGGCCGGGTGCTGGGCGCCACGGTGGCCAGATTGTGGCCGCCGGCTCACCCCAAAAGCTTATGGCAGATAATAGCCTCACTGCCCGTTATCTTCAGGGTAAAGTTACCATAGCCATACCCGAACAGAGGCGTGAAGGCAACGGAAAGTCCCTCACCCTGACCGGAGCCAGTGGGCATAACCTTAAAAATGTCAACCTTAAGCTACCGCTCGGTAAGTTTATATGTATCACAGGAGTAAGTGGTAGTGGCAAATCCACCCTTATTCACGATACCCTGTTCCCTATACTCAACCAGCATTTCTTTCGCAGCAGGAAAGAGCCCCTCTCGTACAAGAAAGTAAAAGGCCTTGAAGATATTGACAAGGTAATAGAAGTAGATCAATCCCCTATAGGCCGTACCCCAAGGTCCAACCCTGCCACATACACAGGAGTCTTCACCGATATCAGAGCCCTGTTTGCCGAGCTTCCTGAGGCTAAGATCCGTGGCTATAAACCCGGGCGCTTCAGCTTTAATGTGAAAGGAGGAAGGTGCGAAACCTGTGAAGGGGCTGGCATGAGAGTTATTGAAATGGACTTTCTACCAGACGTTCACGTACCCTGTGAAACCTGCAAAGGCAAAAGATATAATCGCGAAACCCTTGAAGTTCGCTTCAAAGGCAAATCCATTTCCGATGTGCTCGATATGACAGTAGAGCAGGCCGTTGAGTTTTTCGATAATCAGCCAAAAATTCGTCGTAAGATCCAAACCCTGAATGATGTTGGGCTTGGCTACATTACCCTCGGCCAGCATGCTACTACCCTCAGCGGCGGAGAGGCCCAGCGGGTTAAACTTTCTACCGAGCTATCCAAGAGAGATACCGGGAAAACGCTTTATATTCTGGATGAGCCTACCACAGGGCTGCATTTTCAGGATATTCAGCATTTGCTTGATGTACTTAATAGACTGGTAGACAAGGGAAATACCGTTTTAGTCATTGAGCACAATATGGATGTGGTAAAGGTAGCCGACCACATTGTAGACCTTGGTCCCGAAGGTGGTGACAAAGGAGGGAACATTGTGGCAAAAGGAACGCCGGAAGAGGTTATTTCAAAAAGCGACAGTTATACCGCCCAGTTCCTGAAAATTGAGATGCAACGGTAAAAAATAGGGCTGCCGCGAGTGCGGACAGCCCTTTATTCATCAGGAAAAATTGTTGCTTAGTCAGCCATAAAAATAGTGGTGTCCTCAGTATCCACCAGCACCTTGCGGTCTACAGGTAGGTCAAGGTTGCTTTCCTTAGTGCCTGACATGATAAGCTTACCTTCATAATCATACACATAGATCATCTTCTTGTCCAGAAAAGAGAAGATCTCCTTCTCCATTTCCGCGTTCTCTATAACTTCCTTAAGGAGTTTTTCTTCTGTATTCCTCATGTGAACATTAGCAAAAGAGACTCCGTTAAACATTAATAGAAGTGCAGAGGCAATAAAGGTCGATCTTAAACTGGTAGACATTTTGTGCTAGTATTTTATTCTGTTGTTTCGTTCTTGTTAATCAATACCCAAAATTAAATTTTATGTTTCACATTTCAACATTAATAATTTATTAACCAATGTAAGAAGTGTGTAATGTTTATTAAAAAATAATAGATTTTTGATTTAATAGTGCTCAATTGTCCCCCTCTGCCCGTTTTGAGGGTATTTTATGGTTCTGCAAAAGCACTGAGGTCTGCCATCAGGACTTTGATCCTGGCAGCTTAATTCTTGAATCAATGGCATTGGGAGCCAAATATTATTTTGTCGAAAACCGCTTAACCTCTGCATAAAACATAAGCCTGATCACCCCGAAAATTTTTTTAAAATTACTCTTTTTAAGTGCCCAATATGGAAAGCGAAGAAAGCCTGGCTATAAGAATTCCCGAATCAAACAAACCCCGTGTCGTAATAGTAGGAGGTGGATTTGCCGGTATCCAATTATCCAGAAACCTAAAGAATAAAGGTGTGCAGGTAGTCATGCTTGACAGACACAACTACCATACCTTCCAGCCCTTACTCTACCAGGTAGCCACGGCTGGTCTCGAGCCCGATTCAATTGCAGGTCCCTTGAGAAAAGTTATAGAGAACTATGAAGACTTTTATTTCCGGTTGGCAAAAGTCGAACACATAGATGGCGATCGTAAGACCCTTAAAACCTCCATTGGTGAAATTAATTACGACTACCTCGTAATAGCCAATGGTACCAAGACAAACTATTTCGGCAACGAGAAGAAGTTCGAAAAAGCCTTCCCCCTTAAGCAGGTTCCTCAGGCCCTCGATTTACGAAGCCACATACTACAGAACTTCGAACAAGCCCTCATCACCGATAACGAAGCCGATCGTGAAGAATTAATGACCTTTGTGATAGTAGGGGGTGGCCCCACCGGCGTCGAACTCGCAGGTGCAATGGGAGAACTTAAAAAGCACGTACTACCCCACGATTACCCAGAGCTAAACCTGGATAAGATGAAGATATACCTCGTAGAGGGTATGGACAGGCTGCTGCTGGGTATGTCCGATGAATCAGGCGATCGCGCCATGAAATACCTTAAGAAATTCGAGGTAGATGTTTACCTCAATAAAATGGTAGCCTCTTACGATGGTGAAACGGTGAAATTTAATGATGACAGTGTGATCAAAGCAAGAACCCTGGTCTGGGGAGCAGGCGTGCAGGGAAATGTCATTTCAGGTATAAGATCTGAATCCGTAGAGAAGAGCCGTATCCTGGTAGATACGTACAACCGTGTACAAGGATATGAAAGCATTTTTGCGATAGGTGATATTGCCCTCATGAAATCCGAAGATTGGCCTAAAGGCCACCCCATGCTTGCTCCCGTGGCCATACAGCAGGGCAAGCACCTGGCAGATAACATTGGCCGCCTCATTTCTAAGAGAGAACTTAAGCCATTTGAGTATACCGACAAAGGCTCAATGGCTACTGTCGGCAGGAATAAAGCTGTAGCCGATCTGCCAGGAAAAATGCACCTGGGAGGCTTTGTGGCCTGGCTTATCTGGATGTTCATTCACCTCATATCCATTATCGGCTTTCGTAATAAACTGGTTGTATTCAGTAATTGGGTATGGAATTACTTTACCTATGACAGAGGGACTCGGCTTATCATTCGCCCCTATGTACAGGGTAAAACTCCCAAGGAGGAACACACAGAACTGCCTATAGAAGACTCCGTGTCAGATTCCGGCACCTCTTAACGAAATGGCAAGCCACTGATATAAATTTAGATACCTTAGGCATATTAAATCCGTACATTCACAGAAAGAAGGTAATCCCGGTTATTTGAACTGTTCCGGAATAGAATGCATAAAGTAGCGTGAAAAATAAAAACAGGATTTACGTACTTACTTTTCTGTTTTTACTGATCGGGGTAATAGATTTCTGGGTGATGGACTATATCGTATTGTCCATAGCACTCGGAGCACTCGCCCTGCTCAACATAAGCGTGCTTTGGTTTTTCTCTGACAAAGGATATAAATCCATCGACGTTAGTATACAGCTCAGTAATGCGATCATGACCGGAGCAGCCGCATACATTTATTACCAGTCCGGCGATGCCTTTCTCAAATGGATTTGGGGTGTCCTCTGCTTCTTTTACCTGTTGCTAAGCCTACTCCTTATTTTAGGCGCAGGCGACAAAAAAGGATAATTGTACATTGACAGTGGTTGATAAAAAGAAGAATTATTGGATCTGTCAGATTGGTGGATGGTCATTTTACATGCTCATCAATACCATTTTTCTGACTATGGCGGGTAAGATGAACCTTTATGAATTCATCATGCTTCTGCCCGTCACTGCCTTCTTCATTTTCTCCACCCACATGTACCGTAAGCTGATTATTCGCTGGGGCTGGTTGCGGCTTTTACTTCCACGGCTCATACCAAGAGTATTATTGGCTTGCCTGATATTAGGCGCTTTGAGCTTTGGCTTCCAGTTATTTGAATTTGCCGTATTTGGACAGTTCGAAAACATTATCGGCTGGAATGTTGACGCCATTTTTGCTATCCTCGGTTCCACCCTTCCAAATGCCACCCTATACTTCCTCTGGTCACTTATTTACTTTATGTACCACTATGTTCAAAACTATAACCAGACCCTGAAATATGAGGCTGTTATTAATGAAATGGAACTCAATAAGCTCAAAAGTCAGCTAAACCCCCATTTTATTTTTAATGCCCTCAATAGTATCCGTGCACTAGTGGATGAGGACCCTCGTAAGAGTAAACTAGCCATTACCCAGCTAAGCAACATCCTTAGAAGTAGCCTGATTACCGATAAAAAGCGGCTTATACCATTTGATGTAGAAATGAAAACCGTGGTCGACTACCTCGAACTCGAAAGCGTGAGGTTTGAAGAGCGCCTTAAAATCACCTTTGATCTCGACCCTCATTCAGGCGATTTTGATGTTCCCCCACTCATGATTCAAACGCTTGTAGAGAATGGTATCAAGCACGGTATCAGTTCACTGATCAACGGAGGAGAGATCAATGTGGCCTCTCGTATTATCGAGGAAAAGCTACTTATCCAGATACGCAACAGCGGCCAGTACAAAAACGGTTATAGCCGGCCTCACAGCGGCTATGGACTCGATAACACCAAGCAGCGATTACGACTTATTTTCGGCACTGATGCATCCTTTTCTATTCAGAATGAGGACGATAAAACAGTACTTACCGAAGTACTTGTACCAAAACGAGAACGATAACCACAAATACACATGAAAGCAATTATCATAGACGATGAGAGACTTGCCCGTAAAGAATTAAGCAACCTCCTGGCAGAACATAAGGAAATAGAGCTTGTAGGCGAGGCCGTTAATGCAGAAGATGCTAAAGAAAAGATAAACGAGCTAAAGCCCGACCTTATATTCCTGGACATACAAATGCCTGGTAAAACAGGCTTCGAATTACTCGAAGAACTGGACAAAGTGCCCCGGGTCATATTTACTACCGCATACGATGAATACGCTCTCAAAGCATTTGAAGTAAATGCACTCGATTATTTACTGAAACCTGTTCAACCCGAGCGTTTATCCGAAGCAATGAAAAAATTATCCGGCAGCAAGTCCGGACAGACTAAAAAAGCCGGTGAGGCAGGAAAAAAATTAAATACAAACGACCAGGTTTTTGTAAAAGATGGAGACAAATGCTGGTTTGTTAAACTATCTGACGTAAGGCTTTTCGAATCCGATGGTAACTACATCAAGGTTTATTTTGATAAGTTCAAGCCTATGATTCATAAGTCACTCAATGCCCTGGATGAACGATTGGATGACAGAATGTTTTTCCGCGTAAGCCGTAAACACATCATTAATCTCGAATGGGTAGATGGAATAGAAACCTGGTTTAATGGTGGCCTGATGGTAAAACTCAGAGGTGGCGAAAAGGTAGAAGTTAGCCGCAGACAGGCAGCAAAATTCAAAGAAATGATGAGCCTCTAAGGTTATTCCGTCTTTTCAGGGACAAAGTAGAATTTTTCAGTAGAGAATTTAGGGGTTACCCTTTTAGGTATCCTTACCTGCTGCCACGAAGAAGTCGGAGTTAGCCGGTATGTCTTATTACCGGCTTTTATTTCCACCGGCATATTAAAGCCTTTGCCCGTATTTAGCCACTTATAGAAAAAATCTCTTCCCTCTATCCTATAGGCTAGCCTTGGCGGATGTAACTCTGTCAGAAAATGGTGAAATACAGGCCTTACATTTACTTCCGTTTGTTCATTGAAGAAGTTTATGACCATCTCCGTGTTTACTGATTTCCCCTTGAAAGTCTGGTAGAATTGTCTGATCAGTTTGTGCCATTTTTTATCACTATCCACCATATGCCTGATACTATGAAGCATCCATGCCCCTTTGTAGTACATATCTGCATCATTCCAGTCCTCATAGTAAACGCCCATAGGCCCCAGAATCGGCTGATTATTACGGATCAGGGATAACTTTGATTCCAGGTAATCCTCACTGATCTCGTACCCATCCCTGCTTTCTAGAAAAAGAACCTCCAGGTAGGTGGTGAATGCTTCATGTATCCACAACTCCGCCGGATCTGTAGAACTGATACTGTTACCAAAGTATTCGTGCCCTGTTTCATGTATCAGTATGAAATCAAAGCCGTATTCATTCAGCTTGAATTCATTTCCATAAGCCACCGCACTCTGATGCTCCATACCCCAGTACGGTACCTCGACCAGTGCATACCCATCATCCGGAAATGGGTATGGTCCTAATAACTTGTTATAGTGGAGGAACATTTCCTTTACCCACTTGGGAAAGTTTTTCTCCGCCTTATCTTCATGGTAGTCCAATACATAATAGTCCGCAAGGATTTCCTGACCTCCCATCTGCAGCTTATCACTGATCTGGGCATAATGCCCAATATTTAGTGCCACATTGTAGACATTTATAGGGTAAGACACGAACCACCTGAAGGTACCTTGGCCCCTATCATGAGATTCATCCCTCAGGTTTCCATTTGATACACAAGTTAGCCCATTGGGTACAGTGCATGTAATAGCCATGCTATCCGGCTCATCAGATAAGTGTTCTTTAACCGGCCACCACAGGCTTGCCCCCTGGCCTTGAACTGCTGTGGCTATCCAGGGTCTGCCTTTTTCATCCTGCTCCCAGACAAATCCTCCATCCCAGGGTGGGGTCTTCGCCTCTTGAGGCTTGCCTGAATAGGTTATGGAGATAGTTTGATTACTGCCTGCAGGTAATATTTGTACAAAGTCTATGAATATTGCACCATGAAGGCGATCATAGCCTGAAATAGCCGAACTGCCCGTGATAGTATGGATTTCCAATTCCGGAAACAAGTCTATCTGTATCCGTTCTGTAGGTTGGTTGACGGTGAAGTGAATCGTATTTTGGCCACTTATAACTTTAGCATCCGGGTCGACGCTTACCCTGAGATCGTAGAAGTGAACATCAAAGGAAGTTCTTTCCGGGCGTAGACCTCCTTTTAGTGTATCTGCAGGGGAGAATAGAGAGTAAGATTGAGCTAATGCCTGTAAGCTGGTCAAAATAGCAATTAGCAGAAATAGAAAAGTTCTCATGGTCTGAGAACGAAACAGGCTATGGCCTATTTTCTGATCATTGCGATCAGATCGCCTTCTATATGCCAGTCTTTGGCCAGCTTTAGCATAGCGGTGGCCTCCATTTCTGTTATGTACCCCTTCTGATTGTTTGCTTTCCATACCATGTCAAGGTACATAAGCCTTTTATCTTTATCCAACGGACCAATAACAGAATTCAAATATTCGCGGGCGCGATCGAACGCTGTAATGTAGTCGGTGGAAATAAATTCATTGGCCCAACTAAGCTCATCTGCGGCTTCAAGGTCCTGTGCAGTTTCATCCAGTATCTTTTGCTCGTCTTCATCAAGGCCATGATAGTGGAATATAACTGACTTCAGCAGTAAGAATGCTTTTTTTTCTTCGCTGGTCATACGACTAGGCTTTTCATCCACGCAAATATACATAAAATTCTAAGTTTAAAACCTTTGTACTAATTTTTGTTCATATAGTACAAAACAGGCTTGCTTGGTGCTGCATCCGTTTCAAGGCTACATATTTGTAAATTCAATAAATATAGCCCATCACTTACATCATCAGGTACAAATATCAATTCAGTAATTGTGCAATTTCTTCTTAATTTACCCTGAGGATACCAAAATGCGCGGTGTCCGGCTAATTTACCACCGTCTTCCTCCTTATCCACACTCGGCAGATCAATAAGCAGATGCTTTATTCCTTTTTCAGCTAAATAGGCAACTGCCCCGGTAGTAAAGTATGCCGGATTAGTTCCTGAATATTTTCTGGCCAGTTTATCCGCTGTATTAGGCAGTGTACGAACCACAATTGCCTCAGTATCCTGGTGCGTAGGGGCCTTTCTTACAATAGATTCCGTAATTACACGATCCCCATTCTTTAATAATTCTGGTTCTACTGTAATTAAATTACATATAAAGATAAATTTTTTCAGGGAATTATTGACCGTAGCCTTCATATCTTTCTCAATATGCGCATGGCTTTCAGTGTGTGTACCGTTACCATGAGGTGTGATCGTAACCTTCTGATAGTTCACTGGCCCCCCCTCTTTTACACTCCCCACAAACTCCCCCATCCTTATGGTCTCAAATAGTGGAGGTTCAGCCCAATAGCAGTTAGGGTTCTCATGGCCCTCTCTAAGAGGTAGGCTTATATCTAAAGGCCTGCTCAGGTCTACCATGTAGCTGTTATTTCCTAAAGTTATCGTACAGGTCTCAATCATATTCCTCTAAAAAAAGATCTTCAGCTATCCTATCAGCCAGCAGGAGTCCCTTGTCCGTAAGTTTTAGGCACCCCCCGCTCCATTTGGCCAGATCGTTCTCAACCAGAGAATTTAAATAAGATATTTTCGCTGTCTCAAATACATAGCCAAAATTTTCTCGCAGCACCTTTTTATCAATCCCCCTCCAGGTTCTCAATCCCGTCAGTATATATTCATTTATTTTATTTGTCCTGGTTAGTACTTCTATTTCAGAAGGAATCTTATGATCGCCTAATGATTTGATATACTTTATGTTATGACTCACATTGTAACGCCTTGTTTCCCCGTCATATGAGTGCGCCCCAGGCCCTATGCCCAGGTAGTAGCTTCCCTTCCAGTAGGCGCTGTTATGTTTTGATTTTTTTCCTTTTTTAGCAAAGTTAGATACTTCATAGTGCTCATATCCCGTTTTCTCCAGTGACTCCACCAGTGTTTGATACTGGCTCACACTCTCCTCTTCCCCCGGAACGCTTAGCTTGCCCTTCATGTACCAATTGCCAAAAACCGTTTTATCTTCGATAGTCAGATGATAGGCAGAAATATGCTCAGGTGAAATACCAATCATTGTAGCCAGGTCATTTTCCCAAACAGCCAGTCCGGAAGAAGGTACCGCATAGATCAGGTCCATATTCAAATTGTCAAATCCAGCTTTTCTGGCAAGCTCAACCGAGCTTATTGACTGCGCAGCAGAGTGAGACCGGTTCATTAATTTCAGTACCCTATCATCAAATGATTGAGTGCCAATACTCAGCCTGTTAATTCCGGCTGCTCTAATATTCCCTAAATAATCACCATCAAGGTCATCTGGGTTGGCCTCAAGGGTAATTTCCATATTTCCCGCTACCTCGTACTCCCTGTAAATAAGGCTCAGAAGCGAATCAATATCAGCGGGAGATAAAACTGACGGTGTGCCTCCACCTAAATAGATTGTTTCCACCTGTCCATCCTGCAGAAAATTCCTTTGAAGACGGAGCTCAGTATGAAGAGCCTTTACCATTTCCCCCACATAGCTTAGATTGGTGCTAAAGTGAAAGTCACAATAATGGCAGGCCTTTCGGCAGAATGGGATATGTATGTAAATGCCTGACAAATCGAGTCCTGCAAAAATACAGACCAGCAATACGCCTTAAAAACATACGGCGAAAAGTTTTTTAGCTACCTAAACATTACTTAGAGTTGGCCGCCTTACCCATTAGATGTATTTTTACCACGTATGGTTCACTGTATTAAGGTATTACGACAAAAGTCTCTTTGCTGGCTTTTGCTTCTGCTCATATCCGCTCCGGCTTTTTGCCAGCCCGACCCTGCAGAAGCAGAAAGTGATCAAACCATGGTTATACAGAATTTGAAAAGATTCTGGGTCACCTTCGA
Source organism: Roseivirga sp. BDSF3-8 (assembly GCF_041449215.1). NCBI lineage: Bacteria > Pseudomonadati > Bacteroidota > Cytophagia > Cytophagales > Roseivirgaceae > Roseivirga > Roseivirga sp. BDSF3-8. Next base: position 2,012,849 of record NZ_JBGNFV010000001.1, on the reverse strand, counting down.
TGAAGCCTATGAAAGCTATCGCCCCTATTTTACAGGGAGTGAAGCCGCTAAGACAAGCGTTAGTTTTTACCTTGATGCTAATCGATACAGGCCCTACTCCCTAAACCTGCAACTTCCTCCCAAAACCTATATTTTTATAAATAATACCCTGGCCGGCCGTTTTTCGCAGGGCGGAAACCATTATCTGAGCATTGATAGCCTGGCCAATAAATACCATTCTGATAGCCTGTTTATTACAATCTTCAATGAAAACCGTGTAGCAGACCTTGCCGAAACCCAGATTACACGTCAAAGCCTGCTTGCCAGCCTTGGTCTTTCAGAAGATAAGTCCTTTTTGAATCTGCAGGATCGTCAACAGAACTATTTCAAAGAAGTCTTTATTACCCTTTCGATTGGTTGGCTTATCCTGCTCGCCATTGGGTATAATGCTTATGATAAATCTTACCGCGAGTTTTTTAGCGTGGCTAGAGCTTTCGCCTTTAGGCTAAGAGAAGAAAATGTGTTGAAGAACCGGCCTTTTACCAGGGAGAACGTCATGTTCTTTGTAATCTATTGTTATTTGTTTAGCCTTATTTTTTTCAGTGTTAAGCATTACTTCCGGCCTCAAGCAGCTCTTTTCAATTTTATTACTTTCGGAAGCTATAGTGAATCCCTATTTGCTTTTACATTATTTAATGTCGGTCTCTTCTTTTTATTACTTATTAAGTATCTGCTTCTGATTAATATGGGGGCTATTTTTGACTTGAGAAATCTGGTAATTGTGCACTTTATCGATTACATCAGAATATCTCTCATTTTGTTCTCTTTCGTATATGCTTTACTGGTAATTATTTTTCTCTCCGATATTTACATCGGCTTAACCATCACACATATAGTTTACTTGTTGATAGCCAGCGCGTTTCTTAGGGTAGTCTTGGTGTTCTTCAAGCTCTCAAGTAACAGCGGCTTTAAATTTGTTCATTTATTTTCCTACCTTTGCACCACTGAAATAGCCCCTCTCGTAGTGGCATTGAAGTTCTTATTGAAATAGTTTCTTTTTTCCGTTAGCTCTATCAATTAGATGAGTGCAGGTATGTCTAAAACAGTGAAAGACAGGCTAAAAAAGGTAGAAACCATCTTGGTTTCTCAACCACAACCCACAGATAACAACTCCCCTTATTTTGCTTTAGCCGAAAAATACGGATTGAAAATCGATTTCCGGCCGTTCATTCAGATCGACCCGGTATCGCATAAAGAATTCCGACAGCAAAAGGTTGATATTCTCAAGCATACGGCAGTGATTTTTACCAGCCGCAATGCCGTGGACCATTTTTTTCGATTATGCTCTGAGAGTAAAATTGAGTTGCCTGCCGACATGAAGTATTTCTGCATTAGCGAGCAGACCGCTAATTATCTGCAGAAATATATTGTCGTCAGAAAGCGTAAAATATTTACCGGTCACAGGACTGCTCAGGATTTGATCGAAATTCTGAAGAAGCACAGGAATGAAAAGTACATCTTCCCCTGCTCCAATATCAGAAAAAATGACATTCCAGATTTCCTTGAAAAGAATGGCTACAACTTTACCGAAGCCATTATTTACAAGACCGTAGCAAGCGATCTTTCTGATCTTGAGGACGTTTATTACGACATCATCGCGTTTTACAGTCCATCAGGAATTAACTCTTTATTTGTCAATTTCCCCGATTATCAGCAGAACGATACGCGATTGGCAGCCTTCGGGCCTACTACAGCCAAGGCCGTTCGGGACCATGACCTCATACTGGATATTGAGGCGCCGCAGCCCAATGCTCCTTCTATGACAGGGGCCTTGGAATTGTACATTAAAAAGGCTAATGGTGTGTAATTTATTACACCACTGTTTATTGTAATTCCGGAATACAGTATCTTTAAGACATTTTGAAGGCTTTCTGGCAGGTAGCCAGGGTTTTAAATTGTCTATACGTATAGGAGTATTTACCTCATCTGACACTATGCAAAAGATACTTGTACCAATAATACTATTATGTGTATTGGGTGGTCTGACATCAGTTCATGCCCAGCAGGACGTGCAGTTCACCCAATACATGTTTAATTATCTTTATTATAACCCTGCCTACTCCGGTGTGGAGGGCGTGACTAAAGTCACAGCCATGCACCGTAGCCAGTGGGCCGGTTATACCCCCACCTTTTCTGATGGTGGCGCTCCAGCCACCCAAATGGTTTCATTTACTACCCCTGTGCTCCGCTACAGAAGTGGAGTGGGAGCGTATATTATAAATGAAAATCTGGGGGCACTCCAAAACATGGAAGCCCAGGTTTCCTATGCATATCATATCGGCGTCGAAAAAGCTAAGCTAAGCTTTGGCATCAGGGCTGGTGCCTTTAGCCAGGTGATAGACTTCGATCAATACCGTCCTATCGATGAAGATGATCCCTTGCTGGCTGACAAGAGTGGCCAGGAGTCGCAGATCAGACCGGACCTCGCAGTAGGTGTCCATTACCAAAGCGAAAAATTTTACGCTGGTATTGGAGCCAACCATATTATTAATAGTGAATTCGACTTTGGCGTAAACCAATTGAGGAACAGGCTCGAGCCACACCTCAATCTTTCCTTCGGATATTACTATGATTTCAATTATAACCTGCTGCTTATTCCCAGTTTTCTGGTACGAACAGACCTCAATACCTATAATTTTGAGGTAGGGGTATTAGGTACCTATGATGATAAATACTGGGGAGGCCTGTCTTTTAGGCAGGGAGAGTCGGCAAATGTCATGCTCGGTATAGCACTTTTAAAAGAAAACGCACTGCGCATCGGCTATGGTTTCGACTATGTGATAAAAGCACAGGGTGCTAAGAGCCCTACGTCACATGAGGTGATGTTAAGTTACACATTACCAGCTATTTCCAGTGCTGGAAGGAAAATTCAGCGTAACCCTAGATTTAGACATAACTAGGGAAACTTTTTATCCCCGACATACTTTATTATGTCCTCCGGCCGTTTACAGAATGTGTGTTAAAGAGGTGTAAACATTACAAGTGCTAGGATTTAAAGGAGATGTCAGGGTTCGTGAAGATGATAGACTATAAATTTGAAACTCGAAGCTTGTAATAGGTTCGAAGTTCGACAAACAAAAATAGGTGTTATGAATAAATTGGTGTTCCTCAAAAAGGCTGCTGTACTGTGTTCAGTGGCTGCTGCACTAGCCTTGCAGGGGTGCGGACTTTTCGGCCGGGGAGGCGGCGACGACCGTGGTGAGGTTGTCGGTGTCCAGGGTCGCGAAGGATGGGTCATGACAGTACCCTACGGCATGGTGCCGATACCTGCTGGTACATTTCACATGGGACAGGCTGACGAAGATGTTGCTGCTAGTATGATTAACTTCAACAAGCAGGTGACCATCGGTGGCTTCTATATGGATGATACCGAAATTACCAATAACGAGTACAGACAGTTCATGGAAGCCATGATGCAGGATTCTCTCAGTGTACTGGGTGAGGACTTCGTTATGAATGAGCTATATCCTGATACTACCGTTTGGGTCAAAGACTTTACTCACCACATGGGCGACCCCCTTATGGTGTATTATTATAGCCACCCCGCTTTTGATAACTACCCCGTGGTAGGTGTTGACTGGGAGGCTGCACAGTTCTTCTGTGAGTGGAGAACAGATTATCTTAACAGCTACCGTGAAAGCAGGGGTCTCTTCCCTATGCCTAACTTCCGTCTCCCTTCTGAGGCTGAGTGGGAATATGCTGCACGTGGCGGTCGCGACATGGCTAAATACCCCTGGGGTAACCCTTACATCCGTAACTCCAAAGGATGTATGCTGGCAAACTTTAAGCCAGGCCGTGGTAACTACTATGATGATGGATTTGCTTACACTGCGCCTGTAGGTGCTTACTTCACTAACGACTTCGGGCTATATGATATGTCCGGTAACGTTTCTGAATGGTGTGAGGATGCCTATAATCCTGCTTCCGTGCCCCTAGTATGGGACCTAAACCCTACTTACTTTGACGACGAAGAGCCTAATAAGGTAGTAAGAGGTGGTTCATGGAAGGACATTGCCTATTTCCTGGAGACTGGTACTAGAGATTACCAGCATAAGGATTCTACTAATGCCTACGTGGGCTTCAGGTGTGCGATGACTTACCTGGGTCGCTCTGCAGGCAACGAATTTTAATGAGTAGTTAGCTACTCAATCCCTAGACTTTCATTACGAAAAAATATTAACCCTTTAAACTTGGAATTAAGATGAGCAGAAACAAAGGTGGTTTCAAGGAACTGTTCTACGGTTCCGTTATGCCTAAAATCTACGGTATCGGTGCAGCTGTTGTAATTGTTGGAGCTATGTTTAAAATCCTTCACTGGGAAGGTGCAAACATCATGCTTGTAGTTGGTTTGACAACGGAAGCTGCGATTTTCTTCCTCAGTTCGTTTGAACCTAAAGGAAGTGAGTATGACTGGTCGCGTGTTTATCCTGAGCTAAGCGAAGAATTCGACGGACCTGTAGCAAGAAAGAAAGTACAAAACGGATCATCCGATTCAGTTTCTAAGAAACTAGATCACATGCTTGAGAGCAGCAAAGTTGGTCCTGAGTTAGTGGATAGCCTTGGTAAAGGCATGAAAAACCTATCGGACTCTGTTGGCAAAATGGCGAATCTGAGCAATGCAGCTGTAGCTACTGAAGAGTATGCACAGAATGTTAAGACTGCCAGCAAGTCTCTTGTAGAAATGAACAAATCTTATGGCACTACCCTTACAGCCATGTCTGAAATGACTACAGCTTCTAAGGATGCCAAAGAATACCACGCACAGGTTCAGAGTGTAACTAAAAACCTGAGCGCGTTGAATGCAGTGTATGAGCTTGAGCTTAACGATGCGAACAATCACCTGAAAGCAATGAACAAGTTCTACAATAACCTTAGCGGGGCTATGGAGAACATGTCTCAGGCAAGCAAGGAAAGTGAGCAGTTCAAGACTCAGATGTCACAGCTTACTACCAATATCGGTAGCCTGAATAAGGTATACGGCAACATGCTTAGTGCGATGAAAGGGTAATTACCCCGGAGTCCAAGATTTGTTAAACGATCAATATTAGTTAATACAATCTAATATGGCAGGAGGAAAAGAAACTCCCAGGCAGAAAATGATCGGTATGATGTACCTGGTACTAACGGCCCTTTTGGCCCTGCAGGTAAGTAATGCCGTCCTGGAGAAGTTCGTAGATATAGACCGCGCCCTCGTTCAGTCGGTACAGCAGGGCCAGGTGAGAAGCAATGAGACTCTTTCTAGGATCTCGAAAGCTGTAGATGATGCCGGTAATAGAGCGTCAGACCAAAAGCAGCTTGAGGCCGCGAAAGAAGTGCAGGCAAAGACGCGTGAAGTAATTTCATACCTTGAAGACCTGAAAGAAGAAATGGTTACCCAAACCGGTGGATACGAAGAAACCGAAAGCGGTGCCAAAATACCTAAGAACCTGAAAGAAGATGAGAAAATCTCTTTTATGATGGTTCAGGAAAATAAAGGAGCAAAAGGTGAGGAGCTTAAGAAGACGCTGAATGACTATGTTCAGTTCCTCAACCAAAAGACCGGAAGTAATTTCAAGCCAATTGCTTTCGACGGTGAAAATGATCCTTATTTTAAGAATTTCAGCGAGCATAATAACAAAGATTTTGCAACACTGAAATTTGATCGTACACCACTTGGTGCTGCCCTTGCAACTGTTTCGCAGTTTGAAACAGAAGTAGTGGCTCGCGAAACGGCTGCTCTTGATGAGATCGCCCGTAGCCTAGGCGCTGAGGACGTGAAGTTTGATAAGATCGTTCCTATGGTTCGTGCCGAATCAAACATCGTAGCCGCTGGTGCTAAGTATAAGGCTGATATGTTTATCTCAGCATCATCTTCAGGAATTACGCCTACCATGAAAATGAATGGTTCAGACATAGCTGTTGATGGTGGATTTGGTAAGGTAGAATTCGTCGCCCAGCCTGGTCAGTATGACAAAGATGGTCTGGCTAAGAAGTCTTTCGAAGCAGCCATCAGCGTTCGTCTTCCCAGTGGTAAAGACACTACATATACGGAGACTATAGAATACTTCGTAGCTAAGCCCGTTATTCAGGTTCAGTCACAGTCTGTTCAGGCCCTTTACCTGAACTGTGGAAACGAACTGAATGTACAGGTTCCTGCACTGGGTTCTTCATACAATCCCACCTTCTCAGCCAGTGGTGCTAACACGATCCCTGGTAGTCAGAGAGGGCTGGTAACAGTAGTTCCTCAGGCAGCTGAAGTTGCGCTTACGGTTCGTAATGACGGTAACGTAATCGGTACGGAGAAATTCAAAGTAAGAAGAGTACCTAAGCCTGAAGTAAGACTTACAAGTCGTGGCAAAGAGCTAAACCAAAAGGCCGGTGAGAGTATCAGTCGTCTGCGTTCTCTTGAGATTAATGCGGTGGCTGAAGAAGGCTTTGCACAATTCCTTCCTAAGGATGCCCGTTATCGTGTAAACGAGTGGACAATTACCCTTGCACGTGGTAACCGTCCGGTTGGTTCTCCTATCCGTGCCACTAGCGAAAAGGTAAACCTGAGCAGTCTGCTCGGTTCTGCCAAAGCTGGTGACCGTCTGGTAGTAGAAGTAAAAGGTGTTCAGCGTATGAACTTCCGTGGTAAGATCGAGAATGTGAACATGAGCGTTCCTCCTCAGATCATTCCTTTGAATTAATATTCGATAAGTATAGGTGTTATGAGAAAATTAAGTTATGTATTCGTTTTCGCTATGGTATGTGCCCTGCTGAGTTCAGGCACTTCTATGGCGCAGGAAATGGACGACAACGGGTATAACCCCAATAGCGTCCTACCCATACATGAGTCTGACATTATGTGGAAGAAGCGTGTGTGGCGCAGAATGGACCTTCAGGAAAAGCAAAATAAGCCATTCTTTGCCTATAACAAGGAAATCACCCGATTGATGATCGATGCTGTAAAGGCAGGTATCCTTGTTCCTTATAAGAATGATTCCCTCACCACTCGTATGTCTAAAGAGGAGTTTCTCAAGAACCTTGAGATTCCTGAATACGGTGGAGGTGATGAGCTTACCGAAGAGGAAAAAGCCATGGGCTTTAGTAATGAAGAACCCGCTGATGACGCCTGGGGAGGCGATGGCTGGAGCGATGAAGGCGACGATAGCGGTTCTACCGCTGACGATGGTGCTACTGCTGACTCGGAAAAGACTGCCTCAGCCTCAGACAAATTGTACTTTTCACCACGTGATGTATCTGTACTGGAACTACAGGAAGACATGATCTTCGATAAGAGGCGTTCACGTCTGTTCTTTGACATCCAGTCAGTTAAAATGGTAATACCTTCAGAGAAGTTCGAAACCGGACTGATCCGTGAGTTAGGTGTATTTAAGTACAAAGACCTTGTGGAGCTTTTTCGCAACATGCCTGAAGAGGCTGTCTGGTTCAACCCTCATAACAGTGCACAGCACAAGAATCTCGCAGATGCATTTACGCTTCGTCTGTTTGGCGCCCGTATTATAAAGGTGGCCAACCCTGACGATGCTATGATTGTAGACATCTATAACCGCTCACCTCGTGAAGGTATAATGGCTTCACAGTGGCTTGAGCAGCAACTTATCGAATTCGAACACAACTTGTGGGAATTCTAAGAGGAAAACGAACACATAACACTTACGAAAGGCAGGGAGAAATCCCTGCTTTTTATGTTTATACACTTTTAGAAAAGTATGACCTTATCCTGCCTGCCTTGTCACTTCCTACTATAGCTGATAGCTCTTCTACGTTAGCCTCCCTGACCTTTTTAACCGATTTAAAGTGTTTCAGAAGCTTATCAGCAGTGGTTTTACCCACCCCTTCTATCTCCTCCAGCTCAGTTTTAAAGCTTTTTTTGCTTCGTGTTTTCCTGTGAAAGGTGATAGCAAACCGGTGTGCTTCATCCCGCACGCGCTGTAGCAGAGCCAGCGATTCACTTTTTTTATCTATATGAAGCGGGTACGGGTCCTCTGGGAAATAGATTTCCTCAAGGCGCTTAGCAATACCCACCACCGGAATTTCTCCGTATACCTCCAGGTTCTTAAGAGCCGTCACCGCCGCACTTAGCTGACCTTTGCCGCCATCAATCACTACTAAGTCCGGAAGGGGTGCTGCCTCATCTTTCAGGCGTCTGTACCGCCTCGTTACGATCTCCTCCATACTCGCGAAGTCATTAGGCCCTATTACCGTCTTTATGTGATAATGACGATATTCCTTTTTACTGGGCTTACCGTTCTTAAAACATACCATTGAAGCTACAGGGTTACTTCCCTGAAGGTTAGAGTTATCAAAACACTCAATGTGCCTGGGTACCGTCTTTAATTGCAAATCGTGTTGCAGCGTCTTAAGAATTCGGTCCTCCCGCGTCTCTCCGGGTGACATAGCCAGGTACTTTTCTTTTTTGTAGAAGAGCGCATTTTTGATGGATAGCTCGATCAGCTTTTTCTTGTCCCCTATTTTAGGCACCACATTTTCATGATCATCGTAGCCCAGTTCTATTGGCAGGTTGGTAATTATCTCCTTGCTTTGACTACGGTAGCGGTCCCTAAGCTCCAGTACCACCAATGAGAGGATATCTTCATTCTCCTCTTCAAGCTTCTTTTTTATTTCGACCGTTTTGGTCATAATGATCGTTCCGTCCTTTACCTTCAGGTAATTCACAAAGGCATATTTCTCATCTGAGACGATGGTGAAGACGTCCACATCCGAGATTTTCTGATTGACGACTGTGGATTTTGTCTGGAATTTCTCCAGCAAATCGAGCTTTTCTTTAAAGCGCTGTGCCCTTTCAAAGGCCAGCTTTTCCGAAGCTTTCAACATCTCCTCCTTAAAGGCATTTTTTACGATGGTCAGGTGGCCTTTCAATATGTCCCTGCACTGGAGTATATCCTGGTCGTAGTCCTCTTCTTTTTGAAGTCCCTCGCACGGGCCCTGGCAGTTTCCGATATGGAATTCCAGGCATACCTTATATTTTTCCTTCTGGATATTTTCCTCCGACAGGTTGTATTTACAGGTTCTGATCGTGTAAATGTTTCTGATGAGGTCCAGCACATTATTCATGGCTTTTACGCTGGCATAAGGCCCAAAATAAGTGCCTTCACTCGGTATAACCGTCCGCGTAGCGTAAATGCGGGGAAAGCGCTCATTTGATATACAGATATAAGGGTAGGTCTTGTCATCCTTAAGCAGGATATTGTATTTAGGCTGGTGTTCCTTTATCAGGTTGTTTTCCAGCAGCAGCGCATCAAACTCAGAGTTTACCAGCGTAACTTCCAGTGAACGAATCTCGCTCACCATTCTCAGCGTTTTACGGTTCACACCCGTATTTTTCACAAAGTAGCTGCTGACCCTTTTTTTCAGGCTCTTTGCCTTGCCAACATAGATCAGGGTGCGGTTCTTATTGTAAAACCGGTACACTCCTGGTTCATCTGGCAGATTATTTACTTGATCCGGGGTATAATTAGGAACTTCCATGCACAAAATAAAGAGGCTATCCCGGACAAGGATAGCCTCTGATTTAACTCAAATACCTGTTAATGGTTCTCTATCAGAAGATATCATCCACAAGTTCTTCATTTTCCTCGGTGGCCAGAGAATCAATATCCTCAAACATGCGATCACGGTAGCGGTCACAATTAAGCTCTACACTTAGTGGCCTGTCAGGTCTTTTGAAAGCCCCTTTTGTAATATCCAGCTTTTCATCTTTATAGACCGTGCGCATAAATTTATCATAAATCGGAAGGGCCATTCTTCCTCCTGTACCTAGGGCACCGGTCCGGAAACGCACCCGGCGGTCGTCGCCACCAACCCAGGTTACGGCTACCAGGTCTTTCGTTACCCCTACGAACCACCCATCAGAATAGTTATTTGTGGTACCTGTTTTTGCTCCTACTTCATTCTCATAGCGAATTTCACGGCTCAGTCCGAGAGAGGTACCCCCTTCTTCCTCGGTACCTCCCCTGAGCATATGAAGCATCAGGTACGCCGTTTCCTCATTTAATGCCTCCACCGTCTGAGGAGCAAATCTATGGATCAGGTTTCCATTCTTGTCCTCAATGCGGGTGATGAACATAGGCTTTGTATAGATACCTTCGTTAACAAAAGTACCATAAGCTCCTGCCAACTCAAACACAGACAGATCACTCGAGCCAAGTGCCAAAGCAGGTACCGGGTCCAGAGAACTCTCTATGCCCAACCGGCGAGCCATGTTAACGACTGATTCCGGGCCTACTTTCTGCATTACGAAAGCAGCAATGCTGTTCAGTGAGCGGGCCAGGCCCTGGCGAAGAGTGTATTCCTCTCCTGAAAATCTACCGCTGTAGTTATCCGGGGTCCAGGAACCGTTCTCATCAGAGGTTTTAAAAGTTACCGGTACGTCCCTGACCGTATAGCACGGTGTATAGCCCATCTCAATGGCTGTAGCATACAGAATAGGCTTGAAGGTAGAACCTGGCTGACGCTTACCCTGCATAACATGGTCATACTTAAAGTATTGATGATCAATACCTCCGACCCAGGCTTTAATGTGCCCGTTTTCAGGGTTCATAGCCATAAACCCAGCATGAAGAAAGTGCTGAAAGTATTTTATAGAGTCTATGGCACTCATTACCGTGTCTATTTCTCCCTGCCATGAGAATACACGCATGGGCCGCGGCTCGTTCATCAGGATCTCTACTGAGTCACTGTCACTTCCATACTTATCAACAAGGCTACGGTAGTATTCCGTACGTTTAGCCAGAGTACCTATATAGCTTTTAACCTCCCGGCCCTTCTCATCGATCCATGGGTTGCGACCATCCCAATGATCATTGAAGGTTTCCTGGAGTTTTGTCATGTGCTCTTCGATAGCCAATTCGGCATGTTTCTGCATGCGGCTATTGATCGTCGTGTAAATCCGCAGGCCACTATTATAAAGGTCATAGCCATTTTCAGAAGCCCAGTCTCTTAGCTGATTGCGTATAACAGACCTGAAATAGGTTGCGAGCCCTTCATTATGGTCATCTGCCTTAAAATTTAGCCCGAATTCACTGACTTTCAGTGAGTCGAAAGCTGCATCATCGATTTTTCCGTACTTGTTCAGATTATAAAGAATCTCATGGCGCTTAGCCATAGCTCTTTCGGGGTTACGGATAGGATTGAAACCGGTAGGTTTGTTTATCAGGGCTACCAGTACGGCACTTTCTTTATGATTCAGCTCCCAGGGTTCTTTCCCAAAATAGGTGTCTGCGGCGACCTTTATTCCGTACGCGTTGTTACCAAAGGGGATGGTATTAAGGTACATAGCCAGAATCTCCTCTTTGGTATAGTTACGCTCCAGTTGTACAGCAAGTATCCACTCCTTTAGCTTGGTGATTACCTGTCCTATGGTTCTGTTAAAATACAGCGCTCCCTGGTTTTCTGTATTTGTGCGGAATAGGTTTTCCGCCAATTGCATGGTAATAGTACTACCACCACCGCCACCACTAAAGGTGACTTTACCCCAAACAGCCCGTGCGAGGCCTCTGAGATCTATTCCTGAATGCTCTTTGAAACGAATATCCTCCGTCACCAAAAGAGTTTCGATCATTTCCTCTGAGAGGTCTTCATAGGCAATGGGTGAGCGGTTGTAACGATAGTACTTACCCAATAATACTCCGTCTTCAGAGTATAGCTCACTGGACAAGTCAGGCTGAGGATTTTCTAACTCCTTCAGCTCTGGCATGCCTCCATATAGCCCCAGAAAATCCACCTTAACTGTGTAGACCAATAAGGGGGCCAACAAGAGGAGAATAATAAAGGCTATCCATAAAAACCGGAGAAACTTACTGGACTTTCCGGTAGGCTTTTTAACTTTCTTTTTACCAGCCATATTAATAATTGGTGTAGAAGAATCTTAGGTAGTTTTCCAGATCCTGATTTTCCTGAAAGAGCTGGAAGTTGTCTTTGGTAACAACAAAATTAGCAAAATTATCGCTACCGAACTCACGAAGGGGGGCACTCTCGCCATTAAACATTTCGTAATACCTTACCGCTTTCTGGCGTCCCTCAATCCCGCGTACAATGAGCATTTGCCTGTCTTTATCATAGGTCATACTTCCAGTATTCAACGTCTGATCAGGGAAAGTCGTTCGGTTATACGATTGCATTTTGCTAAGCATCCTGTTAATAGCAACGCCCCTGTCCACAATCATCACAAAGAGGTGCTCCTGGTCGAAGTCAGGCACATACCGTATGGCCCCCGCATTGGCTATGGCTGACTCTGCTGCTGATGCAGAGGTAAGCAGCCGCTGGGCATAGGCGGTAATTTCCTCCTCAGGATACATTTCAATAAATCCTTCCAGCCGATTTTTGTACACTTCACTTGTACCTGTTTTGCCCTCGATAAGAATCTGGAGTAAACGAGCCTTGGGCTCCACGTCTGTTTCGGGATATTGAGCCAGCCCATCATCTAGCATAGCTGTAGCCGTTTCAAAATTATTTTGCCTGTACATCTGATAGGCATCCTCGTAGACCTTCCTCAAGGCTGCATTAGCTATCTGAGTTTCCTCCTGGTAATTCGGGTTTTCCGCCATTTTCGCGAACAGCGTATCTGGGTATTGATCGATAAGCCGCTTTTTATAGGAGTTTGCCAGTGCAGGGTCTGAATCTTTGAATGTCAGGTACAACAGGTAGAGTACTTCCGGAACATGTTCAGACTGTGGGTATCTTGTGAGTAGGTTGTCAAACATTTCGACAGCATTTTCCTGTTCACGAAGCTTGTACTTGTAAATATTACCAAGAGCGAAGTAGGCCTCTTCTATTTTTTTGTTTGCCTGTTCCTTTGCCGCAGGGCTAAAAGGTATATTGCTGTATAGCTCCTGTCTTCTGGATGCAAGTGCATCCTCTTCCGCAGATGTTCCTGTATTATCGGGGGTAATCGGAGTATCTATGGTATTTGCTTCCGGGCTTCCACCGGCATTTTGGCTGTCTGCGAAGGTATTTTCAGGCCGCTTGCTACCTAGCCTCCAGTAATCCTCCAGCGGACGATTACCCCATGTCTTGCGGAAGTTGTCCTGGCCACGGGCTAATGCTACACTGTTGTAAAAGTACCACTCACCCCCGGGGTTATTATTACCACCTACACTAAATCCGGTACCGTTATCTCCACTTTGAAAGCCCGGTCCGCGGTCATCGACCTTCGCCTGTCTGCGTCTCTCATCTCTTTCTAATTGTCGTCTGAGAGCTTCTTCCTCTTCAATTTGTGTATTTATCAGGACCATCACCTGCATACTGTCCATGGCAGCCACCTGTAGTAGGCTGTCCTGCTCATTCAGTATAGTAAGTTGCTCTACGAATTCTCCCAGTATTTCCTGCCTTTGTTTGATGGCCGCATAGCGCCGTTGTTCTTCGGGATAGACAGTGATCGTGCTATCATAGTAAAGTTTGGCCATAGGGTAGTCCGCCAGACTATCATAGTAGATCTCTGCCAGAGCCAGGTAGCTATAGGCTTTTTGAAGAGGTTCCTGTGTGCTTTCTCTTACAGATTCTTTATAGAAATCAATTGCCTGATCAAGGTTACCCAGTCGCTGTTCGAATCGGGCCCGCTCGTAGTAGATTTTTCCATGGTACTCAAGGTTTTTATCATCTCTGAGTAGCTTTTTATAAAATGTGCGAAGCTTATCTACTTCATCGCTGTCCCCTACTCCTAAAGCTTCTGCTGCTTTTAACCTGGCCTGAAAGTACAGCTCGTAAGGCGGGTTACTTTTCATACTTTGATAAAAGTGGTAGTAAGCCTCATCTCCACGGCCGGCCTTTTGATAAAGCTGACCAAGCAGGTAGTGGATCCTCGCTTTTGGCTCACCGCTATCCACCAACTCTACGGCCGTAAGAAGGTAAGGAGCCATGCTAATGTATTCACCCCTTGTCTGGTGCAGGTAGGCCCTCGTTAGGGCGAGGTCCCTTGAGTTTTCGTCATTGAGCGTTTCCTTATTCAAAAACTCAGATACGGCAATCGCATTATTTTCCTCCTTGTTATCGATAAATGTGCGCATGAGCGAGATTAGGGCGCGGTGCCTCGCTTCGTCGTCCTCACTCGTGGTATTTACATATTTGAACGTTTCAATAGCATTTCTAAAGTCGCCGAGGTAATACCGGGATTTGCCAATGATATTGTAGCTGTCGTCCACCCACTTACTATTTTTGTGACGCTGAATAGCTAAGGAAGACTTTTCAATTGCATCCTGGATGGACTCGTCCATTCCGTCAATGGTGGCAGAATCGATATCATAAAATACCTTCAGGTAGGTATTGTAATCATTTCTGTGGGCAGATTTTATTGCCTCCGCTACCTCATCCATACGGTTCTGTGCAATGAAATAGGCATTGTACCGTGCCGTAGTGTTATGGTATACATTTGCTACGGGTCCTTTTTTTTCAGGGGCACAAGAAAAAAGTACCGGGGTCAGTAATAAAAAAAAGGTTAGCTGATATGGAAATTGTATGGGTTTCAATGAGTTCAATTAATTTTCAATCCCAATTCACGTAATAAATTGCCCTTACAAAAACCGTATTTGGCTGACAATTGACTTTAAAATATATAATTTTGCGAGGCACAATCAGGGAATATACAATTGAGGTCTAGAAAAACACTCTCTAATTTATTGAACAACAGATATCTGCTCATTATTCGTAATGAGGAGAATCTTGCCGAGAAAACTACGTTCAATTTTACATACGCAAAGCTAATAGTTTTTATTTTATCCCTGTTTATCATTTTCTTAATAATAAGCCTTTACGTGGCTTCAACCATACTGGCTCAGTGGCTGGATCCCAGACATAGCCAGTTAGAAGTAAACAGGCAGCTTTTTGAACTTACCCTGCAGGTGGATTCACTAGCTGAGGAAGTAAGAGAGAAAGATCGGTTTATTGCAAATTTTCAACAGATCGTAGAAGGGAATGTACCTGACGGCAGCGCTGACTCCATGTACCTTAGTCAGGAGGAAATGCAGGATTTTAATAAAGATGTTGAGATTACATCACTTGCTGCTATTGATTCGCAATTTAGAAAAGAGCTTGAAAACGAGAACTTTACGATGACTGCGGTCAACCGCTCAGGTGCGGGAATACTACAGGAGGGGTTCTTTTTCAGCCCCATTAGTGGGATTGTCTCATCCGCCTTCAATGGTAAGATCGGCCATTTCGGCATCGACGTGGTGGCAAAAAGTAATGAACCTGTAAAATCTGTAATGGATGGTACCGTTATCTTCTCATCCTGGACCCAGGACGGGGGTAATGTCATTGCGGTGCAGCACAGGAATAATCTGGTCTCAGTTTATAAGCATAACTCTGCCCTTTTAAAAAAGGCAGGGAACTTTGTTAACGCCGGAGAAATTATTTCCGTAATTGGGAATACCGGGGAGTTAACCACGGGGCCTCATTTACATTTTGAACTTTGGTATAACGGTAATCCGGTCGATCCGGAAGAATTCGTTTCATTCTAAACAGTGTGTTATGTTTAATAAAGAAGAAAAAAAGGCAGTCGAGCAACTGACCAACTCCAGCAACACTATTGGGAAGGGTACCACCATCACAGGTGATGTGGAGACTTTCGGCAATATCCGGATCGATGGAAAGATTGTGGGCAATATAAAAACCAAATCAAAGGTGGTTCTGGGTCCTTCCAGTGAGATCGATGGGAATATACTTGCACAAAATGCGGAAATAGAAGGTGAAGTAAAGGGGAAGATTGAAGTAAGCGAGTTACTTATACTGAAGCCTTCTGCTGTGATCCATGGAGACATTATGACAAACAAGCTGGTAGTAGAGGCCGGTGCAGTCTTTAATGGCGGTAGTAAAATGGGGATAACCACTAAAGAAATACGCATAGGAGATAATGAAGGATCATCAAAAAATACCTTCAAAAAAGAAACCAAGTCAGCCTAACGAGTACCTCAAGTACACCGGCCTGGCCTTTCAGTTATTCGGGGTAATAGCCGTATTCACTTACATTGGCTATCTCATAGACGAAAAGCTAATGGGAGGGAAAACGATTTTCCTTATTGTTTTCATGCTGTTAGGCACATTTGGCAGCCTTTACCAACTATACCGGAGCTTACCAAAATGAAAAATCAGTTTCTTGGTATTGTCTTAAAAAACATAGCTGTGCCAGGCTTAGTCCTGGCACTTTTTGTTTATCTATCAGGGCTAACCTTACTACAAGAGTATGTTCATCGGCATGCTTTTTTGCTCATGGGCCTCTTTTCTCTGGCATCTTTATTTACGCTTTTCTTGAATTACCGTGCGATCACAGGACCTGACGAAAAATCGGTAAGCAGAATGATATTTGTTAATGTGCTGCGGATAATTGTCATATTTGGACTGGCCGCAACCTTTATACTTGCAGGGGTAGAAGAGCAAAGGTTGTTCATCTTTAATTTTTTGATCCTCTATTTGTTCTTTCTTGTTTTTGAAATCAATGCAGTTATATCTAAATTGCGCCGAAATTTAAATAGGGGCGATTAATGAGCACTATTCAAGGTAAAAAATCGGGCATTACCCGTTTTATCCTACTTGTCATCACTGTGATTTTCGTTGCCATCGGCCAGCCAGCTTCGGCATTTTCCGATACGGCCGAAGATGCACCAACTGCGGAGGAAAGTCCTACCGGCTTTATTCTACATCACATTAAGGATTCGCACAACTGGCATTTTGCTACTGTGGGACACACCCATATTACGTTACCATTGCCCGTAATTCTTTACAGTGCAGAGAAAGGTCTTGATGTTTTTATGAGCTCAAATTTCTACGATGAGCACCATAACTTGCAGCCTTACAGGGGCTACATTTATGACGAACATCACGACCATATTTATATTAAGGGCAATGAAGAAGCCAGTCTCTATGATTTCAGTATCACAAAGAACGTAGCGCAGCTTTTCATTACTCTTATCATTCTGGCATTCATTTTCCTAAGTATTGCCAGTAAGTACAAAAAGAATCCTAAGACTGCTCCTAGTGGCATGCAAAGCCTGTTTGAGCCTATAATTATTTTTGTGCGTGATGAGATTGTAAAGCCTAATATTGGCCCTAAGAAGTATGAGCGGTTTATGCCCTATCTGCTGACCCTCTTCTTCTTTATCTGGTTTGCTAACCTGCTGGGGCTTTTCCCTGGAGCTGCTAACCTTACAGGAAATATTGCCGTGACTTTCACACTGGCTGTTATTACATTCCTGGCTACGAACTTCAATGGGAATAAGGAATATTGGAAGCATATTTTTGCGACCCCGGGCGTGCCCAAGCCTGTTCTTTTGATCCTAGTTCCTGTAGAATTTATTGGATTATTTACGAAGCCATTCGCTTTGATGATTCGTCTCTTCGTATCTATCACGGCTGGTCACATTGTGATCCTGAGTATAATAGCTCTGGGCTTTATCTTTAGCTCCTATGCAATAGGTATCACAGGCAGTTTGCTGGTGATCTTTATCAATATTATCGAATTACTTGTGGCCACCATTCAGGCCTATGTATTTACCTTGTTTACATCAATGTACATTGGTTCTGCTGTGGCAGAGCATGAGCATGATGTAGCACATTAATTTGTATTAACTGTAATCTTAATAAATAAGTCTTATGTTACTGACTTTATTACTTACTGCTGGGTATGCTCTTATGGGCGCAGGTATCGGAGCTGGAATTGTAGCTATCGGTGCTGGTATCGGTATTGGTCGCATCGGTGGCCAGGCTATGGAGGGAATTGCCCGCCAGCCTGAAGCCGGTGGTCGTATTCAGACAGCCATGCTGATCATCGCTGCCCTTATTGAGGTAATTGCCCTCTTTGGTGTGGTAGTTTGTCTGCTTATTGCAACAAGCGACGCAATCACATTCTAAATTGCTTAAGCTTCGGGTCACTGCGATGGGCAGGTCCCGAAGCTTTATTTTAGACCTTTATTAAGAATCGAGATATATGGATCTGTTAACCCCCGGATTAGGTCTTATTTTCTGGCAACTGGTTGGTTTCCTCGGCCTTCTTTTCCTTTTGGGAAAATTTGCATGGAAACCCATACTCGGAGCCCTGAAAGAACGCGAGCAGTCTATTGAGAGTGCGCTTGCTTCAGCAGAAAGTGCTAAACTCGAAATGCAACAGCTCAAAGCGGATAACGAAAAGCTTCTGGATGAAGCCCGTGCTGAAAGAGACAAGATCCTGCACCAGGCTAAAGAGGCTGCAAAAGCTATTGAAGAGGAAGCACAGGCTAATGCTTCGAAAAGAGCTGACAAGATCATCAGTGATGCTGAGGCGTCTATTGAGACTAAGAAAGCCGCAGCTCTTGCCGACATTAAAAACCAGGTAGCAGACCTGTCGCTACAAATCACTGAAAAGTTGCTTCGTCAGAAGCTGGCTTCTGATCAGGAACAGAGAGCCCTGGTAGAAGAATATTTAAAAGACGTAAAAGTTAACTGATCCGCTTCCAATGTCAGATATTAGAGTTGCTTCCCGTTACGCCAAATCCATACTGGAACTTTCTGTAGAAAGAGGCCTGCTGGAAGATATTCATAAGGACATGCGGTTGTTTTCCGGTGTGGTTAAAGATAGCAGAGATTTCGAACTGCTGTTGAAAAACCCTGTCGTTCCCCCTTCAAAAAAGCTTAGCATTTTAAAGAGTATTTTCGAAGGAAAAGTCAACAACCTGACGCTTCAGTTTTTTGAGATTATTACCAGGAAGAGCAGGGAGTCATTTCTTCCGCTAATCGCTAAAGAGTTTAGAAACCAATATAATATCCATAAAGGAATTCAGAGAGCTGAGGTTATCACAACCTTTCCACTTTCCGAGGAACTTCGGACTGAGTTTTTAACTCTTATTAAGAAAGAAACTGGTAAAGAGATCGAACTGAAAGAAAAAGTAGACCCTGCTATTTTAGGTGGGTTTATCTTGAAAATAGGTGATCGTCAAATAGACGATAGTGTAAGTTCTAAGCTTAAAGAACTTCGCTATAAGTTAACTGACGACTCATACGTGAAAAAAGTATTTTAAGGGCAACCGTCCCTCCAATTAGTATAGTACATAATTTCGTTTGAATAATGGCAGACGTAAGACCTGACGAGGTTTCAGCAATATTAAGAGAGCAGCTTAGCAACTTCAAGACTGAAGCTGAGCTCGAAGAAGTAGGCACCGTACTGCAGGTAGGTGACGGTGTGGCGCGTATCTATGGACTTTCACAGGCTCAGGCCGGTGAACTTCTTGAGTTTGATAGCGGTGTAAACGCCCTTGTACTTAACCTTGAAGAAGATAATGTAGGTGCGGTAATTCTTGGTGAGTCTTCTGAAATTAAAGAAGGAGATTCAGTAAAAAGAACCGGACGTATCGCTTCTGTAAAAGTAGGTGAAGGCATGGTGGGACGAGTAGTTGATACGCTTGGTAACCCCATCGATGGTAAAGGCCCTCTTGCTGGTGAGCTATACGAGATGCCTCTTGAGCGTAAAGCACCTGGCGTAATCTATCGTCAGCCTGTAAATGAGCCCCTTCAAACTGGTATCAAAGCTATTGACTCGATGATTCCTATCGGTAGGGGTCAGCGTGAGCTTATCATTGGTGACCGCCAGACTGGTAAAACGGCTGTTGCGATCGATACCATTCTTAACCAGAAAGAATTTTACGAAAAGGGAGAGCCTGTTTTCTGTATTTATGTAGCCATTGGACAGAAAGCTTCTACTGTAGCAAACATTGTTGCAGCCCTTGAAAAGGGTGGTGCAATGGATTACACGGTGGTTGTATCTGCAGCGGCATCTGATCCTGCTCCTATGCAGTTCTTTGCGCCATTTACCGGTGCATCTATAGGAGAGTTCTTCCGTGATACCGGTCGTCCTGCACTGGTGGTCTATGATGACTTATCCAAGCAGGCTGTAGCTTACCGTGAAGTATCCCTTCTGCTTCGTCGCCCTCCGGGACGTGAGGCCTACCCTGGTGATGTATTCTATCTTCACTCTCGCCTCCTTGAGCGTGCTGCAAAGGTTATTAACTCTGACGATATCGCTGCTCAGATGAACGACCTTCCCGAAAGTCTTCGTCCAATCGTTAAAGGTGGTGGCTCACTTACTGCCCTCCCTATTATCGAGACTCAGGCTGGTGACGTTTCAGCGTATATCCCTACCAACGTAATTTCTATTACTGACGGCCAGATCTTCCTTGAGACTAACCTCTTCAACTCGGGTATCCGTCCTGCGATTAACGTAGGTATCTCGGTATCCCGTGTAGGTGGTTCCGCTCAGATCAAGTCAATGAAGAAGGTAGCTGGTACGCTAAAACTGGATCAGGCTCAGTTCCGTGAACTTGAAGCTTTTGCTAAGTTTGGTTCTGACCTTGACCCTACTACTCAGCGTACGATTGACAGAGGTAGAAGAAACCAGGAAATCCTGAAGCAGCCTCAATACTCTCCTGTATCTGTAGAAGAGCAGGTGGCTATTATTTATGCTTCTACTAAAGGCTTTATTGATAAAGTGCCTGTAGGTCGTGTTAAAGAATTCGAAGCCGAATTCCTTGACCTGCTTCGCGCACAGCATGCGAGCACACTTGAGGGCTTACGTACTGGCAAACTTACCGATGAGATAACCGGTACCCTTGAGACAGTAGCTAAAGACCTGGCTAAGAAATACTAATTATTGCTAACCAAGTGCACCGGATTTCTGTCCGGTGCCTGTTCTATATAACATGGCAAACCTTAAGGAAGTAAAAAGCAGAATTCAGTCAGTCTCTTCGACTCAGCAGATCACCAAAGCAATGAAGATGGTCGCCGCTGCTAAGCTTAGAAGAGCCCAGGATAACATCATTCAGATGCGTCCTTACGCTGAAAAGCTATCTGCTATTCTGCAAAACGTTTCTGCCTCTGTTGGTGAGGGTGCCGATTCTAATGAATATGGCGAGGAAAGAGAGCCTAAAAAGGTACTAATTATAGCAGTATCTTCCGATAAGGGTCTCTGTGGTGCATTTAATGCCAATATTAATCGACGTATTACGCAGCTTGCTTCTGAGCGATACGCCAGCCAGCGTTCGCAGGGTAATCTTTACATTCTGCCGGTGGGCAAGAAAGTTTATGATTTCATTAAAAGAAGGGACTTTCAAGTAATTGAAACCTACAAGGACACCTTCTCTAACCTGAGCTTCGACTCGTCACGTGAAATTGCAGAGTATGCTATGGAAGGATTCAAAAAAGGTGAATTTGACCGTGTGGAGCTCCTGTTCAATGAATTCAAGAATGTGGCGACACAGATCGTTCGTACAGAGCAGTGGTTACCCATTCCTAAGGCTGAGCATACAGAAGATGCCGTTTCTACTACAAAGGTAGACTATATCTACGAGCCTAGTAAAGAGTATATCATCAGAGAGTTGATACCCACCTCTTTGAAAATTCAACTTTACAAGGCATTGCTTGAATCTAATGCCTCTGAACATGGAGCTCGTATGACCGCCATGGATAAGGCAACTGATAATGCCGGTGAGCTTTTAAAAGACCTCAAGCTTATGTATAACCGTACGCGCCAGGCTGCTATCACAAATGAAATTCTTGAGATCGTGGCTGGCGCTGAGGCGCTTGGTAGTAACTAAGAATCTAATACGTTAGAAAATTGAAAAGCCCGTCCGAATGACGGGCTTTTTTCATATATAGGTATTGTGGAAAGGGTATACGCGTACATACGAATACTTAGCCTCGATGTGGTGGCAGGGGCTTTATTTTCAGCATTAGCCATAGCCCGCCTTATGAAGGTAAGGCTTTCACTACCGACAGTGTTAGCTCTGTGTCTTGCCGTATGGGTAGTTTATACATTTGATCACCTTATCGATGCACATAAAATCTCTCATATAGCCCACACGCCAAGGCATAGATTTCATCAGAAGTATTGGAAAAGCTTGGCAGCTATTTTGGTCTTTCTTTCTCTGGTGGGTGTAGGGTTGATGTTTATTATGCCGTTCAGAACTATACTGGTTGGCTTGATAGTATCTTCTGTAACGCTAGTTTACTTCCTTGCTTTGCGTTTATTTAATGTGCAAAGTGCTTTTCAAAAGGAGCTTTTTATTTCCCTTGTATATGTGATGGGTGTTTTTACAGGTCCGCTCAGTCAATTTGAAGGGCAAATTTTGCCATACCACTTCCTGTTATTTTTTGAATATCTGCTTCTGGCATTTACTAACCTGGTTCTTTTTGCTTGGTATGAGCAGGCTTCGGATATGGCAGATGGCCATAGCTCACTCGTATTAAAGGTAGGTTTAAAGGGTACACATGCATTACTCCGTTCTCTTTATATTCTTTGCTCCGTTACAGTAATCGCTGGCCTGCTTATCTGGTCATTGGGTAGCCTTCAATGGCATTTTCAATGGATTATGTTTAGCATGTTGGTTTGTTTGCTCATTCCATATCTGTTACCTGGTTTTTTTAATAAGAATGAAAGATACAGGGTTATTGGTGACGGTGCATTTTTGTTACCGGGGTTACTTTTGCTGATATGAACTTCGATAGTACTGCCTCATGGTATGATTGGCTCGTATCGATAGTTTACGGAAGCAGAGTCACTGCTGCACAGCAACATCTTATATCAGGTTTATGGCCTGGGGCCAGCGTCTTGGTGGTAGGTGGCGGCACAGGCAGGTTCCTGCCGGAATTGATAGCAAGGAAGCCTTCCGCAATAACCTACCTCGAGGCTTCTGCTTCTATGCTGGCAAAGGCCAAAAGAAACACAACTGCCACGGGTCTGATAGAGTGGGTTCATGGAGATGAGGAGTGGCTGGGTAAAGGCATACAGTACGATGCCATCCTTACATTTCATCTATTCTCTAATTACCCCCCTTCGGACGCTACCCTTATCTGGGCGAGATTGAACGCCCTCCTAAAACCAACTGGGTACTGGTTATACACTGATTTTATAGCTAGTGTGCAACAAAACCTCTGGCAGAGGCTGTACACGGGAGTTATGTTCTGGCTATTCAGATTAGTTGCCGGGGTACAGGGAAGTAAAATTACCGGTATGCGCAGGGTGTTTACGACCAACGGATACTGGGAGCGAAATAGCAAATTTTTCTATAAAGGGTTTATAGAGGCTATCACTTATCAGAAAGCTTCTGACTAAGCAATTTTGCGCCGTATATCTGCTTTTAAAAGCTTACTGATATCATTTACCTCTTCTTTATCTTGTCCGCTCTTGACGGCAACCCGTAGGGCTTTGAGCCCTTTAACGCCTTGCAGTTCCTCCAGTTCGTGATATTCAACCTCTTTCTCAAGGTATTTTTTTGATACAAGGTAATCTATATACTTATTATAGTCCTCCGCTTCTTTACTTTGGCTGTAGACGATGGCTATCTGACCGGGTTGGGTCAGGCGTTCGTTAGTTCCTTTAATAAAGGCTTTGTCTATACGCTTTTTAACTATCTCATAGCGAATGTTATAGGCACCATCTACGTCAAATTTCTTTTCATCCTGACGAAAACGAATAGATATTGGCGCACTGTTAAGCAGGATTAGATGAGTATTATCTAAAGGAAGTGGCAAGTCACTTTTGATCTTTTCTGACTGTCTGGCTATTTCTGCAGTAATCATTAGCTGCCACAGCCGAAAGTTTTCCAGGTATATGGGGTGGAACTTTCTGCTTTTCACTAGTGACTGGCCGATGTACATGTTGTATTCCACCCCATCGGTTTTATACTTCTCAAAATAATGAGGAAAGATTTTCTGAGCCTCACGTTCCACCTCGTCCATGTAGTTAGAGATCATGGTATTTATAGAGGTTAAACTATCTTCAAACTCCTTCCTGCGGTTATAAACCATTCCTACTGATGGGTCTATGTGGCCCTGATAATACTCTACCGCTTTACCCAGTTCATGGCTTGATTCATTTATATGGCTAAAAAGCGGGTTCAATTCCTTGTGAAGAAATTCGTGAATGTTATACTCATCACCAGATACTAACCCGGGCTTTATTTTCCTGATTTTTTTATTAATCCTGTGCATATACTCATCCAGTATAGGCCAGTGATTAGCCTTGTGTGCCTGTTGTAGCACGTCATTAGCCAGATTCAGGTTATGGATGAGGTCATCCTGTATAGCCCTGTTGCGCTCAAGTGAACTATTACGGATATCGGATAACCCATACATTGGATAGACATTATGGAAAACAATATTCCCAAAGTCGGCATCCTGTTGAGACCCTTTATTCTTGTAGGCTTTTATGGCTTCGTCAGTGAACCTCCACTCCACCGTAGGATGGATATTGGTGAACTGTTCTTTAATGATTACCTGAATTTTATTACGGATCTCCTCAGCACTTCTCCTCATTGCTACAGCAAAGAGAGGTAGGAGCTCTTTAAGCTTGTGTAAGGTGAAGCTGTTGAACTGATTTTCCACCTGAGCCCCCAGCTCAAGGACGCCAATGAGTTCTCCTTCGTACTGCAGGGGAGCTACGAGCAGACTTTTTATCCCGTTGCTAATGAGGCGCTCTTCTACAAGGTTCTGGTCCGTGCAGGATTTGAGGGATTTAAGGATCATAGGCTTGCGCTCAGAAATGACCTTTTCGTAGATACTTCCGGAAAAATGGCAACAAGCCATTTCTGTGTCCTGCTGAAGCGCCAGGCTCTTCCAAAGTTGTTCCTTGTAGTTGGCTACCGTATCCCGGCTGGGATTAAACCCTCCAAGACCAAGCTGAAGCGAAGGAATCTTAAAGTAATTACGCAGCTTGACTTCAAGTTCATGAAATTTTTTAGTGCTCAGATTATAGCTATTCTCAAGGAGGTCATATTTCAGGGAACTGATTACCTCCTGTTCGGTAACGTCAATTAGTGTAATGATCACAAAGCCATGAAATTCGAATGCCTCAGGAGGAAGCTTTTCTTTCCAGGCCTCCAGGTCATCAAGGTTACTTAGTAACTCCTCAATGTCATTTTCACTAAGCGCAGGAGGATTCTCGGCAATTACCTCACAAAACTTTTCATTATGCTGTAAACGAAAGCACCGGGTGAGACCGGTTTCTTCATCTTCTTTGTGAATAATAATAGGGAAGTCGAAGTTTACCTCATAGTTATAAATCTCCTTAAGAATAATAAAATAAGCAGTAAGTGTTTTATTGTGAATAATCTCATCCAGATTGATGTTGCGTAGGTCTGTTGGAAAAATTTCCCTTGCCCCCAAAATCCCTTCGGCTACAGGGTTAGCATAGATATGTTTGAACTGAAAGGGTACCATCGCAAGACTGGCATCACGGCTGTTCTTGTAAGGGGAGAACAGTACGGACATCATGGTCTCAATAAATTCCCGATGCTCATCTATCATGTCGGGAGTTTCGATAATATTTTTAAAATGGGGGTAAGCCTCCAGTTTCACCATTAGCTCTTTACCCAGACTACCCATAGGTGAGCCTGGGTTTTTTGATTCATTCTCCCAGTATTGAATCAGAGGTTTGAAGCTTAGCTTCGATTTGAACGGAAAATTATCCAACATCATCTGCTTTCCCTTAATTATGTAAGGTTTATACGTGTTACTGTAACGAATAGTTTTGGGTAGAAAAGACCTGACAGATCTACTTTATACCACAAATGATACTTGTGCGTAGTTGCGGCAAACTAAAAAAGGTGGCCATATGACCACCTTTTTGATATAAAATTATGTAAGTTCTTATCTCCAATTAATTCCACTCATGGTTCTATATCTGGCTTTGATAAAGGTAAAAATACCATAGCCAATAAGTCCGATAGCGATGAGAGCCATCAACCAGGGTCCATAGGAAGTGCTCTGAAGGTAACCAAATGCTTCTTGCGTGCCCCCTGCCTGGCTAGGATTAGCTTGTAGAGCAGCCTTCACAAACATATATCCCACAATCAGTAGAATCACTCCACGACTGTAATACCCGAGTCTGCCCCACTTAGTAAAAAGACGTTTTTTATCGGCACTGATTGATGACTGTTGTACTTTCTTTTTAAAAGATCCTGTATAGGCTTTAATAATTTGCCTTACGCCCTTAACAATAAAGAAGAGAGCTACAATACCTACCAGCCACTGGCCGAAGGGTTGTGATAATAATTTAGCCACCAGAGTTTCTCTGGATCCACCGGATCCTCCTCCGCCAGTTTTAACGATAAGCCTTACCGCATAATAGGATAAGAAGCCATACATAATACCACTAACAAGGTATCCCAAACGTTTGGCAATTCCTTTAGCATCAGAACCTTCATTTTCTGTATCTCTGGATGCCTGTACAAACCTCCAAACAGCATAAGCTAAAAGGCCTAATGCCAGGATGCCAAGAAGTATACTACCTCCGGGCACCCCGTCGATAAATTTAAATACGGTCATTTTACCGGCCTTCTGACCACCATAATTAAAGGCAGCGGCTACTGTTAAGCCTCCAATCATTACATAAACCGCTCCCTTTGCGATATACCCGAATCGGGCAAAATTCTCTACCCATTTATCATCAGGTGATGGGGCAGCGTGACTTATTGATGCCATATGTTAAAAAAGTTTAGATTTTAGACTAGTATTAAAAAATGTCAATAGCCAGAAAGCCATTAAACTGTATCCTTAACAATGCGTGGTCGACCTTTGTTACTGAAAACGAGAACTTTGAACTGAAGTCTACAAACCACGATACTTATAATATGAAGACACAAAGACGATCTACTTTTAAAACCTTATTTTCTTTCTTTATTCTATCAATCGCTCTCTTTCTATCCTCCTGTGGAGAGGATAAAAGTGATGAGAAGGATACAGAGAATGAGATTGAGGTGTCTGCTATGCCTGAAAACGCAAGAGTGCTTTTTGAAAATGACTTTTTAAAAGTTGTGACAGTAAGGTTACAATCGGGAGAAAGAATGCCTGATATGGGTAATCAGGATTATGTCATCTACCAGCCACTGGATATAGAAAATATATATGCAGGAGAATCATCTGCCCAGGCAGATTCTGCCGGGGAACAGATAAAAGGTTATACGGCCCCTAACTACAATGCAGAATTAATTGCCGACTCAACAGAAACCATTGAGTGGGAACCTGGTAAGATGTATTCTTCTTCAGGCTTTCAGATGAATGATTCTAATATGGAAGCAAATTATCTTCTCATCTGGAACCTGAAAAACCCCGACATGAATGGCGAGGCTGAAACCATGCATAACAATGACGAAGAAAAGTCCGGTGAGTCAGGAAAAATGTATCAGATTCTGGGAAGTGACAAAGGCGTTACCCTCGAAGAAATATATATCCCTGAAGGTGATACACTCATGAGAGAAGAAAGAGCTCCGAGGGCCTTATTCTATATTACCTCTAATACATACCATTATATATCACCTGACCAGAGCAGAAGAAATGTTTCAAATGAGCGCGGTCAGGTAGAATGGCATGAAACTGCCCGCGCCTCCCTGATAAATTCCGGACCTACTCCTGCCAAGATATTAGTTATTAAACCTTCGGGAGCAGTAGCTACCATGCAGTAGCAGAAACCTTTTAGTTGCCAAAGGGCAGGCGGTCGAGGTCCACATTACCACCAGTAAGAATGATCCCCACCCTCTGCCCTTTATGTTTTTCTTTCTGTTGAATGAGAGCAGCAAGAGGCACAGCGCAACTTGGTTCTACAATTATCTTCATCCTCTCCCAAATCAACCTCATTGCATCTATTATTTCATTATCCGAGACAGTGACGATCTCTTCCACGTGGGTATGAATAATCGAAAACGTTTTGTCTCCTAGTGAGGTAAGTAATCCATCGGCAATGGTATCGGGGTTTTCCATAGGAATAAGCTTACCTGCATGTAGGCTTCGATAAGCATCATCTGCTCCTTTGGGCTCAGCTCCTGATACCTTACAATTTTCACCAAAGTAAGCCACTGCCAGTGCACTGCCTCCCAATAGCCCGCCACCCCCTACAGGGGTCATAATCCTGTCGAGTCCTTCAGTCTGTTCCAATAACTCCACCGCACTGGTGGCTTGCCCTGTTATGACATGGTCATTATTAAATGGGTGAATGAATGTAGCTCCCGTATCATTCATTACCTGCTTTACGGTATCCTCACGGGCCTGCAGGGTAGGTGTACAAGGGATAACCTTGGCCCCATAACCTTCCACCGCCTTTCGTTTAACATTAGGAGCGTTTTCCGGCATAACGATATAGGCCTGAATATTTCTGAGAGTGGCTGCGTATGCTATAGCCTGTGCGTGGTTTCCGCTGCTATGTGTGGCCACACCTGCTTTGGCCTCTTGTTCATTTAGTTGAAGTACAGCATTAACAGCGCCCCTGGCTTTGAAGGCACCTATCTTTTGAAAGTTCTCGCACTTAAAAAAAACCTCGGCCCCCGTGATGGCATTGATAGTACTGTTTGTCAGTACAGGGGTACGATGCACATAGGGCTTAATACGCTGATGCGCTTCCCGGATGGTACCTGCAGAAATGGTAGCGTGAATGAGGCTCATGATGTGGCGAAAAGCTTAGATGGGTCTTTAAAGGACTTAAACTCCAGGGCATTTCCGGAGGGATCCATAAAGAACATAGTAGCCTGCTCGCCAGGTTGACCTTCAAATCGGGTATGAGGCTTTATGACAAAATCAGTACCCACCTCTTTCATTTTATCCGCAAGCTTATGCCAGTCCTCCCATGGCAGCACAGCACCAAAATGCCTGACCGGCACACTATCACCATCTACCTCATTTGTGAGGGCGTTTTTCAGTTCTTCAGGTTTAAGGTGGGCCGTAATCTGATGCCCGAAAAAGTCAAAATCTATCCAGCTATCGCTGCGGCGTCCGATCT
This sequence comes from Roseivirga sp. BDSF3-8, assembly GCF_041449215.1. Classification (NCBI taxonomy): domain Bacteria; kingdom Pseudomonadati; phylum Bacteroidota; class Cytophagia; order Cytophagales; family Roseivirgaceae; genus Roseivirga; species Roseivirga sp. BDSF3-8. The sequence continues at coordinate 1,984,084 of NZ_JBGNFV010000001.1, read as the reverse complement.
TACAACCAATCAGGTTTTTATAGAATTCTTCGGTGGCTTCCAGGTTTTTTACTGGGAATGCAAGGTGAAAGGGTATATCCATGTGGTTAGTTTTAAGCAAAAATAGCAGAGGTTTCTAAAATACCTGAGATTGCAATCCTTTAGTTTATCAGTTACTTTTCGCATATGGGTCAAAAGGTATCATTAGTATTGAGTAGTGGCGGAGCCAGGGGGCTCGCCCATATTGGAGTAATAGAGGCGCTGGAGGATCACGGATTTGAAATAGTTTCGGTAGCCGGCGCTTCTATGGGGGCAATTGTAGGGGGAGCATACGCTGCAGGTAAATTTCCGGAGTTTAAGGAATGGATGCTGGGACTTGACAAAATGGAGGTGTTCAAACTTATAGACTTTACCGTGTCCCTTAAGGGGTTTATTAGAGGGGACAGGGTGTTCCGTGAATTCAGTAAGATACTGCCGGACTGCGCCATTGAAGACCTGCCGGTAAGCTTTACGGCTCTGGCCGCAGACCTGCAAAAGCAAGAGGAGGTAGTATTTGATAAAGGTAGTCTGCACAAGGCTCTTAGAGCAAGTATTGCGATACCCACCGTGCTCACACCCGTGTTTTGGGATGATAAAGAACTGGTAGACGGTGGTATCCTGAATCCTATTCCGATGACCCATGTGAAAAGGCACTATGGTGACCGGTTGGTGGTTGCTAATGTAAACGCAATTATGCCCTACCAACGTATTAGCATTGATGAGGTTGCAAGCGAGCCTCCTTCACCTTCTGCCACAGCTATGATGTACAATAAGCTTTCACTGGAAGACACGAGGTTGAATGCTTTTTTACAAAAGTGGAGGAAGCTGTTACCCTCTCCCGGCCAAAAAAGCCCGATACAAAAACTAGGGTTTTTTGAAGTGGTTACACGCTCTATTGACCTCATGCAGGACAGAATAAGTTCCTTGCAAATGGAGTTGAGTAAACCAGACATGCTCATCAACTTTTCCCGCCAGGCTTGTACGACTTTCGAGTTTTATCGCGCAAAAGAAATGATAGAAGAGGGGCGCTGTGTGGCAGAAAAGGCGATTGAGGCATATTTAGAAAAGAAGGATCAATGAACTATACCGAGCTTAACCATGAACTGGGTAATATTGACATATACCTGCTGGATGCTATACTTAAAGGCTACTTCCCCCAAGGCACTAAATTACTCGATGCAGGATGTGGAGAGGGACGTAACCTGTTTTATTTCCTTAAGAACGGGTACGAATGCTACGGTACGGATGTGAACGAAAGCGCTTTGCGTATGCTTCGTTTTCAGATAAATAGCGTGGCTCCCGGATATCCTACGGACAGGTTTACTTCGGGAGACCTTACTCAACTCCCATATCAGGATGCGGCCTTCGATGCTGTCCTCTGTATAGCGGTTCTCCATTTTGCAGAAAACGAAGAGCATTTCCGGAAAATGTTTTCCGAACTGGTGCGTGTTTTGAGGCCTGCGGGTAGATTACTCATTCGCATGACAGATAATACCGCTATGGATAAGGCTGAGCACATCGGGGAAGGTAAGTATTCGCTGCCAGATGGAAGTATCCGGTTTCTGATGACTCCCAAACTACTCTCCGAATTGATTGATACATACTCCCTTAACTTTGCTGAGCCTGGTAAATCGCTGGTGGTGTCTGGCATGCGAAGTATGAATATTCTAATGCTCGCGAAATAATAAGAGCAGGCAGGTAATTGGGCTACAGACTGTAGCGACTGTTAGATTATTTTGTTAATTTAAGATATACCATCTAATCTAACCCTAAACACTATGGAAGTTATTTCCACTACAGTAAATGAACAGGTCCATTACGCCGGCTTCGGGCGTAGGCTCGTGGCTTTTATCCTCGATAGTTTTATATTATCTATCCCCTACAGCATAGTAGGATCTGTGTTCGGGCTGGGTTTTGTAGGTGTATTTCAAAATCCTGATCGCTATTCAGGCGAAGCTCAAACGACAATAATAGCCAGTGGAATTATTCTGTATGCGGTATTATATGTTGTTGGGCTGCTGTACTATGCCCTGATGGAAAGTAGCCCCCGGCAAGCCACCATCGGGAAGCTTGCTTTAGACATAAAGGTAATGGATATGCAGGGGAACCGGCTGACGTTTGGAAAAGCTCTCGGGCGTAACCTCGCTAAACTTATTTCAGGCATGATCTTCTATATCGGCTATATCATGGCGGCGTTTACAGAAAAAAAGCAGGGGCTCCACGATATCGTCGCTAACGTGCTGGTAGTCAAAAATTAAGCAAATAATATATGCATCTGTGGATACTGGTGGCACAGTGCCCTTTTTTTGTCTTTTTTGTAAAATAGAAGTAATTTAAAACCCTGTACGCCTTAGGTCGTTGTACTTAAAATCATTCGCTATGATAGAGCATTTTTTTACCTGCCCCAATTGCATGACTAGGGTATCCTCTACCGTTGATCCCGACCAAAGGAAGCAAAACTTCACCGAAGATTGTGAATACTGCAACCATCCGGTGAGTATACGGCTGGAAATAGAAGGGGTAGACATCCTCTGGTTTGATGCTATTTGCTGCGAGGAAGAAGTATAATTATCTTCCCACAAAAAATGATATGCATATTGACCTTTCAGGCCAGGTAATTTTAGTTACCGGTGCATCACGAGGCATAGGTAAGGCTATTGCCACCCAATTGGTGCGTTCCGGTGCCTCAGTTGCATTGCATTATAATCGTAGTGCCGATCCGGCGAAGGCCCTTGCTAGCGATCTCGGATCTGCTGCCTGGACAGTGGCTGGTAATCTGGAAGACCCGCAGCAGGCTGCCTCCCTTGTAGAAAAAACCATTGATCGTTTCGGTAAACTCACAGGTGTTGTCAATAATGCAGGTATTGCCCTGTCATCTGCTATTGATAAAGCCGATCAGGAATATCTGGAAGACTGGCAACGTACCCATAGGGTTAATGTAGACTCACTCGCATTGATCTGCAAAAAGGCGCTCGAATATTTCATAAACCATGGGGGAGGTCGCATAGTGAACATTAGTAGTCGTGCCGCCTTCAGAGGAGATACACCCGACTACATGGCCTATGCTGCCAGTAAAGGAGCAGTAGTGGCACTTACCCGTTCCATTGCCAGGGGCTTTGGCAAAAAAGGTGTGAAGGCCTTCATTGTAGCGCCAGGATTTACACGGACCGATATGGCCCAGGACTTTATAGACCAATATGGGGAGGGCTTTGCACTGGATGACATCGCGCTTGATACGCTGACAGAGCCAAAAGATCTCGCCCCCCTGGTCACCCTCTTGCTCTCCGGACTATCTGACCACAGTACGGGAGCCACTATAGATGTAAATGCCGGCAGTTACGTCCATTGACCCATGACCATTACGCAGCTCGAATATATAATTGCCGTTGACACCCATCGCCATTTTGCTAAGGCGGCAGAGGCTTCATTTGTGACCCAGCCAACGCTGAGCATGCAAATTCAAAAGCTGGAACAGGAACTCGGCGTAACCATATTTGATCGCAGCCGGCAGCCAGTGGTACCTACCGATATTGGCAGGCGGGTAATACTTCAAGCCCGCCAGATAGTCAATGAGTCCAGAAAGATCAGGGAAATTATAGAAGATGAGAAGAAAGAGGTGGCAGGCGAGTTGAGGTTAGGCATAATTCCCACGCTGGCGCCTTACCTGCTTCCACTTTTCATAGGTAGTTTTATAGAAAAGTATCCGGGAGTGACCCTCCAGGTGGAGGAATTGCTTACTGAGCAGGTACTTATGCGCCTTAAGCAAGACCAGATAGATATTGGCCTCATCGTTACACCATCCAATGACCCTGGCGTATTAGAGCAGCCGGTCTTTTACGAAGAGTTTTATGCCTACCTATCACCCAGGCACCCCCTATACAGGCAAGAGACCCTCAAAGCAGATGAGATTGATGTGGAGGATGTGTGGTTACTAAATGAAGGACATTGCTTTCGTGAGCAGGTACTCAATATTTGTGGAAGACAGGGAGTAGGAAGCCATGGTAACTTCCGATACCAAAGCGGATCACTGGAAGCCCTGAGAAAAATAGTAGACAGGCAAGGGGGCTTTACCCTGCTGCCGGAACTGGCCAGTATGGAACTGGGCGAAGAGTCTAAAAGTAAAGTGAGGCCATTCGCCGAGCCCAGACCTGTAAGAGAGGTGAGCCTTGTAATGCACAGGAGCTTTCTGAAAAGAAAACTCGTAGAGGCTCTCAGGCACGAGATAATAGATAATTTACCCCCCCTTGTAAGGCAGAAGACTGGTAATACGAATACGGTAAAGTGGAGATAAACCTGCCAATACATGGCGTCTTTAAGGCAAGTACCCTATATTCATAGGCTTTTAAACTAAATGTATTACCAAAATTTATTAATTGTGAAAAAGAAAATTGCACTAGACTCTCTCAAAGTAAAAAGCTTTGTAACCAAGATAGAGAACAGCAACAGAATCATTGGTGCCAGCCTACCTTGTTCAGACTCTCCTTTATGCAATGAAACCTTTGCCGAGAGGATAGACTAAGGGTACCTGGCCGGTAACTATAAAATTACAGTCAATCATCTACCCTGAGTGAAAAAGCCTCAGATCACATTACTGGCTTTATTGATCGTTTAATAAACAAAAGGCTCACCACTACCGGCGAGCCTTTTGTATACATTCCAAAAAGAAGTGCTTAATTAATGCTCTTTGTGAGTCCTGTGACAATACCTGCCAGCCTGACTGCATCAAATATCCGCTCAGGGGTACAATCGAGCTTTAGCAGAGAGGCCTCATGAGCGCGAACACACATCTCACAGCCATTCACAGCAGATATAGCCGTGCTTACCAGCTCAAAAAATTCTTTACCGGTTACCGGCTTCATCATTATACCCATTTTAATCTTCACCGGCTGGTTTTGATAGGTATCGCTATCCATAAAGTGCTTAAAACGATAAACCACATTATTGGTGGCCAGAAGAGATGCACAAGCGTGCATTTCGGCTACCTCTGCCTCAGTAGCTCCCTCCTCCCTGGCAAGCCTGGAGAAAGAATTTGTTAATGCAGGGTGTCGTTCATTAATAGCAATAGCTAGGGCAATCAATAGTCCTTCCTTTCTGGAGAGGGTCCCTGTCTCCAGGTTATTTCTCAGATTTACACGAAGGTCTTTGATCTGCTTCGAGCCAGCCAGTTCCATTATTTCAAGCAAGGGCTGGTCGTTTTCCAGTGCCAGGTCCTGCTTATAGTCCTCTGTTATTTCTAGTGTTGCTTCCATTACAATTCCGGTATGTGATCAGACAGCAATTGTTTCTTCGCCTTTTTCCCAGTTGCAGGGGCATAGTTCATCTGTTTGCAGCGCATCCAGTACACGAAGTACTTCTTCTACATTACGCCCTACATTAAGGTCGTATGCAGACACCCAACGTATTATCCCCTCCGGATCTATGATAAAAGTGGCCCGGTAAGCTACTTTTTCGTGCGCTTCAAGTATGCCAAGGTCTTCAGCCAGACTTTTATTCGTATCCGCAAGCATAGGGAACTTAAGGCCGCGAAGGTCTTCGTGGTCTTTACGCCAGGCCAGATGAACAAATTCGGAATCTGTACTGGCACCTACCAGCATAGCATCGCGGTCACGGAACTCCTCGTAGCTTTTATTGAATTCGGCTATTTCCGTAGGACATACGAATGTAAAGTCCTTTGGCCACCAGAACATTACCATCCACTGATCTTTCTTTTGGTGGTCCTCATGGCTTAGGGTGGCAAACTCCTTTCCGTTTTCCAGACTCACTACCGATGTCTTTTCGAACTCAGGAAATTTATTACCAATTGAAAGAATGCGTTGACTCATAATCAGATATTATTTTCTCGTTTATATGCCCCAAAGGTGAGGGCTATACGGCTATAATTCAAATCGATTATATACAACGCCTCATTGATAAAAACTATTAAGTGTCCGCAGTTGATCGTTTTCCGTACACATCAATTTATTAGAATATGCCTTTAAAGGGTGTATAGAGCTAATTCCTATACGGTACAGCTTTTGTCGGTGTATTGATATGAATAAACAATACCTGATCGTCGCGTGGCGCTACCTCAGGCAACACCGGCTGTATTTTTTGATTAATGTGATGGGCCTTACCGTGGGAGTGACAGTGAGCCTTGTGCTCATGCTGCATGTCCTCGATGAGGCATTTTATAATCGTAACCTCCCAACTAAAGGAGATATTTACCAGGCCGTATACAGGGTTAGTCTGAATCAGCGCTCCTATTCCTTTGGAGAGACCTCACACTCTCTGAAGCCTTATGTAGATACCACACGTCTGGCAATGATGACATTGGCTACCGGCAGCCAGCCTGTAAAAGATGAAAATGATAGAGTATGGATGGCCACGGATCGGCCCATTTCTCAATTTTTCAATCTGGAGGTTATCGAAGGGCATCTTGAAACGCCCTGGGAAAAGGAAGGATATGTAATTATATCAGATCGATTTGCCAGTCGGCTATTTAGAGAAGGCCCTTATGTGGGACGTAAGTTTCAGTATCAGGACAAAGCCTTCATTGTAGCGGCTGTAGTAAAGGATTTACCTTACAACAATACTGTATTTTTTGACGTGTTAGGGGCTTTCCACAGTAGCTTGCCCGTAGGCCCGAATCATCAAACTCTGGTAATGGAAAAGACCACTGGCCAGGGGACTGGAATATGTGACCAGATCAGCCACCCCTCAATACCATGGATAGACCAAATGGGCTTGGCAAGTTCAGTATACCTGGTTCCGTATGAAGAAACTTTCGAACATAGCGGTATCATCGGAAACCCATCAGGAATTTGGCAGGGCCTGCCTCCACTGGTGATCTGGGGTGTGGCATTAGTCGTTATTTTACTTGTAACAGGTAATTATACAGCCTTGTCAACGGTTCAAAACTATAGTCGCTATCCTGAAACCGGCTTAAGAAAAATGCTGGGAGCCTCCCGCCTTCAGGTGGCAGGACAGTTTATGGCAGAAAGCTTCCTGTTGGTCTCACTGGCGGTAGTGTTCGCACTAATTATCACAGACCAGCTTTTACCTTTCTTTAACAGCCTTACGGGGAAAGCCATTTCGCTCAGAGGAGAGTGGTCCTATTATCAATGGACAGGAATCCTCGGCGTAAGCATCATCACCCTTTTATGTACGGTCATTTTACCATCCGTTCAGTTAGCTAATATCCCTTCCCTATTTGCCATGGCGCGAGTAAGAAAAAGTACACATGGCTACAACATACTACGCAAATGGTGGGCGGGTAGCCAGGTGGGCATTCTCTGGCTCTTGCTGTTCCTGGCATATATGGCGCTGCGCGCCGATGTCAATCCTGCTAGCACTGACCTGGCCTTTTCATCATCAGACACCGTCCTGGCTTCAGGTAAATCCCACTTGCCGCAGCGTAATACTGTTAATGACAATACATGGGATAATGCAATAGCGTTACAGGGTCAATTACCTTTATTAAAAAAGCAGGGGCCTGTTATGGACTTGGTAGCTGTCCTCATATGCATGTCCATAGCATGGGCCATGATTTGTATTTGGGCGCTGATAGGGCTCGCTACTTATGAGAGGCACCGTAATGCATTATCTATTAAAATAAAAAAACTTGCCGGAGCCAGTGCCCGCCAGCTGGCATTAGATACGGAGAAAAGGTATATTTATTTAACCCTGATGGCAATCCTCTTTATGCTGCCACCGGCATACGCAGCTATCCAGTTCTGGCTTCCGGAGGTGGTTTCTGCTACAGCCGGAAGCGCCCGGCCCCTGCCTGCTGTGTGGGGCTGGGTTACATCGATCGTACTTTGCCTGATTATTGCCACTACTATACCACTGCTTCCAGTCTACCCCGGATTACGGGGTAAATCCGCCGGAAACGTGTAATTCAGAGGGAGACCATTTATCAGGGTGTCTTTGTCTTAGAGTGGATGTTTTTCACTCATTGCATGTTACCCTCATATGGCTAAACGTCCGCGTATACGATTCTTAACGAAGGTGGCTATTATGGCCACTTCTCTGATGCTTTGTGTACTACAGGTATACCCGCAAAGTCCAGGGCTGCGTTTCGTCACCCCTCGCAAAAAACTTACCCTGCCTTTTGAGATGTATAATAACCTTATTGTGGTGCCTATACTTCTCAATAATCAGATCCCCCTGAAATTTATTGTAGACACCGGCGTAAAAACCACCATTCTAACAGATAAGGCATACTCAGACCTCCTCAACGTGGATTATTCCCGCAAACTAACTATTGCGGGGCTCGGTCGTAACTCACAGGTAGAGGCCTATGTAGCCAATAACCTCACCGTATCCATGCCCGGAGTGGTAGGTACAGGGCAGGCTTTTCTGGTTCTGGAAGAGGACTATCTGCAGCTCAGGAAAAATCTTGGGGCCGTAGTACATGGCATTATCGGGTTTGAGCTTTTCCGCAGGTTTGTGGTCAAGATCGACTACCAGAATCGTGAGCTGACTCTGTATGATCCCACCAGGTTTTCTCCCCCCAGGAGGTATAAGGAAATAGACATCATGCTCGATAGCTACAAGCCCCTGGTCTACGCCGACCTCAAAACCCGCGATACCACCGTAAATAACCAGCGCTACCTGATTGACACCGGTGCCAGCCTGTCTCTGATGATCAAAAAAGACTCCTTCAGTGGAGTTAACGTGCCGGAAAAAAACGTAGAGAGGCTTATCGGTCAAGGGCTTGGCGGTCAGCTTCACGGCCATGTAGGCCGGGTGGAGGAAATCGATTGGGATGGCTACCGACTAAAAGAGCCTATTGCTTCATTTCCTGAACCGGATCCGGGGGCCGAGGTGGTTTTCTTCAGAGACCGGGAAGGCACCATCGGCGGAGAGATACTGAGCCGGTTCACGGTTATTATGGACTATCATAACAGAAAGATGTACCTGAAAAAAAACCGGAAGTTTAGAGACCCTTTTGAATTTAACATGGCAGGTTTCGACATTATGGCCGATGGCGTGAACCTGGATAAGTTCTATGTGTCTGAAGTAATAGCCAATACCCCGGCCCAGGAAGCAGGTATCAAAAGAGGTGACCGGATTATGCGCCTCAATGGCCGCCAGGCCTACAACTACGAATTGCGGGAGATAATTGAGATTATTACCCGGAAGCCAGGTAAAAAGATCAAAATGGAGCTTATGCGATCTGATGGCTCCAAGTACAGAGTTAAGTTCAGGTTAGAGAGAATACTCTAAGCCCTGCTGTTCATTTTGTCCAAGTGAAAACACCTTCCTCCCTCACTAATTTATATCTTTGAACCCACTTTAACCTTCAATTTCCTTAGAATGGACACCTATCTAAAAACTACAGAAGATGTATACCGGAAGGCTGCTCTTACGCCAGACGTAGGCTTATGCTGCACCACTACACCACTGTGGAAGCTTCCCGGCCTCAGTATCCCGTCTATTATGCAGGAAATGAATTATGGTTGTGGCAGTACCGTCCACCCCCGCGATCTCAGCGGGGAGCCCAGCGTTCTCTATGTTGGCGTGGGTGGCGGAATGGAGCTATTGCAGTTTGCCTATTTCAGCCGTAAATCCGGCGCGGTGGTAGGAGTAGATCCCGTTCAGGAAATGCTTGAGGCAAGCCGGAAAAACATGGTACAGGCAGAACAGGAAAATGCCTGGTTCAATCGTAATTTTGTCGACTTACGTAAAGGAAATGCCCTTGAACTACCATTAGATGATGGCACAATAGACGTAGCAGCACAGAATTGCCTGTTTAATATCTTTACTAAAGAAGACCTCAAACGTGCCCTTTCTGAAATGTACCGGGTATTAAAGCCCCACGGTCGCCTTGTGTTATCAGACCCGATATGTGACCAGGGTATACCCGATAATTTGCAGCAGGACGAAACCCTCAGAGCCTTGTGTCTGAGCGGATCTCTTCCGTTACAAGATTATCTCGATCTCATCACAGGTGCAGGCTTTGGCACGGTGGAAGTTCGCGCCCGAAGGCCCTACCGGATACTTTCACCCGGCCGCTATGATACTACTGAAAACATACTGATCGAGAGTGTGGAAGTCTGTGCCATAAAAGACCCAATGCCAGAGGATGGTCCTTGTGTATTCACCGGCAGATCAGCTACCTATTTTGGTGGTGAGGAATATTTTGATGACGGTAAAGGTCACACCCTACTGTACAATCAACCACTGGCCGTTTGTGACAAAACAGCCGCCGCCCTTTCCGGCTTAGGAAAAGAAGATATTTTTATCTCCCCCTCTACCTGGTTTTACGATGGGGGAGGGTGTTGCTGAAAAATATAAATGCGCCTCCCCCGGGAAGCGCATTCAAAATCCAAAATCTGTAAACGAGGGGTAATTTTCAGGAGACCCTGGCAGGTTCCCGTTTCGGCATTAGGTGCCGGGTTATATTCTCAATCGCCAAACCAAGTCGGGTTTTGCGTTTTTTGATCAGGCGCTTCATTAGTCGTTTGTTCACCCGGTAGGTTCTTATTAATAATGCCTGAGTTTTTTTCAGCCTCATTGCATTCAGTATCGAACGCACCAGTTTTTCAGGAGAAAGGTCATCCTTCAGCAAATACTCCTGTATGCCATTTGTAGCCACCAGCCGGTAATTACTGGTTTTTAATATAGCAAAAGAGGCATTATTGGTCCGCTTACGGTTCGCTACCTTATGCACCATCCGCTCTATTTCATTTTTATCAAAAGAGTCGTCGATAATAATACAGTCAGGCCGGTTTTGACTGGCTTTTTCGATGGTTTCAGGAAGACTAAAAGCCGTTATTAGCTTGATCTGCCTGTCTTTTACTTTCCTTATAGTGTCATACACCTTGCTCATTTCCAGGGGGTTGTTGCTTATGAGTAAGACGCATAATTTGGATGGGGGAGAAAAAATATTCTCAGAAAAAGTAGAGGTTGTTACCGTCATTCAATTAAAAAAGATTCCTAAAAAATAATAACGCACTCTCCCGCCAGGAAGAGCCAGCCATTTTAATTTACATATACTTTAGAGACAATGTACAAAGGGTTACCCCCTAATCAGTCCCTTACGCCAATTACTATTCAGACACAGGTACTTTGGTTTTGGTTGGAAGACCAATTACTATACCGGCAAACTTAGTGTGATCCAGCTAGTTCTTATGCTACTACCCTTCGCATATTATCTAATCATGCACGTTTATGAAAATTTTAATTACAGGAGCCAATGGGTACATCGGCCGCCGCTTATTACCATTATTGGTAAAGCAGGGCCATGAAGTGGTATGCGGAGTCCGGGATAAGCGCCGGATAGACCTTGAGGAAAGTATAGAAGAGAATATCACCTATTTCGAGGGCGATTTCCTGAAAAAGGAGTCCCTGTCCGGCTTCCCTGAGGATATTGATGTGGCCTTTTATCTCATCCACAGCATGGGGCACTCCCATAAAGACTTTAAGAAAATGGAGCAGGATGCGGCCACCAACTTTGTGGAATGCCTGGAAAGCTCGTCCTGCAAGCAGGTGATTTATCTAAGTGGCATTGTGAATGATGAGGAGCTTTCCACCCATCTGCAGAGCCGCAAACGTGTAGAGGATATTCTCAAAAACAGTTCTATACCCTCCACCATCCTGCGTGCGGCCATTATTATAGGAAGCGGTAGTGCCAGTTTTGAGATAATCCGTGATCTGGTGGAAAAGCTCCCTGTCATGATTGCTCCCCGCTGGCTTAAAACCAAATGCCAGCCTATCGCTGTACGAAACGTCATGCAATACCTGTGCGGGGTAATTATGCAGGAACAAGCCTTCAACAAAATATTTGACATTGGCGGACCAGATGTACTTACCTACAAGGAGATGCTCATGCGTTTTGCAAAGGTCCGTAAGTTCAAAAGATTTATTATTTCCGTTCCTGTGCTGAGTCCCAAGATTTCCAGCCTCTGGTTATATTTTGTTACCTCAACCTCCTTTAACCTAGCCCGGTCCCTGGTAGAGAGTATGCGTAATGAGGTAGTGGTACAGAATGAGGGCATCCGCGAAATAGTGGATATTGAGCTTCTTAGTTACGAAGAGGCGGTAGAGCTGGCCTTCGACCGCATATCACAAAATGAAGTGCTATCCAGTTGGAAAGATGCCCTGGCAAGCAGTCGCATCGATATCAATCTGCTGGAATTTGTTCAGGTGCCAAAGTATGGTTGCTTTAAAGATGAAAGGTTTAAGTCCTTTGATAAACCTGTGGAACAGGTACTGCACAATGTGTGGAGCATAGGCGGAGATACCGGGTGGTATTACTGGGGCATGCTATGGAAGCTCAGGGGCCTTCTGGATCAGATGGTGGGCGGTGTCGGCCTGAGACGTGGACGGCGCAGCCCCTATAACCTGGTGCCAGGTGATGCCCTCGACTTCTGGCGTGTATTGGTAGCAGATAAGCGCGAGGGCAGGCTTTTGTTATATGCTGAAATGAAGCTGCCGGGCGAGGCCTGGCTCGAGTGGAAGGTGGGCAGGGATGATAATGGCGGCAATTGTCTCAAGCAAACGGCTACCTTCCGCCCCGAGGGACTTATGGGCCGCTTATACTGGTATTCGGTTTTTCCCTTTCATCACTTTATATTCGAAGGTATGCTCAGCCGAATCATTGAGCTGGAGGAGAAAAGTGAAAACGTACAAAAAGTTGACGCATGATATTGTAATTGCAGGAGGTGGCCTAGCCGGTCTTACCGCAGCTATCCTCCTGGCTAGAAAACAATACCGGGTACTACTTTGCGAACGTAAAAAGTACCCCTTCCACCGGGTTTGCGGAGAGTATGTCTCTAATGAGGTACTCCCCTTTCTTAAAAAAAACGACCTCTTTCCTGCCACTTTCAACCCTCCTGCTGTCAGGAGTTTCCTGCTTACCGGAACTAACGGACAAAAGCTTACACTACCACTCGACCTCGGTGGTTTTGGCATAAGCCGCTACGCCTTCGACCACTATCTTTTTCAAAAAGCAAGAGAGGCAGGCGCAGAGATATGCGAGAATTGTGAGGTATCCGATATATCATTTCAGAAAAACACCTTTACCATTTCTACCAGTGAAGGAGTGGAGTATACTGCACCAGTGGTTATCGGGGCATACGGAAAACAAGCCCGCCTCGACAGACAACTTGACCGGGATTTCACTGAAAAGGAAAACGACTATGTTGGCATCAAGTACCATGTGACAGGCGATTTTAAAAAGGATGAGGTGGCCTTGCATAATTTTCGTGGAGGGTACTGCGGCATTAGTGCCATAGAAGAAGGTAAGTTTAATTTATGCTACCTCGTTCGCAGGACAGTACTGCGTGAATACGGCTCACCGGGCGATTTGGAAGAAGCCATACTGAGGCAAAATCCCTACCTTGACGATATCTTTACCGAAGCCTCCCATTTGTTTGAAAAACCTATGGTGATCAGCAATTTTGGGTTTTATCCCCGGACTGCCGTGCAAAATCATGTCCTCATGACCGGAGATGCCGCCGGCCTTATCACCCCCCTTTGCGGTAATGGCATGGCAATGGCCATTCATGCGGCCAAAATAGCGGCTGACACAATTTCGAGGCACATGCCTGCAGGTACTACCGGAAATCGCGAAGCACTGGAAAAAGAATATGTAAGCCACTGGAACAGCAGCTTTCGTACCCGTCTGGCAGTGGGGCGAAAAGTTCAGCAGGTATTCGGACACCCCGTAGTTTCCGGTCTCGCCGTTAGGGTAGCAGGTGCCTTTACCCCCCTTGCCCGGTCACTCATGAAGAGAACCCACGGGCGACCCTTTCAATAAATTGTCAGTACAAGAAAAAAAACATTCAGGCAAAATGCCGACAATAGATTTAATCGCATGGTGCGTCTGTAAGTAACTGCACCTGGGTCGTTACGTACCGCCATGTACCAGCCCAGAAAATACATGAGTACAGGCAGCATGGCAAACTGAAACAGCCAGGCAAACATCGGGTCACGATAATTAATAAAGTACCATACGAAACCCGCATCGGCAAAGGCAAAAAAAACAGCCGTAAAATGGAAGGTGCCTGGCACCCCTAGTTTTCGACTGATGGTTTCATCCCCCCTGCGGCCGTCCTCATCATGTTGGTAAATTTGCGTCATCGGATAACTACCCAGCAACAATATGCTCGAAAGCAGTGCAGGTACGTATATCTCCGGGGTGGACAAAGCAGATACACCCTCTCCCGTAAGGCCCGCATACACCATTAAGACAGTAAATGCCCCCTGAAAAATACCTGCCGCAAGCCAGCCGGTCACAGGCATCTTTTTAAGCCTTACCGCCGGGTGGCTATAAGCTTTACTCACAAGCCCGTAAATAAAAGCCATAAGCACAAAAAGCTTCCCGAGAAGAAGGCCCAATAGTAAGGCCGCCACATCAAGCAGGATAGACACCCAATAGAGCTCCTTTTTTACCTTAGGAGGCTTTTCCAGGCCGCCGATACTGTCCTCGTCTTTATCAAAATAGCTGTTATACCCATTACTCGCAGGGTATAGTAAAAAGTGCAGGATAAAGAAAACTAGGCCAATCCTGTAGGGATCATAACGAAATACCAGGCTCAGGGCCAGTAAAAAGACTGGCAACAGAAAAAAAGAAAAGGGTAACCGAAGATGTAGCCAGGTAGAGCGAGAGATCATATGGTTCAAATAAAATGTGTGCCAGGTAAATTTTAGCCGTGTGATGTCCGAAAACAGCCTACGCCTAATTGGAATAAAAAATAAAACCTATTAGATAATCACAGGTTATGTAAATCCAATTTTCTCCGGTATATTAACTATAATATGCTGTAAAAATAGCTAATTTTTTAATCGATTCTCCCTTCTATGGATGTACACATTTCTTCCATCGGTACGGCCGTACCGGACCATAAATTTAAACAACAGGAAATACTGGACTTCATGGTGGAGGCACACGATCTGCAAGGGAGAGATGCCACCAGGCTAAAAGCCTTGTACCGGGCCAGTGGCATTAACTATCGGCATTCCGTTATACCAGACTACGGCAGTAACGACCGGTCTTCCTTTGCATTTTACCCCAGCTCATCAGACCTGGAGCCATTTCCTCCCACCAGTTTGCGAATGGCATGGTACAAAAAACATGCGCTTCCCTTGAGCATCAAAGCAATAAATGATTGCCTTACCCCCTCCATGGGAGTAAAGGCCTCTGACATAAGCCACCTTATCACCATTAGTTGTACGGGTTTCTACGCACCCGGCCTCGACATTGAGCTTGTGGAAAAGCTCGGTATGAATTCCAGTGTAGAAAGAACAAGTGTACAATTTATGGGGTGCTATGCCGCGTTTAATGGCCTTAAGTTAGCTCGCCAGATTTGCCGTGCAGAGCCTCAGGCTAAAGTGTTGGTGGTATGTACCGAACTATGCACCCTTCATTTTCAAAAAAAGAACCACCCGGACAATTTTCTGGCTAATGCCCTTTTTGCCGATGGGTCGGCTGCTGCCCTCATTCAGGCAGAAGAGGAAAAAGGCCTTCGCATGGAAGCCTTCTATTCAGACCTCTACAGTCAGGGAAAGCAGGATATGGCATGGAATGTAGGAGATCACGGCTTTCACATGCGCCTCAGCGAGTACGTCCCTGAGCTTATCCGTGAAGGTATTGGCAAGCTCACCCGCAGACTGCTCGAGCGGGCAAGCGTAGAAATGAGTGATGTGGATGCACTCGCCGTTCATCCCGGGGGAAAGTCCATATTACACGCAGTGGAAAAAGCCCTGCGTATCGGTCGCGAAAAGAATACCTACGCTCATCAGGTCCTCGCTGAGTACGGTAATATGTCCAGCGCTACTGTACTGTTTGTCCTCAAAAAACTGATGGAAGATAGACGTACCAATCCATCTACTATACTAAGCTTTGCTTTCGGCCCCGGGTTAACGCTTGAAAGCGGTCTGTTTACCGCCCTGCCCTCAGGAGAAAGTAAATTTACCCTTCAAACATCCCTGGCAGATGAGCAACCGGTTTAGCCAGCGCTCCTACGAAAGGGAAATAATGGATGACCTCGACAGTGGTGGCCAGGAGATGGCCGTTACTCTCCGCGAACTCGAGGTCATCAACCGTAACCTCGGAGGAAATGCCGTTTCTATTTCCGGATTGAACAAACTAGTCAAGGGAAAAGCCCCTGGTCGGTTGCTTCATATTGCAGACATTGGATGTGGAGGAGGTGATATGCTGGTGAAAATGGCCAGGTGGGGGCGTAGCAAAGGTATTAAGCTCCAACTGACCGGCGTGGACGCTAACCCACACATCATAAGTATGGCAGAAGAAAACACCTCAGAATATCCGGAGATTGACTACCGGGTTATTGACATCTTCTCCGAGGAATACCGGCAAAGCCGGTTCGACATAGTCAACTGTAGCCTCTTCACACATCACTTCACCAATGAAGAGCTTACGCAGATGTTTCGTACCATGTACGAGCAGTCTGCCCTGGGGTTTATCATCAATGACCTTCACCGCCATTGGTTTGCCTATCACAGCATCAAAATACTTACGAGGCTGTTTTCCAACTCCCCCATGGTACAAAATGATGCCCCCCTGAGCGTGCTCAGGGCCTTTAGCCGCTCAGACCTCGAAACTTTAATGAACGCCAGCGGCATTCATTCCTATGATCTCGGGTGGTACTGGGCCTTCCGTTGGCAGCTCATCGCCAGGCATTAGTCTTCCACCCACTGCACCTTCTCCTCCAGCGGCCCGCGTTTGCCATCCGGCCACTTTTCACCCGGCATGCCTACGTATAAGAATCCAAGGAGTTGGTCCTCTTCTTCAAGTGAAAAGTGCTCCTTTGCTTCCGGCAGGTATGTCATCCCTCCCGAGCTCCAGTAGCATCCTACACCGTATGCCGTGGCCGTCAGGTACATATTCTGAACCGCGCACGCCGTTGCCTCTACCTCTTCTATTGCCGGTATCTTACCTTTAGCATCACGTTTCATTATGATAGCAATGATGTGCGACGCCAGTAAAGGCTTTGTCTTCAACTTTTCGTATTTCTTCTCTTCGAATTTTCCTTGCTTTTCAGCACTTACTTTATAAGTAGCCGCCTGCAGGTCGGTAAATGTCCTGATCCCCTCTCCTGAAAACACCACAAAGCGCCAGGGCTCCGTCTTCCCATGAGTAGGGGCCCAATTCGCATTTTCCAGCATCTGCTCGATTATTTTGCGGTCCACCTTTTCCCCGCTGTACATTTTCGGGTAGATAGAGCGTCTGTTTCTGATAAGCTTGTTTACCTCTTCAGTATTAAAATTCATGAATTAGCTATCGTTCCTGTGATGTTCTAAAATAAGAAAGCGTCAACCCTGCATAAAAAGTCCGGTCAGGGGCTGGCTGAAAGTACCGGCCCCCAAATGCATTCAGGTCATTACCCAGGCTAAAGGTTCTATTCAGTGCATTATCCGACCCGCCAAATACATCCAGCCGAAGCCTGTTACCCACTATACCTTTCCATCCGGCTTTCACTCTCACCATATGCACCCGGTCACTATATACCGTATTCCCATCGTCCAGCGGAATAGGAGCCGTATTCGTATAGCCCCCGTTCAGATAAAAGCCTTTCTGAATAGTAAGGTCCGTCAAAAAAGTAAGCCGGTGAGGGGCTGCGCCCGGCAGGCGGTTGCCGCTAAAATCCGTTTCATTTTTTACGTAATCTTCAAATCGAAAGTTATACCCCGTATAGCTTGCCTGTATCATCCACCCCTTTATCCAATACAAAGCCTTGAATCGTTTAATGTATTGGATGAGTCCTTCTACCCCATACTGGTCTGTACTGCCCGCATTATCGAAAAGCACCACCCCGGAGGAGGCAGTGCGCGTGACTATAGTTTCCTTTTGCCTCAGATAGAAGCCTGAGACATCTACGCTGAGCCCTTCTGCTATGTAGCCCCTCACGCCTACTTCGGTGTTGATACCTTTCTCCGCCTCCAGGCTACGGTCTATCGACCCTTCATTAGTGCGGAATTCATCCAGGGTAGGAGGGGAAAACCCATAACTCACACTTGCATGGCTGTACAGCCTGTCTGTCAGCCGGTAACTTACGGCCACCCTGGGAGACCAGACATCAGCAAAATCGCGGTTCACTGTATAGCTCGTATCTCCCGCCGCGTCTAATATCCGGTAGAGGCTGTAGCTAAGGTTATTCACACTTACTCCCGCCGACACCTCCAGTCTTGGCCATGTATAACCGGCACTTAAAAACGCCAACCAGCTTTTATTAGCAATTTCGTCATCAAACCGAAGTGTATCCGGCTGACCATTCACATTTCCCAGGTTCCGGGCAGAGATGATCTCCTTTTGATACTCACCTCCTCCGGACAGAGTAAAGCCCCCCCAGGTTTTACGGGCAGTGCCTCGGCCCCCACCGGCCACCTGGTGTTCACGTTTGTAGTCTGTTATAAAAGGGTGGTTAAAAAAACTACCGTATCCGTAGATTCCCACATGGGTCTCTACACCACTTTCCCAGACCTTTTCGTGGCGTACGCCACCCCATGCAGCCTCAAGGCCTATCGAGGCATTTTGCTCCTCGCTACCCGGCCGCCCCTGCCTGCGGTCTTCATCATTTTGTGCCCGGGTCAGTCCTCCTGGTATTTCATAAAACAGGTCACTGTAAAGCAGGTCTACATAGAGCGATTCCTTCTCACCAGTAGAGAACCTTCCCTGGTAAAAGACAGACTCCCTTTCCAGCGCATTATGGTCACGGTACCCGTCACTCTGCTGCCTGGCAAAAGCTACCGAATGGCTGTGAAGGCTATCCGTTACCCTCCCCTGCAGACTGAACTTTTGCATCCCGTAGGATCCAGTCTGCGCTATCACCGACAGGAACGGACCATCTTCATGTATACCCTCCAGCCTGATCACACCACCCAGGCCAGCGCCGAAGCGACTACCCGAAGGGCCCTTCAGAATCTCCACAGACCCCATCAGCGCCGGGTCTATCAGGTTTAGAGGCGTATTGCCATTAGCCTCTGTAAAAGGCAGTCCATTCAGATACACCTTCACATTTCGAACACCGAAGGGAGACCTGAGCAGCGTGCCCCGTATGGCTACACGGTAACTTCCTGCAGCCCGCTCCTCCAGCCGCACCCCCGGCACATAATTGACCGCCGGTAATAAAGTCTGCGTTTGAAACCGCTCTATGTCCTGTGAGGTTAGCCCCACAACTGGCCCCTCCGTACCCAGAAGCGCTCTTCTATCCCCGAATCCGTAAACCTCTACCTCCTGTAGGCCGTAAGTTTTAGTTTCCAGAAATATCACATCGGGTAGCTTTCCTGTGAGGACCTCCGTAGAATAGGCAGTATGGGTCACAAGTAGACTTTTATCCTCAGTATACCCTTCCGGTATAGCCGCCTGACCATAGGCATCACTAATTTCAGCACGGGCACTGGCTATTATACGTATTACCACCCCTTCTACAGGCTTACCCGTTTCGGAATCCCTTATGAGAATTGTCTGTCCATATACTTCAGGGACCATGTAAATACAGATGGTCAATAGGACAACCACCCACTTTGAGACTATAGACATGCGTGTATTAGTAAAAAGTATACCGGCTTTTATGCCCGCCGGATTCGTAATGACAATTAATTTTTAACTTAAAGGTTTTTAATCAGAATCTAACCCATGCTGAAAAAGAACCTTATTGTCATGGTGAGTGCTCTCCTCGCCTCCTTTCCCCTTGTAGCACAGAAAACTGCCTACGAAAAAAGCGGTAAAACAGAAACCGCGACCTATCAAGAGGTTATTGCCTGGTATAAATCACTGGCCGCAGAGCATTCCCAGGTAAAATTAATGGAAATGGGAGAAACCGATAGTGGAAAACCGCTTCATCTGGTTCTTTTTTCGACTGAAGGAGAGTTTAATGTGTCTGAACTGAAAGAGAAAGGCTACATTACTATGCTTGTCAATAATGGCATACACCCTGGTGAGCCAGATGGCATTGATGCCAGCATGATGTTAATAAGAGACCTGCTCAAAGATAAGCGAAAGCAAAAGGAACTGGATAAAGTGCTGTTGGGGATTATTCCCCTATATAATATCGGAGGCGCGCTCAATCGTATGGAGCATACCCGGGTTAACCAAAATGGCCCCGTAGCCAAAGGTTTTAGAGGGAATGCCCGTAACCTGGATCTGAACCGGGATTTTATAAAGGCAGATAGTAAAAATGCCCGCACCTTCGCCAAAATTTTTCAATACCTTGACCCTGAGCTTTTCCTGGATAATCATGTCAGTAATGGAGCAGATTACCAGCATGTGATGACATTGCTCACCACCCAGCACAATAAGCTCGGCGGTAACCTCGGCAGCTACCTGCAATCTCAATTGGAGCCCTCCCTTTATGCCTATATGGAAAAAGCCGGCTTCCCAATGGTGCCCTATGTAAATGTATGGGGGACTACACCCGAGAAAGGCTGGAACCAGTTCTATGATTCGCCCCGCTATAGCAGTGGATACGCTACCCTGTTTCAATCCATTGGCTTTACCGCCGAGACTCACATGCTCAAGCCCTACCACAGTCGCGTGGAGGCTACCTATGCACTCATGGAAAGCATGCTTCAGGCCGCGGCAAAAGATCGTGAACTTATACTTTCTCATAGAGAAAAAGACAGAGAAATGGTCAGGAAACAAGAAGAGTTTCCCCTCAACTGGGAGCACGATACCACCGCCTACCGCCAAATCACCCTTAAAGGATATGAGTGGGAAATGCAGGAGAGTGAAGTGTCTGGTCTTCAGCGGTTATATTACGACCGGCAAAAGCCATTTACAGCCAAAGTACCTTTCTATGACACCTACCGGCCTAAAGATGTAGTGGAAAAACCTCAAGCCTATATCATACCTCCGGGCTGGTATGAGGTCGCCGAGCTGCTTAAAATAAATGAGGTAGAGATGACACAGCTAGACCAGGACTCTACTATAGAGGTAGAGCTATACCATATAGCCCACTATAAGACCATGCAGAGGCCTTATGAAAATCACTACTCTCACTACGATACACAAGTAGAAAAGACTGTTAAAAGACTATCCATCCCCGCTGGTAGCTGGATTGTACCTACCGGCACAGACACCGACCGCTATGTGGTGGAAGTACTTGAACCTGCAGGACGCGATTCTTTCTTTAACTGGAACTATTTCGATGCCATTCTTCAGCAAAAAGAAGGCTTTAGTGCCTATGTTTTCGAAGACCTCGCAGCCCGTTACCTCGCTGAAGACCCCGGGTTGAGAAAAGCGCTGCAGCAAAAACAACAGGAAGATGAAGCCTTTGCCCAAAACCCTTATGCCCAGCTTCAGTTCATTTTTGAGCGCACCCCTTACTTTGAAAAGGCCTATTTGCGCTACCCCATTTACAGGGTTAATTAGAATATAAAACAGAAGACGACATGAATCTTAAACAAGCTAAAGTATTATTGACAGGAGGAAGCCTTGGTATTGGAAAAGCCACAGCTAAAATGCTTGTGGATGCCGGTGCTAAAGTAGTTATTACCGGCCGAAATGAAGATCGTCTGAAAGAAGCTGCTGAGGAGACCGGCGCCCAATACGTCGTGGCCGATGTGTCGCAGCCTGAAGAGGTAAAGCATACATACCAACAAACTACCCAGCTCATGGGGGGGCTGGATGTGCTGATAAACAATGCTGGTATTGGAGGAGGCTTTTCTCCGCTTTCTGAAGTAACAGCCGATGATTTTTTAAGCGTTTATTCTGTAAACGTTATGGGAGTTGCTATGATGAGTCAGCTAGCGGCAGAGATCTTCAAAAAGCAGGGGCACGGAAGCATCATTAATATTGGCTCCACCGCTGGCACGAAAGGCTTTGAAAGAGGTACGGTGTACGCCAGCAGCAAGTTTGCACTCAGGGGGATGACCCAATGCTGGCAGGCAGAGCTGCGTAAGCACAATATTCGTGTTATGCTGATAAACCCCAGCGAGGTAACAACCGCTTTTGGAAACAAAGACAGAGAGGAGCGTGACGAGGAAGCCAATAAGCTAAGGAGTCGTGAGATTGCCCACGCAATTACATCAGCCCTTCAAATGGACGATCGGGGATTTATTCCTGAGCTGGCCGTCTGGGCCACTAATCCGTGGAAGTAACGTTCACTACCTCTTTTCCGAAAGAGTAAGCAGCTTTTTATGTAAGTCTAATACCTGGGGGATCACTGCATCCCCCTTGTCATTTTTAATGACAAAGTTTGACTGAAGCTCCTTCTCTTGGGCCGGCATCTGCCTTTCAATAATGCTTCTTATCTGTGCCTGGCTGCGGTGCTGGTCACGCATGAGGGTACGTTCCACCCGCTCCTTTTCACTGGCACTCACGGTAATAATCTTATCCAGTTGGTGGTAAGAGCCGCTTTCAAAAAGCAGGGCAGCTACTTTTAATACATAAGGAGCGCCTTCATTAGCCATATGCCATTCGGCAAAATCCTCACCTATCCTGGGATGTACCAGTCCGTTCAGAACAGCCAGCCGCTCCTCATCACCAAATACCTTTTCGGCAAGATAAGGCCTGTTAGGCTCCCCGTTTTCAAGGTAGGCGTCCTTTCCAAAGGCGTCTGTTACAGACTGCTTTAGTACAGTGTCATGAGTCAGCAGGTACTTTGCCCTGTCATCTGCCTCATATACTGGTACTCCCAATACGGCAAATACCTTTGCCACTACGGACTTACCCGCGCCTATACCCCCTGTGAGGCCTACTTTTAACGGACCCTTATTGCTCGTCATTTGTCACCGGACGTTTTAATACTTTGATACGTACACTATCCATAATCACACCCAGAACCTTATCGGGTACATAGACTATTTCCGGCAGAATTGTACTGTCGCGTTTCATTTTGCGATAGTCCGCTACTATTTGAAGGTTATCCGGCTTAAGCATACTTACCTGTTCTTCATAAACCAGTATAGTCACCTCTGCAATCGTGTCACTCAGCATCAGCCCGTCATCCGGGAAGAATATCGGGTCTATAGTTACCTGGCCGCTAACCTCCTGCAGTTTCTTAATGCCAAACTTCATAGTAATGTAAGGCGGATCCACACGGCTGTGAGGCGCGTTTTCCGGCTCTACATTAAATTCTTCGAAAAAATCCTGGTCAATGTCTTTTGGCTCAACACTAATCCAAACGGTATCAGGCAAAGAATCCACCTCAGACTGTGGGCCGATAAATTCTACCGAATCAGGAGTGAGCACTACCGGTGTATTCCGGCGGTAATTTTTCCTTATGTAGATAGCCATAGTGTCTACCATGACCGGCACCTTTTTTCTAATGCGTCTTTCTACATTCAGGTACAAGGTGTCCTGAAACACTGCGTTTACTTCCACCTCTT
This sequence comes from Roseivirga sp. BDSF3-8, assembly GCF_041449215.1. Taxonomy (NCBI): domain Bacteria; kingdom Pseudomonadati; phylum Bacteroidota; class Cytophagia; order Cytophagales; family Roseivirgaceae; genus Roseivirga; species Roseivirga sp. BDSF3-8. The sequence goes on along the minus strand of NZ_JBGNFV010000001.1, from coordinate 1,960,789 downwards.
CCATATGATCCCGGAAGCTGCCCAGTAAGCTTCTTCCCAAGAGGTATTTTTGTTCAGTAGGATTAGTGACAGTAATCACAAGTGGCTGGATATCAAACCAGAAGGTGCGTCTAAGCAAATTCCACCCTCCACCGGTAACACTTATAGGTACCCGTTGGGGGAGTTCTTCCATCACTACTATATTGCTGTCTGCCAGCTCAAACTGTACAGGGTAGCTTATCTGTGCAGTATGGCTTTCGTTCAATGCACTAAAAAGCCAAAAGGTAGTGGCTGCTATAAAGCATAATACCACTACCTTCCAGTTGGTGCTGCCTCTGTTACGTCTTGTATAAGAGACAGATAAATTATTTAGGATGCGTTTTACTCTGTTCACAAAGTAAGCCTAGTCCTTTTCTTTTTTTACGGGCTTTTCAGAAGCTTTACGGCTGTTCTCAAAAGAAACCGCCGTTTTCTCAATAGTCATTTTGTAACCACGATCCACTTCAATAGTAATAGTCTCATTGTCTACTGAGAATACCTTACCATGGATACCACCAATAGTAACTACACTATCACCTTTTTTTATCTGGTCTACAAAAGTCCTTTGATCTTTTTGTTTCTTCTGCTGTGGGCGGATCATAAAGAAGTAAAATATGATCGCCATACCACCAAGAAGGAACAACGTCTGCATGGCGTCACCGCCTGCTGCCTGTAAAAACATTCTATTTTATTTAAAAGCGTGTCGTAATCGAATAACCATTACTGGCTAACAGGGCCATTAGTTTTAGGCAGTACATTCGCCTTAATACGAAGCACATTCTTTTCAGGATATGTATTCGCAGTAATGGTAATAGTTTTAGACTGCTGGTTAGGCTTACCGGTACTGTTGAAACGAGCAGTTATCTCGCCAGTCTCACCAGGGGCGATAGGGTCTTTAGGCCATGAAGGCACCGTACAACCGCAAGATGCAGCCGCATTACTGATTACCAGGGGCTTTTCACCAGTATTAGTAAAACTAAACGTATGCTCCACAACGTCGCCTTCGTTAATAGTACCAAAGTCATGGCTTTCTTCAGCAAACTTGATTTCAGGAAGAGGGCCTTCAGGCTTCTCCTTTTCCATATTGCTTACCTGTTGCACAGGTGGCATTTCGTTTGTGGCTGTCATTCCACCGTTTTCTACTTTCGCTACCCGCTCTTCCAGGTCGGCAACCCTCTTTTCAAGTTCGGCGTCCGCACAGCTGGTCAGTATGATTACGGGCATCGATACAGCTAGAATTCTAAGAAGATTTTTTCTCATGATGCTCAATAATTTTTTGATCTATCCTATAACACAGAATCCGCCAAAAATATCAAATTTTACGCGAAATTTTTAATGATATTTTGGGTAAATTCTTTAGTGGATGCACTTCCGCCTAAATCTCCGGTACGCAGGTTAGGATTTTTTAAAGTTTCCATAAGTGCATTATTGATTTTCGTGGCATGATCCCTCTCTCCAAGGTAATCCAGCATCATGATAGCAGATCTTAAAAGAGCAGTAGGGTTAGCGAGGTTTTTACCCGCTATGTCAGGGGCAGTTCCGTGAACGGCTTCAAATATAGCAATATCATCGCCGATGTTCGCTCCCGATACCACACCCAGTCCACCGACCAGGCCGGCACCAAGATCGCTCAGAATATCGCCGAATAGGTTAGTAGCTACCACTACTTCAAATTGCTCTGGGCGAAGCACCATCTGCATACACATATTGTCGATGATCTTGTCATCCAGTGCGATGTCAGGAAACTCTCCACTTACTTTTTTGCCTGCCTCCAGGAACAGACGACCCGCATTTTTCAGAATGTTGGCCTTGTGGACCACAGTTACCTTGCTACGCTTATTATCACGGGCGTACTGGAAGGCCGCACGTACAATGCGCTCACATCCTTTACGGGTAATACGGGCTATACTGTCGCTTATCTCCAGTCTTTCATCGTAAAACTCTAAGCCACTATATAGTCCTTCCGTATTTTCACGGAAAAGAACCAGGTTCACATTGTCGAACTTGCTGTCCAGTCCGGGAGTAGTAGAACAAGGCCTTACGTTTTGGTACAGGTCAAACATCTGCCTCAGCTGCACATTTACGCTCTTAAAACCATGGCCTACGGGGGTGGTAATCGGCCCTTTGAGTGCAACCTTATTGCGCTCGATGCTCTCAACGAGTGAGGCAGGGATGAGCTCGCCTTTTTCATTCAGCGCAGTCTGGCCGGCATTCTCCTCTTCCCATTCAACGGGCACACCTGCTTCTTTGAATATCGTTTTTATTGAGGCGGTTATTTCTGGTCCTATACCGTCTCCTTCTATCAGGGTAACCTTCTTCATCAATCTAAAACTCCTGTGAACTTATATAAATTACGCTTATTTCTGCTCTCTGATCTGACCGATAAGGTCATCAACGTCTTCCAGTAACTTTTCAGCTTTTACTTTAGCGTCGCTGATTACTTTCTGGCTTTCTGATTTTGCTGCAGAATCGGGCAGGTTTTTCGTTTCGACGAGGTCTTCAAGAAGGTCCTCAAGTCTCTCACGGTAGCGGGCCAGCCTGTAAGTAAGGCGGTCGCGGGTATTACTTCCTTTATCAGGGGCAAACAAAATGCCGATCACCGTTCCGGCAGCAGCACCTGCAATAGCGCCTAGTATGGTGCTCGTAGTCTTATTCATTTCGGTGTAGTTATTTGTTATCAATTAAACCTCTGCCGCTCTTCCGGATAGCACCGGAATCCGACAGTTCCTGAGCCAGTACATCCAGAATGCCGTTAATAAACTGCTTGCTTTTGGGGGTACTGTACATTTTACTGATCTCAATATATTCATTTATGGTAACTTTTACGGGAATACTGTGAAACTGCAGCATCTCGCAAAGGCCCATTTTAAGTATGATCTGATCAGTGGCGGCCATCCGGTCTATGTCCCAGTTCTTTGCCTTAGCAGCGATCGTCTCTTCATACTCCCTTTCGTTAGATAACGTAAGGCTGTACAAGTCCTTATAGAACTCCTTATCATCTTCCCAGTTATTACTTAGGTTGATGAGAATGAGTCGATTGCCTTCCTCAGCATCTTTACCTGGTTCAGCAGACTTGATTGTCTTCACCACCATGCTCTTCAGGGCAGCCCTGTCCTCTTCCCAGCTCAAATCCTGCTCTTCCATAAATTTACTTATGGGCTCAGATTTGAAAACCAGGTTTTTCACAATGTGGTTTACTATTTTTTTATCCTCTTCAAGGCTCGGGTGATCCTGCTTGATGTATTCGCGATACTTTTCATCCTTTAGAAGAATTTCCTTATACCACACCCGCACCTCATCACGGTTCTCAGCCCATCCTATATTATTCTTAATAAGGAGCTGTTTAAGGGCCGGATCCTCTTCCAGCGCATTTACTACCTTATTATGGTAAAGGTTTAGGTTAGCTGCGGCAGTCGCTCTGCTCGATTGAAGGTGGCGGCTCTTTTTTCCCTCTTCCAGCTTATGGGCCTGTTCAGCCAAAGCAGGAATTAGTGAAAGTAACAGGAGGTATATATCGTATATCGCTTCAGTTTCTGCCACCATATTCTTCTTATGAAACTCCCTGTCCTTGCGTACCTGGTTGCGGTACCAGTTTATGGAGTTAGTGACTGCTTTGCGAATCTCATCATCCTGTTCGCTGTCAAAATCTACCGACTCACTCGAGAAGTTTTTCGAGAAAATTTGCTTTGCACGGGTAGCTTTTTCACGCAGCTTGGCCTTGTCCTGAATAATCATCGAGTTCAGGTCGGGCGCAAAGGTATCGTCTATGAGCTCTTTGGCTAGCTCAAAATTAGAGGCCTCACTTTGTTTGAAGGAATAAATGGCCTGCATAGCCTTTATTCGTAACGATCGTCTGTTAAGCATTAGGCAAGTTCAAGATCTGAAAGAACGTGTGCAAAATTATAAAAAATAAGGCCGGCATTTAAGTGCCGGCCTATATTTATCATTCTTTCTATAGGGTTTGTTTAAGCTTCCCTATTTCATCTATGCGTTTTTGGGCGTAGCTCATCGCTGCCTCTTGCGGAGTAACCCCATCATGGCGGGCCCTGTCCAGGATTTCCAGTGTCGTATAATAAATATTTTCCGCCTGCTGGTAAGCAAGTTCGCGCTTGTAAGCACCAAGGTGCTCAGCATATACATTGATAAGACCTCCGGCGTTAATCACAAAATCCGGCGCATATACTATGCCCCTTTCTATAAGCATGCGGCCGTGCGTCAGCTCATCTTTAAGCTGGTTATTGGCCGCACCGGCTACTACCTGGCATTTCAGGCGCGGAATCGTATTGTCATTAAGAGTAGCGCCAAGAGCACAGGGAGCATAAATGTCCAGATCCAGGTCATAGATCTCGTCCATGCCTACCACACGCGCATTATGTTCTTTACCGATCTGTTCCAGGCGTTCCTCGTTTATGTCGGTAATGAATATCTCAGCCCCTTCCTGGGCCAGTTTTTCAACAAGGTAGCCACCAACCTGGCCTACACCCTGGACGCCGATCTTTTTACCCGATAGGCTGTCATTGCCATAAGCCTTCTTTGCAGCCGCCTTCATGCCCACGTACGTACCATAAGCAGTAACAGGTGAAGGGTCCCCGCCGCCGCCGCGGTACTCAGGCAGGCCAGTCACATGCTTCGTTTCCATGGCTACATACTCCATGTCACGGGTTTTCATGTTTACGTCCTCTGCCGTGATGTATTTACCATTCAGGCTATCCACAAACTTTCCGAAGCGGCGAAGAAAAGCTTCTGACTTCTGAGTTTTGGCATCGCCGATGATGACCGCCTTACCGCCACCCAGGTTCAGTCCTGATACAGCTGCCTTAAAGGTCATGCCCCTAGATAGCCGTAATACATCTGTAATCGCATCGGCGTCAGACGTATAATGCCACATCCGGGTGCCGCCCAGGGCGGGTCCGAGGGTGGTGTTGTGAACGGCTATAATGGCCTTGAGACCAGTGGCCTCATCATGACAAAAGACCACCTGCTCATGTCCGAGCTTATTTATTTCCGTAAAAATAGAGGTCTCTTGTTCCATTGTCGTTTCTTTATATTCAACCATGGTGCTTATGTTGTTAGGAGAAGAGAATGACCTTTATGCAAAGGTTTGAACACAGTTAAATGCCACAATAATATGGTAAAACAGGCTTGAATTCAAAGAAATAATCCATTCATTAGCCGCGTAGATCGTACATTTTATAAACGCTTTGTTATTCTTTTGTTAATTTTTTGGTGACCGAATTTACTTTTATTATACATTTTCAGATCAAAATAATATAAAACTTTGCGACTTCAGTCATTAGAATTGACGTTATTGTCACCCCGTATAACCTATTGGCATTACCTGCCGTTATTAAAGCCGGCACATCAGATTAGACTAGAAGGCGTTGAAGGAGCTAAGTTACCTCAATAAGTATTTTATCAAGTACAAGCATTTCCTCCTGTTGGGAGTTCTGTTTGTTACTATATCAAACATATTTCAGATCATTCCTGCACTCATCGTTAGGTATTCTTTCGACATGATCCGTGAGAATTATGATCTTTATAATGCTTTCCGCAGCCTTCCGCTGCAGGATAACATACTCGACCTGTTCAAGTCCAGTATTCTAATTTACGCACTTATTATCTTTGGTATAGCTTTATTGCGTGGCGTTTTTCTCTTTCTGGTACGGCAGACCCTCATTGTTATGTCCCGGCACATTGAGTATGATCTCAAAAATGAGATATACGCCCACTACCAGGCCCTGCCACTATCCTTTTACAGGAAAAATAATACCGGAGACCTCATGGCAAGAATCTCCGAAGACGTAAGCCGTGTCCGTATGTACCTGGGGCCGGCCATCATGTATGGGCTTAACCTGGTAACCCTGTTTCTGCTTATCATCCCACACATGTATCTCATCAGCCCAAAGCTAACCCTCTGGTCACTGGTGCCCCTTCCGCTGCTCTCGGTATCCATATATTTTGTAAACAACATCATTAATAAGCGTTCCGAAGAAATTCAGCGGAGCCTCTCCGGCTTATCCACCTTCGTGCAGGAAGCTTTTAGCGGCATACGTGTCATTAAGGCTTTTACCCGGGAAAATAACAGCGCTGAAGATTTTGATAAAAAGAGCAACGAGTATAAACATAAGTCTCTGCGTCTCACTTTTGTAGACTCCCTGTTTTTTCCCCTTATCATGAGCCTCATCGGCCTCAGTGTTATTCTTACAGTATTCATTGGTGGCTCAGAAGTCATCGACGGAAGCCTTAGCGTGGGCAATATTGCCGAGTTCATCATCTACGTCAATCTACTTACCTGGCCCGTTACGAGTGTGGGGTGGGTGACCTCAATTGTACAGCGAGCAGCCGCCAGCCAGAAGAGGATAAATGAGTTCATGAATACACCTAACCCCATTGTTTCATCCGAAAACCTTGATACACAAGTTGAGGGCGACATTAAATTTCAGGAGGTAACATTCACTTATCCGGATTCAGGCATCGTGGCCCTTCGAAACGTCAGTTTCCATATTTCTCCGGGCAAGTCATTAGCCATTATCGGAACCACCGGTTCTGGTAAAAGCACCATAGCCAACCTGATATGCCGTCTTTACGATACCACCGAAGGGCACATTAAAATAGATGATACCCCCATACACGCCTTTAGCCTCAAAAGTCTGCGCCATCAGATAGGGTACGTGCCTCAGGATGTATTCCTTTTCAGTGACACTATAGAAAACAATATAGCCTTTGGTGTGGATGAACTAACCAGAGATCAGGTAGTCCAGGCAGCCAAAGATGCAGACCTGTATGGTCAGATAGACTCTTTCCCCAAAGGATTTGATACCCGGATTGGAGAAAGGGGTATTACCCTTTCAGGTGGCCAGAAGCAACGCCTCTCCATCGCCAGAGCGATTGCAGGCGATCCAAGACTGCTTATTCTTGATGATGCTCTCTCTGCAGTAGATACCAAAACAGAAAATACAATCCTCAACAGCATGAAGCGAATTATGCAGGGGCGTACATCGATCATCATTTCTCACAGAGTATCCTCTGCCAAGCTCGCAGATAAGATCATTGTGCTCGATGATGGTGTGATAGTGGAAGAGGGTACTGAGGCTGAACTGCTGGAAGCAAATGGTGCCTACCGCGAGCTTTACGATAAACAAATGCAAGCCGACCTGATAGACTAGCCGACATCGGTTTAGTGTACCTCCCGGTGATCAGGCCGGATCAACTTACCTAATACATACCCTGCAAAAAAGCCTGCCACCCCCGTAATTATCATGGCGGGTAGTGCAATGTGAAAATCAGTTATCGTCAGATTAGTGCCTGACAACAAAGCTACCAACCAGATCACCGTAAATACAACCCCGAAAATAGTAAAGGACATAAGGTTACCAGCCAGCGATAACCAAAGTAATCTGCTGCCCGACACATCCGTGGATTTTATCCCATAAAATGCTCCCATAAGAAAAAAAATAGTCAGGCCCAGCAATGTGCCGAATGATAAAGTAGGGGCTAAGCTTATCAGTGTCATAGTTTTAAGTAAGAAGCTTGTAATTTTTCTTCCTTTCAGAAAGATATAAAGAGCTAAGCGGGTGCTTTTTTCAGCACTATTATATATCTTTTGGTTTATACTCCATAATCCAAAATGAGTTTTACGTACATCGTCCTGTTTCTGATCTTCGTTGCCGACATAGTGTGGGTTGTCATACACATTATTCGGGCCACAAGAAATAATCATGACGGCGAGGACGACGAAGGCGGTATTCTCGGTGATTTTGACCCTGTTCTGGATTTGCCACCCGGCATCACCCTCCCCGAAGACGGGCCCTCATCCGGTGAGCCTGTTCCCACCCATAAAGAAGACGTTCCGGTATACGCATAAGCCTTAATTTTAATAAACATTAAGGCTAAACACCTGTTTAATAATACAGGTAATCTTTTTGAAACGGATAAAATTTTTTGAATTAATATGGACAAGCTTAGAGGACATAAGGAGTATGAAGGTAATCCCGTAGGATTATCCGAATCTACTGCTACTAAAATCGCTGAGGAGCTAGACAGACATTTATCAACCTTCTTACTGTTATATCAGCAGTATCACAAACATCACTGGATGGTGGAAGGACCCCAGTTTCGTGACCTTCACTTATTTTTCGAAGACAATTACGATCAGATTCACGAGGCCTATGATGCCATTGCTGAGCGATTGACTGTAATGGGTTTTGCCCCTACATGTCACCCCGCAAATATGGTGAAGCTATCGTACATCGAACATGAAGAAGAAGGGGTATTCCGCATTCGCGATATGCTGACCAGAGACATGGACGCCGAACGTACCATCGCCATTGAGCTCCGCAAAAGCATTAAGATAGCCTTCGAACTTGAAGATTATGCCACGAAGAAATTACTGGAGGGCATTCTGTTCGAAACAGAAGACCGCTGTCACCATATCGAGCACTTCCTGGGTGAAGACTCAGTTTCTGTTGGCCTGATAGCCAAACCAAACGGACTACTCGAGCAAGACTAAAACGTAATTGTTTTGATACATAAGCCTGGCCAATCTTGGCCGGGCTTTTTTATTTTTTAGTTGTTTTACTAAACCAGCCCATTGGTACTTCCACAGCTCTTACAAGACCTGATTTAGCTTGCGTCGTCACCCTACTTACCGCATCCACACCAGACTGAAAGGTCTGCGCACCTGCGCGTTTGGCCGATGTCATAATGGCATTGATTACTGAACCTGATACAGAAAGCACCAATTTTCGTAACATGCCTGAGGCTTCAGAAAAGGCAGACCTGCGGGCCTGAGCAGGAGTAAGCGTATGAACCGCCCCACAGAACCGGCTCGTGATCACCCCTACCCTTAGCGTCAGAAAAGCATTCACAGTTCCCTCCATAAGGGAGTCTGTAATAATGTGAGTGATAGAACCTACGAAAGGGATGGACCTGCCTGCAGTATTTTTCACCATGCTCCTTATTACCGGCTCTATTTGTTCCGTTATATCCATCTCTTCTATACTCACTGCAAAAAGACTCGCAGCCCCTACATTCCCATATAAATGTAACAGATCTTTAAGAGAAGGCCTTTGATAGTATAGCCTCGCTATCTGATAAACCATTTTGGTCTGTGTCGCAAATACCGTCAGTGCATCCAGCTTGCCATTCTGTGAGATGGCCGTGGTAACAAATACACTTTTGGCAGTCTGATCTATAATTTCCCGGGCTCGGGCATCCAGGATAGACAGCGCCTCCTCAAGCTGAGTAATATCCGTAAGCTGATACCCCTGCTCCTTCAGGTGCTTATTTCGTTTTAGTCGTTGAAAAAGCTGCATACGGTACCCATCAAACTCCTCTTCCGTATCAGGAGGCACTAACGCAGAAGGAAGGGTAAAATATAAATAGACTGGTACCAGAAAAAGTCCGAGTATAAGTAGCGCTGCTGCAGTAACCACTACTATCGCAAAAACCGGCCCCACATCTCTGGCTATGAGATATAATTGACTTAACTGATTGAATACAAATATCAGAAATACCACAAGGAATAAGAGCGTAAGGTACCTGACGAAAGTAAAAATGGTCTTTTTCATGCTACTTCTTATATGGTTGTAGTTGAGGCTTTTCCCAGCCTCCTAACCGGTATAGGTTTATTTTTTCTGCTTACAACTCAGTATGAAAATCTTTTAGATTACTCCCTAAAATTACACGTAGTTTTTCTTCAAATAGTTCAGCTTACGGTTTCTATCTTTCTAGAAGATAGAGCGTTGGTCTAATAGTATTTTATTTAGTCAAAAAATATCATACCCTGAATAGTATTAGAAGACAGTTGAACCAAAAAGTAATTCTGATGGGTGTTACTTGCAATGATTAAAATCATTCAACTAGTGTAGTATGAAAATTTATTCTGACAAAAACATTAATGTTTATTACGACGCTGAGACGCCGTGCATTCACCTTTCGGTAGAAGGCTTTGTAAAAAGTGAAGCTTTCAGAAAAATGGCTGATGAAGCGCTCAATCAGTGGGAGGTGAAAAGAAAAAATCATGATAACCTGCTATGGCTGGCCGATAGCCGTGGTCTTGGAGCATTATCCAAAGAAGACCTTGACTGGCTGGATAACAACTGGAACCCCAGGGCTGCCGCTAAAGGCATGGATACAATGGCCTTTATCGTGCCTAAAAGTGCTTTTGGTGAGATGACTGTAAAAAGCTACACCACTGCTATAGAAAGTGGCAACACAAATGCCGAGATACACACCCAAATGTTTGACTCGGTGGAAAGTGCCAAAAAGTGGTTCATGGAAAGAGATGCAGCAATCGTATAAGGAATTATTACCTCTGCAAAAAAAGAAAACCTGCTGTTAGGCAGGTTTTTTTATTTTCTTACGTTCTTCAACTAACTGCCGGAATTTAACCTTGTCCGCAGGCCTGCCAAACATAATGTTCCAGGCTTCTTTCGGGCTGCGTACACTACCCAGGTCACGAACAATATCCACCCATTCGTGAAATACGAGGTAAACAGGATTATAGCTGTTAACAGGCTCAGTAATTCCGTATTCCGGCTTTTCCTCCTCAGCCTGAAAAGTGCCAAACATCCTGTCCCATATGATCAGTGTAGATCCATAGTTCTTGTCCAGGTACTTCTCATTACGGGCATGATGTACCCTGTGATGGCTTGGCGTCGTAAATATGTATTCAATAACCGGATGCAGCTTACCTATATATTCCGTATGGATCCAGAACTGGTAAAGTACCTCTATCTGATGGCAAATGAAAAAAACCACCGGATGAAACCCCATAAGGGCAACCGGAAGGAAGAAAATCAGCTTTATATGTTGAGTCCATGACAGCCTGAAAGACACTGCAAAGTTGTAATTTTCAGAGCTGTGATGCGTCACATGAGTAGCCCACCACATGCGCTGCTCATGAGCTACCCTGTGAGCCCAGTAGCGGCAGAAGTCTATCGCAATAAGGCAAAGGGGAAATGACCACCACGTAAACGGAATTCGCAGAGGCGATAAATTATAGAAAAATAAAACGATGGCAAATGTACTGAACTTTAGCAGGGCGCTAATGCCTACATTTACCAAACCTATAGCTGATGCAGAAAAGAACTCCTTAGTGACATACGTTTTATGGTTCTTGCGAAAGCTGATAAACCATTCGAGCATGACCAATGCGAACATAACAGGAGCAGCGTATATAATTACCTCAGGGAGGTCCATTTGCCTTAGCTGTTCTAAGGTTATTTTTTCTGTTTGCATAAAATAATCTGTCTGCTATTTGGGCGAATAAGCCGGAAAATACGGCAATTATGTGTGGCTAAAAAGCTTTTGCCTTTTTAATGTCTTAAAGGGCAAATTTAAACGGGAAAAATAAAAAATCCCTGTCAACAGCGCTCACTTTTTACCAAATTTATAACAGGTAACTATCTGTACTTCATAAGCTTCATCCCATAACTCATTAAGAATGAAAACAATTCGGATAAACTTTATAAATAAAGACGGGCATGAGCTGAGCGGCCGGTTAGAAATGCCGGTAAACGGACAGCCAGACGCTTATGCAGTGTTTGCTCACTGTTTCACATGTAATAAAAATTTTAAAGCCGTTACGAATATTTGCCGAAGCCTCACCCAGCAAAAAATTGCCGTTCTTCGGTTCGATTTTACCGGTTTAGGTAATAGTGAAGGGAACTTCGCTGATACCACCTTCTCTGGAAATACTGAAGACCTGGTGTCAGCAGCCACCTATCTGCAGGACCATTATGAAGCTCCACAGCTCCTGATAGGCCACAGCCTTGGTGGCGCAGCCGTTCTCGTAGCAGCTGCCCGCCTGGACTCCGTAAAGGCCCTTGTCACTATAGGCGCCCCATCTGATCCTGAGCATGTAACCCGGCTAATAGGTAAGGAAAAGGATAAGATATTGCAAGAAGGAGCCGCCAGAGTAAGCATAGCAGGCCGTCACTTTAGTATAAAAAAGCAATTTCTGGATGATCTGGAGGAATACCGGATGAAAGATAGGATAAGAAAGCTCGGGAAGGCTCTGCTCATCATGCATTCACCCCAGGACCGCGTGGTCGAAATAGTTAATGCTGAGAAAATCTACAATTACTCCATGCACCCGAAAAGCTTTATCTCCCTCGATGGGGCAGACCACTTACTTAGTGATGAACAGGATAGCCGTTACGCAGGGTATGTGCTGGCTGCATGGGCATTACGCTACCTGGAGCCGAAAACGCCAGAAGATCTGGAAACCGATAGTCAGACAGTAACAAGTACAGGAAATGAAGGCTTCCTTACAGAAATACAGTCAGACCAACATTCTTTTATGGCTGATGAGCCTGTAAGTGTGGGAGGAACTGACCTCGGGCCTACCCCTTATGACCTGCTTACCGCATCCCTCGGCGCCTGCACCGGCATGACTCTGCGCATGTATGCCGACAGGAAGGGGCTCAACCTGGAAGAAGTGCGTGTTCATGTACAGCATGCTCACAAGCATGCGGATGACTGTACCGAATGCCAAAAGCCCGGCAGCCGGATAGATCAGATTACAAGAAAAATCGAACTTATTGGGGAGTTGAATGAGGAGGAAAAGAAAAAATTATTGGAAATTGCGGATAAATGCCCTGTTCACAGAACAATGTCATCCCAGACCACCATTCACACAGAGCTTATAAAATAAAAAAAGTACCGGGATACATATCCCGGTACTTAAAACAGATCATCTTACAAAAGAAAAATAAAACTAATAACTAATAACTGGTTGAAAAAGCGGGGAAAACACCTAAACCCCATTTTTTCGTTCTGCTTGATTCAAAGGTCGGAAAAATCGCCTTCCTGGCAAGGGAAACTTTAACAGGCAATGAAACACTGGATAACCCCCCGAAAATAACATGTCCATTTTGGTGGCATCTCCTCCCAAATTGTATAAACACCCTCTATTCATGTTAAAACTGCATTTTATTCCATATATGCATGCCTATTTATCAGACAGGGGGTGAGATTTGTAACATGAGATAAGAAGGACTTATCAGGTCAAAAAGTAAAATTTGGTTGCTCTTATAAAAAAATTAGGCTTTTCGATAACCTCCAATTCCTCTGATTTACCTGTAGTTAGCTAACTTATAAGGCCTTTTAGCCGCATCATAAAAAATAAAGGCAGCCTCTATTTTAGAGGCTGCCTTGAATAACATGTGAGCCTTGTTACTAATTAGCGGCTAAGAATAACCTTGCCTTTCATAACCTGCTCACCGGCTTTGATCTCATATAGGTAAAGACCTTCAGGCTGACTGGCCTGAGGGCTCCAAATCAACGATTGTGATCCCGCACTGCGCATAGATTGCTCTTTATACACCTCACGGCCTGCTATGTCACGGATACGAATCGTAACATCAGCCTCCATGCTCAGGTCAAAGCGAATCTGTACCTTATCCGTGAATGGATTAGGAAAGGCTTCGGCCATAGTCTCACCCACAGGCGCTGCAGTTCTGTCTGTCACACCAATACTGTGTACCAGTGAACGCGTGTAGTCACCCTTACGCGCATCGATAGATAAGTTATAAATACCCGCCTGTGTCATAGGTTCAGAGATATAAACGTACTCACCGGGCACGCCAGTAGAACTAAATGTAACTTCAGCAGGTGCCTGGTCCATATTCCGGTCACCTTCAAGTGAACCTGTCAGGCGGATCATACCAGAGACAGTAGCGTCTGAAAGCGGGTTACCTCCGTTGTCTGCCAGGCGTACACGTAACTCCATAGACTCACCGGCACTATATACCAGCTTGTTGTCAGTAAGGCCCGTCTCCAGTTCAAAGAGGCTATTGTCCTCAATAGTAACTATTGCAAGGTAAGGACCTTCCGCCTCTACAAAGTACTCACCATTCTCAGGGTTGGTAATTTGGGTGCGCATTACTGATCCGGGTAGTATGTCAGTGGCTTCAGCAGGTTTTCTTTCCGTCGTCGCATTGCGCATGGCACCAGTGAAAGGACCCGCTATTCGTGCCTGGTCAGAGGCATTCTCAGGCTGCCTGATCTCTATCGTTACCCCGCGGGCATTGTCTATACGAAAACGTTCCATTCCGCCTTCTGAGGCCAGCACCAGCATGTTGCTGTTTACAGTAGCGTGAGGATTTTCATTGGCTGCCGTAAGAGATCCTGCAGACTCTCTGGCCAGTGTAGAAGGAAGCTGGCTGCGAACAGTACTCCAGAAGTTTGAACCGATGTTGAGCTCAAAGTGGTCATACTTTGTACGTGAATCTCCCGAACCACTATAAAGTTCGCGGCTTGAAGGACGGCGGCTGTCGCGGTAATTAACTACCCCATCATTACCACCCTTGCTGCTGCTTCCGCCATTAGCTGAAAGATATACTCCGCTAAACCAAAGGCTTCCACCATAGTCCCATCCGCCTACCGTGCGGAAGTCAGTATAATTATTATTTACATGAGGGTCCGTTACACTACGGAAGTAGTCCATGTAACCCGTCTGCATTACGTAGGTAGCTTCGTTTACCTGTCCGAAAACAGCAGAAAGCCACCATACCCAACCACTCTGGGCTAGGTTAGCCAGGGGAGAGCCCCAGTGTGGAGATCCAAGCGTCACTACCCGGTTCACACGGCTGTAGCCACCGTAGTGTACCAGAGCGGCGTCAGTATCCAGACCACCTTTTGAGTGAGCCACAACGACCACTTTTTGTACACCATAGTAATTAGTGATAGCCGTAAGCTGTTGAGAAAACAGGTCACCGTTCACCCACATAGAACGGTCAGGGTATACAGTTACAAATGCCGTCCGGTATCCGGCATTATATGCGAGATCATACATATCATTGTCACCGAACCACGTGCTGGCATCTCCCGTGTATCCGTGAATGAATACGATAACAGGTTTAGAGCCGCTGTTAGCCGGAACACTCCCTACAAGTATAGTGCCCGGATCATAAGCGTTACCACCTATGGAAATGGCGTTTTCATCAGTGGTTTTGGATGGCGAGTCCAGGGGGATGATTTGCTGGGCAAATGCAACCGCCCCTGATAGAATAGTAAACAACACGGCTAATGCCATGCTGCGCAAAGCTGGTAAATGGTGTCTCATCTTTTGAGTTTAATGTTTAATAAGATTTCGAATTAATAAAAAACTAATGAAAAATTCTCTAAAATAATCGTCATGCAGAATAAATTTTGTGTTTGGATGCAGATTGTACAATTATTTGTCTGTTAAATAAAAAATGCCGGGACTGAAACAGACCCGGCATTTTAATAGCCACATTAACTCAACCAAACCAAATCATTCAAACAATCCTAAATATCATTAATCAAAACTGTATTTCTTTGTGCAACCTATCGTTCTGTTGACAATGCTAAGGTGCTGCTTTTCAGTCTATTAAAAAAGCTATATCACAAGCCATAATTACAATGTACTAAAAGCGAAAAATCTGGTAACCCTTTGATTACTAGTGACTAAAAAGGCCTCCCATGCGCCTTGGGAGGCCTTTATATAATCAATGACTGATGTAAGGTGATACAGAGAAGTGAAAATTATGGATTGTATTGATTATTAGATGGTTATCAGTATATACATCCCCTAGTCGGTAAAAGAGACATATCGGTCCCATTTTTCAATGACATTTTCGAAATCTTCAGGAAGTTTTGATTCAAATTGTACCCATTCCTTTGTACCCGGGTGTACAAAGCCAAGAGATTTAGCATGTAGAGCCTGACGGGGCATTAGCTTAAAACAGTTCTGCACAAATGCTTTGTACTTACTGAACTGCTCTCCTTTTAGAATGCGGTCCCCCCCATAGTTCGTATCATTAAAAAGCGGATGGCCAAGGTGAGCCATGTGCGCCCTGATCTGATGCGTACGCCCCGTCTCCAGGTTACACTTTATTAAAGATACATACCGGAAATATTTGATCACTTCATAGTGAGTTACGGCATGCCGCCCGTATTCACCCTCAGGGTAGGCTATCACAATGCGCCTGTCCTTTGGGCTACGCCCAAGGTTAGTATCTATAGTGCCTTTCTCCTCCTTTGGCTCGCCCCACACCAAGGCATAGTACGTTCGCTCAATGCTATGATTAAAAAACTGCTCTGCCAGACCAGACATCGCCCGTTCTGATTTTGCCACCACCAGTAGACCGCTCGTATCCTTATCTATACGGTGAACCAGCCCGGGGCGGCCTTCATTATTTTTCATCACCGGAAGGTTCTGAAAGTGGTACGTCAAACCATTTACCAGTGTGCCCGTCCAGTTATTATATGCGGGATGCACCACCATGCCGGCAGGCTTATTTACCACAAGCAAGTCATCATCCTCATGCAGAATGTCCAGCGGTATATTTTCCGGTACCACTACCGTATCCCTCGCCGGCTGTGGTAGAAAAACAGTGATCACATCATTAGGCCGTACCTTATAGTTCGATTTGGTAGGTAAGTTATTTACCAGGATAAAATCATTACGTATCCCCTCCTGCACCTTATTACGCGTTACATTAGGCAGGCGGTCCACCAAAAATTTATCCAACCTGATCAGCGTTTGCTTAGGGTCCGTTTTTATTCGATATCGCTCGAATAGCTCATCGCTTTCACCCTCATCATCCCCCTCACCGGCACTCCCTTCGTAATCCCCTTCATATTCCTCACCGGGATATGGCCTTTGCTCATCCCCCCTGTTTTCTTCTTCATTTCTTTCCTCCATATGATGCAAATATAGAAAATAATGCCCGATCCGATAGGAGGCACCCCCTGCTACCCATAACTTTGATGACATGGAAAAAGACCCTTACCGGCCTCTCATCCAGCAGATCGTCACGCCTGATACGCTGGAAAGAGGCGTCTCTCTTTACCTCAGCAGAGAAGACAGGAACGATCCCCTCATTCAGGGCAACAAATTTCATAAGCTAAAGCTAAATCTCGCTGCCGCCCGGGAGCAGGGCCTGAGCACACTTCTCACTTTTGGAGGAGCCTATAGTAACCACATTTATGCCACCGCAATGGCAGGTAAGCGCTTCGGCTTTGAGACGGTGGGCATTATCCGCGGTGAGAAGCACCCTGTCCTTAACCCAACCTTGCAAGCTGCTGCAAATGCTGGCATGACACTATATTATATAGATCGCGAGCGCTACCGCAATAAATATAGCGAAGAGGTCCTTCGGAATCTAACCCATGAATTTGGAGACTTCTACCTGCTACCCGAAGGCGGCACAAATAAACTGGCCGTACAGGGATGCAGAGATATGGTAAAGAGGCTACCCCTTCATTTTGACTTTATTACCCTTCCTGCCGGCACAGGCGGGTCCGCTGCCGGGGTTATCAGTGGCTTGTCTATAGCCCCCACCGTCAGCACACACGTCATAGCCTTTTCAGCACTAAAAGGGGATTTTTTAAAAAATGATATCGCTGACCTTTTACAGGATGAAGTAATAGCCCCTAATGTATCCTGGGAACTCGAGACTAACTACCATTTTGGAGGCTACGCCAAAATCACTCCCCAGCTGGCCACTTTTATCAAAGAGTTCAGGCTTACCCATGACGTGGTACTCGAGCCTGTATATACAGGCAAAATGCTTTTTGGCCTCATAGATATGATCCGGAAGGGCCGGTTTGAGAAAGATACCAGGATAATGGCTATACATACCGGAGGCCTGCAAGGGCTGGAAGGCATGCGGGAGCAGTACGGTGATGTATTCTGATTAGCGGATTTTCAGCGCCTGCTTCCATCGCTGACGAAGCCGCCCGCTTACCACCGCGTCTTCTTGGCTCACCTTTTTTACCCCTTCTATCGTGTAAAAGGCCTTTGGGTTGAAAGACTCAATTACAGCAAGTAGCTCAGGCAGCCTGTCACGCTTCAGTACCGTAAAGACCACATCCACAATTCCCTCCTCACTTTCTGCCTTTACTGTGCTGTAGCGAAAATTATGCGTCTGCAGATAATCCACCAGCTTCGTGGCAGGCTTTTGCGTCATAATCCTCACCACCACTCTTCCCAGGGCCAGCCTCTCCTCAAGTAGCATACCTACAAGCGTGCCCGTGGCAAAACCTCCTGCATAGGCGATATAGGTAACAGGGTTATTAATATGCTGGAAGATCTGTCCTATGGCTACCAGCCAGATGAGCGATTCAAAAAAACCCAGGATAGTCGCAGTGCCTTTGCGGCTATTCAATACAAATATGATGCGTAGCGTAGAGATAGATACGTCACATATGCGTGCCAGAAAAACCAGAATGGGTAAAATAATAAAGCTGAATGTTTCCGGGGGTACATTCAGTGCTTCGCTGAAAAAACGTTCCATGACTTCGCAGTTAGTTGATGCGTAGCGCCTGTCAGGCAATTACTCCGTTGCAAAGTTATCCAGAAGTATCGGGAATACTAAATCAAAAGAGCACTGCTTATAGTCTCTCGGTATTTCTGAGCCAGGAGTAAGGTAGCCGATTACCTACCCCCTCAACCTTACCCCTTATAACTCCTGCCCTATTGTAAACGCCGGATGAATTTTGTACTATTATAAGCCCAAAAGGGAGCTCAGTCCTTGGCTTTTCAGAAAATTTGCAACTGACTCCTCCGTATCTCCTTCGCTTATTCCTCGCTTCTGCTTCGCTACTCCTTCGCCTTGAGTATACCCTCAGTATACGTATCCTGTTACCTCCCCTATCCCCATACAACCTTTCTGTCGTATTTGCATAATTTTAATATAGCATGTTTAAGGTAAGCGGCTTTAAAAAAAATAAAGCTGCCCGAAAACCGGACAGCTTCAGTATGCTGCTTAATTACTTGCATGAAGTATAAAAAACTACCCCCATAGGTCGTGGATCACTTCATGCAGCTTACCCATTGCTTTAATTTCTATCCCATATTTGGCTACATCCAGCCCCTTTATGCCAAATCGGCTCACATAGATTACGTTGAAGCCTAGCTTTTCCGCCTCCGATATACGCTGCTCCAGCCTGTTTACTGCCCGTAGCTCCCCTCCGAGCCCGGTTTCAGCAGCAAAGCAAATTTTATCCCCAATAGGCATGTCCTCAAAAGACGATATCAGCGCCATTGCTACCGCCAGATCCATCGCCGGATCCTCTATCTTCAGTCCGCCCGCTATGTTAATAAATACATCCTGTGCACCCAGCCGGAAGCCCACCCGCTTTTCCAATACCGCCAATAGCATATTCAGTCGCTTATTATCATACCCCGTAGAGCTACGTTGCGGTGTTCCGTAATTAGACACACTCACCAGCGACTGTATCTCTATCAGCAAAGGGCGGTTGCCCTCCAGTGTTGCACCTATTGCCACCCCGCTCAGTGCCTCATCACGCTGCGTAATGAGGATCTCGCTAGGGTTAGAAACCTCCCTCAGGCCATCACTCAGCATCTCATAAAGCCCCAGCTCAGATGTGCTGCCAAAGCGGTTCTTCGTGGTGCGCAGTATACGGTACGCCAGGTGACGATCACCTTCAAACTGTAGCACCGTATCCACCATATGCTCCAGCACCTTTGGTCCTGCCAGCGTGCCTTCTTTTGTAATATGTCCTATCAGAAAGACCGGGGTACCCGTTTCCTTCGCAAACTTCATAAATTCGGCCGTGCACTCCCTTACCTGGCTGATGCTTCCTGCAGCCGAATCCAGATGTGCCGAATACATCGTTTGTATCGAATCCACCACTACCACATCCGGCTCCATATTTTCCAGTTGCTTGAATATCTGCTGGGTTCCCGTTTCCGTCAGTATGTAACAGTTATCCGAGCTGTCTTTCATTCGTGAGGCCCGCATCTTGATCTGCCTGGCGCTTTCCTCCCCTGAGATATAAAGCACCTTAATACGTGCCAGCTTAAGTGCTATCTGCAGCATAAGCGTAGACTTACCTATCCCGGGTTCGCCCCCGATAAGCACCAGCGACCCCGGTACAATTCCGCCCCCCAGTACCCGGTTTAGCTCTCGATCCCCCGTATCCACCCTTTCTTCTTCCCTGTAGGTAATTTCCTTCAGCGTTTTAGGTTTATTCACCTTACGGTCACTCGAAGAGCTCCCCTGTTTCCAGTCACGCTTGTCCGCCTTTCCCGTGGCAATCACCTCTTCCACATAAGTGTTCCACTCATGGCACGACGGGCACTTGCCCAGCCATTTCGCTGACTGTACCCCGCAGTTTTGACAGAAATAGGTTGTTTTCGTTTTAGCCAAATGCTTATCTTTTACTTTCGATAGCCAAAAGTAATATTCTGCCGTAAGAAAAATAAAAAATTCCCCGGGGCCCCATGCACAAGAAACCCAAAGCCCCTGCCTCAATAAAAATAAGCGTACCTTGAAATCAATTAGCCATTGCTGCGGATACAGTTGCCATTAGCCATTCTTTCTCCATAAAACATTAATGGCCTCTGATAGTCCGTTAGGTAGGCTTCCTGCCTTATTACCACCCAATCAAATACACTTTGGATAAATCCGTAATCAAAGAATCCTGGCGTAAGCACCTGCACGAAGTCATATTTGAGGCAGATACTCCCGCTGGAAAAGGATTTGATATTGCCCTGTTGATCGCTATTCTTTTGAGCATTCTAATAGTTGTGCTCGAAAGTGTAAATGAGCTCAGAGCGGATTATTTAGGGCTTATGAGGACCCTCGAATGGACCTTTACCATACTGTTCACCATTGAATACATACTCCGGATTATCTCAGCCGGCAAGCCCTGGCGATATATATTCAGTTTCTATGGACTCGTAGACTTTTTTTCAATTCTACCCACCTACCTCTCCCTCATTCTTACCGGCTCCCAGTACCTGCTCGTCGTAAGAGGCCTTAGATTATTAAGGATTTTCAGAATATTAAAGCTGTCACGCTACCTGGGCGAGGCAGAAGTACTAAAAAAAGCCCTCTATGCCAGTGCAGCTAAGATCACCGTGTTTTTAGGAGCAGTATTTGCCCTTACACTCATCATTGGTTCTGTCATGTATCTGATTGAAGGCCCCACCAATGGGTTTACAAGCATCCCAAAAAGTATCTACTGGGCCATTGTCACCCTCACCACCGTAGGTTATGGAGACATTGCCCCCCAAACCACTGTTGGACAGACACTCGCTGCCGCAGTAATGATTATGGGCTATGGTATAATAGCCGTACCCACAGGCATTGTATCAGTCGAGCTCTCCCGCGCCGAAGGTGACTATAAGGATAATAACGGAGTACGCAGGTGCCCTTCATGCCATGCGGCCGGACACAAGGAAAGAGCCAAGTATTGCTACAATTGCGGTTCCCCCCTTTCCGAATAAACGCCTGCCCTAATCGTGATATGTTGAATAAATTTCATAATTTTCCTTTTTTATTGTCAGCGCTTTTTCGTTAAATTTTTTGAGATTACGGTTATCCGTTTTATGCGCAGTATAACTAGACCACTTTTTTTCTCGGCCCTGCTTTCCCTTTTATCGGTAAATGTACTGGCCCAAATGGTTACCAACACCGCCAATTCCGGAGAGGGGTCTCTCAGGCAGGTGGTGACAGATGCCTCTGCCGGAGCTACCATTACCTTTGCCCTGGAGCCAGGCGCTGTGGTTCGCCTGAATACACAGATCGTAATAGATAAGTCCCTAAGGCTTGTAGGCCCCGGCGCAGATAAGCTCACTATCAGCGGAGACTCCGATAATGATGGCAATGGGCAGACACGCATTTTTAATGTGACCAATGGCACCCTCACCCTGCGAAATCTTAGGCTCGAACTCGGTAGTTCAGGTAGCCAGGGAGGAGCCGTTTATGTGACAGGGTCCGCTTCCACACTTAATGTTAGTGACTGTGAATTCGTCGATAATGATGCAGCCCGGGCGGGAGGAGCCATTTCAGTAGAGGACCGGGCCACACTTTTTCTCGCCAGATCACTCTTCCTGTCCAACTACGTCACCACTCCTGCCGCTACCAATGGAGGAGGTGGAGCCATATTCCTTAATACCGACCGGGAAATAACCATAGAGAACTGCACATTCAGCCAAAACAACCAGCAGGGTTTCTTTGCCAGCTTAGGTGGTGGGGCTATTTTAGGTCTGGCCAGTAATAATGACAACAGCCGGTTTAACATTCTCAATAATACCTTTTTCGGTAATAGTGACATCCGCTTTTCGGCCAATATAGCCGATGCCATCATGATGGAAAGTGGCGGTGGCGAGGCCCCTCTCAATATCAGGAACAACATTTTTCGGGATAACGGACTCAATTCCGTCCTGGTAGATGATCGCTATAGTGTGGACTCCAGGGGAAACATAGCAGATGATAATCCCGATATTTTCACCAATCGTGACCAGCCTGACACAGACATTAACCTGAGTAATCTTGCATTGAATGGCGGGGCTGTGCGCAGTCATAGCATTCCCGATAATTCTGATGCGGTTGACTTTAGTGAAAACCCTACCCCCGGCCTGGACACCAGAAGGTTTGTAAGAAATGACCGTGCTGATGCAGGTTCGTATGAAACCAACTTCGAAGCCAATTTAAGCCCTGATATTACCTCTGCTGCCCCTTCATCTGCTACCGAAGAGCAAGCTTACACCTATGACATCACTGTAGAGGATCCTGAGAACGACGAGTTAGTTATAGTAGCCGTGCAACTGCCTGATTGGCTCACCTTTACTGTAAATAATAATGCTACCACCGCACCAGCCGCACGACTTAGCGGCACACCCGATGACCCCGAACTCGCCAATAGCCCATACCAGGTCGTACTGCAGCTAACTGACGGGATAAACCTCACCCGGCAGGAATTTAACATAAGTATCGATCCCGTAAATGACCCTCCCGAACTTATTAAGAATAACACCCTTTCCGTAAATGAAGGAGCCTCCGTAACAGTTTCTAATAATGAACTCCTGGTAACAGATATTGAACAGGCTCCCGCTAATATCACCTATTCCGTAGTCACCAGACCCGCCAATGGCATTTTGGAGCTAAATGGCAATGCTAATCCCGCCACCTTTACCCAGGCTCAAATAAACCAGGGACGTTTGGTTTATCAACATAATGGATCTAACACCACCTCAGATAGCTTTAGAGTGAGTGTCAGTGATGGGGCCGGTGGATCTTTAAGTGCATTTATTATAAATATCAGCATCACTCCTGGAAACGATTCCCCCGTATTGGTAACTAATCGTGGGCTTGCTATAGACCAGGGCGGGACCGAAACCATCACTAACCAATTGTTACTCGCTAGTGATGAAGACAACACCAATATTGAGCTTACATATACAGTCACCCGCGTGCCCACCAACGGTGATTTACTCAAAAACGGTAATCGCATCACCATAAACCAGCAATTCACGCAGGCCGATATTAATAACAATGTGATCACCTATGCTCACTATGGCAATAATGCCAACGAGGACTATTTCCGCTTTGTACTTAGAGATGGGGCCGGCGGCCAGTTGCCTGACACTCGATTTGAAATATTAGTAGCTGAGGTAGATAACCCGCCAGTAGTCGCAGAGGCAATACCCGACCAGACCACCCCCGAAGATGTGGAATACACCTATACCATTCCCGAGAGCGTATTTCGTGATCCGGGTGATGTGCTCACCTATGAGCTTCGCCACTTTACCGACCCCAGGCTACCGGACTGGATCAGTTTTGACCCCATTACAAGAACTATTTCCGGAACCCCCCTTAATCAGGACGTAGGGGTGGAAGAGCTGCAGGTAATTGCCACTGACAGGGCCGGCCAATCTGCCAATGTTGTTTTTACCCTCACTGTCACAAATGTAAATGATGCGCCGGTTAGCATAGAATTAAATGCGGACTCTCTAGAGGTTGGTACCAATGCCGGCTTTCTTGTCGGGCGATTCATCGTAGATGATGAGGACCTTTTTGACTCGCATACATACACGCTTGTAGACGGAGAGGGCAGTCAATACAACAACCTGTTTGATATTGATCAGAATAGGCTATTGGTAGGGGGTGGCGTTTCTCTTGATACGGCAGGTGCCTACCCCATTCGCGTAAGGGCCACTGATGAAGAGGGAGCCTTTACCGAAGAGCAATTTCAAATCATAGTGTACGAACCCCGTTTTTTGGGTCTGGAGAGACTGATTTACAACCTTATCACCCCTGGGGGTACCGATGATAATAATACCTGGGGCATCGCTCACCTCAACCTGCAGGAGCCTGTTCACGTGCTGGTGCTGGACCGGTCGGGCACCCTTGTTTTTGAGACAACAGACCCCTCAGTAGAGTGGGACGGTACCGTTAATGGCCGCGAAGCACCGGATGGCACATATTATTACGTAGTGGAAATATTAGGTAATTCACCTCAGCGCGTATCAGGTACGTTGCTGTTGGAAAGATGAGAACACCTTTATGCTGATTTTTTTGAAAAGAGCTGGTTCGTCCGCTCTTATCTTCATTTTTCTCTCTGTAGGGTTCGCCCGGTCGCAGGAAGCATTGCTTTTCAGCCGCTTCGACCAGACACTTTACGGGATCAACCCCGCACTCAGCGGTATAGATTCGGGGTGGAAAGTACAGGCAGGTTACCGGCAGCCCTTTACCGGATTCGATAATGGCCCCTCCACCATTTTTGTTGGCGGTACAGGCGCCATAACCCGCTACCGAAACCTTTTCAGGTCCCAACAAACCATGCGTACCAGCACCTCTGCACAACAAGTAGAGCGATTACGTCAGGCAGGCAGTAATGAGCTAAAACATGGCCTTGGGTTTTTTATTTCCAGATATGAATCCGGTCCGTTTATTACCAACCGGCTCAGTGGTAACTACAGTGTTCACCTACCCTTGACCAGTAAGTTACGTGCCAGTGCCGGAATAGGGCTCGAACTCGTAAACCCACGTCTCGATCCCGGAGAAATCCGCCCTCGTGATGCTGAAAATGACTTTGTTTACTTCAGCTTAATAAGTGTAGGGTCATCACGTAATTTCCTGAATCTGGACCTCGGCCTTTCCCTGTATTCAGATAACTTTTATTTTGGATATACCCTGCACAGCGCTACCGAGGTGGCACTGGACACAGACAACAGCACCGAGACACAGGTGAATTACATGTTCCATTCAGTAATAGGCGGGGCAGATTTTGATCTGCCACGGTCTGTATGGAATATTAAGCCTTCATTTCTCTTACGATACGATGAGCTGCAAAATATTCAGGCTTCCGCTGTGGTCCAGGCAGAATGGCGTGATCAGGTAGCCGGAGGGCTGGTGTATAAGCTCCATCGTTCCGCAGGTCTTACCGCCGGATTTACTTTCCGCGGACAATATACCCTTAACTATACCTATGAGGTTATCACCAATGATAACCTGAGCCAACTTGGAAATAACAGCCATGAGGTCATGCTGTCCTTTTTACTCTCACCCCCTGTAGCAGGAGGGCCCAGGTAATTTACTCCCCCGGTCCGGGGGATTTTTCAAGTCTCATTTATGGAATTGAGAACATGCGGTTGTCATACTCATGAATTGACGGCCGGGTAAGCTATCGCAGCCAATAGTTACAGACCCAATTCTACGGAGGCGACAGGATTACCTGGTCAGATCAATGGGTTTTTTTGCAGTATATTTCAAAAGCAGGCCTTATAGGGGTCTGCTTTTGTTTTACTTTATCCCGGCTTACAGGAATCTATTTACTCCCCTCCTCATTCCAAATCACATGACTCACCGTTTCACCTACCGCCTCTAACGTACGACGGCTTATGATGTCCATGTTATCGTCATGCGTGTGATGATACCAGCCAAAATCCCTTTGTGGATGATACTCAATAATATCAATCATAGGTATGCCCGTCTGATTCACAAAGTAGTGATCATCCGTGATGCCGCCCGCCTGCTCCTGCAGGAAAAAGCTGCCATAGCCTAGCTCCCGGGCTTTTTCCCACACCTTATCCACGATAGTAGGCGCATATTGCATGCTATAATACTCCCTGCCGAAACGTGCGTTTTCAGCCCCTACCATATCCAGCAGAATACCATAGTAAGCCGCGTAGTTGCGTGGCATTTTGTTTTCTGCCCAGTATTGGGAGCCCAGGCAGTATGTTTCACCCTTACGGCTATAGTCCGTATCCCACTGAGGCTGGCCGTAATCCTCCCCGTCAAAAAGCATGATATCCACCCCCACAGAAGGCTCACTCTCCTGTAGCATCCGTGCTATTTCAAGCAGCACCCCCACGCCGCTGCCACCATCATTAGCACCCATGATCGGCTCACGTTCTCGCTCATCATCCTTATCTGCAAACGGCCTCGTGTCCCAATGTGCAGCCAGTAATATCCGCCGCGTTTTCTCAGGGTAAAAGGCCGCAAAAATATTCCTCAGTGGTAACATAGTCCCGTCATAAGCCTCTGCCTCGAATGATTGTACCTGTACCCGCGCACCAAACCCCTCCAACTGTTCTATCAGGTAATTGCCTGTTTCCATATGCTCCTGCGTCCCCGGCACACGTGGGCCCAAAGCCACCTGCCTTTCTATAAAGTAGTAAGCTGAGTCAGCATTGAAATCAGGTACATCCACTTCAGCCTTATTTGCATTCCCCTTCGGCTTATTCGTCTCACCCCCGGTCGTACGGGAGCCTTCCTCCTTTTTTTCTGTGTCGCAGGCAAACACTATAAATAGCAGCGTAGTTATCAGGATTGTCTTGAATGTACAATAAAGACTCATTCGGTTGGCTTTTGATGGTTTCTTTTCATAATTCCGGGACCACATCCTCCGGAGTTCGCTAAGTTACGAAAACGGTCCTGCATAGCCGAAATTATTTGTTTGGAGGAATTATTTTCCTACATTTGCACTTAGAAAATATTGTCAAGAGTATAGAGGGGACACCAGTCCCCTCTTTTTATTCTTATGCATCGTTTTTTTCGTGACGGATCTTAAAACACATATAGCGAACCTGGTGGAAGAGAATCTTCCTGATGAATCTGCTTTTTTGGTAGATATCATTATCAAAGGAACGAATACGGGTAAAAAAGTATTAATTCTTATTGATGGTGATCAGGGGGTTTCTATTGATACCTGTGCAGATATCAGCCGGAAAGTGGGTAATGACCTGGAAGAAAACGACCTCGTAGACAGTGCGTATACGCTCGAGGTGTCGTCTCCCGGTCTCGACCATCCCCTGGCTAGTATCAGGCAGTACCGTAAAAATATCGGTCGCCGGGTCAGAATTACCCTTGAGGATGACAAAGAAGCTGTAGGTGAATTGCTTGAGGTGCACGATGATAAAGTGCTCATCAATAAAGAAACCAAGGTCAAGCGAAAAATTAATAAAAAGGAAACCGAAATTCCTTTTAACGATATTCGAAAAACGATTGTATTAGTGTCATTTTAAACCATTGCAATGGATTCGGGAAATCTGATTGAGTCATTTGCCGAGTTTGCTCGCGGCAAAAACATAGATCGTCCTACGATGATCCGTATTCTTGAGGACGTTTTTCGGACGATGATCCGGAAAAAATATAACTCCGATGAGAATTTTGATATCATCATCAACGCCGACAAGGGAGACCTTGAAATATGGCGTTTCAGGGAGATTGTCGATGATAATTCCGAAGACATTTGGGACGATGATAAAATTAGCCTCTCTGAAGCACAAAAGATCGAGCCCGATTTTGAGATAGGAGAGGAAGTAGCGGAAGAGATTAAGCTTGAGCACTTCGGACGCCGGGCCGTTATGACTGCCAGACAGACCCTCATTCAGAAGGTAAAAGATCTGGAAAAGGATATTCTGTTCCAGCAGTATAAAGAAGTAGTAGGTGAGATCATCATCGGAGAAGTATATCAGATACTGGGCCGTGAAGTGCTTCTCATCGATGCCGAAGGTAACGAACTTATACTTCCTAAGAACGAACAGATCGGGAAAGACCGGTTCCGGAAAGGAGACAATGCCAGGGCTATCGTACACCGTGTCGAAATGGTAAATGGTAATCCGCGCATTATACTGTCCAGAACCTCACCCGTGTTTCTCGAAAGGCTTTTCGAGAGTGAAGTACCAGAGGTATACGATGGACTTATCAATATTAAGAAAGTTGTGCGTGAGCCCGGAGAGCGTGCTAAAGTAGCTGTGGAAAGCTATGATGACCGTATCGACCCGGTTGGTGCCTGTGTAGGTATGAAAGGTTCACGTATCCATAGCATCGTGCGCGAGTTGCAAAACGAGAACATCGATGTGATCAATTATACCGATAACCTTGAGCTATATATTCAGCGTGCGCTTAGCCCTGCTAAGATCAGCAGCATTAAAATAGACGAGGATACGGATCGTGTGAGTGTGTTCCTGAAGCCTGACCAGGTAAGCCTGGCAATCGGTAAAGGCGGACAAAACATCAAGCTTGCCTCTAAACTCGTAGGCATGGAGATTGATGTGTTCCGTGAGCTTTCCGAGGCTGAAGAAGAAGATGTCGCCCTGGTAGAATTCTCTGATGAGATAGAAGGCTGGGTGATTGACGAACTCAAAAGAGTAGGCCTTGACACCGCCAAGAGCGTGCTGGTGCTTACTGAAGAGGACATTGTTCGACGTACAGACCTGGAGCAGGAAACGGTCGAGGAAGTCTTCAGAATACTACGTCAGGAGTTCGAGTAAGATATTATTTTAGTAAATACCGAGTTTATACCTATTTTTGTGTATGGCAGAAGAAAAAATGATGAGGCTTAGTCAGGTAGCGCGGAAGCTAAACATAGGTAAAAATACCATTGTGGAGCATTTGGCTACTAAGGGCTTCGAGGTGGAAGACAATCCTAACTCCAAGATTTCAATGGAGCAGTATAACATGCTCGCGAAGGAGTTTGCGTCTTCCGCTATGGAAAAAGAAGAAGCTTCCGGCCTCACCATTGGCAAAAAACACGCGGGCAATGTCGTTATCGACACTGAGAGCGATCCTGCCCAGCAAGGTAAGAAGGACGAAGAAGAGGAGATTTTTATTAAAGGGATCAATGTGGACAAAGGCAAGGCTGAAGAAGAAGCCCCTAAAGCCTCTGATCATAAGAAAGAGCCCGCCAAAGAAGAAAAATCCTCTGAAGAAAAAGACGATAATAAAGTCGGTAGCTCTGCCAGGCTACAGGGTATAAAAGTAGTAGGTAAAATAGACCTCGACCAGAAAGGGAAGGCAAAAGCTACCCCGCAGGAGAAAAAAGAGGAAAAGAAAGAAGAGAAGGCTCCCGAAAAGCCTGCTCCACAGCCTGAGGCTAAGGCCGAAAAGCCTGCTGAAAAACCACAGCAGCCTGCTGCTAAAGAGACCAAAGAAGAGGCCAAGCCTGAGCCTAAAAAAGAGGAGAAAAAAGAGACCGAAGGTCCTGTCAAACCTCCTCAGCAGCCTGAAGTACCTAAAAAGCCTGAGGAGAAACCTTCAGAGAATAAAGAGAAAAAGGTAGATGCTCCCAAGCAACAAGAAAAGCCGGCTGCGCAAAAGCAGCCTGAGGCCGAGAAAAAGCCTGAAGTGAAAGAAAAAACAGAAGCTGCGGCATCTGCAAAGCAGAAGCCCGCCGAGAAACCTGCTGCCAGTGAAGGCAAAAAGCAAGAAGCTGACTCCGCTCCCAAAGATGAGAAAGTAATCTCTGCTAAAGCTAATCAGCTCAAAGGCCTTACCGTGTTAGGTAAGATTGAGCTGCCCGAAAGCAAGTCTAAGAAAAAGGCCAAGCCGGTTGCTTCTTCCGATGACCGCGATAAAAAAGGCAAGAAACGCCGCAAGCGCATCTCCAAGCCAGTTGATGGCAAAGGAGGCGGCGGTGGCGGAGGTAGCCGTCCCGGACAACAGAAGAATGATCGTGGGGCCAAAGGCCGAGGAGGTGCCAGAAAAGGCAAACCCGAGAAGGAAGAGCTCAGCGATAAGGAAATTCAGGAGCAGATTAAAGAGACCCTCGCCAAACTTAGCGGCGGCGGAGGTAAGAAAGGCGGCCGTAATGTAAGCCGTAGTAAATACCGCCGTGACAAGCGCTCAGCAGCCGAAGAGGCGCGCGAGCAGCAGCGCGAAAGAGAAGAGCAGGAAGCTCAAAAGCTCAAGGTAACAGAGTTTATCTCTGCTAATGACCTCGCCTCCCTTATGAACGTGTCCGTTAATGAGGTGATCTCTACCTGCCTTTCACTCGGTCTGTTCGTTTCCATTAACCAAAGACTTGACGCCGAAACCATCACTGTAATAGCCGATGAGTTCGGATACGATGTAGAGTTCACTTCATCAGAAGATGAAGAGACCGTAGAGGAGATAGTAGACGATCCTGATACACTTGAGGAACGCTCACCCATCGTTACCATAATGGGACACGTTGACCACGGTAAAACCTCACTACTTGACTTTATCCGTAATACACGCGTTACAGCCGGTGAGGCGGGTGGTATCACCCAGCACATCGGAGCTTATGATGTGACTACCGATAGCGGAAAGCGTATCGCATTCCTGGATACACCGGGTCACGAGGCATTTACCGCCATGCGTGCCAGAGGGGCTAAAGTGACGGACGTTGCCATCATCGTTGTAGCGGCTGATGATAACGTCATGCCTCAGACCAAGGAAGCCATTAATCACGCACAGGTAGCTAACGTACCTATCGTGATCGCTATCAATAAAGTGGATAAGCCTACTGCCAATGCGGACAAGATTCGTGAGGAATTGGCTAACATGAATATATTGGTAGAAGACTGGGGCGGTAAGTACCAGTGCCAGGAAATTTCTGCTAAAACCGGTCAGGGTATTGACGACCTCCTTGAGAAAGTACTGCTTGAAGCAGAGCTTCTCGAACTGACAGCCAACCCCAACCGGGGTGCCACAGGTACGGTTATTGAAGCCTCTCTTGACAAAGGCCGTGGGTATGTAACCACCATCCTTGTGCAGTCAGGTACCCTCAATATCGGAGATGTAATGCTCGCTGGACAACACTACGGTAAGGTAAAAGCCATGTTTGACCATAGAGGTAAAAAACTGGAAAAAGCCGGTCCCTCAACCCCTGTGCTTGTACTGGGACTCGATGGTGCACCACAGGCTGGTGATAAGCTGCAGGTGATGGAAACCGACCGTGAGGCCCGTGACATTGCTAATAAGCGTGAGCAGATTAACCGTGAGCAGTCTATCCGTACCAAAAAACATATTACGCTTGACGAGATTGGTCGCCGCCTTGCTATCGGTACCTTCAAAGAGCTTAATGTAATTGTGAAAGGTGATGTGGATGGCTCTATTGAGGCCCTTTCCGACTCACTTCTTAAGCTGAGTACAGACGAGGTCCAGGTCAACATCATCCATAAGGCTGTAGGACAGATATCAGAAAGTGATATTCTGCTTGCCTCCGCTTCCGATGCCATCGTAGTTGGTTTCCAGGTGAGGCCTTCTGCCGGTGCCAGAAAGCTGGCTGAACAGGAAGAGATTGAGATCAGATTGTACAGCATTATATACGATGCCATCAACGAGGTTAAAGATGCCATGGAAGGTATGCTTGCCCCTACTGTTGAAGAAGTTATCGTGGGTAACGCCGAAGTACGTGATATCTTTAAAATCTCAAGAGTTGGTACTGTTGCAGGTTGCTATGTCACAGATGGTCATATCAAGCGTAACCACAGAATTCGACTTATTCGCGATGGTATAGTCGTTTACGCCGGAGAGCTTGGCGCACTTAAACGCTTCAAAGATGATGTCAATGAAGTACGCCAGGGCTACGAATGTGGTATGAGCATTAGAAACTTCAACGACATTAAAGAAGGAGACGTAATAGAAGCCTTCGAAGAAAGAGAAGTAAAACGGACATTATAAAATCCGGATACAAATAGATTCACAGACAAAACCGGGCATCATGTCCGGTTTTTCTTTTTTAGTAGTGTCTATGAACCTCCTTATCACCATCATATACATTTTATTATTCCTGGCCTTATTCATGCTTTTTGCCGGCCTCGTCAGGCCATGGTGGGTATTGTGGTTTTTGGATTACCAAAACCGCATACGGGTCTTGCAGATTTATGGAGGAGCCGCCATACTTCTTACCGCCATTGCCTATGTGCTACGGTTTACGCTTTCTCTGTAATCAGGAGCGCTTTTTGCCCATTAACAAGAGTTGTGGCAAACAGGAAAACATCCGGGCCGTCATTTAACCGGAGCTTCTTTTTTAACGCCTCTACCCGCATGGGGAAATTACGTGTCGACAAGTTGCCCCTCAGATCGGGAAGCACACCCTTCAGAGCCTTATAAGTAGGGCTTACAACCTCATTGATCTTAAACGTCCTGCCTGGGAAATCCGCTATAAGCTTCCCTGAAGTATAAAGGTGGCTGTTTTCATGCAGCTTTTGAAGGCCATACCGGTTTGCAGTCGCCCTGAACACGCCAGCCTTCATTATCGCTGCATTAGGCTCATACAAGTAAGATTCTGGTAGCCCCAAAGAAAATGTGGTATTCGCCTCTTCCGCAAGGGCGAAAGTTTCTATCTGCTCAGCCCCACCGGCTATATTCACAGTCACTACACCTCCGGTCGCAGAGCTATTTCCTATTAAAAGCAGGATCTCCTTGCATTCATTATCTACAGCCACCACGTGAAAAATTATCGGCAGGTCTATCTGGCGCTGTAATTCACTCAGGTCAGCCATAGGAGAAACCTTGATAAGAAGTGCATCAGATTTTTCACGTAGCATGGGAAGGTAAGCCGTAATATCGGGGCTATAATCCTGTAGGCGAATTACTTTTTGTTTATGCTCATCACGGCGGGCAGGGTCAAGGTAGAGCAAATCAAAGGGGGTAGCCTGATCCTTCAGCCACGCCATGCCATCGCCGCGGTGGCATGCGGTCGTAGCCCCTAGCGCAGTAAGGTTATGTCGGGTTATATCAAAGAGGGCTGACTGCTCCTCCACATAGTGGCTTTCAGAAAACGAATGGCCCATATAAAAGACATCGACCCCCATCCCCCCGGTAAGGTCAGCCATTCGCTGCCCCTTTACCAAAGAGGCTTTATATAAGGCAGTTGCCTCAGAGCTACATTGTTCAAGGCTGATCCGCGCCGGCCATAAGAGGCCCCGGCGCCCCTCGTACCACTGCGGTAGTTTTTTTTTCGCTTTCTGCCGTCCTTCTATCTGCGAGGCAAGTACTCTGGCATCGATTCCGGGGAAGGGGCTCCCCTTTAGAAGAAGAGAAGTTACCTGCTCATTTTCATGCGCACCCAGCCAGTCCTGTACCTCCTTATTCGCTAGCTCTGTCAATACACCAGATTGTGCTCCTTCAGGTACTCTGCTATCTGTACAGCATTCGTTGCAGCTCCTTTTCTGAGGTTGTCCGCTACTACCCACATATTCAGGGTTTTCGGCTGTGACTCGTCCCTTCTCAGCCTGCCAACAAACACTTCATCCCTTCCATGGGCGTTTATAGGCATAGGATACTCATTATTAGCTACATCATCCTGCAGCACGACGCCCTGTGCCGCCGCCAGCAGTTTACGTACCTCTTCCAGGTCAAATTCCTTATGGAATTCCACATTGATGCTTTCAGAGTGGCCACCCACTACAGGAAGGCGTACCGCAGTAGCCGTCACAGAGATAGCATCGTCACCGAAGATTTTCTTCGTTTCATTGACCATCTTCATTTCTTCCTTTGTGTAGCCATTATCCATAAATACATCAATGTGAGGGAGGACATTCATGTCAATCTTATGAGGATACACCATTTCACCATCTACCCCTTCACGCTCACGCTTCAATTGGTCCACCGCCGCTTTGCCCGTACCCGTTACTGACTGGTAAGTGCTCACCACCACCCTTTTGATGCCATAGGCCTCTCGCAAAGGATTCAGTGCCAGTACCATTTGTATCGTTGAGCAGTTAGGGTTTGCGATAATACGGTCATCGATACGAAGCGTTGTAGCATTAATCTCCGGCACGATGAGTTTATGCCGGGGGCTCATGCGCCAGGCAGAAGAGTTATCTATCACGATCGTTCCCGCCTCTTCAAATTTTGGCGCCCACTCCAGGCTGGTGGAACCACCGGCAGAGAAAATAGCAACATCCGGTTTGAGAGCTACCGCTTCTTCCATGCTCCTTATCACATAGGTGTTCCCTTTAAAGCTTATCTCTTTACCCACAGACCGGGCAGAAGCCACAGGAATAAGCGTGTCAAATTCGAGGTTACGCTCCTCGATCACTTTCAATATTTCACTACCTACGAGTCCGGTAGCACCTACAATTGCTATTTTCATATGTACCTAATTGAATGGTGTCAAAGTTACATTATTAATTAAAGACCTGAAAAAATTCAGGCCACCTAAAAGGCTGATCCATAGCCATCAGGCCTGAGCTAAAGGATTTGCCAAGGAATAATCACATTCAATTACCTACATAATTTATTCAAATATTGAAAGTTGGTGCTAGTTTCGCGCCCATGTTAGCCAGTTATTGCCCTCGAATATGCCTGATCCTGCTTTTAGGTATATGCTATAGTTTGCCGGCTTCAGGCCAGCAGATAATTATCAATGAAATATACGCTGACCCCTATCCCAAAAGTTCCATTCAGCCGGAGAATCAGGTGTTTCCCACAGCTTCAGGCGCAGAGTTTGTAGAGCTGTTTAATACCGGGGACCTCCCTTTTAGTGGTGTGGACTGTTCCCTTAGCGGTAAGACATTGCCCCCCTTTACCCTTGAGCCCGGAGGCTATCTCATCATTTGCCCTCAAAGTTACGAGAGCGACTATATGCCCTATGCCTCTGTGCTCGGCCTATCTTCATGGAACAGCCTTAGTAATAGTGGAGAAGAAGTATACCTGCTTGCTGCCGACGGGCATGTTATTGATGCTGTCAGCTACTCACCGGACTGGCATGATAGCGGCAAAGACCGAGGAGGGTGGTCACTCGAAAGGATTAATCCGACCCTGATTTGTAGTAATGAGGAGAACTGGGCCTCTTCCGTTTCAGCTAACGGGGCCACTCCTGGTGCGGCTAATAGTATCCTGGAAGCTACTCCGGACCTTTCGCCCCCCGTACTGCTTAGCCACGAATGGCTGGTGCCCCATAGCCTCACTCTTGTCTTTTCCGAGGAGCTAGACATTAGTCAATTAACGGTAAATACCGATCCGGGACTCTCTGTTTTACCAGAGACAGATGGTCAGGTTCTTATTTTGCAGGTCTTCTCCACCCCTCACTATGACCTTTCTTACAGCTTTTCACTCTCAGGGCTGATGGACTGTGAGGGAAATATTGCTGAAGATATCCGCTTTACGGCATTGCTGGATAATACACCCCCTTTGTTAACCACCCTCGACATTGTGGCTACAGACCAGGTAAGGCTTTTATTCAATGAAGCCCTTGACGGCACACTCCTTCTCAGTCAGGCCAGTTTCCTTTATGATTGTGGCATTGTTTCAAATGCGATAAAGTGGGATCCCCGCTACCCAGAACAGGTCATCTTACAAAATGACCGTCCATTTATACCCGGGGAAAGCTGTTTGCTATCTGCCAGCCAAATACCGGACAGGGCAGGCAACCTCGCTGCTTTTTCCGAATCGATAATCTATCAGCCAGCAGTAGATACCGCCTTTACCGAAGAACCGGGAATCGTGCGGGTGCGCTATCATACACTTCCTGCCAATGCCCTGTCCCCAGAAAATTACTTTCTATCCAAGTATGATGCAGCCCCCTTTATGGTACTGCCAGAGCCGGACTTTCCCTCTGAAGTCCGGCTGATTTTTTCCCCTGTACCAGTACGTGATGAACCGTATGAGTTATTCATCAGTGGAATGGTAGATGAAGAGAGCAATGCACTCATCACCCCTTCCGCTGACCTTATTTGGGATACGCGGCCGCCCACGCTCGATAGCTATGAATGGACCAGTCCCGATACAGTTAGGCTCAGTTTCAGTGAACCGCTGGACCCTATAGTTGCGTCCATTGCCCGCTTCTATCAAATGGATGATGAGACGTTACCCTGCCGGATAATTTTACCTGACCCTCAGACCGTTGTCCTGGTTTATTGTCAGACTTTACAGCAAGAAACAGCCTACCGCCTGAAAATCCATTCCCTGGCCGACATGTATGGCAATGTCATGAGCCGGTCAAAATATATAGAGCTGCTTTTTGATAACTTACCTCCTGCTATACAATACGCCAGGGGCATAAGTCCGGCCACAGTTTCTGTAGTGTTGAATGAGCATATAGACACCTCTCAAATCTCGCTTAAGAGTGTGGTATTGCCTGGCAATTGGCCTGAGCCTCTGGACATACGTGCATTTTCTCTGTCAGATCATGATTCCCTGTTAATCGACTTTGGCAGTGATATACCCCGTCAGTTATCCACTCCGGGGCTAACAGGTATTTCAGATCAGTATGGTAATGAAGCTACCGATACGCTTCACTTTACCCTGGACTATAGCCTGCCTGAAATAGGCTATGTAAGGCTGCTTTCAGATACGAGCTTACTCGTTTCATTTACACACCGCCTGGAACAGGAACTTTTATCTGATGCGGTAGCCAGTCTGGGTTCAACCCCGGGTGTTATTACTCCTTTGATGTCGCAGTATGAAATAGATATCTCCGTTACAACCAGCCTCCCGGAGGGCCAACCTGTTTTGCTATCACTTTCCGACTTTGGGTTCGCAGACCGGGAAGCCTCATTTTCTCAGGTGATTCATTACCGCAAACCAGCTACCGGCTTCACATTTGCCGACGCCCACCTTCTTAAGGTTTATCCCAGAGAAAATATTGATTTGCCTTCAGAGCCACAATACTACACCTTAGAAGGAGCCCATCCGGACCTGGTTTGGTATTCTGCTGATGAACCTCTGACGTATCTTCTCTTCAAAGTAGGTATTCCTGAAAACACCCGCGCAGTTATTTCGATAGACTCATTTTCCGAAAGTAGCGGTCATTACTGGCCATTTAGCCGCTACGAGGCAACGTACGACCGCATTCCTCCCTATGTACTGGCTGCCAGAACTACTACTGAAAATAGAGTTCATATAGAATTTTCAGAAGCCATTGACCCCGTTTCCATCTCTTCGCCATATCATTACCAGATAGATGGAGAGTGGCCCCTTAGCTGTACGCCCATAGATGATCACGCAGTTATACTTAGCCTCGCTAACAATTTACGAGATGGAATAAGCTATGAAGTAGACATTCAAAAAGTTAATGACCGAGCTGGCAATACGATAAGCGATACTACCTTGATACTAAGCTACAGTGCACCTTCCACTCTAAGGCAGGGCGATCTTGTGGTTAGTGAAGTACTACCGGAGCCTTCCCCCGAAGGCCCGGCAGAATTTATAGAGCTGGTAAATATCACAGCGGACACACTGCGTTTGCAAGACATATACATAGCAGACCGTACCGTCAAGGGACGAATAGAACCATTTGATCTTAAGCCGGGTGAATATGTAGTCTTGGTGGCGGAAGCGAATGTGGCTGATATTTCCGGAGAAGCCAAAATGGCAGCTGTCTCTCCATGGCCTACACTAAATAATACAGAAGATGACCTCTTCCTCATCAGTAACGAAATGGATACGGTAGCGCAGTTGAACTATGTAAGTGGTCGCTTACGGGCCGGGCAGTCTCTGGAAAGAGTTGATTTATACAGCACCTGTGGCGGTGAGAAAAATTGGCTTCCTTCTCCCGCCCCGGCAGGTCATACGGCCGGTATGCCTAATGCTGCTACAGGAATAATTACCGATGATGAAGCGCCTTTTATAATGGTTGCGTTTATCACCGAAGAAGGAAACTGCCGGTTTTGGTTGAGCGAAGAGCTGGCAGGAAGTATTCGCTTAGAACAAGTGGAAATTAGAGATCAGAATGGTGAAATATATTCTATAGAAAAGATAATCAAATCAGGGGATAACCAATATGAAGCCATACCCTCTGCCAGGTTAAATAATGATGTCAGCTACCGGATTACCCTATTAGGCCTGACGGACTGTGTGGGCAATGAGACAGAAAGGTCATCCTATGAGCCGGTAATCTTCCCTCAAAAACCGGAAATTGGTGATATCATTTTAACGGAAATATTATTCAACCCTCCACCCAATGGGGTTGACTTTATCGAATGCCTGAATACTACTGACAGCTATCTGGACATGTCAGGATTGTATTTTTTCGGGCACAGGGATAAGGTCAGTATAGGATCAGACCTGCCTGTGGTAATAGGTCCTGGTGAGTACCTGGCATTTACGCCTGATCCGGGCATATTATCCGGACAATATCCCGCTGCGGATGCGGGAGCGTTTGTCCGTAACCCACTTCCCTCTCTTCCGGATACTGAAGGCATCGCAGGCCTTATGGATGAGTCAGATAGCATCTGGCAGGAGTTTGCCTATGACGATCGGTACCACCACCACCTCTTGCGGAATACCGAGGGGGTTTCGCTTGAGCGGATAGACCTGCAAGGTGCCCCTGATAACCGTATTAACTGGGCATCAGCCGCTGCAGATAGAGGGTACGGGACGCCTGGCAATGTCAACTCACATTATGCTGGTGGTACTAAGGGAGAGAGTGAAATATCACTTTCAACCCATGTTATCACGCCTGATTTTGATGGCGTAAATGATTTCGTACAAATTCATTTTACTTTCAAAAAAGGCCAAAACATTGCAAATGCTTGGATATTCGACATGAATGGCAGAAAGGTAATTACCCTGGCAGAAGGGGCAGCCATGGCGGCCGAAGGTACCCTTAGGTGGGAGGGGCAGAATGATGCCGGAGCTCCAGTCAGTTCGGGTTACTATCTCATTGTTATTGAGTGGTTTAATGCCCTTTCCGAAAGGGGGCTGATCAAAGAAAAAATAGCCGTTTCCACGCTTGACTAAAATGAGATTTAAAGGTCCTTCAGAGGTTATGGTAAAAAATAATCGTTAAAAAAGTAGATTATTCAGGGACGATTTTATTATTTTAAGTGTTATATTAATGAAACATTACCTGAAACTGCTTACCACCAATATCTGAACCCGTATGAATTGTCTAATCAATAAAGCGATCGAGAAGTATTCCAGACAAGGAAGAAGAGCGGATGTGATCCACAGATACATCCGCATGAAATACCGCATTTCTATTGACCAGGAGTCCATCAAAGCGCGCCTTCGCGGGCTGAGTATGAACTACGAGCTTACTTAAGCCTTACTCCTCGTCTCCGTAGATAAATGTGTTGATATCTTCTTTGCCTTTCATGTAGCCCCGGTACATACCAGCGGTGTTAAAGGGCATGGCTACGTTACCCTGGGCATCTAGTGCGATCAGGCCACCTGAGCCACCCATTTCACCGATATTCTCTACCACTGTGCTGGCGGCTTTGCCTACCTCCATATCAGCATACCGCATCATAGCCGCTACATCATAGGCTGCTACTGAGCGAATGAAGTATTCCCCATGGCCGGTAGCCGATACGGCACAAGTCGCATTATCCGCATAGGTGCCTGCCCCTATGACCGGGCTATCGCCTACTCTGCCGTATTTCTTATTTGTCATGCCCCCGGTGGAGGTGCCTGCCGCAAGGTTGCCATTCTTGTCCAAGGCCAGGCAACCAACCGTACCGAATTTTTCATCGGCTGTTTCAGGGTTGCTCCTAAGCTTGATAGAGCCTTCCGCATCTTCCGCCTGTTCCCGCTCTTTTATTTTCCGTAGCTGTTCATAGCGATTTTCAGTATAAAAATACCGGGCATCCACCATGTTCAGCTTTTCCTGGCTTGCAAACTCCTCTGCCCCTTCTCCGGTAAGCATCACATGGGGAGATGAGGTCATTACCGCCAGAGCAGCGGTGATAGGGTTTTTAATATGCTTAACACCCGCTACGGCTCCCGCATTACGGTCGCGGCCGTCCATAATACTGGCATCGAGCTCATTTTCACCCTGACTGGTAAAAACGGCCCCCTTACCCGCGTTAAACAGTGGGCTGTCCTCCAGGATTTTTATGGTGGCTACTACAGCCTCTGTACTGGTACCCCCCTCGTCAAGTACTTCATAGCCTGCCCGCATGGCTTCCTCCATCTTGCTGCGAATGGCCTCCTCTTTTTCAGGCGTCATATTTTCCTTAAGTATGGTTCCGGCACCGCCGTGAATCACAATGACCGGCCTGGTCTGACTATAGGCCATGCCAGCCATGAGCAGGCAGAGAAATAGGGTCAGGGTTCTTTTCATAATGATTGGGTCTGATAATTATTCGTTACAGATATCTAAGATATGGCTAAACTATGAACTTTCGTAAGGCTCCTTAGCAAAGGACAGTTTTCTTTTGCCGGGTATTTCCCTCTATCTTTGTCCCCGGCTCTCATTAAATCAATTTTCGTGCGTTACTTTATTGATCTGGCCTACAGAGGTACCCATTATCACGGCTGGCAGATACAGCCCAATGCACTGACTGTGCAGCAGGTAGTGGAGGAGGCCCTCAGCAGGATACTGCGCTATAAAGTAGAGGTAACTGCCAGCGGTCGTACGGATACAGGAGTACATGCTACCACCCAGGTAGTACACATTGATCATGAAAAGCCGCTCAGTATGAGTAATGAAGGCTATAAGCTCAATGCTATACTACCGGCTGATGTGGCTATAAAAAGTATCCGTGAGGTTAACGAAGAGGCGCACGCCCGCTTTTCGGCTACCTCCCGCAGCTATGAATACCATATTATCCGGCAAAAAGACCCCTTTCAAAAGGACCTCAGCTATCACTTCAACCGGCCGCTGGATATAGAGAAGATGAACGAGGCAGCCACCTTTTTACTCGGAAAGCAGGATTTTCAGAGCTTCAGTAAGGTAAAAACCGATGTACACACCTATTTTTGTGAGATTTCACGGGCCGAGTGGCTGGAGGTAAACGGAAGGCTGGTTTTTTACGTAAGTGCAAACAGGTTCCTACGCGGCATGGTCCGCGCACTGGTGGGTACTCTTCTGCTAATTGGCGAAGAAAAGGCTGAACCAGCTTCTATTAAAGAGGTTATAGCTTCCGGTGATCGAGGCAAAGCAGGGCGATCTGTACCACCTGAGGGCTTATTTCTCACTGAAGTGGCCTATCCCGGGGAAATCTATACGAACAGAGATTAAGACGATACATTTTGGATAAGGAAAACATTAGTGGCAACATCGTAGACCTGCCCGTTCTCAAACGGCTCTTTACCTTTATCAGGCCATATCGCGGAAAGTTCTACCTGCTGCTGTTCCTCACTATTTCTCTGGCCATACTGGCACCGGTGAGGCCCCTGCTTATTCAGCAGACGATCGACCGCCAGATTTCGGTCGGGGACTTCCAGGGGCTGGTGAATATGATATTGCTGCTGGTTGGCTTGCTTATTCTGCAGGCAATTGTCCAGTATTCTCACACGTACATGTCAGGCTGGCTCGGTCAGCATATTATCCGCGATATGCGGATACAGCTTTATCGCCACCTGC
Organism: Roseivirga sp. BDSF3-8; assembly: GCF_041449215.1. NCBI lineage: Bacteria > Pseudomonadati > Bacteroidota > Cytophagia > Cytophagales > Roseivirgaceae > Roseivirga > Roseivirga sp. BDSF3-8. The sequence continues at coordinate 1,919,536 of NZ_JBGNFV010000001.1, read as the reverse complement.
TCCGGATGCGCCTTAAGTTTTTTGATAATACACCCATCGGGCGGCTTGTTACCAGGAATGTCTCGGATATCGAAACGCTTGCCGACGTATTCAGTCAGGGTATAGCGGCTATGCTGGGTGATCTGCTGCAGCTAATTTTTATACTGGCTGTCATGTTCTACATAGACTGGGAGCTTACCCTCGTTACTCTTTGCACCCTGCCCTTCCTTATTCTTAGCACCTATATTTTTAAAGAAAAGATAAAGGTTGCCTTTAATAATGTGCGTAATGCCGTGTCTAACCTGAACAGCTTCGTACAGGAGCACATTACCGGTATGAATATCGTACAGATATTTACCAGTGAAGAAAAGGAATACGAGAAATTTAAAGCCATAAATAAGGAGCATAAGAAGGCCAACCTGAACTCCGTGCTATACTATTCCATCTACTTTCCTGTAGCTGAGGTGATACAGGCCATAGGCATAGGGCTTGTGGTATGGTATGGGGCCGAAGGGGTACTGGCAGAAGATGTAAGCTTTGGTGACATGGTTGCCTTTATCATGTACATCCAGATGTTCTTCCGCCCGATACGCCTTATCGCCGACCGTTTTAACACCCTGCAATTGGGCATAGTAAGTACCAGCCGTATCACGAAGCTTCTTGATAACCATGACTTTATTCCTGACGAGGGGGACTACAAGCCTGAGAAGATAAGGGGAGACATTGAATTCCGCAACGTATGGTTCGCCTATAGCGGGGAGGATTATGTGCTTAAGGATATTTCTTTCAAAGTAAAAGGAGGGGAAACCATGGCGCTTGTGGGGGCTACCGGTGCAGGCAAGTCCAGTATTATCAACTTGCTGAACCGCTTTTATGACATTAATAAAGGTGAGATACTTATCGACGGAAAGAATATCAGGGAGTATGACCTGAATCACCTCAGACAGCAGATTGGCATCGTGCTGCAGGATGTGTTTCTGTTTAGTAATACCGTCAAAGAAAATATCACCCTTGGCAATGACACCATTTCCCGTCCGCAGATAGAGGAAGCAGCTTCCCTGGTCGGAGCCTCTAAATTTATAGAGAGGTTACCTAATGACTTCGACTATAATGTGATGGAAAGAGGGGGAACGCTTAGCGTCGGACAACGTCAACTCATAAGCTTTGTGCGGGCCATGGTGTATAACCCACGTATTATGATCCTGGACGAGGCTACATCAAGTGTGGATTCGGAAACAGAAGAAATGATCCAGAACGCGATTAATAAGCTGATGCAGGGCCGTACCTCTATTGTAATTGCTCACCGCCTCAGTACTATTCAGGAGGCGGATAATATACTGGTACTGGACAAGGGTGAGATCAAGGAAACGGGTACGCACGATGAACTGCTTCGTCTGGATGGCTACTACGCCCAGTTACACCGTATGCAATACAAAGAGGTGGTGTAAAATACGCCTTTATCAATTCGTTATTATCTTAAAACTTTTATTTACATCTATGAACCGGACAGGAATCTATTTGTCTGTTTTGTTAACATTTTTTACGGCTGTTAGCGCTTTAGCGCAGAAAACCGATAGCTCCATAGGTCTGAAAGCGGGTGACCCCGTGGGCGTCACGTATAAGCAATACATGGGAGGGGGTACGGCCTTTGAGGTAGTGCTCGGCACTGTGCCCAGGGGGTGGTATAATGATTATTACCGTAACGCTTTTGACAATGAGTTTGATTTCTCCGCACGCTACATCAGTCATGACATAGAAATGGCCATCGCCGTGCAGGCACGTATTATGTGGCATAGCAGCCTGGAGGAGTATATCCCAGACTCAGAATGGTACTGGGGGGTGGGGGGTAACCTTCGCCTGGCAAATATAGACTACCGCTATGATGTGATGCGGAATGGCAGCCTCATATCCAGGGAGCGCAGCGATGAGACTAACTTTGACCTTGGGCCTGAAATATTTGCAGGTGGTGAATACTACTTTCAGGAAGTACCACTTACAGCCTTCGTAGAACTGGGGCTCATGCTGGAGCTGCTGGACCAGGTAAATCTGAGAGTTCTTGGCGGTGGCGGGATACGCTATAATTTCTAAGAAATGAAGAAAAAGGTATTCGTAATACTGGGATTGGTGGCCTTGCTGGCTCTGGCAGCTTTAGCAGGCTATTACTACCTCACACAGTCACAGTCTATAGAACTGAGCGTGGAACCGGGTGAAAAGTACCGGATTGCGGGCAAATATTACGAGGGGCGCTACGGAGACCGCAAACTGGAAATGATTTTCAGTGAAATGCGTCAGTTAGTTCAGGCGAATAACCTGAAAGGTGACCTCGCTATTCTCTATTACGGTAATCCCCGGGAGGAACGTGGCAGTGTGAAAAACTTTATAGGAATACTACCGGAATCAGGCAGTGATCTGCCTGATTCTCTTGAAGTACGTACCTTCTTGCCAGATTATACCATCACTGCGCGTATCCATTCTCACCCTGCTATTATGCCCCGGCCAAATCATATCAGGGAAATGATGGAGGAGAAGGCCCGGGAAATGGGCTATGAGCTGGACACAATCTTTATAGAAAAGTACTTGGGTAATGAAGATATTGTGGTCATGCATCATCTGAGTAAAGCGGGTAAATAGGCAGGTATACTTACTTTGTCCCGTTATTGGAAGGCAGTCTTCGTAAATTTCAAGTCTGAATGACTTAAAAGTGCGAAGGTAATGCGTGTGTTAAGAATATTTCTATTTCTGATTTTCCTTGTGGGTCTGGGCTTTCATTCTGAAGCCCAAAGCCTGCGGCAGCTTCGTAAGAAAATGCCGGTATGTGTCGGGCCTAAGAAAAATGAAAAAGGGCTGACGGCGGGCTTTCGTATGGGAGACCCCTACGGACTTACACTCAAATACTTTTTTCCGAAATACGTAGCCATTGAGGTGGTTGGAGGGTCTTCATTTGCCGGCCTCAACGCCCGCTACCTGCGCGACTGGTTTCAGCTTGACTCTATCAATGATCCGCGCAGCGGAATATATCTGGCTTACACCAGCCACGATGTAAATTCTATCTATGCTCTGCAGGGCCGCATCATGTTTACCCACCCCGTGCATAAGACCAGGTTTCCTAACTTAAGTTATTACATAGGGGCAGGGGTGCAGTATATGAAACTGGACGTTAGCTATTTCTATACCTACGAGGTGCCACCGGACCGCTTTACTATCGAGAGGCTTGACCATACTTTCCAGAACTTTGGTCCGGAGTATATGGTGGGCACTGAGTATGACTTCAAGGGGATGCGGCTAAGCACCTTTGCTGAGATCAATATGTTTGCCCAGGACATGAAAGAGCCCTTTAAGCTGCGCCTTATGGGAGGAATGGGGGTACGCTGGAGATTATAGATCAGGGCGTGGAGTCGTCCACCTTGAGTTCGTGCCGCATATTATTAAAGTGATTGCGCAGTGCCTCATCCCAGTTTGGAGCCGCGTCCCACTCAGAGCCGAGGTATACATCGCCGGTGAAAATGTGCTTGATGTAATACTTATAGACCGGCTGGTCGGCGGGTACCTCTTCTGTTACCTTCTCTCCGCCCTGCCATACAGTGGTGGTATACGTTTCGCTTTCTGTTTCATAGCCCAGCATCTCGCGAATGGTGCGGGCAGGGGCGTGTAGCCTCAGTAATACGAACTGGTAACCATCCAGCCGGATATCCCGCTCCTGGATCTTAGAAAAGTCACTGACCTTGTACTCAAACGGGTAAATGCTCATATAGCTTTTAAGCAACTCATTGTTGCTTTCTGCATTACTATTCAGCTTTTCCAGGGCGTTTATTACTTTTTCACTTTCCGGATTTGCAGGTACAAAGTCAGGTAGATCTACTGACTCAAAAGTGGGGACAGCTAGTTTGTCCAGTTTAAGGTCAGGGTTATACCGGAGAAATTTCTCTCCTGTGATGATACCGGTGGCTCCGAAAAATTCCGGTTTCTCCAATATCAGGTGGTTGGCCAGTTCTGAAGGGCTGTTCTTTACCGAGTTAGCAAACTGTTTGAGCAAAGGCTCGAGGTTAGGACTTGAGGCGATATAGGCCTTCTGCCCATTTTCCATGTAGTCGCCATCGCCTGCAAAGGGGGTAACCACAATCACGTACTGGAGCTTATCCTCGTAGGTCATGCGCCGTAGAATGATAAGGTTCTCCACACCCCTGGTGCTGAGCCTCTCGGCAAACATCCGCTCTGGGTCATCGCCCGAGAATACTTCTTCCATAGAAAAGTACGCTACGGCGTCTATTCCTGCCTCGCGAAAGTATGTATGGGCAAAATCGCTTAGGTCACGCCAGGTTTTCAAGTCCCTGTTATCGGGAGGGGTACCTTCGGCAGACACAAACACGACGGTACGCTTGTTACGTATAGATTCGGGAAACTCCTGTGAATAGTCAAGGAGGATAGCTCCGGCAGGAGAGACTGAAAGGCCCTGGCTGAAACCACTGGTGGCTATGCCCGTAATAAGCAGCAGGAAAAAGAGGGTTTTTCTGATTGAGAAAATTGCCATAAACAACAAAACCAACGTGAGGCAGGGAATATATTGTTTTATTTCCTGCTATTTTTAATCAAAAATAAAGATTCGCTGCCTAATCACATGAAAAAGCTCACCGTTTTCGTCATTATTCTTCTTTCCTCTCTACCAGCGTGCAGCCAGGAACGTAAGGATTCCATTGCTTATACTGTGGATACTACGAGCCTGTACCGTGATCTCAGGATACTGAGTGCGGATAGCATGGCGGGCAGGCAAACGGGAACGGAAGGAAATAAAAAGGCCAGGGATTATATTATTGGACGGTTTGAAGAAATAGGCCTTACCGCCTATACGCCTAACTACCTGCAACCATTTTCTGTAGCGCCTGTGCAAAGGGCCCACTCTGCTATGGACACCGTACAGGGGGTAAATTTGCTGGGCTTTGTGCAGGGTGAGTCCGATTCGGTGATCGTACTATCTGCGCACTATGATCATGTAGGCGCCCGTAACGGGGACATCTACAATGGGGCTGATGATAATGCAAGTGGTGTAGCGGCCATGCTTGCAATAGCAGAATACTTTTCGGCTAATAAGCCGCTGCATACCATGCTATTTGCGGCCTTTGATGCGGAGGAGGTAGGCTTACAGGGCGCAAAATACTTTATGAACAGCCTTGAGGTGGATCCTGACCGCATAGTGCTTAATGTGAATATGGATATGGTAAGTCAAAACAGAAAAGGAGAATTATATGCTACTGGCACGCGCTATACTCCTTCTTTGAAAAATTACCTGACACAGGCTGATGAGCAGTCGCCTGTAAAACTGAAGTTTGGACACGATGGGCGCGATGGCTTACAGGACTGGACCACTTCATCAGACCATGGTCCCTTTCATAAGAAGGGTATTCCTTTCATTTATTTCGGCGTGGAAGACCACCCGTATTACCATAAGCCTACTGATACGTATGAGCAGGTACCTCTGCCCTTTTATGGGGATGCCACAGAACTGATACTTAATAGCCTCATAAGACTTGACGAGGGCTTGGCTACAGGAGAATAGGGGGTGTACATTCCGGTCATTCAAAAATTTTGTATATTCCTGCTAAACAAAAACGAATGACTATGAAAAAGCAAAAGATCAGCCTTTCAGATCTGCGTTTGGAAAGCTTTGTTACGTCTAACATACGTGGCGGCCTGAAAAGAATTGCAGACGATACCACTGTACCTCCCAGCAGCGACTGTGAGCCTACGGAGGCGTCTTATACTTGTCCGGGAGCCATTCAAAACGTATAGAAAGGTGAAAAAGAAGCTTAGAATCCAACACCTGGAGGTAGAGAGCTTTGTCACCAAAACCATACGTGGTGGCCTGAGTATGATAGATCAGATAGACACTACCGATACCCGGCCACCCCAAAGCCGGAACGGTTGCAACACCTGGGAGGTGTCTTGTACTTGTCCTGCTCCCTATTAATCTCCTTAACTCTAAAAGAACGTTTATCAATGAAAAAGAAAATGACTTTGGACTCGCTCCGCATAGAGAGCTTTGTCACCAAACACATTCGCGGTGGAGTATCATTTGAGCAAGAAACGGAGCTTTATCCCAGCATTAACTGTGATCCGGGTGAGAAGTCTTATACCTGCCCCTGATGCAATACGTGCAATTTGTGTTTTAAACTTAAAGCTCTTATTAATATGAAGAAGAAGCTATTGACTGAGCTATCTGTTAAAAGCTTCGTGCTGCCAGCCGGTTCTTCTTTTATGCAGACGGCAAAAGGTGGGGCGATAAAAACGGACCCTTCAGTAGATATCGACTGTACGACAATACATATTCCCTGTCATACAGAAGAAAGGATACAGTAAAAAAAAGCCGGGACATGTCCCGGCTTTTTTTTACTTCCCCAAGGCTTAATATAAACCAGTAAGTATGTCAGGCATTTACCGGCTTCTCCTGGGGGAGCATATTGCCAAGGACTGTCCGGGCCTGCTCGATATTGTCTATGTCTTCAATTACGAGCATGAGGCGATTTTTGATTTCCTTCATGCGGCAGCGGCGACTGTGCTTTTGTACAAACTGGAGTACTCTGCCGAAGACATCTGATTTGTAATAGTCTTCCCGGTCAGAGGGCACGAAGTAGGCGCGCATGGTGCCGTTCTTGATGGTCAGTTTTTCAAAGCCCAGCTTTTCTGCCAGCCAGCGCAGCCGGACGGTTTTGATCAGGTCCTCTACCGGCTCAGGCAGGGGCCCGAAGCGGTCTTTGATAGAGGCATGAAATTCGGATAGCTTCTGCTCGGTCTTGATGTTGTCCAGTTGGCTGTAAAGGCTGAGACGTTCGGTAATATTGCTTACGTAATCCTCGGGAATGATAAGCTCGAGGTCGGTCTCTATGCTACAGTCCTGCACTAATACCTTGGTGGTTTCGCTGAGTTCTTTTTCAAAAAGCTCGGCGAACTTGGTTTCCTTTAGCTCACGGATGGCGTCGTCCAGGATCTTATGATACATATCAAAGCCCAGGTCGGTGATGAAGCCACTCTGCTCGGCACCGAGCAGGTTGCCGGCCCCACGGATGTCGAGGTCACGCATGGCTACTTTGAAGCCATCGCCGAGGTCTGAGAATTCCTCCAGCGTACTCAGACGCTTGCGGGCGTCAGAGGACAGGGCAGAGGTAGGTGGGGTGAGCAAATAGCAGAAGGCTTTCCGGTTAGAGCGCCCTACGCGTCCACGCATCTGGTGGAGGTCACTGAGGCCAAACATATGGGCGCGGTTAATGATGATGGTGTTGGCGTTGGGTATATCCAGCCCGGACTCGATGATGTTGGTAGATACGAGTACATCGTGCTCGCCTTCTATAAACTCCAGCATGATCTTCTCGAGTTTCTTACCGTCCATTTGGCCATGGGCTGCCACTACGCGGGCATCGGGCACCAGGCGCAGGATGATATTGGCCATTTCGTCAATATCGCTGATGCGGTTATGCACAAAAAAGCACTGTCCGCCCCGGCGCAGTTCGTAGCTGATGGAGTCGCGGAGTATTTCTTCATGAAACTCGTGCAACTCGGTGGTAACGGGCTGGCGGTTTGGGGGTGGTGTCTGGATCACGCTAAGGTCACGTGCTCCCATGAGGGAGAAATGGAGGGTACGGGGTATGGGGGTGGCGGTTAGTGTGAGCACATCCACATTCACGCGCATTTCTTTTAGCCTGTCCTTTACTTTTACCCCAAACTTTTGTTCTTCATCGATGACGAGCAGGCCCAGGTCCTTGAACTTCACATCCTTATTCACGAGCCTATGGGTGCCTATCACGATATTGATGGTACCCTCGGTGAGGCCTTTCAGTGTTTCTCTGATCTCGCGTGTAGTACGGAAGCGGTTGATGTAATCTATTTTGACGGGGAAGCCTTTCATGCGCTCCATAAAGGTGCGGTAGTGCTGAAAAGCGAGTATGGTGGTAGGCACTAGCACTGCTACCTGTTTGCCTTCCGTTACGGCTTTAAAAGCGGCCCGCATGGCTACTTCTGTCTTGCCAAAGCCTACATCGCCACATACGAGGCGGTCCATGGGGCTTTGTATCTGCATGTCCTGCTTTACCTCTTCGGTTGCACGTGCCTGGTCTGGGGTATCTTCATAGATAAAGGAGGACTCCAGCTCTGCCTGCAGGAAGGAGTCTTCACTAAAGGCAAACCCGGGTGCTGCTTTACGCTTGGCATATAGCTCAATGAGGTCATTGGCAATATCCTGTACTTTTTTCTTAACCCGCTTTTTCTTGTTTTCCCATTCGGGGGAGCCCAGCTTACTGGGCTGTGGAGGCACGCCTTCTTTACCGGTGTATTTACTGATCTTGTGGAGGGAGTGGATACTTACGTAAAGCAGGTCATCGTCGCGGTATACGAGGCGCACGGCTTCCTGCCGCTTGCCATTTACTTCCTTCACTTCCATGCCGGCAAAGCGGCCCACGCCGTGGTCTATATGGGTTACGTAGTCACCGGGTGACAGGGTACGCAGCTCTTTTAAGGTAAGGGCTTTGCTCTTGCTGGTGAGCTCGCGTGTCTTGTAGCGGTGGTAGCGGTCAAATAGCTGGTGGTCGGTATAGCATAGGATCTCGAGTTGCTTATCTACGAAGCCTTCTCTGAGGCCGACGTTGAGTGGCTGAAACTTAAGGAAGGGGTCCAGTTCTTCAAATATCTGCCGCAGGCGCTCTATCTGCTTTTGGGACTCGGCGGCTATGATATTGGTATAGCCTTCTTCCTGATGTTTAGTGAGGTTATCGGTTAGTATCTCGAAGTTTTTATTAAAGCTGGGCTGTGGTTCGCTGTCAAACTGGTACTCTTCGCCCTTGAGGTAGTAGCGGTTGCCGAACTCTACCCGGTTGTAGTTTTTCAGTTGAGCACTCAGGGTTTCTCCTGTTTCAAACAGCTCTTCGGGGTTATTTATTACCTGGGTGTCGCCACTTTTCTTTATGATATCGTCAAAGCTCTGTGAGGCTTTTTCAAATGACTTGTCCACTACATCGAGTAACTGCTGGTAGTCTTTTAGCCAGAAGGTGGTATTATCAGGTAAAAACTCCAGGAAGCTTTGCCGTACCTCTTCCAGCAGGTGGGTCTGTACGTTGGGAATGATGCTGATCTTCTCGATGGTATCGACAGAGAGCTGACTCACGGGATCGAAGGTACGGATGCTCTCTATCTCATCGCCAAACAGCTCGATACGGTAGGGTAGCTCATTGGCAAAGGAGTATATATCTATGATACCACCCCTCACAGCATACTGTCCGGCTTCGTATACAAAGTCGGTAGGCTCAAAGCCATAGGTGGAAAGAAGCTCGGCAAGGAATTCGATATCTACCTGCTCGCCTTTTCTGGCGGTGAAGGTGTTGTCTTTGAGTGACCGGCGGTTTATTACTTTTTCAGATAGTGCCTCGGGGTAGGTTACGAGTAGCATGCCGGTGTCCCTGGCGGCATTGACCTGGTTGAGTATCTCTGCCCGCATGAGAATGTTGGCATTCTCTGTTTCTTCAAACTGGTAGGGGCGTTTATAAGAGGTGGGGAAGAGGTGCACTTCTCTTCCGGTAAGGGCCTGAATATCATTGTGAAAATAGGCGGCTTCCTCTTTATCGTGGGTGATGTATACATGGAATCCTTCCATGAGGCGGGAGACGGCGGAGCATATGGCTGCATCCATGCTGCCGCTAAGGCCTTTGAGGGTCAGCGTGGCATGTTGCTGCTTTAACTTCTCGGTAAGGGTACGGATGACCCCGTCTTCGGTGTAGAGCGTTAAAAAGTCTGAGGTATTCACTTTTGGCTATTGAAATGCAAAAATAACAAATCCTGCTCCATAGCCTACCTATGCTATGGATAGAGAAGGCCTAAATCGGTTTTTTTGAAGGGTAAATTTAAGAATCTAAGAACCACCCGCCTCCGTTTATGTTTCTGTAGTATAATGAAGCACATGAGATGGAAAGCCGGAAAGACCTCAGAAAATCATCGATAAACCCTTCTACGTTCGACCGTATCGAGCGCATGCATCCGCATAAGATGCTGGTCTGGCTGGCGCTGATCGGTAGTACCTTAATATTCAGTTTTTTGCTGGTGGCCTTTGCTTATACACGATATAGCCGCGGGCAGGGTTTGGTTTTTGATTTTCCAAAGGCGTTTGTGGTCAGCACATTTATGCTGTTGCTCTCCAGCTTTACTATAAAGGGGGTGGTGCAGGCTTTCCGGCAGGACCGCCTGCATGAGGTGACGCGCCAGCTTGGGGTGACCCTTATGCTAGGCATGTCTTTTATAGCGAGCCAGGCGATTGGCTGGCAACAGCTTCTTGCGCAAAACCTGGATGTGTCCAAAGCAGTAGGGGCTTCGTATCTCTATGCGCTGTCGGGCCTGCATGTGCTGCACCTGCTGGTGGCGCTTTCCTTTCTGGCCGTACTCTTTGTGCAGTTTTACCGCGCGCATCGTGATCCTGTTAAGGCGCTAATACTGCATACAAATCCTTATCAGGGGATAAAGCTGGAGATTGCGACTATTCTCTGGCACTTTATGGACGTGCTATGGTTCGTCCTCTTCTTTTATTTTTTGTTTACTTTTTAAATACGTTATATGCTTATGAAGCATTTTTTTTCAACGTTCTTTCTCTTAAGTCTTATTATGCAAACGGCATTTGCACAGGTGGGTGACAGCCGTAATTACCGCACGCTATATATATTTTCACCTGATCAGCGAAATGACCTGTATTATCAATTAAACCGGCGCCTGCAAAGCGAATCGGAAGAGGTGGTGGAACGTGACCTGGTGGTATACAGGCTGTTTCCGGAAGAGGGTATAGACCCTGAAGATGGTAATATTACCTCTAATGAAGTATTGGCTTTGCGCGAAAAGTTTAAGGTAGCACCTGGCGACTTTGCGGTGATACTGGTAGGTAAGGATGGATATAGGAAGATGCGCTGGGACAATAAGGTGAAGCCGCTGCAGGTGGTGTTTGATAAAATAGACGCCATGCCCATGCGCCGCCGCGAAATGCGGGAACGTGGTATGGATGATGATGGTAAGAAGTAGTCCTTAGGACTGGCTTACATAATAACGGGCTGGCCGTCAAACACGGGTTCTTCCTCTGGCTCTTCAAAGGTTCTGCGTGTCTTTGCGCGCAGGCCTCTGTACATTTCCCGGGCTACTTTACCCGATTTGCGGATGCGTCCGCTTACAAATGCGCCATGCTCGTTTAAAAAATCAGCCACCTTACTTATCAACTTCGGCACCTGGTCGTGCTTAAGGGTGATGATCTCATCCCTGAACTCATCCAGAACTGTTGCAGCATACCTGCCATTCTCGTCCTGTTCTTCTTCTATCACCAAATGCATTGTGAAAGGCTCGTCTTTGGGATCATTCTCATGAAGTCCCAATTGTACACTAATCTCGCTCATTGAGTAGTTTGTAAAAATACTATCCGGTATGGATAATAGGCACTTAGCGGTGTCGCTAAGCATATAGATTATTGAATTTACTCTATACCAAATGAATTCCGGCTAAAAAATGTTTCCGGTTTTCATGACAGATAAACAAAAGAAAGGATATTTAGCGAGATTTTGAAGAAATAAGGCCTTATTTTTTGATTTTTAACCTTCTTAATAAGGTTTTTAAGGTGCAACGGATTAAGTGTTAACACCACATTTGTATATCATAGCTTCGGCATTATTGGTTTACTTTTGAGGTTATATTCTCTTCCCTACTTTCATACAGGGTTATATTCATCATACGACAATTGGTGATTTCGTGGCGGTAAGCTTAGAATATTGTCTGCAAATGCACCATATCTGCAGGGTGCCTGAGCACGGAACAACGTCAATCTAAGAGCTGTACAGCGGTATATTGCTCTACTGACCCCGGCTTGGGCGTGCGTTTTTACATTTCATTTTCATCATTCTACGCTTAGCCCTTGTATGTGTCTCCAGGCCCGGGAGGTGAATTGGATTTGCTCACTGAAAAGCAATGGCCTAGGTGCATGCTTTACTATGTGGACTGATATTCTGCACCGGGAAGTACAACTTCCCATGATCGTTACCACGAAGTACAACTTCGCGGTAGGGGAATTTTGGTACTAATTTATGGTATCGAATTAATCGGTATGGGGCTGATAGGCATAGCCATCAACTTAATAATTGCTCTGATGCTATTACATTCCGGGAGCTTAGGCTACGTGCCTACGGCACTGAGGGTTGCTTTGGATTTATCAGGCTACAAAGACTATGTCCCGATGGGATTGGGCAGGGTGCTCTCTGGCTGCATTATGCATGCGTCTTGCACGTCGGACCCCCCGGATGCGGGCCCAGCGAAAGTCGGACCACCGAAAGTCGGACCTCCCGTATGCGGGCCCAGCGAAAGTCGGGCCCCGAAAGTCGGACCTCCCGGATGCGGGCCACCGAAAGTCGGACCTCCCCTATTACCTTAGGAGGGGAATTAATTAGTGCCTATCACTACAGTGCCTGCAAATCGTTCTTAAATACCAAAATAGAAGCTTAAGCTGAAGGCTATGCCCCGACGGGTGGGGGGCATAGCCTGGCGGCTGTGCCCCACTACGGCCTAAGCCCGGTAGGGGTATTATGTAATTCTACCTACCAAAATCCTTTCTAAACGAGGTGTACCTCGTGGTTGCTATCCCAGCGATGTTGAACTGGGCATAGCCCCCTATATCTTTGTCAGCTTTTTCTATATTGTGCCCTACAATAAGGATGTTTTAATATGAATGAGGTAAGTATATCACCGGAGGAGTTTAAGCGATTATTGGCAAATAATGAATTAGATAGTAGTCTGGAAAAGTGGGCTGCTGAAGGAAAGGAAAGATTGAATGTTCATGGAAATATTATTATCAATGCTCCGGAATATTTTCAACATATTAATGGTGTCAAGCTTCCTATCTATATCATTGGATCACTCGGTTACAATGGTTTAAATATCGCATGTGATTTAATGTTGAACAATGTAACCATTAAGGAGAGGCTCCTATTTTCCGAATGTCAGTTCACAAGCGATATAGTGTCTATAAATGTAATAGGGCTATCAGCCAATGAGCTTTTAATAATGGCTCCATTTAAATCCCAATGTTTAACATTTAATGAATGCCAATTAGGAGCCTTTGGGTTGCTTGGGTTAGAAGTTTCTCTTTTAAAAGTGATGGACACTAAGATTGATGGCCATACTACAATGTTAAATTCATCAATTGACGAGTTTGTCTTAACCTCAAGTTATTTCAAGGGGCAAATTAATATTAGCGAAAGTAGAATATCACTAGGTAAATTAAATAAGTGTGAATTCGAGCGTGATGTTCAAATAAGCGAGGTTACACTTCACTACCTAGGCGTTATTTCATGTTCTTGCAAGGGCGCTTTTATCCTAGAAGAAGTTATTGCTGCATATATATTTCTTGTTGAAAATACGATTGAGGGTCAATCCAAACTAACCTATTCTGAACAACTTGATCTTGGTCAGTATATAGCTCCAGCTCTTCCGTTAGAGAAGATTCAGACTGAACTAAAACTAATCGGAAACACCCTTAATAAGGGGTTCAAGGTTTTAGGAAGAGATGGTAACTTTAATCTGATTACCATCCACGGACATGGCGCGGCCATGAACGTAGTCGAGTTCGAAGAATGTAATTCCCTATCTCTTGCCATTTCAGGGGTCATTCAATCCACAATCTTATCTTTTAATTATTGCCGCTTTGGCTGGGTAGGCTACAACAAAGTAAACAACCACGGTAAAATCATCTTCAATGGCCTGTTTACCTTCACGCCAGAAGAAGTAAAGCGGTTATTTAATAAGCCTGATTACGAAGCTTCCCACTTTGAAGCTCTACGTTCAGAGCTTGGTGATACGCGCTTTTTCCTGGTAGATTTTACCATATTTGATGAGATCATCATATCTAAATCCTCTTTCGATGGTGTGTCTGCCCGCCACACGACTTGGTTTACGGAAGACAAACTGAGATTTCCTAGTACCGATGAATCTGAGCAAGCCCAAAAGTACAACCTGTACCAGGAGTTGAAGAAAATGGCTGAACGTGCAGGGAATGATGTGCAGGCGAGGGAGTTCAGGAGGATAGAACTGGATGCGCACCGGCAGGACCTGAAAGCGCGGAAAGTGAGCCGGTTTAACAATGACCGGTTTACGCTATGGTTCAACCGCGTCACAAACAGGCACAATGCTAGCTGGAAGCGGCCGCTGGCTATTTTGCTAATAATGGCTACGTTATTCTATTCAGGGTTTGTTGCCATCCATTACTTTAACAGGTGCGGTAATTGGGTGAATAGTCTTTATTCATATCCTTACTTCTTATTTCCCCTCCGCAGCCTGGATACTTTCAATACCTGCGAGGGCTTGCTGTGGCTGGCGCCGGTTTATCATCTCTACCGCCTGCTTTACGCTCTTATTGCTTACCAGCTTGTGACGGCTTTCCGTAAGTTTGGTAAGAAGTAGCAGGTAAATGGTACATTTTGCCGCTTAGAGGATTTAGTGATGATTGCAGATTCTTCGCGGGTCTCTTAGCAGGCTCTTCTCTTGCTATAGTTCAAATTCAGGCTCGTTAGAGGTTATCCACAGGAGCTTATAGGGTACCCACGGGATACCCACAGGATAGGTATAGGATAAGCGATGGCTTTGCGGTGGGTATATATTGGAAATATGCTATCGGAGCCTTTTATGTGGCTATGGCTTCTCTGTTGAATTTCTTACGGAATATTACACCTTTCAGGCTATTCAAGGGCCTTATTCTAATTTTAGCCATGGATGAACATGAAAAAACGGGGGTAGGTAAATGGCTATAATAGAGAATAATCCATGGATAGAAGGTGCGAGGGGTATGGCTCGGGGGGCTATTGTGTACCGGCAGCGAGCTGGCCGGACGATTGTATCTGCAAGGCCGGCAAAGTGTTCAAAGCCGCTGAGCAGTAAGCAAAAGGCGCATCATGAACGGTTCGGGAAAGCGACAGCCTATGCGAAAAGGGTGAGGAAAGTGGAGGCTTTGTATGAGGTATATAAAGCTAAAGAGGCGGGCTTTAACTCATGGCAAAACCTGGCAGTAAAGGACTATATGCATGCGCCTGTGGTGGAGGGGGTGTTTGTGAATGGGTTTACTGGCGGTGCGAATGAGAGGATCGGGGTGTATGCATATGATGATTTTGGGCTGGTATCAGTAGACCTGTTGATAAGGAACGGTGAGGGTGAGGTACTGGAAAGCGGGCGGTGCACAGCAATAGTAGAAAATGGGATGTACGAATACCGCTTACGGAAAGATGTGCCTGTGCAAGGGGGTGTGCAGGTACAGGTGGAGGCACGAGACCTGGCGGGGAATGTGACGGTATTTACCGAATGGATGGTGGATACTGATGAGGAGGAGGTGGGGAACCCTGTAGAGAGTGGGGCGATAATGCCTGTGGAAGGGCAAAATCGCTTAGTAAATGGTGTCGCTGCGGCTAAGGAAGGGATTGGTTGGTGTGGTGTTGATGGAAAGGGTGTGGGTTCTGTAAACAGGGCTTATGGGGTGAAGGCATGTTGTTTTTATGCCATGAGTGAAAGGCTGAGGTTGGATTTTGGGGATCCTTGATTTAATGGATACACCAAAAGGCATTGGTCACCATGATACATAATTAGACCAAGTTTACAACATATATAAACGACTTAAACGGTGTATACGTGTTAGCTTTGAACGGTATTCATAGAAATAGAAGGGTTAAATAGATATTAGTTGTGGTTTTAGGATTTATTGTCCATTTTAATGATACAATTAACCACTAATATAATGATATTATCCCTCAAAACTCAAAAGGCAGTCCTGGCTCTCTTTGTGACTGCTTTTTTGTTTGGGTGTCAGGAGACTAAGGATGAGCTTATTACACCTGAATCCTCTCTTCCTGAAGCTAAATATTCGACCGAAGATGCCGGGTATAATCTTGCTCAATCCCTGGCCGTCGCCTTGCAAAGCAGTGAGATACGCCACTTCGTTAAGAACAAAATTGATGAACGGTTCGATGGAGACGATAACTTTCTCTTTGCTTTAGAGAAAGATCAACCGCTGGGTGGAGACAATGCCAGGAGCCTGACCTTTTCGCAAGCCCTCTTTGGGGCAAGTGAAGCTAACAGCCGCACCTTACAGCACCTGCAGGATGACCCCCTTCTACAAATTGCTTTGCGTAAAGCCCCGGGAGTGACCAAAGACTGGAATCCGGACAATGAGCACCCCATTGTGGTCTATCTTCCCTATGGTGCGAAGGCAGACCTGATCAGCAGCCTACCGGCCTTTGACCAGGAGGGTAATTATTTTGCTTTTGATGTGGCGACCTTTCCTACGGAGCCGATCTTGGTCATTAGTCACAATGAGCGCGTAAAGCCCGTACCGCGTAGTATGATTGATAAGCTCAGAGCACGAAGACAAAACGGTCTATTGGCACCGGACGATGGCTGTATTATGGAAGCAGAACCGATACTGGTTACAGATGAGGATTACTACTACACCACCTCCGATTTAAATTGTGGTGGAGGCGGTGGCTATGTTCCTGGTGGTTTAAATGGGGGCACCGGCACGCAAAGTGACTGTGATCGGGATGACACGGAGCTTTATGATCACATAAGCCGGATTAAGTTCGTCAATATGGAAGAGCTTGATGATGCTGAAGACTATCTGCAGGGAGCACCTGAGGTTTACTTTTTTGTTTTTACCGGTTCAAGTCAGGGACATCTGCAATCCTTTCAAAAATTCATATCCAAAGTAGATCGGAGTGAATGGAAAGATTGCCCTTTATTCAGTGGGTGTTACACCGAGTGGCATTATCCTGATTTAGAGGTTATGCAATGGGATAAAAGTCTATATGGTGAGACCATAAAATACCAATGGTTTGAGCAAGATTTGGGAGACCCGGTAAAATTTTCCACGACCTACAATACTAAATTAGACGATGGCTCAACTGTGACCCTCTCGTTTGAAGTGACGATATCCGATAAAGATTTTAATTTAGGCCATAGCATTGTTAACTTCTGCGAGGATGCTACAGCCACACAATACAAGGTATATGAAACTGGAAAGCTATTTTACGCCTTAGAACTTCGATAGTATGAAAGCTATTCTTATATTCTTAACAATCCTTATTTCTTATTCGACCGCTATAGCACAAAAGCTTGATATAGGAATAGGAACCGTACTTTCTGAAAGACGCACCTATCAGACACCGGTTGATTTAGATAGTATTGTATTTTTTGAACGGGACTATTTAGGCTCAGGTCAATTACTCCCTTTCATTCGATATAGTCACCCGATAAACTCATATTTTGAAGTCAGTGTCGGTATTCAAACTCAGCGTAACAGTGCGGGTCTTACTGTTGAAAAACGCGCCACCGATTCAACTTTTATGAATAGTAAATTGACGTCTGCCTACTTGAAGGGATTTGAGTTTCCAATTGCCGGACACTATATATTTAATCGAGATGGAGACTTTCAGCTTAGGGTTTTTGCCGGTATCATTCCAATCATTAATAAAGTGGACTTTGATGCCCGGTTTAAAGAAGGGCCGCAATATCCTGCAAGCGTAGCCGAAGCATTGAATAAAGCCGGGACACTACCCAAACGTTTCCATATGGATTATCAAGTCGGAGGACGATTGAGCTATAAGCGATTTAATGTTGATATCTACTACCAAAGCAATCTGACCTCAAACTTGAACAACAATCTTGAGATTTGGGGTCATGAATTTTTATATAAACGTAACACGGAATCCGTCAGACTGATCCTGTCTTACTCCCTCCCCTTAACAACGATAAAAAAATAGAGTACAGTAGTTGTTTTAATCTTTTGTAGGTACTCCCCACCTAGCCTCTTCTTGATTCTCTCAGGAAGAGGCTTTTTCATTTATACCTGAGGCAGTCCATCGTTACCAGAGGGAAGAGCCAGCTTTATTTCGATATGCTGCCCGGTGGTATAAGTGGGATCAATGGTCATATACCCGTTGTAGAGATCGGCGAGAGTGTCAGCCATACGGTAGCAGGGCGGCCAATTTTCTTTAGGTAAATGATACAGGTCTAAATTTGTGGCCGTGTCCTCATCATCATCCACCAGATGCAGGGTTATGAGATTTTGAGAATACATCAGATAAAAGGATAAGGTGGTGGGTATACGGTTATAGGCCGCATGGGTGAGCAAAGCCATGCAGGTGATGGCAATGTCCTCTTCTATGTGATGCGGGAACCGGCGATGCGGTTGGTTGCATTCCACGTCTAAATGCGGAATGTCTTTTTGCATCACCTTGGTAAAATACCGGTCGATAAAGGGATAAATACCCAGCTTATTGACCTTCTCAACATCCAGCATCGACACGATATGCCGACCGACCTTGCCCCGGCGTTCCAGTAAGTGAAAGCACTCATCGAGCTGTTGTTCCACCTGTTTATCCCTGGGTACAATACTTTGCTTAAAGTCAATCAGGGTGGCAAGAATCCAGCCGGTATCTCCGATCAGATTCAGGTGTCCCACCCGGGTCATGATGCTATTAACAACCGTATGTAAGGTGCGCTTGCGTTTGGAGTTGTCCTCAATGACCTGTGCGTAATACACCTGACCCACAAGAGAAAGGCCTCCCTCGCAGGTTTGATAAATGGCGGTACTGGCCCGTTTCGCCGTGAACACCCGAAGGGTTAGAGTTATGGCCCATGCCGCAAACAACAGGCCCGGCATGCCAAACAGGATAAGAAGATCGTTATGACTGATAAGCATACGGCCTAATCCTGATCCCCTTTATTAGCCCGGCCATGCAGATCGGTTTCATCGGGGCCTTCGGGAGGGGACACTTTCTCAGATTTTAAAGACATGGCTTTCATGATCTTATCCAGTTGCTCCATAATGTTGAGACCTAAGCTATGGGCTTTATCGACACGCCGCTCATAGTGTCTGATCGGCCCGTAATTAAGAAGTAAGATAAATAGAACGGCTAGGGTCAAAACAATGCCGCCGATAATGGCCCAGCGGATATTACGGCTTTGGCTCATATACGCCTCATGGGTAATGATGTCTGCTTCCAGGTCGCGGATCTCCGAGTCATTGCGGTAGGATAGTTCGGCCTTTTGAAGGCCGAGCTTTTGCGAGCTTTGCAGGGCCGCATGATCAACCTTTAAGGCTTCATGAGCATACTTATAGTAGCCGGTCTCATCACCTAATTCCCTGCAGTAAGTACTGAGATTTGTATAGAGGTCTATTAAAGTATTGGCCCTGGCCTCGTCTTTATATCGTAAGCCTTTGAGAGCAAAATCTTTAGCCTCTTCATAGTTTTTAAGCGTAAAGTGGTTGTGGGATAAAGCCTGATTTGCCTGAGCTAGAAGGGCAAAATTCCCGGTTTCTTCAAAAAGGGGTATAGCTTTATTGATAGATCGTATCCCAAGGCCGGGCTGATCCATCTTCTCATATAAATAGGCTTCGTTGAGGAGAAGTTCGCCTGTCAGGTTTTGGCTATGCTCTATTTCTGCTGCGACTTGTAAACCTTGCTGGATTACCTCTTTCGCTTCATCGAACTGCTCAGCTTCCATAAGAGAAAGGGATAAGGCTCTTTTAATGCGAGCACCAGCCAGCTTATCACCCGCCGTTTCAGCAACGGAAATAGCCTCAGAATAAGCCACTATAGCCTCATCATAATGTGCGGCTTCATAATGCAGCATACCCAGTAATTGCAGCGTATTGATCTGCATGGGTGCCGCCAAAGAGTCAATTTCAATTTTCTTAGCATACCGAATGCCCTGATCCGGTAAGTCATTTTTATAGAAAATTAATGCAATGGTGTAGAGAGCGTGCCCTGCTTTGTTCGGCTTATTGTCAACTAAGTATATGTCGTAAGCTTCTAGTAGATACGCAAGAGCAGAGGTAAATTCACCAGTTTTGTAAAGGTGATAACCCTTAGAGTAATTTAAAGCACCCAAATCATTTAGCTTATCCATTCTATTGGAAGTCGCTTCATAAGCTTTAAGGTGGTATTCGGCTTTCTGCTGATCTACATTGCCTTTGAGATATATCCAGTAAAGAACATTGTGACTATTCTTTTCCCCTTTCAAATAGAAGTTCTTCTTCGATAGCTCTAAGGCCTTAAGAGCAATGTGTTCAGCGTCTTCAGGTTGTTCTTTATAAAGGTCTCTTGCTTGCTGGATAAATCTGTCGACTGTATGATATACGTTATTAGTCTCGCTTGGAAGCTCAATATCTTCCTTTTCACAGGCAATTATGACTAATAGTAAAAAAAATATAGCTGGTAGAAACTTTTTCATCAGGGCTTATTTATAGGATAGCTAAATCGTGAGGTAGTCGTGTCATCGGGCCAAATAGGGTCTGGCTCTGGAGGTTCGCCGGTACTGCCACCACCACTCGATGATCCACCTCCATTACCGGAGCCACCTGTCAATTTAGATAACTCATATAATGTTAACCTATAGAGGCTCCGTGTATCATCGGGTACCGTTGGTAGCGGTGGAGGCTCAGGTTCTCCATAGCCCCCGCCGTTGCTGCCAGAGGTTCCACCCCCATCACCCGAGCCACCGGTCAGGGTTATCAAGCTTTGACTGCTAAGCTGATACCCGAGTAATCCATCAAGCTTTTTCCGTCTCATATCCTTAAATGATTAAAATGGTCATTTATCAAGATTCAAGATAATGAAAATAACGGCGGGAGCCTGAATAGGAGCGAAAAATGGTTTGTGGGTAGGTCATAGCGTATCGGGTTGAATGATCATGGCTGTATCGGAATAAGGCCCAAAATATGCAATTTATGCCTATTCGCAAACACTCTGAGTGGAATCGTTCCGTACTTAGAAAGAGCGTGCCTATGAAAGCCGGTATTTAACGTATAAATCTGCTGGTCAGGATAAGAGAAGCCAAACACAATAATGCTATTTCCCAACCTCTCTAAATATTAGTTAAGTACAATTTTATACCAGATCTAACCCCCATTTTAAGCCAATAGAGGCACATTTCGCCTCTTCAAAAACCGGTCTGCCCTGCTGCTCCTCTGCTGATGCCCTGCTGAGAGACTGCTAAAAGCCTGCTTTTATAGATTTTGTACAATTTTAACGAATTTTTAAAAGCCCTGTTGAGGCCCTAAATTCAGGCTTGCTGATCACAACATACTAACCAGTTTACACGCACAAATTATTTATCTGCATGTATAATAAGCAATTGACATTCAGTTAATTGCTTTATGTCTAATTCGAAATAAAAATCCGATAATAAACATTTAACAAAAAAATATTCTGTAATAAACAACAAATACAGACTTTTTAACGTGTAAAATATATAGCCAACCTAAATAAAATCAGATATGAAAGTCAGGACAAACAGCCTAATAGAAGCCCTTAGCGGATTAAGTGGAAACGTTGTATTTCGTACCATGAAAAACGGGGACATCATCATGTCCCGATTGCCTGAGAAAAGTGAAACCACGCCCCATCAACGTAAAATGGGAAATATGCTCAAAGAAGCTCATTTGAGAGCCACCCATATTATGGAAAATGACGAAGCCCGGGCAGACGTATACAAGAAATATGCAGCAAAGCGCGGCACACACCTGAGGCAGGCTATTGTCATTGACTTCATGAGCAAGCCCAAAATAGTGAGTGTAAACTGGGCCCATTATCAGGGCCTGGTAGCAGGTAGCATCCTCACCATAGAGGCCATAGACGACCACCGTGTAGAGGAGGTAGCCATCACCATTAAAGACATGGCCGGCCAGGTATTGGAATATGATAAAGTGCAGAATGACCGGCATGGAACTGCCTATAACTACATAGTAAAAACAGAAACCCTACCCGGAGACAGCGAAGCATGGGTTAGCGTGAGCGACTACGCAGGTAATGTGACGACTAAGTCTTTCAGGTTGTCCGGCATTCGTGTTAAGAAATGAACTCCATAGGCCTGCCAGCAGACTACTAAGCAGGGTCATTTTCCTAAAGGTTACAGAAAAGAGGGCGCCTCAAAGAGTGGCCTCTTTCTTTTTGGCGAAATATGATTTTGCGCCTCTTGTTACTACCGCGAGTTTGTACCGGGTCGCGTTCGACCGGGTCGCGTTCGACCGGGCCGCGTTCGACCGGGCCGCGTTCGGTCTCGTGGTTACCACTTCTACGGAGTTTGTACCGGGTCACGCCTGACCGGGTCGCGCCTGACCGGGTCGCGCCTGACCGGGTCGCGTTCGACTTCGCCATGCAGAATGTTAATAGTTATTTGCCAAATATTAATTCGTGTCAATCCCTAAATAGTGTTGACTGTTTTTACTAACTATTACCAACCGCGATAACATTGTTTCCGCAGGCCGTGGCCCGACATTCGGTGGTTCCCGCGCAAAGCCCAATAAACCTTCTACCCTGGCGCAAGCCTTCCGTTCCAATCCCTATGGGGCCTGTGCCCCACCTGCGAATGGCAGAAAGACCAATAAGAATCGACGTGCTTTATATCAGAAGAGGCCCGAAGGTAGCTTGCTAAGAGACCTCACCTAGTGTAAGCCTACGGTATTAACCCCTTTGGGACTGTGCTCTTCCGGTCGTGCGCTGAAGCTACAGCAGTGTAGATTGTCACAAGCGGATGCTTGCGACAGTGGGGCGTAGACGTCCCCGACTTTCCAATCCCCAAGAAAATATCCTGACCGATAAAACCCCATTCATTCATAGCATATGTTATCTGTTTTTTACAATAGCTTATCCAAGATTAACTTTTCTATTAACTTTTCAGAAGACCTTCTTGCTGATTCAGTTAATCCAAATTGCGCATCTGCTTTCAGGTTAGCTCTCCAAACTGGCGACTTTGAATCGGGTTCCAATAATTTAATATCAAATGTTCCTCCTGTGTTCGTTGAACCCCATCCATACTGATTCATTGTACTTCTAGATTCAGTTTGTTGAATCATCATCACAAGGTTAGGTCCAAATTCATTGATCTTATTCATGACGTCATCTTCATTTTCCAACGACAATGGGTCAAAGTAATAATAACTGGTTTCTATTCCTCTACTTTTCAAAGATTCACTCAATGAGTTATTAAAGGAGTTAAAGAATGGTTTTGCACTATCAGAGCCTCTTACCATAATGTAAAGTCGTTCTATTTTTCCGGTATAACCTGGTGCTTTGTTAGATGTAATGTTAGTAGATACACATCCAGAAAGTAGAAGAATAAGTCCAAATGTTAGTTTTCTCATTTTAAAATTCAATGTTTTTTAGTTCGGTAATGACAGATAAGATCTGAATAAATGAATTCAGACCAATTAATTTACAATATAATTAAATCAGCTCAGACGTTACGAATTATCATATGGACTTCTGACTGTGCTAGGTGGCTCCTACGCAAAGCCCACTAAACCACCTACCCTGGTGCAGGTATCCGGTTCAACCCCTATGGGACTGTGCTCCTCCGGTCGTGCACTGAAGCTACAGTAGTACAGTTTGTCACAAGCTCCGAAGGAGTTAAAACGGGACGCTTGCGACAGTGGGGGCTCACCCGCCTCCCGCAGAACCTGCCGCGGGTGATGGTGGAGTAGGTATGGAGAGATTGATTTTTCCGGTGCTTAAGATAAGGCTGCTTTTCAACAGTTCAGTTTTGAGGGAGGTTTACACAGTATTCTCTTAGTTTACTTCAACTTTGGCCCAATTGACATAAGGAAAACGATCTTTTGAAATACCATTTTCTTTTTCTGCTAAAAGCTTCGGGGCACTTACGAGTCGTAAATATGAGTATTTCCCTTTCCCCGGTTTATACATATCTCCTTCTCTCGATCGGATCAATAAGTCTTGATAAGAATTTCCTTCGTACTCAAATGGTTCGTCTAATTCAGCGTGAAACCAGTTTTTCTCTTCCCCCAGGCTAAACGTCTCGCTGATAGTTCCCTCTAATGGAAAGATGTCTCCTAGTTTATTATCTTTTCTTGAGTTTGTAATTATCAGTCTTCGACCAATCAAATCTGAACTCTGTAAAAACTTGAATAGAAATAGAAACGCAAGCGGAAGAATGTTAATTTTAAGGTCGAGGTATCCGTCCGAATTAGCGAAGGTCAAGCCAAGATCAAAGGTATAATGCTGCCCACCATCAAGTATTGGATGAAGTTCTAAAGTCCCTCCGTTTTCGGATGCCGATTGGGTAACTCTGTTGAAAGCAGGGAACTGTCCGTAAATCCAGGCTTGTATGAGAGGGTAGAAGTAATTTTTATTGACGAAGAACGCAATACCTGCAGCGATACCAACTACTGAAACTATGAATTGAAAAACATTCGTTAATGACAGATTCCCTATCAATGCAAGTCCACTTAGAAGGATTGCCAAAAGAGGAAGCAGTAAGCTTTTTATCTTAGAAGCCATTCTGGTTTACTATTAATATGATACAACGCCCGGAGCTTGTGTCAAGCGCGTCACGCAGTGAACTCCCTGAAGTACAAACCAGCAGACTGTAACAATATACATCCAACATCAGCGGGAACACCATCAGTCTGCAGTTTTAGTCCAATCTTTTCTGGACGAGCAAAACGCTTAAACTAAACGTTAGAGAACTTTATCGTCTGGTTTTCTTTTAAAGCATTTACTCCACTTTTATGAATTAGTTTTGTAAGTCGAATCTCAGAATCAGTAGTTTAGTTACTTAGATTTGGTTCTGTAATATTTAAGTTAGTGCCATTTGTTAAATGGCTGAATATTTCGTTTTTTCTCTCATTTGATATATTCCCATTTGATTCAATAGAATCATAAATAAGAGCTTTTAACCAATCATGTTGAGAGGTAGCAAATTCTTTTAAATATTCTTTTGCATTACTTTTCATAATCGTAGGTCTCTATTTTGCTTGGGCATAACATCCGAATAAACAAACCCGATCCCGTTCATTTACAATATACTTAGATCAGCTCAGACGTTGAAAATCATCCAATGGACTTTTGATGGCACTAATTATCTTGATGCGAATCAGGCCTATAAATTTCAGTGGTTTTTACGCCATTATTTCTCGCATCCTCAGGTTTTTGTTGTGGTCTTCTTGTCATATTCTTCGTTATAAATTAGGCCTGATATTCGGGCAAATGAATCTTATCCAGATTATAGAATAAATCTAAAAAATTTCAGCATAACTACAAACCGTTTCCAATTCGAGAGGCTCCTGGCTAAATCACAATAAAATTGGACAATACCCTACACCCACCCTACATAGCGGCGCTACTTTTGACCGTGGTTTCGTAAATTAGACCACGAACCTTAACAGCTTTACGTGTCAGACCAGCTCTACCATTATCAAGATCTGCTACTGCTGCATGGCAGCAATAAGGCGCTTAAGCTACTGCGTATGCGTCAGATGCCGCTTATTCTTAGCTTTCTCTACCAGAGCTTTAAAGAAACCGGCCAGTATAGCCAGCCGATAGACCTGATGGAGACCAGCCTTACGCGCTACCTGGAGCGGCTGGAGTACTATGATGAGGATGAGCGGGAGATCTCTTCCTATGCCGAAAAAGCTAAAATGTACCTGGAAAGGTGGATCAGTGAAGGTTATCTGAACACGATAATAGAAGAAAGTACGAAGAAGCCTCATGTGCTATTGAGCCAGTATGCGGAAAAGGCTTTTCAGGTAATAGAGAACCTGCGGGAGCGTGAGTTTGTAGGGGCGGAGAGTCGGTTTCAGGATCTGTTTCATAAGCTGAATGACCTGATAGAGAAGGCGGACCCTGACCGGGAGCGCAGGCTGGAGGAACTGCAAAGGCAGAAACGTGAAATAGATGAGCAGATGCGCCGGCTGCAGGTGGATGATGTAGTGCCTACCTTTGAGGACTACCAGGTAAAAAGTCGCTACGAAGACATAACGCGCCTGGCCGGTGAGTTGCTGGGGGACTTTAAGGAGGTAGAAGACAACTTCAGGGATATTACGCGGCGGCTGTACGAGCGGCAGGAAACGGAGGGCCTGAGCAAAGGGGGGCTGCTGGGAGCGACCTTTGACGCGCTTACGGAGCTGCAGGGCACCGACCAGGGCCGTAGCTTCCGCGAGTTCTGGAAATTTATGCTGGACTCGCACAGCCAGCAACAGCTAAAAGAGCAGATAGAGCAGATGTACGTGCTGCTGGAGCAGCGCGGCATAGAGGTGCCTAATCGCTCTCTGCGGCAAATAAAGAACCTGCTTTATAGGGCAGGACGGCGTGTAATGGAAAAGAATGACATGCTGGCGGATAAGCTGAGCAGGGAGGTGGTGGCCAAAGAGCTACAGGAGAAGAAAAAGATACGGGAGCTGATAGGCAGTATACGCCACCTGGCGCTGAGGACTGACCCGGATGCGCTGAAAGAAGAGACTTTTCTGGAGATAGACGAGCTGCCCCGGATACATCTGCCGGTGGAAAGGGCGCTGGCGGATAAACCACGTGAAAGTCACTATACGTCTAATCCGAAGGTAGCGGATAACGACCTGACGGAGCTGGATGGCCTGGCCCGTATATACCGGGATGAGGCCATCAATAAAGAGGAGCTGATAAGAACGATTAAGCATATGCTGCAGCATCATGACCAGATCACGCTGGCCAGGATAGTGGAGGAACAGCCTCTTACCAAAGGGCTGGCGGAGTTACTGGCTTATATAGGCCTGAGTCATTCACCTAAGCTAAAGGCGATTACTATAAGAGAAGAGCGGGACCACATACTGTATGACGCTGAGCGCATGAAGTACCTGGACACGCCCCGCATACTATTTACCCGATAAGCAATATGGATCATACAAACGATACCCTTACAAATACGGGCCTGCAGCCTGCGCCTTATGCCCAGGTAGTGGCGAGGCTACTGAAAGAGGTGCTATACGATGAAAAAAAAGACCTGTGGGAGACCCTAACCTTATATGAGGTGCCGATAAGGGAGTACGTGAGCAAAATAGGGCTGGAACTGGTGAAAGATGAGCGCGAGGGCTATGCTTACCTGCGGCAGATGGAGGATGATGAAGGCCAGGTAATGGTGAGTCTGATCACCCGCAGAAGCCTTACCTACGAAGACTCTCTTACCTGCGTGCTGCTGCGTGAGTGGCTGGATGACTTTGATGCGAGTGCGGATGTGAGCTCCCGAGAGCTTTATATCACTCCAAAGGACTTCAGGGACCGGGTGGAGATGTTTTTCAAAGAAAGTCATGACCAGCGCAAGTTCATCAAAAACCTTGGCAGGCATATAAAGCATATGGATGAGATGGGGTTTTTGAAATGCGTTAACGGTAATTTTCCTCATGAGGATGACTACATCTACCAGGTGCGCCGCATAATAAAGGCCCGGGTAACGCCGGAACAGCTACAGTACTTTAAAGAAAAACTCGAGGAACATGCTTAGTCTCTTCAGTGATAACCCGGCCAAGGCAGGCTACCGGCTGCATACTTTTGAGGTGTATAACTGGGGTGGTTTTGATGGTAACATATACCGCATTACGCCGGGCGGAGAAACCACGCTGCTTACGGGGGCGAATGCTTCGGGAAAAACCACGCTGGTAGATGGCTTGCTCACCTTGCTGGTGCCACAGAAGAGTGCGCGCTTCTTTAACCAGACGGCGGGGACTAAAAAGACTGAACGTACGGAGGAGAGCTACGTGCTGGGTGAGTTTGGCAATACCGAAAGTGAAGAGGGTACAGAGGTGCAGCGGTTACGACCCGATAAGGCTAAAACGCACAGCATCCTGCTGGCGACATTCAAGAGTGAGGAGCGGTTTGTGACGCTGGCGCAGGTGCGCTGGTTTTCGGGATCGGAAATGAAGCGCAGTTTTATCATTGCGCATAAAGAGCTCTCCATCGAAAAGGACTTTCTACCCCTGGACTCTTCTAATCTCTGGAAGAAACGGCTGAAAAACAGCTACCCGAAAGAAGCGGGCAGGGAAATGCTCCGGGTGATGGACCGGCCCGGGGAGTATGCGACGCATATGCGTGACATCTTTGGCATGCGTAGTGAAAAGGCGCATGACTTGTTTAACCAAACGATTGGGCTGAAGGTACTGGGTAGCCTGGATCTGTTTATCCGCACCCACATGCTGGAGCCGAAGGACAGCGAAGGGGAATTCAGGAGGATAACGGGCCACTTCCAAAAGCTATCCCGGGCGCACAAGGCGATACTGAAAGCGCACAAGCAGATAGAGTTGCTACGTCCTGTGCAGCAAAAGCATAGCGACATACTGAAGGTAAGAGCCGATATAGAAGCGCTGGAAGCGGACAGGGACCTGGCCTTGTGGTGGTTTACTAACCGCCACGTTACCCTGCTGGAAGAGTACTTAAAACAAAAGAATGATGAGTACAAGGCTTTGGAGGAAGAACAGGGACGGTTGACTGACACAAAGGACGAGTTGAGCGAGCAGCGTAGCTCACTGGAGGCGGATATAAAAACCAACAAAGAAGAGCGCTACATTAAAGACCTGGAAGAGGCAAACAAACGACTCAATCAGCAGAAGGTCATTGCCGAAGATAAATTAAAGCAATATCAACGGCATGCCCGCCACCTGGACGGCATAGGAACCCCCAATGAAGCGCAGTTTGACGAGCAGCGGCAGCAGGGCAGTAAGGCCCTGGCCGAAGTAAGCGAAAAGCTTGAAGATACCTACGAAAAGCGCCTGAAAGCAGACCGGGAACTCATAGACCAGCAGGAAGCCTACAAGGAAATGGCCGGGAAGCTGAGCATCCTTCGTCAGCAAAAGAACAATATAACGGGCAGGGTAAGCGAGATCAGGCAGGAACTGCTGCAGCACACAGGGGCCACGGAGGAAGAAATTCCTTTTATAGGGGAGCTAATGCGCGTAAAAGAAACGGAAGGCCGCTGGGAAAGTGCGATAGAGCGGCTGTTGCATAACTTTGCCCTGCGGCTGATAGTGCCGGATAGGTACTACACCGAGGTAAATGAATACGTGAATACCCATAACCTGCGTGGCCGGATCGTGTACCAACGATATAAGGAGGAAGAAAGGCTGAGCTTTGATGCGCTGCCGGAAGCTAACCGCCTCTACCATAAGCTTGATTTTAAAAGCTCAGCTTATGAGACGTGGCTGGAGCAGGAAATACAGCACCGCTTTGACTATGTGTGTACGGATGATCTGCAGGAATTTGGGCGTGTAAAGATGGCCCTCACCAGCGAGGGGCTAATTAAGAATGTAGGGCGACATGAAAAAGACGACCGCGCAAAGGTGAAGAGCCGCCAGCATTATGTACTGGGCTGGGACAATAAAGAAAAGATAGCGGCCCTGCGTGAGGAAATGCTTTCTCTGGAGGACCAGATAAAGCATAGCGAGCAAAAGCTTGATACCCTAAGCCACGACAAAAAAAGCCTGGAACAGCGAAAAGAAAGCTGGAATGAGCTGCTGCGTTTCAAAAGTTACCATGAGATAAACTGGGCACAATACGAATTAGAAAAAAGAAAAAACAACGAAGAAATTGAACGGCTACGGGCGACCAATGATAAGGTGAGGGAGATGAAACGGCAGGTGGACGAGCTAAAGGCCCGGATAAAGGAAATAGAGGAAAAAATCAACGAAACCAACAGGAGGAGCGGCCGCCTGGAGACGGATATAGAGAATAAGAGACAGGCACTACGTGGTAGTAGAAGCCACCTGGAAACCATAGCCCATACACCGGCAGAAGGCAACATTACCGCCTTTGAAGAAAAGCACCCTGACCTGAAAGACCTGGCCTTAGAGGGGCTGGAAAGCAGGAGGGGCATCTTGCAGGGCAAGCTTATCCGCGAACTGACTAAGTTAACTAATGCGCTCAGTAGCCTTACTAACAGCATGGCGGCTGCTATGCGTAAGTTTAAAAATCCGGACCAGGAAGTCACAAAGCTGTTTGCTGACTGGAATACGGACACGCACCTGCTAGGCGAAGAGCCGGAATATGTGGGTGACTACCTGGACTTGCTGGAAAAAATAGAAAGTGAAGAGCTGGCGAAGTACAGGGAGGATTTTGAGAAGTACCTTAACAATGAGATGATCACCCAGATGACGAGCTTCAGCTCTTGGCTAAACCAGCAGGAAGATGGGATCAGGAACAATATAGATGAACTGAATAAGTCCCTAAAGGCCATCCCTTTTAAAGCGAACCCTGCTACGTATATCCAGCTGAGGGTAGATAATGACTATACGAAAGACATAAAAGACCTGAAGTTTAAGCTGCAGGACTGGAAGCCTGATGTGGGGCATTATGAACGGACCCAGGATGAGAATATTCTGGAAGAGGCTTTTAACAAGATCAGAAGTCTGCTGGATGAGCTGGAAGAAAACGAGGCTAACAGGGAGAAGCTGCTGGATGTGCGTAACTGGCTTAAGTTTATTGCGGTAGAGCACTACAAGGAGGACCACAAAACCTTCAGGACGTATACGGGCACGGAAAAGCTGAGCGGTGGCGAAAGTGCGCAGCTCACTTATACCATATTGGGCAGTGCTATTGCGTACCAGTTTGGCCTGCACAGCAGTAGCGGAGGGCTCAACACTGACAGCTTCCGCTTTATCTGTGTAGATGAAGCTTTTAGCAAGCAGGATGATGAAAAGGCGAAATACCTTATGGACCTGGTGAAGCAGCTTAACCTGCAGCTTATGGTGGTCTCCCCTGCCAAATCTGAGGAAGTGGCCATTGTAGAGCCCTACATCAGCCATGTGCACTATGTGCAGCGGCGTAATAACCGCGACTCTATCGTGCATAATATGTCAATACTGGAGTACCAGCAGCAGCGTGATGCGTACCGGGCTGAGCAGGAGGAGGTAGCTTCATGATTACGGTAGACGAGTTAAAAAAGAAAGCCCTGCGCCTATACCCGCAGGTGCTTTCTGCTCATGTAGCTGGTGAGTCTATTTTTCCTAAAGCGGTACCCGCCAATAAGGTGCTCCCTAAGGACTTTGCGGCCATGCACGAAGCGCTCAGGCCTATTATCGCCCATAGCAAAGAAAGGACAGGGTATGGGTACGGAATAGACTATGAGCAGCGAAAAACGCGTAGCCATGGTGTGCAGACCATACCCACGGGCTTCGTATTTGACACAAAAACCGACTACCTCAAATTTATCAGTGCCGAAAAAGAATTCCAGGCCTTTGCAGAAGATGTTCGCCTTATCCTTCAGGAATTTCCAAGCCTTGCGGACTGGCTGCAGAAGTACCCTTTAAAAGTTATAAGCAATCATAGCAACTGGCCCCAAATACTTCTGGTGTGCAAGTGGTTTAAAGAAAACCATGAGGCTAACCGCTATTACATACGTGAGCTTCCAATCCCTGTCCACACCAAGTTTATAGAAGAGAACGAAGCTATCATCAGCGTGCTCCTGGAAGTGGTGGCCCCTGTGACGGTTTGCTCAGAAGATAAGAAGTTTCCTGTCCGCTTCGGGCTCTTATACGATGAGCCCCTTATGCGTATGAGGGTACTGGATGAGGGGATGGCTATAGCGGGGCAGCTTACAGACCTTGCGCTGCCCGTAAGCCAGATGGCCGATTTGAGTATTCGCCCCAGGCGCGTGATCATCTCAGAGAATAAAATGACTTTCCTTACGCTGCCGCCCATGCCGGATACGGTGGCAATCTGGGGGCATGGCTACCGTGCGGGTTTACTAAAGCACCTGACCTGGCTTAAGGGGGCTGAAGTGATCTACTGGGGGGACCTGGATGTTCACGGCTTTGAAATTCTTAACCAGGTAAGGAGGCACTATTCTGAGACAATATCTATGATGATGGATAAGGGCACTTTCAGAGCTTTTAAGGAATTTGTGACGGCAGGAAAAAGGTCATCGGTAGTCAGCCTGCCACGCCTCACAACAGAGGAGGCACTTATGCACCGCTACCTGGGCATGTATAATCTGAGACTGGAGCAGGAGCGAATAAGCCACGGGTATATTTTGGAACGGATAGAGGCGGTGGTGTAGCAGAGGGGAGATTGATTTTTCAGGCAGTTGAAGAAAACTTTGGTTTTCTGGTTTTTTGGGGGGGGAGTTGGGTTATAGTGGCTAACGTCAGTACAGCCGCCGTGCAGTTTTTTTTCATCTCAACTGGTTCGAGATTAGCGAAGCGTATCTCGTCCAGAGTGGATTGGACCTATTATTTAAGTTTAGTTTTTAACTGAACAGTCTTGCAGACCGCACTCCCCCAAGGGGCTAGTAGCTGAGCAGCTAATCCTGGCTGTTCGATGCCTGGGAGCATAAATCAACCTTAGTGCATGCGAAGTCGAACGCGACCCGGTCAGGCGCGACCCGGTATCAACTTCGCGTAGGTGGCAACCACGGGGTACAACCCCGCGGTAGTTATTGTTTGACGTGTAGCGCAGCATTGCCTCGGAGGGTCTCAGCTATGAGCAGTAGCGTCCTTCAGGACGCCCCCCTTTGGCGCAAGGGTCTCGCTTGTGTCAAGCGCGTCACGCAGTGAACTCCTTAGAGTGCAACCCAGCCGACCGTAACAATATACATCCGACATCAGCGGGAACTACCATCAGTCTGCCGTTTTAGTCCAAGCCTTTCTGGATGAGCAAAACGCTTAAACCAAATGGGGCTTGCTTATAACGATTTGTATATGGCTTGTGACTCTTTTGAAGCACTTTTATCTCCTCCGAAGCCAAAGCTCGCTACGGGGCGAAAACTACTTGCTGGTAGGCGTTCAGCAGCCATAAGCCTGGTGTGTTGCGGCTAGTTTTTCTTTATTTGATTAGCCCAGACACAAATTTCCATTCGGGGTCTTTATCTAAGTTGAAATTTACTCCTCGAATGGCATTAATCTGGTCAAAAAAACTCTTTGTTTCGTCTTGGTCGAGTCGAGGTTGGTCAATGTAGAAAATCAAGTCTCTAAAGTCTTTTCTTGTCACTCTCCCGATGAAATGAACTTTGTGCTTAACTTTTAAGAAGTTCTCGATTTTGTCTTCGAGTTTGTTCAATACTTCTGCTTCCTGGTCTGTTGGATGTCCATTTTCATTTTTGTCTTTAAATTCAAGAAGAAACTGAGCACACCACGGAAAGTGTTTTTTATTCGGATAGTTGTCGTAAGCTTGATTTACAATTACAAATCCAATTCCTTCCTGAGTTTCAATTTGTCGGACCAGGAAATTCTCACCTGGGTAAATTGGTTCAGCCGGCCCGAAATTTTTACCCTGATTTTTATTTCGTCCGAATAGGTACTTTAGCATTATTTTTATTCTAAGATGTGTGGTAACGTTAATGTATATGAGGCGTAGCGTCCTGAAGGTTAGCCTTATTTTATGTACATTGTTGAGTAGTATTAATTCGCACGCTGAATCTGTTTTTCAGTGCCGACTGCCACGGTGGCTACATTTGTGAATACCATAGTTCCATCACCATATTTTTCATTCACTATCTCAGCTAGGGCACCTTTAAACATATCATCATCTTTGTTCGGCCAGCGGCGGTGACCATATTATTCTTTTCGCTATTTACGCTTTCTTTTGAAAACCTGCTCTGATGGGATTCCTTCTCCACGGGCTATTTGATCGCGTCCTTCCTGGATTGCCTTTTTCTGTTCTTCATTTAATTGATATACAGATTCATCGATACTTATGTCTAAGAGCCTGTAAATTT
Organism: Roseivirga sp. BDSF3-8; assembly: GCF_041449215.1. Taxonomy (NCBI): domain Bacteria; kingdom Pseudomonadati; phylum Bacteroidota; class Cytophagia; order Cytophagales; family Roseivirgaceae; genus Roseivirga; species Roseivirga sp. BDSF3-8. The sequence continues at coordinate 1,886,053 of NZ_JBGNFV010000001.1, read as the reverse complement.
CATCAATGACATTTTGATCATCAATATTTTTTATTCTCTCAATGAGTTGTTCGCGATTTTTAACCTTTCCCATATTCTAAGATACTGTTAATTCCTGAATTTGGTTCGAGAATCTTCATTGTGCCCAGGCGTTCACCCGCCATAAGCCCCTTTGGCGCAAGGTCTCGTTTTAACTCCTTCGGGGCTTGTGTTAAGCGCGTCACGCAGTGAACTCCTTAGAGTGCAACCCAGCAGACTGTAGCATATACCTCCAACCTCAGCGACCACTACCATCAGTCTGCAGCCTTAGTCCAATCCCTTCTGGACGAGCAAAACGCTTAAACTAAATGGGCAGACTGTAGCACATACCTCCAACATCAGCGGGAACTATCATCACTCTGCCGTTTTAGTCCAATCTTTTATGGACGAGCAAAACGCTTAAACTAAATGGGGCGGTAAGCTTACACTGGCGCTATTTTACTTGAGAGCTCAGGTATTTTTTAAATGAGGCTTAAACCTGCTATTTTCGTCCTCTTAACAGCTTTAAACCAACAGCATAAAACTTTTGTACGTTTACAAAAGGCCATAAACGCTCCCTTATGCATAAAAAATGCTACATCTTTCTCGTCAGCCTACAATTTGTTTTTCTGGCCACTATGGGCCAGGTAAAGCAGGAAAGAGAATACCGGATAGAGGCTAGTGAGGTACCGGAACTGGCCAGGCAGTTCATCGATTCCATTGGCGGCACACCCTGCGTACGCTGGTATTATGAAGAGAACCTGGAGGGCAATTCCATTGAAGGGAAACTTCGCTATTACAAAAAAAAACACAGTATCGAATTTTCCACCGAAGGCCAGTTGCAGGATGTGGAAATTCTGATCGACTTCGACGCGTTACCTGAGCGTCTTCAGGAAGCGATAAAGAAGCAGCTTGGCAAGGAATTCGATAACTTTAAGGTAAAAAAAGTACAGCGCCAGTATACCGGCGAGCGCCCGGCGCTGCTGGAGTTAACCAAAACCGGAAATACTTCCTTGCCCTATACCACTCGCTACGAACTGGTGGTAAAGGGTAAAAAAGACAGTCAGAAGAACCTGTACGAGATTACCGTTGATCAGCAAGGGAATATCCTTAAAAATGAAGAAATCTTATTCCGCAATACTGATAACCTTGAATACTAATCTTTTTACCGGACTGTTGCTTCTTTTGGGTACGCTTTTTTATGTACAGGCTTATGCACAGCCTACCTATGAGGCTGGCATTTTACCTGCTTTCAACCTGAACACTTCCTTAAGCAACAAGTGGAAACTTAATTTTAAAAGCGAAAACCGTTTCCTATTTGTAAAAGATGCTTTTTCGGAACAACCCGATAGAGGGCTGGATTTTGTGCTGTCGGATCTGTCGGTAATCGTTTCGCGTAAAGTAGGGCTGAACAACTCTCTGGGAGCCGGTTACCTGTTACGATTTCGGGACAATAATTTTCAGCACCGCCATTTATGGCAGTTTACCATAGTACCTGTTGGTAACCCCTTTCGGCTGGCCCACCGCTTTGCAGCCGATCAAACGTTAGATGAAGAAGCCGCCGCCCAATCGCGTTTGCGATACCGTTTGGCCATAGAACTTCCGCTGAATGGCACTGCAGTAGACCCCGGCGAGTTTTACTTTAAGGCCAATCAGGAACAATTGCATATCTTTTCGGATGGGCAGTACGATCTGGAATTTCGCCTGGTTCCGGTGTTAGGCGTTAACTTCTCGGATGACAACAAATTAGAAGCCGGCCTGGATTACCGTATTGATGGTTTTATTGAATCGGCGGCTACCAATACTCTATTCACCACCCTGAGCTGGTTCAGGGCTTTCTGAGTCGCCCCCTTTGGCGCAAGGGTATAGATATGAGGGTCTTGCTTGTGTCGAGCGCATCACGCAGTGAACTCTCTAGGGTGCAACCCAACAGACTGTAGCATATATCCCCAACATCAGCGCCACCTCCGGCTTGAGCAGGAGCACATTAGCCATGAGTATGATCTGATGGCTTTGGGGCAAAAATAAAGGGATGCATTCCGGCACCCCTTTTTCCAATACATTCTGAATTAAAATAGATCACCCATTCGCCACATTGTAGTCATACACATGGGGGCTAAGGGAGCTTATGGGGTTGTAACCGGGGGAGTTAAGGCTTCCACCCAGTGACTGCACGACGGCGCAGCAGGCATTCATGGCGGTCTGCAGGGCGCCTTCTGTCCAGCCTCCTGTCCAGGAGATGCTGTCGCCGGCGAGGTATACCTGGCCCTGGGTGGCTTTTGCCGCCTGCTGGTAGTGGTAGAAGGCGGTTTGTACGTAGTGGTCCTGACCGGGGCGGTTTAGCTTAAAGGCACCGTAGTAGTAGGGCTGAAGCTCCCAGTCGATCATTTGTACATTGTTCTCATAGTCGTTATTGAGTGGGTACAGGTTTGCGGCGAAATCAGGCGCAAAGGGCATGATGGCCTTGCGCAGCATAGCGAGGCGCTTTTCGGGGTTTTGGAAAGAAACCTGCTTGATGGACTGGTCGCCCCATACGTATGATACGAGTACGACACCGTACTGTCCGCCATAGTCGAGGGTGTATAGGTTGGCGGAGAGTGAGTCGCTGAGGATACAGCGTGTCTGATCGCTTAGGCCTTCCCAGAATTTTGTCTCTGTGCGGATGAAGGTCTTGGAAGAGTTCATGATATGGATGTCACGAATAGATTGGGCAGCCTCAGGGGGCAGTGTGGGTTGGTAAGGAATGTTGTTCTGAGTGAATTCCGAAAAAAGCCCGAGGTTGGCGTCGATCTCCATGGCGCGCTGGGTGGTGGCTACTATGACGCGGTCAAATGTGCCGAGCTGCTCACCACTGGGTGATAGGATGGCTATTTTGTCTCCCTGCTTATAGACTCCGCCGACGGGGGTATTGGTCTGGCAGTGGCTGGCAACGGTGGTAGTGCCGCCATGGGGCAGGGAAACTTCGGTATTGTACAGGTTATAGGCAACTTCTTCTATACCGCTGGGTACGAAAACCTGGTTGGACTCAAGGCCATTGATTACCAGCCGGATAATTTCGAGGAATCCGGCTTCATACAGGGGGCCGAAGCCTCCGAATCCGGCTCCTAGGGAGGCGAAGCGCTCGTAGTCTTCGGGGTAGTTCCAAGTGGTGCCACCGGGAGGGTTGGGCCCGTTGAAGATGGTAACGAGGCCATCGAAGAGGCTTTTGTTGTTAAAGACATCGAGGTACTTTTTCCACTCAGCTACAGGGTCGAGGGTGGTGTTTAGGGGGGTGCCTTCTTTGTCCAGTTGCATGGCCTTTTCAAGCTCAGCGGGGGCGGCGAGGACTACGGTTTGCTTATTGCCAGCGGCGTCTGTATAGGTTACTGTAGCGCCATTATCGATGAGGGCATTCCAGCCGGTATAGACATTGTCAAACTCATCGGGTACGTTTCCTCCGGCAGGAATACTATGGGTACTGTTCTTATAGCTAATGATGGTATTTACTGAAAGGGGATCCGGAAAGTTGGGGGTTGTCGGGATGTTAAACTCTTTGAAGTAGTCAAAGAGCAGTTCTTCGGAAGGGGGAAATCGCATGGCGCCCAGCTCGGCTATTTCGGGGCTACCTTCTTCAAACTTTTTGCTGTAGAGGCGACCACCAATGCGTTGGCTGGCCTCAAAGAGGGTAACGTCTACCCCACACTTAAGTAGCTCATAGGCTGATGAAAGTCCTGCGAGTCCGGCGCCGATAATAGCGACCTTAGGGGTGGGAACTGAAGAAAAGCTGCCTATTTTTCCTTGTGATAATGATTTCCACCTGCCGTATGAAAACTCAGGGGTGTCTATGTATTTGTAAAAGGCGGGCTGTTGGTCTGCCTTTAGCAGGTGGGTACGTCGTCGGTTGGGAATTAACCAAGCCATAGTGATTTAATATTTTTTGGTGTCAAACTATGGGGGTTAATTGTGTGGGCTGGCATAATATAACCGGGAAGTACAGGGGGTGTACTGTTTTTTTAATTATTTGACGAAGGAAAGGAAGTGAGGGTCAAAAAAGCCCCCCTAATTAAAGTGGAGGGGTTTTTACTGCTTATTTGTTTAGGGTTACTGTAGGTAATATCCCTGGATGCGGCTGTCAGTGCGAGCAATGGCACGGCCGGTGATGCAGCTTCCGTTCCAGTTGCCTTCATTTACATGGATCTGAAATATTTATACAGGCTGGTCATGGGTAAATGAAGCGTATGTTACTGTGTGGATATTTTTTCATGTAAGAGTAACCCGGGCTTTATATTGCTTATCCACTGAGTTTGTATCTTTCTTGTGTTTAGCGGCACCTGAGGCGACTACCTGCCACTATCTGTCTGTGATTTTTCTCTCTGCCTCGCCGTTGAGCTATTTCATTTTTTCAATTATACAATCAACCACAACCTCATGAAAAAGAGTTTTACCTTTTTGATGGTGGCTGCTTTAACGGCGGTTACCACAGTTGCCAGTGCCCAGGAATTCTGGAGTGGCACAAAAAACACAACTTCTAATATCAGCCGGACGGGCGATATCTCTGTCCGGGATATTACGGCTACGGGTGGGGACCTGAGGCTTGGGGCTACTCTGATTCAATCATCGGGTTCTGATGACCAGGATTTACGGTTTTTCCCTGAAGACGATGTCGTGTTCGACCTTACCTCCAGTCCTAATCCCGGTTTTATCATTACGGATAACGGGTCTACGACCTTTTTTGTCGAAACGGATGATGATGTAGTAGGAATCAACACCTTTCAGCCACTGGGTACGCTGGACGTACGTGGGGATAACCTGATCCTTACCCGGCCGGGAGTGAGTGGCTTTAACCTGGCCTCTAACCGCTTCACCGCTCTTGGAGAGTCCGGGGGGACGCAAGGGGCTATAAACGGATGCGATATATATGGCTTCCGGTCGCAGCTTAGCACGAGCAACTTCATCAATGTAGGGGTGACATCTTTTAGCGCACCTACTATCTCGTGGGAAACGACGCGTTTTGGTGACCGGCTGGACTTACGGGTGGATAACTCTACGACATCCTGCGGTACGCTGGTGGCACAGTTTGGCACAGGCACCTACGAGCTTATTGTATACGGTAATGTACTGGCGAGCGGAGGAAGCTTCATTACGTCTGACGGCAGGCTGAAGCGTAACGTAGCTGCAATAGAAAGTCCGCTTGATAAGGTGCGTAAGATGGAGGGTACTACGTATGAATACAAAACGGATGAGTTTGCAGAAAGAAGCCTGCCGGAGGGACTGAAGCATGGCTTTATCGCTCAGGACCTGCGTAACGTGCTTCCGGAAGCTGTAATAGAGGATGAGGAGGGCTACCTGGCGGTAAATTATGATGCGGTGATCCCGGTATTGGTAGAAGCTGTAAAGGAGCTGGATAAGCAAATGCAGACTAATCGTGACCTGCAGCTTCAGCTAACGGAGCTGAAGGCGGAAGTAGAGGCCCTGCGTGAGGGGGGCTCTTCGGATGAAAACGCGGGGTTTGGAAGGGCCAAGCTGTTTCAGAACACGCCTAATCCCTTTAATGTGGAAACGACGATAGCTTATGAGCTGCCAGCGAGCACGGGCAATGCGGAATTGTATATATATGATATGCAGGGTAAGCAGGTGGCTTACTTCAATAACCTGAAGGCTGGTGCTGAGGGGGTGAGAATAGAGGGTAGCCGCCTGGAAGCAGGCATGTACCTGTACACGCTCATAGCTGATGGCAAAGAGGTGGATACGCGCCGCATGATACTGACCCGATAAGAGAACAAGACAGACGCATCGATAAGAAAGGCTGCCCCGGGGTGGCCTTTTTCTATGCTACAGTAGTGACATGTGGCCCTGCCTGCAGAAGGCAGGGGTTAATATGCTATTCTTTATTACGTACCATTGCTTAAATGCATAGGGTCAGTCTACTTGGCAGGCTGATCAACTGTATGTGCTATGCTTCGTACCTTATTTAAACGTTCTATTGGCTGTGTAATACTATCTGGTGGTATACTGGCCTGTAGCCAGCCCAAGGCTATGGCCCTTGAGGATACCTCTACCCAACCCGATACTGTGACGGACAGTCCTACCCGTCCTTATGAGGTGCCCGATACGGTGCCTTTTCGTAAGGGCGACCGGTGGGGGTTTGTGAATCAGGCGGGTGATACGGTGATCCAATTTGAGTACGGTTTTACAACCCCCTTCGTGGAAGACCGCGCCTCGGTTTTCGATCGTAATGTGTGCTTTGGTACTTACCTGGACCGCGAGGGTAAGCCCATTACTCCGTTTATCTATGACAAGGTGGTACTCTTTCAGCACGGTCTTGGACGGGTAAAAGCAGCGGGTAAATGGGGTGTTTTTTTAAGGGGAGTATTTTAGCAGGCAGTAGTTTCATAAAAAATATGCAACTATTCAAGCCCTGAAGGCTCCTTACTTTTATTGATTGACTGACCGAAACGGGAAGGTGGTTTTTGACCTATCTGGAGAATTATGATCTGGTGTTGTATCGGGAAAATGGTATGATGGGGCTTATGACGATAGATCAAAAAGATATTTATCCAGCCACAATCAAAGGAATTGAACTTGATATAGATGGTGATTACGGGCTTCTTCTAACTGACTTTCCGAACGGAAAGGCTGGATATATTGATAATAAGGGGAAGGAATATTTTTATGACTGACAGGCAAGGTTGTGAGATAATAATTACCTCCTGATGAGAGGCTCAAAACACTTATCTTTATTACGTCCGGTTGTTCGGTTGGCCTGATAGGTTGTATTTTGTCCCCTTAAAAATTAGACCCTGTATGTACTCCGGCTTAATAAAGGTCTCTGTGATAATGCTCACGCTGCTGTGCAGTGTGATTGCCTGTAGCCAGCCCAAAACAGAGGCTTCAGAAAATTCTACCTCTACCCAAACTGATACTGCCATGGAGAGATCGACCCGCCACTACGATGTACCCGATACTGTTCCTTTTCGTAAAGGTGACCGCTGGGGATTTGTAAATCAGGCGGGCGATACGGTGATCCCCTTCGAGTACGGCTTTGCTTCTCCTTTTGTGGAAGACAGGGCCTCTGTATTAGATCGTAATACTGGCTTGGGTACCTACCTGGATCGCGAGGGTAAGCCCATTGCTCCGTTTATCTACACCAAGGTTGTTCCTTTTCAGCATGGCTTGGGGATCATTATGCTGGATGGCAAATGGGGTGCACTCAATAAGGATGGGGAAGAGGTGATCACGGCGGAGTATGAGCGGCTATTTTTACATGACATCCCTATGCATGGCTATATCTATGCGAAGCATGGAGGTAAGTGGGGGGTAATTGATCAGCAGGGGAGAGAAGTAAAGCCGTTTATTTATGATGAGATAGGTCAATTGAAAACTGGTGATGATGATCTTATCTCCGTTAAATTAAATAGCTCATACGGGTTTATGGGTAAGAATTTAGAATGGGTAATTCCACCAAAAGAGGGCCGGTATTTCCCGGGACAGTTTAATGATGGCCTTATCCCTATAAGAGAAGGAAATCTTTCCGGGTTTTTAAATGATAAAGGACGGGAGGTGATACCGCCTCAGTACTATGAAGTTGGCAACTTTGGGGAAGGCCTTGCTCCTGTAAAAGTTAATCTTAACGATAAGGTGTGGTATTTCATCGATACTCAAGGGGAGAGGGTTAAGGAAGTGGAAGTTTACAGCATGGGGTACTTTAGTCATGGAGTGGCTCCTGTAGAATTTCAGGATGAGACGGAGGGCTATCTGAACAAAAACTTTGAAGTTATTTTTAAAGGTAATTACTGGCTTAATGATTTTGAGGATGGGTATGGTGTGATCAGCCAGAAGGACGGAGACGGTCTTTTCGGGGCAGTTGATGAAAAGGGTGATACTTTTCTCGAAGTAAAATATGAATATTTACAGTATAGGAAGGAATATGATTTATTTGTTTTCTGGGAAAATGGCCTAAAAGGTTTAATGACTCCAGACAAAGAAATTGTTTTTCCTGCGGAGGCCAAGAATATTGATTGGACAACGAAATGGTATGAGAACCTTGTACTGATTACGACTCCTGATAATAGGGAGGGGTATATAGACTTAAATGGAAGGAAGTATTACAGTAACTAGCTCTTTTCTTTTTATAAAATACTCTCTAGAAAATCCCCGAGTCCACCAGGTTGTTGCAACACCTCTTTCATCAGGTTATCCAAAGAGGCTTCTGACGGAGTATTGGTTAGCATCTCTCTGACAAATTGGTTGTTTACGAAACTTTGAACGACAGATAAAATATTCTGCTCGTAGGTTACTCCGGCAGTAAGACGCGCATCAATTTTAAGTTTGGCGCCTACGGCAGCGGAAGCTCCACCAGCTATGCCACCTTCTATGGAGAAATAAGCACTCCCATCGACTATCTTATCAGGGCCAAAAAGCTGGCCTACCAGCCTATTGAGAGCCCTATTATTTAACCCTCTTAGCTCTTGTTCGGCACCGTTAACAATCATTTGCAGAAGTGTAGTAGCTTTATTAAAAATTGACCCTTCTGTATTTATTGTCTGTTCTGCTATTCGTGTCAATTCGGTAATCATCCTATCCGACAAATTACTGAGGTCAAAGGTAAGAGTCAGGTAGCCATTGACAGTGAGGCCAAAGTTTTGATAGCCTTCCCTGTTTAGTAAAGCATTGAAGCGGTCCTGCCCTCTTAGGGCCCGCTCAAAAGGTGCACTGAACAGGGCGTGGTTCAGGGCCATTCGTTTTGTGATCCTGGTACTTTTTACCAGGTCTTTAAAGGTGTCCTCTGTCAGTGTGAGGTTCCTTAGCGCCTCGGTACCAGCCTGCATGGCCTCTCCTCCGTCCATTTCTATTTCAGAGCCTGAGCCGGCATAGTAGTCGAGCTCGCCACTCATGGCCACGAGGCTCACCTCGGGGCTGGACCAGGCTGGGTTGTCTGAGGTATGGTCTATGGTGGTCTTGATTTTCACCCCCACGCCCTGCTGCAGCCCAACAGTGGGCAGGGGGATAAGGGGCAGGCTGATGTTGAGGTTGGCGAGGGCGCTGCCTTCAATGAAGAAGGTGGCGGACTCCTTTTTGGGTTCGTATGTACCGGTATCAGGGTTCCTGTGATTCTCGCGGCCATACTCTACGCCAAAGCGTCCCTCGAGAGCCAGTTGGGCATCGGCACCGAACTCCGGACCGAATAGGCTCTTGAGGAAGTCCATCGGTTTGAAGGGGTTGAGGTCGTACACGCTGGCCTGCCCACCGGGGGCTCTATCCTGCTGATTCCAGGTCTCGGAGTAGTTTCTGCCACCGCTTTTCCTCAGTCCGGCAAATACCCCGGCATTGGCTTCGCCCCTTGCTCCTACGGCCACCTTGGCTTTGGTAATGTAGTCGGCGGGGTTTATCTGCAGATAACCGAGGGTATCGAGGAAGGAGGCGACCTTCATGGCCATGCTTCCTTCGGTATTGGTGATGGTGGCGAGGGCAGAGATGACGGCCTGGTCTTCTTTAAAAGGAAAGTGATACTCCAGCAGCCCGTAAAGGGTGCCATAGGCTCCGGCGTTTGCCGAAGCGGAAGCACCTACACCTGTACGGCCTTCTTCTCCTTTATTTCTTCCCATAAAATAGCCTGCCCCTACGCCTACCTCTACACCGGCGGCAAGGTCGAGGCGCTTTTGTACCATGAGGGTATCTTCGTCTTTGCGGTAGAAATAGGTGCCAAGCCCTAAGTCACCGGAGGGGGCTCCGAAAGTGAGGCCTATGCCTGCATCCAGTGTGAGGCCCAGGCCTACCGGCCAGTACGTGTCTACTGCTTCTACTACTTCCTGGGTAATACTGCCGGAAACACCAGGGAGTAACTCCCAGCGTGAACCACTGCTCACGACTCCTTCGAGGCTATTGGCAAAATCCTCGCCGGGTATCCAGATGTCCCTTCCTTCGAGGATCACAATTTTGTCGTAGTTGACCATTCGCCGGGTGGCGTAGGTCTCTTCTCCTTCTACATATATGCTGATGTTGCCCTCCTGGTCATTATGAGGGTTGTTGAATTTCAGGATGACATTGGCATAAAACCTCCTGTCTTTATCGCTGCCGTAGTAGGCATTGATGATAGCCTCGAGGGTTTCGCCGGGTTGTATGTGGTGCAGCCGTGCGCTGGGGTCGGGCATAGGACGGTTCATGGCCAGGTTATTAAGCTGGGTAAAACCTGTACGGCCATCGGGTAGCTCAACTTCTGCCCAGCCCGGATAGGTAATGCGCTTGAAAAATACGCGGTCATTCCGTTTGAGGGTGGCTATCTGGGTGCCGCTGGCATCCTCTTCGTGGTATATGGTGCCGTCCGCCCTCATGACTGTATTGCGGGGTTCAGGGGCATTGGCTGTCACGACTACTGTTTCCAGCAGATGCTGTACCTTATTATTGTCAACATAGCCGCTTACTTCGCGGCCTTCCACCTGTACCCTGACGTAAATAAGACCTGCTGTGCCGGCTCTTATCTCTAATAGTCTGGCGGGGGCATTGATCTCTTCTACCACCTGATCACTCATGAGGCTTTTGAATACGAGTATAGATGCTCCATCGGGGACGAGGTAGGCGCCAGGGGCTTCCTCATCCAGCGTATCACTTGGGCCGCTGGTATTCTCGGCCTCACTCATCTGCTGGCGGGAGGTACTTTTTAGTTCAGCGAATGAGGCTGGTGTGATGAGACGGGATACTTCTCCCTGGCTGAAGCTTCTTTGCCACTTTTCTATACCTTCTATTATACCGGGAATGTTACTGGCCGGTACGCTGCGGTTGGTCATAACCAACTGCCCGCGGTAGTAATCGGCCATGTATTTTTCCTCCCAGTAGGAGTCGCTATCGATGAGTCCGAGGGCGTAAAGGTGATTTAATAAGAGGGTGACATCATCGGGGTCATTGTCTCCTCCTAGCCCGACGGAGCCCCGGAGTGTATTGAGGCTAGTAAAATGACTATACCTGCTGTCTAATTCAGCCCTGCCCTCTCTTGCAGAGGTTTCGGCCTGAGCGAGGGCATTTTCCTGCTCGGCATAGCCTGTTTCAAACTCTTTTGCGGGTTCTCCCATAGCCGGATATCAAAAATTTCTTCTGTATACATTGCCCAGGCGCTTCTGGGGGCTTTTCTGCACCATGTCATCGGTGGTGACTTCGTATTTCATGCCGCGCTTCTGGAATTCTGTTTTCAGATAAGGCTCGACCATATCAAAGGTTACCATTTTCGTGTCCTGGTCGAGGGCCTCAATGATCACATCTGAAGTTATATTATGGATGTTGGAGCCGGTAAGCTGATAGTTGCGGGCGAGCTTTTGTGCCAGGCTCTCTTCGTAGGCGAAGGGGGCAGGAAGGGTTTTCTCCCAAAGCAGAAGCCGTTCTGCCTCGGTAGGGAACTCAAATTTTATTTGCCTGCGGATACGGCGCTGAAATGCTTTGTCAAATGACTGCTGTACATCGTTTACATTGGTGGCGAGTATGACGATGCCCTCAAAGGCTTCTATCTTTTGAAGCAAAAAGGCGACTTCCTGGTTGGCGTAACGGTCTTTGCTGTCTTTTACTTCTGTTCTTTTGCCGAACAATGCATCTGCCTCATCGAAGAACAGGATGCAGTCCTGGCCATCAAACCGGTCGAATACGCGCTCGAGGTTTTTTTCGGTCTCCCCGATGTATTTGCTTACAATGCGGCTTAGGTTTACGATATACACGGGCATGCCGTATTTTTTGCCGATGGTGCGGGCGGTTACCGTCTTACCTGTGCCGGGTTCCCCGCTGAATATGACGACATAGCTTGTTTTAAGTCTTTTGCGAATATCACCAAGGGCTCTGAGCTTATGCCTGTTACGGATGAACTTGGTGAGGTCTTCGAGCTCTGCTTTTACCTTGTCCGGTAGCACTACATCCTCAAAGCTTAGCGGTGTTTCGGATAAGGTAGCAGGAAAATCGGTTTCATTGTCCAGGCGGGGATATGGCTCACCGATGAAGTAATCCAGAAAACGGTCGTCTATTTCAACCTCACGATGGGGAAGGGCCATTGATTCCGTACTCCCGGTAAAACGTAAAATGTCATCACGGAAAAGGCGATGCTTACCATGAAGTACGTGCCGGTAATGTTGTATGAGAACAGGGTCATTTCCTGAAAGTAGAAACCATATGGTACGTACGGTGGGTGTAAAGCTTATGCTGCGCTCCCGGACGTTGCCGCCAAACCGGTACTGCAGGGCTGTATCCTTAAATTTTTCAGTGAAGGGGAGTAATACTTCAGGCTTATACACTGCGGCGATACCGAGGGCCAGGGCAAGCCTTTCGGAAGGGCCCCACTCGTATTTTTCCACAAAGGCCATGTAATGGGTACCTTCTTTTAGGTCAGGAGCATGGGCTATGTCTTGAAAATCGATCTTTGCTTCCGGCTTAGTGAGGCGAAATACGATTATACGGGATAGCCAGTCCAGTTCGGACTCGACCTGTAAAATGTCTTTTTCTGCGAGATGATGAGTCACCGTTGAACCATATTAAGGTATGCAATAGCCTACGAAATTACGTTTAATACCATTTGGAGGAAGGTGAAAATGTGACTTATGTAATGAAAATCTAACTATTTATGAATTGCGGGATATGCTAAAAGGATGGCTGAAGGGTGTAATGAGGGCTTACGCTTTCATATAATTAGCAGGGCCTGACTTGCTTCATTTTACTGTTTATTAGCCATTAATAGTCAACTATCTGTATCAAATAATAGTACGTTTGGAAATGTACTTGCATGATTTTGATGTATGACTTCTCCGTATCGAACAGGATGGAAAAAGGGTAGGTTTTTATTGGATAAAAAAGTTGTATTTTAGCAGGTGAAATATCGTACTGCTATCTTTATTATCTGCTATTTTTTTAACTTTTTCTTTTATAGTATGGCATACTGCCTTTTTTAAAAAAAATTATAATGCCTATCACTCAAGCCTCTTTACGCACGAAAAACATAACCGGCTATTGCTTCGTAAGAATCATGATGAATGCTTTATCGCTTAACCAGTGAAAGATCATGATCGGATGTCTGGTAGTAGCCCCCATGTACCCACGTTAGGACCGCTGTTTAACTATGCAGATGAAGGTATGTGCCTTATCAAAATGGTTTTTGATGAGGAGGGTGAGCCTGTGGACTTTATCTTTTTAGAGGTAAACCCCAACTTTGAGTCACATACAGGGCTGAAGGGTGTAGCGGGTAAGTCTATCCTTGAGTTAATTCCTGACTATGACGCTGATTCGCTTATTACCTATGGCCGGGTAGCTGAAAAGGGTGAGCCCGTTAAGTTTGAAAAATTTTCAGAGCACCTAGGTAAGCGATGGTTTTCCATCAATGCCTTTCCGGTGGGCTCCCGGGATTCGGGGCTTGTTGGGTTAGTGTTTAAGGATATTTCGGAATCTAAGTCAACTGAAATTGCTCTTGAGCAGAGCGAAGACCGGTTTCAGAATCTTTTTAATTCTATTTATGAAGGGTTTTGTGTAATCAAGGTACTATTTGATAAGCACCACAATGCTTATGATTATCAATTCATAGAATCAAATCCTGCTTTTACGAAGCATACGGGGCTGATAGATCCTGTAGGGAAAACAGCTCTTGAATTGGTTCCGAACCTGGAAAAACACTGGATAGAAACCTATGGAAGGGTGGCTACTACGGGGGAGCGCATTCGGTTTGAGCAGGGCTCTGAAGCATTGGGGAGGTGGTTTGATGTAGAAGCCTTTAGCGTGGGAAATGAGGGTTATGTAGCCCTGTTATTTACGGATATCACTAAAAGGAGGAAAGCTGAAATCGCACTGAAAGAAAGTGAAAAGCGATTTCGGACTTTTGCGGATACTGCACCGGCTCCGTTATGGGTCACAAATGCTCAAAGCAAGTGTACATTTATTAGCCAGGAGTGGACTGAGATTACGGGTATGCCTTATGAGGAATCACTGGGGTTTGGGTGGCTTGATGCTGTTCATCCGGATGATTTTGAAGAAATCAGGAAGGATTTTCTGGAGTATAACAGGCAGGAGGTTCCGTTTCGGCTGGAGTATAGGTTGAGGCTGAAGAGTGGTGAATACCATCATGTGATAGATGCAGGTAAGCCTACCTGGGATGATCAGGGAAAGTTTTCTGGGTATGTGGGATCTATCATAGATATAGACGACCGAAAAAAGGTGGAAGAGGCCCTTCGTGAAAATGAGGCACTGGTGAATACCACCATGGATCAATTACCGGTAGGTGTGTCAGTAGCCGCGGCGCCGAGTGGCGAACTACTCTTTCAAAATGAAGCAGCTAAGCAAATTCTCGGTCATGACAAGATCGAAACAAAAAATATAAGCGGATACTCTCGTTACCATGCTCTGCATAGGGATGGTACTCCCCTGAAATATAACGAATACCCTTTGGCAAAAGCTCTTAAAGGCATCGTTACTCAGCAGGAGGAGGTATTATATAGAAAAGGGGATGGCTCTCTGATTACCTTGATTATAAATTCTGCACCGGTACATGATGATAAGGGCCGGATCATAAGAGGGGTTAGCACTTTCCAGGATATTACTGAATTAAGACGTGCACGGGAGTCGGTAAAGCTTAGTGAGGCACATTTGAAGTTGATAATGGAAAGTGCGACTGACTATGCCATATTCACCATGGATACTGATCTTTACATAACGGATTGGAATGCAGGGGCTGAGCAGATAATAGGTTATGATAGGGAAGAGGTGATGGGTAAAAGTGGAAATATCATTTACCTTGATAATGGTGGTGAAGATAAACTAAGTAATAAAGCCAGAATAGCCCAGACAAAGGGAAAAGTAGAAAGTGAAGGTTGGTACCGGCGCAAGGATGGCAGCCGTTTTTATGGCCGGGGTACTATTATGCCGCTTAGAATTAAAGGGGAAGACTATCCTGGATATCTCAAGATTCTCACGGACTACTCAGAAAGACGGGAAATGGAAGAGGCACTGCGTCGGGCCAAAGAGGAGGCGGAAAAGGCCTCTAATGCCAAGGATGAGTTCCTTGCTCATATGAGCCACGAGATACGCACCCCTCTCAATGCGATCATAGGCTTGTCAAATCTTCTTATGCATAAAAATCAGGAAGGCCAGTTGGCAGAAGATATTAACACAATCAAATTCTCCGCTGATAATCTGCGTATGCTGGTGGATGACATTCTTGACTTCAGTAAAATACAAGCCGGCAAGATAGATATTGAGCATACTCCATTAGACTTAAGAAACCTTCTTCATAGCCTGGAAAAGGCGCATTCTCTTCGTGCAGATGAGCAGAACAACAAGCTGGTTCTGACTATTACTGATGATGTACCGGAGATCATCTGTACGGATTCCCTCAGGTTATCTCAAATAATTAATAACCTGCTTAGTAATGCTATCAAATTTACGGAAAACGGTCACGTATGGCTGAGTGTGAGGGTTTCCGCACAGGAAGATAAAACTGCATGGCTCGACTTTGAAGTAAAGGACACCGGATGTGGGATACCCGCTGATAAACAATCGCTAATTTTTGAGAAGTTTATTCAGGCAGACATCTCTACGGTACGTAATTATGGAGGCACCGGTCTTGGCTTGTCTATAACTAAGTTGCTTCTGGAGATAATGGGTAGCAGTATTCATGTTTCCAGTACTGTAGGTGAGGGCTCGTCATTTTATTTCAAGTTGCCAGTAGAGATTTGCCAGCCTGTCGAGAACCGTGATACTGATACTAAGGGACATGGGGAGGAAGCATCAGGAAAGCTGCGTCTCCTGATAGTGGAGGACTCTGAGATTAACCGGATGGTGCTTTTACAGTTCCTTGAACTTTGGGGTGAGTTTGAGACAGATGAGGCGATTAATGGTATGGAGGCGATGAATAAATGCGCCGCTTCTGTATACGATGTTATTCTCATGGATGTGCGCATGCCCATCATGGATGGATATCAGGCTG
Source organism: Roseivirga sp. BDSF3-8 (assembly GCF_041449215.1). Lineage (NCBI taxonomy): Bacteria > Pseudomonadati > Bacteroidota > Cytophagia > Cytophagales > Roseivirgaceae > Roseivirga > Roseivirga sp. BDSF3-8. Next base: position 1,870,140 of record NZ_JBGNFV010000001.1, on the reverse strand, counting down.
CGCAGAAAATTAAAAGTCAAAAGGATAACGCCAATGCCAGTACACCGATAATTGCTCTTACTGCTGACACCCCTGCCGAGCTAAAGAAGAATGCAGAGGCAAACTATTTTGATGATGTCATTACCAAGCCATTTGACCCCGAGGATCTGAGAGCAAAGATCTTTGCGCATGCGGCAAAAGACAGGGTTTCTGTTCCTGTGATTGCGTTGCCGGAGACCTATCCTTCCAGCAGAGGCTTTTTTAGCAAGAGGGTTACGCCAGAGCCTTCCTTACATAAGATAAATGAGCTGTTCAGGGGGAATATAGAAGGTATGAAGAGGTTAATCAGAAATACGCTTCATGATTTTGAAAGCTTGTATGATGAATACTTGCTGGCTTTGGAACAACAAAACCCTGGCTTGATGAAAGAGCTATTACACGTAAGGAAGCCGATGCTTGATTTGCTCGATTTGACCCAGGTTGTTCACCGGCTTGATAGCATAGAGGTAAGTGTCAGCCAGGGAGTAGACCAGGCTGGAATGGAGATACTAGTGGAAGAAAGTAAAACGCTTATGCGGAATGTAATCGACTCGGTTAGGTTGAAATTGGAGAAGCTTGAAGAAAGTTAGAAGGTAGGTCGTGGGTGAGGGAAAAATGATATGTCGCCTTGGGATTGAAACAGAGCAGCCCGCTTAGATAAGCGGGCTGCTCTGTTCATATAGATAATAAGGTTTTAACGACAGCCGATAGTGTAACTTCTGCCACCATAGCTTACGGTACCGCAACTGCGGGGGGCGCTACCACGCTGGTGAAGCACACCGGCAATGACGGGAGAGGCCATTGAAGTGCCGCTTATAGTCGCATATCCACCACCGCGATAAGTGCTGGTAACACTACTGCCGGTTGCAATATAATCCACAGGGGTGCCATAATTTGAAAATGAAGACCACCCTTTGCTGCATGTCATACTGGCCACTGTAAATACATTCGTCAGATTCTGACATCCCGGATCATAGTAAGCTGCGTCATCTGCAGAGTTACCGGCAGCCAGGGCGATAAGTGACTGGTCATTCAGCCTTTCCAGCGCACTGCGGTAGGCACTAGTACTAGAGCATCCTGTGCGGTAGCGCGGCCCGAGGCTCATATTAACGACATCTCCGGTTATATCATTTTGAGCGACATAATCCATACCACTAATAATTGTGGAAGTACTGGTGCTGCCTGAAGAGCCGAATACATCCACGGGTACTACAGGAGCCCCTGCAGATACACCAACTACGCCTATTGAGTTGCTTATGGCGCCTGCGATACCTGCTACATGAGTACCGTGTCCGTTGCCATCATCCGGGCTGCCATCCACGAAAGCTCTGCCATATTGTGTATTTACATTCAGGTCCGGGTGGTCTAGATCTATCCCGGTATCTACAATCCATATAAACAGGTTGCTTCCGGCACCGCTACCAAAGCCGCCGGCATTAGATATAGCACAAGTCGTCGTTTGAGCAGCGTTGGATGAGGCACCAGATGCTTTTACATACTCCTCTGCAGTATATACAGCTTCAACGTCATGGTCCAGCGTGACTACGCGGTCTTGTTCTACATAGGCTACGGCAGGGTTGTTACGAAGGCTCTCTACTTCTTCTGCAGTGAGTTTTGCGGAGAATCCGCTCATTACGGCTGAATAACGCGCCAGTATATTCTCCTGTCGGATGTTGGCTTCGGTGGCTACCTTTTCAATGTGGGCATTGACCGTACGGCGGCGATCTGAAGCATATTTTTTCTTTTCTTCCCTGTCTGTAAATGTTGGTTCTCCAATCCGGCTACCAGGCGTACTTTGATCTTTAAACACGACAATATATTGGTCAGGAATTACCGAATTGTCCTGTAATACAACCGGCTGTTCTACCGGTGAAACATTTTCTTCGCTACATGAGGCAAAGCCAAATGATGCTGTGAGTCCGGCCAATAACCAGCCCGTAAGTTTTGTTATTTTCATAGCATTCAAAATAATGTTAGTTGATGCTATCAAATTATTAGCGGGTTCCTTTATTTGCAAATAAGTCGCATTAAAATGAGGTCTTTAAACAAAAAATGAGGGCTATCACTCAATATTAATATAACTATAAAGCTAAAATGCATTAAATTTATATCATAATTTATTTTTTAAAATGCAATTGGATTGCATTTTTGGATAGAGAGGTGATCTCCTGTGGTCTTGCAGAAAATGATTTGTATCTGAGGGTGAGAGAATTGTATAGATAGGGAAATAAAAAGCTGACTAATATCGGCCTTTTTTTAGTAGTGGGAACAGGACTCGACCCTGGGTCTGTCCTTCGACCATAGCCGTCAAGCTAGGGATGTAAAGAGTTTTAAAAATAGTCTATTGGCCTATCCGAGCCCTCTTGGAGGAACGGTTCAAAAAGGACGTAATGCTTCATGGGTCAAGATTGGGCCGGCATTCCGGCCATAGCCGTCAAGTTAAGAATGTAAGTGGCTAAAAAATAGAATGTTAGCCATTCTCCATCAGTCAGCTGACTGACGGGGACGGTTCAAAAAGCCAGAGTATTTTTTGAACCAAGGTTGGACCGGCATTCCGGTGGAATAGCATTAGAAGCTGCCGTAACTGGCTGCTTTAAGAAGCATTCTGCAATACATGCCCTCCCCTGATTAGAAAACGCTGGAAGGTTTTCTAATCTGTCCCCGAAATTCGGGCCTCTCCCACGGGAGAGGAATCGCTGCTTAGCTATACCGACTCAGCTCTCACAAATCCAGCTAATCAGGGCTAGATTTTGCATAAATGGGCGCCGGTACGTTTTGCCGATAGGTAGTTTAAAGGAGTCAATGTCCATATGAGAATGGCTTATGCTACCTATGCTGTTCACCCATACTAGTGCGGGGTTGAGCAGTAATATAGGCCCTTAGCTTGACGGCTATGATCCTACGACGGGTAATAGCCTTTGTGCTAATCATTGGATTCTCTGATGAAGCTTCTACCCCGGCTGGACTTCAGTTGTTTTTTCCTCAGCATTGCTATTAAACTGTTCGGTATGTATGATTTCCCAAGGCCTGAACTTAATAGTCCACCTTTTTTTGCCAGCTTGTTATGAGAGAGAATTCTTTGCCGTAGATCAGACGTATAGCCTGGCCGATGTAGATTTTATCGAAAGCTTTTGCGTAAATAACGTAAACGGTGAACATCAGTGTAGAGGGTATAAATGCAAAAAGGCCGACCAAGTCGACCTTTTCTTAGTAGCGGGAGCAGGACTCGAACCTTCGTCCGTCCTACGACGGATAAGAGCCCTTTGTGCTAGTTTTTGGGTAAAATGGATTCTCTGATAAAGCTTCTTCCCCGGCTGGACTTCAGTTGTTTTTCCCTCATCATTGCCTCGGCTTTAGTACTGAACTGTTCAGTGTGTATGATTACCCATGGCCTGAACCTAATAGTCCACCCTTTTTTTGCCAGTTTGTTATGCGATAGGATTCTTTGCTGAAGGTCAGACGTATAGCCGATATAGATTTTATCGAAAGCTTTTGCGTAAATAACGTAAACGGTGAACATCAGTGTAGAGGGTATAAATGCAAAAAGGCCGACCAAGTCGACCTTTTCTTAGTAGCGGGAGCAGGACTCGAACCTTCGTCCGTCCTACGACGGATAAGAGCCCTTTGTGCTAGTTTTTGGGTAAAATGGATTCTCTGATAAAGCTTCTTCCCCGGCTGGACTTCAGTTGTTTTTCCCTCATCATTGCCTCGGCTTTAGTACTGAACTGTTCAGTGTGTATGATTACCCATGGCCTGAACCTAATAGTCCACCCTTTTTTTGCCAGTTTGTTATGGGATAGGATTCTTTGCTGAAGGTCAGACGTATAGCCGATATAGATTTTATCGAAAGCTTTTGCGTAAATAACGTAAACGGTGAACATCAGTGTAGAGGGTATAAATGCAAAAAGGCCGACCAAGTCGACCTTTTCTTAGTAGCGGGAGCAGGACTCGAACCTGCGACCTTCGGGTTATGAGCCCGACGAGCTACCAACTGCTCCATCCCGCGATGTTGTTTTCCCTAATGGGATTACAAAAGTAGGAAAATGTTTCTACTTTCAAAAATTCTAACGTGAAAAATTAAATAAAAGTTACGTACATCGGTTAATTATCTTGTAGGTAGGTTGTTTCACTCTTGAACACTCTGGCATCTACCCAAAATGTTTGTAATTTTCATATTGCAATTCCTAAACAGGTATCCGTATATACTAATCGCATTTATCTTATGTCGGACATAATGACACCGCAAGCTTCTTCAAAAAATAAAGTGCTGCATGACTACTCGCCTAGTCTGAATTTTTACCGTAGTGATGTGATCTTCCGGCATGTGATCTCTAAAGAACTTAAACCTGGTACGTTAGAAGAGATTAATGACCGACTGGAAGAGTTAGGTGAGAGGGCTGCCACTGAAATGGACGCCCTGAGTCTGCAAGCGGATAAGCATGGTCCTGAACTGGTGAAGAGGAATTTTCTGGGTGAAACAGTGGATGAGATACGTTTTCATCCGGCTTATGAATCGCTGACGCGCCTGGCTGTGAAATCAGGTATGTTTTCCCTGAAGTGGGACCCTCAATACAGGGAGCGTTTTGGGCCTGAGAGGCACCGGGTAGGCTTTGCGCCGGGCTTTTTGTTTACGCTGGTGGAAAATGGCCTTTACTGCCCGCTTTGCATGACGGACGGGGCGGCCAGGCTGGTAGACAAGTACTGTGCCGATGAGGACCGGGAGCGTCTTATGCCGCATATCTGGACAGAAAATGCAGAAGACCTTTATACGGGGGCTATGTTTCTCACTGAAAAGGCAGGTGGATCGGATGTAGGGGCCAACCTTGTTAAAGCGGTGCATGAAAAGGATGACTACTACCGCCTGTATGGTGAAAAGTGGTTTTGCAGTAATGTTAATGCTGAGGTCATATTTGCCCTGGCGCGTACGGATGATAGTGTGCAGGGGACCCGGGGTCTTTCTATATTTCTTGTGGAACCGACCCTGCCTGATGGTTCTAAGAATGACCTAAATATTGTACGGCTCAAAGACAAGTTGGGTGTACGAAGCATGGCCAGTGCGGAATGTGTCATGCAAGGTACGCTTGCCAGGCGTGTGGGTGCTGAGGGTGAAGGTTTCCGGATAATGACCGATATGATAAATCTGTCACGGCTGTATAATTCTATGTCAGCTATAGGAATGACGCGCAGAGGACTGGTAGAGGCCTATACTTTTTTGAAGCATCGCCATACCTTTGGTGCGGAAGCTCTGGACCATGCCTTGGTCAGGGGTAAACTGGCTGAGCTGGCTGCACTCTATAATGCAAACTTTTATATGACCTGGCGTGCTATCAGGGCACTTGACAATGCTGATAATGGTAATGAAAGCGAAACTCATTTGCTCCGGCTACTTACCCCTATGCTTAAGCGTTGTACGGCGGCTAACAGCGTGTACAGCATTCGTGAAAGTATGGAGCTGATGGGAGGCATGGGGTATATAGAGGATGGGGTAATCCCTAAGTTTATGCGGGATAGTATGGTATTGCCTATATGGGAGGGTGCTGGTAATATTATGCTGCTGGACATGCTACGGGCAACAGCCAAGTCGGATGGCTTTAAGCATCTGTGCACAGAAATAAGTACTACTCTTGCTGGTTGGTCGCATCCCCAGGCGGCTGAATGTCTTAATCTGCTTCAGAATCTGATTAACTTAGCTGCTGCTCTTACGGATAAAGATGCTGATACCATGCAGTATTCGGCAAAGCCCCTATTCGAAAAGCTGACCCTTCTTATGCAGGTCAGTGTGCTGATTTCCTATAATGATGAGGTCAGCTCAGCGTGGATTGAGCCTTCGGTAAATACCTTGCTAAGAATGCTTTTCCCGGAGGGGCTTGGCATTCAGAGTCCGCCGGACAGAGGGACTGTGGAAAAAATGGTTGGCTGGGACATTTATAAATAAGGGTTGGTGGTAGCGGCTGATCTGGCTAGTTTTTGGCAAAAAGTTTCCTAACTACGAATTGAAGTAGATAGCTTCAAAAGTGGGGTTGTGCCAGATTGGGAATAATTTCTGTAGTAACAGGCTCTTGCTAAAGTCTATTTCATATTGTCGTTGTGAGTCTTCAGAAGATTTACACAAGTCACCTTTTACTTTATATGGTGAAGGGAGATCGTGTGCTAATTGGTGAAAAATTATTATTTTATCACAGCATTTAGGTTTTAGCGGAAAAGCATTCCTGAATAGAAGGGTGGCGAGGCTTTATTAAATAAATGTGATCAGAAATTTCAGAGGAAAAACTGTCGTGACCTGACCGTAAACTTAGCCGTCTAAATTTTACATAGAGGTTAATGAGGCTTTATCGCTAGTTTTTACTATCGGAATACATTTAGGAAAACCTTATTATGTATGTCTAACGCACCTCGGGCCCGGCAACTCCATCTATCACTTTATTGGTTTGCCGCCGGTATTTTTCCCCTTACCTTTTTAACTAAAGGGGATATTGTTTTGTATCTGAACGGATTGCACACGCCCTTTACAGATTGGTTTTTTAAGAACGCTACCTACCTAGGTGACGGAATAGTTTTCGCTCCCACCATCATCGCTTGTCTATTTATCAGGTTCCGGTACGCTATCATAGCCGCCGGTGCAGGTCTGGTACACTGTGTCCTGGTAGCATTGTGTAAGCGAATAGTATTTGGCGGTGTGCCTCGGCCGGCAGCATGGTTCACTAATGCCGATGCGCTTCATTTCGTGCCTCATGTGCAGGTTCATACCCACATGTCTTTTCCCAGCGGGCACACTGCCACTGCATTTGCACTCGCTCTCTTTATTAGTTTGATAGGGCAAAACCGCTGGCTTACATGCTTCATGCTCAGCATGGCTACTGTAATAGGCATTTCACGGATCTATTTGCTACAGCATTTTTATGTGGATGTGTATGCCGGTATGGTGCTGGGTACTTTCTCTACCCTCTTGGTATGGCAGCTTTGTCATGCTTTTTCATTTTTCAACCGTACTGATGCAAGGCTTACACTTGGTGTGAGCATGCCCCGTCCTTCTCACTTATCTGAAACCAAGCCCTGACCTTCTTTTGGTCTGCCTTTAAATATTATGGTGGTATGCAAATCGAAAAGGTCTTTGCGCCTGAAGACTTCCACGGCAGGCTTATTCTGAAGTAAGTCGCCTAGCTTGTCTTTTCGGCTTATGATAAGCGCTTCCGGATCCGCCCTGAGCAGCGAATCCAGTACAGTCTCGGAGGGTATTCTAGGTATAACCTTTCCATAATGAAAGGCGTATGCTGCATTCATTCTTTCGTAATAATATATTTTCGGGGCGTAGGCCTCTAATATTTTACGCGAGTGGTATACGGGATTGGTGCGATCTATAGGAGGAAGCACCACGTACATGATGATCACGAACGTGGCAATGAAACTTCCTGCAAGTACATATATTGTTCTCTCGACTTTGTTTTTCTTATATAACACCAGTGCGACAATAGCCCCAATAGGTAATAGCAGGAGGTAAAAAGCCAGATGGCTCAGGTGATTGAGGCCTTTATCCTGCTCCAGACCAAAATAAGCAGCGAGGGGCAATATCATTGTCAGAAATACCAGTGCATATAAGGCTGTTGCTATGTTTTTTGGTTGCTTAATTCGCTCCGGAATTCTATTCAGGTAGCTTCCCAGTACTATAGCAAAAAATGGTATTGCAGGTGAAAGGTAACTGGGTAATATGGTTCGTGAGAATGAGAAGAATAGAACAATGGCTGTACCACAGGAAAGTGCAAAAAATGTAAAATGGTCGTATTTACGCGCCTTCCATAATTCAATTACCGCCTGTGGAATGAACACGCTGAAAGGCAGAAGCGCAGCAAAAAGTATGACAATGGCCGAAAATGGAAAGCCTCCATGACCTTCCATAGTAGAGGTAAATCGCTCAACATTCTGCTTAAAAAAGAATTCCCTAAGCCATTCGCCATCTGTTTTAAGGCCTACGAGATAATACCACGGAAATGTAACAATAAGGATGATGAGTAAACCCCACCAGGGTGCCAGTTTCTTAACGTTAGGCCAATTGAACTCTTTACGGAACAGAAAGAACAATAATATGCCGAAGGCCGGTAACATCACAGCAATAGGCCCTTTTGCTAAGAAGGCAAGCCCGAGGCAGGTGTAGCCAGCTATCATATAGCCGGCATGTTCCCGTTGCCAGGCACGGTACAAAAATAGAGTACCCAGCATCATAAAAGCTATAAGGTAGGGGTCTGGCACGGACAAGTGAAACTGTATGCCAGCCATTAGAGATGCGAGCATTATCAGGGAGGCATAAAAAGCTGAGCGTTCGTTTCGGTAGTGCTTCGTGAAGAAATAGACGATCAGAACAGTGAACACACCCATGAACGCTGAAAAAAATCGTGCGGTAAATGGAGTGGTACCACTGACTGCATAAGCTGCCATCATAAAGTAATAGTGTAGAGGAGGCTTTTCAGTTCGCAGGTCACCATTGTAAGTGGGAACGACTAAATCGCCACGTTCATACATTTCGCGGGCGCAGGTAGCGTTTTTTGCCTCATCTAATATGTAGATAGAAATACCGTTGATATTACTGTAAAATACCAAAAGGCTAAGCGATATAATAATGGCTATTCGAAGCATACATCAGACCTTAGTGAGTGAAAAGGTAATGTTAACCAAAATGCAAAAACAACTCTGACCACTGGGTATGATGTTATTGTAAATTGTATTTAATAATTATATAACTGCTGGCTTTTAGCGGCTTAAGGTAGCATGTGTAGTTTTAAGCATGGTATCATTATAGCGAGCTATACCGGTTTATATTTATACTGTTTTACGCAAAGGGAGTTCGTAGTGTAAAGGTTCAGTTGCGTAAGCTTGGTGCCTTTCGATACGGTGTAGGCCATGTCTTGAGGGTTATGTGTGTCCTGATCCCGTTTATTCAAAAGCTTTACAGAAGACCTATTCATCTTTTCGCTCTTAAGGGTCTTATCATACTGAGGATGAAAGATATGAATTTTTATCTTCCTATATTAAAACACTTAGGAAGGGTGTATGGTAGTGGTCTATCCTTTTTCTTCGCTTTCTTTTCTGCTAGCAGGAATCCGGTCTACCCCTTCTGGCTTCTAGCCGGGCTAGTTAACAGCTTTAAATAGGTGGCTCTTAAACAAAATAGGAAATATCTAAAACCAGGGCTTAAAATAGCAGGTACTATTGCTTGTCTGGCCTTTGTCGCATGTAACATACAATGGCGGCAGAGTATTGATATTCTGCGTCGTGCAAATTTATGGTGGTTACTATCGGCCCTGATCGCTCTCAACCTTTCACAGGTAGTTAGTGCAAGGAGGTTGCAGTTCTTTTTTGATCTGTTATATATAAGGATTACTGCTTTCCAAAACTTGTTGCTTTACTATCGCGGTATGTTTTTTAACCTATTGCTGCCTGGTGGTATAGGCGGGGACGGATACAAAGTATTTTACATCAAAAAGTGGTTCGGCCAGCGGCCCGGGCCGGTTATCAAAGCCCTGATCACAGATAGGCTTAGTGGCCTAGTAGCAATTATAGGCATCATATTACTATTGGTAAACTGGCTTGCCGTATCCTTTGAATGGCGTCTGCTTTCAATCGGAGGCCTTATTCTGATTTATCCTCTCTTTTACCTGTTTCTCTGGCTGTTCTTCAGGAAGTTTTTGCCCATATTCGGCAGGGTTAACATTCTTGCCATCTGTGTCCAGGTGCTTCAGGTTCTTAGTGTGATATGTTTATTGGCTGCACTTGGCAATCCCAATGGCATTCATATCTATGTGCTATTATTTCTCGTTTCAAGCATCGCTTTTGTAATACCTATATCCGTAGGGGGTCTTGGATTAAGAGAAGTGGTATTTTTGTACGGGAGCCGTTTTTTTATGTTCGATGAAGAGCTGAGCGTGACCGTTAGTCTGATGTTTTTTATGCTAAATGCGCTGAGTTCCCTGCCCGGTGCTTTTCTCAGTATGGAACCTAAGGATAAATCGTCTGGTACAAATGTAGTTGCAACTGATCACTGAAGTCTGGGAAGATAGGAAAATAAAATAGCCCGGCCTGGCCGGGCTATCAAGAACGGAATCACTCCGATTCTTTTCGATTCACACCATTACTAAGATAGTAAATTTCCCGGTATTCCAAACACCTGTTAGGATTAAGGTGCGTAAGAATGGGTGTCTTCTTACTTGTTCTGATATGTTTCAAATCTAATGCTCGCTACCTTTCGAAGTCGTATCGCATCTTAAAGCCGCTATTTTTCAATGGGTCGCCAGGCGTAAGTTTTATCAGGAATTGGCGGGTTTTGGCGGGTACGTTAAATTCCAGTGGAAGAGGTTTGCCAGCAGATAAGTTAGTCAGATCCAGGTGTAGCGTGCCTTCAACTGTTTTGCCTTTACCATTTTCCGCATACAGCAATATGGTATTATCTATTCGCTCGGCTTTTATGGTGAAGTCACCGGTAGCGGCGACCATTTGGTTATTTTTCTCAAGTTCTTCCACATCAATTTCCTCCTCCGATACCACCTCAAAAGATGGTTTTCCGGGGTGGGTGGCGTAATAGAACTTACCCTGTTTTACTTCCACCGGCTTCCCGGCATGGCTTCTGAACTTTACGGGCACTGTAGTGTGAAATAGCTTTTCGGCCTTGTATACCATGAAATGAAGGTGTGGGCCACTACTAAAGCCTGTATTACCACTTTTAGCGATTAGCTGCCCTGCTGATACTTCTTCACCTACCTCTACTGTTACCCCATATTGCTTGAGGTGGGCATACTCGCCAAAAGTGCCGTCTTCGTGCAGGATAATCACTTTGTTACCATGCTTTTCATATGCGGGATTAGCACCGCCCCGATTGCTGTCTTCACGCACCTCCACCACCAGGCCACCGCGTGCGGCGTATACAGGCTCGCCTTCTTTCATATGAAAATCAACGGCATGAAGGTTCGCATGGCTGAATTTGCCAAAGTATCCCTGATCCACTCTTCGTTTTTCGCCATGCGCAAATGGAAAATGGTAAAGATACCCGTCAGGCTTGGCTGAAGGGTCGCCTTTGAGAAAACTGAAAGAATACTTAAGGCGCATAGTGCCTTCGCCGGTAGGTACGGCCTTAAAGAGAAATTTTTGTTTTTCTTTTCCGTCCACCACAAAGAAGTAAGGGAGGGGGACGCCTACTTTCAGGTTCTCCTTTTGGGTAAATGATATTTCTACCTGGTAGGGGCTATAGCTTTCATTATCCGCATAGAAAAGGTAGGCTCCATCTTCACTTTTTTTATAATAAACTTCCGGCTCATCTGTGGCAAATGCAGGCAGGCTTAGGAGGGTAAAGACTATAATTGTATAAAAGGCTTTCATAGACCATTGCTTCTGGATTGCTAACAATAAAAGTGCACCAATTATTTCTTTTTCAGGACATTAAATTACCCAAAACCTTACTTCTCCCTATCTGGAAATGATATCATTGACTTATTTTTCCTGTATACATTTACTTTTTGGCCGGTGGATAATCTCTTATTGGTGGTTCTGATAAGGAGAGTGACATCTTCGGAGATTACCTCTATTTCTGAAAATGCGCCCTGATAGGTGATGCGTTCAATGGTAAAGGGGCCGTGGGATAGTGGCTTAACAGTAAGTGATTCAGGCCTGTAGCCGCTTACCTTGCCAGGCCCTGCAGGTAGTGCCTCACCCTTGGTAAGGCTAAGCCATCGTTCATTCTCTAGTATTGAAATACCCCCCATTAGCCCCGCCACTTCTTCCGTAGCAGGCTGTTCATAAAGTATTTGTGGGGAGTCTGTTTGTACCAGCTTCCCGTCTATAAGCACCCCCACGCGGTGGCCGACAGCCATAGCTTCACGCGGGTCGTGTGTAACGACTATCATCCCTTTGCCCGCCATGCTTACTTCATCACGTATTATGTGATAAAGGTGTGCCTTCAATAGGGCGTCCTGCTGACTTAGAGGCTCATCCATTAAAATGAGAAGGCTTTCGTCGGCAAGTGCTCTGGCTAAAGCCAGTCGCTGCTTTTCACCACCACTCAGGGTATGCACCGGTTGTGTAGCAATGTGGTTTAGTCTCACTGCCTTCAGTAGCCGGGCCGTTTCTTCCCTGCGGTATTCTGCTGTGTAGGCTCTTAGGAGCATGTCTACATTTCCCTCTACCGTGCGGTTAGCCGCCAGGTCAAAACTCTGGTGTACCATACGGATTGCCTTATTCCCCGGGATGAGTTGTTCAGAAGGATCTTCCAGCTTCTGGCCAGACAATGCTATCCAGCCTCTATCAGGTGATTCTAATCCGGCCAGCAAGCGCAGGAGTGTTGTTTTCCCGGCACCGCTTGGTCCTACTATCGCCATACTTTCACCTGGCGGGAGGGTCAGGCTCAGGTTTTTTATGGCTTGTGTGCTTGAAAAGGTTTTACTGACTTCTCTTGCGTCCAGCAATGGTGTTTCCGGCATGGTTACAAAATTACGAATTAGCCGGCACAGAATGGTAGTATGCTAACGGATTCTAAGACGGTAACGGGCACGGGAAGGTACAGCCATGCCCTGTTCAAAAGCAGGTTGCCACCTGGGGCCGTTTTCCATAGCTTCAATCAGTTCTTTGTCAGCTACCTCATTTATTCCTTTTATGACCTCAAAGTCTTTAAGTTCCCCGGTTTCAGTCACAGTAAACTCCAGCACGATACGGCCGTCCGGCAGATTGCTTAGCTTTTGACGCAGATACGTTTTGTAAGCGCTATACCCTCCGCCAGGGGCAGCATTAGACCTGGCAGGTAGCTCACGACCATCCTCGCCTACCGTTTTCACTTCATTGCCCCGAGCACTCAGGGTGACTACGAGGTGCTCCCTGTTCGCTACAGGGACATCCAGGTCGCTAATACCGCGGTAGCTAAAACGGAGTATGTCGGTAGGTTCGTCTACTGTAATTTTAAAGTCACCTTGCCGGTCAGTGGTAAATGACTTATCCGTCCCTAAAATGGAAATGGTGACATCATATAAGGGAGCTCCGTTGCCGGATAGTACGGTGCCATACACAAGATGTACCGGCACCTCATCTGTAGCCTCCGCCACCAAAGCCTCTTCTGTGTCGAGGGCGTCCTTGTTCCGGGCCATGGCCATCGCCTCCTGGTGCTTTTCTTTTCGGGCCTGCATCATGCTATCAGCATAGAGGGCCAGGTCGGCGGCTGCAATTTGTGGCTCTTCATGGGTACTAAAGGAAGCAGAAGAAGCAGTTTCCTCCACAGGCTCCAGTTCTTCCTCTATACTATTAGCCGCTATGAGCAATTCCTCCTCAACTTTTTCGGTTACGGATGGGGCTTCTGTCGGCTCATCTATTTCCTCTTCATCAGGAACTTCGATAATTTCTCTTACGTCCCTGGTTTCCGGACCACTGGCGGGGGGACGGTTATTTTCTACAGGTTTCGCCCTTTCTGTCTGTGTGACAGGGGCTTCCTTTTCAGGGGTTTGCATGGCCAGCATGCTATCCGGGCTTCCGTAGCGGCTTTCTAATATAAAGAGGGAAGCAGCAAAGGCGGTAAGCATGATAAGTACTGCTGCTGCGGCCTGCCAATAAGGTAGTTTGACGTGAATCGGGTGAGAGGTGGCTCCGGGTATGTGAGTACGCAGGTCTTTTCGGAGCGCGGCCAACCCTTTGTCAAATTCTGCGTCACCTGCTTGGCTTATGCCCTCCAGTGCTTCAGCCTCAAAGGGGTTTGCATCGAGGTAAGCTTGTACTTTTTCCTTATCAGGAGATGGCAGTGCCCCCTGGCTATACAATTGCATGGCCCGCAGGGTCAGCTCTCCGCTGGTAGTGAAAAGTTGTGTTTCTCCCGTACTCATGCCCTTTTCTCCAGGTAAATTTTAAGGTTTCGTTTACCGTTTTGAATATAGCTCTTCACCTTTTTCAGGTCATACCCAGTCATGTCCGAAATGTCTTTATAACTCTTACTTTCCAGGTAAAAAAAGCGCAGACAGGTTGCTTGCTCGGGGGGCAATTCCTGAAGCCCCGACTCAAGCTGCTGCAACATGGCCTCCTTCTCTTCTGCCTCTTCCACCCCTGCGGTATCCTCTTCAGGGTAATACATATGCCTTAACTCTGCCTCGTCATGCTGCTTTCTTTTTCGTAGCAGGCCCAGGCAGTAGTTTTTGGTAAGCACATGCAGCCACGGCTTAAAGCGGTCTACCTCGTGCCGGGCAGCCTCCTTAAGCAGCTTTTCGAAGATTTGCATGCCTGCATCGCGGGCGTCTTCCTCGTTTTTCAGGTATTTCAGACACACACCATACACCAGGTGCAGGTACCTGTCAAAGAGCCTTCCGAGGACATCCGCATCACCTGTTTTTTTAAACAGGGCCAGCATCTCTTCGTCGCTTGCGTCTTTTTCCTTTTTAAACCTATTCCATATAAACATGTACGGACCGGGTTCTGGTAATCAGATCATGGGTTTTTGCCCTGGTAAGATGCACGGTTTTCTATATTCCATAAAAAATACGCTGAAAAAGTTTTTTATGGAATCTTGTTTTCGCCTGCATCTTCCTTCCAAAGATCACGCACTATGAAAACATTAAATCACGCTTTTCTTCTTTTTACAGCCCTGGCACTTAGTATCCCGGCTGCTCTGGCTCAGCATACCGTTACGGGCACTGTCACCGAGGCAAGTTCAGGAGCTGCCATGCCTGGCGTTTCTGTCATCATTAGAGGTACGGCTAATGGTGTCATAACCGATACGGCAGGACGATATGCCATTCAGGTGCCCGCAGATAGTTGCCACCTTCGGTTTATGTATGTGGGGTTTAAAACAATTACTAAGCCGGTAAAAAAGCGAAAAGTAATAGATGTAAGTCTGGAAGAAGATGTGGAACAGTTGCAGGAAGTTGTCATAACAGCTCAGCGTATAGAAAGGGAGCAAAAGGCTTTGGGCTATGCTATAAGTGAAGTGGCTGATGAAGAAGCTGTTTTTGATCAGTCCTTGTCGGGAAGAGTTGCCGGGGTGAATATATCCGGAGGCCCTCACAACACAGAAAGCTATGCGGAAGTGGAGGAAACAGGTTTTCGTACGGCCCTCCGGCAGCCATTAAGTACCTTTTCTGCCGATGTGGATGCGGCATCTTACAGCAACATGCGCCGCTTTATCAATGATGGCATGCTGCCTCCTCAGTATGCTGTAAGGGTAGAGGAGATGATCAATTATTTTGACTATGAATATAACCAGCCGGAAGGGGAGCACCCGTTTGCTGTGAACCTGGAGCAGGCGGAGTGCCCCTGGGCGCCAGGTCATCGGCTTGTAAAGATAGGCGTTCAGGGCAGGGTTATGGAGAATCAGTCTCTGCCCCTTTCCAACCTGGTTTTTCTGCTGGATGTCTCCGGCTCAATGGATGAACCTCACAAATTGCCTCTATTAAAGTCTGCATTCAGAATGCTGACTTCCCAGCTCAGGCCTCAGGACAGGGTATCGATAGTGGTGTATGCAGGAGCTGCAGGGGTGGTGCTGCCGGCTACAGCCGGTAATAATAAAGATGCTATAGTTAACGCTCTGGATAGACTGGACGCCGGCGGCAGTACAGCAGGTGGCCAGGGTATAAGGCTGGCGTATGATATTGCTGAGAAAAACTTTATTAAAGAAGGTAATAATCGTGTGATCCTTGCCACTGACGGGGACTTTAATATTGGGGAAAGCAGTAATGGGGCCATGCAGAAGCTTATAGAGGAAAAGAGGGAAAGTGGTGTTTTTCTGACGGTACTGGGCTTCGGAACAGGTAATTATAAAGATGACCGGATGGAGCTGCTAGCTGACAAAGGCAACGGCAACTATGCTTATATAGACAATATACTGGAGGCAAAGAAAGTGCTTGTGAATGAGATGGGCGGCACGCTGGTGACGATTGCCAAGGATGTGAAGTTTCAGGTGGAGTTTAACCCTGCCTATGTAGCCGGCTACCGCCTGATAGGATATGAAAACCGTCGTTTAAATGATGAAGACTTTAACGACGATAAAAAAGATGCCGGTGATATCGGTGCCGGCCACAGTGTTACCGCTCTTTATGAGATCATCCCTGCCGGGGTGGCGTCAAGCTTATTACCCGAAATAGACGCTCTTAAATACCAGAAAGAAAATAAGGAGGGTGCACGTAATGGCGAGTGGATGAATATAAAGCTCAGGTATAAGCAGCCCGAAGGGCATAAGAGCGCCTTGTTGGAAATGCCTCTTATGTGTGGGAGTGAAAAGCCTCTAAGTAAAGTAAGCGAAGACTTCCGGTGGGCAGCGGCAGTAGCTGAAGCCGGACTGTTGCTTAGCGGCTCGGAGCTTGCCGGAACAGCCTCCCTTATGCACGCCATTAGTATGGCACGGTCAGCCAGGGGGGCTGATGAGCACGGCTACAGGATAGAATTTATCAACCTGATGGAAGTGGCCTCAGGACTTTATGAGAGCGAACTGGAAGCGAAGAAGTAAAAAAGGGCTTCTTTACATAAAGGCAGCGGCTACTCCATAAGGGGAGTAGTCGCTCTTTTTTTTAGTGCGGGCTGTTTTCGTTAGTGCCTTTCACCTTATCGTAATCCATATTTTTTCCCGGAATGGTGTTTCCTGGTCCCTGTGCATTTGTTACCTGAGAGCTGCCTTCGTATGAGTCATGGTTTTGGTCAGAAAGTCCGCCCTCTCTCTTATTAATATCATCCTGGCTGGTGCCGTGTTTTAGGTTACTCACGCCATAGTATGTAAGCATTTCGTCACGATCTTCCTGACTCCATTTACTTACCTTGTCTTTATCAAAGTGAGGAGCGTTTTCAATCTTTTCCTTAGTGGTGTTGATGTGAATTTTCCCTGTATTAGGGTTGATATCCACACTTTTGTAAGGGACTACAAAATAATCTTTACCTATGCCCAGTATGCCACCGGAGCCTACCACCAGAAACTCCACTTTTCCAGATGTACGGTCCAGGATTATTTCTGAGACAGAACCGTAGGTGTTGCCTACTGAATCTTGTATGCTTGATGATTGGAGGGTTGCATAATTAATTAGGTTATCTGTACTCATGATTGGTTTCTGTTTGGTTATCATTCTATTAACCCTTTAGCCAGGATTCAGTTTGTTTATCTATTGCTTATTATTCCTTAACAAAGTATTAGTGCTTGTGAGTATTTGTTTATCTATAGTTGAACAAAATAAAAAAGCACCGAAAAATTTCCGGTGCCTTTTCTAACTACCACTATACGCATCAAAATTCTTACTAAACCTATATTTGGCTATTTAAGCCGTGTTGTTCTTTTAAATCCATCTGATATTTCTAACGGGAGCTAGCCGTAAAGAGTTTACAAAAGCAGGTAAAATTTCAAAAAAATGTTTAAGTTTTTGTTAAACAAGCTAAACAGGATTCTTGGTCATCTACCTATATTTGTGCAGCGTTCCCTTTAAAATTCGTCATTAACCATATTTTTACGATTTTTGCCCCGGAACACAGATACCCTTACATGAATTGGCTACAGTTACTTACCGGGGACGAAAAGCAAAACGGAGAATCATTCGGGACAGGGCGAAGTGCCTTTGAACGGGACTATGACCGCATCGTTTTCAGTCACCCTTTCCGGCGGCTTCAGGACAAAACACAGGTTTTTCCTCTGCCTGAGCATAGCTTCGTGCATACTCGTCTCACACACAGCATAGAGGTAAGTAGTGTAGCGCGCTCACTTGGCAAAGAAGTTGGAGAGAAAATACTGCAAAAAGAGCATGAACTGACAAATAAAGGGATTAACCTGTATGACTTCGGTGCAATTACAGGGGCAGCCGCTCTAGCACATGATATAGGTAACCCCCCTTTCGGACACAGTGGAGAAGATGCTATCTCAGATTTTTTTCGGCATCACCCCAAGGTTTCAGACCTGAGCGGGCTCTACTCAACTGCGCAGTGGGAAGACCTTTGCAACTTTGAAGGAAATGCTCAGGGTTTCAGGCTACTGAACCAAAAAGGGTATCAGGGGCTGAAGCTTAAAGCCCCAACTCTTGCGGCATTTACAAAATATCCTCGCGAATCACTGATGAATGAACAGGATAAGAAGCGCCGTAGCCAGAAGAAATACGGGTTCTTTCAATCGGAGAAGGAGATTTTTGCCGACATAGCGCGCTCGCTTGGCCTGAGAAAGCTAGGAGGAGAAGAAGAAATGGCCTGGTGCCGCCACCCTTTGGCATTTTTGGTAGAAGCAGCAGATGATATATGTTATAATGTCATAGACCTTGAAGATGGTTGCCGTCTGGGTTTTGTGTCATTTGAGGAAGCCCGGGATCTTTTGGCTGACCTGTTGGGGGATAGTTATGACGCATCCAAGCTGGAAAGGTATCGCAGTGTCTCTGAAAAGATAGGTACGTTGAGGGCTCTTGCTATCGGTCGTCTTATCGGGCAGTGTACAGACTTATTTATAGAAAAGGAAGGTGACATTCTGAGCGGAGCTTATGACACGTCGCTTACAGATGATATCCCTGCGAGCAATACATTAGGCCGTATCAGTGCTATTTCAGTAGAAAAAATATACCGGGCCCAACCAGTAAAAGAGCGAGAAATGGCAGGGTTTGAAGTTTTGGGCGGATTGCTAAGCGCTTTTATCCCTGCTGCGTTTAGCACGGCCGGCCTTAAGGACCTGTTTGGTAACAGCAAAAAGCATACTGTCGCTGCCCGCTTGCTTCCTGAAGAGGTACACTATGCCATAAAAGAGGCGGACAAAGATGCTTACCGCATTACATTGGCTATAGTGGACTATGTAAGCGGTATGACTGACCGCCATGCTGTTAGTGTCTACCGCAGGCTCATGGGGATCAGCCTGCCGGTAGTCTGAAGGAAACTTTAGCGGGTTCCCTGTGTTTGATTGCTGTGTTTGTTGTTGCTATACTACAGCCATCAGGCCTTTCTCAAGCACAGAAGACGTATTTTACCTCACCAATGGTACATGCCAGCACGGAAACTCCCTGTGGAACAAATAAATTTGTACCTTTGACGCCCTTAACATAAATGTGGACAAAACTCGCCCATATAGTATTTAGCTACAGGCTCTACCTGATCCTTCTTTTGGCAGCTATCACTGTCTTTATGGGATTTCAGGCCAGCCGTATCGAGCTCAGCTACGATTTTGCCAAGATCGTTCCTTCCAACGATCCTGACATGGTGTATTTTCAGGAGTTCAGAGACCTTTTCGGCGAAGATGCCAATATCCTGGCCGTGGGGGTTAAAGACAGCGCACTATATGAAGCTGACAATTTAAGGCGATATAAGGCACTGAGTGATGAGATTACTGCTGTAGAAGGGGTCAAAAGCGTGCTTAGCCTACCTTTACTGCAACGCCTTGAGCGAAACTCTCAGGAAAAACGGTTTGATCTTGTGCCTCTCTTCCCCACTATTCCGGAGAGCCAGGGGGAGGTTGACAGTTTGCTTCGCGATGTACGTGATCAGCGGTTTTACACGTCGCAGGTGGTGAACCTTGAAAATGGGGCCACACTCATGCTGGTAGCCATAGAAAAGGCGACGCTTAACTCTGAAGACCGGCTAAGGCTGGTGCAGGATATCGTAGACCTGGGAGATGGGTTCACTGAAAATACCGGCATAAAGCTGCACTTTGCGGGGCTGCCCTTTGTTCGGTCCATCATAGCGAGTAATGTAAAAGATGAGCTCAACATGTTTCTCATGCTGAGTGTGCTGATTACAGGGCTTATTCTCCTCTTTTTTTACCGCTCATGGGATGCTGTTATCTTCCCTCTCATCATGATCGGCATCATGATCGTTTGGTCATTGGGCACCATAGTCTTACTCGGGTATAAGATTACTCTGCTAACAGCCCTTATTCCTCCCCTGATAGTCGTCATAGGCATTCCCAATAGTGTTTACCTGCTTAATAAATACCACCAGGAGTTTAACCGGCATGGTAATAAGATGCGGGCTCTTAGCCGGATCATACGGAAGATAGGACTTGCCACGCTGATCACAAATAGCACCACCGCAATAGGTTTCGGTGTACTTGCCTTCACGGATATTACTATACTGCGGGAGTTTGGTGTAGTGGCAGGCATAAACATTTTCGCCACGTTCTTTGTAAGTATCATTTTTATCCCGGCCATCTTCAGTTACCTGCCAGAGCCTAATACCAGGAAACTCAAGCACCTCCATTTTAAGGGGCTTGATAAGTTCCTTACGGCTATAGATTTGCTTGTTCACCGCTACCGCTACCGCGTGTTCTTTATTACTGCAGTGCTGGTCGGGGCAGGGGTGTACGGTATGTACCAGATACAATCTGTATCATATATGGTAGATGATATTCCGGAGGATAGTGAGATCAGAACGGACCTTGCTTTTTTTGAGGCGAACTTTAGCGGCGTTATGCCTCTGGAAATTATTGTGGATACGGGTAAGCGCCGAGGGGTCCTTAGGTTAAGTAATTTGCGTAAGATCGAGGAGCTGGAAGATTTTCTTGCCGATCAGGAATATTTGAGTACACCCGTGTCGGTAGTAAGCTTTATTAAAGCAGCTCGCCAGGCTTTTTATAATAACAACCCCGCTTTTTACGCCTTGCCCACTAACCAGGATAAAAACTTTATACTTCGATACCTGCGCGAGCAAAGTGATAGCTCAGGTCTGCTCAGCTCATTCGTAGATAGCACCGGTCAAAAGATCAGGGTAAGCCTTAAAATTGCCGATATCGGCTCGCTAAAAATGGACAGCCTTATCGGGAGGGTTGTTGAGCCTAAGGTGGCAGAAATATTTGAAGGTACGGATATAGAAGTAGGTATCACCGGTACCACCCCGCTATTTATAAAAGGCAATAACTTTCTCATTGATAACCTTCGCACCAGCCTGCTATTAGCCTTTGCTTTGATCAGTGTAATCATGGCCATGCTCTTTGGCAACATCCGGATGATACTGATATCTCTGGTACCAAACCTGGTACCTCTTATACTCACTGCGGGTATTATGGGCTTCGCAGGTATTCCTTTGAAACCAAGCACAGCCCTTATTTTTAGTATTGCATTCGGTATTTCAGTGGATGACAGTATTCACTTCCTGGCTAAATACCGGCAGGAGCTTTTTGCTAATAACTTCTTTGTTCCCCTTGCTATTAGTAAGAGTGTCAGAGAAACAGGTGCAAGTATGATGTACACATCGATCATACTCTTTGCGGGCTTCATCATTTTTGCCTTTAGTGACTTCGGCGGTACGGTTGCCCTTGGTTTTCTCACAAGCACCACCCTGCTTATAGCCATGTTTACCAATCTTATTCTGCTGCCTATACTACTCATGACTTTCGATGATGGAAAAAGACGCAAAGACTTTCATCCCCTTATCGAGCATTATGAGGAGTTCTATCATGAGGCAGAAGACGAGGAGATAGATGTGGACAAGATAAGGGTAGAGAAAAGTGAGCAAGGAGAGGGTAATTCCTGAAAAGGCATTATTTCCTGCCAAAGAACACTTTGTCTTAAGTTTTCGTATAGCCTGAGATAGGCCGGAACCCATCCTCTGTTTATCTGCTTACATTAAGGGTGTAAATTTTCTATATTTGTCGGGTTTTTGATAAAAGCGATCTCGTGAAATATCCTGAATACAAGAACATAGACTACGCAGCACTGGCAACAGACGTGCTCAGGTACTGGAAAGAAAATGATATTTTTCAAAAGAGTATCGACTCCAGAAGTGAAGGCGATGCCTTTACTTTTTATGAAGGCCCCCCCTCTGCCAATGGTACGCCGGGTATTCACCACGTAATGGCGCGTGCAGTCAAGGATGTATTCTGCCGGTATAAGACGCTGCAGGGTTTCCAGGTGAAGCGTAAAGGTGGCTGGGATACTCACGGACTTCCCGTGGAACTGCAGGTTGAAAAAGAGCTGGGTATCACCAAAGAGGATATTGGTAAGAAAATTACCGTTGAGGAGTATAATCGCCACTGTCGTGAGGCGGTCATGAAATTCAAAGATCAGTGGGATAAACTCACTGAGCAGATGGGCTATTGGGTAGATCTGGATGATCCGTACATTACCTTTGATACGGACTACATGGAAAGCCTGTGGAGCCTGCTGAAAAAATTATATGAAAAAGGCCTCCTGTATAAAGGCTTCACCATTCAGCCTTACTCACCTGCAGCCGGTACCGGACTCAGCTCCCATGAGCTGAATCAACCAGGTGCCTATCGTGAAGTCAAGGATACCTCCGTTACCGCCCAGTTTAAAGTTAAAGGGAGCAGCCAGGATTTCTTTATTGCCTGGACTACGACCCCATGGACACTGCCCAGCAACTCTGCGCTGGCGGTAGGCAAAAACATTACTTATGTGAAGGTGCGTACCTTCAATCAATACACTGGTGAGCCCATCTATGTCATCTTAGCGAAGGATCGCATATACTCGTACTTTAATAAAAAGCACGAGGACCTAACGCTGGAAGACTACACGCCAGGCGATAAAAAGATACCTTTCGATATACTGGAAGAAATGAAGGGCAGTGACCTGGTAGGTATGGAATACGAGCAGCTTATGCCGTATGTAAGCCTTCCTCACCCTGCCTTTACGGTGATAGCCGGTGACTTCGTTACTACAGAAGATGGCACCGGTATTGTGCACCTTGCCAAACCTTTCGGGTCAGATGATTTTCGTGCTCTGGAGCAAAATGGCATCCCGGGTATGTTCCTCAAAGATGAGGAAGGGTATGAGGTGCCACTGGTAGATAAGCAAGGTCGCTTTCGCCCGGAGGTCAAAGACTTTGCCGGTATGTACGTGAAAAATTACGACGGCCAGGATGAAAGCGACCCTGACTATAAGTCTACTGACGTACTTATTGCCATAAAACTGAAAGAAGAAAACAGGGCGTTCCGCGTTGAAAAATACGAGCACAATTACCCCCACTGCTGGCGTACTGATAAGCCTGTACTATACTATCCTTTGGATAGCTGGTTTATCAAAACCACTGAATACAGGGATAAGCTCATAGCGCTGAATGATACTATAAACTGGAAGCCAGAAGCTACCGGCACGGGCCGCTTTGGCAACTGGCTCAAAAACCTGGTGGACTGGAATCTTAGCAGAAGCCGTTACTGGGGTACACCCCTGCCAATCTGGCGTACTGAAGATGGTAAGGAAGAGGTTTGTATCGGAAGCATAGCCGAGTTAAAAGATGCGGTGAATAAAGCCAATGAGGCTTTCCCGGCTGACTCGGAGCTTATTGATAAAAATAACGAGGCCATTGCCAAGAATGACCTTCACAGGCCATATGTAGACGACATCGTTCTTGTGAGCCCATCAGGCCAAAAAATGCACCGTGAGGCTGACCTCATCGATGTGTGGTTTGACAGCGGTGCCATGCCATATGCCCAGTGGCACTATCCGTTTGAGGGGCATGATGCCTTTGAGGGTAATTTCCCCGCGGACTTCATCGCTGAGGGTGTAGACCAGACCAGGGGGTGGTTCTTTACCTTGCACGCTATAGCAGGTATGCTATTTGACAGCGTGGCTTACAAGAATGTAATCGCCAATGGCCTTGTGCTTGATAAGAACGGGAATAAGATGTCCAAGCGTCTGGGCAATGCCATAGACCCTTTCAAGACGATAGGCAAATATGGGCCTGATGCCACACGTTGGTACATGATCAGCAATGCCAATCCCTGGGATGATCTTAAGTTTAACTTAGAGGGTGTTCAGGAGGTGCAAAGGCGCTTCTTCGGTACGCTACAGAATACTTATAACTTCTTTGCTCTTTATGCGAACCTTGATGGCTTCAGGTTCGAGGGTGGTGAAATACCCTACGAGCAGCGAACCGAGTCTGATCGCTGGGTTCTTTCCCGGCTCAACTCATTAATAAAGACCACCGCGAATGCGTATGATGATTATGAGCCTACGCGGGCAGCAAGGGCCATTCAGGACTTTGTAACGGATGAACTTAGTAACTGGTACGTCAGGCTGAACAGAAAGCGTTTCTGGAAAGGAGAATACAACGAAGATAAAAAAGCAGCTTACCAGACGCTCTATACCTGCCTGAATACCATGGCCAGGCTCATGAGCCCCATTGCCCCATTTTATGCTGAGAATCTCTACCGTGACCTTAACGGCGTAACCAGTCAGGATAATGCTGAGAGTGTACACCTTACGAGGTGGCCGGAGGTAGCAGATGCACAAATAGATAAGGCGCTGGAGACCAAAATGGATGGTGCACAAAAAATCAGCTCACTTGTACACAGTCTGCGCCGTAAGCATAACCTGAAAGTAAGGCAGCCTCTCTCACGGATTCTCATTCCCGTTTTAAGTAACGAGGATAAGGAAATGCTTCAGAGCGTAGATAACATAATCATGAATGAGGTAAACGTGAAAACGGTGGAATACATCGACGATACCTCCGGCATCCTTACCAAAAAGATTAAACCTAACTTCCCGAGGCTTGGCAAAGAATTCGGGCCTAAGGTTAAAGAGATAGCGGCTGCTATTGGTGATTTTGGTCAGGAGGAGATTATACAGCTAGAGCGTAATGGTCAGATAACTCTTCAACTATCAGATGGGGATCTGGTTCTTATGGCAGACTATGTGGAGATATCGTCAGATGATATCCCGGGGTGGTCTGTGGCTAATGATGGCCGGTACACGGTAGCTCTTGATATTACTCTCTCCGATGAGCTCCGTCAGGAAGGAATAGCACGGGAGCTTGTAAACCGGGTTCAGAATCTTAGAAAAGATATGGGGCTCGATGTACAGGATAAGATCAAAATCAGCGTTGAGAAAAACCAGGACCTTGTGAATGCGGCTCTTGATGCGAATAAAGAGTATATCTGTCGTGAAACCCAAGCGCTCAACCTTGATATGCCGGAAACCTTGAACGACGGAAAGGTGTTGGAAATGGACGACCTCGTATTAAAGGTGAGGATAGACGTCTAAATATTCACTATTTTGTAAGGAAAAACAGGCAATAGATGGCGGGAAAATTTAAGTACACCAAATATTTTATCCTCAGCTTCGTCGTGATCCTAGTAGATCAGGTAGTTAAGTTACTGGTGCACTATAATATGGTGCGTGGTTCTGCTGGCGAGATACCTGTCATTGGAGATTGGTTCAAGCTTCATTACACTCTCAATCCTGGTATGGCCTTTGGTATAGAACTCGGCTTTGAGTATGATAAGCTCGTTCTTACCCTGTTTCGTCTGGTGGCAATGTGTTTTATCGCCTTTTACCTGTATCTGCTTGCTAAACGCCGCGTACATTCAGGTTTGCTTTGGAGCATAGGCCTTATTTTAGGAGGCGCTGTAGGGAATGTGGTAGACAGTATCTTCTACGGTAAATACCTTGGGCTTACTTCCAATGATGCCCCTACCCCCTGGTTTCACGGTAAAGTAGTCGATATGTTTTACCTGGATATTTGGGAAGGACAGGTAGCTTCCTGGGTGCCTTTCATCGGTGGCGATTACATGTCACTCTGGCCCATATTCAATGTGGCCGATGCCGCTATTTTTGTAGGCGTTGCCACGATTCTGATTATGCAGAGGCGTTTCTTCTCTGAGCCATCATCAGCAGATGAAGTTGTTGCAGAGTCTGTGGCCGAAGGGTCAGATACTAAAGAAAATGTTGGGGCCGGCTCTGTAGCCTGATAATATTAATCAATGCCCGCAGATTCTCTATCTGCTGCAAAAAAAAGCTCCCGGACAGGCCTGTCCGGGAGCTTTTTTTATTTAAAGGTTTTATGCTTTACTGGACAATCAGCCTAAGGGAGTCTGATTGCGTACGCACCTTCAGCCATTCCTCCATCTTTTGTAATACTGTCCGCCGCTGCCTGGTTGCAAAGTTCGCATAGGCAAACGTAACCTGGCTCACGTTCAGTGAATCAATGGTGGCTATGGGCGCGACTGACAGGCTAAACTCCTTCAGGCCCGGGTACTGCACCTTTACCTCCCGGCAGATGTCATCAAAAGCCACCTGGCGCCCTTTCAGCAGCGTAATCTCTTTCTCCAAAAAAGCGATCTTATCATTCTTATCATTTAGTGCCTGCTCATTTTTTCGGTATAGCTCCTCTATGATGCCTGCTTTCACGCTCTGATTATATTTTTCCAACACATCCTGGCTCAGGTTATCTTCTTCGTCCTCATAGCCCTGATGCACTACCAGGGTAGTGCCCTCCAGGCTATAGGTGCCTAGCTTCTGACTGGCGTGGTTAATAATCTCCTTCGATACCGGCGCACCGAACAGCGTAATCTCTATTCGGCTGGTATCATCTGAAAAGGTAAACTCCCGGCTTATTACCGGAGAATTGTCAAATGCCAGTTCGTTTGATACAAAGAGCTGTGCATTACGTTCGAATATACTTCGCCTCACCACCTGATAAGCTGTAAAAAAGCTCGGTAATATGGTAAGCAATACAAAGAATGAGATAATGGACTTCACTCTTCTTTCTCTTGCCTCGTCTACAAAAACCTTCTTGGGGTACTTCAGATACCTTACGATCAGGAAAGTGGAAAGGCTTATGAATACAGTATTTATGAAAAACAGGTAGAAAGCACCGAAGAAGTAATATAGGTTGCCTGTAGCCAGGCCATAACCAGCCGTACATAAAGGAGGCATCAGCGCTGTTGCTATAGCCACCCCTGGTATAGCATTACTTTTTTCTCGCCGTGACCCGGCTACAATACCCGCCAATCCACCAAATACAGCTATCATCACATCCCATAACGTAGGGGTGGTTCGTGCCAGCAATTCTGACTGGGCATCGCTAAGCGGGGAGATCATAAAATAAATAGTAGAGGTAAGTACGGAAATAACCACAGCCACAGCCAGGTTCATTACCCCCTTTTTTATCAATTCCAGATCATTGATTCCCATACCTAGCCCGATGCCCATTATCGGCCCCATGAGGGGAGAGATAAGCATGGCCCCGATTATTACCGCCGTGCTGTTAACATTAAGGCCGATGGAGGCAATAAAAATGGCAAAAATGAGAATCCACAGGTTTGCGCCGCGAAATGGCACCCCCTTTTTGATCTCTTCGATCGTTTTTTCCTCATCTGCTTTGTCCTCTTCCAGGTTTATTAACCTTTTGACAAACCTAAATACCACCCCCGCAGCGCCGTAGCCCGGTCTTCTTGTTCTTTGAGGGGTTTCAGACGGTTTTTCTTTAACTAACGTCAAGTTTTAATTATTTAGCTAGGTATCATACGTAAAAAAAAGAATAGGAGTGCTTTACTGAACGAATTAAATCGTAAACCGTGTTTATCCTCCTGGTAAAAAGCCGTAAATTCAGCTGCCAAAATCTTTTACTTTTATGAACAGACTTGCATCCAAAGGGCTACTTCTATTCCTTCTTATCGTACTATCATTTCAATCCAGCCACGCCGTAGAGGGCATGTGGCTTCCGCACCTTCTTTCCAATCTTAATGAAAAGGAGATGCAGGATTTAGGCATGAAACTTACCGCAAAAGATATTTACGATATCAACGAAAGCAGCCTCAAAGATGCTATTGTAAGTTTTGGCGGGTTTTGTACCGGAGAGCTTATATCACCAGAGGGCCTGATACTTACTAACCACCATTGCGGGTATGGTCAGATTCAGTATCATAGCTCTGTGGAAAATGACCTGCTTACAGACGGCTTTTGGGCTATGAGCAGGGAGGAAGAGTTACATAACCCCGGCTTGTTTGTGTCCTTTATTGTAAGAATAGAGGATGTGACCGATCAGGTGCTTGAGGGTGTCACTCCAGGTATGTCTGAAGAGGACCGGGCCACTCTCATAAAAGATAAAACCCGAGCGATTACAGGTCAGGCTACGGAAGGGACTCACTATGAGGCCCGGATTAAGCCTTTTTATTATGGTAACGAATATTACATGTTTGTTACCGAGACCTATAGGGATGTCCGCCTTGTAGGAGCGCCTCCCAGCTCTATAGGCAAGTTTGGTGGCGATACAGATAACTGGATGTGGCCGAGACATACTGGTGACTTTAGCCTGTTCAGAGTTTATTCCGGACCTGACGGAAAGCCGGCTGAATACTCAGAGGATAATATTCCCCTTAAGCCCCGCCACTTTCTCCCTGTGAACCTCGGTGGTGTAGAGCCAGGTGATTTTACTATGGTGTTTGGATTCCCAGGCACTACAGAGCAATACCTGACCAGCCATGCGGTAGAACAACTCACCAGTGAGATAAACCCTACTCGGATTAACATACGGCAGGTAAAGCTCGATATACTGGATGAAGCAATGGCTAACAGTGACGAGAACAGGATTAAATATGCCAGCAAATATGCCGGTATAGCCAACTATTGGAAGAAATGGATAGGAGAAAATAAAGGGCTTGAGCGGCTGAATGCCACCCGGAAGAAGAGGGAAGAGGAAGAAGCTTTTGATGAATGGGCCAATAGTGGGGGTCGCTCAGGTAAGTATGGAAATGTCATTACTCGGTTTGCCGAAATATATGATGGAGAGAATGAGCTAAATATGGCATACAATACCATTCGCGAAGCCATCCTGAGGCTGGATATTGCCGCCCTTTCCAGGCGTCTGGATCAATATGCTAGTGATGAAAGCATGTCGCGCGAGGATATAGAAGCCTACATAGACCGCTTTTATAAGGACTATGATGTAGCGACCGAGCAAAAGCTTACGGCAGCTATGCTGGCTAAATACCGGGAAAATGTGGTGGGCCAGTTCCAACCTACTACCTTTACTGAACTTCTGAATGAGAAAGATGGCGACTATGAAAAACTGACGGCTTATTTATTTAATGAGTCAGTTATCGACGAAAAAGAAGAACTGCTCGCATTTCTGGATAAAAATAAGAAAAAGAGAGTAGGCAAGAAACTCAGGAAGGATCCGCTGTTCAGCTTATACAGGGACTTTGCATATATATACAACGAAAAAATTCAGCCCAGGAAAAGAACAACAGATGCCGAGCTGGACGAGCTGTACCGGACATACATGGCCGGTCTGAGAGAGATGCAGGAAGATCGACGGTTCTACCCTGATGCCAACGGTACACTCAGAGTCGCATATGGTCAGGTAGAAGGGTATGAGCCTGCGGATGGAGTAGAGTATCTGCACTACACGACTTTGGAGGGAATTATGGATAAGGAAGATCCGGACAATGCAGAGTTTGTGGTGCCGGCAAAGCTTAGAGAGCTTTACCTTAAGAAAGAGTATGGCCCCTATGGACAGGATGGTATGATGCCGGTGTGTTTCACTGCCTCCAATCATACTACCGGAGGCAATAGTGGTAGCCCCGTTATTGACGCTGAGGGTAGGTTAATAGGTATTAACTTCGACAGGGCATGGCAAGGCACGATGAGTGATATAATGTTTGATCCAGAGATGTGCCGTAATATCTCTGTGGACGCGCGCTATATTTTATTTATCATCGATAAGTTTGCCGGGGCCGGCCATCTTATAAAAGAGATGAGTCTTGTGAATACCGGAAGCCCTGTGCCAGCCGATTCTGCTGAGTAAGTACTCAGGTGGGTATTTAAGGGTATTCCGTTAGAAAAATACAATTTTAATTTTATATTTAAGCGGTATAACCTTTACCAGCACATATTAAGTGATCAATTTAATTAAGGTGTTTTTCCCTCCAAAGACAGGTTATAAAACAGGCTATTTGCTTGAAAATCAGCCATGAACAAAAGGTTGCTGACATGTTTTCTTGCCCTCATGCTGGTGGGGCAGTTTCTCCAGGTCAAAGGCCAGGTAGACAGCCTATATTCTATTCTGCATTCTTCAGATGATGAGGCAAAAGTAGAGGCGTACCTTGCATTGACTGAGTATTTCAGGAATGTCAATACTGATTCAGCCTTATTATATGCAAGAAAAGCGCTTGATCTGGCGGTTTCTTCCAATAAAAAAGGCAAAGAAATAGAGGCGCTGTATAATCTGGGGCTTATATACAGGTACAAGGGCGACTACGAAGCGGCAGACAGCAGGCTTAATGCCGGGTTGAAAATGGCTCGAGAGGAAAACGACACTACCTACCAGGCTTACATATTAGGCGGGCTGGGTGTGGTTTATTATAACCAGGGGGCCTACGAGGAGGCAATTGATTATTACAATGAAGCCATTAGCCTATCCAAAGAAATCAATGATATTAGTTCCGCATCATTGTATAATAACATTGGGCTGATTTACGAAGAAAAAGGAGAGTACGACGAAGCCATTAAGTACTATGAGCAGTTGCGTGACATATCTGTGCAACTGGACAATGAGAGAGGCTATGCAACTGCACTTAATAACATAGGCCATATATACAGCAAAAAGGGTGATTATAATACGGCTCTTCAGTACTTCGGTGAGGCCCTTGATAGCCGGAAAGCGGTAGGCAACGAACGGGGCTACGCTAAAACTCTGGGGTATATTGGGGAAACGTACTTTAAGCAGGGGCGCTACGCCGAGGCACTCTCTACGCTGGAAAGTTCCCTGAGGCTTAAAAGAGAAAATCAGGATTTGCAGGGTGAAGCCACAACGCTGCAAACATTGGGTGAGTTGCACCTGCGTCTTGGTAACTCTAAGGTTGCTCTTGATCATTACCTGCAAGGTATGTCCATTGCTGATGAGATCAACGCGAGGACTAACCTTCTCCACATTTACGATGGGCTCTGGCAACTTTATGAAGACCTTGGGGATTATCAGAATGCCTTCCAGTACCAGTACCGGTATATGAATCTGAAGGATAGCATTCATAATGAAGAGCTGGAACTGAAGGTAAATAAGATGGAGTCCCGCTTTGAACTTGAGAAAAGAGAAAAGGAACTGGAGCTTAAAGAGCAAGACATACAAATCAAGCAACTTCAGATAGAGAATAATCAGTTCATTATCTACCTTCTTATCATAAGCGTGCTTCTGCTTGGAGGGCTAGGCGCCTTGTATTTTAGCCGGTACCGTATTCGTACCCGTACTAATGACATGCTCCGGAGACAAAATGAAGAAATTATTCTCCAGAAAGAGGAAATAGGTAACCAGAGGGATAAAATTGCTGAAACTCAGAAGATCATTGAAGAGAAAAACGAAAAGCTTAGCCGTATCAATCTCGAACTGGAGGCCAAGGTACAGGAGCGGACTAGGGAGCTACAGAAATCGTATCATGATCAGCTTATTGTAAACCAGGAACTGGATACCTTGGTGTATAAAACCTCCCATGACATTCGTGGACCTCTCGTAAGTATGAAGGGCCTTTGTAACACCGCCCTGATGGAAATCACAGATGATACGGCTAAGTGTTACCTGCAGCTACTGGATAAGACCAGTAAGCAGATGAATAAAATACTGGATCGTCTCATCAGCTACAATTATATCAAGAATAAGCTACCTGAAGGTGAGCAAGTCGATGTAGTTAGTCTTATTCGGAAAACGAAAGATTCTCTCGCCAATCTGGACAGCTATTCAGATGTGACCTTCTTTCTGGACATGCCAGATGATGTGAAGTGGTTTACGGATAAGCAGCTTATTACCACTATAGTAGAGAACATTCTTGAAAATGCCATTATTTTCTCAAGCCAGCTTCATGACTCTCCAAGTAAGGTAAAAGTAAAGGTTAGTGTAGAGAAAAACCTCCTGTATGTTACTGTTTCCGATAATGGAATAGGCATCCCCGATGATATCAAGGAGCAGATATTTACTATGTTTTTCAGAGGAACAGAAAGATCCTCAGGTTCCGGTATGGGGCTGTATATCTCCCGGCTGGCAATAGAAAAACTGGGAGGGGATTTAAGGCTGGATACCGAAGGTCAGTGGACTACATTCGAGATAGCCATCCCTCAGCTATATGTAGGGTCTCAGGTAGTACTATAATCTCAATTCAGATACCCTCGTCTCCTGCTAGTTCTTCGTTTCCTTCTCTTCCCTGGCGGTCCGGGTCCTCACTGTCAAACTGATCATCAAGACGATTACCTATAAGTCCTTCAAGATCTGTTAGCCGGTCATGATGCCCGCTGACAATTGATAAAAGGTTACGAATAAGCTCAGAACCAAAAAATGATGAGAAAATATGTGTAGCCGGTCCCATTGTTGAGTTACATTTAGGTATGTGTGCTATATCTGATCCAAAAATACCCATACCGTAGCCCTGCTCCAAATCCGGGTTTCCGGTATAATGTTACATTGTTCTACTGACTATATGGTTGGTTTGATGCACTCTATACAATTTAACAGAAATTAAATTCTTATCAAGAATTCATATTCTAAAATTGCATGTTATCAATACGAGCAAAGTTTCTCCATTATTGCCTCTCCGTTGGTTGAAAATCAATTTTTCATACTCCTTCCGGAGACAGTATTCAAAATTCCCATACATATAAATACCATGAGGAAAGGGTATGTATCATTCAAGCCAATATTGGGTGACATAAAGGCATTGCAACTCAGGAATAGCCATAAGAGCCCTACTGCGGCTAATACCCTTGACCTTGG
Source organism: Roseivirga sp. BDSF3-8 (assembly GCF_041449215.1). NCBI lineage: Bacteria > Pseudomonadati > Bacteroidota > Cytophagia > Cytophagales > Roseivirgaceae > Roseivirga > Roseivirga sp. BDSF3-8. The sequence goes on along the minus strand of NZ_JBGNFV010000001.1, from coordinate 1,837,743 downwards.
TACTTCCATACCATTATCCGCTATAACCCGCTCCTTGAGGTAGTAAAGAATAGTAGGTATGGACAGTAGCGTCACCACGGCTATGAAGTATAGCTGAAGCTCCTTTGGGTAAACAGAAATATCTCTGGTGACCAGACTGGCCGCCACTCCTGTGATAAGCGCCATTAGTGCGAAAAGGTAATGAGATAATCTGCGGTCAGGCAGCCGTGCATCCAGCCAGAAAGCCAGGCCCACTATCGCGCCAGCATATACTGAGCCGCTCCACGTCAGCCACGCTGTTAAAAATAAAATAAAGGCTGACTCTGGTAATGTTGCCCTCTTGCCTGTTGAGCGATTGATTACTCTCAGGCTCATAAGTGCCACCAGTAAAAGCATGAAGTCCGGATTGTTAAATAAACCCCATGAAATAAGGCTGACAAAAGCAGCTATCAGAGCCGACCACGGCCTTGCCGGATCGCCCTCACGACCTATAGCCCAGGTTATAAATACAGTTACGGGGGCACCAGCCGAAACCCAAATAATATCCCATAACCCGGAGGGTTCAGTGAAATACTTCCAGAAAAATGCCAGAGGAAAAGCAGCGAGGGCAAAAAGGGCAATGATTCTGTTATGTGTATCAGACCAAACCAGGGGGCGTCCAAGGGCTGGGCTGAACCATTTTGAATTTTTACTCATAACCTACAAAACAGCCTGCTCGGTGGAGGGTTCAGTAAAATTATTAAAGTAAGATTATCTCACTAACAAGATCCGGCCCATACTTTTCTCTTATACGGTTAAGCAAAATATCCTTTCCATAGCCCATTTGATGCTTTAGCGGTGCAGAGCCAACTTCCACGAACATCACATCTTTTTTAAAGAAAATCTTAGTAGTACGTCTGGCAATAGTATTACCGGCTATTTCATGCCAGTTTGCTTTGAGATGAGTTTGAGAATAGCGGCTATTCAGACGGTAAGCATCAAGCAACTCATTCATCGCATCTTTAAGTGATACCGTATCTGATTTTCTTGCCCCGAAACCCTTTTTGTTGCCTTTTTGCATAGCTTCAAATATACGGGTTTTCCCTGCCGGCTCTTTCTTCCCGCAAGGTTTTTATATCGAAGAAGAGGGGGGATTCACTGATGTGTTCAAATACCTTCTTAGTTCGCTCAGGGCGGGCTTCTGTCAAAAATACCTGTCCGAACCTCCGGGCTGTGATCATACCCACGAGGTGGCTGATCCGGGAGTCATCCAGTTTGTCGAAGATGTCATCTAGTAGTAAAAGTGGTTTGAAGCCCTTTTTGTCAGTTAGGACATCAAATTTTGCCAGCTTCAATGCTATCACAAATGATTTCTGCTGGCCCTGACTACCAAATTTTTTTAAGGAGTGATCATCTGTCAGGAAAGTGAAATCATCTTTATGTATCCCTTTATTCGTACGTTGCAGCATCAGGTCACGATCGCGACTCTTCCTGAATTTTTTTTCGAAGTCGTCCCCTGTCACCTCTGTTTGGTAGGATAAAGCTACCTTTTCTTTGCCGTCTGACAGTTCCTCATAGTGCCGTACAAACAGCGGAGAGAACTCTTCGATAAAATCCCTTCTTCGTGCCCCCAGCCTGATAGCCCCTTCTACCAACTCCCTATCATATACATCCAATAACTCCCCGTCAAAGTATTTTCTGTTTTCAAATTGCTTGAGCAACTCCTGCCGGCGTTTCAGAACCTGGTTATATCGGATGAGGTCATCAAGGTAGCGTGCATCAATTTGTGAGATTAGCGAGTCAAAAAAACGTCTTCGCCCTTCACTACCTCCCTTTACAAGCTCTGTGTCGTCCGGGGCGATAAGAACGGCAGGAAACCTGCCGATATGTTCACTAATCTTTTCATACGGCGTTTTATCATGCAACACCTTTTTTTTCTGGCCGGATTGTATCTGGCACTGGATCGTCACAGCCTTTTTATCCGAGGTAAACACCCCTCTAAGCATAAAATACGATGAGTCGTGCCTTATATTTGAAGAGTCAGTGCTGCTAAAGGCACTCTTTGTGAGAGATAAATAATAGATAGCATCCAGAAGGTTAGTCTTACCGGAGCCGTTAGGTCCTGTGAAGCAGTTTATTCCTTGGTCAAAATCGAGTGCCAGCGATTCGTAATTCTTGAAGTTGAGCAGTTCGATCTTTTCCAGATACATTAATTTTATAAGTTGGGCCTATCTATTATTTTCGCGAGGCGAGCCCCGCGGGGCGAACTATTCGCAATACCGTCAGTTTTTGAAAAGGTAGTGAATTTTTAATCACCGTATTATGGCAACTGAAACCGGATCAAAGTCCAAAAGTAAGAAAACAGCAGCGAAAGATAAGTTCTCAAAAGAGACATATATGAATTGGTTTGAGAGCATGCTGCTCATGCGCCGGTTCGAAGAAAAAGCAGGCCAGCTTTATGGTCAGCAAAAAATCCGAGGGTTCTGCCATCTTTACATTGGCCAGGAAGCCTGTGTGGCAGGTGCCGTATCCGCTCTGAAAAAGGGAGATAAATACATTACTGCCTATCGTGACCATGCTCACCCTATTGCCCTTGGGTCTGACCCAAAAGCAGTAATGGCAGAGCTTTTTGGTAAGGCTACAGGTATTGTAAAAGGTAAGGGTGGATCCATGCACATGTTTGATAAAGAGAACCATTTTTACGGAGGACATGGCATCGTAGGCGGACAGATTCCTCTAGGTGCCGGAATTGCTTTTGCAGAGAAGTATCGTAAATCAGACAATCTCTGCATCTGTTACATGGGGGATGGAGCAGTTCGCCAGGGAGCCTTTCATGAAGCCCTTAACCTGGCCATGACCATGAAATTACCTGCTATTTTCGTTATTGAAAATAATGGATACGCCATGGGAACCAGTGTTAAGCGTACCTCTAACGTGACTGAATTACATACCCTGGGCGAGTCTTATGATATGCCAAGCGCTGCAATAGATGCCATGAGTGTGGAGGATGTTCACAATGCTGTGGAAGAAGCAGCCGAAAGAGCCAGAAAAGGCGAAGGACCTACTCTTTTGGAATTTAGAACATACCGCTACAAAGGCCACTCTATGTCTGACCCTGCAAAATACCGCACAAAAGAAGAAGTTCAGGAGTATAAAGACCGTGATCCGATAGAGCAGGTCAGAAAAGTCATACTTGACAAGAAGTACGCCACAGAAGATGAATTAAAAGAAATAGACTCTAAGATCAAGGATCAGGTAAAAGAGTGCGTTAAGTTCTCAGAAGACTCAGATTGGCCTGATCCTTCTGAGGTGTTTAAAGACGTTTATGCTGAAAATGACTACCCATATATCAAGGATTAAAAAGCATAAGGTTCATAAATTATATTTTTCTGTTAAATTTGCAGCCTTAAAGCTGTGAATGATGGTGAAGAAAACCTCTAAAACGTCTTCTAATTCCGGAAATGAACTTCTGGAAAACCCCGAAGCCCTGAGAGAAGGGATCGGTCGTACAGAATCTTTTCTTAAAAGTAATGCAAAGCTTGTAGGCATTATCGGCGGAGTTGTGGCTCTTGCTATAATAGGCTACTTTGTATACCAGTACACTATGGCGAGCAAAAGCCAGGAGGCTGCGGAAAAGATGTACCGTGCTGAGTATTACTTTGGCGTTGATAGCCTTGACCAGGCGCTGAACGGAGACGGTTTCTACCTTGGGTTTATCGATATAATTGAAGATTACGGCAGTACTAAAGAGGGTAACCTTGCCAGATTTTATGCCGGATCTATCCTCCTGCAACAGGGAGAGTATCAGAATGCGATCAGCTACCTGGAGGAGTTCTCTGCCAGCGATCTTCTGCTGCAGGCAAGAGCTTACGCCCTGATCGGTGATGCTAATATGGAACTCAATAAGTTTGAAGAGGCTGCTAATGCTTACGAAAAGGCTGCCAACTATAAGCCTAATGAGTCTTTTACACCCATATATCTTGCCAAGGCAGGTTTTGCCTATGAGAAGGCAAATAATAATACCGCTGCTGTAGATATGTATAAGCAGATACTGGATGAGTATCAGGGCTCTGCAATCTATCAGGATGCCCGAAAACAGCATGCGCGTCTTCAGGCAATGGCATCAGAATAAAAGTCTATCAAAGCAATATTCAAAGGGATGCAGGTGCCAAAGCCTACATCCCTTTTTTTATATATTTTTTATGGCTAGCAATCTCAAAAACCTCAGCGAATATTCAGATAAGAACCTTTCGCTAGATCTCCGCAACAGACGTTTTGCTGTAGTGGTATCCGAGTGGAACGAAGAAGTGACGGAAGCGCTTTATAGCGGGGCTGTAGAGACCCTTAGAGAGCATAATGTTCCTTCAGAAAACATTCTTCGAAAAAATGTCCCAGGTAGCTTCGAGCTAACTCTTGGCGCCCAGCTTATGGCTCAGCAGGACCGTATTGATGCTGTGATTTGCCTGGGCTGTGTCATTCAGGGTGAAACCAGGCACTTCGACTTTATATGCCAGGCAGTGGCACATGGAATAACCAATGTAGGGCTCAAATACAATAAGCCTGTGATATTCGGTGTACTTACTCCTGATACAATGCAGCAGGCCCTGGACCGGGCAGGAGGAAAGCACGGTAATAAAGGAGATGAAGCGGCTATTACAGCCATAAAAATGCTAGGATTTAATAGCGAGGCGGTATGATGAAGGTGATGAAATTCGGTGGTACTTCAGTAGGTAGCCCCGAACGAATGAAATCAGTAGCTAAGCTGATCACGGAATCTCCGGAGAATAAGATTGTAGTACTTAGCGCTGTTTCAGGAACGACCAATGCACTTGTAGAAATTACAGCCGCTCATAAGAGTGGTGTGGATGCTAATGCCCTGATAAATAACCTTAAAGAGCAGTATGACAAGTTTTGTATTGAGTTACTCCAGACAGAGCCATACAGGAATGAAGCAGCGAGGATTATAGGTGAGCATTTTGGCCGAATTCAGGCAATCCAAACCGGTCCTTTTTCCGGTACAGCCGAGAAGGAAATATTAGCTCAGGGTGAGCTTATCAGTACCAGGCTTTTTGATCTGCTTCTAAAGGAAACCGGGATAGCAGCCAAGTGGATTCCGGCGTTGAGCTTTATGCGGCTTGATGAAGAAGGCGAGCCAAGGATAGGTTACCTAAACGAAGAGCTTACAAAGATTATCCGGAATAATCTGGAAAACCAGATATTCCTGACACAAGGATTTATCTGTAGAAATCATGAAGGGGAGATAGACAACCTGAAGCGCGGGGGGAGCGACTACACGGCGTCCCTTATAGGTGCTGCTATCAATGCCACGGAGGTACAAATATGGACTGACATTGACGGGATGCATAATAATGATCCCAGAATAGTGGATCGGACCTTCCCTATTGCCGAATTGTCCTTCGATGAAGCAGCAGAGCTTGCCTATTTTGGTGCAAAAATTCTACACCCGAGTAGCATTTTGCCGGCACAGAAATACAACATTCCGGTCAGGTTGCTGAATACGATGGCCCCGGAGGCTCATGGAACCAAAATCTATGCGCGTAAAAAGGACGGGGGTAGTCAGATTAAAGCTATTGCTGCAAAGGATGGTATCACTGCTATAAAAATTAAAAGCAGCCGGATGCTACTGGCTTACGGCTTCCTTAGGAAAGTATTTGAAATATTCGAGCGTTACAAAACGCCTATCGATATGATCACCACTTCAGAAGTGGCCTTATCGGTTACGGTGGATGATAACACCCATGTCAAAGCCATAGAGCAGGAGTTAAACTACTATGGAGCTGTTAACGTAGATCACGACCTGTCGATAGTGTGTATAGTAGGTGACTGCGTCGCAGAAGCCCACGGGGTGGCAAGTCAGGTCATTCAGGCCCTTGATGATATTCCCCTGAGAATGATTTCTTACGGTGGTAGTAAAAACAATATCAGCCTGCTTATTGAAACATCCTATAAAAACAGGGCGCTTCAATGTTTGAACGAGCAGCTATTTACCTTTCCAGAAAAGTAAACCTATCAGGTAAACGCAAAGAAGATAAGCCATACCACTATATATAACGGTACGAGGATAATCAGGCTAAAGCGGAGTATGTAACCAAAGAAGGAAGGCATTCTGATACCTACCTGCTCCGCTATTGACTTCACCATGAAGTTAGGGCCATTGCCGATATAGGTCATAGCCCCAAAGAATACTGAAGCAATACTGATTGCCTTCAGGTAAAGTACCGAATCATAATATTCGCCCGCGGCAAAGTTGCGGACCTCTTCTACATTTTGTATCGAGGTATCTACAGAAGCCATAGCTGCAGCCAGGAAGTTCAGGTAAGTAGGTGCATTATCCAGGAACCCTGAAAGAATCCCCGTACCCCAATAAAGTGTATTGTGAGAAATGAGCTCACGGCCTCCCTCCGATTTGGCAAACTCACCTACTAGTTCCAGGGCCGGCATCATGGTACCAAAGATTCCTATAAATATAAAGGCCACTTCCCGGATAGGTTCAAAATTGAATTCATTGCCGTTGATAGCTTCCTTATTAGCGAAACGGTAGGAGAGGTAAGCGACCGAAAGCATAATTACCTCCCGGATGTAGGAGAACTTCACCCCGTCGTATTCAATACCAGGGACCCAATCAAATACATTTGGGTCAATGAACACGCTCACAATGACTACTGCGAGCCAAAAAAAGTTTTTTGACCCTGTTATGCTTAGCTTACCGGAGTAAGGCTTTACAAGCTCCGGATCTTCCAGATCTTCACCCTTGTTGCGCTTATCTATGATATAAAAAATTACAGCAAGAACTGCCAGGGCGAATACCCAGGCAACTACATTATGAGTAAGCGTCCAGAAGAAGGGTACTCCTTTAAGGAAGCCTAAAAATAGCGGGGGGTCACCTATTGGAGTCAGTGATCCACCGATATTACTCACCATGAATATGAAAAAGACAATATGGTAAGCCTTTATTCTTCCTTCATTCAGGCGTATGAATGGCCGGATTAGTAACATTGAGGCACCCGTAGTGCCGATAAGGTTAGCGATCACTGAACCAATCAGAAGCAGGGCCACATTAGTCATGGGGGTAGACTTACGGTCTACCTTGATCATGATGCCCCCCGACGCTACATAAAGTGATGCCAGCAGACTGATAAACTGAACATATTCAGCCAGGGCGTGAATAGGCCCATGTACATTATGCAGGGCAAACAAATAGTAAATCACTACTAATGTTGCCAGTATTACAGAAATAAGGGGGTATCTCTTGTGCCAGAAGTGCTCATAAAAAAGTGGTCCTGTCGCGATCATGAGCAGAAGCAGGACGAAAGGGATTACCAGCCAGCCGGGAGGGCCGTGGTGTTCTCCTTCTTCGGCAGAATGATCGCTGCTCTCCGCTTCATGCGCCTCTTCCTCATTGTAAAGGGAATATACATCCCCTTTTTCGTCTGCCTGTTGTGCTGTATCCGGATTGGTTTGTGTTTGGTTCTGTGCAATGAAAGCGCTTTGCTGTACCTGTGCCTCTGAGGCAATAGGTGTCAGATGAGCTACTAATACACAAAATAAGAAAATAAATTTCCTCATCAGGTCTGTTTTAATCCTTTGCTCTGCAATGTGAAGAGCAATATAGCTGGCAGCAATGTTTGACGAACTATGATGCCGTACCGATCGCAGGCAAAATACGAGGATTATGCCTGCGATCCACCCGGCAAACAAAATTTATACTAACTGGCGAAGGGCCACTTCGTAGGAAGCATTTGTGAGCATGTTTCGCTCCGGGTTACTCTCATGAGTCATGAGTAACGCTTTCCTAATGACTTCGGAAGTATCGTGAAAAATACTTTCGTCAGTGGCTATCGACTGATCCTCCATCAGGTAAGCAAATACCCTGGCCATGCCGCAGTTTGCGATAAAATCCGGAATAAGTGACATTTTTTCATCTGCCATCTCAGCCGTTTCCCCATAAAAGATTTCAGGATCTTTAAAGGGCACATTTGCCCCACAGGAAATTACTTCTACCCCCGCCTTTGCCATACGCTCCACCTGGTCAGCGGTTACTAACCTTGAGGCAGCAGCAGGTATGAAGATATCCGCCTGTATGTCCCAGATTTTTTCATTAACCTCCTCAAAGGACAAGAGGTTTGAACCTTTTAGTGTATTACCTACTCTATTTATAAAGAGTTGCCTTACTTCTTCGTAAGGAATGCCCTCTTCCCGGATGATTCCTCCATCCCGATCAATGATGCCTACTACCTTTACCCCACGCTTGGACAGGTAGTACGCGGCAGAGGCTCCTACATTTCCAAATCCCTGGATGATGGCTTTTTTACCCTCCGCATTCGATTGCTGCCAGATATCATAATAATGAAATACGGATTCGGCTACACCAAATCCAGTTATCATATCAGCAACCGTATATTTCTCCTCTACAGAAGGGCTAAAGTTTCGATCTTCGAGAATTTTTGAAACTCCATGCCTGAGTTGACCAAGCTTTCTGATTTTTTCAGGTTCGGTAGGGGTGAAATGTCCGTTTACGACGCCTTCCTGGGGATGCCATAGCCCAAAGCTTTCCGTAATAGGAATAACTTCATCTATTTCATCCACATTCATGTCCCCCCCCGTACCGTAGTAATTTTTCAGGAGAGGAATCACTGCCTTGTACCATCTTTCCAGCACACCCCGTTTGCGAGGGTCATGCGGATCAAAGTTGATACCTGATTTTGCGCCGCCGATCGCAGGTCCGCTAACCGTAAACTTTATTTCCATTGTTTTAGCCAGAGACTCCACCTCCCTGCGGTCCAGTCCCTTCCTCATGCGGGTACCACCACCGGCTCCACCGCCCCGAAGGCTGTTTATTACCACCCATCCTTCAGCTTCGGTTTCAGGGTCGTTCCATTCAAAAACAATTTCGGGTTTACGTTTTTCAAATTTTTCGAGTAAGTCTCTCATTCGATAGGAATGCAATTTTTCGCCCAAATCTACAAAAATTATTTACGAGGAAAGAAGCGGGCTTATTGTACCTCCGCTGCATGCCTGTCTTGCTCCGGTTACAGAAGGCAGGCAATTTATCTCTCCGCGTTGTCTGAGCACAGCCAGAAAAGCGAAGACAATTGCTTCTTTGTACGATATAAGGGTGTCTTCAGGTTTAAAAACTTCTACTCGTGTGCCTTTACGGATGCAGGTCATTAAGAAATCGTTAAAAGTTCCCCCTCCTGTGCAAAGCATTCGGGCACCTGTTTTGCGTTTAGTGGTAGCAAGCCCGGTTTGCTCTCCTATGTGCAGGCAAAAAGTATGCATGCGGTCTTCCAGGGGAATATTCTGATCGTCAGTCAGCGGGAAAACATGTTCACTAACCCACTCATACCCCAGGCTTTTGGGAGGTCGCAGGCTGAAATATTGTAAAGAGTTTAATTTTTTCAGTAAACCGTAATCGACCTGACCAGAGGCAGCTTTTTTACCTTTATCATCATATGGCATTCCTGCCTCCCCAGCCAGGCGGTTCAATACCATGTTAGCGGCACAGAGGTCAAAGGCTATTCTTTGTCCGTCTTTTTGAAAACTGATATTGGCAATTCCTCCAAGGTTCAGGCAATAGTCCATATTGCCAAACAATAATTCATCGCCAATGGGGACTAGGGGAGCACCTTGTCCTCCCAACGCTACATCCATCCCACGGAAGTCACTTATCACCGGCAATGAGGTAGCTGCGACAATTTCTGCGCTATACCCTATCTGATACGTAAGGCCCTTATCCGGTTCATGAAATACTGTATGGCCATGACTTCCTATAAGCTCAGGCTCAAGATTATGCTCTGAAATGAAACCCTTCACCTGTTCCCCCATCCATTGGCCCAATTTACGGTCAAGCCTCACAAGATCAAGCCCTTGCATAAACATCGCCTCTTTGAGCTTTCCTGCCAGATCCTCTGGAAAAGAACATGTATTGACCGCCTCTATCTCAAAATTCCATCCACTGCGGTTTTTCACAAAAATGCAGCATGCCATATCCAGCCCGTCCATCGAAGTACCAGACATCAGGCCAATCGCCCTGTATACCATAAAAAAACCTTTATATTTACGCTGCTAGAATTAAGTTCGATTGCTGAATATGCATATTGTCGTAGATATCGGCAACACCAGGATAAAAACCGGAGAGTTTATTGGGCAGAAGATGTCCGTGACTCACATATTTGACACCTTAGATGAGTGCAGGATCTATCTACAGACAGTGAAATGGGATGCTGCAATTGCCAGTTCTGTGTCTACGGACAGCAGAGAACTGTTCGCCTGCTTTTCTGAGAGTCATAAGGTCATCTATTTTGATCATACAACCCCTATCCCGCTTACGGTAGCTTATCGTACGCCTCACACGCTAGGGCTTGACCGGTTAGCAGCGGCCTGCGGTGCTGCTACCCTCCACCCTGCAGAAAATAGCTTAGTGATAGATGCAGGTACGAGCATAACCTATGAAATAGTTGAAAAAGGGAGGGTTTATCTTGGAGGAGCTATTTCCCCGGGATTAAATATGCGGGCCAAAGCCTTACATAATTTTACAGCCAGATTACCGTTGATAGAACTCCCGGAGGAGGCACCACTGATAGGTAAGGATACTAAAAGCTGCCTGGAAAGTGGGGTTTTAAATGGTGCCAGGGGAGAAATCAGGGATTTTATTCGGATGTACCGCGAAAAGTTTTCAAATTTGCGAATTATTATCTGCGGGGGTGATGCCAAATATTTCGAATCTGTATCCGAATCTCCCGTTCTGCTAGTCCCCGGATTAGTTCTGTTGGGTTTAAATGCAATACTGAATTATAATGTACAAAAAAACGGTTAGGCTTGTCATACTGGCGGTCCTATCGGTCACCTTTTGTGCCCAGGCACAAGTGGCTAATTCGCCTTACTCTATTAGAGGGTTAGGCAGTCCGCAGTCTGCTAATCTTATTCATAACCGTGGTATGGGTGGTGTAGGCCTTTCTTCAGGGCGTGCGTGGAATCTTAATCTTAAAAACCCGGCCCTTTTACCCGTAAACTCCCTTACTACCTTCGAAGCCGGCGTAAGCGCTGAATACAAAAGGCTTAGTAATGTTAACACAACTAACGAAGAGACCAGTGGCAGGTTAGACTACCTCGCTGTGGGCATTCCAATTAAACCAGGCAAAGCCACGCTGTCTCTTTCATTGCTTCCTTACACGATTACGAACTACAGTATAAATGCCACCAGTACCGTAAGGGGCACCAATGAGCCTGTAGACCTCGAATTTAACGGGGAAGGCGGTGTGAATAAGGTGTCAATTTCCGGAGGGTACCAGCCTTTTAGCTTTCTTTCCTTCGGCCTGACAGGTTCTTATCTCTTCGGTACAATAAACGAAGAAGCCCTCACCGAGCTGCCTGATCAGCAAACCTTCAGCAATATTGCTGTTAATGAGCGAACAACGGTATCCGATGTAACCATGGGCTTCGGAATACGCGGCATCATACCCGTTGGGGAGAAAAATTCTTTTAACATCGGTGCTACGATAGATAGTGAGTCTGACCTGAAGGTACGCAGACTGCTCACAATTGAAAGAAGAAGACTTACTTCTCTGGTAGTAGATTCCGATACAGTTTTCAACAATACTGAAGGGTCTGTGGTTGTTCCTCCTCGTATAGGTATCGGTTTATCCTATCAGGTAGGGGCTAAGTGGACATTTGGTGCTGACCTGGAATACCAGGATTGGTCTGAGTACCGGAACGCCAGCGGTGAGAATGAGGACATGAGAGAGTCTTACAGAGCCGCCGCAGGTCTGGAGTGGACCCCTGATCCGAGTTCGGTAAACAGGTACCTGGAAAGAGTAACCTATCGCCTCGGCGGTAACTTTGAAAATACACCTTTTAGCTTTAATGGGAGACAGATCGAAAAGTTTGGCATCAATTTTGGCGCTACATTCCCAGTGAGCAGGGTATCCAACCTGAACATGGCTTTCGAATACGGAAGACAAGGCAGTACGGATAACAACCTCATTGCTGAGGAGTTTTTTAAACTGAGCATTGGCGTTACGTTTAATGACAACTCTTTCAGCTTCTATAAAAACATCAGGAAATTCGACTAAAGGGAAAAATCATGAGACTAAAAGTAATCCTAAGTACAGTTGTAGCCTTCATGATGCTGCAAAATGTACAGGCGCAGAATGGCTGGAACTGGCCTGAAGATGAGAAACTTCGCAAAGAAGCAGAGACTAAAAACGTTCTTTATTCAGATCATCTGAGGAACGATAACTATAAAGCGGCTAAAGCACCGCTGGTATGGCTATTGAAAAATACGCCTGACCTGAACGCTTCTATTTATATAAATGGGGCTAAAATATACGAAGCACTTGAGGCAGAAGCCTCTTCTGAAGAAGAGAAGTTTGTTTTGCAGGATTCAGCATTGTTGATGTATGACCTCAGGATCAAGTATTTTAATGACAAGTCCAATGTGATGAACCGTAAGGCTTATACTGCCTATAAGTTTTACAAGGACAGACAAGACAAGTATCCTGAATTGTATTCAATTCAGAAAGAAAACTTCGACCTGAATAAAGAAGAGACTCACCTGAATAACTTTATCGGTTATATGGATGCCATCAGACGGTATAAAGCAACTGGCGGTGAAATAACCGACGAAGAAGTGATCCAGGTTTATGATGAAGTAAACGAAGCCCTTAAAGCTAAAGGTGGTCACGAGAAAATTCAGGAAGGCGTGGATAAAATATTTGCAGCTACTGTAGATATTGATTGTGACCTGATAGAGAATAAGCTTGGACCAAGATTCCTTGAGGATACTTCTAACATTGACCTGGCTACAAACATCATCAAGCTTTCTTTTGTAGGTAAATGTCTGGACAGCGAAGTATTTCTTCAGGCTGCTGAGGTAGTTCACAGGAATGCTCCTGAGTACGCTCTTGCTAAACTCATTGCTGTAAAAGCACTGCAGGCAGATGACTACGACAAAGCTGAAGAGTACTTTAAAGAAGCGATCAGCCTGACTGAGGATAATACCAAGAAAGCTGATATTTATGTATCAATGGCTGAAATGTCAGCGAAAAGAGGTAGAAAGTCCGATGCAAGATCATATGCGATGGATGCTGTAGAAGCAGACCCTAGCAAGCGTGAGGCTTACAACCTGATCGGTACACTTTATTTCAATAGCTTTGATGCCTGTAAAGGTGGCCAGAGTCGTGTACAAGACCGAGCAGTATTCCTGGCTGCATACGATATGTATCGCAAAGCCGGAAACTCTCAGGGTATGGCCAATGCAAAAGCTCAGTTCCCTAGCAAAGAGGAGGTATTTACTGAAAATATGCAGGTGGGTCAATCAATAAGCGTAGGATGCTGGATAGGAACTACAGTATCTCTGCAGACAAGAGACTAGTTATATTATAAGCATAAAAGTAACGGTCAGGAACAACTTCCTGACCGTTATTCGTTTGTGACAAAAATATTCGAATGTTTACGAGTAGACGACATACATTTCTATCATTGATGCTCATGGCAATAGTTGCTGTAGCTACTGCCTGCTCAGACGACAGCAAGGCCTTGGAAGAAATGAAGCCTTATGAAGGGCCTATGCTGGAAATGGACAGCGTGGAAACGCTATTTAGCGATTCAGCAATTGTGCGGGTCAGGCTGGTGGCGGGCAAAAGGCTTGACTTTCGTAATGGAGACAGTGAGTACCCAGAAGGCGTTTACATTGAGTTTTTTGGCCCCGACGGGAATTTACGATCCACACTCAGATCGAACAAAGGCTTCTACCATGGGGAAACTAACCTGTACCAGGTAGATGGTAATGTTGAAGTTATAAACGAACAATCAGAAAAACTTAATACTGAACAGCTTTTCTGGAATCCTGCCGATGAACAGGTTTATACAGAAAAATTTGTCCGAATTCAGAGTGACGGACAACTTCTCATGGGAGAAGGTTTGCGGGCTGAGCAGGATTTCAGTAGTTATGAAATCATGAAGCCCACTGCCAATATCGATATGGAGCAACAATGAAACTTTTAGATGCGATTTTGCTTGCCCTTGCCGCAGGTTTCTTTATTATTGGTGTTCATCAGACTATAACTGCCGGCATAGCCTATTCCTACTGGCCTCTTATGCTGGCGTTGGGCATGTTATACCTTTTCCAATACAGAAAAAAGAGTGGAAAATCATGATGAAAATTGCCATGCAATGTCAAGTGGCCTAATTTAGGTCTGGTACAAGCCAATGGAATACAGTTACCTCATCATTATCCTTATCACACTGGCCTTCTCCGCCCTGTTTTCGGGTATCGAGATTGCTTTTGTATCTGCCAATAAGCTTCATATTGAACTGCAAAGTAAACAAGGGGCCCTTGCAGGGCGTATCTTGTCCCGTTTTATGCAGAGGCCGAGTAAATTTATCGGTACTACTCTGGTAGGAAATACTATAGCCCTGGTAGTATACGGCATATTTATGGCTCGCCTCCTCGAGCCCTATATAGCTGAGGTTTTAGCAGGCTCCGCTGTATTAAGTAACGACATTGTTATTCTGCTTACCCAAACCTTTATCAGTACAGCAATAGTACTTGCCACTGCCGAGTTTACCCCTAAGAGCCTATTCATGCTCAACCCTAATCTATTACTGGCTGCTTTTGCTCTCCCTATGCTGGTAATATACTACCTGCTCTATCCTATAGTGTGGATAGTGACAGGCCTTTCCCGTTTCGTTATCACCAAAGTGTTTCGGTTGCCATATAGTGAGGATAAGCCGGTTTACAGCCTGACGGACCTTAACCACTTTATTCAGCAACAGACCTCAGTACCTAATGAGGAGACTGAGCAGGAGGTTAATACTAAAATATTAAATAATGCTCTTGAATTTAAGACGGTACGTGTGCGGGAGTGCATGATTCCCCGGACTGAGATTGTGGCTGTGGATATTGAAGATGATATTGAGGTGCTCACCAAAGCTTTTGTGGAAAGCGGTCATAGTAAGATATTGGTTTATCGTGAAACCATAGATGACGTTATCGGCTATTGCCACTCACTGGAGCTATTTAAAAAGCCGAAAGAGATCGGAAGCATTCTTACCCCGGTGATAATAGTGCCGGAAACCATGCTGGCAAATGAGCTTATGATCCAGTTCATTACAGAGAGGAAGAGCATTGCGCTGGTAGTAGATGAATTTGGCGGCACCTCCGGGATCGTCACGCTTGAGGACATAATCGAAGAAATATTCGGAGATATTCAGGATGAGCATGATGTGGACGATTGGATAGAACAAAAAATTGATCCTAATACCTATTTGCTGAGTGCCAGGCATGAAATTGACTATCTCAATGAGCGGTACGAATGGCAGATACCGGAAGGGGATTATGATACACTGGGAGGCTTTATCATCAATACTACAGAGAATATTCCCTCGATTGAGGACATTATCGTAATCCCTCCATTTACATTTACGGTGGTGGCTATGGAAGATAACCGCATCGATATTGTAAAATTATCCCTGGATGACAGCGTTTCGGAACTTTAGACGTCCCGGGAGGTATTTTGATTTTACCTTTTAATGTTCTTATTTTGCGGGCTCTTTTACGGCAAAAAAAATGGCTTTAATTAACAAAATAAGGGAAAAGACAGGTTTGGCAGTAGGTATTATTGCCTTCGGTTTGATCCTGTTTCTATTGGGCGGAGACTTACTCAGCCCCAATTCAGCACTCATGGGTGGCGGGCAGGACCGCACTGTCGGCGAAATAGCCGGCAAGGAGATATCCTATGAAGAGTTTCAATCAGAGCTTGACGTGCAGATTGCTGCTTTTCGCAGCCGTATGCAGCGTCAGCCTTCCGAAGCTGAAATGGCCTCTCTGCGTGAGCAGACCTGGACCAGAATGATCAATCGTTATGGTTTTGGTGGTGAATACAGAGACCTGGGTATTCAGGTTACGGAAGATGAGCAAATTGACATGGTGCAAGGTGAAAATATTCATCCCTATGTTAAAATGCAGCTCGGTGTTGAGAGTGCAGAAGAAGTAAAGCAACTGCTTGCCAGTCTGCCACCTGAATATCAGCAACAATGGACCATGATGGAACAGGAGATTGTGGCTGCCAGGCTTAGAGAGAAATATGAGAACCTCTTCCTGAAAACTAATTATGTGCCTTCCGCAATGGGTAAGGAGGAATATGCCAAACAAACTGCCACGGCAGAGGCTAAATATCTTTACGTGCCATTCTATGCTGTTGCAGATTCATCTATGAGTGTATCGGAGCAGGAAATGAGGCATTACATTGAGGAACATCCCAGCGACTTTGAAGTAGAAGAGTCACGCTCTATAGAGTTTGTAACTTTCAGCCTTCAGCCTACTGCCCAGGATTCTGCCCTTGCTACGGAAGAGCTATCACAGATAGCGAGTGAGTGGGCTAATGCAGCAGATGACAGCCTGTATGCTATGGGCCGTACCGATTCAGGTAATCCTGTAGAAGTATTTAATCAGGGCAATCTTCCTGCGAACCTCGCAGATGAAGCCCCTCTTGAGGATGGCCAGGTTTACGGGCCGTACTTAAATGCGGGTAATTTTGTTCTGTATAAGGTTCTTGACCAATATGAAGATACAGTATCTGCTGCACGCGCCAGTCATATCCTTATTCGTACTCAGGGGGATGAAACTGCTGATGCTGCTGCTCGTGAAGAAGCACAGACATTGTTGAGAAGAGCCCTGGACGGAGAAAACTTTGCTAACCTGGCCAGACAGAACAGCGATGACGGCTCTGCTAGTAATGGCGGCGATCTGGGCTGGTTTACGGAAGGTCAAATGGTTCCCGCCTTTAACGATGCTGTATTCAATGCCAGTGAAGAAGGTGTGATAGGAGAGTTGATAGAAACTAACTACGGCTATCACATCATCAAAGTTAATAACCTGAAGAGTAATGCCGCCTACAAAGTAGGCGTGATCAACCGTGAGATACTTCCCTCTGCGGAGACTCAGGATGATGCATATATGAGAGCAAGCCGTTTTGCTGCCAGTGTTGAGAATTACGACCAATTTGTGCAAGCAGCAGAAGAGGAGGGACTCAGAGTAATGAAAGCGCCTCGCGTAGGTAAGAATGACAGACGCCTTGGTGCAATAGACAATGCCAGAAATGTTATCCGGTGGGCATTCCGCGATGCTTCTGTAGGCGACGTAAGTGCTGAGTTTGAAGTAGGTGATAATTATGTAGTCGCTGCCGTAAAGGGTAAAACAGAAAAAGGCCTGGCTCCACTTGCTGATGTTGAGATTCAGGTGAAAAAGAAAGTGCAGGATCAGAAAGCTGCACAGCAAATAATAGAGAACCTGGAAAGTCTGAATACCGAAGATCTCGATGCCATGGCTCAGGAATATTCTGATGCGAAGGTATATTCTAATAGTAACATCAAGCTGAATAGCAGTTCACTGCCTTCTGTAGGGTTTGCTCCGGTAGCTATTGGTAAGATATTCGGACTGAATGAAGGAGAAGTAAGTGAGCCATTCCAGGGAGAAACCGGCGTGCTTGTCGTAAAGCTGGAAGCAAAGACTGAAGCTGGAGAAATTGCTGACTACACTAACTACATCAATGAAATAGCGCAACAGCGTGGTGGACGTATCTCATTTGATATTGCAAACGCAGTTAAAGAGCTGTCAGATGTAGAAGATGAGCGTTACAGGTTCTATTAATAGCTAAAAGAACACGATTATATAGGAGAGCTGCCATATGGTGGCTCTCTTTTTTTGCATCAGCTAATTGAGGAATTTAATTTAATACAGAGCTGTTAGGACTTATGCAGAACCTCCGGGTGAGGTTTGTCGTAACTCCTTCAGGCAAGTTTAGAGAAAGGAAGCAAATATGTCTGCCAGAAAATTTGATTTTGACTCTTTCCAGCAAAAGCTGGATGACCAGTTTAGCTGGCCAACCTTATACATGTTTAAATTTATAGTGCCGGCAGGAAAAGAGGGGGAAGTGGAAGCGCTTTTTCCTAAAAACGAAAGCACTAATAAGCCTAGTAAAAATGGTAACTACATCAGCGTAACGACTAAGGCAATGATGCCAAGTAGCGATGAAGTTATAAGAATTTATAAAGAGGCTACAGGAATAGAAGGGCTGATAGCCCTTTAAAATAATAAAGGCGGATAAACATCCGTCTTTTACTTTTATAGATGAACTTCAAGAAGCTCTTTCAATTCGTTTCTTACTTCATCAGCCGATATACCATCAGCCGGAGCTGTTACGATTGCCTTCAGTAAGTCGCCGACAATGTAAGGAGGTAAGTCCAGCTTCTCGGCGTACTCAGAGGTGACCTTCAACTCATCGTCTTCAACTACTCCATCCAGATAAATCATGTACACCAGATCGTATACTCTCTCCAAAGCTTGCTGCTTATTAGCAGGCGGAGTATAATCCGGTTGTTGTTTTATTTCCTCTAGCCGGGCAGGGTCTACGTCTAGCTGCATACTCCATTTTTCCAGGCACTTCAGAGAAACTTCATTTCTAAGAGACTTGTCTATCAGAAACAGGGAGTATATGTTAAAGAATGTGGAGGCGATCCTCCCGTAGTTCTGTTCCAGTGGAGTCATAATTTAGTGCTAGGTTATTAAACAAATTTAATAACTTCGCTGGGTTATATAGCAGAATTGTATAATTAAATTAACGAACAGAAGCACCTGGAGGTGTCCTTCATGTAAATATGTCAAATGGCTGACCGGTTAAAAGTCCTATTGTGCATTAGTAAATTGCTGCTTTTTATGGCGTGGTTTTTCTCATGCGGTCCTAATGAAAAGGCAGGACAGGATGAGCGGATCCAGAAAGTTAAAGTAGATTCCCTACCTCTGGCAATTGATAATGCAATAACTGATAAGCCGGATACTACCCCTGGCCAGGCAGCTCCTGATTTGATGGCAGAGGACAGCACCATGTTTAACCTTCTCGTAGATACCTACGAGGATCCTGATCGTAATGCTTGGCAAAACCCTGAGTTGGTTATTAATAAAATTGAGTCTCCTTTTGATAAAACAGTTGCCGATATCGGAGCCGGTACCGGATATTTCACATTTCGCTTAGCCCGTTGGGCCAGGAAGGTGATTGCACTGGAAGTAGATCCTGATTTTGTGGCCTATCTTGAGGAAAGAAAACAGGACGTTCCTGAGGCTATTGCTGATCGTATAGATATCAGGCTTACCCCTGCTGACAGTGCAGCCCTCGAGCCAGGGGAGGCAGATGTGGCCCTGGTCGTTAATACGTATTACTTCCTGTTTGACAGGGTGGAGTATTTTCAGAATATTCGTAAGTCCCTTTCAGATGATGGTATGGTGATAGTGGTTGATTATAAGGATAAAGAACTTCCTGTAGCATCTGCATATGTGCGTCGCATAAGCTGGGAAAAGGTCAAGACTGAGTTGCAGGATGCTGGTTACCAAAACATCCGTGTGGATACTGTAAGTCTGCCTTATCAATACATAGTGGAGGCCTTTCGGTAGTTGGAACAAAGCCCGCAGGGCGGGGTTGTATGACTGTTCTAATCATCAAATCATTTACAGATATGTGGAAAGAAGAAGATAACAAGCTAAAGAAAACCTTTGAGTTCAGCGACTTTGTAGAAGCTTTTGGTTTTATGTCGAGCGTGGCGATTGTGGCAGAAAAAATGAACCATCATCCAAACTGGAGTAACGTATACAATACGGTTAGCTTTGAACTGAACACTCACGATGCCGGGGATAAAGTCACTGACAAAGACCACAAACTAGCCAAGGAAATAGATAAGATAGCAAAACAGTAAGTGTGAACTTGAGAGTCCTTCGATTCTGACCGGACAATAAAAATTCCGTACATTTGGCCGTAATGCAGGAGGACACTTCATTATATTTAGTACCTACCCCCATAGGAAACCTGGAGGATATCACCTACCGCGCCGTACGGATACTGGGTGAGGTGGACACCATACTGGCAGAAGACACCCGCACCAGCGGAAAACTTTTAAAGCACCTTCATATCCGAAAACCCCTTCAGAGCTATCATGCCTTTAATGAACATCAAAGTGCTGAACGCTTTGTGGAACGTATGAAGGGAGGGGAAAAGCTGGCGCTTATTAGCGATGCGGGTACTCCGGGTATTTCTGACCCTGGTTTTTTATTGGTGCGTCACTGCCTGGAGCATGATTTGAAAATTGAATGTTTGCCCGGGCCAGTGGCTTTTATACCTGCCCTCGTAAAATCCGGCTTACCTAATGATCGATTTACATTTGAAGGATTTTTACCTCATAAAAAAGGCAGGCAGACACGGATAAAAAATCTGGTAGAGGAAGAACGTACAATGGTGTTTTATGAAAGCCCTCACCGTTTGCTTAAGATGCTGCAACAGATGGCTGAAGCTATGGGGGCAGACAGACCTGCTTCGGTTAGCCGTGAACTCACCAAAATGTATGAGGAAACGAAAAATGGCACCCTGCAGGAGCTAATCGAATATTTTACCGAACACCCTATAAAAGGAGAGATCGTTGTTTGCGTCCAAGGTAAGAAGTAGCCAGGTATACCCGCTTGTACTGGCCCTTTCGTCGTCCCTTATGTTCTGGCTGGCATGGCCTACCATGCCCCTTACATTTTTGTTGTTCATAGCATATGCCCCTTTATTAGCCCTGGAGGACTTTTATGCGCAATCAGAAAAGCCTAAGGCAGGACGTAAGTTCTTTTGGTACCTATATCTGAGCTTTTTCTTGTCAAACCTCCTCACCACCTGGTGGGTGTATTATGCTACTTCAGTAGGCATGGTAGCTATGGTGCTGGCAAACAGCCTGCTAATGTGTCTGCCCTGGCTTTTATTTCGATATACCAAAAGAGCGGCGGGTGCCGGATGGGGGTATTTTGGCCTCATTCTTTATTGGATCACATTCGAATACATACACCTGAACTGGGATCTGAGCTGGCCTTGGCTTACGCTTGGTAATGGTTTTGCCATGCGGGTATCATGGATACAATGGTATGAGTACACGGGAGTATTCGGCGGGACGCTTTGGATTTTACTCGCTAACCTGGCTTTTTACTTTGTGTTCTTTTATGGGGATGCCATTTTCAAGGGTATTATTCGCTGGCGAAGCCTGATTTATACCCTCATCTGGATTATGATTCCGATGGGCATAAGCTTGTATGTTTACTATGGTTATGAAGAGCAGGGTACCCCTACTGAAGTAGTGGTGCTACAACCTAACATAGATCCATACACGGAAAAGTTTGTGGGTACAGTCAACTTTATCCCCTTCGATGAACAGGTAAGGCGCTTTACAGGCTTATCTGAGTCAAAGATCACCCCTGAAACGGACTTTGTCGTATGGCCTGAAACAGCCATAGATAAACAAATTAATGAAGATGCGCTTGAAATAGACCCTATCATCAGGCAAATCAAAAGGTTTAAGGCCAGGCATCCGCAGGCTGCGATGGTGACGGGGGTTACCACACAGATCGTTTACCGGTCACAAGCCGATGCCCCTCCCACAGCAAGACGTTCGCGTAATGCAGACATTTATTATGATGTGTTTAACACAGCCCTCTTCGTAGGAAATAAGAACGAGAGTGTAGCTTATCATAAATCCAAGCTGGTACCAGGAGTAGAAATTATGCCCTACCCACAGGTACTGGGTGTTATCAGTGAAGTTATTTTTGACCTTGGCGGTACCAGTGGCGGTTTTGGCCGCCAAAAAGAGCGTACGGTGTTTTATAACTCTGATAGCATTGGTGTAGCCCCTTCTGTTTGCTATGAGTCTATCTATGGTGACTTTATGAGCCGTTTCGTAAGGAATGGCGCCAATCTTATCTTCATCATTACCAATGATGCATGGTGGGGTGATTCGGATGGGTATAAGCAACACCTGCATTATGCTTCCCTGCGGGCTATAGAAAACAGGCGTAGTATCGCCCGCAGTGCTAATACAGGCATCAGTGCTTTTATTGATCAAAAAGGGGACATACATAAGCCTACAGAATTTTATACGCAGGCTGTGATCAAAGATACCATACTGGCAAGGGAAGACCTGACATTCTATAGCAAGCATGGTGATTATCTGGCCCGCACGGCAGCTTGGCTGTCAGTGTTTGTATTTCTGGCCGCATTTGTAAGAAAAAGAATAGTGTAGCATGACGATACCTTCTATAGATATACTGCATAAAGTAGTGGCTGTAGCCAAAGAAGCCGGTTCTTTTATCAGGAAAGAAAGTGAAAGCTTTGACCGGGATGCCGTAGAGCATAAAGGCTTTAATGACCTGGTAAGCTATGTGGACAAAACGGCCGAAAAGATTATAGTAGAAGGGCTGAAAGGTGTGCTTCCCGGAGCGGGATTTATTGCAGAAGAAGGTACTGGTGAGCAAAACCCTGAAGGACCTAACTGGATCATTGACCCCCTGGATGGCACGACAAACTTTGTGCATGGTATCCCGGCCTTTGCGGTAAGCATTGCCCTCTATGATGCTGGTGAACTCACCCTTGGTGTTGTTTATGAAGTAATAGGAGACGAATGTTTTTCTGCTCTGAAAGGGTCAGGTGCCTGGCTTAATGATAAGCCCATCAGGGTTTCTCAGGCAGCCCGCCTTGAGTCCGGCCTTATTGCCACGGGGTTTCCTTATGCAAAATTTGATCATATGCCCCAGTACCTGGATGTACTTACCGAATTTATGCGAAGTACTCACGGGGTTCGGCGAATAGGTAGTGCTGCCATAGACCTGGCCTATACGGCTTGTGGGCGCTTCGAAGGTTTCTTTGAGTATGGACTGAAGCCATGGGATGTAGCAGCCGGAATACTGCTGGTAAAGGAGGCAGGTGGAGAGCTCTCCGATTTCACAGGGGGAGATCAATATCTGTTTGGAGGTCAGATCGTAGCCGCAAATGCCCTGCATAATGACATTCTGTCTGTGATCAGGAAACAGTGGCCCGAAGATGAAACCAGAATGAAAAGCTAACCGTTCATCACGTATATGATCCAGGAAATAGGCGTATTTATTCTCTTCGGCGTAGCACTTTTCTACTTATTGCGTACGTTTTTTGCCAGTGTACCCTCTGGTGATAATGACAGCCCTTGCGGTACCGCTTGCAAGGGATGTGGGGCTGTGGACTTTAAGTCCCTTGAAAAGAAGATGGAGAAGGACCGGAAACTTCAAAAGGCAACAGCCGAGGCCTGAGGCGCTTCAGGCCCATACTTTGGTGCCCTCTGTACAGTTTTTACAGATATCAATTTCGCTTCTGGAGGTGAGCAGGGCCTTTCGGAATGCATCATAAGATCCGGATTGCCATATCTCTTTAAACGTAGAGTTCTCTTCCACACTGCCGAATACGTGAGTAGCGTCTTTATCAAAGCAACAGGGAACTACGCGGCCATCCCAGGTAACCACTGAACTGTGCCACATTTTCCAGCATTGGTTAAGCATTTTATTTTTTAACTCCCACCTACCATCATTCTTCCGCTTATACCGGCTGTATTTATCGATGGTGGGAATGAGGGGTGACCCATTTTCATAGTCATAGATCTGGGCCGTTTTAAAGCGTATTTCATCAACGCCCGCCTCTGATGCCAGCCTTTTCACCTCTTCCGTTTCGTGCTCATTAGGTTTAACCACCAAAAACTGAAAGATTATATGTGGGGTGTTGCTTTTGAGCTTCCTTTTCCATTCCACCAGCCTTTTCGTCCCCTCCAGTACTTTTTCCAGAGATCCTCCGATCCGGTAAGACTCGTAGGTCTCCTGGGTGGCGCCGTCTATGCTTATGATTAAGCGATCCAGCCCTGATTCGATTGTACTACGGCACCGGGCATCAGTAAGATAGTGGGCATTAGTGCTGGTAGCAGTGTATATGCCTTTGCGGCTGGCATAATTCACAAGTTCGGAAAACTGTGGATGAAGGTAGGGCTCACCTTGAAAATAGAGCAACAGGTAAAGCAGGTCCGGAGATAGCTCGTCTATTACCTTCCGGAAAAGATCGACAGTCAGCATACCGGTAGGGCGGCTGAATTTTCGCAGACCGCTGGGGCACTCAGGGCAGCGCAAGTTACAATGCGTCGTCGGTTCTACAGACAGGGCAACAGGCATACCACTCAATATGGGCTTGCCGGATAGCCTTGACCGGTAGTAGCTGCCCAGCACCTTTGCGGCATTAAGCACGCGTCGGACAGTAAGCTTGCCCCCCAGATTAACCATGTCATGAAATCTTCCTTTCACTCCTGAAAGATATGGTGTGAGATACGTATCGCCAAGCGGGAACCAGCAAAATGGCCATTTAGTTGGGAAGTAGTATATTACCAGGAGTTTTACCCTTACATTTCAGATATGAAAACCCCTGAAGACTTTGCTATACCTACCGAGCTGACGAGGATGCTGGATATCAAATATCCCGTTATCATGGCTCCGATGTTTCTGGTATCTAATGCCGCTATGGTGAAGGCTGCTGGTAGTGCGGGCATTACAGGGGCCATGCCTGCACTGAATTACCGTAGTATTTCTCAGTTAAAAGAGGCCTTACGAGACATGAAGGAGAACGGTGACGGCCCTGTGGGCATTAACCTCATCGTAAATAAGTCTAACTATAAAATGCGGGAGCAGCTTCATGCCTGTATAGACGAGGGGGTAGACTATTTTATCACCTCTCTGGGAAGCCCCGCTGAAGTCATAGAAGAAAGTAAAAGAGAGGGAGTCAAAGTGTTTTGTGATGTGACAGACACTGCCTATGCCACCCGGGTGGAAGACCTGGGGGCTGATGCCCTCATCGCTGTAAATAACGAAGCCGGTGGGCATGCAGGCAAGCTATCGCCGGAGGAACTGATCCCTGCTTTGAGAGAAGTATGTAGCATCCCTGTTATTTCCGCCGGAGGCGTGGGCACAGGAGCCGGGCTGGACAGAATGCTTAAGCTTGGGGCATGTGGCATAAGCATGGGAAGCCCTTTTATCGCTACTGTAGAAAGCCGGGTGAGTGATGATTATAAGCAGGCAGTAGTAGACTATGGGGCCGGTGACATTGTTATGACCACTAAGTTAAGTGGTACACCATGCACAGTGATTAATACACCCTATGTACAGGAGATCGGTACCAGCCAAAACCTCCTCGAAAGGATACTTAACAGCAATAAGAGACTGAAGAAGTGGGCAAAAATGCTGACTTTTTATAAAGGGATGAAACTGCTCCAAAACGCCGCATTTAGTGCTACGTATAAGTCCGTATGGTGTGCCGGTCCTTCTATTGCTCACGTGAACAGTATAGAACCAGTGGCAGCAGTAGTTGACAGAATTGTAAATGAATACTATCAAATACGAACCGCCAGTGTTATAGACACCAAATAACTGTACAGCTTCAGCTATAGCGCATGAAACTTATACGTCTCATTATAAAGCTTTTTCTCATTGCCGGAATTCTCTTCCTGTTATATCTGGGGTGGGAGTATGTGAAAGTTACCCTGGGTAATAACCGTAGTGAGGACCCTACTACGGTTGAGACAGGTACCATACTCAGGAGAATGGAGACAATGGGTAAACTAGAACTGGTAAAATTTACCATGCAGGAGGTGGTTGAGGTCAAAAAAAGGAATGATTCCTATCTTGGCATATTCCCGGTTCCGGATAGTAAGATTCTCGTAGTTACTAGTGGAGAGGCGGCTGGCTGTGTAGACCTTACCCGCATTATAGCTTCGGATATTTACCAGGAAGGCGACACCATGATCATACAGTTACCTGAGCCTGAGCTTTGCTATTTTAAAGTTAACCTTCAGAACTCAAAGGTATACTCGCTGGATAAAGCCCTATGGATGGAAAATCCCTCCGGTAATTTGGTGCAGAGAGCCTACCGTGAAGCAGAACGGCAGGTCAAAATATCTGCCATAAAAGGCGGAATACTCGAACAAACAAAAACCGGAGCCGAACAGGTACTGGTGCCATTACTGGAACAAATGACAGGTAAGCATGTGATACTCCGCTTTCCTGAACAAGTGGCGCCCACCTACCTGGAGCCACCTGTGAGAAACTGACCTATGGCAGGTGATTATCCATAGCCTCACGGATAAGCTCGTTCTCAAACCCCCGTTGAAGCAAAAAGCGGGTTACCTTCTGCTTTTTTTGTAATGCCGGTTGGCCCTTCAGAGTGGCGGCTTTTTTTATTAATAGCTCATTGAGGAGCTCTTCATAGGCTTCATCCGGTGTGGCATTATACAGTGAGGTCTCCAATACGGTCGGCTCTACCTTATGGGCCCGCAGGTGCTGACGAATCTTAATACGGCCCCATTTCTGTAATCTGAATTTATCGTGCACAAAGGCAGAGGCAAACCGTTCCTCATTCAGAAAGCCCTCATCACGAAGTTTTTCCACGACCTCTTCAGCTACCTCCTGTGAGACACCTTCCTTTTTAATTTTATCAAAAACCTCCCGGGGCGATCGCTCACGATAAGCACAATATGATGCCATACGGTCGCAAAGCTGGGCGATTATTTTGTTATGGTTTTCTTCTGCTTTACTCATGCGGTTGGTCATATGAGTGGTTTGCGTAAATTAGCGCTCTTAAAATTGATGGTTACTTGAAGAATAAGAAAGCGCTAGCCCTACTTTTTACTGCCAACGGCATCTCCGGCTTTGCGCAGGGAGTATCATTACTTAGTATTCCCTGGTATTTTGCTCAGCAGGACCTTTCTAATAAGTTTAATCTGGCCTATGCTATTATCACCTTCCTCACCATGTTCTGGGGCCTGGTGGCCGGCACTATCGTAGATCGCTTCCCGCGAAAAAGGGTTTTTTTAGGCACTAATTTGACGGAAGGCCTTATTGTCGGGGTCATTGCCCTGTATGGCTGGTACCTCGGTGATCTTCCGGAGATTTTCATTCTTATCGTATTCGCCATAACGCTTTTTGGCTTTTATATTCACTATCCTAATCTCTATGCCTTTGCCCAAGAGATCAGCCCCCCTGAGCAATATACCCGTATTACTTCATGGATTGAGATTGTCGGGCAGTCCACTAATGTCGTGGCCGGTGCACTGGCGGCCGTTCTGTTGGAGGGGGTAAACCTGCATACGGAAGTGGCCCTGCCAGGTATCACCATACCCGTGAACATCGTAATTGAAAAGTGGACTATCTACGAGGTGTTTACTATGGATGCCTGTACATATGGCCTTTCCCTTATCCTGATAGCAGCCATGAAGTATGTGCCCTATGATGAGCGCGAGGTAGAGCTGGGGTCATTTGTAAAACGGCTCAGGAGCGGTTTCAGCTACCTGATGGCGAATAAGCTTATCCTGCTTTTCGGGTTTTTCAGCTACAGCGTTTTTGTAGTAATGCTGGTTAAGCTCAATGCCATGATGCCCATTTACATAGACAAACACCTGAATGAGGGAGGAGATGTATATGGCATAATGGAAATGCTCTATGCAGTAGGTGCCTTAAGTGCCGGTATTTTCATTTCGTCACTGGTAAGGGGTATGAAAGTAACCAAAGCTATTATTATGCTGATGCTGCTCGCCACCACAGCGCTGTGGTTGAGTGCATTCACTCAGAGCACGAAGATATTTTTTACCGTGGGCCTTATGATAGGCTTTGCTAATGCCGGAGCCAGGGTACTTCGGCTAACGTACATATTCAACCATGTGCCCAACTACATTGTGGGCCGGGTAAACAGCCTCTTTAGCCTTACCAATGTATTGATGAGAACCATCTTTATCTCAATATTCTCTTTTACCTGGTTCTCAGAAGGGAGCAATATCACATGGGCCTACTTTATCATGGGCTGCTTCACCCTGTTTTCAGGCCTAATGCTGGCACTGAATTATAAAAAGCTGGTGACAAAGGACTGAGATCAAAGAATAAAAAAAGCGGCCTCATAGCCGCTTCATTTTACTTCGTTTTTTCTGCCGGGGCATCACTTTTTATATAACCCTTTCTTTTTAAGATTGTCTCTGTGAATTTCCGCTCATTGTCCGTATTAAATATGCGGAAAGGCAGATAGATCATTTGCGCCTTACTGATGATAAGTAGAAAGTGATCCCCCCCTTTTCGTGCTTTCTTGATATTGTCCCAGGTGATAGGCATCCCCTGGCGGGGGTTTATCTTCATAAGCACCTGACGACTGTCTATCTCGTAGCTCATTCTTTCAAACAGTATTTTAGACTGTTCCATCTGAGTTACCCCTGCAAACTGTATAAGCCAGAACAGGAAGTAAAGGATCAGGCCAATAACCGCACCGGTTATCCACCAGTGGCTGGGTACAAAAAAGTATCCGCTGCAAATAGCCAGGAATATTAACCCTACCCACCACTGCTCCCGCAGAATATTGGCCATAGCGGCTTTTATATAGGTACCAGGCTCGAGTTTATATTTTTTCGTTTTAACGATCATCGTAAAATCTGATATTTAAAATGCTTTAAGGCTCATGTCCAGTACGCCCGCCGAATGAGTTAGGGCGCCAACAGAAATAAAGTTCACACCTGATTCGGCTGCAGCGCGAATGTTTTGCTCCGTAATCCCGCCCGAAGCTTCAGTCAGGCAGCAGCCATCAATAATCTTAACAGCTTCAGCCATAGTTTCAGGTGTCATATTGTCCAGGAGAATAGTATCTACCTGGTTCGTTGAAATTGCTTCACGTACTTCATCCAGATTGCGCGTTTCCACTTCGATTTTCAGGTCCAGGTCATTCTCTTCCAGATACTCGCTGGTAGCGGCCACCGTCTTCCTTATGCCTCCACCAAAATCAATATGATTATCCTTTAACATGACCATATCATACAGACCGAACCGATGGTTTGTTCCGCCACCAATAGCCACAGCCCATTTTTCCGCTATCCGGAAGTTAGGCGTGGTCTTGCGGGTGTCCAGCAGGCGTGCACCGGTACCGTCAATGAGTTTTTTGAGGCCGCGGGTATAGGTAGCGATACCACTCATGCGCTGCATGCAATTGAGGGCCAGTCGCTCAGCGGTGAGAATACTGCGCGCGGGGCCGCTAATGATAAATGCAATGTCACCTTTGTTGACATTTTCACCGTCTTTTTTGTGCACCTCCATGCTCAGGGTACGGTCCACGTATCTGAAAATAGCGCGGGCCATTTCCACTCCGGCAAGTACACCGTCCTGCTTTATGATCAGGCGCGCTTGGCTGGCTGCACCGGCAGGTACGGATGCCAGAGATGAGTGGTCTCCTGCTCCTGACCCTGTTCCAAGGTCTTCTTCAAGTGCCTTTTTAATGAAGGCATTGAGGGTGTCGTCTTTTAAGTAGGGCAATTTCACGGTGCAAAAATAAAAAAGGCACTGAATATTTCAGTGCCTTTATACTATTTAGCGTTCAGAACAGCTACATCAGTCCTGTTCATCTATAAAATCGATCTTAAAAATCCTTAATTTACCTTCGAACTCCTTTATCCTTAACAAGATACTGTAGGTGCCGTTGTCATAGGTGTATTCTCCGATGGCATAAAGCTGGCCATCTTTGGAGCTACCCTGATGTTTATAAATGAAATTTCGGGGAGGATTTTCTTTAAAAAAGTCCTTCAGGACATATTCTGCCTGCGTACGGCTGTAGCTTGACATTTCTCCGTAGAAATAAAGCTCTACTACGTCATTCAGGTACAGGCTAAGCTCTTTGGAAGAGCCTGACTTTATGGCCGCCCGGATATCATTCATCACCTCGCTCTGTGCCTGTAACTGCATGGGGAATGCCCAGGCAGCGAATATGAGCATCAGAATGGTTCTTTTCATTACCTTTATGGTCATTGCACCTATGGTTGCTTATTACACGAAAGGATTCGCTAAAACTATGCCAATTCCTTTTAACTCTCAATTTTTAGAAGGAAAATTGTACTCAAAATACTACATCGGGTAATTACTTACAATTTTTTGCCACACCAAACACGCTCTCACAATGAATAAAAAGGTCATACTTATCATAATGGATGGATGGGGAATAAGCGGTAATGATGAAGTATCTGCTATTTCGAAAGCCAATACGCCATTCGTTGATAGCCTCTATCACGATTATCCGCATTCTCGCCTCGAAGCATCCGGCAAGGCCGTGGGCCTCCCGGCAGGGCAAATGGGAAACTCTGAGGTGGGTCATATGAATATAGGGGCCGGCCGCATCGTTTACCAGGAGCTGGAGCGTATACATAAGTCCATTTCAGAGGGAGATATGGCACGTAATGAGATCCTGACCAAAGCGCTGGATCATGCAAAAGATAAAGGAAAGAAAGTACACTTTATCGGATTAGTATCTGACGGAGGTGTGCATTCCCATATTGATCATCTGAAAGGACTCCTGAGTATAGCCGCGGATAAAGGGCTTGAGGACAACGTATATGTGCATGCTTTTACAGATGGCCGTGATACTGACCCTAAAGGGGGGACTGGCTACCTCCAGGACCTGACCTCCCATATGAAAAATAGTACCGGCAAGCTGGCTACCGTAATAGGAAGATACTATGCCATGGACCGTGATAAGCGATGGGAGCGTGTAAAGCTGGCCTATGATGCTATGGTAAAAGGCCAGGGAGATGTGAAAGCCACCGATGCTGTAGCCGCCCTCAAAGAAAAGTACGCAGCAGACGAGACAGACGAGTTTATCAAGCCTATCGTCATGACAAATGAAGATGGCAGCCCGGTAGCTAAGATAGAAGAAGGTGATGTAGTGATCTGCTTTAATTTCCGTACCGATAGGGGGAGACAGATAACCATGGCGCTCACCCAGCAAGACTTTCCTGAGCAGGACATGAAAAAGCTGGACCTCTATTATGTGACCATGACCCGCTACGACCAATCGTTTAAAGGCGTGGAAGTCATCCTGGAAAAATCTAAGGCTGAAAACACATTGGGCGAAGTACTTGCCAGGCATGGTAAAAAACAGATCCGGATAGCCGAAACAGAAAAGTATCCGCATGTGACCTTCTTCTTTAATGGCGGTCGCGAAGAGGAGTTTGAAGGCGAGGAAAGAATACTCTGCCCGTCCCCCAAAGTAGCTACCTATGACATGAAGCCTGAGATGTCTGCGTACGAAATTCGTGATGCCATAGTCAGCAAGCTCAGGGAAGGTGAAGTAGATTTTGTTTGCCTTAATTTTGCCAACCCCGATATGGTAGGTCACACCGGTGTGTTTGAGGCAGCCGTTAAAGCCTGCGAAACCGTAGACCAGTGTACAAAAGCAGTGGTAGAAGCTGCTATGGATAACGGCTATACCAGCATAATCTTCGCTGACCATGGCAATGCAGACTACATGATCAATGATGACGGAAGCCCTAACACAGCCCATACCACTAACCTTGTGCCCTGCTTTATCGTAGACAGTGAGCTGAAAGATATTAATATGAAGGACGGCAAACTCGGAGATATCGGGCCCACCGTTCTGAAGCTGATGGGTATAGAGGCGCCTGCAGATATGACAGGCGAAATATTATTTGAGTAAAAGCAATGAAGAAGTTAGCCCTCGTTTTTTTAGGAGTAGTGTTCTTTACAGTTCTAACCAGCGGATGCAGTGCCGAAAGCAGCCGGGACAAGGAATCAGGTAAAACCTATGCTGATATAGAAGGGCTGATCATGAGCCAGGTGCAGCAGTTTACCGAAGAAGGAGCTACCCTTGAAAAAACGGCCATGGTAGATGGTAGTGAGGAAAGCCAGGTATACCAGCCCGACTCTATGGGGTGGGTGCGTGAGCTTGGCTTTTTCAGGCAGGTGGATATGAATAAGCCTGCTTACCGGCTGGCATATGACAGTGTGGTAAATACCGCTAATGGTCGCAGAGAGGTCACTTATAATGCCCGGTATCCGGAAGAAGTTCCTGTGCAAAAACTCCGGGTAGTTTTTGCGGGCAGTGAGGTACGAAAGCTGGAAGCCGAGTTTCTGGAACGTAATGAACTGTACAGTACCTTCAGGAGAATGGAGGCCGAGTTTGACCAGGCAGAAGTAAAAGGCCTGCCCGGCCGCCTAAACCGGTATTACCTGGAAGGGGGGCACAAGATCATTTTCCGCGACTCCATCACCTATCAGATTGAAGGGCGAATTCGTTAGAGTTTCAGGAGTGCCTCGAAAAAGCTCAGGTTTTCTTTTTTATCCTTTACCACCAGCAGGGGGAGTGTCCGCGTATATCCGGCAAGCTTATCAGCCACACTACCTAATAGCAGAGAGGCAAGTGCTGTACGGCCTTTGCTCCCTACGATCATCAGGTCGGCATTAAGCTCCTTGCTGGCATCATAAAGCTTATCAGCAGGCGACTTATCATCGTCCAGCTTTATCAGTACATTTACTTTATCCTGGTAATCCGGCAGGTACTTTTTCAGAAACTTGTCAGCATCCTTTCGGGCGTTCTCTACCATGATCTTTCCGAATTCCTCGTACGATTTTCCCGTTTTATGATAACCCGGAGGCACATGGGTCACATGCACCAGGTGCAGTTTTGCACTGCTGGATTTAGCCAGATCATAGGCCTCCTCCAGAGCAATAGCAGAGTGCTTACTATAGTCACTGCTTACAGTGATATCCTCCAGCTTGGCTTCAAAGTTTTCCGGCACAAACAAAATACTGCAGGGAGCAATGCGTGAGAGCCTGCTGCCCAGAGCGCCGGTTCCCTTCATTTCCTGCTTGCGGCCTACTATCACCAGGTCTATGTTTTTTACCTTGATCCATTTCAGGATGTTTTCACCCGGATTACCCTCCTGCGCCTCCACCTCAATAGTACAATCGTAGTCAAAGTAGCGATCCAGCATGTCTTTGATACTATGTTCCAGAGTCTCATCTACCGGAGCTATTACATCACGGTACTCCGCACCAATGTCATCAGGTAGCTCCAGCGAAGGGGAAACATGCAGGAAGTAGATTGCATCTGCATTGATATTCTTTGCGAGAAAGGCGGTATAGCGGACGAGGGTATCGTCCATGGCAGTCAAATCAAGGGCGACAAGCAGACGTTTGTAGGCGTACATAAGTAAAAAAATTAGATCATGTGCAACTAAACATTAACCAATGTAAATTCAAAACGGCACTGGAAAATCGATATTGAATTAAGAGCCGGTACTAAAAAAGGCTATTCGCATTGCGAATAGCCTACTAATTAATTTATCGTAAAGAGGCCCGCTCTAAAAGAAATAGCCTACTGAAAGTCCTGCATTATTCAGGTCAAAGCCGAAGTCGAATTCTTCCTCTACTAATTCTTCACTGTCAAATTTCTGTACATCCACCATGTAATTGATGACAGCCATTTTGGCTTCCAGGGTAAACCGATCGCCCAGTACGAATACCAGACCCATACCAGCATTGAATCCCCAGCGATTTCTATCATACGTGGTAGTAGATTCCTGGTTGTTAGCCAAACCCTGTGTATCAGTAGTGGATCCGAATAGAAGAGGAACCGATACTTCTGGTGAGAAATAAACCTTTTCGCCCACCGGAGTGAAGAACTTTATCTTAGGAGCTATTCCGTAAAGATTAGTGGTTTTGATCTGGTATGGGGAGTTAGCCATAACTTCCTGCTGATATTTTTCATGAACCAAACCCGCAGCAAGTCCAATAGAAAAATAATCCCCGGTCATGAAGTTAATCTCCGGCATTACGGTGACCTGATGTGTCCTGTACGTCTCAAATCTGTCCGTGTTATACATCACGGTACCCGAAACGTACTTATATCCCTGACTTATCTGGCTAAAGCCTGCTTGTGAGAGCAATAATAGACTGAAGAGAAGTAGAAGTTTTTTCATCAAAATGATCTGTTTTAAATAAAAGACACCCCTGCACAACTGGTCATCGCTCAGTCGAAAAAGGTTCATTCAGAATGCAACAATAATATTATTAGACGAGGGGCTGGTTGAGGATTACAGGAATGGTAGAAATAGTTTATTCCTGGTAAAAACGGCACAAATATACAACTCTTTTATTTTACTTCCGTAAAAATTGGCTTCCGGGTAACATTATCACTTATTTTGCACCCTGTAAACCAAACCACCTGTAATTGCTGTTAACTCAGGTATGGGAAAACGACGAGGGCAGACTCTGCCAGAGGCTGAAAAAAAGCCCCTTAATAAGGAAGGATTTAAGAAACTAGCCGGAATATTCCGTTACATGATGCCCTATAAATGGGCTTTTCTGGCTGGAATGGTTTTTCTGTTCGTGTCCAGTGTATCAGTATTGGGCTTTCCTTATCTCTCCGGTGAACTTGTAGATGTTACTGAAGAGGACATTGGCCGGTTAAACACTGTCGGTGGATATTTCATCGGTGTATTAGTTATACAAGCTATAGCATCCTACTTTAGGGTGTACCTTTTTAGTTATGTGAGCGAGAACTCCATGGCTAACCTTCGCTCAGACCTTTATCAGCGTTTAATGACCCTGCCCCTCTCTTTTTATGACGAGCGGCGGGCAGGCGAGATCATCAGCCGCATCACCTCAGATGTCTCTGCCCTCCAAATGACCTTCAGTACTACCCTGGCAGAGTTTTTCCGGCAGATTATTACCCTGATCGGAGGCATTATCCTATTACTTCTGATCTCTACCAAGCTTACCCTATTCATGCTGGCCACCTTCCCGGTCATGATTATTATTACACTGGTTTTCGGAAGATTCATTCGTAAGCTGGCTAAAAAAACCCAGGACACCCTGGCAGACTCTAATGTGATCGTAGAGGAAACACTACAGAGTATACAGGTCATAAAATCATTTACTACAGAACTATTTGAAATAAACCGTTACCGCAACAAGCAGAATGAAGTAGTAATGGTGGCTATGAAAAATGCCAAGTACAGGGCAGGTTTCATCAGCTTTATTGTATTCGCTCTGTTTGGTGGCATTGTAGGAGTTATGTACTACGGTGGGCGCATGGTCCAGCTTAACGAAATATCCATTGGCGAGCTCGTAAAGTTTGTCCTTATTACCCTGTTTGTTGGCGGATCCATGGCAGGCCTCGGAGATATCATGGGGCAGATTCAACGCGCCATAGGCTCCTCAGAAAAAGTTCTTGAGATTATTCATCTGACTCCCGAATTCAAAGCATCCCTGGCAGATAAGCCCTCTTTGAAACTGCAGGGTGGCATTAATTTCAGGAATGTTCACTTTACCTATCCCACCCGCCCCGATGTAACAGTATTATCAGGTATAGACCTGCGCATAGCCCCCGGTGAAAAGGTGGCCCTGGTCGGGCATAGCGGCGCCGGTAAGTCTACCATCATTCAGCTTCTCCAGCATTTTTATAATCTGAATGAAGGTGAGATCATCGTTGATGGACGTAACATCACCGAATACCCCGTGTGGGAATACAGGCAGCACTTTGGCCTCGTGCCCCAGGAAGTTATCCTGTTTGGGGGTACCATCAGAGAAAATATCGGATATGGTAAGCCCGATGCCAGTGAGGATGAAATCCGTGCGGCGGCGGCAAAAGCAAATGCCCTTAGCTTCATAGAGTCATTTCCTGAGGGGCTGGATACAGTAGTGGGAGACAGAGGCATTAAGCTGTCCGGTGGGCAACGTCAGCGCGTAGCAATAGCCCGGGCTATACTTAAAGACCCTACCATCCTTATCCTTGATGAAGCCACCAGTTCCCTCGATGCAGAAAGTGAGGCACAGGTTCAGGAAGCCCTGGATGAGCTCATGAAAGGCCGCACCACCATAGTGATTGCCCACAGGCTGGCCACTATTCGTAAAGTAGACAGAATCTATGTCCTCGATCAGGGGCGTATTATAGAAAGCGGCACCCACGAAGAATTGCTGGGAAGTGGTGAAGGAACTTACAGTAACCTCGTTAAGCTTCAGCTTCAGGAAGAATGACCCCTGGCCCTAAGCCACTCCTCGATCTCAACGTAATTTTCAAAAATCTTATCCGCAGGCAGGCCGCTCAGGTCTTCCAGTTCCTGCCCGCTAAATGTGCCCGCCAGCCCTATCACCATCGCATCCGCATGCCTTGCCGCCAGTATGCCGTTAGGTGAATCCTCTATGGCAAGGCAGTCTTTTAAATCAACCCCCAGTTCTTTAGCCGCCTCCTGAAAGAGTGAAGGGTCCGGCTTGCCCTTGCCTGAGGAAGCAAAGAGCACCGGCGCCTGAAACTGCCTGGTGAAAGAAATTTTTTCATCCATTTTGGTAAAGAGCTCCCGGTCCATAGAGGTAGCAATAGCCAGTTTGAAATTATTTTCGGCATAAGCATAAAAAGACTCAAAGCCCTCTTCATACGCCAGTCCTTTATCAATCAGATCCGCCAGAAAGTCGCGGATGCGTTTAGCTATGTACGTTTCATCATCTTTAATGTACTCCGGGTATCGTTTCTTTAGTTCAGCCGCACATTCCTCCAGCGTTCGACCGGCCATTTCAGGCTTAAGTCTGACACGATTGTAATCGACTCCATATTCGCTTAATAGTAAGCGTAGGCACCTGTCCCAGGAGTTTTCTGACGTGATGATGCTTCCCTCAAGCCCGAAGATAATCGCATCTATATGACCGGTCTGTTCTTCCATACAAAGATATAGTTAACTGGCAATCCAGGTTTTAAAGTGAGGTACCCGTTCCCGGCTCACGATTAGTTCATAGTCACATGGTGTGTCGAGTATGACCTTCAGGCGACTATTTACATAACTCTTGGCCTCAACTATGTTCTCTGCACAGACAAAAAACTGCCTGTTTATTCTGAAAAATTTTTCCGGATTTAACAAGCTTGTTTCGAGCTCCTCCATTGTATGATCAATAAGGTACTTTCTTCCATCCGGCTTAGTATATATATAAACCGACCGCCCTTCAGCCCTAATATAGGCTACCTCATCAACGTTCCTGACCTTGAAGTTGCTGCCGTTTCGTATGACAAACCGTTTACGATACTTCCCAAACAATCCGCTCCGTAAGGTTTCCACCATACCCTCAGAAAACCTCGCGGGCTGGTGGTATATATCCTGATATTTTTTAATAGCTAATTCCAACTCCTTAGGATCAATCGGCTTTAACAGGTAGTCAACACTGTTAACTTTGAAGGCGTCCAGGGCATAAGTATCATAGGCCGTAGTAAATATGACCGGCGATGGTACGCTGGCCTTTCTGAAGATATCCAGGCTCAGCCCGTCAGACAGTTGTATGTCCATAAATGACAGATCAGGAGTAATACCGGATTCATTGTAGAACGATACGGCATCTTCTACAGAATCTAATTTTGCCACTACTTCGACATCTTCCCGGGTAGCATTGATCATTTGCTCCAGGTGATCCGAGGCCAGTGGTTCATCTTCTATAATGACAACTTTCATTGGTCTTTGGAAATAAGCGGAAGTTTAACCTTAAAGGTATCAGGGCCCGACTGTACAGATACCTCTCTTTGACTTATAAACTTATAGCGCTGTTTTATGTTGCTCAGGCCTAGGTTCGTCGACTCCGGTGGTGTTTCTTTCAAATTCAGCGTGTTTTCCACCACAAGCCATGCGGGTAAGGCATCATTACCTTCCAGGTATATCGATATAGTCATCGGGTGTTTAGAAGAGACCACATTATGTTTTATTGCATTTTCAATAAGCATCTGAAGAGACACCGGTGCTATATACACCTCCGCAATGTGACCCGCCACCTCGTTATTTATCCTCAGGTTTTCGCCGAACCGGATACGAAGAAGATACAGATAGGCATCTATAAATTCCAGCTCCTGGCTAAGCGACACCTTCTCACCCTCCTGATGATATAGCAGGTACCGGTATACTTTAGATAACTGCCTCAGAAAGGTAGCAGCAGTATCCGGGTCAGCATATACCAATGAAGAGAGAACATTGAAGCTGTTAAATAAAAAGTGGGGGTTTATCTGATTTCGGAGTGATTCAAACTGAGCCTCTGCCGTAGCTTTATGCGCCTGCTCAGCCTGCAACTGACTTATCTTATACTGTTTCATATAGTACACAATCCCATGAATACAGTTAAGAAAAAGATTTATCCGAAAGGCAAAGCTAAAGGCTAGCTTAGCCTCCGTTAATACACTCGGCAATGCCTCACCGGTAAGCACTATAAAAAAGCTGAGCGTGAGGATAGTAATAAGTGTTACAGAAATAAGGGATAGTAGAAAAAATATGATAAGCGGGTTCGCCTTTCCTCTGAAAGGCACCTTATTATTTCTAAGGCGCCACTCTATATACCTGTTTCCTTCCCAAACCGTGAGTACTATACCTGAAATAATAAAAAATAGGATTACCTGATCCAGCATGCGGTTATCCAATAGCTGATCTCCTTCCGTAAACAAGATGTTAAAGTAGGAGTAAACAGCCAGTGCAAGAACCAGTAAGTATCTGTATTTTATATAAAACATGTCAGATAGTAATCAGGCTGTGGTAAATCCATTTGGGTATAAAAAATAGCCCGCACGCATGCACGGGCTATTTAATATGAATTTTAATAGATCACTAATTTGATCTCTTAATTCTCATCATCTTCTTCTCCGCCATTATCTACCAGGTCAAAAGGTAGCAGCACATTATCTATCGCATGGATCACACCATTAGTAGCCTTTACATCGGCAATAATAATGTTCGCATCCATATTATCATCTTCCCTGTCTACAATCGTCAGATTATCGGTTACCTGGATAGAGATACTAGAGTATAGGGTTGCCGGAGCATTATTGTTAAGCAAATCTACACTAAAGAAAGGTACTATAATCACATGGTATTGCAGTACATCCGTTAATACCTCCACAGGTATATCCTCCAGTTGTGAAAGATTAGTAATATTCAGAAGCTTCATAAACGCCTCATCCGTAGGAGCAAATACAGTCAGGTTGGCTTCAGGGTTAGATACCGCGCCCAGGAAGTCAAAACCACCCTCATTAGTAGCACGGGTGAGCGCAGCAAGCAATACATTAAACTCACCATCCTCATCCGTTCCTTCAGCTTCACCACTGGCATACATCTGAACGATTTCTGCTATGGTCATAGTAGGCGGCATCAGTACTCCTTCAGGAAGCACATGAACCGTTCCCTGGTCTGTCATAATATTAGCCGGATCCAGTTTCGTATCACCATTTATGTAGAACATACCGTTCAGCCTGCTGAAGTACAGCTCATAATTATCACCTAATAATGTATGTGCCGACACCTGGTTTACAGGAGCCTCATAGTCCGCATCCAGCATAGCTACAAGGTCACCCGCAGGAACATTAACAGGCAGTACATGGTACTTTAATACCCTTGCCAGAGTTTCCCCGTCAAGATCATCTACATTAATACCTGCATTCTCAAATGCCTGGTTAGTTGGCGCAAATAACGTAACACCATCAGCCGCCAGCAGAGCGCCAAGCAAATCTGCTTTTACTACCGCTGCTACCAGCGTCGTAAAATCTTTACTGAAGTAAGCAGGCTCAACTACAGTACCTAATATACTCTGTACAGAAGGAGGCACCAGTACACCGCCAATCTGATGGATTACACCATTGTTCGCTTCAATATCAGCTTCCTCCACCATCACAGCAAAGTCACCTGGGTTAAGCGTTACCATGCCGCCGTCTATCATAACAGTAATATCCTCACCCAGCATAGTTGTAGCTGCAGTACCATCCATCAGTTCACCAGACATCACACTTTCACCCAGGATATGATACATCAGAATATCTTCCACCACACCCGTAGGAATGTCGCCCAGCTCTACATCCAATAGCATAAGCAGGTTAGCAAATGCCTCATTGTCCGGAGCAAAAAGAGTAAGGTCTGCAGACGGATCAGATGCTGCATTCAGCAGAGCGTCATAATTGCCACTTGTCAGTATAGCTTCCAGAGTAGACAGATTGTCTCTGTTTACCACCTCTTCGGCAATAGAACCCATAGACATATCCTCCTCATGATCCATTACAGCATTTACCACATGGATAATACCATTACTCGCCTCAATATCTGCTGCCAGTATACGAACGTTACCATTAAGTAAAAATGAATCTCCCTGGCGTGCAACAGTTATATCACTTCCGCCAAGTGTAGTCAGTGTACCATTCTCCAGATCACCTGCGCGGAGCTGACCTGCCACTACATGGTTAAGTAATACATTTTTGAGTACGTTTTCAGGGATATCATTTAGTGATCTTCCGTTAAGGAATGTGTTAAACGCCTCATTGTCCGGTGCAAATACTGTGTAGCTTTCAGTACCGCGCAGTAGTCCCGATACCTCTTCTATATCAGCAGAAGCAGCCTCAAATGAAGATAGCTCCGGGTTCTCAGCAATAACTTCCGACAGGTCATTATCCTGAGTTAATGGTGAGTCATTATCATCATTACAAGAAGCCAAAAAAAATAGTCCTGCCAGGAGGGCCAGCCCGTAGCCCCGGGTGCAGACATGTGTTAAAGAGTCGATGACTTTGTTCATTGCATTAGTTTAATTTTAAGGTTGACATTAGATACTGCATCAACCTTACGTGTACCCATTTGTATGTCAGTAACTTAAAAAACACCAGGCCCAACGGCATGAACGGTAGTCCTATCGCTATGAGTTGTAGTGTATACGTTTTATTTTGGAATGAGAGAGTGCAGAAGTAGTAAAAGAGGGATAAGTATTAATCTTAGTACCCCAAAAAACATAACCTTTTAAAAAAATAAGGGCTGAAATAATAACAATTCCTATCCGTGTTAGCTTTTTCATATGAATATTATTTCAAGAAATATATGCTTAAGAGCTATTCTTGTCGAGAATTATTATGAGTTCGTAGAAAATATATATTATATTAACGGCCTGATAGTGTTAAGTAATTTTATTTTGGAAATATTTACATTCATACTTTAATATTTTTTCGCCGATGACTAACGAAGATTTACTTAGCCAATTGTATGAGAAGCGGGCTGAGCTTATGAAGCAGCTCGAAGCTCTCGAAAATGCAATTGTTGGCTTTGGTGGCGACCCGGCCACCGGCAAGGAAAAGAAGCCTCGCAGAGGCCGTACACCTGGTAGCACAAGTACTGCCAGTAGCGGAACCTCCACAGGAGGTAAGGTAGGCCGTCCTTCTAAAGCTAACAAACCTATAAAAGTACCTTCAGAATACAGTGAATCACTGACCTGGAAGGGCAAAATCATTTATGTGCTCGATGAAAAGGGCGCTATGATTACTAACGATATTGCCGCAGAGATTGTAGATAAGGAGCCTAAACTGGACCTTGAAAAAACAACCGCTGCCATTCGTATCGCCGCTTCTGATCTTAAGAAAAGAAATCAGATCGGTTACCAGCAGGTAGGTAATAAATACAAATACTTCCTGTTTGATAAATAATCAAACCTCACCCGGAGACATCTGATCTCCGGGTTTTTTTATTTAAAGTATTTCTTATACCAGTATTGAAACACAATCATACCCCATACCCTCGCATGTATGTCTCCCGGGTTAGCTGAGTATAATTGTTTTTTCATACCCTGTATCGCCTCAGTATTAAATATCCCCTGATCAGCTATAAAGTCATCCCCCAGCAGATCATTATCAATCATCCCCCTTAGCTCCCCTCTAAACCATTTTAATAAAGGTACCTCAAAGCCATGCTTTGGTCGCTTATATAATTCAGCAGGTAATATATCCCTGAATGCATCCTGAAGAATACGCTTCTTCATTCCTGCCCCAATCTTATATGATTCAGGAAGACCAAAAGCATACTCCACTACCCTGTGATCCAGAAACGGTACCCGTACCTCAAGGCTGTTAGCCATTGACATACGGTCCACCTTTACAAGCATGTCATCCGGCAGTACCAGGTGCACATCCGTGTATAGTATTTCGTTTATATCCCTTCCCTTTTTTATATGCTGCAGCAGTTTTTTCTGCCGTTGCAGAGCTTCATCCCTGTTCAGGTGGCCTTTACTCTCTTCAGAAAGCATATTCATTGCTTCCCCCTCCTCTGTAAAAATCGCCCACCGCCAGTATCGTGTATCAGCTGGTAACTTCATACCCTCAGCAAACCGGCGCAACTGCCTCACCCTATTAGTAAGCTTCCCTTGTCTGGACTGAGGCATCAACTTCCACAGAGGCAGCAGCGCTTTAATTAAGTCCGGTGCCAGCCCCCCCTTGGCAGCCCTGTAAAAAGCCATATGCTTATTATAACCCGAAAAAAGCTCATCAGCACCATCCCCCGAAAGCGCCACCGTGGCAATTTTCCGTGTTTCCCGGCTCAGAATATACACCGGTAAAGCCGAGGAGTCAGCAAAAGGCTCATCCAGGTAGTCCAGCACCCCATGCAGGTGCGCATACAGATCATTATTCGTCAGCGAGAATACAGTATGTTCAGTCCTGAACTTATCCGCCACCAGTTTCGCATACTTTGTCTCATCAAAAAACGGCTCGTCCCTGTACCCGATGCTAAATGTATTAAGGCCCTGTACATGGCGCGAAGCGAGTGAAACGATGGCCGAAGAGTCTATTCCGCCACTCAGAAAAGCCCCAAGGGGCACATCAGCAACCAGCCTCTTACATACTGAATCCTCCAGCAGGTTCACCAGTTCCCTCTGGCATGCCTCATAGCTTCTCTCTGTGTTAGTCCTTTCCCCCCCGTATGGTACAGTATAGTACCTTTCTGAGGCTATCTCCCTTCCCCCTATGGTTAAATAATGTCCCGGCTCCAGCTTATACACATCCTTTAGTATAGTGTGAGGAGAAGGGATATAATTTAACTGCAGGTAGTGATAGAGAGATTCAAAATCAATAGAGCGGGGGATATGGTAAGCAAGCAGGCTTTTAATCTCTGAGGCAAAGACCACCTTATCCTCATCAGCATAATAGTATAGAGGCTTTATGCCCATTCGGTCCCTCGCTATAAATAGCGAGTCATCAGATTTATCATGAATAGCAAAGGCAAAAAAGCCATTCAGTCTATCAAGGCAGCCCCTCCCTTCATTAATATATAAGTATAGCAGCACCTCAGTATCAGTGTGAGACTGAAAAGCCTGCCCCTTATTCTCCAGGTCCTTACGAAGCTCCCGGTAGTTAAATATCTCACCGTTAAAAACGATAGTATACCGTCCCGATATATCCGACATAGGCTGATGCCCGTCATGACTGGTGTCTATAATCGATAACCGCCTGTGGCCTAACCCCACATAGTACGTATCAAAAAGCCCCTGATCATCAGGTCCCCTTGAACTTAGTTCCCTCGTGGCAGAGGAGAGATTAATCATATGCACTCTGCCTACTTCATTGAATGCTCTTATTCCGGTGATCCCACACATAGCAGGCAAAAATAGGAAACCTTTTTTTGGATAAGGCATAACTGTATAAAATACACCATGGTAAGCGTTGTAACAACGGTCAGATATCAGTGGAAAGCCTTTAGATCAACGCGTTAAAGAGTTTCCCGAAATTGTAAGGGGAAACCCTTAATTTTGGTGTATGTTTTGGAATAAAAATGCAAATAGCTGCATATATCCCTCTTCAGGTCACAGGTCAATCCATGTTTTACTTATTCTGAAGTAAATTAAGTGTAATTAAAATCAAATTCACTTAATGCTATGAGAAAGAATGTTTTGAGGTGGCTAGTGCTACCCATGAGTATGGTTCTGGCCCTTGTTTTAATGCAGCGCTGCCAGTTTAATGAAGAAGATTTTTCTGAATCCGGCCAGCCCGGCCCCCAGGAAAGTGCGGTAGCAGTATCAGACGAATTACGGCAGAAAGTCAACCTCACTTTCGTAAATGCTGATAAAAGCGCTACAAACCAGCCCTACAAAGCCACAATTAAACTTAATGATCCCGCCGGGCAAGTACGCACAGCAGGCGGTCAGGCACAGGCCAGTATCACTACCGATCATGGCCTCATATCACTAGCCCTTACGGATAAAGCCAACCTACCCTATTCATTTTCTATAGATGTCAGTTCGTCAGGATTTGTTCCCCAGACCAGAACGTTTATCATCAGTGATAATAAACCGGTGGCAGTAGAGGTACGTATGATCGAGGTAGACACTAAGATGGAAGGGATAAGCACAGCCAGTGGTAGCTTCCCTATCCTTAACGGTCAGGCTCAAAACCAGATCATTTCACGTACCCAGGGAGCCAGTCGTGAGTTCTTTACTATCAGAATTCCTGCCGGCACGCGGTTCCTGGATGCAAATCGTCAGGTAATACCAGGTAACAACCTGCAGATCAATAGCCGCCTCTTCGCCTCAAGCAGCTCGGCTGCCATGGATGCTGCCCCTGCTCCACTTTCCACACCAAATGTTTTTGCCAGAGGGGGCCAGGAGCCTATCGGTAGTATTGATAGCCCTGTACCCTTCCGTTCCCTCGGTATGACCGATGTAAATATGTGGGTAGACGGGGTGGAGGTTAAATACTTCTCCAACGCCATTAACTTTGAGTTCGAACTGGATCAGAAAACCACAACCGGTCCTAATGGACAGCCCCTTAAAGAAGGTATGACCGTAGACTTCTGGAGCTTTGATGAAGAACGGGATGCCTGGGTCAATGAAGGCCAGTCCATGGAGTTTCGCCGTAGTGAAGAGACCCAAAAACTGGTAGCTATTGCCAGAGTAACCCACCTTAGTACCTGGAACCTGGATTATAAAGGGACCGTATGCCCTGATCTGACGTTTAACTTCACCGCCGCCCCCGGAACCTATAAGTTTGAGATCCGGAGTGCGTCTAACGGACAAAAAGTAACGGCATATGCTCAGCGCAATATTACGGTAGGTGCTTCCGGAACCGAGAGTATCACCCTTCGTAACCTTCCTGCCGACCTTGGTAACCTCGTTATCCTTGTTTTTGACTCTAGTGGCAATTTACTTGAATCCAGAACATTCACCCCCTGTGGCAGCTTTGGTGATATCGACGTGACCAGTGCACAGTGTGTTAACCCTACTAACGTAACCGTGGTGTGTTCAAATGGTGCCAGCCCCGCCGGCATTGCTATTGGTTACAATACCTTCCCTGGTAGTGCCACTAATATACTAGGAGTAACGAATGCCAGTGGCCAGTTCACCGCCTGCGGATTGTTGAATGGCAGTCCTATAAATCTGCATGCCTTTGT
This sequence comes from Roseivirga sp. BDSF3-8, assembly GCF_041449215.1. NCBI lineage: Bacteria > Pseudomonadati > Bacteroidota > Cytophagia > Cytophagales > Roseivirgaceae > Roseivirga > Roseivirga sp. BDSF3-8. The sequence goes on along the minus strand of NZ_JBGNFV010000001.1, from coordinate 1,792,896 downwards.
TAATACCCCCGTCAGCCTCAATGGCTACTCTTGGGGCAGTAACGGCAGTAACGGTACCATCAGTGTCACAGTAAACGCATCCGGCGACCTTACCATCACTTTACCTTGCCTGTAATCTCCGGATTACAAAACCTAGTACAATATTCAGGCCTGCATATGCAGGCCTGTTTTTTTATTGCCTTTCTATCCTGCTGGTTCTCTGCCTATAAATCCGTACCTTTGCCGCTCATTTGCAGTTAAGACATGATCGCAGCTAATAACATAAGGCTTCAGTTTGGGAAGCGCATTCTATTTGAAGACGTCGATATACGCTTTACAGAAGGCAATTGCTATGGCGTTATAGGGGCCAATGGGGCTGGTAAAAGTACCTTCCTCAAGATTCTTGCCGGTGAAGTAGATGCCAACTCTGGCCACGTCACCTTAGATCCCGGCAAACGCATGGCCGTACTAAAGCAGGACCACTCCGCTTTTGATGAGCATCTTGTCATACACACCGTAATGATGGGCCATGAGAAGCTCTGGAACCTTATCCAGGAAAAAGACGCCGTCTATGCCAAGCCCGACTTCTCCGAAGAGGACGGTATCCGCGCCTCAGAGCTGGAGGCCGAATTTGCCGAGATGGACGGCTGGAACGCCGAACCCGATGCTGCCGCCCTGTTAAGTGGACTCGGTATCAACGAGGCCGATCATTACAAAAAGATGGACGACCTCAGCGGTAACCAAAAAGTTCGCGTGCTACTTGCCCAGGCTATTTTTGGTAATCCCGATGTCCTTATTCTCGATGAGCCTACCAACGACCTTGACATCCATACCGTAATGTGGCTTGAGGACTTCCTTCTTGATTTCAAGAATACAGTAATCGTAGTCTCTCACGACCGTCACTTCCTCGATACCGTTTGTACCCATATCGTGGACATCGACTTTGGCAAAGTCAAGCTATATACCGGTAACTACAGCTTCTGGTATGAGAGTAGCCAGCTTGCCGCCAAGCAGCGCAATGCTGCCAATAAGAAAGCCGAGGAGAAGAAAAAAGAACTGCAGGAATTCATTGCCCGCTTTAGCGCCAACGCCGCTAAGAGTAAGCAAGCAACCAGCCGCCGTAAGTTGCTGGATAAGATCAATGTTGACGATATTCAGCCCAGTACCCGCCGTTACCCTGCCGTTATCTTTCAGCAGGAGAGAGAGGCCGGTAACCAGATATTAGAAATTAAAGGGCTGACAAAATCAATAGAAGGAGAAACCCTCTTCAAGGGCCTCGACCTCTTCGTTAATAAGGGAGATAAGATAGCCGTACTCAGTAAAGATAGCCGGGCCATTACCGCCTTCTTCGAGATTCTCATGGGCGATCTCCAGGCCGATGCAGGAGAATTTAAGTTCGGACAAACCATCACCACCGCCTATCTGCCCAATGAAAACGGAGAGTTTTTCGAAGGCGTCGACAAAAACCTGATGGATTGGCTGCGACAGTATGCCGAAGGCGAGGCAGATGACGTATTCATCCGCGGCTTCCTCGGCAAAATGCTCTTTACAGGCGAAGAAGTAATGAAAAAAGCCAAGGTGCTTTCCGGTGGTGAAAAAGTAAGGTGCATGCTGTCACGCATGATGCTTTCAGGCGCTAACCTCCTCATACTCGATGAGCCTACCAATCACCTTGATCTCGAGTCTATCCAGGCCCTCAATAATGCCCTCAGCGATTTCCCCGGCACCATCCTCTTTACATCGCATGACCACGCTTTTACACAGACCGTGGCTACACGTATCATAGAGATCAGCCCCAAGGGAATGCTCGATAAGCTTATGGAATTTGATCACTATATTGAGAGTGAAGAAATAGCCGCCCAGAGGGAGGCTCTATACGCCTGATTTAAGGCAAATAGAAAAACCTCAACTAATCCGCATAAAATGCCCATCAAGGCTGTTTTATGCGGATTTTTTTTAGGGCCAGACCTGCATAGCCCCAGCCGGCAGTTCAGCTACCGCAACGGTAAGTCTAACACAGCCATTAGCGCCTTTTCCAAGCCCCTCAAGGCCACGTTTTAGCTATACCTGCGCCCGTGATATGAACCCCGGCGGTATATTCCCTGATCAGCCCATCTACCTGCCCCAAACAGAATCAGAAATAATCCTTGTCAATATCGTAGACGGTGACCGCAACCTAGTCATTTCAGCCTCCCCCCAGTGGAACAGACTCAATGCCTATATAGAATAGAGCAGGCCGAATACCTGAGCCAGTAAAGTGGCGGATATGCCCACCGGAACCATCAGCCCCTGGTTTAACCTGCTTAATGTAAAGGTTCTGCAGAACCTCAACTTCAAGCAGGCGCTAAGGCCAATACCATTCAGCTAAGCTTCGATATCCTCAATGTAGGCAACCCCACAGTCACTGGCGCATACGCCAGACATTTGCTTATTACAGCCCCCTTACCTGGACTATGGCGAAAATACCCCGCAGTTCCAGTAAAATGGAGCCCATGCTACCTTCGTCAGTGCCGTCGGCCTTGCCAGTCCCTGTAGACCTCAGGTCCGTATCAGGCATTGGTACAATCAGTAGCACATAATTACAAGCCGGTATAACCATAAATAAAACTATATGGCCGTTGATGATATTGATAAATATTTTTTCCGTTTACAATGTTCTTTTTTACTTTAAATCAACCCTAAACATATAAACATGAAAAAACTATTTTAATGTTAACCATCGTGGCTATTCCTGCACTGGCAAGTGCGCAGGTAGGAAAAGGCAGAACCTTCCTTAGCGGATCTACCTCCTTTAATAGCTCCTATTACTATTGCAAATGAAGGTGATACAAAAGGATTTGATATTTCTATTTCACCCAAAGTAGGAAAAGTAGTCGCTGAAAACCTTATTCTGGGTATAAATGCCGATTTGGGGTATTCTAATTTCTCCACTTCAAATCAAAGCAGTGATGCTATAGCCATTCTCGGAGGTCCCTTCATCCGGTACTATTTTTCCGACAGTTATGTGACCCCCTTTTTTGAAGCGGGTGCCGGTATCGGAAAATCATGGAGTGGATTAGATGCCAATCTCTTCTCAGCAAATGCTAGAGGCGGCCTAGCCGTATTTGTGAATGACAATGTCGCTATTGATATCGGACTGGGATATACCTACTTTAGGTCAAAAGTGTTTATAGATGCAGATTTTATTGATGTCGAACCCGCTCACCAGGGTAATATCAATTTGTCTCTAGGAATTTCCGTCTTTGTAGATTAAGGAAAAACCTTTTCAAATACATCAAAAGCAGAGTCACTGGCTCTGCTTTTTCGTTTTCCATTACTTTCTGGAAAGCTCTCCATCAGTTTTTGACATATTAATCCTGATAGTCAATACCTATAGCCCCACAATTAATACCCGTCAGTTATTGATACTAACGTTAGGTATTTGTACTTTTACAATATAGTATTCCCTCTAACCCGTCTATTGTTTCCGGTTTTCCGCCAATTTTACCCCTATAAACCTTCGCTTCTGATTCGCTACTCCTTCGCTTATTGTTTATGTAGCGTTCAGCTTAGGTTTTACTAGCGTTCGGTCAGGCATGGTAGCATTACCAATTTTGTACTATTTTTATGCGTGTGCTGTTTCCTGGTTTTTACTCTTACAACACGATTCCAGTAAATACCCTTAGTAAACCACACAATTAGGCATTTCAGGATAGAAACCAATTCACTAAATTTGCCTCCGTAAAATTAAACCTGAAATTAACTATGGGAAGGGCGTTTGAATACCGTAAAGCCGCCAAAATGAAGCGTTGGGGAAAAATGGCAAAACTATTCCCCAAGCTGGCCAAAGCAATCACCATTGCTGCAAAAGAAGGCGGACCTGACCCTGAGATGAACCCCAGGCTCCGCACCGCCATACAAAACGCCAAGGCAGAGAACATGCCTAAGGATAACATTGATAATGCGATCAAACGCGCAGCAGGGCGTGATGCCACCGATTACACAGAGGTAAACTACGAAGGCAAAGGGCCCCATGGCGTGCTCATATTTGTAGAGACCGCTACGGACAATACCACACGCACCGTAGCCAACGTCAAGAGCTACTTCAATAAGTCCGGAGGCACTATGGTCCCCACAGGTTCACTCGAGTTCATGTTCGACAGAAAAGCCGTGTTTGAGTTCGAAATGCCAGAAGGTATGGAGCGTGACGACCTCGAGCTCGAGCTAATCGATGCAGGTATGGAAGACATGGAAGTAGAAGAAGACGGTAAAGTATATGCCTATTCAGACTGGACCGAATTTGGTGCGATGACCAAAGCCCTCGAAGGACTTAACATCGAGATACAAAAAAGTAACCTGCAGCGCTTTCCTACTACCCCCGTAGAGTTCACTGATGAACAAATGGAGGACATAGCCAAGCTACTTGATAAGATTGAAGAAGATGATGACGTACAGGCCGTGTTTACAAATATTCAGTAAATACCCTGCGGATCACATACCAACCGCTGCCCCCGGCAGCGGTTTTTTTTATAAGAAAAAAAAGGGGATATTAAATTACAGGTGTCTTACAGTCAGATGGTTTGGTGATTTATTTAACGGGCTGCATAGGTGCCGCCTGCATTGGAATTTCTAATTTTTCACTAAACACTATATGCCATGAAAAAGACAGTTTTCATTGCCTTTTTAGCCTTGCTTTTCACCGGGGCTTCCCTCAGTTTTACTACATCTGAACCCAGTCCCCGGGAGGAAGGCAACGCCACATTTTATTCCTGTCCCAGCGGGCAATCCACCATTCAGGGGTGTGTTTTTGAAGTAGACGGGTGCTATTTCGTAAATACAATAAATGGACGGACCATTTCCGTAAGCCTGTACAATTTCCCCGCTATTGGCGCAGGAGATCAGGTGTCACTCACCGGCAATTGGCAAACAGATGCAGATTGCAGCAATTGCCTCCTTAATGCTAATAGCGTAACAGACCTTGGAGATTGTAATTAATCTTTGGTCAGATAGCAGTTGATCTTTATAAAGAGCCATATGATAAATTGGCTCTTTATTTATTTTAAAATTACAATCTCCTGAGAAAAAAATTATTCAAAAATGCGTTTGATTAGCATTTGCCCCCTTCCTCCCAAATGCGACAGGCAAGGTAAATGCCTGTTAATTATATACTTGCAAATGAGCGAATTATTCAATAATTTGATTAAGTTTGAAATATAATTGCAGAGGCATAAAAACGGCCGCTTATAACATTAATACCAAATAAGTGTTTCCCAGTCCGGTAAAAATCACCGTACAACTTCGCAAAGCCCGACAGGAGCTGGAACGGAAGTTGCTTAAAAGCGACCTTATAGGCCTGCTCAGACTGATGGATTCCGATGAGCTTTATTCTGATTTGCTGCAAAAGCATCAGTCCAGGCTTATCAGTAGTGATTATTTCGTTTCCTGGTACGCACGGAAAAGAGCCTCCCTCTTGTACACCGACTTTGATAAGCGCGAACTCACCCGTCTGCTGGACCATCCCGACTACCAGCACCTGCAGCGCCATATTTATTACGCCCTTTCGCACATGTGTAAAAACAGGTGCGATCAGCAATTATATCAGTTTCTGTTAGAGCGCCTCCAGCACGAAGAACATATCCCAAATAAGCTTGCCCTTCTAAGCGGAATGGGAGAAATAGGCAAAGGCAGAAAAGAGTTTCCCGAAGCCATTGTAAGCCAGATGAACAGTCGCAATGTAGCTCTGAAGCTGCAGGCCATTGGCGCTCTCCGTAATTGCAAGCACCCTAATATTGAGAGCCTTCTTATAAGGAAGTTCAAATATAGCCGTAGCTATAAAGTAAAGATGGCTATCTGCTTTACCCTCGAAACCATCGGTACACGTCACTCCCTCACCGTCCTTAGGGAATCTGCCCAGCATACCACCGACATGCATTTCAAAGGAATCCTCACACAAAGCATAGAGAAGATCAAAAGTCGCGTGGTGAAGGCTAACCTTAGTGTCGCATAAAAAAACACCGGCAGCAATACTACCAGTGTTTTCCCATAAACCGGTTCGTTAATTACTTGCGAATAAGACGAACTACCTTATCCTCTGCTTCCCCCTCCTGCTCTATCCGGATTAAATAAGCCCCCGGGCTTAACTTGCTTACCGCTTTTGATAAATCCTGCTTGTAATCCCCTGCTGCCAGGTGTTTTTCCAGGATCATTTCCTTTCGTTTGCCCGACAGATCATAGAGCGCCACACTCACCTTACCCTCTTTTCCTACACTAAACATCAGGTCTACTTCTTCCCCTCCTGAAGGGTTCGGCACAATTAGCGCTTCTATCCGGGCCTTTGTCCCTTCGCCATCCATGCGGCAGTTGTTTACCGGGTTCACGGTCATATCCAGGTTGCCCGGGCTACTCCAGTTGTCTGCCGCATCTTTAGCCAGGCTCTTTACCTTACAGCTTGCAGAAACCCCATCTGGGGAAGGAAAGCGCGCGTCTCCACCATACTGGCCACATGCAAAGCTGCTTACCGTTACCGTCCGGTTTCCCGCGCTTCGTGATTTATACACCTTCAGGTCATCAAATTCCACCCCCGCTTCACCAGTCCTCAGCGAAATATAATTACCCGAAGATATAGGAGAGGGATCCGTCCATGTCAGTGCAAACTTGTTATTAATATACACCCTCAGCACACCGCTTATAGGGTCATAAATGATCTTATAGTCCACCCACTGGCCCGTAGCCACATTTATGCCTTCCTTTTTCACAAACGTCAGTTCAGGCGCCACATCATTCGTTTTGTAGATCAGCACCTCCTGCGTGCTCAGGTTAAACCACACCAGGTAGCCCTTACCCCGCTCACGGTGCGTATTGCTGCTCGACATAATGTGCATACCAAACTTCTGCGGTCCGCTCGTGCTCACCATGCGGCTCGCAAAGTGATACAGGTAAGGCGCAAGAGCCGTCTGCGAAAGGAAAGTCGTCAGCCCCGTGTTAGTAGGCGTTGCATCCGACTGGTACAGCCTGCCAGTCGCCGTCTCCGACCAGCTACCCCGCCAGTCACTGTTAGGGTCATTCGCTGCACCTATCGTATAATCACTGAAGATAGATTCGTCCCCGAAGTTATCATTATAGAAACCATTGCCCCGGTTCGCCCTCCAGGCCTCTTCACGCCACTCCAGTACCTGGTAAAAGCGGTCCGTGATCGTACCCGCATCGCTGTCTGTAAACGTGACTGAAAAGTTAGACGTCACACTCGTACTGCTCGTTGAGATAGTCGCTACCGGCGCCGTGTTATCAGGCTGTCCCACTGTAATACCATCCGTCAGGATGTAGTTTTCTATCTGAAAGTCCACACTCGTGATCGCATTATCACCGTTCACATCAAACCAAAGCGAAAGCTGAAGATCATACGTACCCTGGCTGGCGCCGGAAGGTACCCTAAAACTGCGGCTATGGCTGCTCGTGCCATTAGGCACACTCACCTTCTTATCGTTAGCCGCATCACCCCCTATCCCTGCTATACTTGCCCCCAGCATTATTCGCGGCTGTAACGTAGAGTAATTTCTCAGGTTGTATGTGATCGTCGTGCTGCTGCCCGGGGCCACCGTACTTGCACTCAGACTCCCACTCTGTATTTCGATAGGACCCGTCAGGTAAGCAGACCCCGGATTGTAGTAGTGGTTACAGATCCAGGCAAAGTCTTTGCCGTCCTGCGACCAGAACTGCGTACCGAACTGACACATGCCCCGGCCATGGCCAAAGCTCGCCCGTCCCGAACAAAGCGGATCATAGATACACGGCCATGATGAGCCTGTGCCCGCATAGCCATTACCACAACCACTATTGTTATTCTCAGAAGAGTACTCCGCAAAAAAGAAGCTGTTATTCTTCTCTACCATAATACCCGCCGTATAGGCAGCCGCATCTACCGTGCTTTGAGCCACGTCACTGTCCCAGGCCTGGCGGCATGTGTTGTTCACTATATCCCAGTTCGTCGCTACCGGATTGTATACATGATAGGCACCGTAAGTACGGTAAGCCACCGCCCCCGCACGGTGCGAGTTGGGCGTCCAGCTAGGGTACCATTCGTCATTTACACCGCTGCCTACGTAATCCTCCAGTGAGTATACCACCACATTAGAACAGCTTGTCCGGCAAGAGCAGCCAGTACCAATCCGGATAGATGAAGGCGGTGCCTGAAAGTAAATGCGACCATTACTGTTCGCAGTAATCTCATCCATTTTGCGCTGTTGTCTTTCCTCATAAGCCTGCTGGTCTGTCGTTTTACCCATATTGCCTTCATGGTCCAGCTCTATACCAATCTTGTCGCTGCGGCTATCCATCACTCGGCCGTTATCTTCCCGGCCAGCTTTATTCATGCCTATCTTAAATATAAAAGCCTCTGCAAAAGGGCGAAAGTCCGCTATCCGGTACCCACGGTAGCCCGGTTTGGTCAGCAGTATCTCCGTTTCATCCGGCAGGCCGTTCTCATTACGCTTGCCAGGTACAGTTTCCAGCTTAAAGTAGCCGCTTTCATCCGTAGTCGCTACCCCCCCTTTCAGGTTTACCTTTACACCCCACAGCGGATTGCCTGTGTCCTCGTCTCGCACGAAGCCTTCTACCATCGTTACCTCTCGTTCCCTGGCACTGCGGCGTTCATTTACCTCACGCCCCGGCTTCCCCTCGCCCTCCGGGCGGCTCATCTGTATATCCGCATTGATAGACTCCTCACCCCTCAGCGTAAAGTGCGTTCTCATTTCCTCATGGCCTGGTGCCACTATAGTAAAGTCATATGCCCCTTCGCTCCCCGAAAAAGTTGCCGTACCATACGGTGCCGGTAGTTCCTCTATCAATTGCTTCCCCTGCCATACACGTATTGTAGCCTGCTTTAGACGGAAGCCTGTAAATTCATCATTTACCCGGAAAGTAATGCCCCCTCCGGATTGTGCATACCCAGACAGTGTGAGTAGCCAAAGCGCCATCATGCCCCATAGGCCGTAAAAGATATGTTTCATAGCTGTATGTTTTTAGAAAAATGATTTGATATAAGAACAGACCCCGGAGCCACCAAGGGCTCCGAAGTCTGTTGTGGATTGGTTGAGGTCAGGCGGTTATTCCTTTATCAGCCTGATAACCTTATCCGGTGAGCCCGCTGCTTCCATACGGATCAGGTACACCCCTGGCTGCAGTCCCGATACCGGCTCGCTCACATCCAGGCTGTGCTCGCCCGCACTGAGGTAGTCGCTCAGTAGTTGTACCTTTTTGCGTCCCGTCATGTCAAACAGTGTCAGCGTGATAAGACCTGCCTCCTGCTGATGGAACATCACGTTTACACGACTGCCATTATCCGCCGGGTTAGGCATGATCTGCATGTCTATGCCTTCATCCTCACTGTTCAGGCTAAGGCGGCAGGTGCTGGAAGGCGTCACCACCACATCCAGGTTACCCAGGTTACTCCAGTTGTCGCCACAGTCCTTGCTCAGGCTTTTCACCTTACAACTTGGCGAGGTGCCGTCCGGTGAAGGAAAGCGGGCATCACCACCATATTGGCCACACCCAAAGTTACTTACCGTTACCGTCGCACTGCTACTGCGCGACTTATATACCTTCAGGTCATCAAACTCCACAGCCGCTTCGCCCGTACGCAGCGAGATATAGCTACCCGTCTGAATAGGTGAGGAGTCCGTCCAGTTCAGCACCTGGTTATTATTTACAAATACATCCAGCCTGCCCGATATAGGGTCATACATAATCTTATAGTCTGCCCAGAAACCCGTGCTTACGCTTATAGCTTCTTTCTTGACAAAAGTCAGCTCCGGCGCCACATCATTCGTTTTGTAGATCAGTACCTCCTGCGTACTCAGGTTAAACCACACCAGGTAACCCTTGCCCCGCTCACGGTGCGTATTGCTGCTCGACATTATGTGCATGCCGAACTTCTGAGGGCCGCTCGTACTCACCATACGGCTCGCAAAGTGGTACAGGTACGGAGCCAGCGCCGTTTGCGAAAGGAAAGTCGTCAGACCCGTGTTCGTAGATACCCCATCAGACTGGTATAATCTTCCGCCTGAAGTTTCAGACCAGTTCCCTCTCCAGTCGCTGCCAGGGTCGTTAGCCGCTCCTATCGTGTAGTCGCTGAATAGAGACTGGTCACCGAAGTTGTCATTATAAAAACCATTACCCCGGTTACCGCGCCATTCGTTATTCCTCCACTCCAGTACCTGGTAGAAGCGATCCGTGATATCCCTATTATCAGAGTCAGAAAAGCTTACCGAAAAGTTAGAAGTCGCCGATGAAGGTCCTGTGATAGAAGTAACCGGATTCTGCGCGTCATTTGCACAACCACCGCCACACACCACAGGCACATTGCCACTCGTATAGCGGTAAGCCTGGCGGGGAGTACCCTGTGCTTCTACAAAACTAGGATAGTGCAGGCTGCTGCCCCCCGGCGAGCGCCATTCAAAGTGCAGGTGGTCACCCGTGCTATTACCCGTAGTACCGCCGTCGCCTACCACTTCACCTTTACCCACACACTGGCCCACGCTTATATTGGCATAAGAGGTAAGGTGCGCATAGTACGTTTGAGTACCATCTGCATGTTCCAGCACCACCAGGTTTCCATAGCCCCCCGTATACGCCTTTGTGATCACCGTGCCTTCCGCTGCCGCACGTATCGCATCATACACACCATTTGGCGTGTCAAAGTCGATAGCCACATAACTGTGAGGAGTAAAGCCCGTATAAGGAGAGCCGCAATAACCCTGGCTCGTTTGCGAGCCCGTAGGCGCCGGTGAGCCGTGGCGAGACACACAGTAAGACGTGCCGTTGTCCCACGGCAGGTAAAAGTCTATCGTTTGCGTAAGCGCATTTTCAAGAGAACCTTTGCGACCTGCCATATCCTTTTTATCAGGATCCTCCTCCTCCAGGCGCAACAGTTCGTCACGGTCTGTCTTGTCTGCCACCCATCCGGTGACAAAATGCGGCACACCAGCCTCACGGCTTAGTACCTCCACAGCTTTTTCCTCCACCGAATACCTCAGCACCTCGTCTGCCGTATAGTGGATTTCATTTTTTTTGTTCTCAGTCGTACCCAGGTACAAAAACGCTTTTCTATCAGGGCTTATCACCGGTGTGGATACCGTATTTTCCCCTGAAATAACCTTTTCAGCCTCACCCGTGACCAGGTTGTAGCGCCAGACCCCTTCGTGATTCCAGGGGCTATTGAGTATTACCGCCTCAATATATACCTCATCTGGGGTGGAAGACCATGCAATAGGGCGAAAAGCATATCCTTTATCCGGCGCAGCCCCCTCGTCAAAGACCTTCACCTTCTCTCCGGTGGCAGCGTCAAACAGGTATAAGCTGTAATTTGTACCCATTTGCTCGCGCTCCATGTAAAGCCACTCATCAGCATACGGGCTTTTCAGCGCCTGAAAAAAAACGTAACCCTCAGCCGTTACAGGCTGAGTCCTCATTTGAGTAGGGAAGTGGGCCACCTCTGACGTTTCCACTACGGCAGACCGCCTTACTTTCATGCCTGCACCCAGTGCGGTAAGGCTCGCATCATCACCTGTTGTGGAATATAACACGTCCCCCTTGTGAAAGATAGCCCGGGGCTTTTGAGCTACCGCGATGGTACTTGCCATAGCCATTAATAGCACCAGCAGCATGCTGCCCGCATAATAAAGATGTTTCATAACTGGAATGATTACAATGGTGAATAAAAAAACATGTCCGGGCAGTGTCCCGGACATGATGATTGGTATGTTTTTAACGCTTTACCGCGCGGATTACACGGTAACCGTTGCTTGTTTCAATTTGTATCAGATAAGTACCTGCTGCCAGCTTGTCGAAGTAGCCACCTATTTCTACTGCATGCCTGCCACCTTCCTGTGTTTCTTCCCGCACAGTAGCCAGGCGACGACCATTCGTATCCGTGATCCGGATTGACACCTTACTGCGGTCAGCAAGGACATAGTGTATGCTCGAGTGACCTTTCACCGGGTTCGGCATCAGTTCAACCCTTTCACTTACCTCATCGCCCATTTTGCACGTAGCACACGGCGTAACCCGCACATCCAGATTACCGAAGTTGCTCCAGTTATCTGCCCCATCCTTCACATAGCTTTTGACTTTGCAACTCGGATCCGTGCTGTTTGGCGGAGCAAAGCGAGCATCACCCCCATAATTACCTGCCGCAAAATTGCTGACCGTTACCATAACATTACCGCTGCTGCGCCACTTGAACACCTTCAGGTCATCAAACTCTACAGAAGCCTCCCCTGTACGTAGCGAGATATAATTACCTGTTTGCACCGGTGAGCTGTCCGTCCAGTTCAGCACCACCCCGTTATTAATGTAAACCCTCAGGTTGCCACTTATAGGGTCAAAGTAAATCTTGTAGTCGTTCCAGTTTGTCTCCGTCACACTGATCGTCTCTTTCTTTACAAAAGTCAGTTCAGGTGATACATTACTCGTCTTGTAGATCAGCACCTCCTGTGTGCTCATGTTAAACCATACCAGGTAGCCCACCCCACGTTCACGGTGCGTATTACTGCTCGACATAATGTGCATACCAAACTTCTGTGGACCGCTCGTACTCACCACCCTGGCCGCAAAGTTGTACAGGTAAGGCTTCAGAGCCGTTTGTGATAAGAAGGTCGTAATGCCTGTATTAGTAGCCGTCGTATTAGACTGCCTCAGCCTGCCATCACTTGTTTCCGTCCACGTCCCCCGCCAGTCGCTGGTAGGGTCACTGGCATCACCTATCGTATAGTCGCTGAAGATAGACTGGTCTCCGAAGTTATCATTGTAGAAACCATTACCACGATTACCGCGCCACTCGTTATTTCGCCATTCCAGTACCTGGTAAAACCTGTCAGTCACCCCCACATTATCATTATCCGAAAATGTAACCGTAAAATCATCCGTAGGAGATGTTGCCGATGTAGATATGTTCGTCGTAGGAGCTTGGGTGTCATTGGAGTTACAGCCGTTATTTATGATCGATTGAATGTTGTTCCGTATCGTAGACATATAAGCATACAGGTTGCCCCCCGGGCATGTAGTACACCCATCGTTGTCCCGGTGTCCGCATACATTCGCCAGACTGCCCCCCACACTGTAGTGATAAGAAGACCCCGTAGGGTTTATACCGTTCTTACTCGCTTTCCAGGCAAAAAGATCCTCTATAGCCCGCATGCCTGCCGCAGCAGGTGAGTAAATAGAGTAATCCCCCATGTAGCACACAGCCATGGTATAGCTGTTTTCACCACAGAAGTGTGCGCCGATTACGTTCTCGCCACGGCCTTCATAGAGCGTACCGTCAGGAGCCGCCAGGAAGTTGTAGCCAATATCCGACCACCCGTTATTATCCATGTGGTAATTCTGGATACTGCGTACCACAGCCGCCCAGTTAGACCGGTAAGGCGAGGCCCCGCCACCCTCGTGGTGGATGACCAGGTGAGTCACGTTCGTATAACTGTAACCACTTCTCGGCGCACGCGCACCCCACCCACTCCGGCTCACCGTGGCAGGCTTAGGGCAAGTCGCGCTTGTGCGCTGTCCCCTAGGTGATTCCGCTTTTTTAAAATCCTCCTCTTGCTCCCCGGGGCTGTACAGGTTAAACTGCATCTTTTCCAGCACAGGGTTCATATCCCCAAATGCCAGGAGGGTGATTCTGAAGCGAACCTCCTCCGTAGTAGGATCGAGGTACTGTAGCTGAGTTACCAGCTTGCCACCCTCATCACCATCAGCATGGCCATCGAAGCCAGCCTCTTTCCAGTCCGACCATTCACCATTTTCCGCATGCTGGTATTCAAACTTCAGCGTGTAGTCCTCAAGACCTGTTCCCCACAGCGTGGCCGCCAATGTGATAAACGGCTTGGCATTCGTAATACCTACCGCAATAACCTCAGAGGTAAACTGGCCAGCCGCCTTATCTGATAAAGCCAGGCGATTGGCCGCAACTTTACGCCCGCTCTCCGTGCGTACATCCTGGGTAAAGTCGATCATCTTCTCCATTTTGCCTTCCCCGGGGATCGTATTTTCCTGGGCCATAGCCTGTCCGGCCACCAGCAAAATCAATATGACATAGCGTAGTTGTTTTAACATAACATCTGTTTTGGGTTGAAAATATAATACAAGGGTATACGCCCCCGCTTATGGGGCTCAAAATGCGTTCAAGGCAGGTTTCAGGTCCTCAGATCAGGACTATGTAGGCAAAGACCTGTATGCAGACCTTCTTCAGAGAGTTATGAGAATAAGCTCTTTTTAGAGTTTGTGGAGATCATAGCGGTTTGAGTTTGTTGTAATGCAAATATAAACACAATATTTCTGTATAATAAAATTCAAAATATGATATTCTTTATATAGTTCAATGTTTTGTTTATTTCATATTGAAAATAAGTGAATTACGCGATTAGTTAATTTAATTAGCCAATAATAGTAATCGGTATAACGGTATTATATTTACTTGTTTAATGCATTATTCAAACGTTTTCGGAGATCGAATTAAATTTAATATTAAATAATTATTATAATCAACATTAACCTTTTTTATAATAGAGTCCCTCCTGCTCCATGAAAGGCATAGCCATTAAGCTAAGGTGTAAAGACCTGTAATTAGCTAGCAGTACTGCAATTCCCCTCCCCCAAGGCATAGCCGTCAAGTTAAGCACACAAATTACTGTAAATCAATTAATAAGAAGTTAGTCCCCTTTTGGGACTGGGGACGCACACGTCGGGCAGGCGCAGAAATTTACTTTGGAATGGCAATAGCTCACGCCGGGGTGGGTCCAAAGCTGGAGCAATAATCCATTATTTCAGCTTAGACCTACAGTCTAACCCAGTCGCCTGCGTACTCCATCTGAAAGACCCCAGCTCCGGAATCTTTATTTGAGTTCCAAATGGCCATTTGAGGCCGAGTCGGTCGCGACCCCGGCTCCCAGGAGGGTAATTTACATTGGATCAACTCTTAGCTTGACGGCTATGCTCCCCCAGGGAAGAGGTCCGACTTTCGGGGAATGGGTGGTTAACTTGACGGCTATATCATGTAAGGGGCTTTTTATCTTTACTCTCCTGAATACGATTTACAACCCTTATCCACAAGTCAGACCTGCTATATTTGCCCTTGGTCCTTTCATACATTCATAACCAAGCCACCAGTGAAAGAAGACATTCAAGTAAATAATGTAAGGCTAAAAGTCTGGCGTAAGCCCGGGAAAACACAAAAGCCCACCATCGTTTTCCTGCACGACTCCCTTGGGTGCATCCGCCTCTGGCGCGATTTTCCCCAAAAGTTGGGAGAAGTTACTGGCTGCAGCATACTAGTCTATGATCGCCAGGGGTATGGCGGATCAGCTCCTTTTGCAAACGTGGAGCGGCAAAACGACTACCTCGAAAAAGAAGCCGATTTGCTCCGGGATCTTTTGAATAAATGTGGTATTCACGAGGCCATTTTATTCGGCCATAGCGATGGGGGAACTATTGCGCTTATCGCAGCCGCAAAATTTGCTTCAACCGTTAAAGCCATTATTACCGAGGGAGCCCATATTTTTGTAGAGGACTTAACGCTGAAAGGGATACGCGCGGCTGTGCAACAATACAATAGCACCGACCTCAGGCAAAAGCTTCAAAAATACCATGGTGATAAAACCGAGGCTGTTTTTCAGGCCTGGACCCGCATCTGGCTAAAGGACAGTTTCAGGAACTGGACCATTGAAAATTTTCTGCCTCACATACAATGCCCTTCTCTCATCATTCAGGGCAAGAAAGATGAGTTCGGAACGCTGCAGCAGGTAGAGGGTATACTGGATAATGTAAACGGCCGTGCAGAAAAGCTCATTATACCCGATGTGGGTCATACCCCGCACCGCGAAGCAGAATATGTCGTGCTTGAGAGTGCCTTACGATTCATCAATAGCCTCGACCTGCCAAAAGAATAAGGTTGCGCCTCCCTATGAGACGTGCTGATCAATCAGGATCACATTCCCATCCGGGTCAGCCAGCATCAAACTCGCCGGGCCGGATTTCTCTTCGTCTGCCTCAGCCATCAGTTCCACACCTTTTGCTTTAAGCGACTGCTGGATCGCCCTGATGTCATCGAACCCATCCACCAACTGGGCGTTTTGGTCCCAACCCGGATTGAATGTAAGCAGGTTGCCCTCAAACATTCCATGGAAAAGGCCGATAAGCGTCTCGCCGTTTTTCATGATCAGGTAGTTCTTTTCTTTTTCGCCCGCAAACACACTGAAGCCGAGCTTTTCATAAAAGGATTTACTCTTTTCGAGGTCTTTTACACTAAGACTAATAGAAAATGCGCCTAGTTCCATGGGGTAGGTAGGTTAGTGGTAATGATTTTTGGCATGCCGGGCATTGCCTGATACGTTAAGATAGGCATTAGTCGGTGCCTACCCTAAAAACTTCCCTAATTCTGCAGGTTGGTATAATAACCATCCGGTGAGGCTATACCTGTCTTTGAAAGACTTACGTACTGCGTGTGGCACCACAGCACTTTTAAACATCACGCACCGCCCCCCGATGGGTTCTACAATTACTGAGCTACCGTCTGCGACAAATATTTCCAGTTCACCCCCGTCGCCCTTTTGCCAATCGTCATTCAGATAAATGATCATCGAGATCATACGGTTGTTACGGCCCTGAAACTGGTCCAGGTGCTTATCATAATGACCACCAGGAGGATAATTGGCAAAATGAAACTCATAACCTGAGAGACTCAGAAAGCAGTACCTGTTAAGGACATAAATAGATTCATCCACCACTTCCCAGAACGGCTGCAGTGCAGTATCCCGCTTCCTGTCCAGCCAGTACGTCTGGTCACCCCTGATTTCAGTATGCAATGATTTCTGCGCCAGCGCTCCGATACGAGCCTGCGAAAAGTGAGGAAGCTTAGCCTGAAATTCCGCACGGACCTTTTCGTATGTGTCACCGTCAAAAAATTTATCGATGATCACATAATCCTGGTCAGCAAGCTCATCCATCCAGGAAAGCCACAGATCCAAATCTTTTTTTATTTCCAATCTCTTTATATAAGCCCGCCAAGTTAGCCCTAAAAGCAATACCTGCTACCAGTTGCATGTCTTTTAAATCTTCTATCCATACCCTAACCGTATCACCCTCCTCTATAATAGTACTTTTCCCTTTTTCCTCTCCATTACCCTCCTATAGCCATCCTCTAGTCATCCCATAGTCATCCTATAGTCAGACAGTGCATAACCCGTACCTTGCATAATTGTACTATAGATTGATAGCCTCTAAAGACTTCAGTTTCCTCACGGCCTTACATAAGAAAAGCCAGTCTCCAGATAAAGACCGGCTTTTCCCCACGCCGCATGGGCTATAGGTCAGTTTCCTGCTAAATCCCACTCGCAGAAACTACCTCTACCGAGTAAGTCGCCACAATCCTGCCCTTCACCGTTATATGCACATCATAGTGTCCTTTAGAGCCGAATGAGTGCGACAATATAAAACCACCTTTTCTCTTCTGAATGATTGGCTGCATATCCCTGTCAGCTATCCTCAGCCCTACAGCCCCTTCCAGTCCCGGCGCCACCTCAAAGCCCACCTTCCAGGGAGTTCCCTTGGCCACTTGCTGCCTCATTTTGTCCCGCTCCGGCTTAAAACCAAATTCACACGCCGGTTTATAACTCAGCGGCCCGCTCAGAAAGTCCTCCAGCGCAGGAGGCTCATTCAGCAACGTCCACCCCACATCTTCAGGATAATGATTCAGAATAAATAATTCCGGCTCTACCAGAAAGTACACATCATCATCATAGGCAGACACAACACCGCCCTCCCGGATATAGCCACTAGACCATGTAGGATCACACAAATACCACACCCCATCCAGCCGGATCGCATTCCACGAATGATTTACCAGAGCCTCCCCATCCACATTCGAGTTTGCCGTGCGGCCATATCCATTGATCAGTTCCGCTTCCAGGCCCACATGCCTCGCTAGTTCACGGAGTATATAGGCATACCCCGTGCATAGCGTCGCATGGTGTTTTCGCAGGCGTTTAAACACAAGAGGGGCAAATTTCCGCTGCCACTCCGCCAGCTTCTCCGGTTCACTCTGCCATTTTACCTGCTTACGGCGGTTCCGTAAGTACAGCCCGTAATCATTAGTGATATTCGTACAAACCCACCTATATAGCGCACGAAACCTCTCCTTATCCCCCTCCAAACCCTGCGTAAGCTTATGCGCCAGCAAGGCAGGGTGGTCCAGCGAATGCCCCGGGAATAGCCCCGCCATACTATCCGCCCGCGCATAGTCAGCTTCCCCCTGGCCCTTCGCCGGAAGCATGCCCATACAGCCACAAAGCCATAATATCAACAGGGCTATCTTCCTCATCGCACCCTAGTCAAACCACCCCTTCACCATGCTCCAAAACCCTCCGGAGGCCGAACCCGAAGCGTACACCTCATCACTCGCCAGGTCACCCGCGATCTCATTGTACATTGCCATCTTCACCTCCAGGCTCTCAGGCACCTCACTTCCTATCACATACTCCTGAGTCTCAAAACCTACAAAACTAAATACAATCACATCGCCCTCCGATAACTTTCGCGGAAACCTGAACCCGCCCGAAGCATCCGACACAGTACCCACGCCGGGCTCATCTTTCAGGAAAATATTTGCAGCCGGCAAAGGTTCCCCATATTCATCCAGTATCACCCCTTTAACCGTTTCAGAGCCTGGGCTCCCCGGCTGTTGTGCATACACATCCGCAGTACCTCCCATACAGAGCATTGCCACCAGTACGGCACAGAGCAATTTCGCAGAAGCAAGGACAGAGAATGATCTGTTAAGTGAGGCAAAAAGCATTGATGCCCCGGACCTAATTAGCAGTAAGCCTGCTGAAGTTTTCATAGTGTTCTTCATATCTTTTATGTTTTCTTTACAGACGGACTATTCCGCAAGATTCCATAAGCCTTGTGCAGATTTTTCCTGTGTAAAGTCAATACCGGAAGAGACCAAAACAGGAATGACTCCTTAACTTTATCAAAGGCCAGGCGAATCGCCACATGGCAATCGCTCCTTTTTACCCGATAAATATGTACGTAAACCTTGAAACAGAACGGCTCAGGCTCAGACCCATAGACCTCACTGATGCCCCCTTTATGCTAGACCTGGTCAATTCCCAAGGGTGGCTCGAATTTATTGGTGACAGAAAGGTCGCTAATGAGAATGATGCCAGCAGATACATCCAAAAAATGCTCGATAGCCCAGAGTACTACTACAATCTCTTTGAAGATAAACACACACGCCAGCCACTCGGTATAGTCACCTTTCTTATGCGGGCCAATCAGCAGTTTCCTGATCTCGGATTTGCTATTTTGCCGGAATACGGTAAAAATGGCTATACACTCGAGGCCAGCCGCGCCTACCTCCACCATATACTCACCTCAGGAGCCTACCCCAACATTATAGCCATCACCATTCCCCAAAATCAGAGTTCCATTAGCCTGTTAAGAAAGCTCGGGTTCTCCTATAGGCACCCATTCCAGGACGGCCAGCATACCCTCTCCCTTTTTAGTTTGAAATAAACCAAATGGCAATTTCAGCTTGGCATAAACCCCTGGGCAGATATTCTTCGTGTATTAGAACAATACCGATAACTGCATATAATAGCGAATACCTTCATGAAAGGAGAGTGGCTTAGTACCTACACGAGCCAAGCATTTTAATCGGTTTATTAGCCTGAATTGCAGACATATTGGATTCCCTTTAAAGGATGCCGCACATTTAAATAGTTGGTCCGCCACATCATTATTTCCCCTCATAAGAGAGAAATAAAAGCCTGCAGCCGTACACCCGATTCGCTTCCAAAAAAACCATTATCTTATTAGTTTTAGCCGAAGAAATACAATCGAAATACACACGGTTAGTTTATCAGGTTGTTGTAAGCATTGCCTGAAAAGCCAGATCCCATAAATAGCTTATTTGGCTTTTGCCAAGGCTGACTAATAAGAGAAATGATAATGAAAAATGAAGCTCATGCAAGAATTAGAATAAATCAACTACTTCAAGAAGCAGGATGGAGATTCTTCGATAATGAGGAAGGGGAAGCAAATATTCTACTTGAGAACCGAGTAAAGATTACACAAAAAGAAATTGACGCCTGGGGAGAGGATTACGAAAAGACTAAAAACGGTTCGCTTGACTTTCTGCTGGTAAACAGCCAGAACAAACCCATTTGCGTATTAGAAGCCAAAAAGGAAAGCCTGCACCCCCTGGTCGCCAAAGAACAAGCAAGAAAATACGCCAAGACCGTTGGTGCACAATATGTAATTCTATCTAATGGGATCGTCCACTACTTTTGGGATGTAACCAAAGGTAACCCCGAGCCGATTTACAAGTTCCCTTCTCCTACAGAAATCGGTGCCATCAAAGCATGGAATCCCGACCGGAGTGCGCTGGCCAGTGAAGAAGTTACGAATGATTATATCGCTTCCATACAGATGCCTGACTATGCGGAGGGGCCGGAGTGGAAGGGCACACCTGAGGCCAGCAAAGATTTTGTCTGGACCAACCAACTCCGGTTTTTAAGGTATTACCAAATCAATGCCATTGAAGCACTGCAAAAGGCGGTGGCAGAGGGTAAAGACCGTTTTCTTTTTGAGATGGCTACCGGCACCGGAAAAACCCTGACCTCTGCTGCGGTGATCCGTCTGTTTCTGAGAACCCAGAATGCACGGCGGGTTTTGTTTCTGGTAGACCGTTTGGAACTGGAAGACCAGGCCTGGAAAGCCTTTACCCAGTACCTCAAACCCGATTACAGCACCTTCATTTATAAAGAACACAAAAGCGACTGGCACAAAGCGGACATAGTGGTGACGACTATTCAGTCGCTGATGTTTAATGACAAATACCGCCACGAATTCTCACCAAGGGATTTTGACCTGATCATATCCGACGAGAGCCATCGTTCCATCTCAGGAAATGCCAGAGCCGTTTTTGAATATTTTCATGGGTACAAATTAGGACTCACTGCCACACCCAGGGATTACCTGAAAGGCGTAGACCACGATAAGGTAAAGGAAAATGATCCGAGAGAAATAGAGCGGAGGATGCTGCGGGATACCTACGCCACTTTCGGCTGTGAGGGCGGCGACCCGACTTTCCGCTATTCACTGCTGGATGGCGTGAAAGACGGCTATCTCATTAACCCCCGGGTATTGGATGCCCGGACAGAAATCACCACCCAACTGCTTTCTGACGAAGGCTATGCCGTAGCCATTACCACTGAAGAAGGGGAAGAGACGGATACCTTTGTCTCCCGCGATTTTGAAAGGCGATTCTTTTCTGAAAAAACCAACCGCATTTTCTGCCAGACATTTTTGGAAAATGCCCTTCGAGACCCCATCACCAACGAAATAGGCAAGACCATCATGTTTGCCGTAAGTCAGAACCACGCCCGCAAGCTCACGGAAATACTTAATGAGTTTGCCGAGCAGCTTTATCCTGGCAGATACAACTCTGACTTTGCCGTGCAGGTAACCTCACAGATAGATGATGCCCAGCAGATGACCATCAACTTCACCAATAACAACCTGAGCGGTAAGACAAACTGGCTGGAAGGGTACAAGTCTGCTAAGACCAGGGTTTGCGTAACGGTGGGTATGATGACCACGGGTTACGACTGCCCGGATCTGCTGAACATCTGTATGATGCGGCCTATCTTTAGTCCTGCAGATTTTGTGCAGATAAAAGGCCGGGGCACCCGCAAAAATACATTTGAATACACCTTCAAAAACGAGCTGAACGAAAAAGAAACCCGGCGGCATGAGAAAGAGGTATTCAAACTTTTCGACTTCTTTGCCAACTTCGAATACTTCGAAGAGAAGTTCGACTATGACGAAAAACTAAAACTACCCAAACCAAAAAGGCGGGGCGGTGAAATCATTGACAGTGGTATAGACATAGACAAATACACCAGTTACCGGCCAGACCCTTTGATGACGGTCAGGGAAGAGCAGATCGGTTATGAAGGCATGAAGATCGACCGCATGTTGTTCAAAAAATTTGAGGACCGCATCAAAATGGACGACATCATCAGGAAAAATGTGGAGCTTGACAACTGGGAGTACCTGATCAGCCATATCCAGCACGAGATCTTTGACAAACCCGAAGAATACTTTAACCTGGAAAAGCTGCGCAAAGCAGCCAAGATCGACCGTAAAATTTCTATCCGTGAAGTGGTGGAAAAGATCTTTGGCATCATCCCAAAATTCAAATCCAAAGATGAATTGCTGGAAGAAGAGTTCGATAAATTCATTTCCATTTATCCGCCGGAAGAAGACGTAAACGTGAGAGCATTAAAATATTTCTTCAAGGCCTACATTATTGATCAGGACATTAGAAAGATCATTACCACAAAAGACTTTCATGCCTTGCAGACTAATCCGACTCTGAATATTTCCCAATTCAAAGAAGTGACCCCTAAGTACCGGGAGGTAATTCCGGTTTACATTAAAGATTATGTAAACCTTGACGGATTTGCCGCCTGATGAACCAGAAAAACAGAAAATCGCCCAGATTAAAAAATTGGGATTACGGCAGAGACGCCGCCTATTTCATCACCATCTGCACCAAGGATCGCGAAAATTTTTTCGGTGAAATAGTAAACGGCAAAATGCATGTCTCACCTGCAGGGGCCATCGCCCACGTGTTGTGGCATGAAATAAAAAACCATGCAAAACACGTAGAATTGGGTGAATTTGTGGTCATGCCCAATCATATCCACGGAATTTTGATATTGGACCGGAATGGCGGGGATTTTGGTAAAAATATCGGTAGGGACGTTGCCGGTTTTGGTGGGAACGTTTCCGTTGATGGTAGGAACGTTGGCGTAATTGGTAGGGACGTTGCATGCAACGTCCCTACCAATTACGTTCCCACCAATAATAATGACAACGTCCCCACCAATACCAATACCCCCACCAACCGCCCCACAGAATCAGGAATGGACCCATTGAAAAATGAACGAATGGCCGCCATTTCCCCGAAATCAAATACCGTTTCATCCATTATTCGATCCTACAAATCGGCGGTAACCAAATATTGTAACCGGTTGGGGTTGGCATTTGCCTGGCAATCCCGTTACCACGACCACATTATACGAAACGATGAATCCTTTCATCGCATTGCTGAATACATCATTAATAACCCCCTGAATTGGTCTGATGACCGGTTTCATAGATAGATCATATGCTTGATACCTCTACCAAAAAAAGAATAGATGACTGCCGGGATATTCTGGTGGGTAAACTGCCGGACCCAAAGGCACAGATAGAGCAGATTACCATAGGCCTCATCTATAAGTTCATGGACGACATGGACAAGGAGGCTATTGACCTGGGGGGCAGGGCAAAGTACTTCTCTGATTTTACAGTGCCCGACCCGGCGTTTCCCGACGACCGGACAAAAGATAAAACGGTTGAATTCAGCCGGTATGCCTGGGATAAACTGTTCGACACCCGGGTAACGGCGGCCGAAATGCTGCGCCTGTATTCCGATGCCATAGAGGGCATGGAGAAGAATCCCAACATACCCCAACTGTTCCGCGATATATTCAATAATGCTTATCTGCCCTACCGGGACCCGGAGACCCTAAAGCTGTTTCTCAAAACCATCGGCGAGTTTGAATACACCCACAGCGAAAAACTGGGTGATGCCTTTGAATACCTGCTTTCCGTTATGGGCAGCCAGGGCGATGCCGGGCAGTTCAGAACGCCCCGGCACATCATCGATTTTCTGGTGGCGATCATCGACCCTGATAAGGGCGATACCATCCTGGACCCGGCCTGCGGTACCGCCGGATTCCTCATCTCCGCCTACAAACACATTCTGCTTAAATACACCAAAGCCAACAAGGAAGGCCTCAGCATTTATGAGTATAATAAGCTGGAGAAAAAGCCTTTCACCAACCTGGGGGATCGCTTAACACCCGACGACCGAAAAAAGCTGATCCAAAATTTTACGGGCTACGACATATCACCCGATATGGTGCGGCTGAGCCTGGTAAACCTCTACCTGCACGGCTTCACCACCCCGCACATAAATGAATACGATACCCTGAGCAGCGAAGAGCGATGGGATGAAAACGCTGATGTGGTACTCGCCAACCCACCCTTTATGAGTCCGAAGGGAGGTATACGGCCGCATAAGAGATTTACCATTGACAGCAAGCGTAGTGAAGTGCTGTTTGTGGACTACATAGCCGAGCACCTGACCCCCACGGGCAAGGCCGGCATCATCGTACCCGAAGGCGTCATCTTCCAAAGTGGAAAGGCCTACAAGGCGCTGCGCAAAATGCTGGTGGAAGATTACCTCTATGCCGTGGTGAGCCTGCCCGCCGGGGTGTTCAACCCTTACAGCGGTGTGAAGACCTCCATTCTACTTATGGACAAAGTCCTGGCTAAACAACGCAACGAAATCCTGTTTGTCAAAATCGACAATGACGGCTACAACCTGGGCGCTCAACGTACAGCGGTAAAGGGCAGCCAGTTGGAAGAGGCCATTGCCCTGACGCATGAATTTGCCGCATCAAAGGAGATTCCCGACTCTCTGCTCGCCCACGCCGTTTTAAAAACCGAAATAGCGGCGAATGGAGATTATAATTTGAGCGGGGAGAGGTATAGAGTCCAAAATATTATTAACTCTAATTATCCATTTACGAACCTCGGGAATATATGCTCAAATTATGATGGTAAAAGAGTTCCTATAACTCAATCAGTTAGGCAAGCAGGTGATTATCCGTATTATGGTGCATCAGGTATAGTCGATTATGTTTCAGATTATTTGTTTGATGAAGACTTATTACTCGTATCAGAAGATGGGGCAAACTTATTGACAAGAGTTACACCTGTTGCATTCTCAGTTTCAGGCAAGGTTTGGGTTAACAATCATGCGCATGTCTTAAAGTTTGAGTCCCAATCCACCCAGAAATATGTTGAATACGTATTAAACTCAATGTCTTTAGAGCCCTATATCACAGGATCTGCTCAACCTAAACTAAATCAGAAGGCCCTTAAATCAATAAAAATCCCCCTTCCGCCCTTATCCATACAGGAAGAAATAGTAGCCGAAATAGAAGGCTACCAAAAAATAATAGATGGTGCCAAAGCCGTAGTCGCCCACTACAAACCCAAAATAGACATCGACCCGGATTGGAAGATGGTGGAGTTGGGTGAAATTTGTGATAAATTTCAATATGGCAGTTCAAAAAAATCTCATTCAATAGGTGAGGTGGTTTGTCTTCGAATGGGGAATATTCAAAATGGCGAAATTGATTGGTCTGATTTGAAATATGCGCCGGATGATGAAGAGTTTGAGAAATATCTCCTGAAGTCTGGCGATGTACTATTTAACAGAACTAACAGTCCAGTGCATGTAGGTAAAACGGGAATATATAGAGGGGAAAAAAAGGCCGTGTTTGCTGGTTATCTAATTCGTTTAATATATAAGAGAGAATTAATCCTAGGAGATTACTTGAATTACTGTCTTAATACGAAAGAAGCTAAAGATTTTTGCCAAAGAGTTAAAACTGATGGAATAAATCAGTCTAATATAAATGCAAAAGTGTTAGCTACGTTTCAAATACCACTACCCAATATCGAAACCCAGCACCAAATCGTTG
Organism: Roseivirga sp. BDSF3-8; assembly: GCF_041449215.1. Lineage (NCBI taxonomy): Bacteria > Pseudomonadati > Bacteroidota > Cytophagia > Cytophagales > Roseivirgaceae > Roseivirga > Roseivirga sp. BDSF3-8. The sequence goes on along the minus strand of NZ_JBGNFV010000001.1, from coordinate 1,767,283 downwards.
CTCAAATCGAAAAAGAGCAAGCCTTAGTGAATGCCAACAAGCAGCTCATTGAAATCTTTGAGCAGAAGATAAAGGATAGGATTGCCAAAGTCTGGGGTACTTCCGCAAGCTCAGAATAGGGTAGGTAATGGCAGAGCATTTTGACATATTGGACTACCTGTCCACTAAGTTTAAGATCATAAACGAGCAAGAACTCATAGCAGTAAATTTACCGAGGGTATATGCAACCACTAATACTCAGAATGATCAATAACTTGCTGGGCTCCCCCGAATATATGACAACTCAACGCCCCTGGTGTGTTTATTTAATTGGTATGCAACATTTAAAAAACCCCGTACATGACAATAAACAAGGCTGAATTTTGGGATTTAAACTATTATGAAAATCCACCTTTGACTGATAAAATGATTAAGCAAGCGGAAGCAGAGTTAGGAGTAAAACTACCTGATTCTTTTCTTGATTTACTTAAAATCCAAAACGGTGGATACACAAAAGGATTTGCCTTTCCGATGACTAAAAAAACTACATGGTCCGATAATCATGTGCCTTTGACTGAATTGTTCGGGATTGTGTTGGACAAAGGATCAGAATCAGCTCATAATATTATGCAATCTGGCTATATGACTCAGGAATGGGGACTGCCAGAGAAACAGATTTTATTAACAGGTGATGGACACTGGTGGATTACCCTTGATTACCGACAAGGCAGCATTCCGACTGTTAGGTGGATTGACTGTGAATGTGGAGAAGATATTCACATTGCCGATTCTTTTAACGATTTCTTTAATGGGCTATTAAGTGAAGATAAGTTTGCTGATTAAATAGATTAAGTAGAAGGGGAAAAAGGTAAACAACTAAGTTTTAAGCTACCTTTCATATCCCTCCAAAACAAAAAAGCCGATCCCCTTACGAGAATCGGCTTTTGTTCTAAGTGGAGATAGTCGGAGTCGAACCGACGACCTCTTGCATGCCATGCAAGCGCTCTAGCCAGCTGAGCTATACCCCCAATTGCTAAATGGTTGGCAAATATAGAGATATTTTTAAAATATCAAAAAGGCCTCCGGGCCCTCACAAAAATCTTTTTATAGTAATCAGAGAAGATATTGTTCTCAGTAACCCCAAGAGACGTGCTCGCATGGATAAATCGTACATCGTGGCGTCCGTTTACCTCAGTAACCATACCCGCGTGAGTGACCTTGCGTCGCCCTTTTTTAGCAGCAAAGAACACCATATCACCCGGTTTAAGCTCGTATATACTCACCTTCTTTCCATATTTACTTTGAGCTTTTGCCGTGCGCGGTATGGCTATCCCTGCTGCCCCGTAAGAAGTGATCAGCAGACCCGAGCAATCCATTCCCGAGCGTGTGGTGCCTCCCCATCGATAAGGAGTGCCAGTGTATGAGCGTGCTGTGGAGATAGCCGTATTGACCTTATTATCCCTCACCCGTGCCTTTTTGCCTGCACCACACCCAAAGCTAAAAACCATCAATAGTATCAGCAGCCCATTTAGCCACCCGCCTTCCTTAGTATATCTCTCCATTTCCACACTGTTTAATGATGTTCCTCTTCCTGCAGCTACTACCCCAGCGCATGTATTTCCGGGTGGCTTATTTGCCCCCCCGTCGTAGCCACCTTCACCAATACAATACCGATAGCCACCGACCCAATCAGGCATACCATGAACAGCAAATCGGCCAACTTCCTGTTTTTACCATCCGCAATAATTGAGACCAGAGCCAGGCCACCCAGACATACCATAAGCCACTGAGCAGTCTCTGCCTGCTCTTCGTGCTCGTGGATCAGTTCATGAGATACCCCCTGTTTTTCCACGATCTCTTCTGCTTCCTCACCAGTGGCTACCACCGGTATCACCATTCCTGCAGACAATAGCAGGACAATCAGCCCCGCCTTTTTTATAGGTTTACTACTTCCAAAAATACCCGCCACTAGAAAGCCGGCGGCAAAAAACGTACCTAATACAGGAATATGGTTTAGTACCAGGTGCCAGTGTGCTGCATTCATATATAGTCAGGTTTTTGTTCGAAATATAGCCTAATATTAAATCAGTGTCCAGTTATCATTAAATTTACCCCTGTAAACTATAGCTAGATGCATAACCTGCCCCAAGAATTTCTATCCCGAACCCGGCAATCCCTACAGGAAAAATCTCCGGCATTTGTGCAGGCCCTGGAGCGCCCCTGGCGATTGGAGTATAACCTAAACGGAAAGCCGGCACGCTTATGAGTACAGGTTCTTCCCTCATAAGGTGCTGGCCGAAGGCCTCTTCCTCACCGTATTGAGAAAGCATTCAGGCCCAAGAAAAGATGCCATACCCAGGAATAAAAGAAAAAGGCCGCCTCTCAGGTCAGCGTTGCTTCACGTGCAGAATACGAAGAAGTCCCTCCCTGGCTCAGTACCCCATACCGCAAGCCCATGCTAAAGTTTATGGATAGGCTGATCCAGCCTGCAGCTCCGCCCGAAGCCATTGAAATACTTAACTGCAAAGCGTCTCAGAATAAGATCAGCAAGCATTACCGTGGCCGAGGTAAAGAAAAAGAACATCGCCCTCCCTCATAGCCTGGCCCTTTCCTTAGTGGTTCAGGATAATGCTTTTGACCGCCTACCCCTTAGCCAGTAAGCAGCCGTTGATTACCTGATGAAGAACGACACCTTTTTAGAAGAGGTGTCCACAGCCCCCTACAAAAGGTAGTTTTACCCGCCTATCAAAGGATACCCCTTGGCTTTGCCAAAAAAGGTCGGCAATCGCGCCAATAATTATTTCCCAAAGGAGTGGCGCATCCGGAAAAGCGTTGATCCGGACCGTTTTTTTCACCCTTACAGACCTCGGAGAGACTATTCTGTAAGCTGAAACAAAATACTTACCTTTGGATTAAGTGCCGGCAATAAGCAGCCGGATATCCTAACCACTGTGCTGAAGAATATGAACAAGATCAACCTGGGAATAATAAAGGAAGGAAAAGTACCTGTAGACCATCGCGTCCCTTTTACACCCCAACAGGCCGCTAACATAGACCAGACCTACCCCAATGTTTCCGTCTGGTGCCAGAAGTCCGATATCAGATGTTTTGAAGACAAAGAATATCAGGAAGCCGGCATTCAGGTAGTTGAAGACATGAGCCATTGTGATATTCTCTTTGGCGTAAAGGAAGTGCCCATCCGGGAGTTAATAGCCGGTAAAACCTACTTATTCTTCAGTCATACCATCAAAGCCCAGTCCTACAACCGCGAGTTGCTACGCGAAATACTTAAAAAGAACATAACCCTTATTGACTACGAGGTTCTGACCGATACCACTGCCAGGCGATTAGTGGCCTTTGGGCGCTATGCCGGTATAGTGGGCGCTTATAATGGTATACTCACATTTGGCAGGCGGTTTGGCTTGTTCAATCTGAAAAAAGCCTCTGATGCCTTCGACCTTCGCGAACTTACCACCGAATATAGCAAGGCAGCATTGCCACCCATTAAGATTGCACTTACAGGCAGTGGCCGGGTGGCAGGAGGAGCCATGGAAGTGCTAAATGGCATGGGGATTAAGCAAGTCACCCCCCAGGAGTTCTTAGAGCAAACCTTTAATGAACCTGTCTATGCCCAGCTTAAAAGCCTGGACTACAACCGCCGAAAGGACGGGCAGGAAAGAGAGAAAGGCGACTTCTACTTAAGCCCTGAGGCCTATACCTCCGACTTTGGCAAGTATGCTAGGGTGGCAGACATGCTTATTGCTTCTGCTTACTGGGATCCTGCAGCTCCGAGGCTCTTTACTGAAGAAGACACCACCAACCCCGACTTCGCTATTAAGGTCATTGCGGATATTACATGCGATATAGAAGGCAGCATACCCACCACTAAAAAAGCCACCACCGTTGCCGATCCGGTCTATGACTATGACCCGTCAACCCGTGAGATTAAACCCGCCTATAGTGGCAAAGAACATATTTCGGTGATGGCCATAGATAACCTGCCCTGTGAGCTACCCAGAGATGCTTCTGAAGACTTTGGGAAAGACCTGCAGCTGCATATTCTGCCTCACTTATTAGGAAGTGACGAGGATAGTATCATCGAGCGCGCAACCATTGCCAAAGATGGCCATCTCACATCCCGGTACGCTTACCTTGAAGCATATGTCAGTGGAGGGAGCGGCGATGCCGTGCCCGTATAAATAAAAAAGGAGGCCACCCTGGTGGGCAGCCTCCTATAAAATAGTACATCCTTTTAGCTTAAGCGTTGACCAGACGGTTGTCCTTCATTTCCTCCTTAAGCTTCTGTATCTTCTCATGATCAAATTTTGAGATCACATAAGAGTTTCCGGCCTTATCGTGCCAGCTTCTCCTGCTGTCGCTGAAGTGTGAAAAAGCCTCAAAGGGCACCAAACGTACCAATGACCTGATAATTACCTTGCCGGTTGAAAGCTTTTCACCATTTTCATCAACCACAATAGATTTTGTGATCATCTTACCCGGAGTCTGCTGGAACAGTCCCTCAAAAAGCACATAAAACCCTATGAATATGCCGTATTCCAGAAGTAAGCTTATCGGTCCTTCTGACAGGGCATATAATAGTCCATCTATATCGAAGCCTAATACCTCCGATAATATACCCAGGCCTACCCCCAGAATCAGAAAGCCCATATAAAACACAATACTGTCAATGAGAAAGTGCGCAAAACGTTTGCCCCGGCTCACCTGCTGCACCAGGCCCGAAACACTTGAGGAAAGTATGGAGCGTTGCTCTGTTTCCGATGACAGATAATGGTCGCAGGATTCCATAAAGTCCGGCTTCTCATTAGTAAGCCCGCATACTAAACCCGTTTCCGGATTAAACTTCTTGTTCTGACAGACCTTGCAATAGCTTAGTCGATACTCCTGATTCATGTTTATTTAAATTTTTACATAAACCTAAATTTAAGAATCCTTTACCGGGCGAAGGGTGCATTTTTAAACACGATCTTACAAAACGCTGATTTACAGAAAATTTATACCTATAACCATTTCTTCTTCTTGAACACGAATATCATCCCCGCAGTGATCACTATGTTTAGTACCCATACCATCGTGTAGCCGTACTCCCAGTCCAGCTCAGGCATATGCTGAAAGTTCATGCCATATATACCCGCAATGAACGTTAGAGGGATGAAGATAGTGCTTATCAGCGTCAGCACCTTCATTACACCATTCATTTGGTTGCTTAAAGTACTCTGGTACAGATCCAGCATAGAGTTTAGCACATCGCGGTACGTCTCTACTGTGTCAATTACCTGTATCGTGTGGTCATATACGTCCCGCATAAATAGTCGTGTCTCCTTTTTGAGAAGAGGCAAAGGGTCCCTCTCCAGTTTGTTCACCACCTCACGTAGCGGCCAAACCGATCTGCGCACATGCAACATCTCCCGTTTTAGAGTATAGAGAGTATTCAGATCCTCCTCTTCCGCCTCATGCAGTAGCTCACCTTCCAGCTCAGCCATCAGGTCACCAAACCGCTCCAGGATCACATAGTAGTAATCCACCACTGTATCTATCAGCACATATAGCAGGTAATCCGATCCTGACTTCCGTATCCTGCCCCTGCCTATCCGCAGGCGGTTACGTACCGGACCAAAGTTATCACCTTTTCTCTCCTGGAATGAAAGTACAAAATCCTTACCCAGCACAAAGCTAACCTGCTCCGTGTGTACCATTTCCTCCTCGTCCAGTAAAGTGAACATTTTCAATACCACAAAAATGTAGTCGCCATTATCCTCCACTTTTGGGCGCTGGTCCTGGCTCAGTATGTCCTCTATGGTAAGCGGGTGAATATTATAGGCTTCACAAAGCTGACGCACCTCATCCGTGTGTGCCGTGCCATCAAGATTGATCCACACCTTACAGTTAGTCTTTTTCTCGTGGACCAGTAATTCGGGGACTGACGTGAAGGTAGTCTCCTCCAGTTTATCCACATTATACTCGTAAAAAGAGATGTGAAGCGGCTCCCGGGCTTCGTCTCCGGTGTACACAGCAGTACCGGGCGGAAGCCCCACCTGCTTGATGGCATTTTTAAAAAAGTTCTTCATTAAGCTAAGGTCACAGGCAAAAAAAAAGCGATGGAGTTAATCCATCGCTTAAATATATTGGTTACTTACCGTTTATCCATTCATAGATATAAGGAATTCTGCATTGTCGCGGGTGCCTTTCATCCTGTCGAGAAGGAATTCCATAGCCTCATTAGAGGTCATGTCTGCCATGAACTTGCGAAGTATCCACACACGCTGCAGTTCTTCTTTGTCCATAAGCAGGTCTTCGCGCCGAGTACCGGAAGCAGGTACATCAATAGCAGGATAAACACGCTTGTTGCTGAGCTTACGGTCAAGCTGCAGTTCCATGTTACCCGTACCTTTGAATTCCTCAAAGATCACCTCATCCATTTTAGACCCAGTCTCGATCAGAGCCGTAGCGATGATCGTAAGTGACCCGCCGTTCTCAACGTTTCGGGCAGCTCCGAAGAAGCGCTTAGGCTTATGCAGTGCATTGGCATCCACACCACCGGAAAGAATCTTTCCACTGGAAGGTACCACCGTGTTATAAGCTCTTGCAAGTCGTGTGATAGAATCCAGCAGGATGACCACATCATGTCCGCACTCCACCATTCTTTTCGCTTTTTCCAGTACGATGCTGGAAACCTTAACGTGGCGTTCCGCCTGTTCGTCAAATGTAGAGCTGATTACTTCAGCCTTTACACTGCGGGCCATATCCGTTACCTCCTCAGGACGCTCATCGATCAGCAGGATCATGAGGTATACTTCAGGGTGGTTTTTCGCAATCGCATTCGCGATCTGCTTAAGCAGCACTGTCTTGCCTGTTTTAGGCTGGGCTACGATCATACCACGCTGGCCTTTACCGATAGGGGAGAACAGGTCCAGAATACGGGTAGAGAAGTTATCCGGCTTGTGGCTCAGGTTAAGCTTTTCCTCCGGGAACAGAGGAGTCAGGTACTCAAAAGGTACTCTGTCACGTATTTCCTCAGTTGTCTTGCCGTTTACAGACTCCACGCGAAGCAGGGCAAAGTATTTCTCTCCCTCTTTTGGTGGACGAATCTGCCCTTTCACGTTATCACCCGTTTTCAGGCCAAAAAGTTTTATCTGGCTGGGAGATACGTAAATATCATCAGGGCTCGCCAAGTAGTTGTAATCACCCGAGCGAAGGAAGCCGTAGCCATCCTGCATGATCTCCAGTACACCCTCATTAGTGATGATGCCGTCAAATTCTTTTACGCTGACGGGGCGTACCTTCTTATCATCGTCACCTTTAGACCCTCTGCCACCCTGGCGGTCTCCTTTGCGGGAGTCACCACGATTCGAGTCGTTCTGACGTGACTCATTTTTGTTATCGCCTCTTCCACCATCATGCTGGCTGTCATCGCCTCCTTTGGCGTCGCTCCGACTGGAGTCACCCTTGTTAGAATCGCCTCCCTTGGCGTCGCCTCTGTTGGATTCGCCTCTGTTAGATTCGTTCCGACCGGAGTCGCCTTTGTTAGAGTCGCCTCTGTTAGAGTCGCTTTTTTTAGCTTCAGACCTGCCTGAATCATCGTCACGTGATTTCCTGCGGTCATCACCCTTTTTAGCCTCGCTTTTGCCACCATCCTCTGCTTCAATATTAAAACTGCTCAGCAGATCCTCTTCATCTGACCCCTTACCAGAGTCTTTTTTAGAGGGCTTGGTTTCTTTAGCGGGTTTTTCCTCTGAAGGGCTCTCATCAGGTGTACTGGCCACGTTTTCACGCTTTACGCGCTTTCTGCCTTTGCTTTCTGATTTACGAGGTTCTTTCTCCTCCTTTTTCTCTTCTTTGGACTGGTCGGAGTCATTAGAATTAGAAGGCGTGTTGGTGGGCTTTTTGGGAGGGAGGTCTTTTTCGGGAGTTACGGCCTGCTGATCAAGGATTTTGTAGATAAGTTCCTTTTTTGGTAGCCGCTTATAGTTTTTTACACCCAATTCTTCGGCAATTTCCTTGAGTTCGGAAAGAAGCCTGACATTCAGTTCTTCAATATTGTACATAAATGATTAATAAAGACTTACCGTTAGCGCGGATGGCTAGCGTGCGAAATGCGTTAAAACGAAGTTAAATCTTAACTAAAAAAAAGAAAAGTAAGAAAAAGAGATTAGTTAGATTGTGAACGGGTTTAAACCGTGTTTGACCCTGCAATAATATAGATAGACCTAAAAAATAGCAAGGCTTTACCCATTTATAAAATTTTACATGCCTGCCATAATATCGTCAATCATTCCGATTTTACCATAATTGACTTATTTTGCAGATCAAAAACGTAACCGATTTTACATGCTTGTAGTTTCCAATATCAGGGAAAATAAAGAGAAAATTATCCGAGGTCTGGAGAAAAAAGGTGTAAAAAATGCCTCTGACCAGATTAAAAAGGTACTTAATGCCGATCAGAATAGGCGCGAATCGCAGGCCAAACTGGATGAAGTATTGGCTGAATCTAACCAATATGCCCGTTCCATAGGCAAACTCATGAAGGAGGGTCGAAAGGATGAGGCAGAAGAAGCCAAGAAAAAGTCCGGAGAACTTAAAAAGTCAAGTAAAGAACTTGGCGAATCTCTGAGCAAATGGGAAAACGAGCTGAAGGAACTGCTTTATGCCCTGCCCAATACAGCACATGAAAGCGTACCAGACGGTAATTCCGAGGAGGATAATGAAGAAATAGAGCGCGAAGGCGATACAAATGATATGGGCGATGATGCCCTTGCACACTGGGACCTGATCAGAGAGTATGATATCATTGATTTTGATCTTGGTGTAAAAATCACCGGCGCTGGGTTTCCTGTATATAAAGGTCAAGGCGCCAGGCTGCAGCGGGCCATGGTTAACTATTTCCTCGACCAGGCCACGGAGGCAGGTTATATGGAGGTACAGCCCCCTATTCTCGTTAATAAAGAATCCGGATACGGCACGGGTCAGTTGCCTGATAAGGATGGCCAGATGTACCACATGCAGGACGACGACCTCTATGTTATCCCTACCGCCGAAGTCCCCATAACGAATATGTTCCGTGACCTCCTCATGGATGAAAAAGAACTTCCCATAAAGTGCGTGGGCTATACCCCATGCTTTAGACGGGAGGCAGGTAGCTGGGGTGCCCATGTACGGGGATTGAACAGACTCCATCAGTTTGACAAGGTCGAGGTCGTTCAGATAAGAAAGCCTGAAGAGAGCTACCAGGCCCTGGAGGAAATGAAAGATCATGTAGCGAAGCTTCTGCGCAACCTTGGGCTGCCCTTCCGGATATTACGTCTGTGTGGGGGCGATCTGGGCTTTACCTCTGCCATCACCTACGACTTTGAAGTATACAGCCGCGCACAGAAGCGGTGGCTCGAGGTCAGTTCAGTAAGTAATTTTGAAGACTACCAGGCTAACCGGCTTATGCTTAGGTATAAGGGAGAAAGCCGTAAACCTGTCTTGCTGCATACCCTAAATGGTAGTGCCCTGGCACTACCACGTGTGCTGGCCGCTCTTCTGGAAAATAACCAGGTAGAACAAGGCATCACAATACCCGAAGTACTGCGCCCATACTGCGGCTTCGAAAAGATTACCAAATAATCACTGGTCTGAATAACCATTTCATTATTCACTCAAAGATGAAGAAAAACAGATTATTAACGTACAGTCTCCTTGCCGGCTTGTTTGGAATTTATTCCTGCCAGTCCGTTACAAACGAGACCACAGAGACTGATATATCATTTGAACCGATAGAGGTGTCATACCCCGAAACCAAAAAAGTAGAAGTAACCGATGAGTACTTCGGTACTGAGGTGGCAGACCCTTATCGCTGGCTTGAAGATGATCGTTCTGCCGAAACCGAAGACTGGGTAAAAGCTCAGAACGAGGTCACATTTAACTACCTTGAGCAAATTCCATTCCGGGAGGATATCCGTCAAAGACTCGAAAAATTATGGAACTATGAGCGCTATACCACTCCCAGTAAAGTAGGAGACTATTACTACTTCTACAAGAACGATGGCTTGCAGCAACAGAGCGTGCTTTATCGCTCCACAGAAGTCGACGGCCAGGGTGAAAAAGTGCTGGACCCGAATAACTTCTCTAACGAAGGCACTATTTCCCTGGCTGGTACAACCTTTTCTCCTGACGGGGAAAAAATGGCCTTTTCAGTATCTGTTAGCGGATCAGACTGGAGAGAGATCTATGTAATGAACATGGAAGACCTCACAGTAATGCAGGATACCGTCCGGTACGTCAAGTTTTCGAATATTGCCTGGACCAATGATGGATTTTACTATAGCCGCTACCCCAAACCAAGCGAGGAAGACCGCCTAAAGGGGCGTAATGAATTTCATAGTGTCTTCTTTCACAAGCTGGGTACTCCCCAGTCTGAAGACAGGCTGGTATTTGAGGACAAGGAGCACCCCCTCAGAACTACCACCGCTTACGTTACAGATGATGAGCGCTTCCTGATCGTATCGTCTTCGGAGGGCACCAGTGGTAATAACCTGCGCATTAAAGACCTTACTAAAGAAAATGCTCCCTGGGTACAGGTAGTGGATGATTTTGAAAATGATCACTACGTAGTAGGTAATAACGGAGACAACCTTATGCTCCTTACTACCAGAGAGGCCCCTAATAAACGTCTGGTAAATTTCACACTTGACAATCCTGAAGAGTGGAAAAACCTTATTCCAGAGCAGGAAAAATTACTGCAAAGCGTTAATGCCATAGGAGATAAGCTTTTTGCTGTTTTTCTGGAAGATGCCCATAGCGCCGTATATCAGTATGATAGTGAAGGTAATATGGAAAAGCAGGTGGAATTGCCTGGACTTGGTGTAGTATCAGGTTTCGGAGGAGATAAGGAAGACACCGAAACGTTCTATACCTTCTCTTCATTCACCGTTCCGTTTGAAATATACAGGTACGACCTGGGTACTGGTGAAAGCAGCATGCTACGCAAGGCAGACCTTGATTTCGATGCAGACAAATTCGTTACCAAGCAGGTATTTTATACCAGCAAGGATGGGAAGAAAGTCCCCATGTTCATTGTGCATAAGAAAGGGCTTCAACTGGATGGTACCAATCCCACCTGGCTATACGGATATGGTGGCTTCGATATCAGTGTAACCCCCAGATACAGCACCTCCACACTCGTGTGGCTGGAAAATGGTGGCGTATATGCCCAGGCCAACCTCCGCGGAGGAGGTGAATATGGTCAGGAGTGGCATGAAGGAGGCATGAAGCTCAACAAACAGAACGTATTTGATGACTTCATCTCCGCTGCAGAGTATCTGGTGGAGGAAAACTATACCAATAAAGATAAGCTCGCTATCAATGGCCGCAGTAATGGTGGTTTGCTTATCGGTGCTACAATGACGCAGCGTCCTGATCTTTTCAAAGTTGCATTCCCGGCCGTAGGCGTACTCGATATGCTTCGGTATCATAAGTTTACTATTGGGTGGGCTTGGGCCACAGAATACGGGGCCAGTGACGACAGCACCCAGTTTGCTAATCTTTTTAAATACTCACCCCTGCATAATCTTGAAGAAGGTGTGGCTTACCCTGCCACTATGATCACCACTGCCGATCATGATGACCGCGTGGTACCTGCACACTCATTTAAGTTTGCTGCTACACTGCAGGAAAAGCATGAGGGCGAAAACCCCGTACTTATCCGTATCACTACTGATGCAGGGCATGGGGCAGGTACGCCTACCAGCAAGCTAATAGAGGAGGCGGCTGATATGCTCTCATTTGCCTGGTACAATATGGAAGTTGCTCCTTCTTTGAATGATAATTCAGAAAACCCGGAGACCACAGAATGAAAGTAACCATTAGAAAAGGCGTACAAGAGGATTTGCCTGCTGTAATGGGGCTTATTCAGGAGCTTGCTGTTTATGAGAAAGCTCCCGATGAGGTAGAAAACACTATTGAACAAATGCAGATCGAGGGCTTCGGCCCTCAGTCTGTTTTTGAATTTTTAGTGGCAGAGAAAGAAGGTACCATTATAGGCCTGGCATTGTATTTTTACAGTTACTCTACCTGGAAAGGCAAGTGCCTTTATCTGGAAGACCTGGTCGTAACCGAATCAGAAAGAGGTAGCGGAGTTGGCAGGCGGTTATTTGATGCAGTCGCAGAGGTAGCAAAAAATGAAAATGCAGGCCGCATGCAGTGGCAGGTTTTGGACTGGAACGAGCCAGCAATAGGCTTTTATAAACAACTAGGGGCCGAGTTGGATGGCGAGTGGATAAACTGCAAACTGCGGAGAGAGCAATTGCAGAACTATACACCCGCCCCGGCCAAAGATTAATCCACAGACTCAAGAATAGTGCGGAACGCCATGGCTTTTTCTCCATAGCGATCTGTCACATCTTTTTGCAGCCGCGGCCCATGTGTCGCCATATATTGCTGCAGTTTGCTTAGAGAGTCCGTAAAGTATTGGATGCAGTAAGTAGAGCCGTCAGGCTCTTGCTTTACCAGGCGCAGAAAACGGTGGCCTGTAAATGTTCCTGTGTTCATCACATCAGGAATGTGGGTGTCCTTCATATAAGACATCCAGTCATCGTGAATGTCGTGGTTCACACTTACCGTCACATTGTAAATAACCATAGAGGGTAATTCTTTGCTTTTCTGCAAAACTACAAGAATTTACCGGAAACGATTTTCCCTCATAACCGGCCTTTTGAAAACAGGTGTAAAATATGGCTGCATATTATTCTGAAAATAAGACTGTTTCAACCCGGGGAGGCACAGATAAAAAGCTCTTTATGGGGGCTGTTGCCTTGTTGGTTGCCATGCATCTTGCAGGCCTGATAGGATATATGCACGAAGACCTCAGAGGACTGTTTTTATTACTCACCCCATTCAACCTGCTGTGCATGACGGGTATTTTACTTTTTTTTCAGCAGGAAAAGAACAGGCAATTCGGCCTCTTCGTCATCTCAGCATTCGTTATTGGTTTTTCCGCGGAAGCTGTCGGTGTAAACACCGGTATACTGTTTGGTGACTATCAATATGGAGCCACCCTTGGGCCGGGCATTAAGGGTGTTCCCATAGTCATAGGGTTTAATTGGGTAGTACTTACCTGTGTCAGTGGGGTGCTGTGTCAGTCACTCCCCGTGCCCTCCACCGTAAAGGCACTTTTCGCTTCTGCACTTCTGGTACTGCTGGACGTTTTCATAGAACCCGTAGCGGTCTTTTTTGATTTTTGGGCCTGGAAGGGAGGCGTCATTCCATGGGGAAATTATGCAGGATGGTTTGCGGTAGGGTTTGTTATTTTGCTTATCTTCTACAAGCTAAAATTCAACAAACAAAACCCTGTGGCTTTTCCCGTGTTTGTAATACAGCTTTTATTCTTTCTGAGCCTCTTTATTTACGTGAGTATTGTTTAAATAGCATTAAACAATGGCTAAAATCTCAGGTTATGCAACTAATTAATGGTGTTGGTATTTTGCTGTTGAGCTTCATTGGTATGGAGCTGTTTAGTTGGGCATTTCATAAATACGTCATGCATGGTTTGCTTTGGAGTATCCACAAGACACACCATGTGCCTGGCAAAGGGTTCTTTGAGTTAAATGATTTGTTTTCCCTGCTATTTGGCTCCATTGCTGTAATAATGATCGTTTCAGGTATTAGCGAGCTCAACGCCTGGTTCTGGATAGGTTCAGGTATTACCCTGTATGGAATAGTGTATTTCGTCCTTCACGATATGATCATTCATAGAAGAGTAAAAACGGATGTAAAGCCTGGCGGTACCTACCTGCGTGGTATTGCTAAAGCACATAGAGATCATCATAAGTCGCCGGAAAAGAACGGAGCCGTATCATTCGGATTGCTCGTCGTGGCAAAGCATTATTTTGGCAGAAGGAAATAAAGTGAAGCAATAAAGACCTGGTTATAAAAATTTCTGGTAGTGAGTACATATTCTATAAAGGACTTAGAACACCTTAGCGGGATCAAAGCCCATACGCTAAGAATATGGGAGCAACGGTATAATTTCCTGAACCCCAAACGGACCGATACAAATATTCGCTACTATGATGATAAAGACCTCAAACTCATACTCAATGTTTCTCTGCTGAAAGATTATGGGTTTAAGATCAGCAAGATCGCCAAAATGGATGAGGAGCAGATGCTCGTCGAAGTTATCAAGATCACTGAAAAGAACCTCAAGTACCCTGATCAGATACACGCCCTTACACTTAGTATGATCGATCTTGATGAAGATCGATTCGAAAAGATCATGTCTACCAACATATTGCATCTTGGGTTTGAAAGTACCATGATCAATATAATCTACCCCTTCCTTTCCAAGATCGGGGTACTCTGGCAAACCGGCGCTATTAATCCGGCTCAGGAGCATTTCATAAGCAATCTGGTGCGACACAAGATTATTGTCGCTATCGATGGGCAGTTTGTTTCCTCATCCAAAGAAACCAGTAAGTATCTGTTTTTTCTTCCGGAAGGAGAACTGCACGAGCTTAGTCTTTTATTCTGTTATTACCTGGTTAAGAGCAGGGGTTACAAAGGTATATACCTCGGGCAGACACTTCCTTTCGAAGACCTGGTTTCAGTTTATGATATTCACAAGCCTGAATATATCGTCAGTATTTTTACCTCTTCTCCAAGGCAGGACGAGGTTCAAAATTATATAAACAAACTTTCAGATTCATTTTCCGAAAGCCAAATCATTCTCTCCGGATACCAGGTAGCAGCAGGCCCGGTAAACCTGCCTGATAATTGCCAATCCTTTTCCAGGATCGAAGAATTCATTAGTTATATCTCGGAGATTGAACAAGTTTTGGAGTCTGACAATGAGCGGGCTTAAAACAATGTAAGATTTTTCTGCACTTTACACGGAATTGAAAATTTTGTTTAAGGTTTTTTAAAAAAAACTAACCAAAACAGTAACCCTGTCTCAGTTGCTCCCGTAAATATGTATGAAAGCGATCAATTATATTTGTTTCGTTAATTACTCTGAGAAGGAGTAATTTAATTTCAAAAAAATATTATTTTGAATAGACCTTCATAGCCTTAGGCTAAATTTTTTAATTGAGGTCATTTTTTATTCGTTAGATAAACTTTTTAACCATGACAGCACTCGAATTCAGTTATTCAATCAACAAAATGTGTCGTTCTCTAAAGCCATTTGCCCTTAAACTTACTAAGGATATGGAAGAAGCTAACGACTTACTTCAGGAAACTGTTCTAAAAGCTTTTACTAATCGCGATAAGTTTACAGATGGTACTAACCTGAAGGCGTGGTTATACACTATCATGAAGAACACCTTCATTACCAATTATCAGAGAATGGTAAGAAGAAATACCTTCATTGATACTACGGATAATCTACACTACATTAACTCTTCTAATAATACTACGGATAATCTGGCCTACAGTAGTTTTGCTCTGAAGGATATTAATGATGCCATTAAAAGTCTGGATGATGCGTACCGTACGCCTTTCATGATGCACTTCCGTGGATTTAAGTATCATGAAATAGCTGACAAATTGGAAATACCTATTGGTACTGTTAAAAATAGAATTCATATTGCCCGTAAAGAGCTTAAAGGTCAGCTTAAGAATTATTCAAGGCGGTGAGTTCCCCTCATATTAGATGAGTAAAAAACATAATCTAATTGTTATTGGGTCAGGTTTCGCAGGCTTATCAGCCGCGACAAGCCTGGCCCAACTTGGTTTTGATGTAACCCTGATCGAAAAGCATAAGGTACCCGGTGGGCGCGCCCGAAAGTTTAGTGAGGCAGGGTTTACTTTTGATATGGGGCCCAGTTGGTATTGGATGCCCGACGTGTTCGAAGAATACTTCGGACGCTTCAATAAAAAACCCTCCTATTATTATGAACTCATAAGACTGGACCCTTCTTACTCAGTATTTTTCGGCCATGATGAAGTAATGCACGTGCCCGCCGATTATGCCGAACTTCTGAAGATGTTCGAGAAATACGAGAAAGGCAGTGGACAAAACCTTGACCGTTTTCTTAATCAGGCAGCATATAAATATGAGGTGGGCATGAATAAGCTTGTAAAAAAGCCCAGCCGCTCATTGACCGAATTTGCCAGTCTGAGACTGCTATACGACGTTCTGCGTATGGATGTCTTCAAATCCTTTAGCTCTCATGCACGGAAGTTTTTCTCAGACAGTAAATTATTGCAACTGGTAGAGTTTCCGGTACTGTTTTTAGGAGCTACCCCACAAAACACCCCTGCCCTCTATTCACTGATGAATTACGCAGATATGAAGCTGGGTACCTGGTACCCAGCCGGAGGGATGCATAAGATCGTAGAGGGGATGGTGGCCCTTGCTGAGGAAATGGGTGTAAAATTTAAGTTGGGGCAGGAGGTCAAGTCCTTTATTTTTAATGAAAATAAAATAACCGGTGTCGAGACCGATCAGGAGACCCTTTCGTGCGATGGCGTGATCAGCGGGGCTGATTATCATCACACTGAGACAAACCTGCTGCCCGGCTCCCTGCGAAACTATTCTGATAACTACTGGCAGAAGAGAACCATGGCGCCTTCATCTCTTATTTACTACCTGGGAGTGAATAAGCGCGTTAAAAACCTTCTGCATCATAACCTGTTTTTTGATCAGGACTTCGGTAAACATGCCAGGGAAATATACGATCAGCCCCAGTGGCCGGAAAACCCGCTCTTTTATGTAAGTGCACCGGGTAAGACCGATCCTACTGTGGCCCCCGATGGCATGGAAAATATGTTTATTTTAATACCCGTAGCACCTGGATTGAATGATACCCCTGAGATCAGGGAGAAATATTACCACATGGTGATGAGTCGCCTGGAAGCCCTGACCGGTGAACGGATCAAGGAATACGTAGTGGTAAAAAAGACCTATGCGCACAGAGATTTTATAAATGACTACCATGCCTTTAAGGGCAATGCTTATGGGTTGGCCAATACCCTTAAACAAACCGCGATACTAAAGCCTTCGTTTAAAAATAAGAAGGTGGCCAATCTATACTATACCGGACAGCTCACTGTACCTGGCCCTGGTGTGCCTCCCAGCCTTATATCCGGGCAGTTAGTTGCCGGTGAGGTTGCTAAGGAGAGCAGGCATTGGTAATTTTTTAGTTTTTAACTGTAGCCATGGATCTATACTCACTGACCACTTTCAAATGCAGTAAGCTCATCACTGAGCACTATAGTACATCGTTTACGCTTGGTATAAAGACACTGCATAAAAAACTACATTATCCCATTTTTGCTATCTACGGTTACGTGCGCTATGCTGATGAGATCGTAGATACTTTCTATGACCATGACCAGGCCGGCATGCTCACCCGCTACCGTGAAGATACCATTCGTGCATTAAAAGATCGAATCAGTACCAACCCGGTATTGCACTGTTTTCAGGAGGTAGTCCATAAGTACGATATTGAGTTCGAGCTCATAGAGGCATTTCTGGATAGTATGGAGATGGACCTTCACAAGACCCAGTACAGTAATAGCCAGTACGAGAAGTACATTTATGGGTCTGCAGAGGTAGTAGGACTCATGTGCTTACGCGTATTTTGTGAGGGAGACACGGAGCTGTTCGAAAGACTGAAAGAGCCCGCAAGAAAACTCGGTGCAGCCTTTCAGAAAGTAAACTTTCTCAGAGATGTCCAGTCTGATTTTGAAGAAAGAGGACGAGTATATTTTCCCGGGGTGGACTTTACTCAATTTTCCCTGGAAGAGAAATGTAGAATAGAAGAAGATATACAAAACGATTTTAACCAGGCTTTTGAGGGTATTCTTAATTTACCAAAAGAAGCCCGGTGGGGTGTGTACCTCGCGTATAATTACTATCTCAATCTCTTTAAAAAGATTAAACGCTGCAATGCCTCCCAAATCCTGAGCGAGCGTATCCGTATCCCAAACCAGCGTAAGTTTGCGCTACTCGTTCAGACCTATTTCCGTCACCAGTTCAACTTCATGTAATGAGCATTTCACCAATGAAAAATCTGCGTGTGGAAATAGACGCAAATAGCGGGTTTTGCTTCGGTGTAGTCTATGCTATTGAGATGGCAGAGGATATACTGGAAGAAGAGGGCAGGCTTTACTGCCTCGGAGATATTGTGCATAATGATGCAGAAGTGGAAAGGCTGCAACGAAAAGGCCTTGTTATCATTGACCATGAAGAATTGCTTAGTCTGCGCAATGAAAAAGTCCTGATCCGGGCTCATGGAGAGCCCCCCTCTACATATAAACTCGCCAGCGAAAATAATTTAACCCTGATCGACGCCAGCTGCCCCGTGGTATTGAAGTTACAGAACCGGATCCGTAACAGCTACAGCCGGGGAGAAAAAATCTATATATACGGAAAGCATGGACACGCTGAGGTCAAAGGACTACTAGGACAGACCAAAGGAAAAGCTACCGTATTTCAGGACGTGACTGAGCTCAAGGGCAAAGATATTCCTCAAAAAGTTACCTTATACAGCCAGACCACTAAAAGCACAGACAGCTTTTACAGCATGGCCGAAAAGCTGAAAAGTGCCGGTACCGAAGTTAATGTGAATGATACCATATGCCGTCAGGTAAGCAACAGAGATAAAGAACTCAGAGATTTTGCCGACAGGTTCGATAAGGTGGTATTTGTAAGTGGTACCAAATCCAGCAATGGCAAAGTGCTCTACCAGGTATGTAAAGACCGGAATGATAATACCTTTTTTGTATCTTCCAGCGGTGAGCTTGACCCAGAGTGGTTTCAGACCAATGAATCTGTGGGAGTGTGTGGTGCTACCTCCACCCCCATGTGGCTGATGCAGGAGGTACGTGACAGGCTCCATACCTTATAGAGTAAGTCTTAATGAAAGCATACTGGAAGAGACATACCGGCGCATGGATCGGCCTGGCTATCATAGCCCTGTGGGTACTCTCTCTGTCCGTATGGCTGACCATCCCGGTGAGCTTTAGCTCGCCATGGATATATATTGGTATTTTGGTGCAGACCCACCTTTATACTGGCCTGTTTATCACCGCTCACGACGCCATGCATGGCGTCGTTTCGGCCAATCGCCGCGTGAATAAAATCATAGGCTTCACGGCCGCCCTCTTATTTGCCTATAACTGGTATCCCAGGCTTCACAGGAAACACCACCAGCACCATCGTTTTGTGGCTACCGAAGAGGACCCGGATTATCATAAGGGAGGCTTCTTACCCTGGTACATCAGTTTCGCCCGACAGTATGTGGTTATCTGGCAGATAGTTGCCATGGCAGCGACCTATCACACCCTGTTGCTCTTTTTTGATAGGCCAAATCTCATCCTTTTCTGGATCATACCTTCAGTATTGTCCACTTTGCAGTTGTTTTACTTTGGTACCTACCTGCCGCACAAAGGAGAGCACAGCGAGAATAATAAATACAAGAGCAGGTCGCAATCCAAAAACCATGTGATCGCATTCTTTACCTGCTATTTTTTCGGGTATCACTATGAGCATCACGCAAGTCCCGCCACACCCTGGTGGAAGCTATGGAAGGTTAAAGAAAAGTTCCATACCCACAAATCATAAGGTATTATGTCAAAAGATCTGACCTGGAAGGATTTTCAGAAAGTAGATATCAGAACAGGGACCATCATCAAGGCTGAAGTATTTGAAGAAGCCAGAAAGCCTGCTTACAAAATGGTCATAGATTTCGGTGAGCTGGGACATAAGAAAACCTCCGCGCAGATCACCGATAAGTATCGTCCCGAAGACCTCATCGGAAAGCAAATAGTAGCGGTCGTCAATTTCCCCCCTAAGCAAATAGCCAATATCATGAGTGAATGCCTTATACTTGGTGCTATGGAAGACGATGGAGTAAACCTACTGCAGACCTCACTACCTGGCAAGAACGGTACCAGAGTTGGCTAAAAGAAAGACTACCCTCGCGAGTAGCCTTATACGTTTTAGTTCATACAAGGTACAGGACCGCTGCATCCCGGTCCGGCCACGCTGTGGCATCCTGCCGAATCATCGCAGTCCCATTCCGTACACGCATCCCCTGCGCGGGTAGCACACGAAGTAGAATTTGCACAGATAGGATATGCCGTACATCCTACCTCAACAGTAGCTCCACCGCGCATTCGTGTCATACTCGATTGCGTAATGAAGCTATTGATTTCCAGTTGCTTTAGGCTTAGCTTCTTCTTCATAGACTTTAGATGGTTAGGTTTAAAATAATATTATAATATAACTAATTATCCGGCTTAGCAGGAATCCTATCCGTAGAAATTCCGTAAAAACACTTTGAACCAAAACCGTGAAATCAGGTATTTATACCCATATATTTTTTGAATAAATTCATGAGCAACCAAGCCCCCTACATCCCCCGGGACCTGAGCTGGCTTTCATTTAATTATCGTGTATTGCTGGAGGCAACCGATAAGTCTGTTCCCCTTTTTGAACGTATCAAATTTCTGGCTATCTATTCATCCAACCTGGATGAGTTTTTCAGAGTGCGCATAGCAAGTTTGCGCCAGGTAGATGCATTAGATAAGCCCGATATCAAAAAAGCCCTATACCATATGCCCCAAGAGGTATTGGATAGCATATATGAAGAGGTAAATAATCAGCAGGATGAATACGGCAGAATATTCAGGGAGGAAATCCTGCCCGAATTGTTTGATAATGATATTCATCTCTACCAGAATGAAAATATTCGCCCGGAGCACAGGGCCTTTGTCGTCAGGTACTTCCGTAGTAAGGTGCTTTCATATCTCCAGCCCACCATTCTTAGCCAGGGTAAGAAGGCTCCCTTTCTGGAAAATAGGGCTATATACCTCGCAGTGAAGTTACAAAAGCCCGGTAGTAACCATGTGACTTACGCCCATCTCAATATTCCATCCGGTGAGTTGCCGCGTTTCATAAGTATTCCCCAGCCCGGCCATACACAGTACCTCATCATGCTGGATGATATCATCAGGTATAACCTGACGGCCATATTTCCCGGATACATAATACTTGGCTGCTACAGCATAAAGCTAAATCGCGATGCAGACTTGGCTATTGAAGATGAATTTAGCGGAGACCTCGTCAATAAGATCCGCACCCAACTCGATCAGCGTGAAATCGGACCCCCCTCCAGGTTTCTTTATGATTCTGAGATAGATCCTGACCTGCTGGACTTCCTGGTCGAAAAGTTCAAGCTGAATGAAAAAGACCTTGTCTCAGGAGGCCGGTACCATAATCTTTACGATCTTTTCAGCATACCTGAGCCTAAGAAAGAATCTCTTACCTACCACCCCCTTGCTGCGCTACATAAGCCTGCACTGGAAAATATTGTTTCCCTCTTTGATGCCATAGACAGTGAAGACAGAATGCTTCACTTCCCCTACCAAAGCTACGACTATGTGCTCAGGTTTTTTAATGAGGCCGCCATCGATCCTGCTGTCACCCATATCAAGGTCACCCTCTACAGGATAGCCCACAACTCCTTTATAGCGAATGCACTGATCAGCGCTGCGCGTAATGGTAAGAAGGTTACCGTCTTTGTAGAGGTGAAGGCCCGGTTTGATGAGGAAAACAACCTCCGCTGGGCAGAAAAGATGGAAAAGGCTGGCGTAAGGCTTATCTATAGCATACCCGGACTTAAAGTTCATGCCAAGGTTGCCCTGGTACGCCGCAGAGATGAGGAAGGCAATAAGAAGCACTACGCATTTTTTGGCACCGGCAACTTCAATGAAAACACGGCCAACATATACGCAGACCACGGCCTTATGACCTCACATGCAGGTATGACTGATGAACTAAATAATGTATTCAAATACCTGCACAAGCGTAAAATACCTAAGGAAGAATTCCGGCACCTGCTGGTATCACAGTTTAACCTGGATACCCGCTTCGTCAAAATGATCGATAAAGAGATCGCCGCGGCAAAAGAAGGTAAGCCCGCCTCTATCATCATTAAGCTCAACAATATAGAAGAGCGCCATATGATCGACAAACTATATGAAGCAAGTCAGGTAGGCGTGGATATCCAGCTCATTGTAAGAGGCATTTGCTGTCTGAGGCCTGGGGTGAAGGGGCTCAGCGAAAATATCAGAGCCATACGTATTGTAGACCGCTTTCTTGAGCATGCACGGATCTTTATTTTCCATAATGGTGGCTCAGAAAAGATGTATCTTTCTTCAGCCGACTGGATGAGGCGTAACCTGCATGATCGCATTGAAGTAGGCTTCCCTCTATATGATCCAAAGCTAAAGGCTGAAATACGTAAGCTGATAGATCTGCAGCTACAGGACACCTGTAAAGGGAGCCTGCTGGATAAGCACCTGGTCAATCACCCTATTGTAGGTAGAGAAGACTGTCAGGTGCGCTCTCAAATGGATTTTTACGAATGGCTCAGGAGCCAGGAGGATAACACCCTGCCAGACCTGAACTAGTAAGCAGGGAAGAAGCCGATCGCTATGGCAAAAGACAATACAGCTATCACGAATCCATACATAAATATAGTATAAGACACCCGCAGAAGCTGGTATTTCCTGCCCAGCACCTTGCCCAGGAAATAGATGTCTTTAATCATGCTGCCATACAGAAAGTCACGATCCTTCATGATCTCATTAACCCCCCAGTGGAAGTCATCCAGCTGCATCCGGTGAAAATTACCGAAGAATAACAGGTTTGTGCGCCGCTGGTGGATATCATCTTTAGTAAACCGGCCCGATGTAATATTAGGCCTCGTGGCAAGCACAGAAAAAATGATTGTCAGCAGGCACACCGTAGTCATGATGATCGTGGGAATGATCAGGTTCGGATAGTCTTCGAACTTACGGATCAGTACCGACACCAGTATAGAGACTATGATCGCATTTATTGAGATCATAATGTTCGCCTTATTATCCGCTATTGCACTCAGGTCTATGTGGTTTCTTGAGGTAGTCCTGAACATCGTTTCTATACCCCTGTCCGGTCTTTTGTCCTTTTTCGCTTTGAGCTTGGCTACCTTTTTCTCCAGCTTTTTGACCTTCTTCGACTGCTTCTTTTTCTTCTTCTTTACCTTACTTTGTAAGTCCTCCAAATTCTGCCTCTTGCGCTCAGATAGGATATTACGGCCGTAATCCGTGAAGTAAGAATGAATCTGAAAAAACTCCACATTCTTATTTAACCACTCCTTTTTCTTCAGCTTTTTGCCCAGTACCGTATCCACCTCCTTGCGCAGCAGCTCCGACTTCTCCTCAAAAGTATCCGTGCTCAGGTGGTACAGGTCTGCATCGCAGAGCACCTCCTCCAGTTGGTTTTTAGGGTCGTGTGGCATGCGTGTAGCCCTGATGCACCCTGAAACTTTTTCTATTAGCTTTTTATCCGCCTCCTGCTCTTTAAGGAATTTGCTTCCTATCTCCACACTTCGCTCCTCATGGTCATCGCAGCTTTCTGCATACCCCAGGTCGTGGAGCCATGCCGCTATCAGTACTATTTCAAACTCATCCTCTTTCAGTCCGGTATGCTCGCCTATTTCCTTTACTGCTTCTACCACATCTACCGTATGGTCCAGGTTATGATAGGAAAAATCACCACCCACTTTCTCTTCAAAGTATTTTTTGCTGAATGACTGAGTTTTGTCTAATAGTTCCGTTTCTGGGATCATACAAGTCGTTAAGTCGTTGATGGCATTTACAACAAATCACTTTTTGTCAGGGTATTTTGTAAACAAAAGCGCTTTTTACACGTAGTTGCCATTATGTAAATTATCGTAATTTAGGCCTTTCAGGCTAGAATTCACCCTCAATTCTTTTACGTAACTATTTTTATAAGGATATGTCGGGCCATCCAAGAAAAAAAAATATGTACCTGATCGTAATCATTCTCACTACATTATTCACCCCTTCCTGCCACGAACGAGTGAATCATAAGGGGGAGTTTGATTATGAGGAAGTTAAGGATTCATTCTTCTATGATCTCAATGAACCGGACGACCGGTTTGAACTACCTGCTGATCTTGAAGAAATAAGTGGCCTTACCTGGCTGGATGACGGTATGCTAGGTGCCATTCAGGATGAAGTCGGACATATGTTTTATATCAGTGCCACTACCGGGGAAGTAGTCAATGAGATCAAGTTTGGTACCGAAGGCGATTATGAAGGGGTTGAAAATGTAGAGGACATTCTTTTTGCCATCAAAAGCAATGGTAAGCTATACCGCTTTCCAGTAAGCGATGAGGATGTGGAAGGCGAGCTTTTTGATAACCCCCTCAACATCAAAAATAACGTAGAGGGCCTCGGCTACTGGCCTGAGCGCAACATGCTGCTGATAGGCTGCAAGGAAGATCAGAAGATCGATGAGGACGATCTGGAGGACTATGAAGATGAACAGGGAATTGAAGAGGATGACGACGACGAAAAAGAATACAAAGATGATTACCTCATTTATGGATTTGACGTATCAGAAAACCGCTTTATCACCAACCCAATTCTGGCAATAGATGAGGATGACATCGAAGACTTCTTTGAGGATCGCTACAAAGGCGAATTCGAGGGAGATAAATTTGCCATCTCCGGAGTAGCCTTCCATTCTTTGGAAAAAAGGCTCTATCTCATTAGCTCCGCCGCCAGAATGCTAATGATTGTAGATATGGAAGGCAATGTAACAGGGATGCATCCCCTGGACAGAGACGTACTCCGCCAGCCAGAAGGCCTGTGCGTGGCACCTGATGGCACCCTCTATATAGCAAGCGAAGGCAGGGGAGGTGATGGCTATTTTGTCCGGTATCGTTACCGTAAGTAATAGATCATATCAGGGCCGGAAGGCCCTGACCATACGTGGCTTGCCTTGCATATCCGGCAAGCATTCCACCATCTTATAGCCCTGCTCACGGTACAATGCCACCACTTCCATGCCGTATGACTCGTGTATTTCCACGAAGAGCCCGCCACCCTCTCTGAGGTGTAAAAGAGCTAACTCACCTATGCGCCTGTAGAACAGTAGCGGGTCCTCATCCGGTACAAATAGAGCCATCTCTGGCTCATACACCGTTACCCGCTGCTCCATACTCTTTTTTTCCTTCACCGGAATATAAGGCGGATTACTCACCACAGCATCCAGCTCACTGGTCGGCAGAGGCTCTGCCAGCACATCCAGTTGCACAAACTGTAGCTTAGCTCCCAATCGGTCAGCATTATCTTTGGCCACCTCCAGCGCCGCCTCTGATACATCAAGCGCCATAATCTCCGCCGCGGAGTGCTCCAGCGCCAGGGTGATACCAATACATCCGCTACCCGTGCCTATATCCACCGCCTTCAGAGACCTACCCTTGTAGGTACTCAATACAAGGTAAACAAGCTCCTCGGTCTCCGGACGGGGTATCAGTACATCCCTGCCTACACGGAAATCGCGGCCATAAAAAGCTCCCGCACCCAAAACATGCTGTACCGGTATATGTGCCAGGCACTTTTCTACAGCTTCCCGGAGCTTATGTTGCATGCTTGCATCTATCTCCATTGACTCATCCAGCAGGATATTCCTCCGACTAATACCTAAAACCCCTTCTATCAATAACATTGCCACACTGTCATTTTCGGGAGATTCATAAACCCCTTTCAGACTTTTCGCTGTGTCACGGAATATTTCCCCGGCCTTTATTTCCAATGCGTAGGTGTTTAATGATTAACGGATCATTATCGTCAGGTAAAGGGGTAAGGGCGTCTTTGCCACTTAAGAAGAAGTTATGCCTTACCTTCTCCGCAAAAGTACATACTTTATTTTGTCAAATCCTCCCCAATAACTTATCCTCAGGGAAAAACAACAGATACCAGAAGCAGGGCAGCAATGCGGTTCTTCCAAAAAATAACCTCATCCTGCTACCATTTTATCTGTAGCCTTCTAGTTTTGCCCTATGGATATGAGGCCAACTGATGAAAGGTATATGCAACGGGCGCTCGACCTCGCCATTCTTGGTCTGGGTAGTGCGCGCCCCAACCCTGTGGTAGGGTCTGTTATTGTGCATGACGACCGCATAATCGGTGAGGGTTGGCACCAATCCTACGGTGGCCCCCATGCAGAAGTACACGCCGTCGCCAGTGTCGCCGATCACGCCCTGCTACCCCATTCCACTGTTTACGTTACCCTCGAGCCCTGTGCCCACTATGGCAAAACCCCTCCCTGCGCCGATCTCCTGATTGAAAAAAAGGTGGGTAGGGTAGTAGTTTGTAACGAAGACCCTAACCCCTTGGTAGACGGAGGAGGTATAGCACGTATCCGGGCCGCAGGCATACCCGTAACCGTAGGTGTACTCGCTGAAAAGGGAGAGTGGATTAACCGGCGGTTTTTTACTTTTATGCGTAAAAAACGCCCCTATCTGGTGCTTAAATGGGCTCAAACCACCGATCGCTTCACTGCCAGAGAGGATTATTCCAGCAAATGGATCAGTAATTCCCTTTCAAGAAAAATTGTACATAAGTACAGAGCTGAAGAGCAGGCCATAATGATCGGTAGTAAAACCGCTGCTTATGATAACCCGCGCCTGGATATACGCGACTGGACAATGATTTCCTCAAACCCCGTACGAATTGTAATTGACCGTCAAAATCGCTTAAGATCAAGCCATCCCGGGTTGCATCTTTTTGATGGCAACGCCCCTACCATTCTCTACCATTGCGGTGAACCTGCCCCCCAGGCTGAAACCTATACAGAAGTAGCCCTGCCGGCCCGTGATTTTATACAGGAGATGATGACCGATCTGCACCAGAGAAATATTCAGTCCATTCTGGTAGAAGGGGGCAGTACCCTGCACCAATTACTCCTGCAGGAGAACCTTTGGGACGAGATGCGCGTATTTACCGGCAGGCAATCCTTTGGTAAAGGAGTTGCCGCCGCTCCGGTTAAGGGCACGGTAGCAGGCATACAGCACCTGGACGGTGACCAGTTAACAATCTATATAAACGATAAAACCGTACCTGCATAAGGATAAGTATATGGCAGAAACGCTGATTTTACCTGAGAGTAAAGAAAAGAAAGAAGTCTACGAGACCATTATTCCACAGATAGAGGCACTGATAAGCGGCGAAACTGATTACGTAGCCAATATGGCCAATGTTGCTGCAGCCCTGAGAGAGGCTTTTGGCTTTTTCTGGGTAGGCTTTTATAGTGTGAAAAATGGCGAACTCGTCTTAGGTCCCTTTCAGGGCCCCATAGCCTGTACCCGCATCCGTAAAGGAAAAGGGGTGTGCGGTACCTCCTGGGACAAGGCAGAAACCATCGTTGTTGAAGACGTCGATGCCTTTCCTGGCCACATTGCCTGCAGCAGTGCCTCACGCTCCGAAATTGTGGTACCTGGCTTCAATCAGCAAGGAGAGGTCGCTTTTATTCTCGACATAGATAGCGACGAGCTGGGCAGTTTTGACGAAGCTGATAAAGAAGGACTGGAAAAGCTTATGCGTAGAGTAGAAAAGCTTCTTCAGTAACAGTGCAGATGCCTGTAATGTAAAAGAGCGCAGGGCCGACAGGCCCTGCGCTCTTTTACTTAAATGCTTTAAACCTTTAT
Source organism: Roseivirga sp. BDSF3-8 (assembly GCF_041449215.1). NCBI lineage: Bacteria > Pseudomonadati > Bacteroidota > Cytophagia > Cytophagales > Roseivirgaceae > Roseivirga > Roseivirga sp. BDSF3-8. The sequence continues at coordinate 1,739,798 of NZ_JBGNFV010000001.1, read as the reverse complement.
TAGGAAGTAAGTTCCGCAAGTACCGTGCGGCCACCTTTAGTCTTATCTCCGATATTTACAGTTACTTTTGAGTCTATCGGTAGCAGCACATCCACACGCGAGCCAAACTTAATAAAGCCAAACTCCTGTCCCTGCTCTACCTTGTCCCCTTCATCTATATACCATTTGATTCGGCGAGCCATAGCTCCTGCTATCTGACGCATAAGTACCTCTACGCCCGAGGGTGTATTGATCACAATAGTAGTTCGCTCATTATCCGTACTACTTTTGGGGTGCCATGCCACCAGGTATTTACCCGCGTGGTATTTAAAATACTTTATCACCCCGGCCACCGGGTTGCGGTTCACGTGCACATTTACAGGCGACATAAAGATTGAGATCTGAAGCCTGCGCCCTTTAAAATACTCCGGTTCTTCCACCTCCTCTATCACCACCACCTTTCCGTCCGCAGGAGCCAGTACGTGTTTTTCATTTACCGGCGAGGTGATGCGTGGGTTACGGAAAAACTGCAGTACCAGTAAATAAAGAATGATACTACCTATGGTGACAAGGCCCTCTACCGTTTCATTTGAAGAGTAAATATATACTACTGCGTTGATGATTAGTAGCAAAGTAAACATGGCCAGTAATAGTGAACGGCCTTCCTTATGTATGGTCATGGTATTCTCGGTATAAAAATAAAATAGCGCAAACTCCGTAAGCCTGCGCTATAATACTGTCTCGGGAGTTATTATTAAAAACCTCCGCGGAACTTATATGTTTTGGCTACTTTATCGATGGCTACGATATAAGCCGCTATTCTCATTGATACCTTGTATTCAATTGATGTGCGGTACACATTGTCAAAGGCTTCCTTCATAATCCTGTCTGAGCGACGGTTTACACGCTCGCCAGTCCATTTATAGCCCAGTCGGTTCTGCACCCACTCGAAGTAGCTTACAGTTACCCCTCCAGCATTAGCCAGAATGTCGGGGGCTACCATAATGCCTTTATCATTGATGATATTATCAGCACGGGCCGAAGTAGGGCCGTTGGCACCCTCCACAATAAGCCTCGCCTTAATGCGCTCGGCATTCTGTATAGTGATTACATCCTCCTTAGCCGCAGGAATCAGCAGGTCCACGTCCAGTTCCAGAAGCTCGTCACCACCAATTTTTTCTGCACCTTCCATGCCCTCCAGCGAGCCGTTGTTTTTATTACGGTACTCTATGGCCTCATGGATCTGAATGCCTTTAGGGTTATAGTAGGCTCCTGAAAGGTCAGAGATAGCGACTACCTTCAGCCCGCGCTCTTCCAGCAGCAGGGCTGCGAAAGAGCCAACGTTACCAAAGCCCTGTACAGCACACGTAGCGCGGTAAGGGTTAATCTTCAGTTTCTCCATAGCAGCCAGGGCCGACACCATCACTCCGCGACCGGTAGCTTCCTGTCTTCCCAGTGAGCCTCCAAGGACCAGAGGTTTACCCGTAACCACGGCGTTTTCCGTACGCCCGTATGAGCGGGAGTACTGGTCCATCAACCAGGCCATTTCTCGGGGCCCTGTTCCCATATCAGGTGCAGGTATGTCACGATCCGGTCCGAATATCTCTATGAGGGCGGAGGTAAAGGCACGAGTGAGGCGCTCTATCTCGCCCGCAGACATCTGACGCGGGTTACAGCGAATACCCCCTTTGGCACCCCCGTATGGTATATCCACCACCGCACATTTCCAGGTCATCCAGGCCGCCAGGGCCTTTACCTCATCCAGGTTTACACCCATGTCGTAGCGAATGCCACCCTTAGATGGCCCCAGAATATTTGAGTGAATGACGCGGTACCCTTCAAATACCTGAATGGAACCATCGTCCATGGTGATAGGGAGTGATACCAACACCTGCTTGGCAGGTGATTTCAGTACGTTATAAATCTCATCGTCCAACCCCAGCGTTTGTGCTGCGATGTGAAACCTGGACATCATCGATTCAAAAGGGTTCTCCTTATCCTTAATAGGAGCAGGTTCGATATAGGCCATACAGACTCTTTCAGTTGATTACCGAATACGTTTGCAAAGTAACGAAATGCTCATGAAATAAAAGCGAAATCAATGAACAATGTAACGGCAGTATTTCAGAATAATTTTAAGAATGTGGCAATGAATGGCGCTGCCAGAAGTAGCCCGTCAAAACGGTCCAGAAAGCCTCCGTGCCCCGGGATACCGCGGCCAGAGTCTTTTATCATAATACTCCGTTTAAAGAGGCTCTCAACCAAGTCACCGTAGGTGCCGGCCACTACTATTATGCCTCCTATACAAAGCCATTGCCAGTCAAACAGATCCAAATAAAAATACGCTACGGCAAAAGCCATCCCCATAGCCGTGATAGCACCACCAATACTACCCTCCCACGATTTTTTGGGAGAGACGCGCTCAAACAGCTTCGTACGCCCGAAGTTTACCCCGGCGAAGTAAGCCCCTGTGTCACTGGCCCATAGGATCAGCAGACAGCCAAGTATGATCTCATGGCTGTAATAACCCTGGCTATATGCACACACATTGAGCAATGAAAAAGGCAGTGCTACGTAGATTATACCTAAAAAAGTAAAAGCAATGTTAGTAAAGGGCTTTTTATCAGCCTTGCGATAAAGTTTAATAAAATAGACGAGACTCAGGGGAGGGAATATGAGAAAGTAATAAGAGGCAGGTAGCGTTTCGCGTTCTACCAGAAAGCTCAGCGAAAAAAGACACATTCCGGTAAATGTCCCCCACGTTTTGAGAGGGATCATCCCATCAATACCTACCAGTTTATAAAACTCTAATTGAGTTAGAGTGCATAGCGCCAGCAGTGTAACAAAATACGTCCACTCGCTGGTGATCAGGGATACCACCACTATGATAACACCCACTATGGCCGATAAAAGCCGCTGTTTTAAATTACTTAAATTACTAAAACTCGATATCATTCTTTATGATTTGGTGAGCTCCATCCGCCTCATTTCGTATTACAGAGACCTCGTAGTCACCTGTAGTACCGTAAGCTGACTCTTTTTTATTAAGCAGCACCGGGTTGAGCCCTTTTTTTTCCAGGATGTCGGTGACCATCTGCGCCCGGTATTCTTCCGGCGAGCGGTACACAGTTTCCCAGCTTTCTTTATCATTATGTTCCCCAAAAAGCCTTTTGAAAAAGACGGTACCTGCTATAGCCAGTACAGCCGCTATAAGTAGGGAACCCGTGGGGAGCGTTTCGGTTGCAGAAAAGTCAACATCTATAACCCCTTGCTGCACCAGGTACAGTGCAAGCAAAGACAAAAAGTTGTTGATAAAGTGGGCCAGCATGGCATAAACCATGTTTCCTGACCAAATATACAGATAGCCAAAGAGAGCCCCTAATAGCAGTCTGGGCACAAACCCGTAAAACTGCATATGCACAGCACTGAATAGAAAGGCCGAAGCCCAGATACCCACATGGATATTGCCAAACCACCGGGCTATCAGATTCTGAAAAATTCCTCTGAAAAGCAACTCTTCACCTATCGCAGGTAGTATAGCCAGTACCAGAACCGTCAGTAGAAAATACCCCGGACTGCTAAAGTCCGTTAGAAATTCCGTCATACGCATGGCCGTGTCTTCTGCATTCTTCATCCACGCCTCCACAGGCGCAAGGCCCTCCGGAAGAGTAAGCCCGGCATTCCATTCGATAAAGACACCATTCACCTGCATATAGAAAAACGTGATAGCTGCACAAAGCAGTAAGGCTCCCGGTTTTGCATTTCGCGTATTAAAGAAATACCCCGGATGAACTTTATCGGTCACAAGTAAGTATAGCAAAGGGGCGATGATGAAAGCACCGAATGAATTAATTCCCTGGAAAAGCAGGATTCCCGTTTTGGCCTCAGGAAAGGCCGAAGGGTTGGTCAACATCTCATTCATAGTGTTGACATCCAGGCCTGAAAGGGGTAATAGGGCCAGTATACCCAGCATGGGGCCTATAAAAATAATGCCTCCTACAAAGAACAAAATCGCCACTATTAGAGAAAGCCAGGGCGGTCTGTGCATAGAAAGCGGTGCAAGGCTGTCCATTTTAATCATATTGGCGTAAATTTACTGGAAAAAAGGAAATATAAAATTGGTACGAATAGCTGACCTCGAACTGGGAGAGTTTCCCCTGCTGCTTGCTCCGATGGAAGATGTGAGTGATCCGCCTTTCCGGGCCGTGTGTAAAGAGAACGGTGCAGACATGATGTATACGGAATTCATCTCCTCCGAAGGGCTGATCCGTGATGCGGTCAAAAGTGTGGAAAAGCTTGATATTTACGATTATGAGCGACCGATAGGCATTCAGATATTCGGCGACAAGATAGACTCTATGCGGGAGGCGGCAGCCATTGCCGAAGAAGCCCGTCCCGAGCTGATCGACATCAATTATGGCTGTCCTGTAAAAAAGGTAGCCTGTAAAGGCGCCGGAGCTGGCATATTACAGGACCTGCCAAAGATGCAGAAAATGACTGCCGAGATTGTAAAGCGCGTAAACCTGCCCGTAACTGTTAAGACACGCCTCGGCTGGGATGACAGTACCATCAAGATCAAAGAAGCAGCCCTGCGACTGCAGGATGCCGGCATCAAGGCCCTTACCATTCATGGCCGCACGCGCAAGCAAATGTACAAGGGAGTCGCTAACTGGGAATACATCGCCGAAGTAAAAAATATGCCTGAGATAGAGATCCCCATCTTTGGCAATGGTGATATCGACAGCCCCGAAAAAGCCCTGGAGTATCGTAATAAGTATGGTGTGGATGGCATTATGATTGGCCGGGCCGCTATCGGGTACCCCTGGATTTTTAACGAGATCAAGCACTATATGGCTACCGGTCAGAAACTGCCCGCTCCCACACTGGAAGAGCGTGTAAATGTCTGCAAAAAGCACCTTGAATTCAGCCTTGAGTGGAAGGGGGATAAAAAGGGCCTCTTTGAAATGCGCCGGCATTATACCAACTATTTCCGGGGCCTGCCTAACTTCAAACCTTTCCGTATGGTGCTCGTAGAATCAGAGTCACCTCAGGAGGTGATCGATACCCTTGACAAGATCAGGGAGGCATACACGTTTGAAGCCGTTTAGTAATGAACATACCTTTTCTGGGCAATAGCCGCAACGGCCTTGCCTGGTTTTTACTCATTTTTCTTGCCCTCATCTGGGGCAGCTCCTTTATTCTTATCAAGAAAGGCCTGCAGATCTACAGCCCCGGTGAAGTAGGGGCATTACGTATATTCAGTGCCGCCATCTTTTTAATGCCTCTAGCCCTCAAGCCACTAAGGAACCTTAGTGGCAGAGAGTTCTTCCTGCTATTTGTGGCAGGCCTGGTGGGTAGTTTCTTCCCTGCCTTTCTGTTTGCAAAGGCCCAAACGCAGCTAAACAGCAGCGTTACAGGCGTACTTAATGCCCTCACGCCACTGTTCACCCTGATATTCGGTGCCCTGCTCTTTGCAAAGCCTATAAATCGCCAGCAATCAGTCGGCTTATCGTTAGGTTTTATAGGTACCGCTATCCTGGTGCTCGCCGGATCAGGAGGTGACTGGTCAGACCTGAATTATTACGCCTTTTTTGTCGTGATGGCCACCATCTGTTACGGCATCAATGTCAACTTCATCAAATACAACTTTGAAGGCATGAGGCCACTGGTCATCACATCCGTGTCCCTCCTTTCCGTGGGGCCTATTGCCGCCATTTACCTGTTTGGCTTTACAGGGTTTTTAGCGAAGACTACCTCCACCCCGGGCGTTTGGCTGCCCCTTGGCGGTATTTTAGCCTTAGGTGTGGTGGGCACTGCCCTTGCCCTTATCATTTTCAATAAGCTTATCAAAATGAGTACCCCTGTTTTCAGCAGCTCAGTTACCTATATCATCCCAATAGTCGCCCTTTTATGGGGCGTATTAGACAATGAGCAACTTCTTCCTGGTCACCTTCTGGGTACAGTGGCTATCATACTCGGCGTATGGCTGGCCAACCGGCCAAAGAAAAAAGCGCAAAAGGCCATAGTATGATCTAGAGTGTGAAACCGCTCGTGATAATTGCCCCGGCATGTCCCAGTCAGTCAGGCGCGACCAATTAAATGATTAAAAGGCCTACCCATAGCCGGATGACCCCATGCTATTTATTGCCTCTTAATCACCCTCCTTTTCCGAGTACTTTTGCTTCAGCTCCACCGATTTCGCCGCCTTACGGCTTGTACGGATATTTAAGAATTCCACAAACAGGGAGAAGAAGATAGCAAAATAGATATACCCCTTAGGGACATGCTCCCCCCAGCCGTCAAGGATCAGCATAACCCCGATAAGAAGCAGAAAGGCAAGAGCCAGCATCTTTAAAGTAGGGTGTTTGTGTATAAAATCGCTTATCCTCTTAGCAGCCAGCAGCATTACGCCTATAGAAATGATTACGGCCGCCACCATTATCCAGATGTTGTCTACCAGCCCAATCGCCGTAAGGATACTATCAAAACTGAAGACTATGTCCAGCAGAATGATCTGAAAAATAACCTGGCTAAACCCGCTCACCCGTACATTCTTCTCTTCCTCCGTTTCCCCTTCCAGCTTACCGTGTATCTCAGTGGTGCTTTTGTAGAGCAGGAACAGGCCGCCCGCCATCAAAATAAGGTCACGCCCGCTAAAATCATGATCGAATACCGTAAACAGGGAAGACTGCAGGCCTACAAGCCAGCTTATAGCAAACAACAGCCCGATCCTTACCAGCAGCGCCAGTAGCAGACCTATCACCCGGCCCCTTTGTTGCTGGTGCTCCGGAAGTCTCGCAGTGAGTATAGAGATGAAAATAATATTATCAATACCCAACACGATCTCCATGAGGGTAAGAGATAAAAAACTGATAATAACATCACCGGAGAGCATGGTTTCCATATCAAAAAAGCATTAGTGGCTACAATGATAAACAATAGTGCTAAAAACAAGTAATGGATTGCACCTTCTGAAAAGGGTAATAGCAGAAAGCCCGGAATGTTTTCCGGGCTCTAACTGACACTAACACAATGAAGGTAAGTGTGCTTCGGGTGACAACAAATAATCGTGTTCCCCATCCCGAAGTAGTCTTACAAAATTGGATACAACTTATCCATTATTCGAATAATAATCATCGCAAAAGATGAATTTTATTCGTTGAAACGCATATTTCCTTAATAATTTGATAGGATATGAAAAAAGTGCTATATCCGAAGCAGATTTAACCCCTGGACGGGACTACTTAATGCTCAGTACGGCTGGTAAAGTCTGAAATTATGCCTAACCGATCACAAGCTTCTGGCCCGGTTTGATCTTATTTGTCTTCAGGTTATTCAGCTCCTTGATCTTTTCGATGCTTAGCCCCTGATACTTTTTAGAGATACTCCACAGAGAGTCCCCGGGTTGTACATGATAATACTTTTTCCCACCTGAGGAGGTGGTCACAGGTTTAGAAGAAGATGTAGATGCGCTGGCAGTAGACATACTGCGTCCGGGCCACACGTAAATATTCAGGCGTTGGTTTACACGGATCAGGTTTCCCCTGATGTTGTTCCAGGCACGTATGTCTGCCACACGCACCCCGTATCGCTGTGCAATAGAGCCAAGCACCTCACCGCTACGTACGCGGTGCGTCATGTGCTTACGGCCATAAGTGCTACCAACAGAGTGGCGGGCCAGGTACTCCAGCCGGTCACGTCCTACCCTGGATGCACTGTCCAGAAAGGCTACACGGTTACTGTCCAGCAACTCCTTTACATCACTTGGTATACGGATAGGGTATTTACTTATGTCGTCCGGCACGGCTGCACGGTAAAGCGCAGGGTTCATTTCCTTCAGGTCATCCGGGCACAGCCCCACCAGCGATGAAAGCGTCGCCAGGTCAACGTAGTGGTCTACCAGTATCGTGTCCTGCTCCATAGCATAACGGTACTCCTGAGGGTGCAGGTTATGCTCTTCATGATAGTTCATCATGTACGTTACCGCCACAAACTGAGGCACATACGAGCGGGTTTCTCTAGGCAGGTAATCGTATATTTCCCAGAAGGTCTTCTTATAGCCTGAGCGGCGTATAGCCCTTCTCACATTACCCGGCCCGGCATTGTATGAAGCCAGAGCCAGCTCCCAGTCATTAAACTGGCGGTAAAGGTCCTTCAGGTAGGCACAGGCAGCCCGCGTGGCCTCATCAGGGTCCATACGCTGATCAATATAGAAATCCTGGTGAAGCTGAAAGTAACGGCCTGTAGCCGGCATGAACTGCCAAAGCCCGACAGCACCTACACGCGATACAGCGCCGGGCGCCAGTCCCGATTCCACTATGCTCAGGTACTTAAGCTCATCCGGTAGCCCATATTCAGCCAGGTATTTCTCAAATAATGGGAAGTAAACCGTGCTGCGTTCTATCATCAGGCGAGAGTAGTCGCGGTCACGGACAGTAAAATAATCAACGAATGATTTAACGCGCGGGTGAAAATTAAGTGGAATTTCATTCTCTATACACTGCAGGCGATCTTCCACCAGGTCATAGCTGGCATCAGGTATATAGTCGTAATCATACTCCGGATAATAAAGCTCCTCATCCTCTTTTGCTTCTGTCATGAAGTCATTTTCGGCAGAGGGCAGTTGCGCCAAGCCTGTCAGATGACTAAATACGACAAGAGAGAAGATGATATATAGTTGCTTCATTTACAGAGAGTATAGTTACTGGTTTTATCACTTACGCTTACAGCGCCTAAATATTTTGCAAAGGCGAGCAAATCCTGCTCTTTAAAAGAACCGGCCATTACCTGCAGCCCTATCGACAGTCCATCACCGTCCCGCCCGACGGGAACAGATATGGCAGGTATGCCGGAAACAGAGGCCTGTACCGTATAAAGGTCAGCCAGGTACATCTCCAAAGGATTATCTGAATGCTCACCCAGCCCGAAAGCCGTCGTAGGAGTCGTGGGGGAGATAAGAAAATCATATTCCTCCAGTAGCTTTGCCGTTTCATCACAAATAAGGCGACGCACCTTCTGGGCTTTGGTATAATACGCGTCGTAGTAGCTTGCACTCAATACGAAAGTGCCCAGCATAATACGCCGCTTGACTTCTTCACCGAAACCTTCGCTCCGCGTCAGCTTATACATAGTTTCCAGGTCATGCCCGTTTTCACTCCGGTAGCCATACTTTACTCCGTCATACCGTGACAGGTTAGAACTCGCCTCGGCCGTCGTAAGTATATAGTAGGTGGGCAATACATAGTCCAGTAAGCTAAACTCGACCGGCTCTACTGAATGCCCCTGTTCCTTCAGGAGGGCTATTTTCCGCAGAGTAGCATCCTTCACCTCTTCGCTGAGCCCATCATGGTCAAGCGTATTGGCTATATAGGCGATACGGTACGTGCGGTTGTTATCCAGATGCCTGCTGTAAGCTGGTACCCCTTCACGTGATACAGTACTGTCCTGCTCATCTGCCCCGGCGATCACCTCCAGCATCAGAGCACAGTCCTGAATACTTCTGCTAAAGACGCCAATCGTATCAAATGAAGAGGCATAGGCCACCAACCCATAGCGGCTTATGCGTGAATATGTTGGTTTAAGGCCGTATACACCACAGAAGGCAGCCGGTTGTCTTACAGACCCTCCCGTATCCGAGCCAAGCGAGAGCAGGCACATATCAGCCTGTACACTCACCGCAGAAGCTCCGGAACTCCCTCCCGGTACACGGCTTTCATCGTCAGCATTAAGAACCGCGCCGAAAGCCGAGTTCTCATTTGACGAGCCCATGGCAAATTCATCACAACTCTGTCTGCCTATGACAATCGCATCTTCTTTCAACAGACGATCTACCGCTGTGCCGTTAAACTGAGATACGAACCCATCGAGTATGCGGCTGCTGCTTTGCAAGCCGTGATCCTTGTGGCAAAGTACATCTTTAAGGCCCACTACCATACCCGCCAGTTTACCGGCGGTGCCGTCAGCTATCCGTTGGTCTACCCGGCGGGCAGCCTCACGGGCCTCTTCTGCATATACTTCCAGAAAGACATTGAGGTGCGCCTTTTCGCGGATATTCTTCAGGTAGTGTTCTACCAGCTTCTCACAGGAAGTAGTACCTGCCTCTATGTCCTTCCGGATCTCACTCAGGGAATCGTAACGCATGTATCAGTTCGCTGTTTTTTCGGTCTGAGTCGAACCGGTGCTAGCCTGGTCAGCATGAGTAGTGGCAGAAGGCGCGTGCTTTCTGTTACTATTATTACTGCTGCTGTCCTCATCCCCCCTGTAGTCGATCTCATCTTTGATCTCCTTGGTGGCATCCTTAAACTCACGAATGCCGCGGCCCATACCACGCGCAAGCTCAGGGATCTTTTTGGCCCCGAAGAGCAGTACGAGCACAGCAATGATCAGGAAGACCTCCCAGCCGCCTAACCCGCCTAGAAATAAAAAGACCATTTGCATAATTTAATTATTATTCTGGTGTAAATCGTCTAGTAAACGAATGGTAAAGATACGGAGAAAGCACCTGAACCCAAACGGGATACAGACGCATTTTCTCTTATGACCTTACAAAGGATTTGGGTAAGGAAAAGTTCGCCTAAACTCGCTTATTTAGCATTAAGCCAGTCCTGAGGGTTCAGGTTGCTGTTGTTTTTCCAGACCTGAAACTGTACCTCAGATACCCCGTCGCGGTCAGTATATACCTCCCCTATGGCCTGGTTTGTGCTTACCGTTTCGCCTGTTTTTACGTTTGCCGTCTTCAGTTTAGCATAAACCGTATAATAGTCACCATGCTGCAGGATCACAATACTTCCCATGCCCGGCACATAGGCCACTTTCGTTACTTTTCCATTAAAAACAGCACGTACAGGCTCGCCTTTATTTGTCTGAATATCAACACCTTGGTTTTCTATTGTGATCCCTTTCAGCACCGGGTGCGGCTGCTTGCCAAACCGGCCGGAGATGAACCCGCTCGATACAGGCCAGGGTAATCGCTTCTTGTTATTAGCAAAAGAGGCGCTCAATGCCCTCGATTCAGAAGCTGAAGAGGCTACGGCATTCTTCTTTTTGGCCATTTCCTCCTTCACAATCTCCGCTATGAGCGTTTCCAGGCGTTGTACAGCCTTTTTGCGTTCGGCCACCTCTTTTCTCAGCTTATCTTCCTGTCTCGATAGCTGGCCTACCACCGTGTTTTGCTTATTGCGAAGCGCCATCATATTAGCGTTTTCCTGAATCTGCTCGTTCAGCAGATCGTTCTTTTCTTCAGTTTTCGCAACGATCGTGTTTTGCTGTGAGGCAAGGGTTTTCTGTACCAGCTTGATCTTATCAGCCTGCTTCCGGCGTGCCACACCGTACTGCTCCATATACTTCAGCCGCATGTAAAACTGCCTGAAGGTAGAGGCACTGAACAGATAAGCCAGGCGGCTATTATTGTGGCGCGCCTTTTGAGCACTGTACAGCATCATAGAGTACTCCTTCTTTAAGTTATCCAGGTCACTCTCCAGGGCTTCCAGTAATATCTCTATCTCCCCGATCTCCTCCCTGAGCAGGTCCAGCTCCTTATTAATCGTACGGATCATCTCCTGCCGTACCTCAAGCTGCCTGTTTAGTGCATTAAGCTGGCCCAGTGTAGCCTGCTTTTCACTAGCCGTTTGTTTCAGGATACGTTCCACCTCCTGAATCTTAGTGAGGTTTTCTTTTTTCTCCTTTTCCAGCTGCGACTTGGATTTTTTTTGAGAATAGCCATCCAGGGGCGTCAGAAATACCGCCAGAAAAATAAATATGCCGCACGTGATCAGACTTTTCTTAAAGCCGCTCATATTTATTCGGAACGTTGAAGGGAAAACGTAAAGGCTTTTCTTCTATAACAGCCTTATTATGCTCTATAGTGATCTGCAGGTTAAGCAGGTCCCCGCTACCCTTATTGTAAGATAAGGAAATCATTCCGGAAAAGGGAAAGGCATGATCATCCAACATCGAAAAGTCACCGTAATTAAGCACCAGGCTATTAGGCGAGTTATCCTCTACCACCATCACCTTTTCCACTTTCATAGTTTTGGCGCTCACATAATTCTGTATTCTGAGGCTGTCCTGGCGCTGCTCCAGAAAGAAAAAATCCTTCTGCCGTGTGACATCTTCAGAGTCCACAGAGTCCCGGTCTACAAGTAAATTTCCCAGAAACGCCGACTGAATGATATTATAATCAATGCGCATTCCGAATTTTTCGCTCAGCTCATCATAATCATACACCAGCAGCTTTTTCTCCAGTCGGTTAAGGATCACCATTGAGTCTTTGGTGATAAGGCCGCGGGCAGCCTCTATACCCAGTGCAGCGTTGACCGATAGCCAGATAACGCTGTCCTTCTTAATCCGTACGTTAGCATTGGTATTCAGATCCTGTTCGTTGTCCTTAAACCGGATCTTTGTTTTGGTAGAAAAGTAGTCGAAGTCTATTTCCTGGACCTCAAGCTTGTTTCGATCCAGAAAATTCCAGTTGATGCCAGTAAATTTCTTGCCGCATCCGCTTAGTAAGAGAACACAAAGAGCAAGGCACCACAGGCTGTATTTATTCATATAACTTTCGGTCAGCTATCTTTTTGTCGATCAGGTCAGAAGTGTCATCCATACCTTTGGCTTTCTGCCATTGTATCACCGCTTTGTCAGTTTCACCGAGCTTGAATAGCACATCCCCGTAGTGTTCGATAATGGTGCCGCTAAGGCTACCGTCATCTGCTTTTATTGCCCTCTCCAGAAATCCGCGTGCCCCTTTATAGTCCCCCTGTACATAGAGTACCCAGGCATGCGTATCCAGAAACGTAGGGTTTTCCGGGTTTCGCTTTACCAGCTTAGCCGACATTTTTCGTGCCAGATCGAGCTTATCCTTTCGCAAAGAAAGGTAATAGCTGTAGTTATTCAAAACGTGGTCATTGTCCGGATTATAGTCCAGAGCCGCCTCATAAGCCATGTCAGACTTATCATAGTTACCCATGAAGTGGTACACATCACCAAGCTGGCTGTTGAAGATGCTCTGCAGGTCCAGGTTAGACGATGACAGCTTCTTGCCTCGCTCCAGTGAGTAAGCCGCCTCGTCATAGTTCTTACTCATTAAATGAGCAGAGCCATTGAAAAAATAGAAGTTGGCCTGGTTAGGGAAATATTCCAGCGCATCTTCCGAGTAGTTGATCAGGCTGTCAGTCTCCCCAAGTTCATACTGTATACTCAGTATGTTCTGCCATACATTATAGTTGCTGTTATCCAGCCCTATAGCCTTTTTATACATGTGCAATGCCTTCTGCTTTTCATTCAGCGCAAAGTACATGTCGCCGTTGATCGTCCAGGCATCAGCTTCTTCCGGGTGTGACTCTATAAGGCTTTCCCCTATCTGAGTGATCAGCTCTGTATCCTCCTGAGACTCCATGCGACTCAGGTAGTAAGCCAGTGTCTGTACCTTGGTATCAAGGGGCACCTGGTCGCCCTCAAGCGCCATTAGCATCTGCTGTCCCGCCTTTTCCTCTTCCCCATTCTGGCGGTAAGCTTCTGCAAGCGCCAGGCGTACCTGGTTTTGTTCAGGGTATTCCTGCAGGTATTCTTCCAGGTAAGTCGCAGCTTCATCCGCACGCTCATTAGAAATAAGCACATCAGCAAGAGCATTTACAAACTCAGGCTCCCCTTCGTACATTTCCACCAGTTGCTTGCCTATGCGCACAGCCTCATCCAGCTGGTTAGTCTGCAGGTACAGGCGCTGCTTTTGTATAAGCAGTTCGGGTGAGTCTCCGAATATGTTGCCTGCCTTTTCATATGTGCTGAGAGCGCTCTCAAAATCACGCTTCATAAGGTAGAGCCCGGCCAGTTCGAAGTAGTACTCCTCCGTATGGTCAATCGTCTCCATCATCTCTTCTACCAGGGCAATGGCTTTACCCAGATCACCCTGCTTGCCGGCCACATCTGCAGCCAGCAGGTAGAAGTACTTATTGTTCTTTTCAAGAGAAAGAGCCTTGTCTATATGGTAAGAGGCTTTTTCCAGCTCCTCCGTTATAGTAAAGATCTCAGCTATTTTATAGTGTACGGCTGCATTATCCGGAGACAGTTCCAGTGAGCGCTCAAACAGCACCTTAGCCTTTACATAGTCTTCCAGGATAAAATATTTCTCCCCTTCCACAAAGTAATACTCTGCCTCCTGCTGTTTCATTTCAGGAGTTTCCTTGCTCTTTTTGCGTTTTTGCGCACTTGCAGGAGTAATAGAGACACTTAAAAGGAAGAAGAGGGCCAGCACCATGCTGGCCTTTATTAAGCCGTTTATCATATTAAATCAAGTTCACTGGATGATCTTGTTGTAATCTCCAACGCTAAAATCATCCGGTCTGGTTTCGTACGTTACGAAATTTCCTATCATTGAATTCTCCATATTAGCATTTCGTACCGTCGTGTTCGTCTGCACGATCGTGTTCCGTATGCGGGAATCTTCTATGACCGTATCATCTCCAATAGAAACGTGCGGACCTATCACGCTGTTGTGTATACGTACGTTTTCTCCTATATACACAGGAGGTATGATTACGCTGTTCTCAGTAGAGGCACTTTTGGCTATCAGATCCTTATCCTTAATAAACTCCAGGTAGCGCTGGTTAGTGTGAACCGTCACGTCTTTATTGCCACAGTCCAGCCATTCGCTCACTTCTCCTGTGGTAAAAGTAGCGCCCTTCTTAAGCATATTATCCAGCGCATTCGTAATCTGGTATTCCCCCTTGTCCTTTATATCGTTATCCAGCAGGTAGCGAAGTTCCTTACGCAGGAAATCCCCGTCCTTGAAGTAATAGATCCCGATGATAGCAAGGTCTGATACAAACTGTTCAGGCTTCTCCACAAAGTCAGTGATCTCCTTTTGCTCATTAAGCTTTACTACGCCAAATGCCTTAGGGTCTTCCACCTTCTGCACCCAGATGATGCCATCCTTATCAGGGTCAAGGGTGAAATCTGCCCGGAAAAGAGTATCGGCAAAGGCCACTATGATGTTGCCCTGCATGATCTCCTCTGCGCACAGGATCGCGTGAGCCGTACCAAGAGCCTCTTCCTGGTAAAAAATATGGCCTTTGGCACCTACCGAAGAAGCTATCTTCTTAAGTTTTTCCTCTATCTCCTTACCAAAGCTCTCTTTAATAATAAACCCGATCTTCTCGACCTTCTGATTTACCACTTCCGCGATGTCCTCTACCAGGCGATGCACGATCGATTTGCCGGCGATGGGTACAAGAGGTTTGGGGGTGGTAAGGGTATGTGGCCTTAGGCGACTGCCCATCCCGGCCATAGGAATAATAATGTTCATTTGTTCAGAGGTTGTATTTCCTAGTTTTCAATTAAAAAATAAAATAGAGGCTGTTTGTTTACCTAGTTTTTACCCGTACTGCCGTATCCACCGGCTCCGCGCACGGTATCACTCAGGGCCTCAACTGGTTGCCACTCTATAGTTTCGTGTTTGGCCACTACCATTTGCGCGATGCGCTCACCGTTTTCCACAGTATATGGTGCATTGCTCAGGTTTACCAGTAACACCTTTATTTCGCCACGGTAGTCCGCGTCTATAGTGCCGGGGCTGTTCAGTACAGATAGTCCATGTTTATAAGCCATACCACTACGCGGCCTGATTTGTGCCTCGAAGCCATGGGGAAGTTCTATAAACAAGCCAGTGCCCACCAATGTGCGCTCCAGGGGCCCCAGAGTAACAGGCTCCTCCAGGTTAGCCCGCAGGTCCAGGCCCGCAGAGCTTTCCGTCTGGTAAGCTGGCAGCTCATGAGATGAGCGGTTAATCACATTTACTTGCATAAAAAAAGGATATGTCTTTTACAGTAAAAATCGCTAGGATGTGGCTCCGGCTTTACGCAGATTTTTCCTTTCCAGTAGGTATAAGGCAAAAATATACGCAATCGTAAGCAGAATATTTAAAGTATAGTCGTAAAGCTGGTTTTCCAGTTCAAAGAAAAACTCAAATGCCGCCAGCCCGCTGGCAGCAAGCAGATGCCAGAATAAGGGAGCCCAGCGGTAGGGGATAGGGTAGTACTTTTGGCCCAGATAGTAGCAAGCCACACACATACTTACAAAGCAGAGAATAGCTGCTACCGCAGATCCATAATAGCCTATGACAGGGATAAGGGCCAGGTTTCCTGTCACAGTAACCCCTGCCCCCAGCAGGCTCAGCCAGGTGCCGTAGTGCGTCCGGTCAGATAACTTAAACCAAATGCTCAGATTGATATACACCCCGTAAAACAACTTGGCAAAAAGCAACAGGGGAACCACGTTCAGCCCTATCTTAAACGCCTCACCTTGCAGGAAAAAAGACCCCAGTAACTCACGGTTCAGGCTTACCCCGATAAACAACACCAAAGACGTAAGGAAGAAGTAGTGCAGAACCCTCGCAAACAATTGAGGACTGTCTTTCTCCTTGGCCGTACTGAAAAAGAAAGGTTCACCGGCAAACCTGAAGGCCTGCGTGGCCAACACCATCAGTACACTGAGCTTAAATGCCGCGTAGTATATACCCAATACTTCCCTGCTCGTAAAGCCAGGCATAAAATCCGCCGGCAACAACTCTTCCAGCAGGATCTTGTCAAGCTGGTCATTAGCTATACCCGCTATACCCATCAGAAAGATCGGAAAAGCATAAGGAAGTAATGACCGCAGCAGGTTTTTAGGTAAAGTAAAGCGAAAGCGCAATACCTCCTTATACAGCATGAACAGGACAAGTACAGAGCCTACCAGGTTAGCAATGAATACAAAGTCCAGTTTGCGGTCATAATTCAAAATGTAAGCTGCCAGGCCCTCCTTTTCCAGCCAGTGCCATTCCACCATTTTAGGAATCAGGTATAAGGGCAGCAGGTTGAGCGCTACCATCACCCCTATACTGATCGTGCGGATGAGAGCAAACTTAAGTGGGCGGTTTTGCTGTCGAAGGCTGGCAAAAGGTATGGCCACCATGGCATCAAACAGTAATATGATGCCTAGCCACGTCACCAGATGAGCACTCTGAGGAGTGTCCAGCCAGTTCGCTATTCCCTGGGCATTGAGCAGAAGCAGCGTAGTGGAAATCGCACTAATGATCAGGATCACACTCCCTGTCGTACGATATATCTCGTCATGGTCCGTATCATCCCGCGACACAAAGCGAAAATAAGCCGTTTCCATCCCAAAGGTGTACAGGATATTAAAAAAAGCGACATAGGCATATAGCTTCGCCATGATACCCATCTCGCTTTCAGCAAGTACTTCTGTATGTAGAGGAGTAAGGAAAAAAACGAAAACCCTGGCTAAGATGCTGCTGACTCCATATAGCGCGGTCTGTCCCGCCAGTTTTTTCAGTGCACTCATACCAGGGACCCCTCAGGGAATGTGATTATTCTCCTTTGAATTCGGCCGGTCTCTTTTCCAGAAAAGCAGCAGTGCCTTCTTTAAAGTCTTCGGATTTGCAGCAGTTAGAAAAGCTGTTGGCCTCCGTCTGGTAGCCGTTCTCATCACCGCTGAAGTAAGCGTTAACACAGTTTACAATCATGCCCACTGCCAGAGGCGCTTTGCCCATGATTTTTTCCAGCATTTCGCGGGTACGGCTCGTAAGAGCCTCTCTGTCTTCCACTACATGGTTTACCAGGCCCAGCGCTCTCGCCTCCTCGGCACCGATCATATCCGCCGTCATCATAAGCTCCAGTGCCTTCCCCTTACCTACAAGTTGCGTAAGGCGCTGAGTGCCTCCATATCCCGGTATAATGCCCAGGTTTACCTCAGGTTGGGCAAATTTTGCATTTTTAGTAGCCACGCGAATATGACAAGCCATAGCCAGCTCGCAGCCTCCACCCAGTGCATAGCCGTTTACGGCAGCAATCACAGGTTTGTGGCAATTTTCTATGAGAGAAAAAACCTCCTGGCCATTTTCTGCAAATTTACGGGCGTTCATTTCGTTGAGCTCAGATATTTCGCTGATATCAGCCCCCGCCACAAAAGCCTTTTCACCGGCTCCTGTTAAGATCACCCCCTTTATCTCTTTCTCATCGTACACGCGCTGGAAGATATTCCTGATCTCCTCCACGGTAGCCAAATTTAGGGCATTTAGCTTGTCCTCACGGTTAATGATGATGGTGAGAATGCCATCTTCCTCCTGGATCAGTAGATTTTGATAGTCTGCCATGAGATTTTTTATGCGATAAAATTTACCCAAATATAACAGGTGGCCTAAACATCACAAAGGACCGCGCCTCTTCCTGCTCCTGAGTGCACATAACAGAAGCATCCGGACCAAGGCCCCACCGGAGAGCCCTACCCCTGTTACACAGCCTGTTTTCCTTTTTTAAAGGGTTATTTTAAAATTAAGCCTTCTTTACGGATCAAAATGAAAGTGGATTTGTTATATCATACCACAAGTACCTAAGTATGCCGGGTATCCGGCCATTTTTTAAACTATAATGAAAAGACAGCCACAGCATCTTATTTTTTGGGTAGGACTATTGTGCCTTATTACCGTTTTCGAAAGTCAGGCCCAGCCCCACAGTTATTTTATAGGGGTCAAAGGAGGGCTTAACTTTGCTTGCCTCACCTACTCCCCCGAAGCCGAGGATGAAAGCATTCACACCGGCTTCTCAGGTGGGTTATTTGCTGAGATGAGACACACTGATAATTTTTCCATCCGTACAGAATTGCTATACTCTGAAAGAGGCAGCCGCTCCGAATGGGAGATGGGGGACGAACTCATCATTAAGAATATAAACCTGCAATATGCTGACTTTGTCCTCCTCGCCTCCATTGACCTGGGAGAGAGCGGTTACTTTGAAGCAGGCCCCTATGCAGGGTGCCTTATTCGCGGCAGAATGCGTGTAGAACCTGGTGGGTTAGATGATCCTGTGCCCCTTCTCTCAGATCATGACTTCCGCCGCATTGATTATGGAATCGCTGCCGGGCTGGGGTTTCGTTTTGGTCAGCTAATGATTGGAGCAAGGTACTATTACGGTCTGGCTGATGTAGCAAGGTCCGCCACGGCCAGGTCTATGCTGGACAGTGGGAGAAACAGAGGTATACAGCTAACAATAGGGGTAGGTATTTAGCCTTAAGGCACCCCATTAATGAAATACCTTATGATCATAGGAGAAGGCCATCCCTTCAGGCTGATCCAGATTATTTTCAAACTTAGTGCCCCGGATATCCTCCCAGGAATAGCCATTCTCTCGAATATTTGCAAGCCAAAGGCCCCTTCTCTTCTTTAAGCCCTTATAGATAGTGTTTATGTCAGAGTCCTCCCTGTTACGTAATGCTATGCCCGTACCTTCTGCCACCACATCCAGATCGGGTAAGGGAGGCGTGTCATCTGCAGGCGCCGTATACTTCAACGTACTTAGATACTGCGTAAGCGCTCGCCTTATCACCCGCAGGTCAGTCATTTCAGGTCTTTTATCCTCGGGAATGTGAAACAGGAATATATTCAGCGCCTCATCCAGGCTGCACATCTTCAATACAATATTATCATGAGGGCTATTATTATGCATATAGTGCAAAATAGGGTACGAGAGGTGGTTACGCGAATATTCGAACACCATCGCAGCCAATGATCCCAGGTGATTCCCCAGAGACTTGAAATCCTCACCATTATAGCTCTGAACCACTATCTGCTCAGGACTTTCCCCCAGGGAGGCAAGGTAGATGCTCACCTTCCTTTTTTGGATCATATTCGAGATCACCGGCACCAGGTACGTAATAGACATTGTTATCAGCATGATTCCCACCACGCTCGCCAGGGCAGTCACTATCCGCCAGAATTTGGTAGAAGCCACGAAGTCCCCTAATCCGCTGGTAGACAAACTGAACCCTACAAAATAGACCACGTCCCAGAATTCCGCCGGGTACTTCTCCGTACCATGGATAACAGAGTAAGGGTCCGAGAGAAAGATAAGAGTAAAACCTGCCCAGCTGGAAAAAATCCACGTCAGCGACATGCAGAACATGATCGCAAAACCCATGTAGTTTAGCACCGGGGAGGTCCCTTTTTTTCCTGCCAGCAGAAACATGATACCATACACGCCACGGCTAACCTTACGTGTAAGCAAGCCCTCCTTATTCGGGATAAAGGCGGTAAAACAGAAATCGATCAAAGTAAGCAGTACGAGCGCTACCCCACTTATGTGAATAAGTATAGAGAGAGGTTCCTGTGGCATATAGTAATAGTGATAACTATATGGGAAAACGCCTTTCCTTCCACATTGTTAAGGGAGACTCGCCAACACGATGGCTTGTAGCCGGAATTCATATTTGAGCCTGATTCGTATATTTAAGTAAAATGTCACCCCGCAGATGCTGGATACTTCACTAGAGTCTTCCAATTTTTACTTTCTGATGGCCGTAATCCAGGGTCTCGTTCTTGGTACGATACTTATCAGCCGGTCAGTGCGGGTCGCAGGCAAGGCAGATAGGGCCGGTAAGGAGACCCCTGTGCCGCAGTTTCCCGCCTTGTTTCTCGGAGTGCTCATCATACTTTTTTCCCTGATCCTGCTCCACGCCGTGTTGGAAGAGTCCATTCATATGTACAATGCCCGGTTCCCTGTCCCTATCTCCTTTGGTCTGGCAGTGGGCCCGATTGCATACTTTCACATCCGGTCGCTTGTACACCCGCGGTTCAGGTGGCAGCCGGCCTTCCTGCTTCACTTCATTCCTTCCCTATTGGTAGATGGAGTTCTCTTCATGGCTTTTTTCACTTATACAGCCAATCATGTAGAGTGGGCGCTCGCTCATATTCCGGCAATACAGATGGTTTCACTGGTCATTAACGCTTTTGGCCTCATTCAACTATTTGCCTACCTGGTGGCCGGCATCCGGCTGCATACCCAGGCTGGTGATCTTCGCCCCAGGGCATACCATAAAGGGGTAAAGCGTTGGCTTAAAATCTTTATAAGAGTGTGGGCGGCCATACCCGCATTTTTACTCCTGGTAATTCCCCCGGCCATGATTTTTATTCAGGAACTTGACCAAAACACCTACCTCATTTACAAGCCCATGGGCCTTTTACTTAGCCTCGCTATATATGGGCTAGGCTATCACTACCTCATCAGCCACTTTGATGAGGTGGGCCAATATCTATCCAGAGCTCGCAGTATGAAGTATTCCGTGGCCGAACTGGAAGACCGAAGCTGCCAACTGACCCGTTTTTTGACCAATGAAAAACCCTACCTCCGGCAGGATCTCACGGTGAAATCTTTATCCGGGCTATTGGGCTGGCCCGAAAAGGAGGTTTCCCTGGTGATCGGCCAAGGTCTGTACACCACATTTAATAACCTGATAAACCAGTATCGGGTAAACGAATTTCTCCGCCTGGCAGGAAGGGATGATACCACCCACCTATCTATTATGGGTATCGCCTTTGAGGCAGGCTTTCGTTCCAAGGCCTCTTTTTACCGGGCCTTCAAAAAGGAAAATGGCCTCACCCCGACGGAGTTTTTAGCACAGAAGGCAGCCTCTTAGGTGTCAAATACTGTTTTGAAACCTCTTCAATTGGCGTGCATCGCTTGAAAACGCTTCATTTGACCATTATCATTTTCACTCAAACTACACAATCGATGATGGTCAAAAGACTCATATTTTTCTTCGCATGCCTATGCCCTCTATCCTGTTATTGTCAGGCGCAGGAGAACAGACTCACAACAACCGATACGGTCGTTACCTCCTCTGAGGGAGTAAAAGTGAAGGTACAATTCGGTATCCTGAAAGTGCCTGAAAACCGGGATGCTGCTCATTCAAGGCTTATCGATATTCATTTTGCCTTAATGAAAACCACCAGTGCGGGCATCACCCCGCCGCTTATTTACCTGGAAGGAGGCGGTAGCCCATCTTCTTGGCAGGCTAAGGATCCCCATTACCTCACGGACTGGTTACCTTACCTGGCCCAATCAGATGTGTTGCTTATAGACCAGCGAGGCACCCATGATCGAGACCTGGTTTATATTTGGGAGGGTGAATTCCCTACTGATGTACTGGTAAGTGAAGACAAGGCAGCCCGGCATTACCAGAAGATGGCCACCCGGGCCCTCGAAGTATTCCGGGAGAGGGGGGTAGATGTGACAGGCTACCATCTGGCTGAAAATGCACGGGACGTGGAGGAAGTCACTGCAGCATTAGGTTTGGAAAAGTTCGCCCTATTTGGGTACAGCTACGGTACCCGAATCAGCCTCATGCTGCTGCAGGCCCTGCCCCGCCGCATAAGCCGGGCTGTGCTCGCTGCCACAGATGGCTTAGATCAGTCTTTTAACCTTCCGGCAGATGCAGACGCCCATTTTGCGAAGTTGTCCGCAATGGTAGCAGCCGATACAGCCCTCAGCCGGGATATTCCTGATTTGGCCGCTTTACTTAGACAGGTAATGCAAAATCTCAAAAATGAGCCCGTAGAGGTTACAGTCACCCACCCCCTTACAGGTACGAGCCATCAAATTCTTGTAGGTCCGCTGGGTCTTGCTCTTATCCTCCGGATGGACATGGACGATGCGACCGATATCCCTGTGATACCCCGCCTGCTGTATTCCCTAAGTAAAGGCAATACCAAAATCCTCCGGTGGTTCGTACAGAAACGCATCGTTTACTTTCTGGCTGTGCCGGCAAATGGACTGAGCCAGGGGATTGAAAGTGGTGTAGCGCCTAATCGCAGGCAAAAGATCAGGCGACAAGCCCACAGTAGTTTGTTCGGAAATTCGGTAAACT
This sequence comes from Roseivirga sp. BDSF3-8, assembly GCF_041449215.1. Taxonomy (NCBI): domain Bacteria; kingdom Pseudomonadati; phylum Bacteroidota; class Cytophagia; order Cytophagales; family Roseivirgaceae; genus Roseivirga; species Roseivirga sp. BDSF3-8. The sequence goes on along the minus strand of NZ_JBGNFV010000001.1, from coordinate 1,717,130 downwards.
TCCCCTTTTATCTGGTGCTGGATACATGGCCTAAAACCCGCGAACCACTTATTTCTTATGTCGATACTCTGACCGTACCGGTATTATTCATTAGCGGTGAACTGGATGCAAGAACCCCACCCTCCCAGGCACAGGAAATAAGAAAACGCTACCCCAGTTCAGCCCATCTCGTAGTAGAAAATGCCGGGCATGAACAGTTGCTTTCACATCCGGAAATAAAGAAAAGGGTCATGCAATTCCTGAATGGCAAAGGTCTGAAAGATGAGCAAATCCATGCAGGGTCGATTCTCTTTATACCTCTTACGGGGAGTGATTTACCTGAGGCTCACCCTTCACTGGAGTAAGGGTTACCCCTCATACTGCCCCGGGTGTATGTATCAATAAGGCGGGGCTAATCTCCCAAATAGCCCTTGCCAAGTCTCTTGTAAGTTGGTTTTAAGTACATTATAAGGGATTTGCAGCGTGTGATTCTGCACTCTCAGCCAGTCTGTCTGGTATTTTTTGACCTTTGAATTAACAACTAAACTCATGAAACATCCTTTGACCAGCCTCTCTCCATTTTGGCGAGACTTTTCTATTCGTACAAAAACAATTGTCATAACCCTAAGCCTTATTATAGGTAGTTGCTTTTACGCCACAGCCCAGAATCTGATCTGGGAAGAAAACTTCGACGGCACTACCTTAGACCCGGAAGTCTGGACCTACGATGTAGGCGTGGGCGTGTGGAACTGGGGAAATAACCAGGAACTGCAGCTCTACACCGACCGCAGCGAAAACGTTTACCTTGAAAACGGCAACCTCGTCATTCAGGCCCTGCGCGAAAACCGCGAAGGATACTCCTTTACCTCTGGCCGGGTAAAAACAGAAGGCCGTGTAGAGCTGAAATATGGTATCATAGAGGCCCGGATCAAAATGCCTGACCTGGCAAATGGGCTCTGGCCTGCTTTCTGGCTGCTCGGTAGTGAAAATGTATGGCCAGCCTCAGGTGAACTCGATATTGTGGAGATGGGTACCGCCGACGCCATAGCCGCCGGCAAAGTAAATAACCGCGTAGGCGCTACTGCCCACTGGGATTATGAAGGCAACTACGCCGGGTATGGCGAAACCTATGATGCCGCAGCCGACCTTTCCCAGGACTACCACATCTACAAAATGTACTGGGATAGCACAGTGGTAAAAGGCTACATCGACGATGTCGAGTACTGGTCTTTTGACATAAGCCCCTCCGGTTCTTCACTGGAAGAGTTTAAGACCCACCCCTATTTCATTATTCTTAACCTCGCCGTAGGTGGTATCTTCCCCGATATCTACGACCCCGCAGGCATCACCGCTCCCCTGCCTGCTAAAATGTACGTGGACTACGTGCGCGTATATGAAGTGCCCGGAGCAGAGATTTACACCCCCGGCGCCAATAGCTACACAGGCACCTTTGGTATCTATACTGAAAACACACCCGTAGATAACTCCCTCACCTTCGGTACCGATGCAGACCTGTTCCTGTGGAACAACCTGACCGCTACCACTACAGCCCCTTATGAAGGCAGTGAAGTAATGAGCTTCCGCGCCGAGGCCGGTAACTGGTTTGGCATGGGCATAGCCTCAGACCCCTTAAACATGTCAGCCTTCTCTGACGGCTATTTGCGTATGCACGTAAAGACCACCAGCACCGCCACCTTTGACATAGGCGTTAGCAGTGGGGCAGGAGATAGCTTCATTACCTTTGTAAATGGCGAAAACCTATACGGACTCGTACGTGACGGGCAGTGGCACGAAGTAGCCATACCCCTCAATGCCTTTAATAATGTAGACTTTGTATCCGTGAGCCAGCCCTTCATGTTCAAAGGAGACCCTCCCGGCGCCCCCGTTGAGATAGCCTTTGACAATGTCTATTGGGAAGAAGGCCCTGCACGCCCCGTGCCCACAGGTACCAACTTCGGTATACTAACCGAAACAGCCTCAGTAGCCTCCGAACTTAGCATGCCACAGGATGCTGACATATTCGTTTGGGAAAATACCCTGCAGGAAGTCAGCCAGGCACCATACGAAGGCAGCGAGTCACTGGCCTATACCTCTGCCCCCGGCCTTGCCTGGTTTGGTATGGGAATCAAAGCCGCTATCAAACATGACCTTAGCGGATTTGCCGATGGCTCCCTTCATTTTGCCCTTAAGACATCCTCCACCACCCCTTTCAGCATAGGCATGAAAAGCGGTAATGTAGATGGCATAGGACAAGGCTGGGTAGAGTTCCGGAATGGCAGCGACCCCTATGGATTCGTTCGTGACGGCCAGTGGCACCTTGTCGAAATCCCCCTTTCAGACTTCTCCAATGTAGACCTTACCGCCGTTAATCAGTTCTTTCAGCTACTGGGTACCGAAGGCGCTATTGGCAATATCGAAATTGATGACATATACATAAAAGGCACCAGTACAGGTAGCCAGAACCCCGACCCTGATCCCGACCCCGAAACCCCTGTTAACATCGCCCTTAATAAGCCTGCTACCAGCAGCAGTTCCGAAGGCGCAGGCCTGGGGGCTGCCAATGCAGTAGACGGAGACCTTGCCACCCGCTGGAGTAGTAATTTTTCTGACCCCCAGTGGATACAGGTCGACCTCCAAAATACCTACGACATCAGCAGCGTAGCACTACAGTGGGAGGCAGCAGCAGCAGCCAGCTACCGCATAGAAGTCTCTGCCGATGGCAGTAACTGGAACCAGGTGTATAGCACCACCTCCGGCGATGGTGGCCTTGACAGCCTTAGCCTAAGCGGGACAGGGCGCTACATCCGCATGTACGGCACCAGCCGCACCACCCCCTATGGCTATTCACTTTATGAGTTCAGAGTATATGGTACCCAGGGAAGCACCACACCACCTTCGCCACCAGCTACTACCTGCACCGGTAATGGGCCTAATAGCACCGGCAGTGGGGTGGACTATACCTACGAGCTGGACGGTAAGACCCTTACCTTCAAACCTGCTCGTGCAGGCGTAGGGAGCAACCTGGTTATTCTCTATCTGCGCAAGAACAGCAGCTCAGCCACCTTCCCAGGATATGCACTAAGTGCAGATGGTAGCGGAAACTTTGTCAGTGAGTTGAATGCTGTCGACGGAGATCAGATAGACTTCTACTACACCTATAGTGTCCCCGAAGGCGGTGAGCGCAATAGTGCCGCCTCCTACCATGAAGAAACAGTAGGGCAATGCGGCAGCGTGGCACGGCTTTCGGCGCCGGGCACCCCTGCCGATACATTTGAAATATTTCCTAACCCTGCGTTAAACCAACTGACAGTGAGAGCCCCCGCAGGTAATGATAAAGCCACCATACTCATACTGGGCGCTGATGGACGTCACATCAGAACCCACACGCTTAACAGCACACAAAAGCGTATGGATGTAAGCCAGCTACAGCCCGGCCTGTATTTCCTGCGCATCATTTGCCAGGAGGGCACCACCACCAAGAGTTGGGTGAAGGAATAAGTACCCGGTTCCTAGCCTGATCTACAGGCCGGCCATTGGCCGGCCTGTTTTTTTTATCCGGCATCTGAGTAAGCCACCTGTTTCTATCATTAATACCAATACTACAAAGAACCGTGAGCCTCCAAATCGCCCCTTATAGCGGAAAGTAATAGAGTTCAAAAAGAATCATCTATATTGTATATTTCTAATACTGATATTTTTCTTATTTTTGAAATACCCCCAACTTTCTCTCCTCATCACGTAGTCTATCTCCGTTCCAAATCCGTCGTAGGTCCGTTGCTTCTCCGTTACGAGTAGAGGCATTCCACGTATATCCCTTAAGGATTCCTTATCGAACCTTCCTACTGTAATTTAATTGTATTATTCTAATGATGATGCGTTCGTTCAATGGGCCCCCTGTTTTAATTGATCTCATTTTTCCGTATAATGCTTAACTGATTTCAACCCTATTTTTTGGCAACAGCATAAACCCGACCCCTCGGCTGCCATTTTGTGTAAGCAGCCCTGTAAACAACCCCATAATGCTTTGCCATGTCAAACGATCATACCAAGGGACTATACTGTCCCCAGCTAGAGCATGATGCCTGCGGTATCGGCTGTATTGTTAATATAGACGGCCGCCGGGAGGCACGCACCATACAGGATGCGCTCGATATGCTGGAAAATATGGAGCACCGCGGTGGTACCGGTGCCGACCCTGAAACAGGCGACGGCGCTGGTATTCTATTGCAAATGCCCCACGACTTTCTTTCTGAAGAATGCCGGAAGCAAGGACTGCAACTTCCCCCGCCCGGTCGCTACGGTGCCGGCACCATCTTCTGGCCCGTCATGAAAGAAGTACGCGAAGCCTGCCGCGAACTATTTGAAAAAGAAGCAACCGGCATGGGCTTTCAGGTGCTCGGATACCGAGAAGTACCCGTCAATAAAGCCATACCCGGAGCCGGTGCCGCAAGAGTGGCCCCTTTTATCGAGCAGGTATTCCTCACCCATCACGACGGGCTCACCTTCGATGACCTCGAGCGTAAGCTTTTCGTCCTGCGTAACCACATCACCCACACCATCGGGCGAAACCACATTCATGGGAATAACGGAGAGTTCTACATGGTAAGCCTCTCCCACAAAACCCTCATCTATAAAGGACAATTGCGTACCAATCAATTGCGCCCATACTATACAGACCTGCAGGAAGAGCGCATGGCCTCAGCTTTTGCCCTCGTACATTCACGCTTTAGCACCAATACCTTTCCAAACTGGAAGCTAGCCCAGCCCTTCCGCTACCTGGCCCATAATGGCGAGATCAACACCATCCGGGGTAATGTCACCAAGATGAAATCCAAAGAGGCCATGATGCGCTCCCGCAGCTTTACCGATGAAGAGCTCAAAAAGCTCCTCCCCGTAACAGACCCGGAGCATTCCGACTCCGCCAACCTCGATGCCCTCGTAGAAATGCTCGTGCTTAGCGGCCGTTCCCTGCCCCACGTAATGATGATGCTGGTACCCGAAGCCTGGCAGGACAACAAGCTCATGGACACCAAGCGTAAAGCCTTTTATAAATACCATGCCTCCCTTATGGAGCCGTGGGACGGACCTGCTGCCCTCATCTTTACCGATGGCAAAATGGTAGGTGCCACCCTCGACCGTAACGGACTCCGTCCTGCCCGCTACTGCATCACCACCGACAACAGACTTATCGTTGCCTCAGAAGCCGGCGCACTCCCCGTCAGAGAAGGCCAGATACTGAGAAAAGGACGAATTCAGCCCGGCCGCATGCTCGTAGCCGATTTAGAAAGAGGCCGTGTGCTCCATGATGAGGAAGTAAAACGCGAAGTAGTTACCCGGCAGCCCTATGGCCAGTGGATAAAAGAGCAGCGCATTAAGCTACGTCTGCTTCCCGGACCCATCCATGTGCCTTCCGGTGTAGATGATAATATGCTCGAAACCTACCAGAAGGCCTTCGGATATACCCGCGAAGACCTCAACACCATACTACTACCCATGGCTGCCAGTGGTAAAGAACCTGTCGGTTCCATGGGAGCAGATACCCCCCTCGCCGCCCTTTCCGATCAGAGCCAGCACCTCAGCAGTTACTTCAAACAGCTTTTTGCCCAAGTTAGTAACCCGCCCATCGACCCCATACGGGAGCGGCTCGTTATGTCCCTTTTTACCCGCGTCGGAGAGAGCCTCAACATATTAGATGAAACACCCGAGCACACCCGCCAGGTACACATTTCCCACCCCCTCCTTCTCAATGGAGATCTCCAGAAGCTCAGAAACCTCTCCAACAGAGGCTTTCCCTATGGCATTATAAACGCAACTTTCGATGTGGAAGACCCTGATGGCCTCGAAGCCGGAGTTAATGCCATTTGTCGCAAAGCCGAGCACCTTGTGCTGGATGGAAAAAAGCTCTTGATCATCAGTGACAAAGCCATCTCACCAAACCACGCAGCCATACCCTCCCTCATGGCCACCGGTGCAGTCCATCACCACCTCGTCAGAAAAAGACTGCGTACCAAGGCCGGCATAGTCGTAGAAGCCGGTGATGTGCGCGAGACCCACCACGTAGCCACCATCATAGGCTATGGCGCCAGTGCCGTAAACCCCTACCTCGCCCTGGACACCCTCGCCAGGCTTAATGCAAAAGGACTGGTAGAAGGGTCTCCATCCACTGAGGATGTGTTTTCTAAATACAGGAAAGCCATTGGATACGGACTGCTCAAGGTACTCTCCAAAATGGGTATCAGCACCCTCGCCTCCTATCAGTCAGCCCAGGTATTTGAAATACTCGGCCTCAACAGCCGCGTCGTAGACAAGTGCTTTGCAGGAACAGTCAGCCGCATAGAAGGGCTTGGCTTTAAAGAAATTGCCCGCGAAATCATCGTACGGCATAAAAAAGCCTTCGGGCAGGAGACCGAATCCGCCGGCCTTAACACCGGCGGCCTCTACCAGTGGAAAAGGCGCGGTGAAAGGCACCTGTTTAACCCCACCACCATTCACCTGCTACAGCATAGCACCCGTACCAATAACTTCCAGGTATACCAGCGCTATGCCCGGCATATAAATGACCAGGTCAAAGAAGCCTTTACCCTTCGAGGCCTGCTGGACTTTAAAGAAGTACAGAGCATCCCCCTCCAGGAAGTGGAGCCCGCCAGCGAGATCTTCCGCCGCTTCGCTACAGGTGCCATGTCATTCGGCAGTATCAGCCATGAGGCCCACAGCACCCTAGCCATAGCCATGAACCGCATAGGCGGTAAAAGTAATAGTGGCGAAGGAGGAGAGGACGAAGCCCGCTTCGAGCGCCGTCCCGATGGCGACTGGGAACGGTCCGCCATTAAACAGGTAGCAAGTGGGCGCTTCGGAGTCACCAGCTACTACCTCACCAATGCCGAAGAGCTGCAGATAAAAATGGCCCAGGGCGCCAAGCCCGGAGAAGGCGGTCAGCTACCCGGACATAAAGTAGATGACTGGATCGGCCGTGTACGCCACTCCACCCCCGGGGTCGGGCTCATTTCCCCTCCGCCCCATCATGACATATACAGCATTGAAGACCTTGCTCAGCTTATTTTTGACCTTAAAAATGCCAACCCCAAAGCCAGGATCAATGTAAAACTTGTTTCCGAGGCAGGCGTAGGCACTGTCGCCGCCGGAGTCTCAAAGGCCAATGCCGATGTAGTGCTCATATCAGGAGCAGACGGAGGTACAGGCGCCTCCCCCCTCAGTTCCATACGCCATGCCGGGCTACCCTGGGAGCTTGGCCTTGCCGAAGCCCACCAGACCCTCGTTAAAAACGATCTGCGGAGCCGCATCACCGTCCAGGCCGATGGCCAAATGCGTACCGGGCGCGACCTTGCCATAGCCACCCTCCTCGGTGCCGAAGAGTGGGGCATCAGTACCGCCGCCCTCGTAGTAGAAGGCTGCATCATGATGCGTAAATGCCATCTCAACACCTGTCCCGTAGGCATTGCCACCCAAAACCCCGAACTGCGCAAACTATATACAGGCGACCCCGATCACATTGTAAACTTCTTCACCTTCCTTGCCGAAGACCTGCGACGCATCATGGCCAGTCTCGGCTTCCGCACCATCAACGAAATGGTCGGCCGCTCCGACCTCCTGCGCATGCGGCCGGACGTAAACCACTGGAAATATCGCCACCTCGACCTTTCCCCCATCCTATACAGAGAGTTTGTCCCCGATAACATCGGCGTCTACAAGCAAATAGCCCAGGACCACGGCATTAGCGAAGTGCTAGACCGCAGGCTTATCGCCCGCGCAGAAGAAGCCCTCGAGCAAGGAAAACCTGTGCGGGAAACCTTCCACATCCGGAATACAGACCGTACTACCGGCGCCATGCTCTCCCATGAAGTATCCCTTAGGTATAAAGGAGAGGGGCTCCCCGAAGACACCATTGACTATGCCTTCTATGGTTCCGCAGGGCAGAGCTTTGGCGCCTTTTTAGCCCCCGGCATCACCTTTAGTTTAGAGGGAGAGGCCAATGATTACTTCGGAAAAGGCCTTTCAGGAGGTAAGCTCATCATTCGCCCCGCTCGTGAGGCCACCTTCCCCGCCGAAGACAACATCATAATCGGAAACGTAGCCTTCTACGGAGCCACCCGTGGCAAAGCCTTTATCCGTGGTATGGGCGGTGAGCGCTTTGCCGTACGTAACTCCGGCGTAGAAGCCGTGGTAGAAGGCGTCGGAGACCATGCCTGCGAGTACATGACCGGTGGGCGCATTGCCGTGCTTGGCCCCGTAGGCCGTAACTTTGCTGCCGGCATGAGCGGAGGCATCGCCTATGTGTACGATAAAAAAGGCATATTCAGCACCCTCTGCAATAAAGAAATGGTCAGCCTCGACCCTGTCGAAGACAGTGACGCTACCTATCTGCAAGACCTCATCAGAGAACATAAAATGCACACAGAAAGCACGCGGGCAGAGGAGCTCCTGGCAAACTGGACCCAAGAGGTACGCCACTTCGTCAAAGTAATCCCCCATGAGTATAAAGCAATAATAGAACAGAGCAAAGACAACGTAAAAATGGCAGTGTAATGAGTAAAGACGGATTTTTAACCTACGACAGAGAATTGCCACAGGCACGCCAGCCTAAGCAGCGAACCGCCGACTTTAAAGAGATATACCAGCCTTTTCCAGAAGAAAAGACCCGGCAGCAGGCTGCACGATGCATGGATTGCGGCGTACCCTTCTGCCACAGCGGATGCCCCCTCGGCAATATCATCCCTGAGTTTAATGAAGCAGTTCATGAAGAGCGCTGGGGCGAAGCTGCCGCCATCCTGCTGTCCACCAATAACTTTCCCGAGTTTACAGGCCGCATATGCCCCGCCCCCTGCGAGGCATCCTGCGTATTAGGTATCAATAAGCCTCCCGTAGCCATAGAGCATATAGAGAAAACCATTGCCGAGAAAGCCTTCGCCATGGGCCTCGCCGGTTCCGGGGCTCCCCGTACACGCACCGGTAAAAAAGTAGCCGTCATCGGTAGTGGCCCCGCCGGCCTGGCAGCCGCTGCACAGTTAAATAAAGCAGGCCACTGGGTCACCGTCTTCGAGAGAGATGACCGCCCCGGTGGACTCCTAAGGTACGGTATCCCCGATTTTAAACTGGAAAAGTGGGTTGTCGATCGTCGCATCAGCCTCATGCAACAGGAAGGGATCAGGTTTCGGACCGGCACACACGTAGGCATAAACCTCCAGCCCGCAGAGCTGCTCGAAAACTTCGATGCCATAGTGCTCGGCACCGGAGCCACCAAACCCCGTGACCTCCCCATTCCCGGAAGAGAGCTTAGCGGCGTTCATTTTGCCATGGATTTCCTTACCCCTCAGAACAAGCTTATCGCCGGAGACAATCAGGCAGGCATCAGCTACATTTCCGCTAAAGATAAAGACGTCATTGTCATAGGCGGTGGTGATACCGGCGCCGATTGCATTGGCACCTCACACAGACAGGGCGCTTCATACGTTGCCCAGTTAGAGATCATGCCCAAACCAGCAGCCCACAGAGGTGACCAAGACCCCTGGCCCCTCTGGCCCATGACCCTCCGTACATCCAGCAGCCATGAAGAAGGCGGCAGCAGAGCATGGAGCATTACCACCCGCTCCTTCATCGGCAATGAACACGGCAAGCTCACCGGCGCCGTTGTAGCCGACCTCGAGTGGTACACCGAAGATGGTAAGCGTAAATTCAGAGAAGTACCCGGCTCCGAGCGAACAATCCCCTGCGATCTTGCCCTCCTCGCCATCGGATTCACCTGCGGTGAACCCACCCTGCCTCAGCAATTGGACCTGGAACTGGATGAACGCGGGAATATCAAAACCCAGCGCTACCAGACCAATATTCCCAAAGTATTTGCCGCCGGTGATGTCCACCGTGGCCAGTCCCTCGTCGTTTGGGCCATATCCGAAGGCCGCGAAGCCGCCTGGGAAGTAGACACCTTCCTCACAGGCAGTTCTTCCCTCGAGCGAAAAGATGACTCCTATATGATCATGAGATAAGTTCTTTAAAATACTCCGCCTGATAATAATACCCCCTTGGTGTGGCATAGCCGTCAAGCTAAGCACCTTCCCCTCCTGTGGTAATAGGAGAGGTCCGGCTTCCGGTGGTCCGGCACACCGGTGGTTCGGCACACCGGTGGTACATGCAGCAAATGGCAAGAGAGTAATCATTTCAGTATACTACTACTTTTAACCTGATGCCGGCGTGAGGAAGTATTCGTAGCCTCCTAAAGCCAGCGCACCAAGGATTAACAAGGGATGTCCCTGATCGCTGGTGTCTTCAGGCCAAAAGCTGTATTGAGGCTTAACCCCGGAGGGGTGCCGCCTTTGTAGCTAAAAAACCATTGGTAATATTGAGTCCCATAGGGACTCAGCCCTGCACCCAGGCCCCTTATTAATCTACCCTATCAAAAAGGTAATCCGGATTATATTCTATATTAAATTTGTCCAACAGCTGGATGTACTCCTCCCGGAACGTCCTTTTCGCATGATGTTGAGGCTGGTTTCTGATATATTTTGCCACTGTATCGATCTGGCTACGGCTATAGCTAAACGCCCCATAACCTGACTGCCAGGCAAATTTTTGGTCGTAAATCCTTTTTTCATTTATCCATTTAGAGGTATTTGACTTAATTTTCTGGACCAATGAAGAAATAGATTGGTCGGGATTGTGTCCGATAAGAAGATGGCAGTGATCAGGCATACAGTAAATTGAAATGAGCTTACTGCCGCTTGAATGAACGATTCCTGTCATGTATTTCTGTACCTCTTCTCTTTTCCCCTCAACAATAATACTTTTGCGGCCTTTTACAGCGAAGACAATATGTATATAGAGCTGCGTATAAGTGTTTGGCATTGCATAGCTGTTTTATAAACTGCGAATGTAATGCCCTTTACAATTTCACGCCAGGATTTGTAAGATACGCCGTCCCGCTGGGACTTAATAAAGCCAAAAACGATGTGATATCTACAAACACATCGACCCTCCGGGTCTTGTGGAACGATCGTTATTATTATGGCCGGGGCATATTTCACTTCGATAAAACCCCATAGGGGTGATATATTTGTAGCTAATAAAGCTACAGTCCACAAGTTCCATAGGAACGACATGTCTGCAACGCTTCCGATCGGTTTGCCCATTGTCACAGAGATGTTGCAGGAAACATGTTGTCCCGCTGGTACTATAAAGTCCGTATAATAAAAACTCTATAGACATGGCAGCCCTCCGGGCTTTTAAAAAGTGTCTTTGAGCCGGACTGGTCTGATACCTAGCGAATCCCGTTAGAGGTGCCGTCTTTGTAGCTCATTAGGATATCAGTTAATCCTAAGCCCCGTAGGGACGAAGCTCAACATCCATATTTCAAGGGAAGACGATAGACAAAAGAGGACACTCAAACGAGGAGCCTCTTTTTGATAAATTGCTTTTAATAACAATTTGCATTATCTACCGAATAGATCTTTTTCCCTGCCGGACAAAGTCCATTATCTCCTTTGCCTTTATAGGCTTTTCATTTCGATAAGACCTGGTTCCGATTTTTGTAAAAATAATTTCACTATTCCCCCGCTTGGCTGCCGCAATGACATTTTAGAATAGAGGCACTTTTATTTCCATAGGTTAACTATGTTAATTGAGAGAAAGAACCTTTAAGCTAAACCCCGGAGGGGTGCAGCCTTTGTAGCCCAATAATCCATCGGTAATATTGAGTCCCATCGGGACGCAGCCCTGCAGAGAGCTTTATTACCAGACCAACCACACCCGAAAACAAAAAAACCTCCCGGCAGGGGAGGCTTTGATAAATTTTATTCAATAACGAGAATTAACCGGCAGGTAAATTCTTCCCGAGCTGCAAAATCATCTCCTCCGACATTCTATCCAGGTCATACGCCGGCTTCCAGTCCCAGTCCGCCGCCGCCCGGCTGCTGTCGATACTGTTTGGCCAGCTATCCGCTATGCCCTGCAGCCGCGGCTGCAGATCATATCCCATCACAAAATCAGGGATATACTTACGGATACTTTTGGCAATTTCATCCGGCGTAAAGCTAAAGGCCGAAAGATTATAACTGGACCGTACCGAAATGCGGTCCGGGTCAGCCTCCATCAGCTCAATAGTAGCACGGATTGCATCATCCATATACATCATCGGCAGGCACGTATTACTCTTCAGCGGGCACAAGAACTCCTCACCTCTCACCGCCTTATGGTATATATCCACTGCATAATCCGTAGTGCCCCCTCCCGGGAGTGCCTTGTAGCCAATCAGGCCCGGATAGCGCAGGCTGCGTACATCCACCCCGAATTTCTTATGAAAATATTCACACCAGCGTTCACCAGCCAGCTTACTGATTCCATACACCGTATCCGGATCCATAATGCAGTTTTGCGGCGTATCCGTGGCAGGCGTGTGGCTACCAAATGCCGCGATAGAGCTGGGCCAGTATACCTTACTTAGTTTAAGGTCCCGGGCCATTTCCAGCACATCCAGCAGCGTCTGCATGTTTAGCTTCCATGCCCCCATCGGGTTTCTTTCTCCTGTAGCAGAAAGAGTGGCTACCAGTTGGTACACCTGGGTTACCTTATTAGAGCGGATAGCCTCTTCCACCCCTTTCGTGTCCGTGGCATCAAGCTTGATAAAGCGACCCCGGTCCGTTTCAGGTTCACGGATGTCCGAGGCAATCACCCGGTCTTCCCCGTGCTGCTTCCGCAGCGCGTCTACAAGGTCCGAGCCCACCTGGCCAGAAGCGCCTATTACTAGGAGAGTTTGCATGTTGCTTATTCGTTTTTTGGGTGTGCGAAATTATAAATAATCCTCATCATCCGAAACAACCCCTCTTTGTACCAGTACTCAAATGTGTATATTTGCCTGCCATGAGTGAAGAGTTCGTCACATACCTGACTAAAAAGCGCATTGATGCGGAAGTTTTTTTTCGTGAAGAGCCTCATGTAGCCGCTGAGTGGGAGCGTCTGTTTATGCAAATGCACCCCGACAGCTTTACCGCCCAGAAACTCTTTCTCATTAATGGCATACGCAGGCAGTTTCCCCTTTCCGAAGAATCCGGAGAGAAACCTGCTGCCACTAAAAAAAGCATAACTCCCAAGATTAAACGATCCTGACGATATGTTCGATACCTTAAGACCCAAACTGCAAAAAGAGCTGGCCGAGATTAAAGAAGCCGGTCTTTATAAAGACGAGCGGATTATCACCACCGAGCAAGGCGCCGTAATCAAAACCACTGCCGGCCGTGAGGTAATCAACTTTTGCGCAAACAACTACCTTGGACTTTCCAGTCACCCCAAAACCCTGGAAGCAGCCCAGAAAACCCTTCAAACCCATGGCTATGGCATGTCATCCGTACGCTTTATTTGCGGCACCCAGGACATCCATAAAGAACTCGAAGAAAAGATCAGTAAGTTTCTTGGCACTGAAGACACCATCCTGTACGCAGCCTGCTTCGATGCCAATGGCGGCGTATTCGAGCCCATCCTCGGCCCCGAAGATGCCATTATCTCCGATACCCTAAACCACGCCTCTATCATAGACGGCGTCCGCCTCTGCAAAGCCAAACGCTTCCGTTACGTCCATAATGATATGGCCGACCTTGAAGCCAAGCTTAAGGAAGCCGACCAAGCCGGTGCTGAAAATAAAATCATCGTAACAGATGGCGTTTTCAGTATGGATGGCACCATTGCCCAGCTAGATAAGATCGTCGAGCTTGCTGAAAAATATAAGGCCCTCGTCATGACCGACGAGTGTCACTCCACCGGTTTTATGGGTAAGACCGGCCGCGGCGTGCACGAACACTGTGGTGTAATGGGTAAGATAGACGTAATCACCGGTACCCTCGGCAAAGCCCTTGGTGGTGCCAGTGGCGGATTCACCAGCGGGCGTAAAGAGATTATCGATATACTGCGCCAGCGCAGCCGCCCCTACCTTTTCTCCAATACCCTCGCACCTGCCATTACCGGCGCGTCCATCGCCGTGCTCGATATGCTGAGCGAGACTACCGAACTTCGGGATAAGCTCGAAGAGAATACCCTCTACTTCCGGGAGAAAATGACCGAGGCAGGCTTCGACATCAAGCCCGGTGTGCACCCTATTGTCCCCGTTATGCTCTATGATGCCAAGCTTTCCCAGGAGTTTGCAGAAAAGCTGCTTGAGAGAGGTATTTACGTAATAGGCTTCTACTATCCCGTCGTACCTAAAGGTCAGGCACGTATCCGTGTGCAGATCAGTGCCGTACACGACCGCCAGCACCTCGATAAAGCCATCAACGCCTTCAAAGAAGTAGGCGCCGAGCTTGGTGTGCTCAAGTAATTAGTCAGAAATCAAGTATACATGAAGCTGCCTCAGACACGGGGCAGCTTTTATTTTTTTATTGATCGTCCCATTCGAAGAACTCTTCCTCCTCCAGCTCTACAGACTCCTTTTCCCGTCCCTTATTTTTAAAGGCCGCTTTCAGTTCCTCACCCTCACGGCGGATATCCTTCTTGATCTTCTCCTCCACCGCTTCCGTATCATACCCTATCCGGTAGTCGCTCGTCGTACCCCGTATAAACAAAAACAGGTGGCTGCCCCGCTGCTCATTCGCTACCGTTTGCCTGTATTGCTGCCTTCTCCCTCCCAGTATCCGGCGCAGCGGCACCTTTACATGGTAGTCTATATGCTGATCAAATGTATGTGTGCCGTCTATCGTTAGCGTAGATACATTAGACCTCACCTCCATACTCGGTATGTGGATCGTCTGATTATTAATAAAAATATCGTTTTCTATATCGCTGAATCGCAGATTTGAAAGACTCTCTTCCTCTACAAAGGCCGAGAGGCGCTGCATAGGCTCAAAGTCATTCAGCTCCCCATTACGGATACGCGCCCGCACCTGCGACTCAAAGGCCTGCTGGTTAAAATGCAGCTCACTATCAAACACCATATGAGACAAAGCCGTCGCATATAACTGGCCCTTCAGGTTTTTATCCACCAGCCAGTCCTGGTTAAAGTTTTCAAAAATGTAGAAGATGCTGTCAATATCTATCCTGTCAAACCGTGCATCCGTATCCACCACCACATACTGCGGCCGGCGAGCGTCCACCGTCCCGTTCAGCCTCATAGTACCTCCGGCCGCCTTCACCTGTCCGTTCGTCAGTGTCGCCCGGCTATTTCTCACCCGCAGGCCACCCTTTATCTGCTGGCCATGAAAGCGCCTTACCTTCAGGTTGCCCACCTCACAGTTAATGTCCAGGTCCAGCTTTGGCGATATCTCAAAATGATACTTAGGCTTATCAGATGCCTGATAGTCATCCTGCACCAAGTGCCCCGAGAGCAGCTCGTTCAGGTCCAGCATGTCAGACACCATGTCCGCCTCTATTCGTAGCGACTGGTTATCAAATAGCAGGAACGAGATGATATTCTTAAAAAAGCCATTCAGCTCAAAATTACTACTGCCTATGCCCCCCGTAAAGTCACTGACCGCTATGTCATGTTTATTGAAAAGAAAGTGTCCCGTAAATTTCTCAAAAGGCAATTCACTTCCCTCCAGCCTGAAGCCCACATCCTTTAGGCGCACGTCCCCCGATAGCTTCACCCTGTTCACCCGCTGTATCTCCTCCATATCCGCCAGACGTCCGTCAAAGTCCACGTCAAGCCGCACATCCCCTTTTGCGTGATGCATCCGTTTAGGCTTAAACGTATTGACAAGCTGCCCCGCATCAAATAGCCCCTCAAGGTGACACTTCAGGTAGTAATCATCCAGATTGCTAAGCTCCATCCAACCACTAAAAGGCTCATTATCCACCGTGCCCTTCAGAGGGTTTATTTTCAGTACGCTGGATTTATTATTGCGTCCCGCCCCATTAGTAAAGTGGCCCTCAAAGGCCATATTTTCTATCCTCTTACTGTATTCCGGGTGAAAAAGAGATGTGTTTTCCGCAGAGAAGTCCACATTTACCTTTGGTGTCTTCCCACCAGACATATCCCCCTCAATAAGCGCCACAAACTTTACGTTTCCCTCACTCTCATAAGCCTTTAGCTGCTCATAAGTCCTTTGAGGAAGAAGGGAAAACAATGCCTTTAATGTACTATTAGTCGCCTCAGCCCTGATGTTTATCAGATCAAGAGAACCCCACTCGTACGTGCCGTTTACCGTAAACATCGCATCATTCACCTGGATGTCCGAGGGCAGGATCTGCAGGTGCTTCAGGCTGTCTTCATAGACCAGGTTCGCCGTCAGACGAAGAGGTTTTTCAATAAAAAATGTGTCCTGGTCCACCCCGATACCCGAACAAAGCCAGTGCCCGTTCGTCGCTATCCTGTATTCAGATCCGTTAATGTCAAGTTCAGCCGCCGCCTGCTCGGCAAAAAGACGATGATTTTGCCCACCGGCGGGATCAAGATAAGTCACTGATATACGGTCCAGGCCTATATCACTCAGCCGGAATGCACCTCCCGATGCACCCCCCTCTGTTTTTTTAAAGATCAGATAATTCTCCGTACCGTCCGGAGCCCGGTGCAGGTATACCTCACCCTCCTTCAGCATTACCTGATCGATCACCATCTCCCCCTGAATAAGCTTCCAGAGATTCAGCAGGCCATAGATCCGGTCTACCTTAGCCAGCGGCTTTTCCGTTCTCGGGTCTGCACCCTGTATCAGTACATCTTCAAGCGTTAGGCTTACTTCGGGAAATCTGTCAAAAAGGGAAAGGCTGATTTTTTTAACCTCGACAGGGGAGGAGAGGCTCTTATTCGCTTCCCTGATAAAATAAGCTACCACCTTGTCCTGGTTGTACCAGACAAGCGTTGCCGCTACACCCACTATCATAAACAGGGCAAGCACCGTCCAGAGAATAATCCGCTTAAGCTTTTTCAGAGAAGGAAGAGTGTTTAAATATCACTTGTCTTACTAATAAACGGCCTAAAATGTTCTTCAATTGTGGCCGTTATTGGCAATTTACGCAAAAAATAAGGCCTGTTTTCCATTCTGTAAGAAATCAGGGTGAATTCTTCCTCACCAAAGCCTGCCATTCAAAAGTATATAGCTGGTATACTATTCATGAGTGACTTATTTTTGCATGAACCTGAAACCCCCTGCATGAAGTTCCTCCTCATTTCAGCTGCTGTACTTTTCGGAGCATACAAGCTCTATTACAGCCTCAGACCACGTCATACTGCTCCGGCCGTTTTTCCTCTAAAGCCCGAGTATAAGCGAATATTAGCAGAAAGCTTCCCCTACTACCAAAAGCTACCCTCCCGGCTCAAGGGAAAGTTTGAAAGGAGAGTAATGAGCTTTATACTCCGCAAAAGATTTATCTCCCGCAGCAAACAGATACCCGTCGTAACCTCCGAAATGAAAGTCCTGATTGCTGCTTCGGCTGTGCAGCTTACCTTTGGCCTGCCATACGTCGAACTCATCCATTTTTATAAAATTCTGATTTATAGTAACGACTACTACAGCCATATCAGCAGAAGGTACCATAAAGGAGAAACCAACCCTATGCATGGCATCATTGTATTTAGCTGGAATAATTTCTCACACGGCCTGTTTCCTCATGATGGCATAAACCTGGGATTGCATGAAATGGCACATGCACTCCGGCTTGAGAACAGCATACGTAACGGTGAGCATAACTTTCTTGACAGCAGGGCCCTGAGCCACTGGGAGAAGCTTGCTGCTAAGAAAATAGCAGTCATTCAGCAGGGAGACAACAGGTTTCTCAGGGATTATGGCGGAGTTAACCAGGAAGAGTTCTTTGCCGTTTCTGTTGAGGCCTTTTTTGAAGTGCCCGACGCCTTCCTCTCCAACCTGCCCGAACTTTACCATGCCATGGTAAAGTTACTTAAGCAAGACCCCCTCAATCTTGAAAACCTATATCTGAAATAGCCCCCTATACCCTCTTGAAACCGGTATCCATAATTACTTATCTTTGCCTTTTTGTCTGAATATGGAAATTACAGGAGATAATAAACTTAAGAAAATAGTCGTCATAGGCGATAGAGTACTAATCCGGCCTAAGAAAGACTCAGAGAAAACCGATAGTGGCCTGTTTTTGCCCCCCGGTGTGCAGGAAAGAGAGCGTGTCAGAAGCGGCTATATTATGAAAACCGGCCCCGGTTACCCACTGCCGGCCCTCACCGAAGACGAACCGTGGAAGGAAAAAGACGAAACCGTAAAATATATTCCGCTACAGGTTAAGGAAGGAGACCACGCCCTCTTTTTACAGAAAGACGCCATAGAGGTAGTATACGAAGGAGAAAAGTATTTTATCGTACCCCAGGCCTCTATACTCATGCTTGAGCGTCACGAAGACCTGTTCGATTAAGCTAATACAGAGGCATTTCTTTATCCACTGCCCTCGCCCACGCATCAATACCTCCGTCCAGGTTATATAAGTTGTCAAAACCCCCGTTTTCCTCCAGATACATGATGCAATGGGCGCTGCGGATACCATGGTGGCAATATACCACCACCGGACAGCCCGTTTTGATTTGTGCCGCAGCCTTAGGTATTTTGTGCATTGGTATCCAGTCCGCATCAGGCAGGCGACATATGTCCCACTCATCCTGTTCCCGGACATCGATGAGTTGTACATCCTCATTTTTCTCTAGCCAGTCGTGCAGGGTCAGGGGGTCTATGCGTTTCATCCGTAAGAATTCTGCCTTTTAGGTAAGTTAGTTTTTTTAAAATGAATTTTGAAGCTATTTCCCAAGCTATTGCAAAAGCAGCCTCTGCCATGACCTGGGTAGAAGCCGTTGCCGTCGTTCTCGGGCTGTTGTACCTTATCCTCGCCTCCAGAGAAAGTCTCTGGTGCTGGCCAGCCGCACTTCTTAGCGTCTGTCTCTATATATACATATGCCTTAATGCAAAACTCTATAGTGAGACCGGCCTGCAGTTCTTCTATTTAGCCATGGCCATATATGGGTGGTATTCATGGAAAAATGGCAGTCAGTCCCGGAATGAAGAGTTGCCAATCACCGTCTGGCCCCTACGCTACCACATAGTGATTATTCTGGCAGGTTCACTTATTACCATTCTGGCAGGGTACATTATGGATAACCAAACAGATGCCGCTCTGCCCTATATGGATGCATTTACCACCGTGTTCAGTGTCATCACCACCATTATGGTCACCAGGAAAGTACTCGAAAACTGGCTTTACTGGATTATAATCGATGGGGTAGGGGTGTACATGTATTTCCAGCGGGAACTGTTTCTTACCTCCCTGCTCTTCCTCATCTATGTAGGGATAGTCATCTACGGCTATTTCGATTGGCAAAAAAGAATGCAGACTGCCACCGCATGATCAAAGTTGTCATTACAGGTCCCGAGTCTTCAGGTAAGACCACTCTGGCCAGTTCATTAGCTCACCATTACCAGGTACCACTCGTTCCGGAGTATAGCAGGCAATACCTCTCCCGTATTTCCGGTCCATATACTGAAGAAGATTTGCTGGTTATAGCCAAAGGCCAGGTGTTTAATGAAAAGCAAAAAGCCTCCCTTTGCCCCGGTCTTCTTATTTGCGACACTGATATTACCGTCATCTCTATCTGGAGCTTGGAAAAATTTCGCCGCATAGCTCCTTCCCTTGCCGACCTGGAAGTTAGCACCACCTACCACCTCACCTTCTTGTGCCGACCCGATATACCCTGGGAGCCGGATCCCTTACGGGAAAATCCCCATGACCGGGACCGTCTTTTCATCCTTTACAAGCAGAGACTCAAAGAGCTCAGGAGGCCATTCACAATTTTGGAAGGTAGCGAGGCAGAGCGGCTTCATACCGCTCTAAACATCATAGATAATTTGATTTAACCCTGCTTCCTACATACCTTTGCCGAATAATTCAGGGGTGTCCGCGTCTGCGGGCTGAGATTATACCCATTGATTGCCTTCTAAGGCAGTCAGGAACCTGATCCGGGTAATGCCGGCGTAGGGAGTTAACTCTTTTCAGTTCGCCATCCGGCACGTCTCGGTCGCGTTCACCCCACATGCCATAAATGACTATACTATGGATACTGTCAGGGTAGCGCTGGACTGGACACCGAATACCATACATTCAGGCTTATTCTTAGCTAAGCATAAAGGCTATTACAAGGCTGAGGGACTTGAGGTGAATCTGGTTTCTCCTTCAGCAGATGAATATGCTCTTACTCCCGCTAAAAAACTGGCCCTGGGTCAGGCCGATGTAGCCATTGCCCCCTCAGAGTCCGTAATCAGTTACTTTATCCATTCCGAATACGAAAAGCTGGTAGCCATTGCTGCCATTCTTCAGCAGGATGTCAGTGCCATCGTTACCCTCAGTGTTAGTGGCATCGATAGTCCTGCCCAGCTTGATAATAAAGTTTATGCAAGCTACAATGCCCGCTATGAAGGGCTGATACTCAAAGAAATGATCCGTAATGCCGGTGGCAAAGGGGAGGTGAAGGAAATTACCCCTCCCAAACTCGGCATTTGGGATACCCTGATCACCGGAGAAGCCGATGCCACCTGG
This sequence comes from Roseivirga sp. BDSF3-8, assembly GCF_041449215.1. Lineage (NCBI taxonomy): Bacteria > Pseudomonadati > Bacteroidota > Cytophagia > Cytophagales > Roseivirgaceae > Roseivirga > Roseivirga sp. BDSF3-8. The sequence goes on along the minus strand of NZ_JBGNFV010000001.1, from coordinate 1,696,676 downwards.
GTGTTTATGCCCTGGGAAGGCCTCAAAGCCGAACGTCGCGGAGTTAGCCTCCACCCCTTTCGTATGGACGATTACCAGGTGCCCTATGGCTATTCACCTGTTTTACTGGCTTCTTACTCTGCCCTTAGCAGGGACAAAGAAAAGCTTTCACGCTTTATTCGTGCTACCGCAAAGGGATATATAGAGGCAGCTTCCAATCCTGAAGAGGCTGTGGACAGCCTGCAGCAACTTTCAAATCATCCATCCTTGCAGGACAGAGATTTTCTACTTGAAAGCCAGCGTAGGATATCCTCCTATTATTTAAATGAAAAAGGCCGCTTTGGCATCATGGAAGAACAGAGGTGGGAGCGATTTATCGATTTCCTTTTTGAGAAAGGCATGCTGGAAGAGCAGGCCTACGCTACCATGAAAAAAGAAACCTTATATACAAACGAACTACTGGAGGGCTGAAACAACCTTCCGGTAGGGACATTCTCGGGGGTGCCCGGTACGGGCTGAGAGAATACCCATTGTCCTTAACACGGACAAACACCTGATCCGGGTAATTCCGGCGTAGGGAATGAGAAACGGCAGAGTACTCCCCACTCCTGCCATTGTCGTACTTCATTTTATACTAAACTATGCAAATGTGCATTCGAACGAAGGCTGCTTCAGCCTTGACACTTCTATTTTTAATAGTTGCCACTGTGCCTTTATTGGCACAGAAAGGTAGCTTTAAGGTTACCGGCCGTGTGCTTGATGCCGGCGATAACCAGGGTCTTCCCGGTGCCACACTGGTGATTCCTGAAACAGGTCGCGGACTAGTCACCGCTGCCGATGGTAGCTTCTCTTTTAGTCTGCCCGCAGGACAGTATACACTGGAAGTCCGCTTTATCGGGTACCAAACCGTTACCCGTAGCCTTACTCCTGGTAAAGCGCAGGATCTTACCATCACCTTGCAGGAGTCAGATATCCTTACCGATGAGGTAGTCATTACCGGCGTAAGGGCATCAGCCAAAACCCCCGTTACCTATACCGAGGTAAGCCGGGAAGAACTGGACAAGCAAAACCTTGGGCAAGACATTCCCTACCTGGTGAATCTTGAGCCTAGCGTGGTCGTTACCTCTGATGCCGGGGCCGGAGTAGGCTATACAGGCATCAGGATTCGGGGTAGTGACCCAACCCGGATCAACGTCACAATAAATGGTATTCCCCTCAATGATGCCGAGTCACAGGGTGTATTCTGGGTAAACATGCCCGATTTTGCCAGCTCCGTAGAGAACGTACAGATTCAGCGTGGAGTAGGTACTTCCACCAACGGCGCAGGAGCCTTCGGAGCCACTGTTGACCTCAATACCCTGGACCTTAATCGCCAGGCCTATGCCGAACTACAGAACGGCTTTGGTAGCTTTAATACCTGGCGGCACACCGTAAAGGCAGGTACAGGCCTGCTCAACGACCGCTTTGCCGTAGATGCCAGGCTCTCAAAGATCACTTCAGATGGCTACATAGACAGAGCCTCTTCCGATCTGCAGAGCTATTACCTCTCAGGAGGCTATTATGGTGAGAAAAGCCTTGTGAAACTTAACGTATTCAGTGGCAAGGAAAAAACCTACCAGGCCTGGTACGGAGTACCCGAGTCCCTCGTTGAGTCAGATCCTACCTTTAACTTTGCAGGTACGGACAATTTTCAGCGTGAAGATCCTTATGATAATGAGACAGATAACTATCAGCAGGATCACTATCAACTCATCTATTCCTACGAGGCCAATCCAGAACTCAGCTTTAATGCCGCACTCCATTACACCTACGGACGTGGCTACTACGAGCAGTTTAAGGTCAGCGACGATCTAGCCGATTATGGGCTCGATTACCCGGTGATCGGTGATTCTATCATTACCAACTCAGACCTCATCAGGCGTCGCTGGCTTGATAATGACTTCTACGGAGGAATTTTCTCTGCTGACTACCGGCCAACTGAAGCCCTGCAGTTTATTGTAGGCGGCGGATGGAACCGTTATGACGGCGACCACTTTGGTGAGATTATTTGGTCGCAGTTTGCCGCCGGCAGTGAGATCAGAGACCGTTATTATGATAATAATGCCGTCAAGGAAGATTTCAATGTTTATGGTAAAATGTACTACGAGTTCACCCCTGGTCTCAATGCTTTTATTGATCTCCAGTATCGTAGCGTAGACTATTCCTTCCTTGGCTTTGATAATAACCTCAACAACGTTCAGCAAAATGACCAGTTGAACTTCTTTAATCCCAAAGCCGGTGTCACCTACCTTTGGGATGACAGAAACCGTGCCTATGTCAGCTTTGGTATCGCTCACCGCGAGCCAAACAGGGATGACTACACACAGAGCACCCCCGACAGCAGGCCACGTGCTGAACAATTGCGCAACCTGGAGCTTGGCTACCAATACCGTGACGACAGGCTCATGTTCAATGCCAACTATTACCTGATGGATTACAAAGACCAGCTTGTACTTACCGGAGAGGTGAATGATGTGGGCGCCTATATTCGTACCAATATCGCCGACAGCTACAGGACAGGAATAGAACTGCAGGCAGGCTACCTGATACTGCCCAACCTTCAATTGAATGCCAATGCCACATTCAGCCGTAATGTCATCGATAGCTTCACCGAGTTTATCGATAATTATGACGAAGGAGGCCAGGAAGCATCCGAATATAGCGAAACAGCCATAGCCCTTTCACCAAACGTGATTGCCGGTTCCCAGCTTACCTATTACCCACTTGCAGGCCTGGAGCTTAGCCTCCTCAGCAAGTACGTAGGCAAACAATACCTCGATAATACAGAAACGGAAGCCCGTTCTATTGACGCCTACTTTGTGAACGATCTGAGAATTCGTTATTCCATCAAGCCTAAGTGGATGGAAGAAATATCCTTCTCCCTGCTCATCAATAACATACTTGATGAGCAGTATGTATCCAACGGATACACCTACGGCTACATAACAGGGGGGCAGACCATCTACGAAGAATACTATTACCCACAGGCAGGTACGAACTTTTTGTTCGGTACCACCTTTAGGTTCTGATGAGTAAGCGGTTTATACCCTTTTATGACATACGTAAATACGACCGGGTATTGGTAGTCGACAGCTACCACCCGGCCGCATTTACCCTCTCTCACTGGCGTGGTGCCCCCATCCACCCCGGTATTCACGATGATACCAGCACCGGCATCGTCCTTAATGCCCTCAAAGCAGGTATCCCCCAATTAGACTACCCCCATATCACCAATAATCACTTCGATATAGATGGATTTTTGGGCGTGTGGGCCCTCTTTAATCCAAGCCTTGCCCTTCAATATGAGGAAGTGCTAAGGCAAATGGCCCGCCTTGGCGATTTCCGGGAATTATATCCCGCTGCACCACAGGCAGACATTTCCCTGAAGCTGGTCTGCTGGATCAATACAGTAGAAAAAAGGAAATTCTACGGACCCTTTGAGGCCCCTGAGCACCAGGACAAAGAAGCCATTCTCTGTGTGCCTAAATACACCTATTTCCTGCAGCACTTCCGTGACGTCCTGTTAAATACAGAGCATTACATCAGTGATTATCACCAGGAATACCAGCGGGTAATTGCCGATATGCAAATGATTCGTTCACAATCCAGTAATTGTAGTGATTATCCGGAGCTCGGCCTGCGAATAGTTCAAACCCCTCAGCCGATACATTATTATGCTTTATTTCACGAATCTATACCCTACTCCATTATTGTGAGTATATATGATGAGGGCAGATACGAACTGGAATATAAGTATATAACCTGGGTTGATACCGGAAGGAATACCTACCCCCGTCTTAAGTTAAGCCCTCTGGCGCAAAGGCTTTCATGCCTGGAGCCGCACGGGAAAACCTGGCGGGCAGATAGCATTTTTGACACAGGGCCGATTCTCAGAGTTAATGCAGGAAAGCTGAGTAAAGCACAGCGCTTTGATCATCCCTACAGGCGTGTTATAGCACCTTCCGATATTCCCAAAGACGTATTTATTAAAGAAGTAACAGGTTATTTCTCCCGTTACCTTAGTGGTCTCCCTAAAAAAGACCTCTGGACCTGGAAGGAAATGCGGGAAATAAACGATAGCTTATCTTTGAGCTGAATTCATCGTTATGTCCAGTCACCATTTCGTAAGGGAAGATCAGGAGCCCGCACTGCTTGTCTATGACTTTCACATCACCAGTGACCATTATCTGCTTGGTCAGCTTTTAGAATGGAGCCCCCATGTATTTGCGGATGTTCCGGTGGCCGAACGGCTGCTAAAAGCTGGTTTTAAAGTCGATACCATCCTTTACAATACCCTGAAAGAAAAGGAAAAAGCATCAGCGTTACAGGATACGCAAAGACATATTACCCTTAACCAGGTTCCCGGTGTCGCATCAGCTTCCGGTAAACTCTCCGTCCACCTGCAGCATATACCTCAGGACGATATCAATGTATTAAACCCTCCTATTTCATCTTTACCCGACCTCTTGAGGTCCACCCCTAAGGGAACACTCGCTTTATATTGGGACAAGAAGAAAGCCGTGTTAAACAATAGGGGGAAATATAGAAAATGGCTGCCAGAAGGCACCAGGCTTGAAGTTGGTATAACGGCAAAGGTAAATAGCTCTATCCAGGTCACAAACCTCGTGAGTGTAGGTATGGAGGGAAGCTTTCCTTCTGCGAGGGCCTATCGGGTTAAAAGAAATGGGATGGTAAGCATCCACTGTCACCATGACTTTGTAGTGCTTGAGACAGGGCCATAAAAAAAGCCTCCTGCTGTTGAGCAGGAGGCTTTTAAATTCTTAAGAGGATAAAATTAGTTGAATTTGTATCCTACAGAAACCTGTATCACACCATTTTTGATGTCAGCGGTTTCACCTTCTACATCTTCAAAAATGCTTGAAAGACCAAGGTCATAACCTGCTGTGATGTTCAGGCCGCTGGGAAGCTCATATCCAAGACCAGCATTCAAACCTAATGTAAGAGTTCTCAGGTCTTCTATGTCTTCTTCTTCGCTCTCGCCATCAGCCTCAGCTTTGTAAGTACCACCCAGGTTAAGTCCTAGTCTGGGGCCTACAAATACGTTAAAACCTTCAGCTACATAAATTCTTGCAAGAACAGGAACGTCGATGTAGCTCAGGTTTATTGACTCTTCTACAGTAGTACCGAATATTTCAGTCTCAGCAGAAGCACCTTTCAGAGAGAAAAGTACGTTAGGCTCAAGAACAACCATGTCGCTAAGAGCGAACTGTGCGAAACCACCTACGTGGAAGCCGATTTTAGAATCCAGGTCGCCTGCATCATCACCATTAAGGCTGGCAATGTTAACTCCACCTCTAAGACCGAAGCTAGCGTCCTGTGCGTTAGCGGTAGCCACAGCCATGAAAGCAATAGCTACTACAAGAAAGATCTTCTTCATGTTTAAAAACTAATTTGATTTTTGATGTTGCAAATCAATAGATAACCGAGGTGCCGTACAATTTTAAATTTCAGCAAAACTTACGGACGGTCAAATGCAGCAATATCCACTAATAATCGTTTAGTGTTTAAACAACTATAAAATAATCAATTATTAATCGAGGGATGATACTTTTATAATAAGCTGTAAACCAGTATGATGTATGATTTCATGTGAATTATTCAGTGAAGTAAAAAACGTTTGAGATGATTTCATCTTATTGATTTTATTGTCATTACATGAAGAAAAAAGACAAATAGCACATCATAAAATAAAAAAAGCCCCTCTTTCAAGGGGCTCTTACTTAAATATTATTACCTGGTTTTACAGGAGTAAAATCAGTAATAGAATAACAATTAATGCTGTACCACCGATATAAACACCGCCGCTAACAGCCTCAGCCTTCATGGCTTTTTCAATGTCTTTGACCTCTCTTCTTAGTTCACGTTTCTCTGACCTGTCAAGATCATCTTTGTCCATGGCCTTGATTTCAGTCAGGCGCTCGTTCCATTCAAAAAACTTTTCCTGGCTTTCTGCCGGCATGTCTTTGAATTTCTCTTTGTCGATAAATTCAGGCAATGCCTCCACCTTATCCTCAATAGTATTAGCCAATACCGGTGAAGCGAAAAGCATCAATGTGAAACATAGTGTAAAAAAATATTGAGCCGTTTTTTTCATGGTTCTAAATGTTTTATGAAAAGTCCCTCAATTAACCTGCGCTTGTCAAAAAATGTTATAGGTTATTCTGCTCTTGTTTTAATTTTTCTGAGAATATTTGCTTTAGTTTTTTCACCTTAGGGAGTATAACTGCCTGACAATAAGGCTGGCTAGTGTAATTGTTGTAATAATCCTGATGCGCGCCCTCCGCAGCATAAAAAGTTTCTAAGGGTGATATCTCCGTTACTATTGGTGCACCGAATATATCTTCCTCTTCCAGCTTTTGTTTATAATACACCGCCTTCTTACGTTGTTCTTCGGTGTGGTAGAAAACAGCAGAGCGGTATTGAGTACCTACATCGTATCCCTGCCTGTTAAGCGTGGTAGGGTCATGAGTTTTCCAGAATACTTCCAACAGCTCATCATAAGTGATTACTTCCGGGTCGTAGGTTAACTGGACTACCTCGGCGTGTCCGGTTACACCATTACATACCTCTCTGTAGGCCGGGTTCTTTATATGTCCGCCGGAATAACCTGATACAACCTTCTCTACACCCTTCAGGCGTTGAAATATAGCCTCAGTACACCAAAAGCATCCCGATCCAAATGTTGCCTTTTCCATTACTACCGTATTTCTGTTAGTTTCTTATTAAACGGACCGCAAATGATAGGGTTAATAAAGGGATGGTTTTCAAGCAGTAATGATCGGCGTTGAACGGTCATTTATGTAGATTTCAAGTGCTCCTAGGCAAACTATTTACGCTCGTAGTGGAACAGTTTTATTTGTAGGTTCAAATAATTTTGTATCTTAGCCTATCAAATCAGCTAGTATAATGCAGAAATATTTTTCAAAAAACCTCCGCTTTTTAAGAAAAAAGCAAAATCTCACCCAATTAGACCTTGCCGAATTTTTAGGCAAGACTAAAGGACTAATAAGTTGTTACGAAAAGGGTACCGCAGAGCCTGGCATGGATGTCCTGCTGCGAATTTCCCATAAGCTCGGAGTGAACCTTCACGACCTCTGCACTAAGGACTTGTCTACGGATGAGAAGTTCCTTACTCAGGGTGAGCTTACCCCTAATCTGGATGACTTCAAGGAAAGGCTAAGTTTAATAAAACAGAGAAACGCTAAGACAGATGTTAATGGGAGCTATAGTGAAGCTGTACATCTTTCAGAAGAAGTAATAGAGTTTCTTCAGAATATGGATAAGAGGCTTCTTGATGCCAGCTCCGAATTAGAAAGCGTATTAAACGCCCTTCGGAAGTAATCTTTTTCCAGGAATATTTATTTCTACTTTTCCGATTTTCCTCTCCCAGGAGGTACTGGGTCATACCCGTGTCCTCCCCAGGGGTGGCAGCGTGAGATACGCTTTATCGCCAGGATAGTACCCCTGCCAGGCCCATGAATCTTTATGGCTGTAAGGGCATACTGAGAACAGGTAGGAGTGTATCGGCAGCTTGCCGGAAAGTAAGGTGAAATACCATATTGATAAAATCGTATGGCTGCATTAAGCAGCCATACGATTAGTCTTTTGAGTAGGTGGAATAGCCTCATTCAGAAAAGTATCATTTGAAGTGCGGTTGCCTGATCATAGCAGCATAAGGCAAAATATCTTCTTCCTCGATACTTTCAAGCGGTTTGTGTACATTAAATGTCACCACAGGATTATAGCTGAATACATCCAGTACGCATATCTTGGTCACTTCTTTCAAACGGCCGCCACTATCTACATAAGATTGATAGCTTACCATGATATTCCTGGCGTTAAACCGTGGTTTCCCCTTCAGCTTTCTCACAGCTTTTTTTATCCTGCTGGCTGCTTCTGACTGCTCTAGAGAGTAAAACTTTTCAGGCTCGTTATACATCGTTTTGTAAAATTGACTCGGTAAGACCTCCTTGTTTTGTACTATGTTGCTTTAACGCCAAAGCCACCCCAAAAAATCCCACCCTTCCGAATTTTTCACATAAAAAAAGGAATGCACACAAGCGCATTCCTCCAGACTAATCTCTGTATCTGCTTATCGTTCAGTACCTTGTTGCTGGTAGGTGCTGGCATTATTGTCCCCTGTCCATAGATTATTTTCCTTGTTTATATCCGCCAGTCTTTCCGTAGGGTCTATTTCTATACTCTCAATCTGAGATTTAGGCTTATTGATAGAGATACTGTAATACGGATACACCCATGGCCAGTCCTCCAGGGTTGTCCGCTTCAGTCCCATGGTTTCGTTCTTCTCTCCACGCATTATCTGAAGAGGCATGTAAAACAGTTCTTTACTACCGTCAGTATAGGTAACCACTACATCAATAGGCATGGGCATTTTGCCAATACGCTCCAGTACAACCTCCGTTTTATTGCCGGCCTCGTTTACATCACTTATACCATAGTCTATCGAATTAGTGGTGGATAGCCAGTGCTCCAGGTACCAATCCAATACCATTCCGCTTTCCTTCTCCATCAGGCGGATAAAGTCATCGGGAGTAGGGTGCTTGAGCTTATAAGTATTAAAATACTTCTTGAAGGCCTCATCAAAGGTGTCTTTTCCTATTACATAACTAAGCTGGTGCAGGAATACATTGCCCTTTGAATAAGCATTCGTTCCGTATCCACGGTTAGTGCTATAATAGTCACTGGGTGTGCTCAGTGGCTCCTCTTCATCAGTACCCACTATATTAAAGTAACTGCGATAAGCCCCTGCATGAGGGTTGTTTCTCGAGCCAGTTAATAACTGATCCATAACCACATCTTCAGCAAAACTTGTGAACCCCTCATCCATCCAGGGGTACTTAGCTTCATTAGTAGCCAGTGCCATCTGGTACCAGCTATGGGCTATTTCATGTACAGCCACATTGACAAGGCTTTGGATCTGGCGCTCACCCGTAATCAGGGTAGCCATGGCATATTCCATGCCTCCGTCACCTCCCTGTATCACTGAGTATTTGTCCCATGGGTATTTCCCAAACTCCTTATTCATTATCTGAAACGTCTGCGTTACAGCCCCTTGTAGCACCTTCCAGTTTTGAGTGATGGTGTCATTTTCTGGCTGGTAAAAGAAGTGTACCTCCGGACCATCAGGCACCTGTACCACCTCGTGCGTGTAGTCAGGGTCAGCCGCCCAGGCAAAGTCATGTACATCAGGTGCTTTAAAATGCCAGGTCAGCTCCTTGCCCCTTCTTTTCACCTCGCCCTCAGCATATCCGTGGCCTACCTCATCAGGGTTTTGCAGGTACCCGCTTGCAGCCACCACATATTCAGAGTCCAGTGTGATCTTTACATCAAAATCACCCCAGACACCATGAAATTCCCGGGCTACATAAGGGTCAGGGTGCCAGCCCTGGTAGTCATATTCAGCCATTTTAGGGAACCACTGCGTCATGCTATACCGAATGCCTTCACTATTGTCTCTGCCAGACCGTCGAATCTGCTTAGGTACCTGCCCGGCAAAGTCCAGGGAAAAAGTAGCCTTCTTACCTGGCAGAATGGGCTTGGTCAGCGTTACCTCCAGCACCGTCCCTGATACTTCGCTCGTCAGCTTTTTGCCATTCATACTCAGAGAGGTCACATTCAGATATCCGTATTCATCCTCCTCCAGGTTATAGATACGATCCTGTACCCGGCGATCAGGATCTGGCAGGTTACGGCTGCGCACATCCATCATACTTCCCGGCTTAAATGCATTCGGGTATAGGTGGAAATATACATTGAATAGTGTGTCAGGGCTGTTATTGTAGTATTCGATCTTTTCAGAGCCCTCATACCGGTTCGTGTTTACATCCAGGGAAACATCGATATTGTATTCTGCACGCTGTTGCCAGTATGAGTCGCCAGCTGCCATGCTGGCAAAAGTAGACATCGCAAGCGCAAGCGCCGTTAGAAAAGTCTTATGCATCTCGACTTTATATTTTTTAGTAAGTAATAAGCAAAAAAACACTTCAAATTAGGGGAAAGTATCATGCTTTCAAATCCATTTACAAAAATGGACAGAATACAAAAAGGTTGGCTGGTCAAATGTTTTAGCGGAAATACAATAATTCTATCTTTGAAAGCAGGCACCGGAATTACCCCGGGCCATTTTGCGTTAGCAATGGAAGACACAGATTTAAATGAGTAAAGCAGCTACTATACTGGATCATTACGATCTGAGAAAAACAAAATGCCGGGAGGATGTACTGCGGTTTTTTATAAGTAATGCCGAATTAGCACTTTCCCAGCAGGAGATATTCTATCATCTGCAGCAGCACTACGATCGCGCTACACTCTACCGAACGCTAAAAGCATTTGATGAAAAGGGTATGATCCATCGTGTCAACCTCGCTGGGTCTGAAACCAAGTACGCGCTGGATCAGGCTGTACTAAAAGAGAAAGATCGTTTTCAAAGCCACATTCATTTTCAGTGTGAGAAATGTGAAAAAACTGTTTGCCTCTCAGAGTTTCCCATTTATGAGCCCTCACTTCCTGCAGGCTATGAGAAAACTAAAAGTGAATTTTTAATCACTGGTACCTGTAAAGAATGTAACTCAACAGCATAAAAGGAAAAAGGCCCTCACCGAGGGCCTTTTTCACAAATAAATTCCAAATCTATCTTAATTGATATAACAAATATAGTCTAGCTGCAATTGATATGCAATAATTTCAGGCAGTAATAAATCAGTTGACAGTGTAAAGTTTGTTTTAGGGCTGATATGTGACCCAAAATGAATTTTTTTAATTCAAAACTACTTTATACATTTGCAACAATGTCGCATTTATTTACGTACATTGTAAAAGACTTTCGGGTCTGAAGGGGATAGTAGCAGCCTCATGTTTGGCTATCAAGTGCTCACCCCGGAAACTATTTTATCATAGTTTCGGTAAGCATGCGACTTAATTGCAAACGCTATATGCAGAGAAAAGGACGTTCGGACATTATGGGAATAATCAGTTCAGGCTTGTGTATCATGCATTGTCTGGCATTCCCCGTTTTCCTTGCTGCCACTGGTAATTCAGCCGCCTGGCTTGAGCATTCCTTTCACGGGCTGGATTACCTATTCGTAATTCTTGCCCTCATCGCCATTTACTTTTCCACACGCAACCTGGATCGGCAGTGGCTTCAGTATGCCATGTGGTCATGCGGCCTTTTGTTTTCAGTTATGGTTGTTTTACATACATACGGTGCGGCATTCCGTGTGGTTGGCCTTTTCGCCTCACTTCTGCTGGTAGTGTTTCACCTGATCAATGTTTTCTGTTATCGCCGAAATAAAGCCTGTTTCAGATGAAGGTTGCGGGTAATGACTGCATAAGTCATTAACCAGTTCAGACACCTTCCTGGCTAATTCAGGTAATACGTCGTCAGGGTCGCGAAACTGCACATCCTGTACCTGCCAGTAATGCACCTTGTCAGTATATTCAGGAAAATAATGAGTTACCATCGGCCGATGTTCAGCCTCGTCCATAAATATCAGAGCCCGGTACCCTCCGAAGTCCTCCTGCTTTAGCTGAACCGGTTCCCGAACTACCTCAGGCCACGGAATATTCAGTGCATCCAGATAGGCCAGCGTATGCGGGGATATAGGTCCCGTATTACGTTTAATAAAAGCCTCAAGTCCTTTGCTATATGCTCTTAGCGAAAGCCCTTCTTGTTTGGCATAATGATTAAATAGTATCTCAGCCAGCCTGCTCCGGTAGTAATTGCCCGTACAAATGAATAATATATCGCCCATAGCCAAAATATTTTTCAAAAGGTAAGGACACTACCGGCAAATGCTAGGCAGCTAAATACGATTACCCTATCTATGTAATATAATTGTATTATTTACAGAGATGAAATGATTCAATAGTCATCGTCTTCATCCTCGTCGTCAAGGCCGGGAGCATCCATAGAGAACATGCTACTCAATAAATCCTTGAATTGAGTGCCTTTTAGTATTTGCTTTTTGCTTAATTGGCTATATTCTGATAAACCATGGAGCGCAAATTCCATGAGAAAATACCTGAAGTTTCCTTCCTCCTTTTTGTGTATTTCCTTTACCAGGTTAGAAAGGCCTGGGACAGACTCAAGCTTTTCATGATAAGTCTCCTCACTATCATCGTACATCAGATCCAGCACATTGCCTTCTCCAAACCACTCGACCACCTCCCGGTAAGGGTTCTTATCCTTTTGCTTTCTGAATTCATCCGGGTCCGGAAATAAAGTAGCAAAGCGTGTCCTGATTGCCTTACCAATGAGGTTATGCGCCACGATGCCTGCACCTTCCTGTTCACCCTCATATACCAGCTCTACCTTTCCGGTGATAGCCGGTACCACCCCATGAAAATCAGTAAGTCGCACATGCGTATTACCCTCATCATTTACCAGGCGCCTTCTTTCGGCAGCAGCTACCAGGTTTTCAAAAGCAGAAATGGTGAGCCTGGCCGATACCCCGCTTTTGGGGTCAACATATTCACTGTCACGGGCCTCTATAGCCACCTGCTCGATAAGGTCACGGGCCTCGTCAAACACAAAAACAGCCTCTTTTTGCTCTCCCTGCAGATTAGCCTCTTGCTCTGTGATCTTTCGGCTTATATCCAGGCTCATAGGATAGTGCGTTATGATCTGACTGTCAATACGGTCTTTCAGAGGAGTAACTATACTACCCCTGTTCGTATAGTCTTCAGGGTTGGCTGTAAATACAAACTGGATATCCAGGGGTAGACGCAGCTTAAATCCCCTGATCTGCATGTCACCCTCCTGAAGTATATTAAAAAGGGCTACCTGTATCCTCGCCTGAAGGTCAGGTAGCTCATTTATTACAAATATCCCTCTGTGAGAGCGTGGGATAAGGCCATAATGCAGTACCCTTTCATCAGAATAAGGCAGCTTAAGTGTGGCTGCTTTTATAGGATCCACATCACCCACCAGGTCCGCCACACTAACATCCGGGGTGGCAAGCTTCTCCGTATACCTGTCGCTGCGGTGCAGCCAGCTTACAGGAGCATCATCACCCATCTCCTTCACCATGTCATGTCCATGACGACTCAGAGGTTGCATAGGATCATCATTGAGCTCTGAGCCCTTCAGCACGGGGATGTATTCATCCAGCAAATGCGTCATCATGCGGGCTATCCGCGTTTTGGCCTGGCCACGCAGTCCCAGCAGGTTCATGTTGTGCATGCTGAGTATGGCGCGTTGTATATCAGGTATTACCGTATCTTCATATCCCCAGATGCCCTCAAATACATTTTCTTTTTTTCGCAGTTTCTCTACCAGGTTGTCCCGGAGTTCCTTTTTAATTGACCGGGGCGAGTAGCCTGTGGCCTTTAGCTGACCCAGCGTATTGATCCTGTGCAGTTGGTCGGCATTCAGATCCTTATATTCTGTCATAAAATGAATTGGCTCTTAGCGGTGTGAAATGTGTTAAAAGTTCTTTCGGCGGTTTCGTCGGTAGTCTTCAAAAATCAGGTCGCCCAGGCCTTTAAGGCTGCTATAGTAAGCATTTCCATTGTTTACCTCTGTAAACTCCTGCACAAATTGCTTTAGATAGGGGTCGCTGGCGATCATAAACGTAGTAACTGGAATATCTAGTCTGCGGCACTGTGCAGCCAGATTCAGCGTCTTATTAAGTATTTTCTTATCCAGGCCGAAGCTGTTTTTGTAGTACTTAATACCCACTTTCAGACAGGTAGGCTTCCCGTCCGTGATCATGAATATTTGCTTGTTCGGGTTCTTCCGTCTTCTCAGCAAGTCCATTGCCAGCTCAAGCCCTGCCACCGTATTCGTATGGTAAGGGCCCACCTGCAGGTAGGGAAGATCTTTGATCTCTATTTGCCAGGCATCGTTTCCAAATACAATAATATCCAGGGTATCCTTCTTATATTTCTGAAGAATCAGCTCCGATAGTGCCATTGCCACTTTCTTGGCAGGAGTAATGCGATCTTCCCCGTAAAGTATCATCGAGTGACTGATGTCGATCATCAGTACAGTGCTCGTCTGCGTTTTGTATTCATTCTCCATCACTTCCAGGTCATCCTCCGTTATCCGGAAGTCACCCAGCCCGTGGTTAATCTGAGCATTTCGCAGCGAGTCTGTCATAGATATCTGATTCAGCGTATCGCCAAATCGATATTCCCTTCGGTCTGTGTTTGTTTCATCACCAGAGCCGCTGTAAAATGTTTTATGCTGGCCTTTCCCTGACTTTTTTAGCTTGCCAAATATCTCCTCCAGGGCACTCCTGCGTATGGTTTGTTCACTTTTGCCGGTAATCTCAAAGCGACCCTCCGGATTTTCATCCGTAATATATCCTTTACCCTTAAGGTCATCGATAAAGTTGCCCATGCCGTACTCATCAGACGTGATATTGTACTGTTTGTCCAGGTTATTTAGCCAGGCAAGGGCTTCGGACACATCACCGCCGGTAATGGTCACCAGTTGAAGAAATATTTTCAGAAGACTCTCGAAGTCCGCATTCTGACCCGATTCTTCAGGAACGAACTCACTAAACCTGTATCCTAACATACTCCTTTGAACGATATTCGGTGTCCTTTGTTACCCCCGCTTTTAACTACCTGACCCGCAGCCCTTATTTTTCCATTTGAAGATTTTGAATTAAAAGCTGAATAAAATATAGGAAATCGCCATAAAGTAAATGGATGTAATAAATGGATATTTTCCGAACGGGTGGAATCATCTGTCAGGCTTACTTTTGTTAATGTGATTCGGGATGTTGATAGCGAGGAATGGTTGAGCCGGATCATATTAATAAAACTGATTCACTGGCTATTTAAATTAAGATCATTATGAGGAAGTTTATCGTATTCGCGGGGATTATCGGATTGTTTGCAGTTTCTTCTTGCTCTTTCAAAACTTGTCCCACCTACACAAAACAAAATGTAGAGCCTGTAACTGAGACTTCGCAGGAGCGCGTTTAAAAAATATTATTGTACACTCAAAGTAGTGTATCCGGTATCTATTTTTTGCTGGTATTCTGATGGATAGAGACGGACGCAGCATCAGGCTCAGTCTCGTTTCTTGATTGGTAGTACATGCGTCTCACCCCCTTGTGAGCGTACGTAGTAGTCACACTGACCGTCCTTACCATTCCTCGTCTGTCCATCATAATCGCATTATCTGGATCACGGGTACCTTCATCGTAGTGAAAGGTGCGGGCCGTCCGCACCATATATCTTTCACTATCCTCATTTTCGGAAAGGTTATGGATTGCCGGTATCCACTCTGCCTCATACCAGGCTTCAAACCAGCTTTCCCTTTCCATCCGGATATCTGCCGGGTATAATGGCACAGAAGACCATATTTTGGGCTTATCCAATGCAAAACCTGATGCATGCATAGTCTGACCATCCCATACGTATACGTTACCCTCCGGCTCTTCTATTGATACTATCGTGAAAGGCTCTATTCCCTCAAACCGGTACTCATGGGTAAAGGCAAGGCTGTTACTGTGCTGTAACGCGTCAATCATTACCAGTCCCCGGCTCTTCTTATAAGGAGGGTTTCGTTCATGAGGCTCAAAAGCCCCGTTAAGTACACACATAGTTCGCCCCTTTGCTGACAGCCCTATCCACGTACCTCCCGCTTCCATATCTTTCGGATACACTGTTGCCTCATTATCCAAAAAGTGAGGAAATGTAGCTGGCCTTCTCAGCGGAGATTCATCACGGCTTTGCGTGAGTATGTAGCCCCCCTTCAGAGGTAGGTAAGTTATAGTACACACAGTCCTGTTTACGTAGAGTTAATACTACGGTTGCTGCGCGGAAGGCTCATACGTAAAAGTAAGTGGATCCGGATACTCAAACGTATAGGTAAGCTCATCCCTTAATTTATCCCCGTTTACCACCTTATAATCCGACCGGCCGTCAGCATTAAATTCCGGTTTTTCAAATCCGAACTGCTCGCTGTTCCGCAAGTAAACCTCCTTTCGGGTCGGGTGCTCCGGAGCTACTGCATTAAATGTGCCGGGAAAGCAGCAATCACCTTCACAGAACTTTGCCAGTATGTTTACCAGGTCCCTCCGGTGGATATAGTTCACCGGTACCTGCCCCGTAGTAAGGCCCTTCTTGCCGGTAAAGTACTTACCCGGAATCCGGTTTGCCCCCATCAGCCCCGCACTTCTGAGTATAATGCTTCGTTCAGGAAAGGCGTTACGCCAGGCCTCCTCCGCCCGGTATAGCACTTGCGATCTGTCGTCTGTAGCAGTGGGTGTCTCCTCCGTGACCTTACCATTCGTGTCAGGGTATACCCCTGTACTGCTTATCATAACTACCTGTCGGGCCTTATCCTTAAGCGCCTGCCTGGCAGCTCTGGTCATGGCCTCTACATAATCATCCCCCGCCACACCCTTCCGTAATGAAGGAGGTACGGAGACAATAAGGATATCACAATCATAAAACCCACTGCTGTCAGCAGGTGGGTTATGGATATCCAATAAGTAAGGTTCAATACCTTTGGCAGAAAGCAACTGTATCTTTTCAGACGAGGTAGTGCTGCCTCTGACAAAGTAGCCCCGGCTTATAAGTAATTCAGCCAGAGGTAGGCCTACCCAGCCACACCCCAGTATGCTTACTGTCTTTTTATAGTTAGTTGGTTCATGCATAATAAAAAAAACCACCGCTGGGGTGGTTTTGATTTTATTTATTCTTTTTAGGCAAAGTGCCAAATACATAGTCCCAGAGAGGAGTACTTACACCAAATGCCCGGTCCGGATCTTTATAATGGTGAATGCCATGGTTGATCCAGAGTATTTTTAGGAAGTTTTTTGGGGGCTGGAAGGCGTGAACTGAATAATGCACACCCAGATACATGGCATAACCTACCAGAAAACCAGGGAGAAACGCAAATACAAAGTCACCTATAAAGTAGTGTAACACAAAGAAGAGGGCTGCACTGATGGTACCACTAAGGAGGGGCGGCATAGCCAGGCGATCCTTATCTCTTGGGTATTCGTGGTGTACACCATGAAACTTATACTGGATCATTTCTTTGCGTGGAGTGTCAGTAAGCATGTGGAATACATACCTGTGCACCTGATATTCGATAAACGTAAATATAAGTAACCCAGCCAGAAATATGCCTATAACCAAAACCGGGCTAAGAGAGGTAGCCGTAAATGCGTGATAGAGCATCCATGTAGAGAAACCACCAAAAATAAGCAGAGGGATAGAAATATGAGTCCGTGATAGCTGCTCCAATAAGGGGTTATTGAACAGCTGCTTACTCCCCTTATTACTTGGTTTGATTTTTTTATGTAAGTCTGTTTGTGCCATGTTTACCAGCTAGAGAATCGAGTTCAAATTTAAAAAATTGATCCGGTTAAAAAAGATATTTTAAAAACATCCGGTCAGCTACATTCACTACTGGCCATATTCCGGGGTTAAACGGCCGCCACCTGCCCTGTAACATCTTCAAAAACGCGGCGATACATTTCTTCATACAAAGGTAGCACATTCTGAACATCAAACTCTTTCGCCCTTTCCAGTGCGTTGTGCTTAAACGTGTCCAGGTTGGCATCGTCCAGTATAAAAAGGGCTTTTTCGGTCATGTCATCTATGTCACCTACTGCGCAGGCAAAGCCAGTTACACCATGAATATTGAGCTCCGGCAGCCCCCCGGCATTTGATGATATTACCGGCACTTCACACGCCATGGCTTCTAATGCCGCCAGGCCAAAACTTTCTTTTTCACTGGGCATAATAAATAAGTCAGCCACCGAAAGTACCTCCTCCACCGCCTCCAGTTTGCCCAGAAAGCGTACGTCCTGGCAAGTGCCCATCTCACGGCAGAGTTTTTCTATCCGTGGACGCTCAGGGCCATCCCCCACCATCAGCAGTTTTACCGGCATTTGTTGCCGGATGTGATAAAAGATGCGGATCACATCATCTACCCTTTTCACTTTCCTGAAGTTAGAGGTGTGCACTATAAGCTTTTCACCCTCCGGACATATAGCCGTTTTAAAATGATCTTTCTTCTGTTTTTTAAAGCGATTCAGATCAATAAAGTTAGGGATTACATCAATATCTTTAGTGATATTAAAGTGGCGGTAGGTGTCCTCTTTGAGGTCTTTTGATACGGCACTGATGCCATCACTCTGGTTTATGCTGAATGTTACCACCGGTGCGTATGATGGGTCCTTGCCCACCAGCGTAATATCCGTACCGTGCAGGGTCGTCACCACGGGTATTTTTATGCCGTGGGTAAGAAGAATCTGTTTGGCCATATAGGCCGCAGAAGCATGCGGTATCGCATAATGTACATGTAGCAGTTCCAGGTTTTCGTGGCGCACCACATCCACCATCTTGCTCGCAAGGGCCAACTCATAAGGAGCATATTCAAAAAGCGGATAACTGCGAATATCCACTTCGTGGTAGAATAAATTTTCGTTAAAAAAGTCAAGTCGTGTCGGCTGAGAGTAAGTGATGAAGTGGACCAGATGTCCCTCTTTTGCCAACGCCTTACCCAACTCGGTGGCTACTACACCACTTCCGCCAAAGGTCGGGTAACAAACGATGCCTATTTTCATTGTACATTATTTTCCCGGAGCATTTCGTAGCTCATCATGGATTCATAGATCACATCCTGGATTCTAGTACGGATATTCTCCTTGATAAGTTTTGTATTGGTGGCATCAGGGTATATCCGGTTAGATAAAAATACATAGATAAGCCCATGCTGCGGGTCAGCCCAGGCGGCAGTGCCCGTAAAGCCGGTGTGGCCAAAGGTGGCCGGAGAAGCGTACCGCCCCGTAGGACCATCATCCGTTTCCAGGTTAGGTTTGTCCCACCCAAGTCCGCGGCGGTTATCCTCTTTCTGCTTTTTCGAAAACTCCTCAATAGTGGCACCGCTCAGGTAATTTACCCCTCCGTACATGCCACCCTGCAGGTTCATCTGCATCAGTATAGCCAGATCCATCGCGTTGCTGAACAGGCCCGCATGGCCGGCCACGCCCCCTATCATAGCCGCTCCCTGGTCATGTACAAAGCCTCTTACCAGCGTATTGCGGAAATAAGTATCATTTTCAGTAGGAGCTATTCGCTCTACAGGCATTTTACATAATGGCTGATAAGTAAGAGTACTCAGGCCAAGAGGGTTATAAAAGTTTTGCTCAAGAAAGCTCTCCATCGGCTGGTTAAGCTCCCTTTCCACGATCTTTTTCATCATGTAGTAACCCAGGTCACTATAGCGGTACGTATAAGATTTAGTCTTTCGGTCCTTGGGCAGAAGGTCAGATTTTATCGTCCACTCATATACAGAATCCTCCAAACTGGTAGAAGCGTATATGCCATTGCTGACCGCTTTTGGAAAACGCTCATTAGGGTAGATGCTATAAAATCCTGGCTTGGGCCCGAAGTTGTCTACCGTTTCCTTCCAGTAAGGAATATAAGGCTGTAGCCCTGCCTGGTGTATCAGCACATCCCTTAGCCGCGTATTGCGCTTATTGGTTTTTTTAAGCTCAGGCAGGTAGTGGCTAAGCTTCTTGTCCGTATCCAGGCGGTCACGGCCGTGCAGAAACATCATTGCCTGCAATGTGCCCGCTACCTTAGTGATAGAGGCCAGGTCATATACCGTAGCATTCGTTACCGGGTTCAGCCGCTCATAAGTCAGGTGCCCGTAAGCTTTTTGATGCACTACTTTGCCATTCCGGATGATCACTATCTGGCAGCCGGGCATAGCCCCCATTTCAATACCCTCTTCCACGATATGGTCGATGTTCTTAAGTACGGCCGAATTCATGCCAGCGTCTTCCGGCATACTGAATCCTATCCGGCCTATCGGGTCAGTCATTTGCCCCTGGTTCACTTCAGCATATTCACTCGCAGTCACCGGCAGGACCCCTCGTGCGGGTAAGGCTCCGAATATAACCTGTGGCACAATACTGAGAGTATAAGGGTTGTCTTCGTAAGCACAGATGAGGTGATCAAACGTATCGAATTGCTCCAGTGCGTAGGGATTACCGAAAGTGGCCAGTATCACCTTCGTTTCCTTACCCAGTTGCCTCAGGAAAAAGATGTCAGCAGAATCCAGCCCGTAATTTTGCCTGCGTGAGTTCCGCATGTCCCGTAATCCTACAACTACAGTTTCATATTGAGACAGCTGCTCAAACAGCGAGGTATACGCCTCCATATCGTCCCCTCCCTTCTTCATATGGTAATGAGTAAAAGGAGCATATTTACCTAACGTCTCCTGGAAGATATTTTCCTCATCACCTCCTACCGTAAGGCTCGCAAAAGTCAGCGTGTCCAGGTGAGTAACAGGCAGAAAATTATTACGGTCTCTTACAAGTGTAATAGACTCCTCCAGCAACTTCTGCTTCAAAAGGTATGCTTCAGGAGTATTGAGTCTTTCTAAAAGGCCCTGAGTCTCTATGAGCTTATAAGGCCTATGCAGGCCGGCCCAGTATTTTGCTGCCAGCACCTTTTTCACGCTCTTGTTAAACTCTTTTCGGTTTACCGTGCCACGGCGTAGTCCCGTCTTGATCTTTTTAATAGCATCAGGCACATCCTCCACAAGTAACAGCACATCGTTGCCCGCTTGTAATGCCTTAAGGGCTACCTCCCCCGGCTTAAAGTATTTGGCAACCCCTTTCATGTTGAGCGCATCCGAGAACACCAGACCGTCGAAGCCAAGCTCCTCCTTTAGCAGGCCCTTAATAATCTTTGGGCTCAAAGTGCTGGCCTGGTTAGGTGTGGCATCAAGGGACGGGATATATAAATGAGCCACCATTACACTCATGATACCCTCATCAAATAACTCCCGGAAAGGGTACAGCTCCAGGCTGTCAAGCCGCTGACGGCTACTTCGAATCACAGGCAAAGTCAGGTGTGAATCAGAATTAGTATCTCCATGACCGGGAAAATGCTTGGCCGTAGCGATAATACCATTATCCTGCAGGCCACGCATATAAGCCCCGGCCAGGCGGGCCACCTTGTATTTATTTTCGCCAAATGAACGGTAGTTAATAACCGGGTTTTCCCGGTTGCTATTAATGTCCACTACCGGGGCAAAGTTGACATGAACACCTAGCTCCTCGCATTGCCGGGCCACTTCCGCACCCATTTTATAGACCGGGCTTTCATCACGTAATGCACCCAGGGTCATCTGGTTGGGGTAACCGATAGTGCTGTCCAGCCTCATTCCCAGCCCGTACTCCAGGTCCATGCTGATCATAATAGGGGTCGCGGCAGCCAGTTGATATCGGTTGGTAAGTTTTGCTTGTGAGATCGGATCACCTTGAAAAAAACAAATTCCTCCTATATTGTAGGTGCGTACCAGGCTCTCGATTTCCTGGTAGTGAGACTCAGACCGGTTAGAATAGCCGGCCACTGTAATCAACTGGGCAATTCGCTGGTCATCACTCAGCTCATTGAATACACTGTCCACCCAGCCGTTTTGTCTGGCAGTATCGGTATTTTCAGCATCATTAGCTGGAAAGATAAAGGCGGAGAGGAATGCCACTAACAACACCAGCAACACACAAACTTTTTTCAACATACAGGCGTTTCCAATTTACCGTCTAACGAATATGGTTTAAATTTGTAACGATCGAATTTAAAAAAAATGTTAAAATTTCCCTTTCAGGGCCGCCTTCCTAGAAATCAACGGTTTAATATTGATCCCAGGTTCTATGATCCTGTAAAAGAGGATATTCATAAGCGTAAGATGGAGATTAAACGCGAATTAGAACAGAAAAAATCCCCGGATCAATACAGGGAAAGTATTATTGAAGATAGTTTTCGCCAAAGAGCAAGAGAAAACAGGAAGACCAGCACCCTTCAGATCGTTTTGATGGTGACCCTTTTGGTTTTCGCCGTTCTTTACTTGTATTTTTAAGCAAAATTTGTGCTTTAGACCTAAGCCTTGGGTAAGTAATTTTTTCCTGGCTTTTTCAACCCCTTGTTCATGTCGGACATTATACGCCTCCTCCCAGATGCGCTAGCCAATCAGATTGCGGCAGGAGAAGTAGTCCAGCGCCCTTCCTCAGTACTGAAGGAGCTTCTGGAGAACGCAATCGATGCAAAGAGTACTCAGATTCAGGTGATCATTAAAGATGCTGGTAAGTCACTCATCCAGGTGACTGATAATGGCATTGGTATGTCTGAAACAGATGCCAGGCTCAGCTTCGAACGGCATGCAACCTCCAAAATTCGTGAGACAGAAGACCTGTTCCGCATTCGCACAATGGGCTTTCGTGGTGAAGCGCTCGCTTCCATAGCCGCCGTCGCTCAGGTAGAGATGAAATCACGCCGCAGTGAGGATGAACTCGGCACATGCATTGCCGTAGAAGGCTCCGAAGTGAAAAAACAGGAGCCTGTACAGCTCACCCAGGGCACCACTATTTCCGTAAAAAACCTTTTTTTCAACGTCCCGGCCCGCCGTAACTTCCTGAAGAGCAACCCGGTGGAAATGCGCCACCTGAATGACGAATTTCAGCGTGTGGCACTGGCCAACCCCGAGGTGTCCCTGTCCATCTATCATAATGATCTGGAGATATACAACCTGCCAGGAGGCAAGCTTAGCCAGCGGATTGTAGGCCTGTTTGGTAAAAACTACCGTGAGCAATTGGTGGCGGTAACCGAAGATACCACCCACCTGAATGTACACGGATATATAGGCAAGCCGGAGTTTTCTAAGAAGACACGCGGCGAACAGTTCTTTTTCGTCAATAACCGATACATTAAGAATAACTACCTCAACCACGCAGTGGTCAATGCCTTTGAAGGGTTAATGAGAGATGATCATTACCCTTTCTACGTATTGTACATCGAGATTGACCCTACACATATTGATATCAATGTTCATCCCACCAAGACCGAGATAAAATTTGACGATGAGCGCACCGTCTATGGCGTAATTCGGGCAGCCGTAAAGCAGGCCCTGGGTACCCATAATATTGCCCCTTCACTGGATTTTGATCAGGATGTTAACTTCTCCGCGATCGGTAGCGGCCCTTCAGCCCCTTCTTTTAGCGATAAGGACTTTGACAGCAGGGGAGGAGAGTCCCCCTTCCGGTCTGCCCCCAGAGAAGTCTCCATGCCCCGCTTCCCCGATAAGCGTGGCTTCGATAGAGAGTGGCAGAAACTATACGAAGGCCTGGAGGATGAACCCGCACAGTCCGCTCCCCGCACAGAGGGAATGAGCCTTACCCTGGAGAGTGCGGCCAACCGCATGGAGGGTGCCGGCGGAGGCTCAGAAAAAACCCATGCAGATGCACAGGTGGTTTTTCAGATACACCGCCGGTATATCTGTACACAGGTCAAGTCAGGCATCATGCTGATAGACCAGCAGCCTGCACATGAGCGTATCATGTTTGAGAAATACCTCGAAACCTTAAGCAGCCAGTCCGGAGCCAGTCAGCAATCCCTGTTTCCGCAGACAGTCACATTAAACCCTTCTGACTTTTCTCTCGTAATGGAATTGTCGGATGAGATACACGCGCTAGGGTTTTCATTTGAGCCTTTTGGCCACAATGCACTTATTATCAATGGGGTACCTGCAGATGTGCAAGGCCAGAATGAAAAGGAGCTATTTGAGGGGCTGATAGACCAGTATAAAGACTTCAGGTCACAGCTTTCCCTGGATAAGTACGAGAACCTGGCACGGTCTATGGCAAAGCGGGCAGCCGTAAAACCTGGCCAGACGCTGCAACCCGAAGAAATGAGAGCCCTGATAGACCAGTTGTTTGCATGTTCTAATCCCAACTACAGCCCGGATGGCGGGCAGACGTTTGCCTTATTATCGATGGATAAGATAGGTAGCTTTTTTAACGCATAACTACCATAGCATAAGCCTATGTTCAGATTTACTCCTGTTGTCAAAATGCTCCTTATCATAAACGTGGCCATGCTGCTGCTGAATTTGTTTTTAGGAGGAGCAGTTAATAAACTTTTTGCGCTATATACATTCCGGACCGAAAACTTCGCCTTCTACCAGTTCTTCTCCTACATGTTTTTGCATGCAGGATGGTGGCACCTATTCACCAATATGTTTGCCCTTGTCATTTTTGGGCCTCTCCTTGAGCAGAAATGGGGGGCTAATCGCTTCCTCGCCTTTTATATTGCCGTAGGGGTAGGGGCCGGTGTACTCTATGGGGCATGGAACTACCACGAGCGGCAATCTTTTGAAGAAGATGTGCAGACATACCTCGCAGAGCCCACTCCCACTAACTTCTACGCCTTCCTGTCTGAAAATGTCCCCAGATACAGCCAGGACCCCCGCCTGAGTGGCCTTGCTAATGAATATGACAGAAATCCTGAAAGCCTCCAACTAAGGCAACAGACGAAGCAGGTAGCCACTCAGCTATTTAATGTGCTTGGCCGTACCAGTGGCATGGTCGGAGCTTCCGGGGCTGTGTTTGGCATATTGGCCGCTTTTGGCCTGCTATTTCCAAACCTCATGCTGGTATTGCTGTTTCCTCCTATACCCGTCAAGGCCAAATACCTTGTCATTGCCTACATGTTCTTTGAAGTATATGCAGGTCTGCAGCGTGCGCCGGGTGATAATGTTGCGCACTTTGCACATATTGCAGGCGCTATTGTAGCGTTTGTAGTAGTGAAACTAATCTGGAAAGAAAAACGAGTATACTAACCATGTTCAGTGGTATTTTTAATAGTGTAAAAGAAAATTTTCGCAGGCCTAATAATGCGATCATACAACTCATCATTATCAATGTGGTAATGTATGTATTGCTCGGCGTACTCGGTGTCGTACTCCGGCTCAGTGGCGCAGGAGGTATATTTGCTGTAATCCACGACCAGTTCGTCATCCCTCCCCTGTTCGAAGAGTTTATCCTCAGGCCATGGACCATACTTACCTATGCCTTTGCGCATGACCTGTCAGGTATATTCCACATCCTCTTTAATATGCTCTTCCTATACTGGTTCGGGCAGATCGTGCAGGAGTACCTTGGCGGACAGCGCGTCATTAACCTCTACATCCTGGGAGCACTCGCAGGGGGATTCCTATACCTCATAGCCTTCAATACCATCCCTTATTTTGTAGGCAGGAGTGGTTTCCCCGGCATGGTGGGAGCTTCTGCAGCCGTATATGCCGTTACTATCGGCGCAGCCACCCTCCGTCCCGATCATTCTTTCTTCCTCATATTCCTGGGGCCTGTTAAGATTAAGTACATAGCCCTCTTTTATGTGATTATCAGCATAATGGGCCTGGTAGGGCCTAATGAAGGAGGTAACCTCGCCCACCTGGGTGGTGCGTTTATGGGCTGGCTTTATGTGTCGCAGCTTCAGAAAGGGAGAGACTTTGGTAGCTGGATCACCCGTATCAGCGATTTCTTCCGCGAGCGCTTTGGAGGCAGGTCCCGTATCCGCGTTACTCACCGTAAGCAAAAGAAAAGCAGCAATAGCAAAAGTAGCTCACGCACTTCCTCTCGTTCCTCAGCAGGCTACAATACTCCTCAGGATGAGATAGACGCCATACTGGATAAGATCAATGATTCAGGATACGAAAGCCTCACTAAAGAGGAAAAGCAAAAGCTATTCAATGCCGGCAAATAGACCGTATTCAATTGAGGGCTCAAAAAAAAAAGAAGAGGCTGGCCGCGGGAGCGGTCAGCCTCTTTCCATTTACGAAGTTGCACTCAAATAGGATTAGTACCTGTTCTCCATCTTTTCCATTTCGTCCTCAAACGTCTTCTTGAACTTCTCGTAATCATAATCGATACGCAGTTTCTGGTCCTCAGTCAGCCTTTCATTGATGGCCTGTACCAGATCATCACCACGAAGTTCAATAGCCATATACGTCTTGTATGTATTAGACTCAGTCTTAGTCTGCTTCTCGCAGATAGTACGGGTACCTGACAGCACCTGATTGATTACCTGACGGCTAAGGCCTTCGAAGCGCTCCTCAATGTCCTCTACATTGTTGGCTTCCCGGCTGTTTACATAGTTATCCAGCACCGCCTTCATCGTCACCTGAATGCTACCTGCAAGTTCCTCGCGGGCATTGGCCGTTGCCTTTTTCTTAGCGGTCATCTGATCCATGCTTTCACCAATCGCGTTAGCACGGAAGTGCTTCTTGTCGCTGAAGTATTCATCGCCTGAGCAGTATACGCTCACCAGCTCCTCACCCTTAGGCAAAGCTTGTTTTTTGCCACATCCTGCGGCTACGGCCAAAAGCACGAACAGGGCCATGCCGCTGAGAGTAATGTTGAAGATAGAGTTTTTCATGTCCGTTGAATTTAAAAATGATTAATTACTTCCCCTGCTATAATCACCTGAGGGGCTAGTTCCTTTATATGTCTGATATTTTATGCGCTGTTCCACTTCTTTTGCTGCAAGCCGTCTGGCTTCGCTCAGAGAAGTGTGCACACCTTTTGCTTCGTTCATATCCCATTGTCTCGGGTATCCGTTGCCCCCTACAGGGCTTAGCACCACCGATGGGCTGCACCATACCGTGTACATACCATACCTCACATCCTGTCGCCAGGCTATTTGCAGATCCGCTATCCACTCCGCTTTTTCCGGCGATGGTGCGAGTACAAACCCCGCTCTTTCCAGTGCCCTGCTAACTTCACCTGTCAGCCTCACCGAATACGTATCCGCCGCCGGCTTCAGGTAGATAGCACTTTGACTGGCGGGTATGGCCACCTGTTGGCTATGGCGCAGGTTAGAGAGTACAGGAAGCAGGTGAAGGTATTCACCAAAGTCATACCGTACTTCTATCTGGCTGGCTGTTTCGCTAAGGTTCACCTCTCCATTGGTAGGTATACCATAGCGTTTGGTGCCCAGTGCATCACGTACTACAATTTTCAGGCCACTTGCAGGCATCTCCACATTTTCCGTTCGGAAAGTTGCCTCAAGTACCAGGGCTGCCGGCTCTCCCGGCCAGCGAGGACCATTATCAATGTGTCTGGCGCTAAGTTTCAGCCCTCCTGCCAGTCCTATGGCCCTATTATCTACCGACTGCAGGCTCACCCCCTCACGGTTAGCTTCCGGAAACGGGAGCAGAGCCTCGCGGGCCTTTCCGAGAAAATTGAATGCCTGATGCAGCTGGCCGTTTGCCACTGCCTGTGCCGACTGGTCTATCCACTCCGAGGCAGAGGTGAGCGCGTTCGCCTTTTCCCGCGCCCGCCAGTCTTCATAGTCCGCCCGTGACAGGCGATAGTAGACCCAGAGATGCGTAGCGTCCTCCCAGCTATCTACCGGCTCGTAGTCACGCAAATGCTCCAGACTTTTTGTTCGTACCAGTGACTGCCACTGTTCTTCAAAGTAACGCCTGTTCGTTTCACTCACATAGTGCGTGGTAGTACTCTTTACCTCCACACTTATCTCACTCGCCATATCCTCCAGGGCAAGTTGCTTGGCCACGCGGTAGTTATCCTCACCCGGTCGCTTGGCTACGGTTGCTATGCCTATGTAGTAGGCTGCATCCATAGGCCTGCGCTGTACCCATGCCGGGGCTGGCCTGCCATCTCCCGTTCCCGTACTGGTAAGGGAGGGAGCGCAGGCCCCCGCCCATAGCAGAACCAGGAAACTGAGAAGAATTATGTCATTGCCTGGACCTTTCATATTTGTCTAATTGCTTCGCTACATCGGCAGATACCTCCTCGAATAAGCCCGTGGAGAGTGACTCCATATGCAGCCCTTTGCCTCCGGGGTGCTCGATCATGTCATCCAGACGGCTCTTTTCCTCACCACTCAGCAGTACCCTGCCGTTTTTCTTAGGGTAAAGACCGTCTTTATCCCCCTTATAAGTAATGTAGCCCTCTTCAGCCTTTGTTTCCTTTGTGAGGATGTCACTCCCCAGTATCTCGCCTGTTTCTGACGATATCAGCAGGTACTGAAAGCTCATTCGGGCACTTGCCACGCGCACATTCTCCACATAGGTGGTATCCCTGAATTTCCTTTGCTTATCCTTTGTATAAGGGTCAGTAGTGTAGTATTCGGCATACCCCTCCTTCTGGCTCTGCTGCCAGTTTCCCTTCGATACTGAAAAGGAGATCACTTTGCCGATAAGCACACTTTTCACCCCGATAAGTCTGCCCGCCTGGGCGGCTGTTTTCTGATCGAAGAGACCAGACATACCCATCTTTTGCTCCTGTAGTATGTACTGCGTATGCTGGCGGTCCACCACCTTTATGTAGGGGTTTCGCTTATCATTGATGCTACCCAGCACATACGCCGCAAGCTTGTCCTCTATCATGCGCTCACGGGTAAGGTTATGAAATGGCAGCATAGCCACCGTTAGCATTAGCTGGTCTTCCGCCTCTGTTTTGATGGCAGAAGCATCCTTATAGGCAGGGTCTATGCCTTCTATTCTGTCCAGTGCTGACACAGCTTCGCGGTAGCGGCCGTATTGCATCGCCTGTGAGGCCTGCATGTACAGAGGTTCCAATACCACCACCTGACGCAGTTTAGGTGTGTCACGGTAGTCGCCATCCAGTGTATACAGTTCATTCAGTACCTGCTTGGCTTCATCAAACTGGCCGACATCCATTCTGGCCACCGCCCTGTCATATAGCTCCTGCTTATACTCTTCAAAAATATCATCGTATAGTGTCTGGTAGTGAGCCGGCCTTTCCAATCTTACAGATACGTTAGCAGCACTTTTGTACAACTCGTCCGCCGTGCGGTAAGCATACACGGCCGTAGCCCGGTCACCTGAAGCACTCGCCTTGTAAAAATCTCCTAAGATGACATCCAGGTACTGCTGGCCACTTCGGCGCAGACCTCTGCGGGCCTCTTCATTATGTAGCTCCTTTTGCAAGGCTTCAAGGTAATACTGGGACGCTTCCTTATATAGTCCCTCCCTGTTGGCCAGGTCGCCCCTCTCAGTAAGCTTTTTTGAGCTTACACAGCCTGCACAAACCAGGAGAAGAATAAGTGCAGCGAGACGATAATTTAATCCGTTCATGATTGAAAAGGGTATAGGTTCAACTCATATACAGTTTTTTTCCGATTCGCTTCCGAAGGGGAAGCGGCCTGCGACCAGCGTTGCGCAACCCCGAGGGCCTGGCCGGTCATTCATTGAAGGGACGTCCGTTTGTGTTTAACTAAAAACAAATTGTATGCCACAACCGCGGAAAGTTCCCTCAAAGAGTAAAATTTTTTAGAAATTATATCCTTCCTTTAGCAGGCCAGCCGCCTGCTTCGCAAAGTAGGTTAGTATAATATCCGCCCCTGCACGGCGTATGGCTAGTAATTTCTCCATCATACACCGGTTTTCATCCAGCCAGCCCCGTTCAGACGCAGCTTTGATCATAGAGTATTCACCACTCACGTTGTAGGCCGCTACCGGCAGGGTAGTAGTTTCGCGCAGCAAGGCGATGATATCAAGGTAAGCCAGCGCAGGCTTCACCATAAGCATATCCGCACCCTCCGCTTCATCCAGCATCGCTTCGCGTATGGCCTCACGGCTATTCGCCGGATCCATCTGGTAAGTTTTCTTATCACCCGACTTCGGTGCAGAGTCCAGCGCATCTCGGAAAGGGCCGTAGTATGCGCTGGCGTATTTAGCTGTATAAGACATGATGCTCACCTCACTGTACCCTGCCTCGTCCAGGGCCTGGCGTATGTGTCCCACCCGTCCGTCCATCATATCACTGGGGCCGATGATATCTGCCCCCGCCTGCGCCTGAGCTACGGCCATTTTACCAAGTATGTCCAGCGTTTCATCATTAAGTATGCGGCCATCCTCCACGATGCCGTCATGGCCATCCGAGCTATACGGGTCCATCGCCACATCAGTCATGATGCAGGCCTCAGGAAATTCTTTTTTTACGGCGGATAAAGCATGCAGGTAAAAGTTTTCCTCAGCGTAGCTATAGGTGGCATACTTATCCTTATGCTCATCAGGTACAGCAGGGAAAATATCGAAAGACATGACCCCCAGTTTCATGCACTCTTCGATCTCTTTCAGCATCAGATCTATCGATAGCCTGTAGATGCCGGGCATGCTGGCTACCTCCGAGCGCTGGCCTTTTCCGGACAGCAAAAACATGGGAAATATGAATTGTGAGGCAGAAAGGCTGGTTTCGCGCACCATGTTTCGCACAGCGGCAGACTTGCGGTTTCTACGGGGTCTTTGAAGCATAGTTTGGGCCTGATCTTGGTTTTAACGCAAATTAAAGCCTAATGCGCTGGTACCCAAAAGTGTAGTGTAATTTGAAAGTAAGGAATTGATATCAGTAGACACATTCAGATAAATTATTGCAGGATAGAGAGGCTTACCACATGCTGCGGCAGACAAAAAAACAGGGAGGAGCAATAAAAAAAGCCCGGGCGATGCCGGGCTGTACAATTCGTTATTTTAAAAATCGGATAGTAAGAGGATATCGGTAAAAATTGCCCTTATCCACCTCCACAGCCGCTACTATCGTCAGTATTAAGGATACGATACCCACCGCCATCATGGCAAAGATACCTATAACCACTATAATCAGGATAGAGGAAATAAAGATATATAGAGTCATACTTAGCTGAAAGTTCATTACCTCCTTGCCATGTTCATCAAGGCTGGCATATTCATCCTTCTTTGCCTGCCAGATAATTAGCGGGGCAATGATATTGCCAAAGGGAATAATAAACCCGGCCAGGCCGGAAAGGTGGCACCACAGCGCCCACTGCTTTTCATGAGGGGGGATAGGGCTTCTACGCTGGTCCTCTTGGTCGGTCGTTATAGGGGTAATTCTTTCCATGGTCTATTTTACGCAGAATATACAAAAGTGGTACCGGATTTTTACCTAACCCACTCTTCCTTTTGTAGCCGGGCCTCAAAGGGTAAGAATGGACCCTACCGGATCCGGTCTACAGAGCGCACCAGCCGTTCATCACGACGGATGAAGCGGTTAGCAAAGCTATTGAATAGCATAGCCACAAATACACTATAGAATGCAACACCAAACGTGCCGAGCTGATCAGGCAACAGCGCCGGCTCGCCTATTCTCAGAATTATATAAATGCTGATACCAATTATAGCCATAAACAAAATCGTGTTCGCAAAGCCAATCTTGATCTGTAGCAGCCGGTTATCATATCGGAATACCTCATAAAGCGCCAGTGCCCCTGCCAGTATCGAAAGCCCCATCAGGTACCATACCGATGTCGTCTCTTCGGTCATGTCCCCGGATGCATCCATAAAGGCAAGCGTAAGACTCGAAAGGGTGATCATTTCACCCGTCTGAGGATCTGCTTTTTCCCAGATGAGAAAGAGGTTAAATAAAACCATGCATATCACTATGCCTATTAGAAAGAGCGATTGGACTCTTTGGATCATTATCTTATCAGGTTAAATTGCGCCGTAAAGTAAACATAAAAGGCAGGAAAATGAAAGACGCTTACATTGCAGATATCATCCGGACACCAGTGGGCAAATTTGGCGGCACCCTCGCAAGCGTACGCCCTGATGACCTCGCCGCGCATGTTATCAGAGAGATCGTGGCCCGTAATCCCGGCCTTGACACCTCCGCTATTGAGGATGTGATCATGGGCGCAGCCAACCAGGCTGGTGAGGATAACCGCAATGTAGCCCGCATGGCCCTTCTTATGGCAGGCCTGCCTATGGAAATTGGTGGCGTGACAGTAAACAGGCTCTGCGCCTCAGGCCTCCAAAGTATTATGGACGCAAGCCGCGCCACCATGCTTGGTGAGGGAGAAGTTTACCTGGCTGGCGGTGTCGAGAGTATGACCCGCGCACCCTATGTCATGAGTAAGCCCGAGCAGGCCTTTGCCCGTGATCAGAAGGTATATGATACCACCATTGGCTGGCGTTTTATAAATCCTAAACTCGCAGAACTGCACCACCCCTTCGCCATGGGCGAAACAGCCGAGAATGTAGCCGATGAGTGGAAGATCAGCCGCAAAGAGCAGGATGAGTTCGCTCACAGCTCTCAGGTAAAATACCAGCAGGCCTTTGAAGCAGGTAAGTTTAAAGATGAGATCGTACCTGTTCAGATTCCCCAGCGCAAGAAAGACCCCATCATCTTCCAGGCTGATGAGCACCCTCGCCTTTCCTCAGTGGATGTGCTTAGTGGTCTCAGAGCCGCCTTTAAAAAAGACGGTTCCGTTACAGCAGGTAACAGCAGCGGCGTCAATGACGGCGCTGCCATGAGCATAGTCGCTTCAGAAGATAGCCTTAAGCGATTCGGCATTAAACCTATGGCGCGGGTGGTTTCCGTAGCCATAGCCGGTGTAAGGCCGGAAACAATGGGCATAGGCCCCGTCCCTGCTACACGTAAAGCCCTGAAGCGGGCCGGCCTCACTATTCAGGACCTCGATCTGATAGAGCTTAACGAAGCCTTTGCCAGCCAGTCCATTGCATGCATGAGAGAGCTGGAACTTGACCCTGCAAAAGTAAATGTAAACGGCGGTTCTATTGCCATAGGGCACCCCCTGGGAGCCAGTGGCACCCGTATATCTGCTACCCTTCTTCATGAAATGAAGCGACGTGGCGCCCGCTATGGACTGGCCACTATGTGTATCGGAGTAGGCCAGGGGGCGGCTATAATCTTCGAAAATGTATCTTAATTGCCAAATTCAGTAGTAAACAGGCCACTAGCTGCCGGTTAGTGGGCAATTTTTTCTCCGGAAAATAAATATGCCGGAAAAAAGGAAATTAATTATCCACTTACTTCGTTACACATTTTTCCCGGGGCATGTAACAGCCTCATGCCCGGGCTTCGCAAAATCAGGAATTTACCGAAAAAAGGCACTTTCATCCACAAACCCATTTAAATGCTCTTATATTTAAGGGCTTAACCATATCACACTATATGAAAATGCAGGCCGTAAGGTTTAATAATCATAATCAACCCGAGTTTTTCAGTGCATTGAGAAAAAGGGTAAATAGCTACTTCAAAGAAAATAATATCTCAAAGTATGCAAACCGCAGCATGAAAGTAAAAACTGCCTTCATGCTGGCGCTGTACTTTGTGCCCTTGCTGGTACTCGTCACCGGTCTTGTAAGCTCCTTCTGGAGCATGATGGTCATGTGGGTGCTCATGGGCTTTGGTATGTCAGGTATAGGTACCTCTATTATGCACGATGCAAACCATGGGTCTTACAGCAAGAAAGCATGGGTCAATAATGCGCTCGGCTATATGGTAAATCTCATCGGGGGCTACCACGTGAACTGGAAAATACAGCATAACGTACTGCACCACTCCTATACCAACGTGCACGGCCATGATGAAGACATCACCAATGCCGTGATGCGATTTTCCCCGGACCAGGCCCACAAGAAAATGTACCGGTTTCAGTTGTACTATGCTCCCTTCTTTTACAGCATCATGACATTATACTGGCTGGTCAGCAAAGACTTTGAGCAATTGGTCAGGTATAAGAAAAACAGCCTGCTCGATAAGCAGGGCGTTTCCTTTGGCGGCGGACTTACCCATGTGATACTCAATAAAGTCGGATACCTCGTGATCACCCTCGTCGTACCTATGCTTGTGCTTTCCGTAGCGTGGTGGCAGGTACTTATTGGTTTTGTAGTGATGCACCTTATTTGCGGTCTGTTGCTTGCGCTTATATTCCAGCCCGCTCACGTACTTGAGGAAACCGAATTTATGATGCCCGATGAGGCAGGGAGCCTTGAAAATCACTGGGCCATACACCAGATGCGTACCACTTCAAATTTTGCTCACCGCAGTCGTATCTTTAGTTGGTTTATTGGTGGGCTCAATTACCAGATCGAGCATCACCTGTTCCCTAATATCTGCCACGTCCACTATAAAAAAATCTCCAGGATCGTTAAAGAAACAGCTGAGGAGTACGGTATACCATACTACCAGCATAAGACCTTCGTGCATGCACTAGCCAGTCACTTCAGGTTACTTAATGATCTCGGCACCGGTCGCTATGACCGCAAGCTTGCCACTGCAGGCGCCTGATAGCCAGGCAGCACAGCCATAAAATACAAAACCCCGGCTCCTGTAAAGGGCCGGGGTTTTTCTATATGCTACGTATAGAGTTCGGTTATAAATAGCTTTATTTAAAGTTCCTTAGGTAGTGGAATTATATTATTAACCGTATAACCTGGTGATTGTTTGCTGACAAGTCTTCAGTATGGGAAATGACTCCGTAAAGGCGGGTGGGTCAGAGGGTGTTGGTAGGTAGATAAAGAAAAGATCAGATATCCTGTTGCATTCTATTATTCTATAACTCAATTACCCTATTACTCATCAATTCCCCCCTTCAAAATTCACCTATTAAAAAAGGCACCCGCCTTCCGACCAGCACCCCGTCTCCCTATCCAACTCATAACTAAACACTCAAAACTCTATTATTCAATAACGCTGTTACTCATCAATTCACTCACTACCCAACCCTCTGCTATCCGCCACAAGTCGCGATTAATCGCGCCTCTACGGGTATACAGCATAACTTCTTAACTCAACACTCTCTCATTAAACAGGCACCACCAGCCGCAGGCACAAGCCTTCAGTATAGTGCTGTACCATGTCCGAATATCCATTATACTCTTTGGCCATGCGTATAGCATACACCGCCGAGTCTGGTATCACGGGCAGGTTGGCCCCCCATAAGTCTACATTAGCCTCCGAAGGGTCATTGTCCCTCACCGTCGCCTCTATCCGGTCATCATAGTAGTCCAGGTGTACTACTATTGCCGTAGGCGTCCGGTCAAATATCATGTGCATCATTACCTGCAGCACCGCCAGTGTTATGTCCTCTTCCACACGCAGCGGGTAGCGCCTGTCCGGATCGCTGCAGTATACCTCCACTACATCCAGCGTCTCTTTTATGATAAACCTGAAGTATCCGTTTACCGAGCCATATATCCCCCGCTCCGCCACTATATCATCATGTAGCAGGTGGCGCATTGCCTGCATCGCCTTCCCTCCGCGCGAGGTCAGTATGATCGCATCCTTCACCGCCAGCACCTCTTCTACAGGCAGGTCCTGCACCAGGTCAAGCAGCCTCATCGCATGGACGAATAGCTTACGCTGTGGCTCTACCAGGGCCAGTGCCGTTGTTTTTTCCAGCAGGGACCGGTTACAGCGATATAGCGTACGTTTCAGTTCGTGCTTTCGCTGCACATAGTATCGTACCGCCAGGCCGCGGTGCAGCTTTTCCGTAGCCGCCATTACCGCCCGGGTATTGTGTATCGCTGTTTGCAGTTGCCGCGCCCGTACATACGTTAGCGCAACATACACACCCAGTGCCACGGCCGGCATAGCCCATATAATCAGGGGAATGGTAAGAAAAGTACCCATTGCAGGGAGAGTCAGTTAAGATAGATCAAAGAGTTTTTGCTACGCCTCAGGCATCTGCGGGTCATTCCCCCTCGGTGCCGCCCTTTTGGTTGCGCTTACGGTGTATGTCATGCTCATCGGGCGGGGCAGGTTTATGGATAGCATTCGCCAGGGGAAAAAGCTTATTCAGGCGTTCCATGCTTTTGCCCACCTCGTCATACATGTGCATCATGCGCTGGTGCATTATACCCAGCAGCTTATCATAGCGGCGCATAGGGCCCTGGTTTAGCAGGAACATCACCAGCACACAGGCCATCAGCACCACGCTGGCCAGTATCGCATAGCGCTTGAGGTCATAGGCAAACCTGTTTTCCTCATGGGTCACCAGCAGCTCATCCAGTGCCCGGTCTTCCAGCATGGTACGGTAGTCCAGCTCTGCCTTGTGCACACCCACGTGGTGGCTGTTTTCAAGGCTTGTTTTCTCCATTCTCAGCGCCTCGTTTTCATAGCGAAAGTGGTTCAGTTGGTCATTATTCAGTTGGGCGATAGTGCTCAGATTATTATAAAGCTGCGTTTTGGTCTGGTGGCTTATATTCTCCAAAGCCGTACCCTCCAACCCTGCGGCCAGAGCCTTTTCATACTCCCCTTTCAGTTTATGTAGGTGAGATAAGTCCAGTTGTACCATAGCCATACGCTCTTGGTTGCCCGCATACCTGAATAAACCACCTGCCGTTTTATTGGCCTCTATTGCCCGTTCATAAGCTCCCAGCCGTTCATACAGCAGGCCTTCTTTTTGTAGTACCTCTCCCAGCTTTTCTCTATCATTAAGTTCCTGCGCCAGGGACTTGCCTTCCCCTATGATTCGGCGCGCTTCATCGTATGCTTTCGAATCTATAAGGGGCAATGTTAGAGCATTCATCAGCTTAAGAGTGGCTACCTTGTCTCTTTCCGCTTTAGCAACAGACATCCCCTCAGTATAGCTACTTATTGCCTTATCATACTGCTGGAGCTCATAGTAAAGTACCCCTTTGAGCTTTAGTACACTTACCTGAAAAGAAGCAGGTATTTCATCTAAGTGTATCTTATTAAGGTATTGAATACCCTTTTCCGGCCAGCCAGTCTGTTGAAAAATAAGTGAAATAGTGTAAAGACTATAGCCTGCTTTTTCAGGCTCTCGAGTCTCTAAATAGCTTTCATAAGCTTCAAATAAAAACGGAGTGGCCTCAGTATACTTCCCAAGAGCATAAAGGTGATGACCCTTGGAGTAGTTTAGTGCCCCA
Organism: Roseivirga sp. BDSF3-8; assembly: GCF_041449215.1. Lineage (NCBI taxonomy): Bacteria > Pseudomonadati > Bacteroidota > Cytophagia > Cytophagales > Roseivirgaceae > Roseivirga > Roseivirga sp. BDSF3-8. Next base: position 1,660,153 of record NZ_JBGNFV010000001.1, on the reverse strand, counting down.
ATATCCTGTACTTTTTCTAGCTTATGACTGGCAATCTCATATTCTTGTTGGTGATAAGTAGCTTTTGTATTGTCTTGCAGTCTATAAAGATAAACCCATTGCAACACGTTATGGCTGTTCTGTATGCCCTTCAGGTAGTATTCGGCTTTGGCTATTTCCAGTGCTTTTAAAGCAGCTTGTTCTGCCTCCTTAGGGTCGGTCTCGTATGTGGCGCGGGCAGTGCTTATCAGGTGATCAACCCTGGCATAGGGGTTATCGAGCGCTTCCAATGGGCTTATGGCTTCCTGATCAGCGCAGGCCAGGCTTAGAAGCAAAACACCAAGGAGTGCAGGAAGTAGTAGTCTCTTCATTATCGCTGGTTGGTTTCTGATCGTATTTAAGATATAGGTAAGCGCCTAGCGTAGGCAGACGTATCATCCGGCCATACTGGTGGCGGGGTTGGTTCAGTCCCCATTCCTCCACCATCTCCTCCGGTAGTACCCCCTTCACCGGTTCCGCCAGTAAGGGCAGGTATAGTTTCCGGCCTTAGCCGGTAGCTGTGTAGTGTGCTGATTGTTCGCATGGAGTGTAGGTAAATTAAGCTGGTGGTGAATATAATCGGGCTGAACTAGTGTCATCCGGCCATATAACGGGCGGTAAATCCGGTTCACCTGAACCACCTCCGTTACTGCCGGTAGTACCCCCTTCACCGGTACCTCCGGTAAGGGCGGGCATAGTTTCCGGCCTGAGCCGGTAGCTGTGTAGTGTGCTGATTGTCTTCGTTTTCATGGCATTATCTTAGCTATACAGTATTTTTTCCTTTCTAAATATAAAGAAAATAGCCCGTATCGCGCACGGCATGCAGGGCATTATTCAGATACCGCAGCCGCATATTAGCTCCCAATCTATACATATTTTGCCTATGCTTCAAGCTACGCGGGTGGAAAATATCCCGCCTATTTAGCACAGGGTGCTAATAAGCTACACAAGGCATTCATTTTTAGTATATCATCTGGGTGCGGTCTTATGCTATTATTCTATTCACCAGTTGTCGCTTTTCTGCTATACGCTACAAGTCGCGATTAATCGTACCATAGGCATCCCCAAGGGGACGCCTCTACGGGTAAACAGCATTGAATCATTCCCCCATTCAACATTCACTCATTAAAAAAGGCACTAACCCTCCGGCCAGCACCTTACTTATTTACTCTGTTACTCAATTACTTCATCAATTCAATCACCGTAGCTATTCCGAGATTAACGAATGACTCTGAGGTCAAACCGGTCATCGGTTACCCGTACAGTATCACAAGTCTCGTTCACGGCGGTGTATTCAAAGGTGCCCGACACATATTTTTCAAAAGGATTGTACTCCACAATCTCCACCCAGCCCTCGATATTGTCCCAGGCGCGGTAGTCGCAGACATTTTCGCCGCTACCAATTCTAAATATCATATCAGAAGAAGGCAGATGAAAGGCTTTTTCTTCAGCATTATAGGGTAGTATACCAATACTCAAATGAGCCTCGGCATCTCTAAAATTAGCACTGATAATCATGCTCTCCCATACACTATAACCTGCCAAAGCATCCGGGTAATAACTCACAAAAGCTTCCCCATTCACCAGGCAGCCAAAGGTGCCTTTGCCTTCGGTGGTAAGCGGGGGCAGTTGCTCTATGGGGGGATAGGCGCGGGCCTGGGGTTATCGTCATCGCCTCCGAACAGGAAACAGCCGGGGAGTATAAGCAAGACGACAATGAAGCAGATGCTGGTATGCTATAGGGTTGATGGCGGGTAAGCAGAGAGTATTTGAGCGAGGCCCATTCAATTAATCAATAACCCTGTTACTCAACAGTTCTATTACTCAATTACCTCGTCACCATACTAAGGGCAAGTCAAACCGGCCATCCGTTACGCGTACGGTATCGCACATCTCGTTCACAGCCGTGTACTCAAAGGTGCCCGACACGTACTCATCGAATGGGTTGAAATCGCTTACTTCTACCCAGCCCTCGATATTGTCTACCTCACGATAGTCACATGCTTCCTCAGCATTACCCATACCAAACTGCATAGCTCCATCTGGTGATATAAATCTAATTTCTTCCCTATTGTATGGTTCAATGCGGATACTAATACTAGCATCTAGGCTTCTGAAATCAGATTTAATAATCAAACTTTCCCAGGCGCTGTAATCAGCTAAGGCATTGGGGTAATAACTCACAAAAGCCTCTCCATTGACCAGGCAGCCAAAGGTGCCTTTGCCTTCGGTGGTGATCGGGGGCAGTTGCTCTATGGGGGGGATGGGCGCGGGCGCGGGGTTATCGTCATTGCCCCCGAACAGGAAGCAGCCGGGAAGTATAAGTAAGGCAACAATGAAGAATATGCTGGTCAATCGGTACATGGCTATGCTGAATTAATCGTGGTAAATATACGGGTATTTTTCCGATAGGTATGACACGTAAAGAATAGGGAAGCCCTTTAGACTACCCTATTCTACTGCTAGTATGCTTATTCAATAATAAGTTGCTCGGTCACGGAGCCGCCCTTCCACCATAGCTCGATGGTGTACAGGCCTGCGGGCAGGTCGCTCACGTCCAGGGTGCTTGTGCGCTCGTGGTTCTGCTGCTTTAGTACCGTCTGCATGCGGTTATCGCGTATCCGCACGCGGTAGAGGTTACGGCCGGGCTGCTGCTGCGCCTCCGGCGGAAAGCGTACCGTAATCACATTCCCCGCCGGGTTGGGGTAAAACTCCGGCAGCACGCTGCGCTCGGTGGGGTTGCCCGGCCCTTCGCAGGGGTCTGTGACCGTACCGCAGGGCCCGGAACTACCTCCGCAGCTATAGCCATTGCCGCTGACGCATACATCGATGTAGTCGGTAGCGAAGTTGCAGCCGTTGCGCAGCTTGACCATGACCCGGGCGGTGCCGGTGGTGGTGGGGGTGATGTTGGCCTTCCAGCCCAGGTTTTGTACCTGCCAGCCTTCGGGCACCAGCCACTCGTAACTCTCCACATTACTCACGGTAGAGACGTAAAAGGTGGTCTCGGAGCCCAGCGAGAGGGTCCTGCTGCCCTGCAGCTCGCCACTCAGGGCCTGCTGGTCCAGGTCGCCTACGCTCAGGTAAGCCGTAGGGGTACGGTAGGTGCCGCAGTCGCCGGCATTTAACCTTACATTTATGTCATAGACCACTCCTGTCATGCCTTCGGGTGTACGTACAGTGAGGGTATTGCCGCTTTCGGCAATGAGCTCCAGGCGCTCATCGGCGATCCAGGTGAGAGGAAAGCCGAAGGGATTATTGACGGACAGGGTGACCTCATCACCGCTGCACACGGTGCCGGGCAGGCTTACCTCCGGCCGCCAGCCGCAGCGGCCCGCGCAGGGCTGGCCCAGATTCAGCCCCTCCAGTTCGTCCGCCAGCCACCTGCCTTTAGTCTGGGACAGCAGCAGGTGAGGCTGGTTGGTGACGTTCTCGGTGATGTAGTTGACCATGGGGGTTTGCAGGCCGGTGGGCATGGCCGCCGTGCCGCTGTAGCGCAGGTAGAGCGCCTCCTGCGGGGGCAGGCTGCCGTCCGGCTCCTGTACGTCCAGCGCGCTTACGGTAGGCACAAAGCTGAACTCGGTGACGGGCAGCAGCTCCAATACCTCTTCGGGTACTTCCTCATCCACGGCGCTCATGCCCATGGTGCCTCCGGGGGCATTGTCCAGGGGCAGCATGCCGGCCTGGCTGTTTATATTCACATCCGTTAGCGCCTGGCTCACAGGTATGGTCCACAGGATCTTTTTCTCCATCCATACCTTATTGCGGTAGATGCGCGCGGGGCCGTCATCGGGCAGGGCATTGAGTTTGATGTCCCACTTCAGGTCGTTTTGGGTGGTCACTGGCCCCAGTACAAACAGCCCCGGGCGGTTAGTGAGGGGTGTCAGGGCCGTACCGAGCAGGTTCCACAGATAGGGCAGGCTGTAGGTGCCGCTGAGCTGAAAAAGGGAGGTACCGGCGGCAAAGGCCTGGCGGTCGCCGCACTCGTGCCCGTTAGCCAGGGCGACCATGCGCGTGCGGGCGGGATCTACAAAGGGATACTGCCGGGTAAACTCAAGTCCCCTCAGGTCAATGGGATCAGCATCGAGGGCCACGGTGTTGCCTTCGTTACGGGCCTGGTAGCGGAGCAGGGAGTTGGCGCCGTAGGAGTTCAGCACGTCCATGCCCGTTTGTATGGCGGGAAGCATTTCGCGTACCAGCAGCTTTTTGCCCAGCAGGCCAAACACCGGCCCTACCTTGAGCTTGAGGCCGGCGACGTGCTTGAGGCCAAGCTGAAAGGCGACGGGTATGTTTGCTCCCTGATAGGGCACATCGTTATTGATGAAGAGGCTTATCTGGTGGTCATAGTCCTGCTCTTCGGCGAGGAGCATGGCATTAGCGCCCTGTATGCCGCCCATGCTCAGGCCCAGCATGACGTTGGGCTCGGTGCTGCCTGCCGCGGCTTTGTCGTCGTTGACGGCCTGTATCACCTGCAGCAATATGTTCATATTGGGGCTGTAGATGTCGCTGCCGTCCACCCAGTCCACAAACACAATGTCGTAGCCGTTCTCTTCGAGAAAGTCGGAGAGTAACTGCCCTTCATAGTCAATATTAATAATCCTGGCCAATCCTCCATTATTCTGATTTTCGATAAAATCATCTACGTCATAATTCTGGGTGGGGTCGTCCGGTGCGATCAGGTGCCAGGGGTCGAAGCCCTCTACGACAATGAAGGGCTTGCGCAGCACGCCGTCATTATTGGCGTACACGCGCGTGACGACGGCCTCGGGCTCCAGGAAGCTGAAGACCTCCACATCCCGGGGGTTGCCGGCGTAGCGGGTGGCGGGGGCACTCTTGGCCAGGGCGGGTACCCCGCTTATCTGCACCTGGGTATAGGCCTCGCGCAGGGTGCCGTCAGCATGGCTCATGCGCAGCCGTATGTCCTTGCGGCCGTCGGCCCCATACCAGGCATGCACGGGGCTGTTCCAGCTTACCGTCCGGTAGCCGCTGCCGTCGCCCAGGTCTACGCTGAGGGCGGGCAGGGGCGTGCCGGTGTTAGTAAAGTAGAGGCTGTCCACAAACACAAAGGTCTGGGAGGGGCCGCGGAGTTGGTTGCGGCGGGGCACCATGGCCACGGCGTGCGCGGTGGTAAACGGATTGCCTTGCTTATGGACCACCTGCTCATTGATGATTTCCACATAGCCTCCCGGCAGGGCATCGGTGCGGAAGCGCTGGTAGGCATAGTCCATCACGGGCATGGTGACCGGGCTGCTCACACCGTTATCGCCCAGGGTTTCAGTGACGGCTATGGCACTCTGCATGATGCGCTGGTGCACGACGGCGGGCTCCTGCATGGTGTAGGTGCTGAACTGCATGCTGTACAGGGAGGCGTAGAGGGCCTGCCAGCCGAGGTAGTCGGTGGCGGCGGTAGTGCCCGCCTGGCCCTGGTAAGGGGTGACATCGGCGAGGTTATAACCATAGTCATAGAGCAGGTTGCTGGGCACATAGGCCGGGTCTACCTGCGCAAAGATGTGGCGCATGCGGTCGTGCACGTCATCTTCTGCCTGGGCCAGGGCGGTGAGGCTAAAGCACAGCCCGGCCACCATAGCCAGCAGGCTACGTGATAAATTTCTCATTTTAATGATTTAGTTAATATTAGAATGTATGTAGTTTCAGGATAGGGGACCTATATCGCCTAGCGGCTTTCATGTTAAAATCCGCAAGGCGATATAAAGGATTTGCCTCATTAATGATAAATCGGCATAATAATATGCGGTCGCAGGTTACTGAACTTAATTATACTGACATAGCTGCTGGCTCGAGTAATGATTACCAGACTAAGCGCAGGTCAAAGCGCCCATCGGTTACACGTAGGGTATCGCACCGTTCATTTACAGAGGTGAACTCAAAGGTACCGGATACAAACTCTCCTGCAGCGTTGAAGTCTGATATATTAACCCACCCTTCTATAAAATCGTAGAAAGGATAATCACAATCGGGATAGTTGGAATCCCAAATTGAATAAAAAGCAGACGAATCAGGTAATTCGCGATACCCTTCTTCTCTATTATAGTCTCTTAGAGGAATACCGATCGTACTTTCTGGAGAGCGTGAATCTGCACTTAATATCATGTAATCAATCACAGTATAATCCGCCAAAGCATCCGGATAATAACTCACAAAAGGCTCTCCATTCACGAGGCAGCCAAAGGTGCCTTTGCCTTCGGTGGTGAGGGGGGGCAGTTGCTCTATGGGGGGGATAGGTACGGGCTTGGGGTCATCGTCATTGCCTCCGAACAGGAAACAACTGCTTAGCATACTGCCTGCCAGGCAGATAAGGAGGTACAGGCTGGTCTTCTTTATCATAGCTTATTGGTTCTGAGGTAAATTTACTCATTTTTTTTCAATAGAGTTGGGGAGTGGTTAATGAGTGAATGATAGAGTAACAGAATAATAGAGTAATTGAGTTGGGGGTGGTAGATGGATGGGGTGGCGGATGGCTGAGAAGTTAATGAGGGAATGAGTGAATGATAGAGTAACAGAATAATAGAGTAATTGAATTATTGAGTGATGAGTTGTGAGTTTTTAGTGGAGAGTAGCAGATTGATGGAGATTGGAAAGGTAGAATAATAGAGTAACAGAATTATTGATTAATAGAGTAATTGAGTGGGGTGTGTTGAGTTATGAGTTTTTAGTTGGGGGGTGATAGATAAATGGAAGGGGCTAGGAAGCCACTTGTCCTTTGGAGTCGAGCTAATCCGGTTTCATTCGTAGGCATCAAAAATAAACCCTTGGGAGTGCTTACTATTGTGCCCCATTTCGCATGGACCACCGAGAGTCGGACCACCCGGATGCGGGCCACCGGAATGCCGGCCACCGAGAGTCGGACCACCGGAATGCGGGCCCAGCGAATGCCGGACCATCGAGAGTCGGGCCACCGAGAGTCGGACCACCGAGAGTCGGACCAAGAAATAAACAGGCCTTAGTTTTGACGGCTATGGTATACGAAGGGGGGCTTGGTGCCACTTGCGTGGTCTGTTCTGATGATGATGAGTAGCTCGCCTGTGCGGCCAGTCCTGGCTTTTATACCGGGTATATTCAAAACCCAGCGCTTGCACTGCCTTTAATAACGTATCTGGCTCTATGGTCATGGTGTTTGGGTCCATGGCGATCAGCCCTCTATTTACCTTGCTCGCCCATAGGTGGTGCGTGTAGCCCCCGGGCTTAGCTACTGTTCCCCCCTCTGCGTAGTGTTTATGAGCTTCCTTTATCATTAAAGGGGTAGTAAAGGCTTTTGATATCGTTTCTGTCAATATTATTTATACTCCCCAGCCTACGCCATTTTTCGCTTCTATGATTGTGCAGGGGCTTATTTATATAAACTCTATCACCAGCTTTACTATTAGAAAAATTCAATTTGGGTTCTTCGCTAGCCTTGGTACGAGGGAGGGACGAACCTACGATGAACTCACGTAAGACTCATAGCGAAGGAGAAGCGAAGCAGAAGCGTAGAAATAGCGAACCAGAAGCGAAGGATAAGAAGGGGGAATGGGGCGTATTCTTTTGGGGAGAAGGGTTTGGTGAATTCTTTCAGTATGGTAAAAGTACAAAAAAAGTGGGTGCTTTACAATGGTGGGCCGGTAGGGCGTGAATAGGATAGGGATGGGTGGTAGTCCTTGAGCCATAGGATAATCTGCCGGAGGGAGCACGTGGCGATAAATCGCGTCTCTAGGGGTACAGTAATCATCTTATAGCCCACCGGAACGGGTACAGACCTGGATTATTTCATTGTTTAATGACTCTATTAATTATTTAATCATTCTCCTACCTCTATTTCCTTGACAACGACATTTCCGGGGCGGTCCATCACCACCACCTTTATGTGGTTTACTCCTTCGGGTAGCTCGATCGTAAACATGTCGTACGCTTTGTTTGCCTTCACTATCAGGTTGGTATCCTGATGGAGGCATCTGAAGGATGATATAGCGGTATCATCTTTTGCGAAGATGACTAACCTGCGCTTTCCATTATCAGTTGCTTCTACAGTTATCTGCCCTATTTTCGGTGCGCGCTGATAGTCCCGCATCGCTGCATTGAAGGCTGAGGCAGCTTTTTTCTGATAGTGGGTATAGTATGCTTTCATTTCAGCATCTTCTTTAAGCTGTTTGGCGTATGCTGTGGCTTTTCCAAACCGCTCACGCATATTTAGCTGTGCTTCACTGGGTGGTTTAAGGCTCTTTTCCGCTGCCTGGCTTACATAGGTTTCACCGTTACGGTTTTTAAAAACCACATCGCCAAGCTTGCCGCTCATTCCATAGAAGATACTTTTCCTGTTTATTTTGGCCATTACATGTTACGTTAAGTTCATCTACAATCATACGCCTATTTTTTTGGAATTATGAGGGCAATTTTTCCCGTCATATTACCTCCTTATGGTAGTCGCCTCTCTCATTGCAAATCATTGCCTTTTACTATGCGGTAAGAATCTGCTAAACGTGCCTTTTAAAAAGGGGGCGCTTTATTTTCTCACTTATGGTTTGCTATGGGTTTACAGGAGTCTGTAGCTTAACTCAGCCATACCTGAAGCCGAACAAGAAAAACTCGTTCTTATTCATTGCTTCCTGTTGTTCGCCGCAAGCCGCGATAAATCGTGTCTCTACGGATGTGAGGCTCACCATTTTCTCATTCAAAATTGACTCATTCTCTCATTGAACAAGGCTAAGGGTATGGGATATAAGCGGATTTTACTATTTTGGCCCGACTGGTTTCGATCCTAATTTTTTTCCCTGACATTCGTATGACTTTTCACGATACACTGAAGGACAGTATTGCGGCCGAACATGATGCTACAGAAAAGGTCTTCCAGCCTTCTCTTTTCAGCGAAGCGTTCTCTGCCGAAGATTATAAGCGGTACCTTCTTTCCAATTACCTTTTTTTTAAAGCGCACGAAATGCGCGTAGCAGAGGTAGAGCTACCCTCCACCGTACACCACCTGCTTCATCCTTCCCGGGCAGACATGCTCCGGGAAGACCTCCATGACCTAAGTATAAAAGGCCCCCTGCCAGACCCGCCCCTCCGGGAGCTAAGCCACCAGGGGAGCCAGCACACCGCCGAAGCCTCCGCCCTTGGCCATGTATACGTCCTGGCAGGCTCTGCCATGGGCGCAAGGATGATCTCAAAGCACCTGCTGGAAAAACCCTTTATGACCCAAGGCGTCGCCGATCGATTTTTGCAAAGCTATGACCGGTTTGATGGAAGATCCTGGAATGCCTTTAAAGAAACCCTCAATCAGATTGATGCCCCGGACAGGCAGCAAGCCACCATCCAGGCCGCTCGCACATCATTTGCCCTCTTTGCCCAATGCTACAGGCAGGCCACCCATTTTTTAGATCATCAAAACGCATAGCAGATCATGGAAGAGCTGAATACAAACGTAAGAGGCGGAGACCTTCAAACGTGCGATAAAGAGCCCATTCATATACCAGGAGCTACCCAACGCTACGGCCTGTTGCTGGTAATGGACCCCGATACCTTTCAGATATTACAAACCTCCGATACCGTACACGAAATACTGGGTCGTTCCCCCGAAGCGCTACTCGATACCTCTTTAGCCGACCTTATCGGGCAGGATAGGCTGGATGAAATTATAGCCGAAATAGAAAGAGAAAAACTACCCCTGGCTAATCCTTTCCTGAATAATATTAACCCCCTCAGTTTTACCATAGACGTAGGCGGTGAGCCCCTAGACTTTAGCGGCATTATTCACCGTAGCAACGGGGGTGTTGTATTAGAGATCGAAAAAGGGCGCAATGAAAATAATATTTCATTTCCTCATTTTTATGAGCTCTCACGCAAGAGCCTGCTGAAATTCCAGGGAGCCGAAACCATGGAAGATCTTACCGGCATTGCCGCACGCGAGGTTAAAGCCCTTACAGGTTTCGACCGTGTCATGATCTACCAGTTTGATGATGAGTGGAATGGCGACGTCATTGCCGAAGCGCGTAACAGCTATGCACCCGGATACCTCGGGTTACATTACCCTGCCTCCGACATCCCCTCCCAGGCCAGGGCTCTTTATCTCAGAAACTGGCTGCGGTACATACCCGATACCACCTATCAGCCTGCGAAAATTATTCCGCAAACCACCCCACTGACCCAGGGCCAGCCCCTGGATCTGAGCAATACTATGCTGCGCAGCGTGTCCCCCATACACATCGAATACCTGCATAACATGGGGGTAAAAGCCACCCTTACCATCTCGCTTATTAAAGATGGTAAGCTATGGGGGCTTATTGCCTGCCACCACCTTTCTGAGCATTACGTACCCTATCATGTACGTATAGCCGCAGAGTATATTGGTCAGATTCTTTCACTGCAGCTCAGTCTTAAAGAAAAGAGCGATACCCAGGTAGTAGAAAGTCGCCTTAGGAGCATCCACAGTGCTATTCTGGAGAGTGTATCCCGGCAGCAGGATTTTATGGCAGGTATGCACCGGGTAAAAAGCGAGCTACTTCAGCTCACCGATGCCCTCGCCTTCATACTCGTCTCTGAAGGCGAGGTCCTGTGCCACGGGCCAGTCCCCGATAACCAGGCCGTTATTGAGATCATTAACCTGGTCAAAGCCAGGGTTACAGACGAAAATTTTCTCTTCTACACCAATCACCTGAGCGCTCTGCTGCCGGAAGCACAGAAATATAAAAATATTGCCAGCGGCCTCATGGCCTTTACTATCACCAAAAGCACCGATACCTACGTCATCTGGCTCAGGCCCGAAGTAGTGCAACTGGTAAACTGGGGTGGACAGCCCGATAAAATTGAGATAAGAGAAGAAGATGGCAAGGTAAGGCTCCATCCCCGTAAGTCATTTGAAAAATGGCAGGAAGAAGTACGGATGAAATCCATCCCATGGGGAGATAAAAATATCTATTTCGCCAAGGAGCTCCGTAATGCCCTCAAAGATTATTTCCTTTTCAAAGCCGAAAAGATCAGGGAGCAGAAAGATGAGCTGGAAAACCTAAACCTTCAGCTTCAGCAGGAAGTAAAACAGCGAAAAGAAACTCAGCATAAGCTGGAGCATTATATGGACGAACTGAAACGCTCAAATAAAGAGCTGGAGCAGTTTGCCTATATCACCAGTCATGACCTGCAGGAACCCCTGAGAGCTACTTCCAGCTTCTCCCGTCTGCTTGCCAAGCGCTATGCAGACCAATTGGATGAGCGGGGCAGGCGCTACATAGATTTTATCGTGGATGGTACCGCCAGGCAGCAACAACTGATAGAAGACATCCTGGAATTCAGCAGAAGCGGAAGCCGCAAGCTGGAACCCGAGCCCCTTAGTGTATGTAAGATGGTAGACAGGCTCAAAATGTCCCTTTCACATGCTATTAGCAGAGAAGGTGCCCGCATAAAATGTGATGTGCCTTTTACGATGAAGGGTGATCACACATTGTTAAACCAATTATTTCAAAATCTGATTAGTAACGCCATGAAATACCGCAGGCAAGACGCTAACCCGGTGGTAAAAATTGGGGGTACTGAAAATGATACCCATTGGGAACTGTTTGTAAAAGATAATGGTATAGGCATAGAGGAAAAGTATTTCGATAAGGTCTTTGTCATTTTCCGTCGCTTACACACCGTGCAGGAGTACCCCGGCACCGGCGTTGGGCTGTCCATATGCAAGCGAATCGTAGAAAAACACGGTGGGAAGATTTGGGTTAAGTCTGACCTGAACGAGGGTACAACTTTTTATTTTACCATTGCCAAAGACCTTTAATCGAACTAACCCCTATGCAGGAGATTAATATTTTTTTGGTTGAAGATAGCATAGCAGATATAGCTATGCTGGAAGAGGTACTGTTAGATAGCCGCCTCGATATAAACCTGGAAACCCATCTTAATGGGGAAGAAGCGCTGGAAGCTTTAAGGGTAAAATCACCCGGTGAATTACCAGACATGATTCTGCTGGACCTTAACCTTCCCAGAGTAGATGGACTCGATGTACTGAAAGAAATTAAATCACACCCCAGCCTTATGGTCATCCCTGTAGTAATTATGTCCACCTCCTCTAATCGGGACGATATCATAAAAAGCTACCAGGGGCACGCCAACTGCTTTATTACCAAGCCCAGTGACTTTGATCAGTTTGAGAAAGTTATTGAGGCGATTGAAAATTTCTGGTTCTCAATTGTTAAACTTCCAAAAGAGAAAAACAGTGATCAAACACCTACCTGATGTGTGGCTGGTAGAAGACAGCCCTGCCGATACGGTGATCATTGAAGAAATGCTTGCGGGTTATTGTAGCACAAAAGCATTTGTGAGAATATCCGATGTGCTCCACGCCCTGCAGACCACTACACCCGGTTGTCTTTTATTGGACCTCTCCCTGCCGGATAGTCAGGGGCTGGAAGGCCTTGAAGCCATTCAGTTACATAATCCCTTTTTGCCTATAGTCATACTTACCGGTATGCACGACATGGAGCTGGCCCTGCAGGCGATAAACCAGGGGGCTGAGGACTTCCTGGTGAAAAACATGCTCTCCGAAGAGTTATTGTATAAAACAGTGACCTTTGCCGCTGAGCGCAGCAGGCTTAAGAAGGAGCTGCTTAAAACTAACGAAGAGCTGACTCAGAGTAAGCGCAGGGTAGAGGACCTTACCTATGCCCTCACCCACGATATTCGCTCCCCCCTTAGTAACCTGCGCATCTGCATGAAGCTTATCAGCGAGCATCAAATAGCCCATACTGAAGTAGAAAAGCTGCTGGGCATAATGCAGAAGTCCCTCGCCCAGATGAATTCCACCATCGAAGGATTTAATGAAGTACTGCAGGTTAATGAACGGACCAATGACCTCCGGGAATGGGTAGAAGTAAGAGACCTCTGGCACAATCTCAAAAAGTACTATACAGAGCATCTCTACGATATTGACGTCACATTTAACGAATCCTTTAAGCAGCCAAGGCTATTTTTTACACCTTTCATTCTCAGAAGCATACTTCAAAATCTGCTCAGTAACAGCATCAAATACCGGGATCACCAAAAACCCCTTCATATAGGCCTCGAGCTATATAAAGAAAAGGATAAAAGTATGCTTATCTTCTCTGATAATGGCATTGGAATGGATATGAATAAAGTTGGCAAAAAGCTGTTCGAGCCCTTTAGCCGCTTCCATACCAGCCTGGAAATAGAGGGCACCGGTATAGGTCTCTATATTATAAAAGCCATGATAGAGGTTCAGGGCGGTAGTATTCTCGTTACCAGTGAGGAAGGAAAAGGCACCACCTTTAAAATCACATTCGAAGATCTGCAGGAAAACGAATTGTCTCTTAAAGGACAGGCCTGATACAAAATACCCGGGGGATACACATCCCACCGGGTAATCAACATCTATTGAGAAACAGGAATTATCGCTTATTTTAGTCTATTACCAGTTTTTTGCAAATCCTGTTGCCATCTATCTGGCAGTGAAGCAGATAAATGCCAGGCGTAGTACTTTCCGGTAAGATAAACTCCACTTGATTACGGTAGCCGGATTCACCTATTAAGACCGAAGGAGCATCGTCACCGTCATATTTACTTAGTGATATCCTGTTAATGTTACCTGGCTTATCAAGCCTTAGGTTCACCTTACCATATACGGGTGCAGGATTTGGGTATATTACCACCCCCTCCGATAGTTCATCAGGTCGGGCAATTTCCTCTCCGCGACTAACATGGATAGTTTTGGAAAAAGCCTCTTCCCCGTCCACATTCACCACCTTTATGCGGTAATAGTTGATCGTCCGGGGGTAAGGGTCAAGGTGCTGATAATGGTTTTGTGCATCCTCATTGCTTGCCGTTACTTCAAAGTAGTCTCTGAAATTTAAGGAATGATCCGCCCTTTGTATGACAAATTTAACCACATAATACTCCTGAGTGGATGACCAGTTAATCTCTGTACCATTTTCTAGTGAAGTACCCGACAGGGCCAGGCTTTCCGCATATACCTGCAATGGCCCCCTGATGCCTTCTCCACGCACAGGCTTCGCTGTAAAGACACTGAAAACCAATAGAATAAGAAGAGTGTAAAATGATTTTCCCATACTAGCTGTTTGTTTTATACAAACCTACAGCATATGCGAAAAACCCGGTAATAAGATATGAAAGGGATTTGAAGGTGTAAGGTTTTAATGTTTCTTTATCAAAAGAAATCTAATGTTCCACTTAAAATGGCTGTTTAGGTTCTAATAGAAAATAGAAGTTGATTAAAACTGTTAATATAATTCCACTAAACGTGGAGATATGAGGATTTATTGAAAGATAGTCTGTGAATTGTTTACTTTTGTCTGTGAATACTACCTTTTCGTAGACGAATGGATAAGCTTCGTCAACTTATCGCTACATTCAGGTAGTCATTAAACGCACGCTGCGTACGAAAAATACCCACCAGGTATTCGTGAATATTTTGTGAGCGCAGCTCCTCATCAGATAGCCCCTTCGTCACCACAAAGCTCTTTAGCCTTAGCAAGTCAATATTAGGGTGATCCTTAGGGTACCCCTTAGGCGCCGTCTTTAATTTCTCACCTTTGATAGCGCCAAACGTACTGCGAAACTCCGGCTCCTCCACAATCCTCTTCAGCTCACCCGCATTGTAGTCCACCTCTTGCCGGATCTTAGCCAGCAGAGGAGACGGAGGCATATATATACCACCCCCCGCAAAGCTTTCATTGCCCGCCTGCATGTGTAGATAATACCCCGCTCCCGGCGTTTTACGGCCACCCTCAGCCATAAAAGCCCCGAAGTTATTTTTGTAAGGTCGTTTGTCCTTACTAAAGCGTATGTCCCTGTTTATCCGGAATATACTTTCCTTCGGCGTTACCGTCCGCAGCCCCTCATCAAAAGAGGCCATTTCCTCCAGCAGATACCCCACCAGTTTTTTAAACTCCTCCCGGGCCTCTTCATACCACTCCCGGTTAGCGTCCATCCATTCCTTTGAATTATTTTTTTCCAGTTCAGACAAAAAGTCCAGTATCAGCGCAGTATTCATCGGTTATCGGGCATTTATGTGTTCAGTAATGGATTCAAGCTTCATGCCGCGGCTGCCTTTGACCAGTAAAGTCACATTATCAAAGGTGTGCGTCTTCAGAAAATCCGCCAGCCCTTCACGCGTCTTGAAATAGTGCGCACCCGGCACCTCCTCAGCCGCAGCCGCCATAGCCTCACCGCATAGCATAACCTCTTCTATTCCCAGGAGTTTCAACATTTCCCCTATTTCACGGTGTCTATCCTCACTTTCCGGCCCCAGCTCAAACATGTCCGCCAGGATAGCCCCCTTCCTGTCGCCCGGCATGGCCGACAGATTCGTCAGGGCCGCCCTCATAGAGTCGGGGTTAGCATTATAGGCATCCATAATGATCCGGCTCTTACCCCTCGTCACTATCTGTGAGCGATTCATAGAAGGGATGTAGGCTCCCAGGTTTTCCGCCGCATCCTTTTCAGGTACCTCAAAATATTTACCCAGGCAAAGAGCCACCGCCACATTACCAAAATTATAAGAGCCGATAAGGTTCGTTTCAACCTCAAGTCCCCCTTCAGTACGTATCTTTATATAAGGAGCTTCGCCGCTCAGGCTACAGTGGTAATAGTCTTCCTCTCCCGGGTAGGTTAGGGCCTGCTTATCCTGAAAGCGCTTGACCATATGCTTCAGCTTTTCATCCTGCGTATTAATGAATACCTGCCCCTTATTTTTCAGTAAAAAATCAAAAAGCTCAGTTTTGCCCCGCAGTACCCCCTCTATGCCACCAAAGCCCTCCAGGTGAGCCCGCCCAATATTCGTTATCAGACCATGTGTAGGCTCAGCTATTTCACATAGCTCACGGATGTCACCCACCTTATTCGCCCCCATTTCCACCACCACTATTTCCGTTCCCTTCGGCACCCTCAGCAGCGTCAAAGGCACCCCTATATGATTATTCAGGTTGCCCTCCGTAGCATACACAACATATTTCGCCTTCAGCACCTCCCTTATCAGTTCCTTTGTGGTCGTCTTACCATTACTACCCGTCAGGCCTATCACCGGTACCTCAAGTTGGCGGCGGTGGTGGCGGGCCAGCCCCTGTAAAGTTCCCAGTACATCGTCCACTACCAGATATCTGCTATCTTTGGCATAAGCTTCGTCATCAATTACCGCCAGGGCAGCCCCCTTGTCCAGGGCATCCCCGGCAAAGACATTGGCGTTAAAGTTAGGACCCTTCAGAGCAAAGAATAAGTTGCCTTCCCGGATCTGGCGGGTGTCCGTACTGACACCTGTGCTATTCAAAAAATGGGTATAGAGCGTTTCCATCATGATGGCAATATAAGTTTAGATACCCATTCAGGTAAAGACCCGTTAAAGGAATATGAATTTACATACACCTACTCCACCCGAAAATTTCATTCCCCCCTATGGGAACACCCCTTTTCAGGTGTCATTTACATGAAAGTTTTTTTGCCTATGCGTAGTTGTGTCCTTCTTTTCAGTATGCTGCTTAGCCTGTCATTTTATACAGCTCACGGCCAGCAACCCCTGTTTGGGTACGACACCACTCCCCGCTTTCTCAATACGGAAGGACGGGCTCTCCGGCACGGGCTATCCGGTGGACTCAATGCCCCCCAGTACAGCACCATCGATCTTAATGCAGATGGCATTCAGGACCTGGTCCTCTTTGACCGCACCGCAGACAGACTGCTCACTTTTCTGCGTAGCGGAGACCAGTGGCAGTACGCTCCGCAGTATGAGCACCTCTTCCCTGCAGACCTGCGCTACTGGGTCCTCCTCAGAGATATGAATTGTGATGGCCGTAAAGACCTTGTCACAAGTGCCGGCTTTGGTATTGATGTTTACCTCAATATACCACAGGCTAGTGGTAGCATCACCTGGGAGAAGCAGGAAACCCTGAGGACAGAAACTCAGAGCGGTGACTTTGTCATACCTGCCACCAGCGCAGACCTGCCGGCTATAGATGATATTGATGGGGATGGTGACCCCGACATCCTCGTGTTTGATTTTAGCACAGGCACTACCATCAACTATAACCGTAACCTGAGTGTAGAAACAAGCGGAAATTGCGGTAGCCTACGTTTCCGGCGTGAAACCCGTGAGTGGGGAGGCGTTCGTGAATGTACCTGTGGTGTGCTGGCATTTGAGCAGGCATGTGCTCCCTCCGATGGGAGACAGGGAGCCAGGCTGCAGCACGCCGGGGGCAAATCGCTGACTACCGCAGATTTTGACGGTGACGGCGACAAAGACCTCATGCTTGGCGACGAAACCTGCCAGGTATTTTACTACCTGGAAAATGTGGGTACCACAGCCACCGCCCGCTTCGATAGCTTTACCACCACATTCCCACGGGACACACCGGCCAGGCCCGGCTTTTACCCCTCAGGCTACGTGGAAGATCTGGACGGTGATGGAGTAAAAGAATTAATCGTGTCCTCCGGCCTTCCACGCCGGATAGAAGTAAATGCAGCCTATCGCCAGAGCAACTGGCTGTACAGTATACAAGGAGAGGAACTCAGCCTCCAAACCAAAGAGTTTTTGCAGGGAGAGATGGTCGACCTCGGCGAACAAGCCACCATTATGCTCGCAGACGTAGATGGCGATGGTGACCAGGACCTTTTGGCAGCAAGCTACGGTACTATGCACGACGGAGCCTTTGTCTCCACCGTTTCCCTTTTCCAAAATAATACTGAAGCAGGGGGGACTACTTACCGGCTCATTGATGATGACTACCTGGGCTTTTCCTCGCTGGGCGTTCGAAACCTTAAAATTGCCAGTGGGAGGGTGAATGACGATGGGCTGGCCGACCTGGTATTTATGGCCAGTGACACCACCGGCTTTGTTACCAAATTATACTACGTACCTGCCACTGAGAGCAACTTCTCATTTGACCTCGCCCTGGCAAGAGAGCTTAGCGCAGAGGCGGGCTTTAATACCACCTTTGCACTTGAAGATGTGGACAGTGATGGCCTGGATGACCTTATCGTAGGCAGGCAGTTTGGCAGTGTTGCTTATTACCGTAATACCGGAGGCGCTTTTCAGCTTCAGGCTGATCCCTTCCTGAACATAGATGACGACGCCACCCGCTCAAGGCCCCACATGGCCTTTGCCGATTTTAACGGCGATGGGGCGCGGGACATGATCGTCGCCGACTTCAGTGGGCACCTCACGTACTATAGTGATTACCGCAATTATACTCCCTCCTCCATCTCAGCATTACCTGTAGCAGAGCCAGCCGAAGCGGGAGAAGTACGCCTCGTCCGTACAGATAACCGTAGCTGGCTTGCAGGAGACAATTCAGCGGACCTGCCAGGCCTGATGGTAGCAACCGCACGCGGAGGGTTCACCCGCCTCCAAAACCGTCTTGAAAGCAGCGAGCCGGGATCGTCCGGTCCACTGACCGTACAGGCCTTTCCCAATCCTGCCCGTGCCGGTTTCATTCGTATCAGAGCCAGCCAGACCTGCATCATAGACATTATGGATGCCGCCGGGCGTGAAGTACTGGGCGACTATCAGGTGTCGGCCAATGATATAAACCTGCTGCCGGTAAACCTCCTGCCCGATGGCCTGTACTTTGTGCGCGCCAGAACCAATGAAGAAGTCGCCATAGAGAAGTTTCTGAAATATGAGTAAGCCACTCGTACTGTATGTGCAGGTAGCACCGCCAGCTAAGGTCTGCTACGGACACCCCTTTGCCGGCTGTGAAGAAAAAGCAGATATCTTTGAGTTTGACAACCACTCCGGCGAGCCAATGGCCGGGTACGCCACCCGCCTGGTACAGCAGGCATCCTCTCTCTTCGTGTGGGTGGAAGCTGCCGGAAGCGAACAGGAGGCATTGGGGGTTGTAAGGCCTGTTCTTTCCGGGCTGCTAGCTGTGAAGAAAGATAAAATGATGTACATAAGAGGACATCACCCGATGCTTGAGCGCATGAGCGGCCCGCTGGGTGCGAACGTGCCGCCTGAAGGAGTGGAGCCAGCCACCTTGCTAAAAAAGTGGCTTAGTCCCTCAGATAGATAAAGTAAAATCGTCAGCATCCAGGTAAGCAGGGAACTTGTCCCGGTACCGTTGCAGCTCGCTGCCACTTAGGGTTACCGTAGCCACATCCTCCCTGTCCTCCATAAAGATCACCGTTTCCCCCTTAGGGTCATACACACCGGAATGGCCAGAGTAGGGCACCCCGTTGCCGTCTTCACCAATACGGTTCACACCCGCCGTGTAGCACAGGTTTTCCACCGCACGGGCTTTTAGCAGAATGTCCCATGCCCCCACCCGGGGCGCAGGCCAGTTAGCTACATATAGCAGCAGGTCAAATGCCATTTTCCCCTCCCGATCAGATAAGTTACGGCTCCATACCGGAAAGCGCAGGTCATAGCAGATCATAGGGCATATCTTCCAGCCCTTCAGCTCACACACCAGCCGCTTCTTCCCTGCCGTATACGTGTGGTGCTCATCCGCCATACGGAACAGGTGGCGCTTATCATACGTTTCGAAGCTTCCGTCAGGCCGCATCCATATCAGGCGGTTAAAAAAACCTTCCCCATCCCGGATCACTACAGAGCCTGTCACCACCGCCCCGGACTGAGCAGCCATCTGCTTCATCCAGCGAAAGCTGGTGAGGTTCATTACCTCTGCCACTTCTTCCGCCTTCATGGTAAAGCCGCTGTTGAACATCTCCGGTAAGATGATGAGGTCCGCCTTGTCCTCTATCTGCCAGATTTTTTCCTCCAGCGTGTTCAGGTTGGCCTCCGTATTATGCCAGTGCAGAGGCGTTTGAATAAGGCTTATTTTCAGATCCTGCATAGTCTTTCTGCTGCTTGTGCCAGGGTCTGCTCCGTTTTGGCAAAGCAAAAGCGAAGCATATGGCTGTTCTTGTTGTCATGAAAAAACGGGCTGAGAGGAATAGTCGCCACCCCTATTTCCTTAGTAAGCCACTCGGCCATCTCTCGCTCAGGCTTGTCAGAAAGCCCCTCGTAGCTGTATACCGCAAAGTAAGTTCCCTGACAGGGCATGGGCTTAAAGCTGGTAGCCTTCATCTTCTCTGCAAAGTAATTTCGTTTCTCCTCGTACATGTCGCTTACATGCATGTAGTTTGCAGGCTCCTGCAGGTAGTCAGCAAGGGCATGCTGCACTGGCCGGTTCACGGCAAACGTAAGGTACTGGTGCATCTTCCGCAACTCACGCGTCAGGGCAGGAGGGGCCACCGCATAGCCCACCTTCCAGCCAGTGGCATGGAACGTTTTCCCGAAGCTGAACACCGCTACGCTTCGTGCGCGCAGAGAAGGAGAGTTTAGTACGCTTACCTGCTTTTTGCCATCAAACACAATGTGCTCGTATACCTCGTCGCTCAGTATGATCAGGTTATGTCTCTCAGCCAGCTTTTCCAGCCGCAGGATGTCTTCCGGTTCCCACACGCTCCCCGTAGGATTGTGGGGCGTGTTGATCACCATCATAGCCGTCCTGTCCGTACATGCCCGTTCTATCGCCTCCCAGTCCGGCCGGAACGTATCCGACCTGAGAGATACATACACCGGCCTGCCCCCCTGCAGCCTTATCGCAGGCCCGTAGCTGTCATACGCCGGTTCCAGCACGATGACCTCGTCTCCCGGCCTCACAAAGGCACTGATGGCCGCATACAATGCTTCCGTGGCTCCCGCTGTCACCGTTATTTCCTCTGAAGGATTAGTGGCTACACTGAGATACACACTGATCTTTTGCGAAATAGCATCCAGTAAGGCAGGCACTCCCGGCATGGGAGCGTACTGATTGTGGCCCGTTTTCATGTAGTGGGCCACCCGGTCTATCAGTTCTGGGCTTACCTCAAAGTCGGGAAAGCCCTGGCTCAGGTTGATCGCCTCATGCTTCTGCGCCATGGCAGACATGACAGAAAAAATGCTAGTACCTATATCGGGAAGTTTACTTTTCAGGTCGGGTGAGTTCATGCAGCTTGGTCGGGTTTTGTAAAAAAAAAATGAAGGGAAAACAAAGCGGGCAGGCTTTTGTAATTGCCTGCCCGCCTCTTTTATTATCGTTTTGCCTGGGGTACTCTCACGCGGTATTCTGCGTCTACCTTACCCTTGCTTATATTAGTTAGCTTACTTTTAAGCAGGCGCTTTTTCAATGGAGCTAGGTGGTCAGTAAATAGCACCCCCTCTATATGGTCATACTCATGCTGCACGATTCGTGCCGCCACACCCTCAAGCGTCTCCTCATGCTCCTCCCAGTTCTCATCAAAATAGCGGATGCGGATGCGCTCCGTGCGAAACACCTCTTCCCGCACGCCCGGAATACTCAGGCAGCCTTCGTCAAAGCCCCATTCATCGCCCTCCTCTTCCAGTATCTCAGGATTAATAAATACCCGCTTGAACTGCTCAGTCTCCGGCTCCTCCATAGGGTCACCGTCCACCACAAACATGCGAATGCTTTTGCCTATCTGGGGAGCTGCCAGCCCTACACCATTGGCCTGGTACATGGTTTCAAACATGTCTTCAGCCAGTTGTTTTACATCGATTTCGTCCTTCTCCAGGTTTTCCCCTTTTTTTCTCAGCACAGGGTCGCCGTACAGTACGATAGGATAGATCATATTCCTCTACTTTCCAGAAAAGATTGCAAAATAATAGTTGCGCTCACTTTATCAATATTTCCCTTCTCCCGGCGGTCCTTCTTCTTCATGCCTCCTGCTATCATTGCATCCAGCGCCATTTTAGAAGTATACCTTTCGTCTTCCAGGTGGATCGGTTTTCCGGGAAACTTCTTTTTCAGGTGTTTAACAAAATTCTCCACCATAGCAGTGGCGTTAGTAGGGCTTCCGTCAGTATTTATGGGCATGCCTACCACGATCGCCTCCACGTCCTCCCTGCTGTCATACTGTAACAGGTACGCGATTATATCTTTTGAGTGAACCGTCTCCAGGGGCGAGGCAATGATCTTGAGCGGATCAGTAACAGCCAGTCCTACACGTTTACTGCCATAATCAATGGCGAGAATTCTGCCCATAAAAGGTCTTTGCTAATTCAGTCGGGTAAGATTGTCCCAGCGACGCTTTACCTCTTTTTCAAGCATAAGCGCTTTAGGGAACAGTATTTCATTTTCTACACGGGCGTGTGTGATCAGTTCTTTCTCAAAGTCACTTAGTTCCGCGTATAGCACCTTTAATAATATGTCTGATGTGTTCTCAGTAGAATAGTTGCCCGTAATCTTCCGGATACCACTCATCTCATCATCATGCACATCATGAGCTATCGCAAAAGCCTGTATGGAAAAGTCCTCCATCTTCTGGAAAAGCTTTCCAGGCGTAACGTTGCCGTCTACCGCATCCTGAAGCATCAACACATAAGAGAAGAGCGTATCTTCCTCTTCATAAATATGATGGATAAAGTCCTCTACGAATAATGGGAAGATGAATTTGAGATCTTCAAAAAGCTGACCCTTTTCCGGCAGGCGCTCTATGAGAGTGGAAAGATAAGGTAGTTTCTCTTTAATGAACAGGTAATGAGTGTGCTTAAGGTAAGCTACGATCAGATCCGCAGGGTACGTAAATAATGACAGGTCCTCATTATCCCTGCGATCACCAACAGACTCCAGCCTGCTCACCACAGCCTCAGCGTCCAGCCCTTTCTCCTCACATACCTGGCCCAGCGTCTTTTCCGAATAATCGTAAAAGCCGATGCCTAGATAGTAGAGAACCGCTGCGTATACGTGGTTTTCGCCTACCAGATCATGTATTTTCCTGTCATTGATTCTCACAGCACATTAACCGGTTTTTACTCAAAGATAACGATAATTATCGAACATCGCTGTTTCCTTTACAGCAACGAAGGTAAAGCCCCGATATTTCTTATATACCCTTTCAGTCTTAATCAGGGTCTGGTAAATGAACAGTTTTTTCGCTAAATAGTGCCTCATTTTGGATAAATGAAACCCAAAGCACCTTTTTAGCGATTAGGTTAGTAAGAAAACAGAAAAGTCCATTCGTGTTTTCTACATGAAAAATACATTCTTCAGTGGGAAAAAATTCAAGCAGCTTATACATTAAACTGCCCGTCATCATAGCGCTGGCAATATGTGTAGGCATTATCATAGGGTCCAATTTTGCGGATACAGCCGTTCCCGGTGGCGGCAACACCAATAATTATATGAAGCTCAGGCAGGTGCTCACGGCTATTGAGCGTGACTACGTTGATGAGACTGAGTCAGATGAATTAGTAGAGGCCGCTATTAACAGCGTGCTGGAAAAGCTCGATCCTCACAGCGTTTACATCAACGCAGAAGACCTTGAACTTACCAAAAGCCAGCTCGAAGGCGAGTTTGAAGGAATCGGCATAGAGTTTAACCTGGTAGAAGATACCATTTTTGTCGTAGCCACACTGCCCGGTGGCCCTTCAGAGAAGGTCGGTATACTGCCCGGAGACAAGATCGTAACCGTGGAGGATGATACAATAGCCGGTGCCGGGCTCAGCACCGCCGACATCATTACCCTGCTGCGTGGTCCAAAAGGCTCCGAAGTGCTGGTAGGCGTAAAGAGGAAAGGTAAGGACCACCTCCTGCCTTTTACCATTAGCCGTGACAAAATTCCCCAGTATTCAGTGGATGTATCCTATATGATTGACGATGAGACCGGATACATCAAAGTGAGCCGTTTTGCCGCCACTACCTATGACGAATTCAGGGAAGCCCTCGAAAAGCTCAAAGACAAAGGCATGAAAAACCTGATGATAGACCTCCAGGATAATCCCGGCGGCTATCTCGATCGTGCCGTAGACATGATAGATGAGCTGCTGGAAGACGAGGCCATGATCGTATATACCGATGGAAAAGGCGACCGCTATGACAGCGAGTACCGTGCTACTGATGAAGGTATTTTTGAAAATGGCCCCGTGGTGGTGCTTATCAATGAATACAGCGCCAGCGCCTCAGAGATCATGGCGGGTGCCCTGCAGGATAATGACCGTGCCCTGGTCGTAGGGCGCCGATCATTTGGTAAAGGACTGGTGCAGAGTTCTGTACCACTGAACGACGGCAGCCAGCTACGCCTTACCATCTCCCGCTTTTATACCCCAAGCGGCCGCTCCATACAGAAGAGCTACGAAGAGGGACTTGAAGACTACAATAAAGATTTTACCCGCCGCTTAGAAGGCGGTGAGCTCTTCAGTGCTGACAGCATACAGTTTGCCGACTCGCTGGCCTTTGAGACACGCTCCGGCCGTACCGTATACGGCGGTGGAGGCATCATGCCAGATTATTTTGTGCCATTGGATACCCTCGAGTGGTCAGACTACTACTCAGAATTGCTCTACTCCAACGCCATCAGAGAGTATGCCCTCGACTATCTTGAAAAAAACCGGGACGATTTAGAAGCTATGTCGTTTAAAGAATACTTCCGTTCATTCGAAGTAAATGCTTCTATGCTCGACGCTCTGGTCAATGCCGGCGAGGCAAGGGAAGTGGCTTTTGACAGCACCGGATTTGCAAGATCAAAGGATTTGATCCAAATTTCGCTCAAAGCCACTATCGCCAGGAATATCTGGGGGGATGAAGGTTACTATCCCATACTAAACCAGGCAAATGACACCTATGTGCGTGGGCTGAAATTGTTTAAAGAAGCTGGTGAACTGGCCAGTGTAAAGTAAACCCTATGGCATACTACCATACCCTGGGAAAGATCCCTCACAAACGACATACCCAATTCAGAAAGCCCGACGGCTCTTTGTACGCCGAAGAGCTTGTTAGCTCCAAAGGCTTCAGCGGCATCTACTCCATTCTATACCATGAGCATCCTCCTACCAAAGTAAAAGAGGTAAGGAAGCCCGTGCCTCTGAAAACAGAGATTGCGCATGAGTACGGCCTCCTGCAAACACACCTGAATACAAGCGGACTAAAAAGTACAGGCGGGGACTTTCTCGAAAGCAGAAAAACCCTGCTGATGAATAACGACGTGTCCATGGCTATCTGCATACCCACAGAACGCAGCATGGACTATTACTACAAGAATGGCGAGGCAGATGAGTGCCTGTTTATTCATGACGGCGGAGGGTGGCTCTACAGCCAGTTCGGCAAACTGCGTATGGAAAAGGGCGATTACGTAGTCATTCCCCGTACCACCATCTACCGTGTAGAGTGGGATAAAGGTCCCATACGTATACTCGTCATCGAGTCCAGCGGCCCCATAGAGACCCCCAGGCGCTACCGCAATGAGCTGGGTCAGTTGCTGGAGCATAGCCCCTTTTGCGAGCGCGACCTGCGCCCCCCCGGCGAACTGGTAAAAGAAGAAGAAAAAGGCGAGTACCTGCTGAAGATCAAAAAAGGCGGTTATCTCCACCAGTATGTATATGAGTATAGTCCACTCAACGTCGTAGGCTGGGACGGCTACCTCTATCCCTACTGCTTCTCCATCCATGATTTTGAGCCCATTACAGGCCGCATACACCAGCCACCGCCGGTGCACCAGACATTTCAGGCAGAGGGCTATGTGATATGCTCATTCGTACCCAGGCTATTTGACTACCACCCAGAGTCCATTCCCGCCCCGTATAATCACAGCAACATAGACTCAGACGAGGTCTTGTACTATGCCGAAGGTAATTTCATGAGCCGTAAAGGAATAGACCGCGGTAGCTTTACCCTGCATCCCGGCGGACTACCCCATGGGCCCCATCCCGGTACAGTAGAAAAGAGCATCGGTGCTAAAGAAACTGAAGAGTACGCCGTTATGCTTGATACATTCAGGCCACTGTACTTAACCAAAGAAGCACTGGAGTTTGTAGATGAAAAGTATCCGGCCAGCTGGAACGAGTAATGGTACAATCTGCCAAATATTTGACAATGCCTCCCGCAATCAGCGGGAGGCATTTTTCGTTTTAAATACCTATACTAAACCACTCACCAACCTTCTTAACCATGCGGTACCATTCTTCCCTCATTGCCCTCCTGCTGATTTGTATTCCCTCCGTTCTGTCTGCACAGCAAGTTCCTGATTCCACCTATAGCGTAAGTCTGGCTAATCCGTCATACCCTACAGGAAAAGGGCCCCGTGTGCTCATTGATGGGGCACATGGCAACTTTCATACCCTCCACAGCCGCTTTGCTGCCTTTGGTAATGTGTTACAGGCAGATGGATATACTGTGCATTCCCTCGATACACTCATTACCCCATCCGCCCTGGCAGGTGCTGAGGTTTTCGTAATAGCAAACTCTCTGCATCCCTCAAACCTTCATAACTGGGCCATACCCACCCCATCAGCTTTTACAGAAGAAGAGATCAGTGTGATTATTTCATGGGTAGAGCAGGGGGGTAAATTATTTCTGATTGCTGACCATATGCCTTTCCCCGGCGCCATTCAAGAGCTGGCAGAAAAGTTTGGCGTACAATGGGAAAATAACTTTGCCCTGGATCAGCGCCGCCGTAAACCAGAGATATACTCCAGGGCTAATGGGCAATTGACCGATCATCCGGTCGTAGCCGGGCATGCTGATTATCTGGAGGTAGATTCGGTAGCTGTATTTACCGGAAGTGCCTTTATCCCTCCTCCGGATGCAGAGCCGGTTATGCTGGTAGATCAGCACTATACCCTTATGTCGCCTGACAAGGCCTGGGAGTTTTCCGATAAGACCCCGCACAAATCAGGCAAAGGGTATGCCCAGGGGGCCCTGCTACCGTACGGCGAAGGCAAAGTGGTCCTTTGGGGTGAGGCAGCCATGCTTTCAGCCCAGTTAGCCGGTCCCGGAGGACAATATAAAATGGGTATGAATGCACCTGAGGCAAAAAACAATTATAAACTTTTAATAAACCTGATTCGCTGGCTCGATAAGTAACTTCCACTTGTCAAATCAGGATTTCCTTTGCTGAATAATATCCTATTTTTGCAAAGCAATTCTTTTACACGTGAGACTACTAGCCAAACTACCCCTCTGGTTTCTTTATGCTTTTTCAGACTTTTTATTTCTGGTCCTTTTTTACATATGGGGCTATCGTAAAAAGGTGGTCACGGATAACCTGGAAAAGTGCTTTCCAGATAAAAGCCAGAGTGAACGACGTATTATAGCACGAAAATTCTACCGGCACCTCTGCGATGTCGTGGTAGAAGTCATCAAAGGCCATCATATCTCAAAGAAAGAGCTAAAAAAACGAGCACGGATAACCAACCCGGAAGTTCTCCGGGAAGTGATAGACAAGGGGCAAAGCGCCCTTGCGCTAACCTCTCACCAGTGCAATTGGGAATGGATCATCCTGGGCTGTTCGGCTGAGTATGATTTTCCTCTCGACGCACTCTATAAGCCTTTGAGTAATAGGTATTTTGATCAGTTCATGTTAGAGGTCAGAGGCCGGTTTGGGAACACCCCCGTAGCTACCCGTAACATTGTGAGGGAGATCATCAGGCGGAAAAGTGTTCAGCGGGCCTTCGGTATACTGGCAGACCAAACACCTACTAAGGGCCAGGAAAAATTTTGGTTGCAGTTTATGGGGCGTAATACTCCCTTTTTTACAGGTAGTCAAAAGCTCGCAGAGCTGACGGGCTATCCAGTGCTTTTTGTATCAATGTGTAAAAAGAAGAGAGGGTATTATGAAATTTCTTTTCAAAAACTAGCTACCCCGCCTTATCAAAAGGGGGGCGATTTTATCGCCCGTAGCTATGCCTCAAAAGTAGAATCACAAATACGCAAACAGCCGGAATGCTACCTTTGGTCCCATAGAAGATGGAAGTTTACCAAGTCTGTGCAGGGTGAATCATAGCGAGGTTTTCATCTGTATTTAATCTTATTTCCATTTTTAGTAGCCTCTAGCAGTCAGGTAATTGGCTGTTTCTTTCAGTGTAGTTTCCCAAAATATTTCATGATGTGAAAAAATATATTGCCCTATCCTGAATTGAAATAGTCATATGGTTTTAAGGAAAAATCAAGTAATTGACTGGCTTTCAGTGACTTTTTATTAAGTGTATTTCAATAATCACCGGATAAAAGATAGTCTAACCGCGTAAAACTTACATGAGTTATAAAATTCAAAATTGTTCAAACCCTATTAAATGTTCATTTTTGGTCAATGCGGGAAAAGAAAATTATTCCAATCCTGCTTTTTCCACAACTATCAACTCAACAACCATGAATTTACCATTTACTTTAAACTGCCTCGAAGTACTCGACTTGTCGGGTATGGAAAAGGTCCGTGGAGGACTGGCTTATGAGGAAGACGGCCAACCTATTGGAGAAACAAAGGGTGATCCTCCGCCGCTGATCTGATCAACCTGTTCGTCGTTAATATTGTGCTGTATAAACCTTACCTACTAGCAACTAAATCACAATGAGCATTCGGCCTGCTATTATATTCTTTACGTCACTTTTCCTTTTTGCTTCATGTACCCGGGATGAACCCGGCACAGGGTCCTACCATGATGTAGTCGCCTTCGAGTTGCAATACGAAGCAGCTAAAAATGCCATGAGTGAAAGCCCTCAGGAGGCAGTTTCACTGCTGAAAGAAGCCAGACAGACCGCTATCACCTATAATAATGATGAGGGGGTGGCAAAAACCTGGTACCTGGAGGGGTATGTAAACGACCTGTATAACAGGCCGGGTGATGCCTATAAGGCATTTCTGGAAAGTGAGCTTGCTTATACAGCACTTAACGACTCCCTGTGGATTGAAAAAAGCCTGAGGTATCAGGCGGCGATACTTCTGCGCCTGCCTGATACTGATCGTGCCATGGCTGTACTGGATCATGCGGCACGCTATTCTAAAGATGAGCAGTCTGCTTACCGCCGGCAATACCTGACCGGAGTGGCAGCCTTCAGTGATAGCCGCTATGAAGAAGCCGCAGAAGTATTTCATGCTGTGGCTGTTAGGTGTAAAGAAAATGAAGATTATGATTACCTTGCACAGACCCGTAACTACCTCGGGCTTATTGCCTTAAAGAATAAGCAATACGAAGAGGCTGCAGATTATTTCTTTAAATCGGCCAATACGAATAGCAATGACCCGCTTCGCCGGGTAGTAGCCTACAATAACCTGGGCCTTCTGCAGGAGCACAAGCAAAACCTCGATAGCGCCTCTTACTATTACGAGCAGGTACTGGCCATGCCCGTATCCACAGGCGGACTGGCGCACCATATGGTGGCAGCGATTAACCTCGCCCAGTTGCATCTGTCACAGGATCACTACGAAGAAGCCGCACAGGTTATTGAAGAAAGTCTGATGCTGAATCGCCATCTGCAAGATGCGGATCAGTTGGAAACAGCTTATGGTATTCTCATTCAGGCCTACGAGAGTTTAGGCAACATGCCCAGGGCCAAGAAGGTATGGAAGAAGATGGAACTCGTGAAAAACGAACGCAGCGATCTTCTTAAAAAGCATAATAAGCTTGAAGTACAATTAGCCGAAATAACCATACGCCAGAGAAATGCGGAAAACAAAGAGTTTTTATCTCAAATAATCTGGCTGCCTTACCTGCAGTTGGTATTAACCATTTTGGTTTTATTAGCCGGTACATTGCTTACCATACAGTTTTTCAGACAGCGTAAAGCCCTTCGTATCTTTCATGCTCACTTTCAATCAAAAGATGGTGCAAATGTCAGAAGAAGAAAACCAGCCGTAAAAAAAGACATGACCTCTGTTCCTCGCTAGTAGTGAGGGTTAGTTTTGTTATATTTTTCTCCTTTTGATGCAATTATTTTCCGGCAGCTCTGTTATACTTCAGAATCCCGAATGTAATTTTGTGTGTGTATGAAGATGATCAACCTTGTAGTAGTCTTTTTGCTGCTATTATCTACTGCCTGCTCTAAGTCTACCAGTTCCTTCTCTACATTTGGTAGCAAAGACGGTTTCGAAATACAGAGTACGCCTAACTCCCAGACCCCCGGCGAGGAGAAACGTGGGTTTTGGGGCACCCCTAAGCCTTCCGGAGCAAAATACGATGCCAAGTATTATAAAAAGCATCAAAAAGAGCTGAAAAAACGGCAAAAGGCACTGGCTAAAAAGTATAAGAAACAGGCCAAAATGGCTGAGGACCCACAATACTCTGATCCCATGTATTTTGGTCATAAGAAGCCACCAAAGAAACGAAAACCAGGCAAAAGGAAGTTTTGCAAAGTTTGTGAAATCGTTCACTAAAAGATCAAACCGCTTTACATCAAAGCGGTTATTTTTTTATGTTTCACGCAAAGAACTAAAAAGCCCCGCATGAGAGATATTCAACATTATCTGGAGCACACCGATCTCAGAGCTGTTATTACCGATAAAGATATAGACAGGCTGGTAAGAGAAACCATTGAATACAACTTCAAAGGCTTATGTATACCACCTTTCTGGGTAAAAAAGGCCAAGAGAGAGCTGGGTAAGTCAGAAGCTCAACTGGCTACTGTAGTTGGCTTCCCCCTTGGATACCACATGACAGAAACCAAGATGGAAGAGATCCGGCAAGCCATAAATACCGGTGTGGATGAGGTAGACCTGGTTATGAATATCAGTGCCTTTAAAGCGGGACTTCCTTGGGTAAAGATCGAGTTGGCTAAATGTGCAAGCCTTTGTCATGAACATTTCCGTCAACTGAAAGTAATCATAGAGACAGCCTACCTGTCGGATGATGAAATCGTCACTGCCTGTAAACTCTGCAGTGATGCGGGAGTCGATTTTGTTAAGACCAGCACAGGCTTTGCCGGAGAAGGTGCCAAAGTGGAACATATTAAACTCATGCGTGAGGCTCTTCCGTCTAATGTCGGGATAAAGGCATCGGGAGGTATCAAAGACCTGGAAATGGCAAGACTCATGGTCCAGGCGGGAGCAGACCGGATTGGGACATCATCCGGAATAGCCATCGTTAAACAAGCTATGGAAGAAAAATGACAGAAGGAAAGCATTTAAGTATTTATATCACCGGAAGAGTCCAGGGAGTATTTTATAGAAAAAGTACCCTTGAGAAGGCCCGCGAGCTGGGCATAAAAGGGTGGGTTAAAAACCTGGAGAATGGCTCGGTACAAATTGAAGCCGAAGGCGACCATGATAAGCTGGAATCACTGGTAGAGTGGGCAAAACAGGGTCCTGACAATGCAGAAGTACTGCAGGTAAAAGCGAATGAAAGCGAATGGGAAGGCTACGAAAACTTTGAGATCAGACACTAAGCTGATTTCAACACAGGAAAGCCTTTTCTGTGACACACATTAATGTCAAAATACTGCTTCAGGAAAACCTTCAGGCGGCGCCCTACCATATGCATGGCATTGTCCTCAGGGGCAAAGACAGTAGCTTCGAACACGGCCGTCAGAAAAGACTTTTTCATACAAAACTCCTCCAGCCAGGCAGTATAGCCCTGCTCCCAGTCCGTTTCATATTTTTGCTGATGTGAGGCACCGTCAAATAATAACTCCAGCTGATTAGATCCGAACTGGTACCGGTATATGCCTGAAAGAGTCTCATAAAACTCATCCAGGAAAGACAAGTTAGCTCCTTCCACTTCATAAGCCTTAATACGCATCACAGTATCATCTATCAGCCCCAGGGGGTTATAATAGTCGAAATACCGCTGACGCACTAACCCAACAGTTTTAGCCAGCAAGTGCTGTTTTTGCTGCCTTTGTGCATCGCGCAGGATGTAATTCTTATCAAGTGGGAAAAACTTTCTCTCCATTTAATCAAGACGGTTCAAGGAATTCAGAATATAATTCCGTCGTAAATATACATATTAGATTAAATATATAGACTGCCAAATTTTACTTATTGCTTACGTAACCCCACAGGGGATTTTTGGCGTCTTCTCGTTTCAGTATTTTGAATGGCCTCATCATCTTTTCCATCTTCTTCTTTCTTATCCTTCTTTTTATCATCCTCGTCTCCGCTGAAAAAATTACTGATGGTGTCAAAACGCCTGATGTAAAGTAAAGAGGCTCCTGATATTTGCTGAACCTGCTGTGTAAATATGTCTAAGTCATTGTCCTGGTACAGCTTGAGTGTCAGGTTTCCGTCCTTATCCAACCGATAATAAACAGTGAAGCTACCCAGGAAGGCGGCATTGGAATTAGCGGCTGCATTACCTCCTATGTCACTTGTTCCACCTACAGAAACAGTCATTCGTTCATTAAACAGGTTGCGGCTCAGGCTAAGGTCTACTACCCGGTTATCCACCGCCGTACTTGTGGCATAAGGACTGGAAGTTACATCGACATCAAACTCTACACCCCCCAAAAAATCTGTTCCCAGCCTGTTTAGCTGTGCCGTAAGCAAAGCACTTACACTGGCATTGATCCGTGCATTTACCGTATTTGCGAAGTTACTATCACTTTCCCCAAAGCCCTCTTCAGGAAGGAAGCGCCCTAATACCACCAATCCGAATATCTGACGGTATAACTCCGATTCGTTTTGCCTGATCGATTCCAGCTTTTGTACCACCTGGTTGCCTATCATACCCGACTCTTCCTCAGGTACCTCAATGTCAAAGGTCAGGTCTGGCTCCAATAGCGATCCTCTGATTCCCAGTACCACATCCACAGGCATTTCTGCACTGGCTGCCTGGGCCTGAGTGCCGGCAGGGCCATCCACCTGTGTATTTATTAACGCCGAACGGCTGGCCATAGTCGTGTATTCCGCCGTAAGGTTCATTTGGGCTTTAAGTGGATCACCCGACCAGGTAATCGAGCTACCTTCCCTTATACTGAATTCACGCTTTATCAGCCCACCGAAGTTAAGAGTATAAGCGCCGGAAGAAAGAACCAGCGTACCCTGCAGTTGCATCTGACCATCTTCATCCATGCCAAAAATGAACTCGCCTTCCCCCACAGCACGTATCACATCATTGTTCTGAGGATCTATAACGATATTTACCTGCGTACCCTCACTCAGCTCTATCCGGCTTGTTATGCGCACACCGCTTATATCAACTTTATTATAATCAGCCGCGTTCTGTCCTTCCTGAGCCAGCGTATCCTCAGCGATAAAGGCGTTAGAGTTAATATAGGTCACCCAGTCCGGCTTAAGGATCGTAGCCGGGTCCTGTGGAAGATTGAATGTAAAGTTTGTCTCGGACAATGAAGTAAAATCACCGTCTACCACCAGGTTATCCAGCGGACCTGTAATGGAAACATCGGCATTAGCAAGTAGCTCACCATAAAACAGCGCCTCATCATCCTCTATTTTGTCAATAAAAGTAAAGGACTGGGCCGTCATCTTATTGTCAAGGGTAAAATTGGTGAAGTTCTCATGAGAAATACTGCCTGAAAGAGTGGCTATTTCACCATTTTCATCCTCAATCTTTATCTGATTCAGGTTTATACTGGTATTCGTTAGATCTATTTTTTGGTCCCTTATCGTATAGGATTCACCCAACATCACAGGCCTGAAACTCAGGTTGTTTTTTAGTTGTAAAAAACCTGTTATCTGAGGCGTTAGCGGTGTGCCCTGTATGTCAAGTTCTGCGGCCACCCCACCATTCACCTCTTTTACCATCTCATTAGCAAACACAGACCACTGGCTGATGTCCTCGAAATTCATGGTAAGGTCGAAGTCCAATGCATTCAGAGAATCCGCCGCATTATATACCCCCGCAAGAAGGAATTCATTTTGAGATTCCACCAGCTCAACTTTTGTTTCGATATGTTGAGGTGAACGTGTAGAGGCAGTTAAAAGCAGGCGACCCGCAGGTTGATTGTCCATTTGCAGACTGTCAACCGAAAGGTTAGCTTCTGCAGATTTCATTTCCATGGGGTCTACTATTTCGGCATGGCCATTCAACTTACCCTCGATGCCATATTCACCCAGGTCAAACAGGTTGAGGAATTGGCCAACACCTAATTCATTAATCTCTGCTACCAGCAAGGGATCCGTGCCACCACCTTCAGTGAATATTCTCAGGCTTTGATCGCCCTTTGCCAGTAAGAAGTCATCTACCAGAAGATACTCAGGATGATACTCCACGTAGGCCTCCTGAGAAATGTTCCATCTTTCATTATTTAGAAAAACCGAACTGCTTTGAATATCCACCCGTACCGTATCTCCAGCTATAAATAGCTCCGAATTAAGCCGCAGGCGGTTAGGGCTTTCCTCGTCAGCCAAAGCCAGCGTAAAGTCAAGCTCATCTCGCCTTATCTTACCCGTAGTGGCCATATTAGGAATTTTCAGACCGGCTACATTCAACATCTCTGCTGCAATGCTAAAGTCGATCTCCTTATTATTAGTCGTACTGTATACTCTCAGGTTATAGATAGAATCCTGTGCAAAATAGACCCTCGGGGCGTCCAGTTGTAAGTCTATCATGCGCTCATCCATTCTGAACTCAAACCTGAAATCCAGTGGCTCAGGAATCTCCAGTTCCGGAAGGAAAACCTTTGCCAGTACAGGTTCCTCCTTTATGTGCAAGTCCAGGACAAACTGCTGGTTGGGCAGCACTTTAGACGTATCACTGGGGTAATTAGAAAGATAGTAATGTAAATTATCTGCAAATGCTTCTGCCATACGGCTGATTTTATAATCACCGTAAAGATCCATGTCCACAAAGTCCGATCGCATCCCGATAAGTCGCCCGCTGTCTGTATTTTCTGCAAACAGGCGGAGCGTGTCAAGGTCATATCGCCTCGCACCCTTAACTATCTCCGTGTTATCAAGCACAAATTGGCCCGTCATCTCATCAGGGATACTACCACGGAAATCCATGTCAATAGATGACTTCAGAATAATACTGTCCGGGCTCAGGTTTAGACGAAAAAGATTAGCCTCTTCCACTTTACCCTGCAGGCGGTACTGCTCATTGTTTTTTGCCAGGTTCGCCCATCCATTCAGGTCAAATATCAGCATGCTGTCCGTGTACTCTGCACGGAAGTTAGCAATAGAATCCTCCAGGCTGGCAGCTACTGTCAGGTCCTTATAGGCATAGTCGTTAAAGTCCAGGTAAGCTACCTGCACATTTGCCGTGTCAATAGTCAGGCTGGTAGGCGTGCTCCTTAATGCTATCTCTGCCGCCAGGGTTGTCTGTCCGAAACCACTGCTGTCTCCCAGGATAGGCCTGAGGTTAAATTCATCAGCATTTACAAGTCCGTCTACACTAAAGCTACCCTCTGATGGCATACGGAACACCACATCTGCACTCAGCTTACCTGTGGTGCTTCTCAGCACGGCTTTTATATCAGAGCGTTTCAGGGAGCCCTTTGCGGAAGCATTCAGCCGCAGTCGCTGATTCTGCATTAAGGCTGGTGGCAGTGAGTCAGCCTGCATATAGTTACGCAGGAAAGCCGAGCTGACAGAAAGATGATGTAAGTCCAGCGAGTAGCGCAGATTATCCATATCCGTTACCTGGCTGGCTCTCCCATTTAACCGCATGTCCAGTGCATTGCCAAGCGCCAGGGATAAATCCTGGATAGTGGCTGTTCCTTCATTGTACACCACCTGGCCGGAAATATCAAGATCCCTGCTGCGAAGCGCCGGCATAGTGTCAAGCATGGGCAGGAATACTGAAAGTTCTTCCAGGTCAAAATGGCTCGACTGCCAATCTATTTCCGCACGGCTCTTCTGCATTAAAGCATCAGGATCCAACATATCGGTGAGCCCTACCTCTATCGTACCGGCCATATGGCTTCGGGCAGTTTTAAGCTGACTGATAGTGCCTTCAAGTGATGGGTAGCGCATGTTCAGGGTAAATGCCGCATCCGAAAGCCTGAAATCCGAATGGGCTTCGTAGGCCGCTATTTTAGTGGCCTCACCCGCTACAGTATCCCCGGCTACTTTAATGTCCTGCAGTTTTATGGTAATGTCCTGCAGGTCCAGGTAAGTGAAATCCATCTCCCCTGTAGAGGCGCGTTCCGGCCCCTGACGAAAGTAAAATGAACTGTTAGTGATACTTAATTCATCTGCCAGGTAACTAAGCCCCGGTATCAGAACTGATGTATCAGCGATAGCGTCCGCCTCTGCCACCGTAGTGGTATCCGGTGAAGGTTCAGACAGAGGCAAAGTCATACGATATGAAAGGCCATCCACTCTCAGGTATTCTGCCTCTACCACGCCAGACTCTATTCCCAGGGTTTTGAGGTCCCCTTCCAAAGAACTCAGAGAGGTATAAATGTAAGTGTCTGCCGAATCATCATCCATCAGGAAGCGAATGTTCCTCAGATTGGCCTGATTCAGGTCAAAGTCCCATGGTTTGGATTGTTTGGTAGTATCTGAAGGCTGGCTGTTCAGTGAGTCCAGAATGAACTGATAGTTCCAGGGCCCGTCAGCCGGACGCTTAATTTTGGCAACTATATCCTCCAGTGAAACCTCATCAATCATGATTTTTCGCTGAAATAGGTTGAAAAGGCCTATGTCTACCGTTAGTGAGCCTGCATACAGTAGCGTATCCGCTTTATTATCTTCTATGTAAACCTCTTCTACATTCACCTGCTCAAAGAACTGCAGGTTCACCCTGCCCACGGAAACCTCCGTTCCCCATTGCTTACTTAACTTATCTGCCACCATGCTCGTGACCTTGGTTTGAATAGCGGGAAACTGAAGAGCGCCTATTATGAGAACTAATAACAGTAAAAGGCTACCGATAACGATCCCTGTTACCTTGAGCGTCTTCTTCAGAAAGCGGGTGTATGAATTGGAGGTTGAGATAGGTAAAAAAATTTAATAGATAGTGTACTTCATCTGAAGTCCCCTATTACAACGAAATGAATTGGGCTGGTGTTATAAAAAATGCGGCATGCAATAAACTAATTACATGCCGCATGCATAAAAGCCAATTTTTAGGCTATCTGGATGATCTTCTGTTGATTACGGGCCCGAAGAAAAGACTGTTCATAAACAGCTTATTGGTTCCGTACCAAAACGCCCGGAAGTTTGGGTTGTCAGCAAAGGCTATGATCTTACCCCTTCCCGCATTTTTCACAATGAGTGCAGCCGTGTTTTTGAGCATCTCCTCGTTTTCCTCGCTGATGTAGCCACTGGCCAAAGGGTTAGCGGTGTACATAATAGGAGTGGCATAAGGATTGTCCCCTTTAAGCATAAAATCAGTATGGTCCCGGAACAGCGATATACGTGATCGGTTATAGCCATATCCTATGGGGTGTGTGAGGTCAATTTCTCCTTCAAATATGGCTCCTCCGATTACCTGTGCCCCCATTTTATTTGACATATCCGCGTACGTGACCGCCTCGTTAGAGTCTGCAGGCTCACCTTCTTTATATGATATATCCAGCAAGTCGCCCTGGCTCAGCCACCTGGCAGAGCCTTTAATAGCTACCAGGGTGCCGCCGTTACGAACCCATGCAGCAAGCTGGTTTTTCAGCGACTCTGAACCACCATAGTACATATCCGGCATAATGATCGTATTGTACCTGCTCAGATCCATCCGGCCAATGTTATCCGCTGACAGCAGACTTACCGGAATATCCATGCGCTGATCCAGCAAGTGCCATATCTCCCCGGCCTCGTAGCTGCTAAATCCACCTTCTACCAGTACCGCTGCCTTAGGCTGCGTCAAGGTCTCAAATGAGGGGCTACCCAGGTTCACCCCTCCGGTCAGCCCCGTGGATACCGCGTACACATCAATCCCGTCTTCCCGGGCAATTTTCTCCACCAGGCCTTTCACCTCTTCCTTACCCATCTCCTGAGTACCCAACCCTACTAAGATAGTACCTCTGTCGAGAGTTTTGCCTGAAGGTAATGTTACCGGGCTGGTAGCCACACGCAGGCGCAGTCCCTCCTCCATAAGCCGGTATGCCGCTCTTGGTGCATAGTACCCGTCCCACTCAAAAAGATAGCTGTAAGCATCATCCGCATCACCTATTATCTCGCCCTCAGGAAAGTTCAGCTCTTCGATCTTTTCCCCGAGAGACACCTGGCTTACTTCTGCATACGGCAGGTTAAAAGCCAGCGGGAACGTCCAGGCTGAAACGTCATAAAAAAGGCTATCGGTAAAGCTTGTGCGCTTCTCAAATATCGCACGGATAAGCTTGTATTGAGGCTGAGACATGGGTACCACATAGCTATCATCCGGATCAAAGTCATTGCCATTGGCGGATACCCTGGAAGCAGGGCGGTAGATATCTATCTTGTGCTGTCTGAGAATGTCTGCCAGATGGTAGGCTTTCGCTTCATCATTATCACTTCCAAATACATAATATCCGCCAGCACGTTTACCCTCTTGCAGGGCATCTTTATAGAATGACTGCTGATAAGAAAGCAGCTCATCCTTCATGGCAAGCGAACCCCTGAGAGTAGATAGTGACGTGTTGAATTGGTTACGGATAGTAAAGGGGAATGTGATAATCCCGAAGTCATTTTCCTGAGCATGCCCTCTGCTGGAGGCCTGCTCGAAGAGAATACCCACACCGCCGTTCACATCCGGGTAAGTACTGCCCTTACCATAGTAAAAGTCATCAAAACTTTCCTTTGAATAGTAAAAACTGCCGATGCTGTCAAGTGCTTCAGCATGATACTCAGCGAGCTTTCCTGTAAGTTCCTGGTTTTTATTTGGTGTACGCGGGTGAGTTCGTGACGGAATACCCGGCTGAAAGAAATAGGTAGAGTTGCTTCCCATCTCATGAAAATCCGTCAGCACATTTGGCTTCCATTCATGGAACAGCCGGATACGTCCCTGGCTTTCAGGGTGCTGTACAGGCAGCCAGTCTCTGTTCAGGTCAAAAAAGTAGTGATTGGTACGGCCCCTTGGCCACATTTCGTTGAATTCCCGGCTTTGAGGGTCGGTAACCCCTGCATACGTTTTGTGCGTATTGGCCCAGCTTGCAAATCGGTTCAGACCATCAGGGTTGATGCTCGGATCTATCAATACCACACTTTCAGACAGTAAATTGTCTATAAAAGAGCTGTTGCCGGCCGCAAGGTGATAAGCCACTAGTAGAGAAGCATTGCTTCCCGAAGGCTCATTGCCGTGCACGCTGTAGCCCATCCACAGGACCAGGGGCGTATCTTCAAGCGCTGGCGATGATTCACCCGGAGATACCCAGTTCATATGAGTTTGTCTCATCTGCTCCAGGTTCCCTTGGTTGTCCGGGGATGTAATGGCGAGCATCACCAGCGGCCTTTTCTCATACGAGCGAGCGTATTCAATAATGCTTACCCGGTCAGAGGCCTCCGCCAATCGGTACATGTATTGCACGAGCTGGTCATGCCGTACATGCCATTCGCCCACTTCATACCCCAAAACCTCTTTTGGGGTGGGTATAGATTCATCATATTCAGTATCATCCGGAAGGTAATACGACAGGTCTATTTCCTGCGCGCCGGTGAACATTGGTTGTAAAAAGAATAGTAAAGTAAAGACTGTTATGTAAAAAAATCTCATGTGATATGGTGCTTTTCTGGGCTGCAAAATACGTATACAGGCATTAATTCAAAATATTTGAGAATGAAGGAGCGTAATTGGCTATTTATTCTTCCGAAACACAGTGTTAATTTAATGTTAAGAAATGTTAACAATGGTAAAGCCTAGGTGTAGGTACCTATATTTGCCCCATGAAATCTCCTACGGTAGGTTTTGCTATATGGATGGCAATGATTCCGTATTTGGCTTTTGCACAGGCTGAAAAGCTTCAGGCAGGGCCTATGGTTGGCTATTCCACTATGCAGGAGGCCGGTGTTTGGGTACAGACTGACCGCCCTGCAGATGTAAGCATTAGGTACTGGTCTGAAAATGACTCCACGCACCTTTACCAATCCTCCGTTATATCCACTAATGCCGCTCAGGCATACACAGCTCACTTAATAGCAGATTCGTTACAGCCTGGCCATCGCTACCGTTACCTTCTTTATATCGATAATATAGAGATAGAACGCCCATATAAGCTATCATTTACCAGCCAACCCCTCTGGCAATATCGCAATGATGCCCCCGACTTCAGTTTTGCCCTGGGTAGCTGCATGTACATTAACCAGCCGGAATATGACAGACCTGGTAAACCCTACGGCCGGGGTTATCATATATTCAATAGCATTCTTGAAAAGCAGCCCCACTTCATGTTGTGGCTTGGTGATAACGTATACCTGAGAGAGGCCGATTGGAACAGCCGGGCCGGCATTTACGGTCGCTATACCCACGACCGCTCTATTTCCGAATTGCAGCCCTTGCTTGGCTCAGTACATCACTACGCTATTTGGGATGATCATGATTATGGTCCCAACAATTCAGACAGAAGCTTTTGGAATAAAGAAATTACTGCCGAAGCATTTCGCCGGTTCTGGTATAATCCCAATTACGGACAGTCCGGTGGTAACGATATAAGCGGAACGTTTTTCTGGAATGACGTGCAGTTTTTTTTGCTGGACGACCGCTGGTACCGTGCCCCCAATAGCATGGAAGATAAAAATAAGCCCCTGTTAGGTCAAAATCAGATGCGCTGGTTAAAGGACGCTTTACTTTTTAGCCAGGCTCCATTTAAGATAATCGTAATGGGCGGACAGGTAATTAATCCTGCACAGGATGGTGAAAATTATGCATCATACCCCTCTGAAAGGCAGCAGCTGCTGGACTTTATAAAAGAGGAGAATATCCCCGGCATATTATTTCTCAGTGGTGACCGTCATTTTACAGAACTCTCCATGCTTCAGC
This sequence comes from Roseivirga sp. BDSF3-8, assembly GCF_041449215.1. NCBI lineage: Bacteria > Pseudomonadati > Bacteroidota > Cytophagia > Cytophagales > Roseivirgaceae > Roseivirga > Roseivirga sp. BDSF3-8. Next base: position 1,619,631 of record NZ_JBGNFV010000001.1, on the reverse strand, counting down.
ACGATAGCTACCCCTTGTACGATCTTACCGTGAGCCCGCTTACATCAGGAGTTGTTTCACCTGATGAAGAACAGAATACCTGCAGAGTAAAAGGAACCCTTATTAGCCAACAAAATTTTGCTGTAGTACAAGTGTCTGGAAGAAAGGGGGATAGATCGCTAAATATCACCGTGTACGATGATGAGGGAAGTACACTATGGCAAAAAACCATAAATCAAAATCTCCTTAATAAGAATGAAACTGAGGGTGGTTGATGTTTTTGCAAAATAATATGTTGGTTTATCGGGCTAAGTGTTGGTTGATTTATTACTAAACTGAGTTAAAATTATAGTATTCAGACGAATATTAACCTTTTGTTAAACTTGAAAGATGCAATTTTAGCATAAAGTTAACATGTGAGAAAATAGCCGGGGCTAACTGTGTATTACTTTTGCAGTGGTCAAAAAAACGGCTGAATCCTAACTGTAAAACGGAATCAGATTGTATTCAACATTTCTACTATGAGACAAAAACGTTTACTAATTAATTTCTTCCTGACAGCGATGTTCGTCCTCGTAGGACAACTTGCAATTGGACAGGGAGTCACAACCGGTACAATCACTGGGGTTGTACACGATGCTTCTGGTGAAGGACTTCCCGGTGCAAACGTTGTGGCTGTACACCAACCTTCAGGTACAACCTATGGAGCATCTACCCGTCTGGACGGACGCTTCACTCTTCCTAACGTACGTGTAGGTGGCCCTTACAAAATCACAGCAACCTTTGTTGGCTTTGAGGACCAGGTAATTAACAACATCAACGTTGCGGTTGGACAGAACCTTTCGCTGGATATCAATATGGATGAGACTGCTACTGAGCTGGCAGAAGTTGAAGTTTATGGTGAGCGTGATAATATCCTTAACAGTGAGCGCACCGGAGCTGAGACGAAAGTAAGTGAAGAGGATCTTACCAACCTTCCTACTATCTCAAGGGACCTGAATGATTTTGCCCGTCTTACGCCACAGGCCAGCACAACGGGTAGTGGTATTTCTGTGGCTGGTATCAACAACCGCTTCAACTCTATATATATTGACGGTGCGGTAAACAATGACGTATTCGGTCTTGCTGCTTCCGGTACTAACGGCGGTCAGACTGGTATTTCTCCTATCTCACTTGATGCTGTTGAAGAACTTTCTGTAGTTGTAGCCCCTTACGATGTTCGTCTTGGTGGTTTTGCCGGTGGTGGTCTTAACGCCGTTACCCGTGCAGGTACTAACGAATTCGAAGGTTCTGCTTATTACTTCTTCAGAAACCAGGACTTTACCGGTAAAACTCCCGGTGAACTGCTTGAAGATGGTGAAGAAGGTGAGAAAATCGCTGATTTCACTTCAAAAATTTACGGTTTCAGAGTAGGTGGTCCAGTTATTAAGGACAAGCTTTTCTTTTTCGTGAACGGTGAGATCGAAAGAAGAGAGCAGCCTAATCCTTTCAGCCTCGACAGATACAATGGTAATGCCACCCGTGCAGAACTTGACAACCTTCGTAGCTTCCTGATCAACAATTACAATTATGATCCGGGAACATATGAGTCAAATGTAGAAGAGACTAACAGTGACAAGATTCTTGCTCGTCTTGATTGGAACATCAATCAGAATAACAAACTGAAGCTTCGTCACAGCTACACATACGGTGAAAACTATTCACCTTCTAACTCAAGCAACAGTAGCATTAATTTTGCTAATAGTGGAGTTTTCTTCCCTAGTACGACTAACTCTACTGCTCTTGAGCTTAACAGTACCTTCGGTAACTTCTCTAATAACCTTATCCTGGGTTACACAACTGTTCGTGATGACAGAGACCCAATCGGCGGAGATTTCCCTAACATCTTCTTCGATGATGAGAACGTAACAATTGGTAGTGAGCCTTTCTCTACTGGTAACCAGTTAGACCAGGACATCTTCACTATCACTGATAACTTTACCTGGTACAAAGGTAACCATACAGTTACTGTTGGTACTCACAACGAGTTCTACAGCATCTACAACCTGTTCATCCGCAGAGCTTATGGTAACTACACCTACTTCAGCATAGATGAATTCCTTGCAGGCGTAAGCCCCACAGAGTATCGTCGTCAGTACTCTCTTCTTGATGATGTGCCTGGTGATGGTTCTGCAGCAGGTGCTGAATTCAACGCCTTCCAGCTTGGATTCTACGTACAGGACGAATTTTATGCTACTGATCGTCTGAAACTGACAGGTGGTCTGCGTATGGACATTCCTGTGTTCAGTGATGAGCCTGTTGTTGATGAGAACTTTAACAACAATGTTCTTCCTGAGCTTGCCCAGTACTACGACCTGAACGGCGCACAGGCTGGTCAGCTTCCTTCTTCAAAAGTAATGTTCTCTCCCCGCTTAGGATTTAACTGGGATGTGAACGGCGACAGATCTACTCAGGTTAGAGGTGGCCTTGGTGTATTCACCAGCCGTCTTCCTTTCGTATGGCTGGGTGGTGCTTTCACCAACAGTGGTGTGATTCTGGGTGAAGTTCGCGAAAGAGGTGACTTCAACGGTGGCCGACGCGATCCTATTTCATTCCCTAACGGTGACCCGGTAGCTTTCCGTCCTGACGTTAATAATCAGTACACAAATGGTGATTTCGGCGGATCTGATGTTGCCGGTGGACAGATTGACCTTTTTGCTGAAGACTTCAAACTTCCGCAGGTATTCAGAGCTAGTGTCGCAGTAGATCAGCAACTTCCTGGTGGTATTATCGGTACCCTTGAGTTCCTTTACACTAAGACCATCAACAATGTTAATTACACCAACATTAACAAGCTGCCTCCTACGGAGCTCATGAACGGTGAAGATGACCGCCCTGTATACGGGGGTTCTATCACCGGTGAATATGAGGATGTGCTTCTTGCTACTAACACTAACCGCGGTTACACATACAACCTTACGGCTCAGTTGCAGAAGAACTTCGAGAGTGGTCTTTCACTGAATACTTCTTACACATTTGGTAGAGCAATGGCCCTTAACGATGGTACTTCTTCTCAGAACTCTTCTCAGTGGAGATACATGGAGAACGTCAATGGTCGTAACAGACTTGATCTTTCATACTCTGACTTCGACTTGGGTCACAGAGTTATCGCTGCTGCATCTTACAGCAAAGAGTATTTGAATAACTTCCGTTCTACTATCTCAATGTTCTACAATGGTCAGTCAGGGCAGCGTTACTCTTATATCTACGAAGGAAACGTAAATGGTGAAGACTTCAGCAGTGCTGACCTGATCTATGTGCCTTCTTCGCTTGAAGATTCTCGCCTGGTTGACATCCTTGACAGTGATGACAATGTAGTAGTTACTGCCGAAGAGCAGTGGCAAGCGCTTAACAAGTTCATCGATGGTGATGACTACCTAAGCTCAAGAAGAGGTCAGTATGCTGAAAGAAACGGAAGCAGACTTCCTTTCACTAACATCCTTGACCTTCGCTTCCTGCAGGACTTCTACATCGAACTACCTAATGGTAAGCGTAACACCCTTCAGTTTAGCGTGGATATCTTTAACTTCACTAACCTTCTTAACAAGGACTGGGGTACAAGATACTTCACCAGCAATGACAACTTTGAGCTAATCAGAGTAGTAAATGATGGTGAGGATGCTGAGTTCAACTACATCTATGATGGTGACCTGGACATCAAAAACGTTAGCGATAACGGTTCAAGTGCCTATGGCTCACGCTGGCAGATGCAGCTTGGTCTTCGCTACATCTTTAACTAAGATATAGGTAGAATACCTTACTAGATAGAACCACCCGCCAGCTCGCGGGTGGTTTTTTTGTGTCTATTACAGTAATTAGACACATGGATACCGTTTTAAAATGAAAAATATAGTCGTATCAACCAATTTTCCCTTATTTGCGTTACAATTCCTGATTAGGGAAAGATCAAATGCTATATCACAAAGTATATAATAAGAACGAGGCCGCCGATTGGGTCGTGTTTGTACACGGCGCAGGGGGGAGCAGTTCCATTTGGTATAAGCAGGTAAGAGAATACAGAAAGGAATTTAATGTACTGCTTGTTGATCTCAGGGGCCACGGACGCTCCCAGAACCTGATGGAGGAGTACTTTAAGGACCCCTACAGCTTTGATGTTATCAGCCAGGATGTACTCCAGGTGCTTGATTATTTACAAATAGAAAAAGCCCACTTTGTTGGCATCTCACTCGGCACCATTATCATCCGTAATATAGGGGAGATAGCACCGGAACGGGTGGCATCCCTTATCATGGGCGGGGCCATTGCAAGGCTCAATTTCAGAAGCCGCTTTTTCGTGTCTCTTGGTAACCTCTTTAAGAAGGTAGTGCCCTTCATGTGGCTCTATCGGTTTTTTGCATGGATTATCATGCCTAAACAGAATCATAAAGAGTCGCGAAGCCTGTTCATTCGCGAGGCACAGCGCGTAGCCCGCAAAGAATTTTTGAGGTGGTTCAGGCTCACTGGTGAACTGACCCCATTGCTACGGATTTTCCATGAAAATGAACTTAAAGCCCCTATTCTCTACATCATGGGGAGTGAGGATCATATGTTTTTAGGTCCCGTTAAAGAGTTGGTGAAAAATCAGAAAAACTCCGCATTGAGAGTTATTCAGGATTGTGGACATGTTGTCAATGTAGAGTGTCCGGATATTTTCAATGAAGCCTCTATGGCATTTATCGGGCAGAACGACTCCAATAATACCCAATGGGCATGAAAGAAGGGCAGCATTTATAGCTACCCTTCTTTAAAGGTTAAAAAATGACTATCCACCAAAAAGTTTAGAGATCTACCAGTGGCTTGAAATGTCAGGTTCAACTTTCACTGGTAGCCTTCGAAAGAGCAGGTGGTGATTTAATCCCCTGAAACCTTCCATTATCCCTTATTAATTTGAGCTAACTTAAGCCATGCCAGCTATGCTTAGTTTTAATCATTTCTTTTTATCGACTTCTGGTTGAATATACGTTGAGAGTAAGCCCTACGGATCTACTATCTTCTTTTATAATTTATATCTGTCTGAGGGTGAGTCGATAAATATACATTTAGAAGTTGAGTCATTCGGACTGGTAACTATTTGCCGCACCGGACTATACCGTTCATGTAAATTCAACATGCGAAAAGAGGCTGGTGACAATCTTATTTACCTTGCAATGGATTAAAATAGCGGTGAAAACCCCCTGTTATAGGTAATGCAACTCTCCTTAAGGAATTGCGATAAAGGAAAAAAGGCTGTACATACATTTATCCCTTTATACATTTAACTTTTAATTGGGTGAGTTACATCCAATATTCTTTCTCTCCGGCTATTGGTTGTTAAGCAAAGTTGACAGCGGATACTTTTTATCACGATCAGTACTTTTTACTCTAACCCCAGGGCTGTTTGATCGTAGTTATCGTTATCCATATGTCCAGATTCTGCATATTAATATGAGTAAAGCAGTAAAAAGCACCCTGACCGTTCTAATTATTCTGGTCGTTTTATTTTTGATCGCATGGCCCAAGCTTGATTTCCTTCATGGAGAAGACAAGGCACAAGAGCCTTCCGGAAACAGCAGTATGAAGGCCGAACAGATTCCGGTCAATGTGGTCGTGGTAGAAGAACAAACCGCCAATCAGAATATCCGCATTACCGGCACTATTCAGGCCAATGAGTCAGTAGAATTACGCAGTGAAGTTAGTGGCAAGGTAACCAGGATATATTTTGATGAAGGGCAGCCTGTGAATCGTGGTCAAATGCTGGTTACAATCAACGACGAAGAGCTAAGAGCTCAGATGGAGAAGCTCAAATACACCCAGCAACTTTATAATGAAACTGAGCAGCGACAAAAGAAACTTCTCGAGAGAGAAGCCATCAGTCAGGAAGAATACGACATCGCCCTCACCGAATTAAAAACAGCTACCGCAGATATTAAGCTTCTGCAGGCTCAGATAGCCAAAAGCCAGTTGAGAGCACCATTCTCCGGTATAATTGGCCTCAGGTTTATAAGTGATGGTAGTTACATAACCCCTAGTGATCCTATTGCTACACTTTACAATCTTAATCCTGCCAAGATAGAATTCAGTATTCCCGGCAAGTATGCCGAAAAGGTGCAGGAGGGAGATAGTATCCGTTTTAATGTAGAGTCAATGGAAGGAACCTTTAAAGGTCAGGTCTATGCCATAGAGCCACGCATCGACCCTTCCACACGCACAGTACTGGTTAGAGCAAAGAGCGATAATACAGATAAGCGCCTGCTACCAGGTCAGTTTGCAAGAATAGAACTTACGCTCGGCCGCACAGAGAATGCACTTATGGTACCTTCCCAGGCCGTGATTCCAGAACTGGACGGCCACAAAGTATTTGTGGTGAAAGAAGGAAAAGCACAGGCTAAAAAGGTGACATTGGGCACCCGTACAGAACTGGCTGTTGAAGTTACCGAGGGGCTTGCGCCAAAAGACTCGGTAATCACCACCGGAATTCTTCAGATTCGTGAAGGCTCCGAAGTAGATCCATTCATAGAAGCAGCAGATTAACATGGCCTCATTATCATCCATAAGTGTAAATCGTCCGGTATTGGCTATAGTGATGTCCATCGTGATCATCATTTTCGGAATTATCGGGTTCTCCTTTCTGGGGGTACGTGAGTACCCCAGTGTTGACCCGCCCATCATTACCGTAAGTACCTCTTATACTGGTGCAAATGCAGAAGTAATTGAGAGCCAGATCACCGAGCGGCTGGAAGAAAGCATCAATGGCATTGCCGGTATTAAGAGCCTTACCAGTGTAAGCCGCGAAGGACGTAGCACCATTACCGTAGAGTTCGAGTTGGGTGAAGACCTCGAAGCAGCAGCTAATGACGTGCGTGATAAGGTGTCCAGAGCCAGGCGTGAACTTCCCGAGGACGCAGACCCTCCTATTGTGTCAAAAGCAGATGCCGATAGTCAGCCCATCGTATTTCTAAATGTGAAAAGTAACCGGCGGAATCTGCTGGAACTATCAGACCTGGCAGAGAACGTCTTTAAGGAGAGATTTCAAACCATATCCGGGGTATCCGAGGTGCGAATCTGGGGAGAACGTCGCTACTCCATGCGCCTTTGGATGGATCCTGAAAAAATGGCCGCTTACGGCCTTACCCCCCTGGATGTTCGAAACGCCGTGGACAGTGAAAATGTGGAGCTACCCAGCGGCAGGGTAGAGGGGCTAAATACCGAGCTTACCGTTCGTACCCAAGGTAGGCTTGCTGAGCCTGAAGAGTTCAACAACCTTATTATTAAAGAGGATAATAATAACATTGTAAAGTTCAGCGATATAGGCTATGCCGAGCTCGGGCCGGAAAACTTCCGTACCATTTTAAAGCGTGACGGTGTACCAATGGTAGGCGTGGTCCTCGTACCTCAACCCGGCTCCAACAGCATCGATATTGTCGATGAGTTTTATAAAAGACTTGAAGATATTAAGAAGGATATTCCTGAGGACATAGAGCTGGGTATCGGGTTTGATACTACAGAGTATATCCGCGAGTCCATTTCAGAGGTGCAGCAAACTATTGCCGTCGCCTTTATCCTCGTGTTTGCCGTTATATTCATCTTCCTGCGCGACTGGCGTACCACCATTATTCCGGTTATAACCATCCCTATTGCCTTAATCGGTACCTTCTTCATTATGTATGCCGCCGACTTCTCCATAAATGTACTTACCCTACTCGGCCTGGTGCTGGCCATTGGCCTTGTGGTAGATGATACCATCGTGGTGCTGGAGAATATCTATACAAAAATTGAAGAAGGAATGCAGCCCCGCAAAGCAGCCTTTGAAGGAGCCGAAGAGATATTTTTTGCTGTTATATCCACTACTGTGGCCCTCGCTGCTGTGTTTTTGCCTGTTATCTTCCTTCAGGGATTGACCGGCAGGCTCTTCAGAGAGTTCGGTGTTGTCGTGGCCGGGGCTGTAATCATTTCCAGTTTTGTGGCCCTTTCACTTACCCCCATGTTATGTAGCCGGATCCTTAAAAAGCGCGAGCGGCATAACGTGTTTTATCGCAGAACTGAAAAGTACTTTAAAGGACTTAATGAACGCTATAACCGCTCATTGGAAGCGTTTATGGCGAAGCGGTGGCTGGCTTTTGTCGTGATGGGAGTATCCATAGGTGTTATGGCCTTACTCTTTGTTACCCTCGATAGTGAACTCGCTCCCTTGGAGGACCGTAATGGCTTTCGGATAATGGCTAGCGGGCCGGAAGGCACTACCTTTGATTTCATGGACCGCTATGTGGATGAGGTCATCAACAGAATTGATAATGATATTCCGGAAGCCAAAGCAGTCATCTCAGTAACATCCCCCGGTTTCGGAGCTAGTAGCTCAGTGAACTCTGCCTTTTGGCGTGTAATGTTGATCCCTGCTGAGGAAAGAGATCGATCACAGCAACAAATAGTAGACGCCTTTACCCCCGTTATCGGCTCCATGACAGCTGCCCGTGCCTATGTCTCACAAGAGCAGTCTATAGGTAACCGGCGAGGAGGCCTGCCTGTACAATATGTACTGCAGGCTCCGGATATAGACAGGCTTAAAAAAGTCCTGCCCCAGTTTATGGAAGAAGTAAGAGCCAATCCTGCCTTTACGTTTGCAGACCTGGATCTTAAATTCAATAAGCCGGAGTTGGAAATAAAGATAGATCGGGAAAAAGCCCGCAAGATGGGTGTGAGTGTGCGCGACATTGCCAGTACGCTCTCACTTGGCTTGAGCGGTCAGCGCTTTGGCTATTTTATAATGAACGGTAAGCAGTATCAGGTTATTGGACAGATGCTGGACCGTAACCGGAATGAGCCCCTTGACCTTAAATCTATTTATGTCAAAAATAACAGAGGTGAACTGATACAAATGGATAATCTGGTATATATGGAAGAGCAGAGTGCCCCCCCTCAGCTATACAGGTTTAACCGTTTCACTTCTGCCACCGTCTCCGCTCAGACTGCCGCAGGTGTTACCATTGGGGAAGGAATAGCTATTATGGACGAGATTGCGGCAAACCTGCTGGATGAGAGCTTCTCCACTTCACTGGACGGACCCTCAGCCGAGTTTCAGGAGAGCAGTAATAGCCTCTATTTTGCCTTTGGCTTCGCACTTATACTTATATACCTCGTACTTTCCGCCCAGTTCGAGAGTTTTCGTGATCCTTTCGTGATCATGTTTACCGTGCCTCTGGCCATGGCAGGAGCTCTATTGACGCTATGGTATTTCAATGAGACACTAAACATCTTCAGCCAGATTGGTATCATCATGCTGATAGGTCTGGTTACTAAGAATGGTATTCTGATCGTGGAATTTGCCAGCCAGCGAAAGGCAGAAGGTATGAGCAAGAAGGAGGCCATTATCGGAGCTGCAGAGGCCAGGTTCAGGCCAATTCTCATGACGAGTCTTTCTACCATCCTCGGCATTCTCCCCATTGCGCTGGCTTTGGGCGCAGGCTCCGAGAGCCGTGTTTCCATGGGCATCGCGGTTATTGGAGGACTCATTTTCGCTACTGTACTTACTTTATATGTTATTCCTGCCATCTACACCTACTTTTCCAGCAGCGAAAAGAGAGTGGCAAGGACCTAATACTGACTTATGCATTCAACGTATATCGCCTGCATACTCATCTTTCTGTTTTCTGGAGTGGCACAGGCCGGGAGTATATATTCTTCGGACGAAATAATACCCGAAGCCGATACCCTTCGCTTTGATGAAGCAATGGCTTTAGGCCTTGAAAACAACTATGGCATCCTGCTGGCCAAAACGGATGCCGAGGTGGCCGGAACAAACTATGACTATGCCAAGTACTCCTTCTTTCCGGAAGTAGAGGCTAACGGCAGGAGAACATGGACCCGGGAAAACCTGACTCAGCGCTTCAGTGAACAGACTGATAGTACTGAAGGGATTGTAGTACGCGAAATACCTAATGCCCGTAGTAACCAGCTCGCATATAGCGTGGATGCTACATGGCGTGTTTTTGATGGCCTGGGAATGTTTATTGCCTACGATCGCCTGGAATCGCTAAGGGATATGTCCGACCTGAATGTTCGCATGACTGTAGAGAATACGGCGGCCTCCATAGCCGAGCTATATCACCTGGCTGTGGCAGAACAGACCGTTCTGGAAGTTCTGGAGAATAATGTCCAGCTAAGCCAGGAACGCCGTGACATAGCCTATTATAAATATGAGGTGGGCAGAAGCAGTAAGCAGGAGTACCTGCAGGCCCAGGTTCAGGTAAATGCCGATAGTTCTGCCGTGCTGGATCAGGTAGCCCGGTTACGTACAGTTAAGGTAGATTTGAATAACCTCCTTGCGAGAGACCCTCAGGCAAACTTCTACGTAACCTCAACTATTGACCTTGATTCTCTTCCTCCTTTGGATAACCTGCGAAACACCTTGGTTTCTGAAAACCCCTCTTATCAGCGGGCCCTGCATATGCAGGAGGTAGCAGATTTCGAAAAGAAGGCTGTTCGAGCTGAGAGGTATCCTACCCTTGACCTGATAGCCTCATACAGCCATACCGAATCCGAGTCTCAGGGCTTCTTCAGAGGTACTGCATCAGATGGTTTTACCTATGGTGCCCAGATAAGCCTCCCTGTCTTCCGCCGGTTCGATATCAGAAGACGTGAAGTAGTGGCTGACCTGAATATTCGTAGCGCCAGACTACAGACTGAGCAACTTGAGCAGGAATTGCTAAGTCAATTGCAGAACGCCTGGATAGACTATCTGAACAACCGTAGTTTACTTGCCCTGGAAAGAAAAAACCTCGAACTGGCACGCGAAAATGCAGCCATAGCACTGGACCGGTATAAACTTGGTAATGCCACCGCATTGGAAAGCCGTGAGGCACAGGTTAACGCCGTAGAGGCGGAGAGTCGGTTAATTTCAGCAATATTTGATACCAAAATGGCTGAAATTTCCTTGAAAAGGATCAGTGGCACCATTCTAAGATAATCCCTCATTTCTGGCACGGTATTAGCACTATTCCATGATAATCTTTTAGCCGCTACCTGGGGCGGATTGATAAAAAGGGAACATGGGTTACTTTTTTATTACATCATGCATTAAGTAGCAAGTCCCCGGATTAGGTGCTATACAGTTACTTTTGTTATCGGGGACATAGGGTGAAACATCCTATGTGTTTTTCCGTTTAGTTACTATTGTGCGGAAATTGTTAGTTTTTTCTAAAACTAAGTTGTAATTTTCTTTTTCCGCCTCAGCCCTGCGCTGATAAAAAGGCAGAATTATGAGATTTATCTCAATAAAATATCGAATCAAACAGCATAGCAAGAGGGCGGTTTTTTGCCTATCGGCGATGTTTATTACATTAATGCCAACCTCTTGTAAGCAGTCAACCAGGGAAAGTCGTAGTGACTCGGAAGTAGCCGAGGAGCGTGTAATAGACCCGGTCGCCTTTGATTTAGAAAAAATTAAGGAGCGGGGAACCCTGAGAGCTATCATAGATAATAGTTCCACAGGATACTTTGTATACAAAGGTCAACCCATGGGATATGAGTATGAACTACTCACCTTACTGGCAGATCATCTCGAAGTCAAGCTCGAAATCCTTCCCACTGTAGATATTGATGAAGCTTTTACCAAACTAAATAAAGGCGAAGGCGATATTATCGCGCACAACCTCACCATTACTAAAGACCGTAAGGAAAAAGCTGAGTTTACTGACCATCTCTACACGGTAAAACAGGTACTCGTGCAGCGCAAGCCGGACAACTGGCGTAAAATGAAACGCCACCAGATAGAAGATGCCCTGGTTCGTAACCCCATCGACCTTATTGGCAGAGAAGTATACGTGAGGAAGTCCTCAAGCTACTTCACGCGTTTAGAAAACCTTTCTGAAGAGGTTGGCGGAGATATTATCATCGTAGAAGATTTTGCAGATGTAGAAACAGAGCGGCTTATACGAAAAGTGGCCGAGGGTGATATTGAATATACTGTAGCAGATGAAGACATAGCTATGGTTAATGCTACCTACTACTCTAACCTGGATGTCAAAACAGCCATCAGCTTTCCTCAAAGAATTGCCTGGGGGGTGCGTAAAAATGCTCCCGGACTTTTAACAGAAGTGAATGCATGGCTTGAGAGAATGAAGAAAAAGCCAGAGTTCTACGTTATTTACAAGAAGTACTTTAAGAACAATAAGGCCATCCAGAAGAGAGGACAAAGCCAGTATGCAAGCTTTGCAGGTAATAAAATATCCCCTTATGACAGCCTGATCAAGGATGCCGCATCTACCATAGGGTGGGACTGGCGTCTGCTTGCTGCCCAGGTTTACCAGGAAAGTAAATTTGATCCATATGCCCAGTCATGGGCCGGAGCGGTAGGACTCATGCAGCTTATGCCATCTACTGCGGAGACATACGGTGCCAAAAACCTGTACAACCCTAATCAAAGCCTGAAGGCAGGAACTAAGTATATTGAGTTTCTGCAGGATATGTGGCTTGAGAAGGTGGCTGACTCTACCGAAAGGGTTAAGTTTGTGCTGGCTTCATATAATGTAGGTGCCGGTCATGTACTGGATGCTCGCGCCCTTTGCCGTAAGTATGGTAAAGACCCTGAAAACTGGGAAGACGTGGAATACTATCTGGTAAGAAAAAGCAAGCCTAAGTACTTTAAGGATCCGGTCGTAAATCAGGGATACTGCCGTGGAGAAGAGCCCGCCCAGTATGTGCGTAACATCCTGGAATATTATGACCACTATAACCGCCTCACCAGTAGTAACCAGCAGGCCTCACTACATCAGTTGCACCCTGTCCTGGCAGATGCAGGCTAGAGCTTCTGCGTATTAGTTTTTACGAATCCCTTTCTACTGCCTCAGCTGCCAGCCTGGCTGAATTAAGACATAACGGAATGCCTCCGCCCGGGTGCACACTTCCGCCACAAAAGTATAAGCCCTTGATATTCTTACTGAAATTAGCATGGCGTAAAAAGGCTGCGTATCGATTATTTGAGCTATTTCCGTATAACGCTCCCTGGCTGGAGCTGGTCTTAAGCTCAATGGTACGCGGATCCAGGACCTCCTCACAAGCTATCAGTGAAGCAATATTCTGCCCCAACATTCTCTTTAGTTTTTCCTGAATGCTATTTCTGGCCTGATCTATCAGTTTATCCCAGTTCTGCCCGTCATTATGTGGTGCATTAATCATAACAAACCAATTCTCACACCCTTCCGGAGCATCATCCTGCTGGTATTTAGAAGTGATATTAACGTAAATAGTCGGGTCTTTGTACAAAGTTTTCTTATCGAAAAGATTGTGAAACTCTGCCTTGTAGTCCTGACTAAATAAAATATTGTGCAGGTCCAGTTCATCGAATTTCCTGCGTATTCCCCAGTAAAAAATAATGGCAGAGCTACTTTTGGGTTGTCTTAAAAGCTTTTCAGGGTGTTTCTGGTCAGGCAATAGCTTACGATAAGTATTAACTACATCCATGTTGCTAACCACTGTATCGTAGTGCTCACCGCCTGCTTTTGTTTCCAAACCTGATACCTTTCCATTCGTCACCGATATACTATGTACAGGCGTGTCAAACCTGAACTGTACACCCTGTCTTTTTGCTAACTTAAATAGGCTTTCCGTGATACTATACATGCCCCCCTCAGGAAAATACGTGCCTATATTAAACTCCAGGTGAGGAATGATATTCATGGTGGCAGGAGTTTTGTACGGATCACTGCCATTGTAGGTCGCATAGCGATCAAATAGCTGCACCAGGTGTGGGTCTGTGAATCGCGAAGCATTTGCCTCATGCATGGTGCGAAAGAAGTCCATCTTATGAAGGCGGGTATAAGCATGTAATGCCTCTTTGTTCAAAAATGTAGAGGCCCTGTGCAGGCTGCGTTTCATGAATAAGTCGCCCAGCATACTGTATAACTTCTGGCTCTTATCCAATGCCTGGATCACTGCGGCAGGATCGTCCTTTACTTTTCCCTGAAGTTCCTGTAACAGCTTTTGCCTGTCAGTATAGGCGTATATATTCAGCCCATCTTCAAAAAAGTAATGGCAGGTGACTGGTAGCTGACGATAGGTAAAATGGTCCTCAGGATTTTCATCGCAGAGGATAAATAGTTCATCTACCAGCATGGGCATGGTAAATAAGCTAGGTCCCGCATCAAACCGGTAGCCCGCACAGTTAAAGGCTCTCAGTTTGCCTCCCGGGCCGTCATTAGCCTCATAAACAGTAACCTCATTGCCAGCTCTGGCCAGCCTTACAGAGGCTGCTATTCCTGCAATGCCTGCTCCTACGATCGCGACTTTCTTCTTTAATTTCATCCGTGCTGAGTGGTGCGCTGCAGAGCAGGCTCAGGCATGCTTTCCATCTCGTCTTTCAGGCGCGCCAGCATGGCTGAGTAATTGAGGCTCTCATAATTCTCAAAGGTAGCATTCATGTGCTTCATTACCACCTTCATAGCCCTGTCCTGTTGTACTCCCTTTTGCATAGCCTCCGAGTAGGGCATATGACTGAATGTAACCATTGAGTATAATGGCATCCACTGGTCGGGAAAGCGGTCGTGTAGTTTTGCCTCAATCTTTTTCTGAAGTAAAAACTGAGGGTCGGCCACACGGTCACGCATTTCGATGAAGTTGCTTAAGGCCAGCTCGGCGATTGCGTCTGCATCAGGTTTACGCATTAGCTGAAATTCCCGAAGTACCTCATCCAGATCCTCGTGCTTGTCCATCATTTTGTCCAGCAGATAGCAATCTTCAAACCCCGCATTCATTCCCTGGCCGTAAAAGGGTACGATCGCATGTGAAGCATCGCCCAGGATAAGAAACCTGTTAGCCACCCAGGGAAAGCACCGGATAGTGACCAGGCTGCTGGTAGGGTTTTCAAAATACTGCTCGGTCAGGTTAGGAATCAGCTCCGTTGCATCTGGAAAAGTCTCTTTAAAAAATAATTCTACCGCCTGTTGAGTAGTAAGGCTCTCAAAAGAGGGTTCTCCTGAAAAGGGAAAGAATAATGTACAGGTAAAGCTCTTATCCGGGTTAGGCAATGCAATAAACATAAAGCGCCCACGGGGCCATATGTGAAGTGCATTCTTTTCCATTGCAAAATGTCCCTCTGCTGTAGGAGGAATTGTTAGTTCCTTATAACCATGTTCAATGTAAAATTGCTCATAGTTAAAACGGTCCGTTTTCTCCATGGCTGATCGTATGGCCGAAAAAGCACCGTCTGCTCCAAGAATAAGGTCTGAGGTAATTTCGGTAATTCCTCCCGTATCAATATCCTCTATAGTAACCGTATTAGACGTAAGGTCCGCCGCAGTGCATCGTTTACCGAAATGAAAGACAGCCCCTCTTTCTTCTGCCTCATTGATCATAAGTTCATTCAGAAGCCCCCGGGGAATAGAATTAATATGTTGACCTGCTTTTCCATAGGGCTGAAAGCGTATGTCATTATCCGGACCATGAAGCATACGTCCTTTCATAGGAATCATAAGACTTCTGACTTTTTCATCCAGGCCCACATCATTGAGAGCCCTAAGACCCCGGTCGCTAAGGGCCAGGTTTATAGACCGGCCGCCATCCTGGCGGATTCGTCTCATGTCCTGACGTTTCTCATACACCACTACACGATAGTCCCTGCGTATCATGTAAAGGGCCAACAGGGAGCCAACGAGACCGGCTCCCATTATGGTTACTTCTTTATTTTGCGTGCTAGTCAAGCCTTATTTTCTAATTGTGCTACCGTATTTTTAATAATCACTCCAAGTGTAAATACGTCCATGAAGGTATTATATAGCGGGACCGGGGCTAGTCGTATCACATTGGGATTTCGGTAATCGGCTATGACACTGTTTTCAGTTATGCTGTCAAACATAGCCTTTGCGCTTTTTTCAAAGTACAGGCTAAGCTGGCATCCTCGTTTTTCCGGGTCGGCAGGGGTTATAATGCGGAAGATTGGGTGCTCCTTCCTGATTTCCTCCAGGATGAATTCCATAAAGCCGGTAAGCCTCACGCTTTTTTCACGAAGTCTTTCCATGCTCGCTTCATTGAAGATTTGCAATGAAGCTCTGACCGCTGCAGCTGACAAAATATTCATATTTGCCAAACGCCAGCCATCAGCCCCATATGAAGGGATAAAGCCTTTTTCCATCTTAAAGCGCTGTTTCTCATCATAGCCCCACCAGCCTGCCAGCCGGGGAAGGTCCGGGCGTTCTGCAAAACTCTCATTGATAAAAGCACCAGCCATAGACCCAGGGCCACTATTCAGGTACTTATACGTGCACCAAACAGCAAAGTCCACATCCCAATCATGCAATTGCAATGGGACATTACCGACGGCATGAGCCAGATCGAAACCTACCATAGTCCCTGCTTCATGACCGGCTTTTGTGATGGCCTGCATATCAAATAGCTGTCCCGTGTAATATTGGAGGCCACCAAACAAAATCAGCGCAGTAGAATCGCCATGCTTCCGGATAACTTCAAGTATGTCTTCATCATGAAGGGTAAATTCACCATCTCTCGGGCCTACTTCTATCACTGCCTCTTCCGGATCAAATCCATGCCATTTTACCTGTGACTCTATCACATACTGGTCTGAGGGAAAGGCTCCGGCTTCACAGATGATCTTGTAGCGCCCCGCAGTAGGACGGTAAAAGGTCACTAACATCAAATGGAGGTTAGTAGTGAGGTTGTTCATCGGTACTACCTCAGCTTCGCGGGCTCCGACGAGTTTGCTCATGGGGCCTTTCATGCTTTTATGATAATTATACCAATTATCATCTGCGTCACGGAAATGCCCGTCCACCGCTTTTTCTCTCCACACTTTCATTTCTGCTTCCAGGTAAGCGGAGGTGGATTTAGGTTGCAGGCCCAGAGAATTGCCACAGAAATAGATGGCTTCCCTGCGGTTTACTTCCGGGATGAAAAACCTGTCGCGAAAATCTGCGAGAATGTCCTCTTCGTCCAATTGGCGGGCAAGTTCCGCCGAAAAGCTATATTCCATATAAATTTTTGTACCTGCTAACAGCCAGTGGCTATTGCAGGAATTACTTCAATATGCTTATAAACTTATTTTCCTTAATGCCCAGCCATTCCATAGCATTGGCGGCAAGCATTTTCCTTTTGTCACTTTCGTTGAAGTCGGCATCATGAATTATGCGGCCCGGCTCGTGTTCACCCAAAGGAAAGGGGTAATCACTACCCATAAGTATCGTATCAGTACCCACTATCTCCGCAAGGTAGCGTAGCGTCTGCTCATCATGTACAGCAGAGTCTACGTAAAACTTCCCTATATAGTCAGCCGGGCTGATGGGATTGTCGATGGCACAGAGATCAGGGCGTACATTAAAGCCATGTACAATACGGCCGAGAGTAAAAGGAAAGGACCCGCCACCATGGGCAAAGGCCACCCTCAGTTTGGGGAGTCGCTCAAACACGCCTCCGAAAATCATAGAGCAAACGGCCAGACAGGTCTCAGCAGGCATACCTACAAGCCAGGGGAGCCAGTATTTGGGCATATTTTCTTTACCCATCATGTCCCATGGGTGCACAAGGATACAAGCCCCCAGTTCCTCAGCCGCCTCAAATATGGGGAAGAGCTCAGTTGAGTCCAGATTATGATTATTTATATGGGAGCCTATTTGCACCCCCGCCATATCCAGATCCTTTACACATCGCTCAAGCTCAGCTATGGCCAGGTCAGGCGATTGCATAGGTATAGTGCCAAGCCCTACATACCTGTTAGGGTATTTCCTGGTAATATCCGCAATATGGTCGTTTAGTATCCTGCTCAGGTCAAGGGCATCTTCGGGTTTGGCCCAGTAGCTGAACATAACAGGCACAGTACAAAGTACCTGCACATCCACGCCCAATTTATCGCACTCCTCTATCCGTACTTCAGGGTCCCAGCAATTGGCCTGTATTTCCCTGAAAAACTTTTCGTCAGCCATCATCCTGGCCGCCGTTGGCTTATGATGTTCAAGTCGAATAAATCCGCCATATCCATATCGCTCCCTCAGGTCCGGCCAGGTTTTAGGGAGGATATGCGTGTGCATGTCTATAGTTAGCATATTCCCCTTCATTTAATCCTGCGTTTTTGCCGCTTCCGGCTTTTCCATTACTGTACCACACTTATCACAGGTCCGGTGCTCTATATTTTCAAAAAAGTTATTCATGATAGCAGGTAGCTGATTTACAATATCCGAAACGTGAGCATATTCCTCGTACAAAAGGTTGCCACAGTTTTCACAGTACCATTGAAAGCCATCTTCCTGGCTTTTATCCCGGTATACTTCCATTACCAATCCTATACTGCCTGTTGTACGCTGCGGGCTGTGAGGCACATTTGGAGGTAATAAGAATATCTCGCCTTCTTTGATAGGGATGTCTACCGGTTTGCCATCTTCAATGATCTTAAGTACAATGTTACCTTCCAACTGGTAAAAGAATTCCTCTGTTTTATTAACATGATAGTCTTTACGGGCATTGGGTCCGCCAACCACCATTACAATAAAATCATCATTGGCTTTGAAAACCTGCTGGTTTCCCACCGGCGGCTTCAACAGGTGCCGGTGTTCGTCTATCCACTCTTTGAAGTTAAATGGTCTTCTAATGGGCATAAGCAGGGGTTTATGTTCGGTTAATCGGTTGACTAAATTAACAAAAAAGGATGGTAAAGGTATGATGAAATACAGAAACCATCATTTCCTTATATATTTATGGATTGAAAAGGACGCAAAGATTCTATGAACACAGACCTGAGTGGAAAGCGAGCCCTAGTCTGCGGTAGTACGCAAGGTATCGGAAAGGCCACAGCCCTTATGCTGGCCCGGTTAGGAGCTTCAGTTACCCTTATCGCCAGAAACGAGGAAAAGCTTAAAGCGGTAATAGACCTGCTGCCCGGAGATTCAACATCACATAGCTACCTGGTGGCTGATTTTGTAAACCCTGAGGAGGTTGAGCAGAAAGTAAAAGCGTATGTGGCTGGTAACCCCGTACATATTCTTATCAATAATACCGGGGGACCAGCTGCAGGCCCGGTGCTGGGGGCCGAATCTGCCGCCTTTGAAAAGGCTTTTCGCATGCATCTTCTGTGCAATCACGTGCTGACTCAGGCGGTGGTGCCAGCCATGAAATCCGATGGTTATGGCCGTATTATCAATGTGATCTCAACCTCTGTTAAGGAGCCTATTCCTGGCCTTGGAGTTAGTAATACCATCAGGGGAGCAGTGGCTAATTGGTCTAAAACACTCTCAAAAGAAGTTGCTCCACATGGTATCACTGTAAATAATGTACTTCCAGGGGCTACATCTACCGACCGCCTGAGTAATCTGATCAAAAATAAGTCTGAAAAGAACGGTACTTCCGAAAAGGAAGAAGAGGAGGCAATGCTCAGCAAAATACCAGCCGGTCGTTTTGCCCACCCGGATGAGGTCGCCTCGGCCATTGCCTTTCTTGCGTCACCTGCCGGCTCATATGTTACCGGTACTAATTTACCTGTAGACGGTGGCCGGCTTGGCTGCCTTTGAAATAGAAAAAATTTATATGAAAAGATATCCTGTATTCGACCTTCACTGTGACCTGCTTTCCTACCTGGCATCCCGGCCAAACTCCAACCCTTCTGATGCTGATGACATTGGCTGCGCCATTCCATTTCTGCAACGAGGCAGGGTAAGGTGGCAGGTGCTGGCTATATACTCTGGCACGGAAAAAGGAAGTGCGCACATGGCCGGAGAACAGGTTAATGCCTACCGGAGACTGATCAATAATTATGGGGATGTATTCACCCCGGTAACGTCACTGGATGACGCCAACGCCCTGACGGCAGGCTCTAAGATCGGGGTTACAGTAAGTATAGAGAATGCAAGTGGTCTTTGTGAGGAGGACGAAACCCTGGAAAGGGCTTTTGAACGGCTGGAAAATATTATTGAGGCTACCGGTAGGGTGATTTATATAGGCCTCACCCATCATGGTGAAAATAGATTTGGCGGAGGTAATACCACAACTGCCGGTCTGAAAGATGATGGTAAGGCCCTGCTGGAGTATCTAAATGGTAGAAAGATAGCGATAGACCTGGCGCATACCAGCGATGCTCTGGCTCATGGCATACTTGACTACCTCACCAAAAAGAGCCTGGATGTTCCTGTCATCGCCAGCCATTCTAACTTCCGGCAGGTATTTGAGCACCCAAGAAACCTGCCTGAAGAACTAGTAAAAGAGGTTATAAGCAGAAAGGGGCTTATCGGTATGAACTTCCTCAGGGCTTATGTAAATAACGATGATCCTGATGCGCTGAGGCAGCATATCCTTCATGGGTTTAACCATGGGGCTAAAAATGCCATAGCCTTCGGGGCTGATTACTTTTATACTAAGGATCATCCGGACCCTACCCGTATACCTTTTTACTTTCCGGAGCACGCCAGTGCCGAACGTTACCCCAATGTACTGGAAAGTCTGCAGGGGGACCTGAGTGATAAGCAACTTACAGACCTTGCCTTCGGGAATGTGCTGCAGTTTGTAAACCGTGTCTGGAATGAAGGATAGGAAAAACTATATCGGAGGCAAATTTTTGCCGGCTGTAAATGGCGGTCTTCTAGATGTGGTGGCACCTGCCACAGAAAAAGTTTACGCACGCATACCTGATTCCGACGATCAGGATATTGCTCTGGCAGTAAAAGCAGCCGAGGAGGCTTTCCCCTCATGGTCAGGGTTATCTGCAGAGCAGCGGGCAGACCACCTCAGAAAAGTAGCCGATTCAATAGAAAGCTGTCTTGATGAATTAGCGGAACTGGAAAGCATTGATACTGGTAAGCCCGTATCCCTAGCTAAGCGGGTAGATATACCACGTGCTTCGGCTAACTTTCGTTTTTTTGCCAGTGCTGCAGAGCAGTTTTCTTCTGAGGCCCATATAGGATCTGCTATGCTCAATTATACCCACCGTCATCCATTGGGAGTTGTTGGGTGTATAAGCCCCTGGAACCTGCCTCTTTACCTGCTTACCTGGAAGATCGCACCGGCCTTGGCTGCAGGCAATACCGTAGTGGCCAAACCTTCAGAGGTTACTCCGCTAACTGCAGCCAGGTTAGGAGAGATCTGCCGTGATGCCGGCCTGCCTGATGGGGTGTTGAATATTGTTCACGGGCGTGGGACAAAAGCCGGCCAGGCCCTTGTGACAAATGCCACCGTAAAAGCTATAAGCTTTACGGGGGGAACAGCCACAGGCAGAGCAATAGCCACCCTGGCGGCACCTATGTTTAAAAAACTAAGCCTCGAACTGGGCGGTAAAAACCCCAGCCTGGTATTTGCTGATGCAAATTTTGATGAGGCCGTAGAAACCTCTGTACGCGCTGCCTTTACTAACCAGGGAGAAATATGCCTCTGTGGTTCACGTATATTTGTACAAGGGGATATTTATGATGAGTTTAAAAAGGCTTTTGTAAATAAGGTGAAGGTACTAAAAGTGGGGAATCCTTCGGAAAAGGATACGGATATAGGAGCTTTAGTCTCTGAAGAGCACCGGCAGAAGGTAATGAATTATGTGGACCTGGCGATAAATGAAGGTGGCAGAATACTTACCGGAGGAAAGGTGCCTGATCAACTAGCCCGGGGGTATTTCTATGAACCGACGGTAATAGAGGGACTCGATGCTTTTTGCCGTACCAATACCGAAGAGATTTTTGGCCCTGTGGTAACGATACAGCCGTTTTTTGATGAAGATGAGGCCGTGCGGTATGCTAATACTACCGAATACGGTCTTTCCGCCACAGTGTGGACACGTGACCTCGACCGGGCTCACAGGGTATCTTCCCGGATAAAAAGTGGTATAGTATGGATAAACTGCTGGATGATGCGTGATCTGCGCACCCCTTTCGGCGGAGTGAAAAATAGCGGGGTTGGCCGCGAGGGTGGCTGGGAGGCCATGCGGTTTTTTACAGAGCCTCAGAATGTCTGCATTAAAAGAAACTAAAAAAGGCCATTCACCTGTCGGCAAATGGCCTTTTCATTTATCATGTACTTATTAGCTCATACTTAGGGTAGGGTTTTTGGAAGGCACTATATTTCGTGGTTCTGTAAGCCTGGCTACACGGAAAGACCGCTTCACCTTATGACTGCAGTACCCACACTTATAATACTTTATTAACTCCCCTTCATCCTGAACGGAAGGCGCCTGCAGTATTTCTTCACGGGTCACTTTCAATGTCTGATAATTACATTCAGGGCATTTCAGTGCATGCAGGTGTCCTGCATACTTTTCAATCTGCGTATAGTTATTTTCCTCATCTATCCATACGTCATAGTCTATTGAGTAAATGTTTTCCTCAGCTTGCATACCCTCATCCAGGTATACATCCTCCTCATCTTCACTCAATAGTTTCATAGGCTTTCCACTCTTAGGAGAAAGACGGGGTTGGTAACGTAGCCTTTTCAATCGCTTCTCGATGTAGAAAGGGTAGTAGAAGCGAAGCATATTTGAGATGATCACCCCAATGATAAGTCCCAGCATTACGCTTACGAATATTCTAACGAAAAACCAGATGGTACCTGATTCATCGATTAGGGTATTAGCGTATACAGCAGCACCGATGATTAATAATATGCTGGCGTACCAGAGATTACTAATTTCATTACGGTTGATAAAGTCATATTTAGCCTTGGGGTTAGGCTGTACGGCAAGGCGAATGACATAAGCGAGTAAAACCAATGCAGCCAGTCCAAACACCACGAATGATGTTATCTGACCCCATTGATTCCAAATGCTAAGAGCATTTGCAGTATCCATTTCCATAACATTAAAATTTCTTAGATGGTAAAATCAAATCAATAGGCAGTAATTTTTTCTATAATATCCAGTCGCTTTCGCGAATAGGGTAACCTTTAAATTACAAAATGTTACCTTTTTCTGATGGATGTAAGTTAACATCCCTATCGCATGCTTATCAAATCACTAAGTATTGATAATGTGTGATTTATGATTACGAGGTATTTATTTATACCGAAAAGAAAGATTAGGTAACCACTTTCTTTATAAAATTTAGATAATTTTTATCAAAAAGTACACATGTTGATGGTGATATAACGCTGCACCTTATCACCTTCTGGTAGGCCTGAAACAAAAAAAGGGCCTCCGGGCCCTTTTAAGATCGTGATTAGCTATCTACAGGTTTTTCTTTAAAAACTCCGTCATCATCCTAAACAGGTGGTAACGCGTATTACCCCCGTATATGCTATGGTCCCGATTAGGGTAGTAAAAAGACTCAAACTGCTTACTATTGTAAATTAGCTGATCTTGTAACGCTACAGCATTTTGGAAATGTACATTATCATCACCAGTGCCATGGATAAGCAGATAATTGCCTTCAAGCTTTTCAGTATGGCTTAACGGGGAGAAGTCGTCATATCCGGAAGGGTTATCCTGAGGGCGCTGCAGGTATCGTTCTGTATAAATAGTATCGTAAAAACGCCAGTTAGACACAGGCGCTACAGCTATAGCCGTTGAGAATACGTCACTTCCGGTGAATAGGCAAAGACTTGACATGTAACCCCCATAGCTCCAACCAAAAATGCCTATTCGATCACTTGCTACATAAGGTAACTCAGCAAGTTGTTTGGCAACGGCTATCTGGTCCTCGCTCTCATATTTCCCCAATTGCTTGTAGGTGATATGTTTGAACTCCCTGCCCCTGGCACCGGTACCGCGGTTATCTACGCTTACTACGATGTAGCCCTGTGTGGCAAGGTAGTTAAGCCATAGTTCACGGGAACCAAAGTAAGTGTCAACCACAGTCTGTGAGCCAGGCCCCCCGTACACATACATGAAGACAGGATACTTCTTAGACTCGTCAAAATCATGTGGCTTTATCACATAGGCATTAAGCGGAGTACCATCAGCGGCTTCGAATTCTGTGAACTCATGTTGGCCGAATTGAAAACGGTCTATAGTATGGCGAAGGGTTTCGTTGTCCTCCAGCACCTTAATTTCCTTGCCTGAGGGCGCGCGGTGCAGGCTCTCTTTTATAGGCTCTCTGACAGACTCTTTGGTCTGAATATAATATTGAAAGTCAGGGCTGAAGTTTACAGATACTGTGCCATCACCTTTGCTCAGTTGCTTCTTTCCCTTTCCGTTCAGTTTAATACTATAAAGATGACGTTGCAGCGGACTGTTTTCAGTTGATATATAGTATACCAGAGCCCTTTTCTCATCCACGCCAATAAACTTGTCAACCACCCACTCGCCTTTTGTGATCTGACGTACCAGGCTACCATCCATCTTATGAAGGTAAATGTGTTTGTAGCCATCTTTTTCGCTTGTGCGTAAGAAATGTTTGTTATCAGAGAGATAAGTCAGATCATCAATGAAGTTAAGGTCTACATAGGTTTCAGACTCTTCAGAGAGGACTGTTTCAGTTTTTCCGGAGGAGGCATCTGCATGAAGTATATCAAGTTGATTTTGCAGGCGGTTCATACGGATTACAGACAGGATTTTGCTGTCCGGTGCCCAGTATATTCGGGGAATATACATGTCAGTTTCCTTGCCAGCATCTACCTTCACACTTTCACCCGCTTTGGTATCAAATATACTTATAGAAACTACAGAGTTGTCTTCCCCTGCTTTAGGGTATTTCAAAAGGTAGTCAGAAGGGTACAGGCCTCCCCATACCTGCATGTTATACTCCCTCACGGCGCTTTCATCAAAGGTCCAGTAGGCAATTTTGCTGCCATCAGGTGACCAGGCAAACGCTTTCGACATGCTAAACTCCTCCTCGTATACCCAATCTGCAGCCCCGTGTATTATCTTATTACGTTCGCCAGTAGTAGTTATGGCTGTGGTTTTACCTGAGGCCAAATCCTTCACATAAAGGTTGTTGTCCCTTACGTAGGCTACCATGCTGCCATCGGGTGAAAACGTAGCGTATGACTGTCTTCCCTCATTATCGAGTTTTTCCAGGCTGCCTTTTTCGAGGTCATATACAAAGTAATCGGCAATAGTCGAACGCCGATAGATGCTTTCAATGTTGCTTGCAAGAAGTACCTTACGCTCGTCTGCACTAAGGTCATATTCCCCATAGCGAAGAGGCTCCCCTTTATTTTCCAAGGTGTTTCCCTTTACAAGTGTTTGGACGCTTTCACCGGTTGTGATGTCATATTTATCAATATTTTCCCCGGACTCGCTACCGTTCTGGCTTGTGTAGTACCGACCATCTTTCATCCAGTTAATACCACGTATCTGCTGCTGACGAAAGGTTCCGGATAGAAAAATCTCCTCCAGCGTGAGTAGTTCCTTGTCCTGACCCACCACTGGCAGGCTAAGTATAATAATTGCAACCAGGGATAATAATCTCTTGGGAAATGTTAAAGTCATAGTATGTATGAAAATTTACTTCATCGTGCGCCCGGCCACTAAAAGGGGGCGGGGTTCACAGAAAGCCTAAATTTGCGAATTATCTAATAATAAACGAACTGCACTTGCTATCATTGAGTGGTGGCTAATTTTCCTGCGTCTCATAATAAACTGTTTTAAATACTATTTAATGTGATTTTTTAATGACCTATTGGTATTTAAATAAATAAAATATTAGCAAACAATTACCCTGTAACCATGTTTTACATGTGATTAGGTTGATATTTTAGCCTTTTCAAAATCAGTATAAAGGAATATATTTTTTTAACTATTTTCGAGAAAAACCTCTGACAGCTTTCTTTGAGGTTTATTTTTAGGAAACTCACGTATTCAATCAGTTAATCCATCTTTTAAATTTTATTTAGGTAATGAGAAGACTCACAAATTATGCCGCCCTTTTGGCAATGATGGGCGCTATTTTTCTATTTAGTTGCGGGGATGATGAAGAAATTGATCCGATTGGGGTAGGCGATAGCCCTGCTTTTACTTTTACTGGGGAAGATGCGGATAGTATCAACCGTACGGCTCCTGTATTCAGAGGGGCTGTGGGCGAGTCATTTGATGTAAATGTGGCAGTAAATGCTCCTAATGGCTTTAATGTACTCAGAATATATAAGGTTGTAGATGGCACCCGTACAGAAACACTGGAAGAGTACGTAAGGACCACTTCTGGTCAAACTGATTTCGATGCCAACTTTAGTTATGTTATTGAGGCAGAAGATGCAGATAATCTGACTGAAATCGAATTTGAGGCAGTGGATGACGAAAATGAAACTACGACCGAATCTATCGAGATCATTGTAAACGAACCGGCAGTGAATATGTACTCTGCTGTCCTATTAGCAGCGCCACTGGCTGACGGATCCAGTAATACGTTCTTTAGTTCAGAGAATGGAAATATATACTCTGATGATGATGTAACCGGTACTACTGAGGACATTAGCAGTACGATTGACTTTGGCTATTACTACGGTAATACTGATGCTGCCACCCTTGCCTCACCTGCTGCTTACCCTTCAGAAATTCTTTCGCTTAGCGGATGGAACACGTTAAATAACACTGAGCTACGCATAACCGCCCTTAGTTCAAGTCAGTTTAACGAACTTAACACGCCATCTTCGATACAGAATGCCTTCACTAACGCTACCGCAGGCGGAGATCCTGAAATCGCTTCAGGTCTTACTGCCGGTACGGTAATAGCGTTTATGACAGATACTGATAAGCCAGGTGGTGCCAACTATGGTGTGCTTATCGTGGATAGTATAATTCCCGGCACTGGTGCTGATGGTGAGATTCAGTTAACTGTGAAAGCTGTAAACTAATCTGACACATATTCGGCTTAGCGCTGAAAACCAAAAGGCCGCTCTACCTGGTAGAGCGGCCTTTTGGTTTTTTTGGGGGAATGGGTAATCAGGAAGACGTCGTATTGAGCTCTTTTTCTTCATTGCTCTTAACTGTACCATCTTCTTCTGTACCTTCTTCCTTAGCCTTGCGACTTTTTTTACTGGCACGCTCTTCGAAGAGGTATTCATTGATCATTTTTCTGAGTTCCGGGGCCGAAAGGTTATGATGTAATCGACCATCATGCACGATAGACATTTGCCCGGTTTCTTCAGAGACCACCAACACCAGGGTGTCGGTCACTTCTGACATGCCGATAGCTGCCCGGTGGCGCAAGCCTAGCTGTGCGGAGATGTCCTCACGCTCCGTTACAGGGAGTATACAGCGAGCCGCCTTTATCTTTCCTTCATGTATAATAACCGCTCCATCATGGAGAGGGCTGTACTTGTTAAATATGGAGAGTAGCAGGCGCTTACTTATTCGTGCATCGAGTAAGTCTCCGCTTTCAGCATAGAACTTTAGTTCGGAGCTTTTTGAGATGACTATAAGCGCTCCGGTATTACTCCCACCCAGGGACTTTGACGCCTCAATGATGGGGGTGATATTAACGTTTTCTACAGGCTGATTCCGGCGGAACGAGAAGCTCTTGAAAAGGTTTTCTCTGTCGAAAATGGTTGTCTTGCCGATGAGTAGAAGGAATTTTCTGATCTCCTGCTGAAAAAGAATGATCATGGCCAGTACACCCACACCCATAAACTGACCCAGAATATTGGATAACAGCTCCATTTGCGCTGCACGAACCACCAGGTAGATGAGGTA
Source organism: Roseivirga sp. BDSF3-8 (assembly GCF_041449215.1). Lineage (NCBI taxonomy): Bacteria > Pseudomonadati > Bacteroidota > Cytophagia > Cytophagales > Roseivirgaceae > Roseivirga > Roseivirga sp. BDSF3-8. Next base: position 1,592,105 of record NZ_JBGNFV010000001.1, on the reverse strand, counting down.
GAGAGACAGAAACCCGATAAAGATCTTTACCGCCACGCTGCCTTTCATCAGCTTGTACACCTGGTACAATAGGATGCTTACCAGGGTGATATCTATAAAATCTACCCAGGTGACATTAAGAAATCCTATGCTGATAGCAAACGTTAGCATCAATTAATTGTCGATCTCACCAGTTTAATAGCCTGCGAAGCCTCCTTTACATCATGAACCCGCAGGATAGAAGCTCCTTTTATCAACGCAATGGTATGACACACAGTAGTTCCGTTCAGCGCTTCTTCCGGGGTGACCTGAAGAGTACGGTGGATCATAGATTTACGAGATAGCCCTGCCATCAATGGCAGTCCAAAGATATGGAAATGTTCGAGCTTGTTAAGTAATTCAAAATTATGGTTGATGGTTTTTGCAAACCCAAAGCCCGGATCCAGAATAATATCGGCTACACCCATGCGAGTCAAAACGCGAACCTTCTCGCTGAAATAACTCATTATCTCCTCCAAAAGGTTTTGATAATTAGCTTCCGATTTCATGGTTTGGGGAGTGCCTTTCATGTGCATAAGCACGTAAGGAACAGATAGTTGTGCGACGGTTTCAAACATCCTTTCATCCAACGTTCCGCCACTTACATCATTGATCAGAGCTGCGCCTGCTTCTACTGCTTTTCTCGCCACCTCTGCCCGAAAGGTGTCTATCGAAATTACCGCCTGGGGAAAAGCCTTATATATGGCTTTAACGGCCGTTACAACCCTTTTTTCTTCTTCTGCAGGTGAAATATCCTGGGCGCCCGGGCGTGTGGAATAGCCGCCTATATCCAGAATGTTTGCCCCATCCGTCAGCATTTGTTCAGCTCTAAGCAGCAGGTCTTTCTCCTCGTTTACCCGGCTACCGGTATAGAAGGAATCGGGTGTTACATTCACAATTCCCATTACCAAAGGTGCCTCAGTACCTGTGAGTTTTCCCCGGAGGTTGAGTGTTTTTTTTTGGTAAAATGGTGTATCTTTCGCGTCCAAAACCGGCTCGGAGGGCATAAATTCAACTAAAAACCAGATAAAAATTGGTCGGCCAAACGGTAAGCGAATATAAGGAAGTCATAAGCTCCTGCAAAGAACTTTTCGAAAAGAAAACCAGCGATTACGGCACAGCCAGTTGGCGTATTTTACGTCTTCCTTCCGTGACGGATCTGATATTTATTAAGGCAAACCGCGTACGCTCTATCCAGGAAAAGGGAAAGCAAAAAGTAGCAGATAATGTGCAGGGTGAGTTCATGGCCATCATCAATTATTGCCTTATTGCGATGATGCAATTGCAACTTGAAGGTGATACCCGCCTGGAACTGCCAGTGGCAGAAGCAATTGATTTGTACAACAAGGCCGCGGAAGATACGTTGGAGCTTCTGTCTAATAAAAACCATGACTATGGAGAGGCATGGCGTGACATGCGGGTAAGTTCTATTACGGACATTATCCTGATGAAGCTTCTCCGCATTAAGCAAATCGAAGATAACCAGGGAAAAACCATTGTGTCGGAAGGTGTAAGGGCTAATTACCAGGATATGCTTAACTATGCCGTGTTTGCGCTTATCCAAATGAAAGACGAAAAAGAATGAAAGCTATATTCAATGTTTCCAGGATACTGGTAGGGGGACTTTTTATTTTTTCAGGGCTTATTAAGATCAATGACCCGGTTGGTACTGCCATTAAACTGGAGGAATATTTCCACGTATTTGCAGAAGATTTTGGCGATTTATTCCTCGCCTTTGTGCCCTATGTACTACCCCTGAGTATCTTTCTGTGTGTGTTAGAGGTGATACTTGGCGTGGCTCTCCTTATAAAGTACAGACTGCGGATCACAGTGGCTTTGCTTATGCTTACCATTGTCTTCTTTACCTTCCTCACATTTTATTCCGCTTACTTTAATAAGGTCACCGACTGTGGCTGTTTTGGAGATGCGATTAAGCTTACCCCCTGGGAATCTTTCTCAAAAGATGTGATCCTGCTTATCCTTATTTTCATCATGGCTCTTTATTTATATGCCGGTGGACGTAAAGGAATTACTTTCAACAAAAGCAAGGCTGCGGACTTTGTCATGCTTGGAGTTACCGTCGTTTGTGTAGGTATTGCCATTTACGCGGTAGAGCACTTGCCTTACCTGGACTTCCGCGCTTATAAAGTGGGCACCAGCATCCCTACTGATATGCAGGCCAGCGAACCACTGCAATACGAGTACATTATGGTGAAGGATGGTAAAGAGGAGGCCTTCAGGGACTATCCTACGGATCCGGCATATGAGTTCAAGGAAATGAAGTTGCTCAATCCGGAAGCGCAGGCTAAAATCACGGACTATAATCTGTGGAATGACGAAGGCGATTTTACAGAGCAAAGCTTTGTTGGCAGTAAGCTGGCATTTATCATGTACAATACTGACAAGACTGATGCAGAGAGCCTGGAGGAAATCAAGAGTCTGCTAGCCCGCCTGCCTGCTAATATTGAGCCTGTCATCCTTACCTCAACGAGCGGACAGAAACTGGACTCATTTCTCAAAGAAAAAGGGCTGAATGTGCCTTATTATTTTGCTGATGCCACCGTATTGAAAACCATTATCAGGTCTAACCCGGGAATAGTGTTGCTGGATGAGGGAACGGTTAAAGGTAAATGGCATTACAATGATCTTCCCTCCGTAGCTGAAATAAACAGGCTGGCGGCCAGGTAAGTAAAGCTGATTTAATGTTAAAATTCATATTTAAACGTTTATTCTACGGACTCCTTGTTGTTTTAGGAGTTGTCCTGGTCGTGTTCTTCCTGTTTCATGCCCTGCCGGGAGACCCGGTAGCGATGATGGCGGGGCAGCGGACTGATATCTCCACACAGGAGGCGATTAAAAAAGAGCTTGGCCTGGATAAGCCCCTCATGGTGCAATTAGGTCGGTACCTTAATGACCTGTCGCCTGTTTCTGTTCATGAGGATACGCCGGAGAACGAAATGAAATATGAATACACCATCCTATTCGGAGTGGGTGGTGATGACGTACTGGTAGTTAAGGCCCCCTACCTGCGCAGAAGCTTTCAGACAAACCGCCGGGTGGGAGAGGTTATTCTTGAAAATGTAGAGGCTACGCTTTGGCTTGCCATTGCGGCTATGGTACTTGCCACCGCATTAGGGGTTATGTTCGGGCTTATTTCTGCCCTTTACCAAAACTCCTTCTGGGATCATTTTCTGGTTTCAACATCGGTGCTAGGTATCTCGGTGCCTTCCTTTGTGAGTGCTATTATCATTGCCATGATTTTTGGTTACTATCTCGCGGACTATACCGGCCTGAACCTAACCGGACAATTATGGGTGAATGATGCTATTTATGGCAGGGAGCTACATCTGGAAAACCTCATCTTGCCTGCATTTACCCTTGGTATCAGGCCATTGTCGATAATAGTACAACTCACCCGAAGCTCCATGCTGGAGGTGTTGAGCCAGGATTACATACGTACCGCTCAGGCTAAAGGGCTTCGCTTTTATAAGGTGGTTACCAAACACGCCCTCAAAAATGCACTAAACCCTGTGATTACAGCCGTATCCGGCTGGCTGGCCTCCCTTATGGCGGGTGCCTTCTTCGTTGAATATATCTTCGACTGGAAAGGCCTCGGTTACGTAACTATCAGTGCTGTCCAGAGCCTTGATTTTCCTGTAGTTATGGGAGCTGTATTATTCATCGCTCTCGTCTTTGTGGTCATTAACATTTTCGTGGATATTGTATATGCCCTGCTAGATCCCCGGGTAAGACTAAGCTGATATGAACCCTAGGCGAACCTTTCTGACCGGCATGCCTGGTAGTGGAAAATCCACCACCGGTAAACTTATTTCCCGGGAATGGGGAATTGATTTTATAGACCTTGACGACCAGATAGAGGCCGCATGCGGAATGCACGTCACTCAAATTTTTAGTGAAAAAGGGGAGGACTATTTTCGAAGGAAAGAAGCCGAAGTGCTCAGGCAGGTAGTCGTACGATATCCTACTTCCGTTATTGCTTGTGGAGGAGGCACCCCCTGCTTTTATAATAATATAGAAGTAATGCAGACGAGCGGTGCCATTATCTACATTGAGGTAGATCCTGCTGAGATTTTCAAGCGTCTGGAAAAAGAAGGGAAGGAGAAGCGGCCTTTACTTAAAGAACATAGTGGGGAAGAGCTTATTAAGCTTCTTTCAGATAAATTAAAAAACCGGGTTCCCTACTACGAGAGAGCCCGGCATATCATAGCTGCCACCGGTAAAAGCCCTGAAATGGTGGCTGAGGAAATTCTCAGAAGTTTTTAGAAAGTAAAACCTGCGGTAATTGAAGCTGTAAGGCGCTTGTTTTCAAAAGTAGCAAAGTTATTACTCAGCGTTTCAGGTAAAGGATAAGGAGTTATGGCCGAGTTATAATTGGTTTGAGTCAGAGCAAAGTCAACATAAAATGTTTCTGCCCTGAAGCCTACCCCTCCGCTAAACTCAGTACGTGAACGGTCCAGGTCATCCACTCCCTCAGTAGGGTCTCCGTAGTGGGCATATCCAAGCCGGATACGGAACGGGTCTAACCTTACTTCACCCCCAGCTCTGATATTCAGTGCATTCTGTGCGATCAGGTCTATTTCTTCATTTTCAAATCTGAAAGGATCGGCCCCTGCTCCTGAAAGGTTTATGGATGAATAGTTTTTATAATCAGCATCTACTGATAAAAAGCCATAGTTACCGAAGAAATACGTTACACCACCACCAATCTCCGCTGGAGTACGCAGATTGTATTCATAGGGGTTAAAAAGGTAAGTTTGGTCAAACGACTCCTGCGTTGGGAAAAGGAAGTCAGCGATTAGAGTCGTTTCAAAGTTTTCTTCGATAGTATACCATGTAGGTGTTTTACCCCTTACCCCAATGGTTAGCGACTCTATCGGGCGGTAAATAATGCCTGCTGAGAAGTCAACTCCTGAACCGCGAATGTCCAGATACTCAGTAAGCGTGAGTTGATCCAGCTCTGTTTCAGTATGTATTTCTGAGTAGGTACGTAGCTGCTCATAGTCTATTGAGTGAAAGCCTACGCTTAAACCTACATATAATTTGTCCTCATAGTTAGCTCCGTAGGCTAGTGAATAGCGATACTGCCCGCCGCGTCTTTCAATGTATTCGGACTGTTGTACAGGAAATTCTTCTGTGGGAGGTGCAATGTAAGTTGTGTCCACCTGGTCGCCGTTACTATTGGTAACGGTTTCAAGTATAAACGTATCAAATGCCAGATCTATCAGGTAGCTATCCTCGCCATCCAGGGCACCGAAGTAGGCGTATTCCACAAAGCTATCTTCCGGATTAAGGCCGCTGTAAGCAATATCCCGGCTAAAATTATTGATGCGATCCACGCTAAATCCAAACGTGCCAGAGTACCAGCCATTTCCCAGGTCTGCACTGTTAATCGCCACGCCAATGTTACCGATATTGAACCGGCTCAGGTTTGCATTAGAAGAGTTGTTAAGATAATTGGCATCTGTATCAAGGAAATCCACCGCAGGAGTGATACTGAAGTCGCTGCGGTTATAGAAGCCCAGGCCTGCAGGGTTTAGGTTTATGGTGCTGATATCGCCTCCAAATGAATAACCTACTCCTCCAAGGCCTCTCGAACGGGCCGTACCCCATGAACTGGTATTGCTAAATGTCAAGGCATTATCGATCACATCCTGGGCCATGCCCAGCACCGGGCAAAGGACTCCCAGGCTTATGATCATAAGCTTTTTAATATTCTTCATTTCAAAAAAATTAAGGCAAATAGGAAAAGGGAATTACCGACGTGAAAGGGAGGGGGAGGAAGGTTATTCCCCTCCTCCTCCGCCTCTTCTGCTGCGTGAGCGGCTGCCACCGGAAGATCCGCTACTGCCACTGCTGCTTCTTGAGCGGCTTGGGGTGTAGCTTCCGCTACCGGATGAGCTTCTGTTAGGTGAGCTAAATGTAGAGCCTCCACCTCCGCCGCTGCTGCTGCGGTTTCTGCTGCGCTGGTAAGTTCCACTTCCACCACCGCTGCTGTTACTATTCGAGCGTCTACGCTGGTAGGTACCGCTATTACTTCGGTTATTCCGGCTACGCTGATAAGTATTGCTTCTATTAGAGTTATTATTGGGCGATACAGCGCGGTTAGAGCGGTTGTTGCTGCGATTCATCTCTGATGAACGGCTACGGCTCCTAGGGCTTTCCTCGCCTCTTTCTCTGCTATATTGATAACGATCAGGAGTTACTATCCTGTTTTCGTTGGAATTATCCACTGAAGAAGGCTCAGGATTGATCCTGCGATTGGTCCTTGTATTTTCTTTAGATACGCCCATTGTATTACTACGTGAGCCTCTGTATCCGTCAACTCTGCGTACGTTTCCGCTCAATCCAGGCTCTGAAGGCCTCACGATCACTACCTGGCGGGTAGGATAGTAAGGACGGTAGGCTACAGGATAATATGAGTTGAAGAAAGGGTCATATCCCCATCCGCCCCAACGGCCACGGTATGGATTCATCCAGGGGTCATTCCATCCGAAGCGGCTATAATAAGGGTTCATCCAAGGGTCATTAAAACCGTAGGGGTTACCCCAGTTGTATCCTATAGACCATCCGAAGTTACTTCCGTATGGGCCCCATCCGCTATGCATGCCGAAATTCCAGCCACTGTTAAAGCTAGGGTTCCAGCCGGGATAGCGATTGTATCCGGCATAGTAGGGGTTGTTTTGCCAGGCGCCATTGTTACGCCAGTTATTTGGCTGTGAGTATGCATTGCCACCGGTATAGTTACTATAGGTGGTGTTCTGCTGGTCATACTCTTCCTCAAAGTATATATCTTCGTCAGAAGCTTGCTCTTCCTGTCTGAGGTTGTCCTCGCCTTGTTTTCTGTACTTGGCTATGTACTCAGGATTCACGTCACGCGCCGTGTATTCTTCGTCCCCGTAATCCAGGTCCGTTTCACGGTTAGCTGCGTAGTCTTCTGAGTAACCTACAGATGATGAGGCATATTCTTCCTCATATTGATCGTAAACTTTTCTGTCGCTTCTGCTGAAATACAAATCGTCCGAGCTTTGCCGGGCATATTGATCCCCGGCGCAACTGAACAATGTCAGCGGCGAAGCCAGTATTAGAGAGAATTTAATTATGTTAAGGGCTTTCATATCGGTAGAGGTATTCTAAGCATATAAAATAAGCTTCTATTTACTATAAAACTAACGTGTATCTATGTAAATAGATTGAGAAACCCGACAAAAACTTATATTTGTCATGGTTTTTCTATCTTTATAGCAACAAATTTCATACCAAAGAAACGGTTTTTCGATAGATGAGTAAGGGAATTACAAAGAGGAGTGAAGATTATTCTGCCTGGTACAATGAACTGGTAAAGAAGGCGGACCTGGCAGAGAGCTCTGCGGTGCGTGGCTGTATGGTTATCAAGCCCTACGGATTTTCTATCTGGGAAAAAATGCAGGCTTCTCTCGACAAGATGTTTAAAGATACAGGGCACACCAATGCCTATTTCCCACTGTTTATTCCTAAATCTTATCTGAGCCGTGAGGCAGACCACGTCAAAGGCTTTGCGAAGGAGTGCGCTGTGGTTACACACTACCGGCTGAAAAACGCCGAGGATGGCAGCGGAGTAATTGTGGACCCGGACGCGAAGCTCGAAGAAGAGCTTATTGTCAGGCCTACCTCTGAAACGGTCATCTGGAGCACCTACAAAAACTGGATTCAGTCTTACCGTGACCTGCCTTTGCTTGTGAACCAATGGGCCAACGTGGTTCGCTGGGAGATGCGCACCCGCTTATTTCTGCGTACGGCTGAGTTTCTGTGGCAAGAGGGGCATACGGCACACGCCACCAAGGAAGAAGCTATAGAAGAGACTGTTAAGATGATGAACGTATATGCTACGTTTGCAGAGGAGTTCATGGCCATGCCTGTATTGCGCGGAGTGAAAACGGAAAGCGAACGCTTTGCCGGTGCCCTGGATACGTATTGCATTGAGGCGCTTATGCAGGACGGCAAAGCACTGCAGGCGGGTACCTCCCATTTCCTTGGACAGAATTTTGCTAAAGCATTCGATGTTAAGTTCGCCACTAAAGACGGCGGACTGGAGCATGTGTGGGGAACTTCATGGGGAGTCAGTACGCGGCTTATGGGAGCTCTCATCATGGCACATTCTGATGATGATGGTCTGGTGTTACCTCCAAAGCTAGCCCCTATACAGGTAGTGATCGTGCCTATTTACAGAAGTGAAGAACAGGCGGCTGCCATATCCGAAAAGGCGAATGAGCTGAAGAAGCAACTGCAGGATGCCGGATTCTCTGTGAAGTATGATGATCGCGATACGCATAAACCAGGGTTTAAATTTGCTGAGTATGAGCAAAAGGGAGTGCCAGTACGCATTGCAATCGGACCTAAGGATCTTGAGAAGAATACGATAGAAGTGGCCCGCCGTGATACAAAAGAGAAATCTTTTTTTAGCCTGGAAAATGACCTTGTAGCTCATGTTAAAGGGCTGATGGAAGATATCCAGCAAAACATATATAAGAAGGCCTTTGACTTCAGGGAGGAAAATACCCGTAAGGCAGATACCTATGATGAGTTCAAAGCTCTGCTGGATGAAAAAGGCGGCTTTATCCTGGCTCACTGGGACGGCTCTGCTGAGACAGAGGAAAAAATAAAAGAAGAAACCAAAGCCACTATTCGCTGCATACCTCTTGAAGCACCGGAGGAAGAAGGAGCTTGTATCTACTCAGGCAAGCCTTCGGGCAGGAGGGTAGTATTTGCCCGTGCCTACTAGGCCGGCTTTTAAGTCTTAAACTACTTATATGGCTATAACCATTGCCTTACTCATCTTTACAGGCTTGCTCCTGGTAGCGGTAGAAATTTTTCTGACGCCGGGAGTGGGGTTTGCCGGGATTGGAGGCATAGGTGCGCTGGTCATTGCGGCTGTCTTTTCGTTTATGACTTATGGGCCCCTCGTGGGTTCGCTGGTGCTTATGGTAGTACTTGCCGGTGTGGTGCTGGCAGTTATTTACGGATTCAGGAAAAAGACCTGGGAAAAACTGGCGCTGAAAGATGTGAATGACAGCAGGGTAAATGAAGACAACAAGCCTGTAATCACCCTGGGAGAGGAAGGACAGGCGGTCTCTAACCTGCGACCCTACGGTACGGCGGAGTTTTTCGGTAAGACGTATGAAGTGCGTACCCACAGCCGTTATGTGGACCGCGGCGAAAAGATTAAAGTTATTATGATTGATAACCATACCATATTTGTGGAACCAGTAAACAAGAATTTATGAACCTATTAACCCTCATTGGAATAGGTGTAGTTGTACTCCTGTTCATCTACCTGTTCTTTTATCTTATCCCTGTAAGCCTCTGGATCACGGCCATATTCAGTAAAGTTAAGGTAAGCCTTGGCTCTATGATAGGTATGCGCTTCCGCCGTGTGCCCCCAAGGGTAGTAGTAGAGTCGCTGATTACTGCTACTAAGGCAGGCCTGCATATGACTACCAATGACCTGGAGACTCACTACCTGGCTGGTGGTAATGTGCCTAATGTCATCAGAGCGCTTATATCTGCAGACAAAGCCAATATCAACCTTACCTTCAAGCAGGCCACAGCCATTGACCTTGCCGGGCGTGATGTATTTGAAGCTGTCCAGATCTCCGTTAACCCCAAGGTGATTAATACACCTAATGTGGCTGCGGTGGCTGGTGATGGCATTCAGCTTGTGGCCAAGGCCCGCGTGACCGTAAGAGCAAATATCGAGCGCCTGGTAGGGGGTGCCGGTGAGGATACCATCCTGGCCAGGGTAGGTGAAGGCATTGTGACCTCAATTGGTTCTGCCGGTACGCACAAGGAAGTACTGGAAAACCCGGATAAGATATCCCGGTTGGTGCTACAGCGTGGCCTGGACGCCGGTACGGCTTTTGAAATTCTTTCCATTGATATTGCCGATGTGGATGTAGGAGCCAATATCGGTGCGAAACTATCCATAGACCAGGCGAATGCTGACTTGAAAGTGGCTGAGGCTAAAGCCGAGGAGCGCCGTGCAATGGCGGTAGCTACGGAGCAGGAAATGAAAGCCAGAAGCCAGGAGATGCGCGCTAAGGTAATTGAGGCAGAAGCAGAAGTACCGAAGGCTATGGCTGAAGCATTTCGTAGTGGCAATATGGGCGTGCTCGATTACTACAAGATGGAGAATATCCAGGCTGATACAGGCATGCGGGAATCCATCTCTAAAGGAGGAGAAAAAGGCAATAAGAAATAAGTATTGCTCAGAGTATAAAATAAAAGCTGCACACCTTACCGTGTGCAGCTTTTATTTTAGGTGCTGTATTGAATAAGGGTTTGTATTTTGTGTTAAACATGAAGTATTGACCTGGTGTACGAGGCGTAAGGCAGCTAGATAAGCTATATGCTATATCGTAAAAAAGGACCGGCCCGTACACATTGTTTCTTTAGAGTCTGAACAGTACTTAATGCCGTGAAAAACGAGCAAGGATAAGACTAAAAGGATAGACGAAGAAGAATTAGTCAATACGATTAACCTCTTTTTCTATGACTATCATCAAACAATGTGTCGGTATCGACATCTCCCAGACAACCTTTGCAGTATGCATCTGCTTTTTAGAAGATACTCATGATCATCACTTCAGTGAGACAAGGCATTTCAAGAATGACAAAAGTGGCTTTAATCAACTGCTCCGCTGGGTGCGGAAGCAATGCAAAAGCTCAGTAGAAACAGTGTATTTGATGGAGGCTACAGGGGTTTATTACGAAAACCTTGCCTATCATTTGCATAAGCTAAAGCAGACAGTGCATGTAGTGCTTCCTAATACCTCTAAGCATTACTTTTCAAGCCTCAACATAAAGACTAAAACCGATGCTTTGGATGCAAAGATTCTTAGCCGTTTTGGTGTGGAAAGGAAACATAAGATCTGGGCTCCGCCTTCACCAGTATTGCTGGAACTAAGGAACCTGACTCGTTATTATGTACAGCTCCAGGAAACAAAGACAGCACTCAACAATATCAAACACAGTAAGGAGGCCGCTTATGAGGTACAGTCTATCATATTGAAGAGCAACCGTAGCCTGATCAAGACTATAGATAAGCAAATACAGGTGTGTAAAACGAGTATTGAAAAACTTATCGCCAATGAGCCTCAGCTTAACGCAAAAGTTAGAAAGGTTTTGACTATCAAAGGGGTAGGCCTCATCACAGTTGCAACCATTATTGCCGAAACCCTGGGTTTTGAGCATTTTAAAAGCATCAGGCAAGTGGTAAGCTATGCAGGGTATGATGTGGTAGAAAGGCAGTCAGGGAGCTCTATCAAGGGTAAGACTAGAATATCTAAAAAGGGCAACCGCTATATCAGAAATGCGCTCTACTTCCCTGCTATGGTTAGCTGTAGATTCAACCCAAGCCTAAAATCTACTTACCTGAGAATCATTCAGAAAAAACCATCCAAAATGATTGGCCAGGTAGCCATACAAAGAAAGCTCTTGGCTTTGATCTACACACTTTGGAAGAATGACTCTGAATACATTGAAGGGTACAAAAAAGAAGTAGCTTCAGCTATAAAGACCGAAGCTACACTGGATAGTTCTAACTAGAGAACTTCCTTCAGACTTAAAAATACTTTTTTCCAATTAAACTTGGAATCTATAACAGTACCTTTTTTGTTTCCTGTTAAAGAGTAACTGCTTTACTCACCCTCCTGATTGGGCAGGTTTTCCCACTCAGGCTCAGTGACAGCGAGGAATATTTCATTAATGTCATCATAAGTGATGGTATCATAAATGGGGGGGATGGTACTACGGCCTGCTTTTGTCGTAACACCATACTTACCATGGCGGCGAATAATCACATACTCCCCCGGGAGGTCTGTGATCTTTTCATATTTAGGTATGATAAGAGTCTCACCGCTCGAACTGAAGAGGCCGTAACGGTCACCCAGACGTACGACGATTCTGCCACTGGGTCCACGATGGATCTCATCATATTTAGCCTCTATGACGCGGTCACCTTCTTTATTGATCATTCCATATTTGCCTTTCATTTTGATAATGGCCATCCCATCATGAAAGGGGTAAGCCTCATCATAAAGCGGCTGGACCAGCAAGCGTTCGATTTTGTCTACATACCCCCAGCGACCCAGTAGCTTGATAGGAGCCATGCCTTCCGTAAAGTGGCCAATGCTGTCGTATCTGTTAGCGATACGCAGATCACCATTTACATCGACGAAACCATACTTTCCGCCTATTCGCACGCCGAAGAAGTCATCGTGCATGTCATGAAACTCTTCGAACTCATTTTCGATGGGAATCATCACTTTTCCGCTTTTACTAAGCAGGCCACGCTTTTCCCCTTTATCAAATATATATACCGTATCCTGCATCAGCGGTGACACCGCATCATACATGGTGGATAGAACCATGTTTCCGGAAAAGTCGAGCAAGCCAACTTTTCCCTCATCAGTAGTGGCCAGCAAATGCAGGCTGTCAAAAGGGCTCAGTTGCTGCTCTGTCTCATAGACTGGTCTGCGATGCCGATCACAGATGTGATTCCCCCATCGGGTTTTTACTAAAAAGCGATTTTCAGAAAGGATGTCCACACGGCCTTCTTTGGGAGAAATGACCCATTCGCCGTCGCGATCGATCACTCCCTGTGCCCCCATATAGTCCACTACGGCCATGTCAAAGCGATAGGGCTCCACTTTCTGGTAAATAGCGGGGATCACTTCCTTGCCTTTCCGGTCTATATAGCCCCACAGGTTGCGTCTTTTTACCGGTATAAGGCCGCTTTCGGAATAAATCATCGTCTGGTACCCATACTCGGATAACTCTTTGCCTGATTCGTCCAGCATATGCCACTGGGTAAGGCGGGTGGCCGTGGTGGATGAGGCAAGATAAAAATCCTTGCCAACTATGAGGGAATCATATGATGGAGGAAGCACCCAGGTACCCTCCCGGTCCAGCAGCCCATATTTATCATCGCGTCTGACCAAAGCATATTCCGGATATACGCTGGCTATGTGACAGGAGCAATAATCTGTAAGGGCCTTGCCACTACCGTTCATGATTAACTCTCCTTTAAGACTTCTTGCACGGTAAAGGTTTTTGCCTGCTGGTATTACAGAGTCGTATTTGACGGTAGCCAGTAGCTCATTTTGTCCGGTTAGCAGTTTCCACTCAGGAAAGGGCATGCCTGTATTTTCTCCAGGTTTCATGCGGCGGTAAGCAAAGGGAATTACAATGTTTCCGCCGGTATCTATCTGACCTAATTTTCCATCTTTTGCTGCTTCGGCCAGTGTACCGTCGAATGGGTTGATAAACTGAAAGGATGGGCCTGTCAGGTCATTTCCGTCAGCATCATAGAGTGCTACCGCATTTGGTTGAGTTGTTACTGCATAACGAGAGGCCCCGAGGTAACTGATATCAGAAAATTGTAAAGAGATAAGGGTTCTCTGTTTGGCATCTACCAAGCCGAATAGCTGTCCTCTCCCTCTGTTATTTGCGGCGATCAGCCGATTTCCCGCAGCGGCCAGGTAGTCGTATCGCTGTTTACTTACAGGCTTGCCGCTTTCATTTATAAGGAAATAAGTAGAGCGGTTAGTGCCGTCTTTTCTGATACCGGCAATAATTAACTGCTTATCAAACGGCACCAGGTAACTGTAAATTGCCCGGGTAAGCTTTTCATTTTTAGTACTGATCAGTCCCCAGTTGTTACGCTTTCTATAGCCGATTACCCTTCCTACCACATGCGTTGACCCCCTGGACCATCCGATGTCATCATACTCGGCAGGTATGATCTCATTTCCTTCATTATCTACCAGTCCTTTCAGATTATTCTTTACAAATACTGAGTATTCTGTAGCATTAGCTCCCAGTGTAAACAGGCTTAAACAGAAAGATAAAATGATAGTCTTCAATACCAGAGGCATGTATACGTTTTGAGTTAAGGTTTAAAAGATCTCAGATCCTGATCTATATAGTTTCTCAAACTTAAAATTAAGCAAAAATATTATTTGTAAATGCCTGATTGACAGGCTAAAGGTACATGAGACGGTTGGTGTTTATGAGAGTTTCACGCCAAGCACAAGCACATCATCAGTCTGTTCGTTTTCACGTATCCATTCTTCAAAGGCTTGGGCCATATTCTGCTGCTGGCTGTCAACAGGCAGGGCAGCAAGAGAGGTGAGTAGCTTCTTGAACCGGCCAGTCATAAATTTCCTGTCTGCTGGCCCGCCAAACTGGTCAGCAAAACCATCTGATGACATATACATCATACATCCATCATCATAAGGTAGCGTATGCTGTTCGTACCTTTTACTACCGGATTCTATGCTTCCTCCTATGGAGTTTCGACTCCCCTTTATTTCCTTCATTTCCCCATCACATACGAGGTATAAGGGCCTTCTGGCCCCGGCAAAGGTTAGTGTTTTGGACGCAGTGTCCAGCATAACAAGTGCCACATCCATGCCGTCCTGGGTCTCCTGAGTCAAATCATCCTGCCTGAGAGCAGCCATTACCTCGCGGTCCATATGTTCCAGTATATCAACGGGTGATGGACGGGTATTGGTATTTATGGCCGTATTAAGCTGATTGTACCCAATCATAGACATAAATGCACCGGGTACACCGTGGCCCGTGCAGTCAACTACTGCCAGGTAGACGATGTCACCCTTGCGATGAGTCCAATAGAAGTCCCCGCTCACAATGTCTCTGGGCTTGTAAAAAATAAATGACTCTGAAAGTTCCCCCTTCAGGTCGTTTTGGGAGGGCAGAATGGCTTCCTGTATACGCTTTGCGTAGCTGATACTACTGGTGATCTGATAGTTTTGCTTTTCTAACTCATCTTTCTGCTCCTCTATTTCAGCCGTTCTTTCCTTTACTTTTCTGGCCAGTAAGTCACGGCTTTCTTCCACCTTCCTCAGTTTACGCCGTGTATAGGTAAAAGCGACCATACCAAGTGTGCCGAGCGCAATTCCGATAAACCACCAGGTAGTGTAAAAGGGCTTTCGGATAATAAAGGAGAAGGTGGCCGGCGAGTCATTCCACGCAGTGCCCTCAAGGGTAGCTTTCACTACGAACCGGTATTTGCCAGGCGGAATATTTGCATACACAGCTTCGCGCTTAGCAGTAGCAGGTGACCACTCATCTTCCAATCCTTCCAGCCTGTATGCGTAACGTACCTTACGGCTGCCGGCTAACTGTGGAGCTGTATAATGAAAGGTCAGGTGATTCTGGTCATGAGGTAGTGTTAAGTCTTCCGGAAGGCTGAACCAGCTAGAAACATCATCTGCATAATTCGTCCAGTCTGCTTCTCTGTAAAACAGGTCAAGCCTGGTGAGTAGTACATCAGGAGGTGTGGATGCCTCTCCTGCATAAACGGGGTTATACTTTGTGACTCCCCTTATGGTGCCCCACCAGATGTTACCGTTTTCATCTGTTGTTACCGCTTTGTGATTAGCTTCTATGGCTGTAAAGCCCTCGTCACCAGCATAATGCCTGACTTGCTCAAGCTTCTGATAGGGTAGCTTCAACTTGTTTATGCCGTTCTCAGTCCCTAGCCAGAGAACCGAATCACCGGAGAGTATTATGCTATAGATATTATCACTGGCAAGTCCATCCTGCTTGCTAACAGAGGTTAATATATGATCTTTTGGATTTTTTACATTATTCACCTTCATGAAGAACAGACCATGACCTGAGCTGGCAAGTATAAAGGTGTTTGGCTCAAGCGGGAGTATTTGGTTTAATGGCTGCCCCTCTAGTATGTGAGAGAACGTACCGGAATCGGGGTGTACAATAGATAAACCAAGGTCGTGGGCTACCCAGATCCTGCCATACTCATCTTCCCGTATATCATTAATTTCTTCAGGGAAGCTCACCAGTTTTCCGGGGTTAGAAAGCTCATGTTCTTTATCATCCCAGTCAAATTGAACCAGAGTATAGCCATTCAATACGGCATATATCCGCTGCTTGTCTTTAGAGCATATTACCTGAAAGAAGGGCTCGGAAGTATAAAAAGGCACCTGTCGGAATTGTGGGTTCTCAGCCTCCGGGTCTTCACAGATATACAGGCCCTGCCTTGAACCGGCCAGAATGATCTCTTCGGTTACATACAGGTCCGTTCCTCCCGATTGGCTATAACCATTCTGATCCAGGTTTACCAGTCTGTTGTTGTCCAGGTAACTGATACCGTCGAAATGAGTGATATAGAGTCGGTCCCCTATTATATCTAAGTCCCAGACGAGGTTGTTCTTTAGTCCTTGTTCTTCTGTTATGTGTGTGAACAGCTTGCCGTTGAAGCGGCTTATACCTGCTGAGGTACATATCCAGACTTCCCCCTCTGAGGTTACAGTGAGGTCCCGGACATGGTTATTCGAGAGACCATTCTGTTGATGGAAATTATAGAGCTTTCCCTTTTCATACTGAAAAATACCTTGTTGATAAGTGGGTATCCAGAGGCTGCTGTCACTTCCATATATGATTTTATGAGGCTGCACACCTTTCAGTTCCTCTTCGAACATGGGGCTGAACGTACCACTCCTGAACTCGTATAATCCATAGGCAGGGAGAGCCACCCAGAGGTTACCCTCCGGGCTCATGGTTATTTCCTGAAACTCCACATTTTCACTATTGCCCCCGGGAGTAATATAACCTGTGTGCACGGGGCTTGGCTCGAAGGGGGCATCAAGCGGCATTTGAAATAGGGAATCCGTTCCGCCGGTCCATAATGTTTTATTGGGGCTATCAATATATAAAGCCCTCAGAGGCCTGCCTTTAAATGGGGGGTAATACTCAGGGGAATAATTATTCTGTGCACGAAGGCGTATCAGGCCGGATGAAGATACGATCCATATATTGTCCTGGCTGTCTACCTGTAATTCGCTTACGATGACCTTATCCAGCAGGGTAGTAAAGGTCTGACCATTAAAAATAGACACCCCTTGTCCGGTACCTACGATAAGCTCACCCTTGCTGGTTTCGTCCAGGTCTTTTATGGAGTTATACACCAGGCCATCTCTCATGGTATAGGTTTTATAGGAATAACCGTCATACCGGCTCAGCCCGCCTTCATAAGAGCCAATCCATAGAAACCCTCTTGAATCTTCGAATATGACCTCGCTCTGGGTTTGAGGAAGACCATCGGCTACAGTAACCGGTCTGAAGTAGTAGTATTGACCTGATGCCTGGTGGGCGGCCAGTGCCAGCAGGAATATCAGCAGAGAATGAGTAAATTGGGTATACCTTCTTTGGAGCACCTTGCAGGGTTAAGACTTGACTCCAAATATATAGATAATTCCTGCGGTCGTGGATGAGAGATAAGCAAAAAGCACGGATTACAAAAAGAAAAGGCCCTGAGGGCCTTGTTTTTTTTAGCTATCACCGGAAGTTGAGGTGGTGCTGCCTTCGTTATTAGTTTGTTTTTTAGCCATAATAGAAATCTGTTGATGATCTGTGTAGTCTAAATTTACAGGCTAAAAGTGGATAATAATAATGATTATTAGTGCTTTGGTAATCAGATGTGTGGGGTTTATGCAAGTTAACCAATGGTAATGTGATAAAAAGGGGCAAACCTTACCTGGTATTTCAATCATTGAAAATAAAAAAGCAGGCATGTTGCCTGCTTAAATCATCTTGGGAGTCAAAAAGATTAGTTTAATTAAACTTTTCTTTCAGCCTCATTTTCCAGGTTGAATAGATCGTTTAGCACATCGATCAGGTTTTCAGCATCGCCACGACGGCATGCTGCCTTCAGGTTGAGCACAGGCATCTTAATGATTTTTTGCATCATGCTCTTGGTGACCTTATCCATACGCCTGGCTTCCTGATCAGACATACCCTTTTTTAGGTAGCGGGCCATTTCCTCTTTGCGTATTTCCTCCAGGGCATTCTTGAGCTTATTGATAGTAGGGGACACTACCATGTCGCGAGCCCAGTCTTTAAACTCAAGAAGGGCTTCTTCGATTATGGCCTCCACAGCGGGGATGGCGGCAGACCGGCGCTCCAGGGCTTCGGATGCCTTGGTGCGAATATTATCAATATTATAAATGAGTGCTCCGGGCTGATGCTCCACTTCGGCAGCCACGCTGCGGGGTACGGAGAGGTCTATGAAATATTTGAAGGTAAGAATATTCATCTCCTTTACCTTTTCTCCCGATATAAAAGGCTCCTGGCCTGATACGGAAGATATAATTACATCGGCCTCCTGCATAGCTTTATCCACCTCTGCAAAAGTGACCGTTTCAAAGCCCGTCTCAGCAGCCAGAGCGTCCGCCTTGCTGGCTGTACGGTTAGTGATACGTACGTCTGCACGAGGCATCTTATCCAGGTTCCGGCATACGTCGGCTCCTATCTCGCCGAGGCCAAGTACAAGTATCCTGGGGGCGTTGATCTCTGACGTGAGTTCATCCACCAACTCTACGGCTGCATAGGATACAGAGGCAGCCCCATCTCTGAAGGGGGTTTCCTGTACTACGCGCTTATTCGTAAAGAAAATAGTATGCATGAGCCTGTGCAGGTAAGGGCCTGCCATATTCAGGTCGGCACTTAGCTGATAGGCTCTTTTTACCTGATTAGTGATCTGCATATCACCCACTACCATAGCTTCAAGTCCTATGGCTACTCTGAACAGGTGCCGGGCAGCCGACTGGCTGTCATTAATGATAGTGAAGTATTCTTTGAGGGCAAGCAGGTTGTTGTGACCTTTTTCTATGCCGATGAGCTTAATGATCTCATCGCTGCGGTCATCATCAGCAGAGTAGTATACTTCGGTACGATTGCAGGTAGATAATACCATGACATCGTTCATCGAAGTGTATTCACTAAAATAATCGAGAAGCCGCTTACAGCCATCATCTCCGAGGGATACCATCTCCCGGATCTTGAGTGGTGCGTGGCGATGTGAAATACTTACTACCTTAAATCGTGCTTGCATAAGAACGGTTTCAGAACTGCAAATTTAATGCTACCGGTAATAAAATTGTAGTATCCGGCGTCCCATAGATTAATTTAAAACGATTCTAAATAGGGGTTGAGGGGTGTTTTCACGCCCAAAGTGTAACGCAAAGACCTCACTACAAGTTCGTCAATTACCTGATTACAAATATGGTGGATGGGGTTCAGTGAAAAAATGACATTCATCATGCTTTCCGAACATGAGATAGGATATAAGGTGTAATGCAAGTCAACATATAATTCCCCCTGCCCGGCGAATATTTCTATTTTGCTTTGACTGAGAACATTCTTAATTTCCGGGCCTGTAATATCAGAATATGCCTGTCTGGCATCTATACCATTACCTATGAGTGAAAATAAGGAATCTTGGGGTACCCGTGTTGGGCTTATCCTGGCAATGGCTGGCAACGCAGTTGGCCTTGGTAACTTCCTACGCTTTCCTGTTCAGGCCGTTCAGAACGGCGGCGGAGCGTTTATAATACCCTACCTGGTCTGCTTCCTGATTATGGGCATTCCCCTGCTTTGGATAGAGTGGTCTATGGGTAGGTACGGAGGCCGCTTTCAAAACCACTCCACACCCTTTATTCTTGATAACATGACCAAGAGAAGGTTCTGGAAATACTTCGGTGTATTCGGAATCTTCACTAATGTGGCGGTAGCAGCCTATTACTGTTACATTGAAAGCTGGACCCTGTCTTATGTTTTCCACTCACTGGGGCAGACCTTCGCCGGGTTGGGTCAGCAGGAAGTAGCCGACTTCTTTAACCGGTATACTACCATAGGGTATTCTACCACAGGAATTCCCTATGAGGCTGTAGTGTTCTACGTGCTTTGTCTTATCCTGAATACCTATATACTTTCCCGTGGCTTACAAGGTGGCGTGGAAAAGGTAGCTAAGATAGGGGTACCCTTGTTGCTTATCTTCGGGGCTTTCCTGGCTATAAGAGGGTTTTCGCTAGGTACGTCAGGCTCACCTGAAGGGTGTACGGATTGTAATTCGCTCCTTGGTCTTAACTTCCTTTGGGAGCCTCAGTTTGATAGCCTGGCCAACCCTAAGGTATGGCTGGCCGCGGCAGGGCAGATATTCTTTACCCTTTCCGTAGGTATGGGTACTATACATTGCTACTCATCTTATGTAAAACCTAAAGATGATATTGCCCTGAATGCCATGTCGGCAGGTTGGATGAATGGCTTCGTGGAGATTGTCCTTGGTGCCTCTATCGTTATTCCTATTGCGGTAGGATACCTTGGCCTTGACTGGGTAAAAGAAAATGCCGGATTCTCTATGGCTTTTCAAACGATGCCCTACCTCTTTGACCAGTGGGGTACGGTTCTGGCTACCTTTGCCGGGGTTGCCTGGTTCGGACTTCTCTTCTTCGCCGGTATTACTTCCAGCCTTGCTATGGGTACTCCCTGGATGGGCTTTATGGAAGATGAATTTAGCTGGAGCCGTAATAAAGCGGCCTGGTCTTTCGGTGGCCTTGTATTGTTGATGGGACTGCCTACTGTGTTCTTTTACAAGCAAGGCGTATTCGGTGAGTATGACTATTGGGCAGGTACCGTTTCGCTGGTGATCTTTGCCCTTGCCGAAACCATCATATTTGCCTGGATATTCGGTATTAATAATGGATGGGATGAGCTGAGAAGAGGTAGTGATATTCATGTGCCGGGTATCTTTAAGCCTATCATGCAATTCGTGACGCCGGTGATCATCCTTATCGTATTTTTAGGTAGCCTGATTCAGCCAAAAGATAATAACTGGGAGGCTGCCTTTGCCGGTAACTGGGAGCTTGATCCTTCGAGTATCATAGGTAAGATCCAAAATAAAGGCGTGATAGCTAACAGGTCTTATTTTGCGGATGAGTTTGAGTCTGAGTTCGATGGCCGCGTATTAGCTATTGGCGATGGCGTCAATGGCAGAAAGACGGTAGTCATTGGCTACGACCAAACGTATTACAGGGATGCCCAGGGCGTTGCCAGAGCTTACAGTGATGATCTTGATCAGAATGCTTTAGGAGAGCTGGTTACATTTGACAGTACTGCTGTATCCACTACGTATGTATTCAAAAAAGATAAGGAATTGCTGGTCGCTGTAGGTGATGATGTTAAAACACTGCAGCCTATAGCCAGTGGTAGCTTTGTCAATAATATTTTTTACACGGACATGTCCCGGTTGCTTATGATGAGTCTTTTCATCTTTGTTTGCTACCTGGTACATCGCGCCACCAGTATCCGAAGAAAAACAGGGAGGGAATAATGTCTACTAGTGCACTTATAACAATGATCCTCGTTCAGGTGACCGTAACGGTTGTTACGGCGTACTTTTTCTTCAAAGTACTGAGAACACCGCCCAAGCCTGAGCCTGATTCGTTTTCAGAGAACGATGACGAAACGGTAAGGCAGAGCAACTGATTATCATATCACACTTTTTCTTAAAGAAGTAGAATGTTCAACCGGCTTTCCTACTTTTTCAGGAACTACTTTGGCTTTAGCAGGGCAGAGACCAGAGGCAGTATCGTATTACTTATCATACTGCTTTTCACTCTGTTTATTCCGGCTGCAGTGAGGCAGGTGCTTCATGAGGATATAACTGAGGAAGACCTCAGTATGATAGATGAACCCTGGCTGGATAGCCTTTGTATGGCCCTGGCAGCTAAGGAGTCCTACCAAAATAACAGCTATTACGCCCGGAGCAATGTGGCTGAAACTGCTGACGAAAAGGAGGCAAAGGCTGCCCGCCTGTTTCCCTTTGATCCTAATACAGCTTCCGTAGAGCAATTGATGGAGCTGGGCTTGCCTGACTGGCTTGCTGAGCGTATAGAAAAGTACCGCAGTAAAGGGGGTGAGTTCCGGATAAAGGATGACCTGGCGAAAATATACGGCATGTCAGAGGAGCAGTTTGCCACCTTAGAGCCTTATATTCAGCTTCCTGATACCAAACCTAAGCAGGCATACACGGCATATAAGAAGCCCTGGGCATCTGATAGTCTTGCCCCCCTGAGTCCGGCGGACTCAGCCTGGCGAGCCAGGCGGGAGCTTTTTGCGTCAGTGGAATTTCCTTTTGATATTAATACGGCCGATAGCATCCAGTTAATGGCTTTGACAGGAATAGGCAGTAAGACCTCAGCCCGCATTCTTGAGGAGCGGCAAAAGTTGGGAGGGTTTATAGAGCTCAGGCAATTAGAAGATATTTGGGGTATATCGGATGATGCTTTGGCCGAACTGGAGAGTAAAACATTCATTGCAGTGGACTTTACCCCGAGCCGAATTCGTATCAATGCTGCTACTCCTGAAGAAATATGGGAGCACCCCTACCTGAACCGTAAGCAAGCCCGCGTGGTAGTAAACTACCGAAAGCAACACGGCCCCTACAGATCGGCAGATGATCTGAAGTTAATAAAAATCATTGATTCAGAGACTATTGAAAAACTAAGGCCTTACCTGGATTTCACTATGCCGGCCGGTCAGAAAAGTGAAGATAAGCCATCAAATACTACACCGGGGAAATAAATACCCGTCCTGAAGTCTGTATTTTTCTTTATTTTATTTTTTCAACGTAAAATTTTTTCATGCAACAGGTGCTACGTGCGTATTTGCGGCGGCTTACCGACTTGTCTACCAATAACAGGTCTCTGCTTCTGAATCGCCTTCTGACGGGGCAGATGGTGGATGTCCATTCCTTTGACATGGAATTAGGTGAATCATCATACACCATCATTGACAGCCTTATTGCCGGAAAGTCAAGTATAGCACTGACCTCTGAAGTGGATGCCCGTGACCAGGAAGCGAACAGGCTAAGCCAGAAGCTTAAAAAGATTGACAGGCTGGATCAATTTCTTTGGGAAGAAAGAGGCTCGCGAGATCTGTGTATTGGATGGCCTTTTGTCAGAGGTAAGTTCATGGATGATACCATGGTGCGATGTCCCTTACTTTATTTTCCTGTAAGCCTGCATACAGATGGCGGGCGTTGGTATCTGGAGCCTCGTACAGAAATCCCCATTGTATTCAACAAGACCTTTTTGCTGGCCTATGCGCTGTATAATGATGTAAAGCTGGACGAAGAACTTGTAGAAATGACTTTTGAGGACTTTGATAAGGACAGCCGGGTTTTTCGTACCAATCTTTACCAGGTACTTAAAGACAGCCCGGTCACACTGCATTTTAATCAGGAGCTTTTCGTAGACCAGCTACAGTCATTTCACGACCTAACCCGCAAGGAGATGGGGGCAAGTGAGGAAACTGGTAAGCTCAGGCTTTTTTCTGAGGCCGTCCTGGGTATTTTCCCCCAGGCAGGCAGCTTTCTTGTGCCTGACTACCTCGACCTTATGGAGAAAGGGCATTATGAAGATGTTGAAGAATTCTTTGCCTCACGTACTGCCGTCAATCGGCCGGAGTCGGCCGAGAGGGAGAAATTAGCCCTGCAGCAAATACGGGAAGAGCATACCTTCACCCCTCTGAAACTGGATGCTCACCAGGAGAACGTGATAAAAGCGGTGAAGACGGGACATAGCCTGGTCGTACAGGGACCTCCCGGCAGTGGTAAGTCTCAGCTCATTTGTAACCTTATTGCAGATTTTGCAGCCAGAGGTAAGCGGGTGCTGCTGGTTTGTCAGAAGCGCGCTGCCCTGGATGTAGTACATCAGCGCCTGAGTAATATAGGCTTGGGTGATTTCTCCGCGCTGGTACATGACTTCAAAAATGATCGTAAGGCATTATATGAGCAGATCAATAGTCAGATAGAGCGGATCAGGGAGTATCAGCAAAAGAACAATAGCCTGGATGCCATACAATTAGAGAGAGGTTTTCTGCAAGCCAGCAGGCAGGTAGACCAGATTACGGAAGAGCTTGATGAATTTCGTTTTGCCCTGTTTGATGAGAGTGAAGCAGGGGTGTCTATCAAAGAACTATACCTTAGCTCTGACCCCACAGAGAAAGCCATTCACCTGAAGCAGGAGTATAAAAATATCAGGTTTCCGGATGAGGCGGCTGCCTTTTCCCGAAAACTGAAGGCGTACGGCCGCTATGCTTCACGGTTCAACAGGATCGGTTATGCCTGGTATGACAGGATAAGCTTCAAAGACCGGCAGGTTAGTGACCTTTCAGTAATGAGAGAGATGATTGCTGAAATACCTGCTTATCAGGCTCAATTGAAAGAAAGGACTTCACCCATAATCAAGGGAGGTATTGACTTTGTAGAGGCGGAAGTAATCCTGAGCCGCTGGAAGCAACTGAGAGCCCTCGTAGAGACATTGGAGACCCCGGTAGTTTACGAGTATTTCCGGTATATGTCCGATTTTATGGACAGGGACACCGATTTGCTTTGGTTGGCTAATATGGAGCGCGTAATTTCTGAGTGCTTCCGTGGTGCCGGACCTGAAACAAGCCTGTCTACCAAAGATCTGGGGCATTTTCAGGGGGTTTTAAATCAACGCAAAGAGGCAAACAATAATGCCCTGAAGATGGCCAGGTGGTCACTATTCTCGAAAGAAAAGGCATACCTGAAGCAGGTGAGGGGGGCGAATGGACTGGCAGATAACCCGGACTACCTCAGCATACTTGAAGAAAGGATAGATAACAGGCTTAACCTGGAGCATAACCTCAGTAAGCTCAAAGCAGCTAAGTGGCTGAAGGAAGTTCCAGAGGTTTATGACCTGAAGCAGATACAGGAGTGGTTTTTCCTTCAGCGCAAAGCCGCCGGTGCCAAGGTAATATTTAGTGGCCTGCGTAACTTCAAAGAGTATTTTCCTGTAAAGCAGCTTAGCTATGAGCAGCTTAGTTCGAAAATAGAGCAGTTACTGGCTGCAATAGATGGGCTTGTCGAAGTAAAGGCGGGCTGGCTTGCCTATTTGTCTCATTTTCAGATTCACCGGCTGCTACAGAATGAAGAGCTGCGTGATAAACTGATAAAGTCGCTTAACGAGGATTTCGACAGCCTGACTGAATTTGATAGGCTTAAGGAAGAGCTCGAAGCAGATGAGCGCCGAATCATTGAGAAGATAGAAGAACAGGTAGGTAATGAAGACATTGACCTGATGCTACATGTCTTTGATAATAGCCTGAAGCTGGCCTGGATAGAGCATATTGAAACAAAATATCCTGTGCTGAGGGCTGTGTCCTCCCTTCGTCTGAGCAGCCAGGTTAGCGACCTGCAGCAGCACCTGTCTGACAAGTACGCGGCCAGCAAAGATATGGTGCTGATGAAAGTGCGGGAGCGATCATATGAAAATGCTGAGTACAACCGCCTGAATAATATGGTGACATACCGTGATCTCCAGCACCAGGTTACCAAAAAAAGGCAGATTTGGCCTCTTAGAAAGCTGATGGAGCAGCTTTCCGGTGAGATATTTGAGCTGGTGCCCTGCTGGCTGGCTTCGCCGGAAACGGTGAGCGCCGTATTCCCCATGGAGCAGATGTTTGATCTGGTTATTTTTGATGAGGCTTCACAGTGCTTCGCTGAAAAAGGTTTGCCTGCCATGTACCGGGGGCGGCAGGTGGTCATTACCGGTGACTCGCAGCAGTTACAGCCTAATGACTTATACCGGGTCAAGTGGGAAGAGGGCGAAGATGTGGCTGAGCTCGAGGTGGAATCACTCCTCGATTTGGCCCGTCAGCACCTGTGGCAATTGCAGCTTAGCGGCCACTACCGCAGCCAGACCCTTGACCTGATCGATTTTTCCAATCGTAAGTTCTATGGGCGCAAATTAAGCCTGCTGCCGGCAAGAGCAGATGCCAATCGTAATGAGCCAGGAATTTCATACCTGAAAACGGAAGGTAACTGGAATGGGCGTACCAATGCGGAAGAGGCGACCAGGGTAGTATCGCTTATCCGTGAGCTTAAAAAAACAGATCCGGAGGGCAGCATTGGGGTGGTTACCTTCAATACCCACCAGCGTGAGTTGATCCTGGACATGCTCGAAAAAAACGATGTGAATACCACCGGCCTGTTCGTAAAGAATGTGGAAAACGTGCAGGGTGACGAGCGGGACACGATCATATTCTCTATCGGGTACGCAGCGGATGAATCCGGTCGTGTGCCCCTGCTGTTTGGGAGCCTGAACCGGCAACATGGTGAGAACCGCCTGAATGTAGCCGTCACCCGGGCCAGGAAGAAGGTATACGTGGTATGCAGCTTTCTGCCCGAACAACTTAAGGTAGAGGATAGTCATAGTGCAGGGGCCAGGATGCTTAAAGCCTACCTGCAATACGCCCATGAAGTTTCCGAAGGACGTTTTGTACCATCACAGCCTGCTGCTGAAGAGCACCGCCGCGGCTGGTTCCTGAAACAAAAGCTGCAGGAAGCCAACACCAAAACCTCAGGCTATGAGCTTACTACCGAACTGCCCTTCTCAGACCTGACGGTGAAGGGGGAGGACGGCAGATACCATGGCCTGATCCTCACAGATGATGACTTATACTACCAAAGCGTTTCTATCAAAGATCCACATGCCTATACTCCATTTACCCTTGATAGAAAGGGGTGGAGGCACAGGAGGGTATTTAGCCGGGAATACTGGATGGGCCGTGATAATCTGGAGGTAAACCTGCTTCGTTTTATTGAGCAAAAGTAAGGTTACTCTGTGGTAGCTTGTTCTATCCGCAGGCCAACGGATACTACTTCAGGAAGGCTATCATACCGCATGTATTGCTTAATGGTAAAAGAATATGGCCCCGCATAGGGAAGCTCGTAACTTTCCAGTGCTTTAATGCGGTGGGTGAAGATGTCCCCAAGCCCGTCACCCCTTGGTTCTCCCGTTTTGGGATCAAAGAGGGTCATTTCATGCAATTCAGACGATAAAACCCTGCCTGTACTGTCTTTTAGAGAATACGTCAGGTACAAGTTATATTTGGGGTAAGACAAGGTATTACGCAGGTTATAATAAAAATCATAACTACCTGGCTCTGCTATAGTGAAGTCATATGTTAGCACACTATCCTCCCGCCAAAGCTTATCAGGCAGGTCATAGTTTGTCTCATATACCCGGTTCTCGTCGCATGAAGTAAACAGGAAGAGGGCCAGCACGGTCACCCCTAAAATCTGCTTTAGGTTAGTCATTCCCCTTTTGCTTATTTTCATTGCCATTGTTTTTAGGCCTGTTTCTCCCAGGCTTTCTCTTGCGCCTGGCTTCCGGGTTTTTACCGCCTTCATTACCGGGTTGATTTCCCTCCTGATTGTCTCCGGGAGCAGACCTCTTTCCTCCACGCCTGGGTGATTTTTTACGGGCAGGTTTTTGCTCGCCCCCTTCAGCACCCTGCTGCTTTTGATTCTGAGGCTGCTGCCTGTTGCCGCTACCGCTGCCTCCTTTACGTCTCCTTCGGGAAGGCTTTGCCTCTGTATCAGGCTTGTCAGATGCTTTTGGTTGATTTCCGGAGCTGTCCGAATCAGAGGCAGGGCGTTCCCGTTTTTTACGTTTCTTTTTCTTCCTGC
This sequence comes from Roseivirga sp. BDSF3-8, assembly GCF_041449215.1. NCBI lineage: Bacteria > Pseudomonadati > Bacteroidota > Cytophagia > Cytophagales > Roseivirgaceae > Roseivirga > Roseivirga sp. BDSF3-8. The sequence continues at coordinate 1,564,708 of NZ_JBGNFV010000001.1, read as the reverse complement.
CTTTGCTCATGTACTTCTTGTCCAGGCGTTCCAGATCTATGTTGTTAGACTGGTCATCATCTTCCTCCTGGTTATCGTCTGCAAGGCTATGCGGCAGTTCACCCGCTGCATTCATTTTTAGTATCTCGTTTACCCGTTCCACACTGATTGGGTACCAGGTACTTTCACTCTCAAAGCCAAACCACATGATTTTCCTGAAGATATCCGTTTTTTGAAGCCGGGCTTCCCCCTTCTCTGTTTTAAGGGGTTGGTTTATCTCTGGAATATCCTCCAGCGCATCCATATATGTTTCCAGCTCATAGTTCAGGCAACACTTGAGCCTGCCACACTGGCCGGAAAGTTTGCTGGGGTTAAGCGAGAGGTTTTGATAGCGGGCTGCCGTCGTAGACACCGCTTTGAACTCGGAAAGCCACGTAGAGCAGCAGAGCTCGCGTCCGCATGAGCCGATGCCGCCGAGGCGTCCCGCCTCCTGGCGAAGGCTAATTTGGCGCATTTCCACCCGGATTTTAAATTCCGAAGCCAATAGTTTGATCAGCTCGCGAAAATCCACCCGGTCATCGGCTGAATAGTAAAAGGTAGCTTTTGTATTATCGGCCTGAAACTCAATGTCGGTGAGTTTCATTTCCAGCTTCAGGTCATCAATGATCTGCCGCGTGCGGTACAGGGTGGGCATTTCACGCTTACGGGTCCTTTCGAACTTTTCCATATCGCGCTCTGTGGCTATCCGGTATACGGCCCGGATATCATCATCATTGGCCACCTTCTTTTTCTTCATTTGAAGGCGTACGAGTTCACCCTGCAGCGATACATGCCCTATGTGATGACCATTGGGTACGTCAATGACGACAGCATCACCGGTGATAAGTTCAAGATCGTTAATGTTGCGGAAAAACTCTTTGCGGCCATTCTTAAACCTGACCTCAACTATGTCAAACCGGGCTGTCACAGGCAGGTCCATGTTTGACAGCCAGTCAAAGACATTCATTTTATTGCAACCTCCCGTTTGGCAGCCGCCATTGTTCTTACAACCGGCCACCTCACCATTGGAGGAACAGCTATTACATCCCATTATATTATCCGTTTAGGTGCCCCGGCCTCAGTTTGCCTTCTTCATACACGATGCACACGGCCGGGGATATATGGCTGACCAGATGCCGGCGTGCTTCGAGGTGGCTGCCGGGGCAGCGACGGACTCGGGTGGCCGTGTCAGTTAAGGTCAGCGAAAAACCAGGATGCTGAAATTTCAGCTCCCGGGGCAATTGATAAACAAGCCAATCTAGTAGAATTGGCTAAATATACAAGGGCAATTTACGGATAGATTCGATATGATCACGGTATTAGCCGGAAAAAGCCTCCAGGTCCTTTCCGATGTCTTTTCGGTAGGTAATACCCTCCCAGCTTACTGCATTGGCAGCCTCATAGCTTTGTTTCAGTGCCGCTTGCATCGACTTTCCGAGACCGGTCATTGCCATTACGCGGCCGCCGGAAGTAAGCACATGTTCATCCTTTACACGGGTGCCGGCATGAAATACTACGGGCCCCTGAGGAACAGCATCGAGTCCGGTAATCTGTTTTCCCTTTTGATATGGTCCGGGATACCCGCCGGAGACGAGTACCACGGTAGAGGCTACCTCCGGCGATGTCTCTATGATGGCAGATGCCAGTTCACCGTCGGCAGCAGCCTTCAGAAGCTTAAGAAGGTCAGAGGATATTCTTGGAAGTACCACCTGCGTCTCAGGATCGCCCATGCGCACATTATATTCGATTACGTAGGGTTCTCCGTCTACATTCATAAGCCCAAAGAAAATAAAGCCTGTGTAGGGAATGCCCTCAGCTTTTAGTCCCGATATGGTAGGGCGGATAACCTTTTCCTCCACCTTTCGCATGAACTCTTCATTTGCAAAAGGTACAGGACTTACAGCGCCCATGCCGCCTGTGTTAGGGCCTGTATCGCCTTCACCTATGCGCTTATAGTCCTTGGCGGCTGGCAATATCTTGTAGGCTTCACCGTCGGTAAGTACAAATACGGAAAGCTCGATCCCGTCAAGGTATTGCTCGATAACCACTTTTGCACTGGCCTCACCAAAACGTTCGCCTACGAGCATATCTTTGAGGTTGCTCAGGGCATCTTCATGATCGGGTGATATGATAACTCCTTTACCTGCAGCAAGGCCGTCTGCCTTCAGTACCACAGGCAGGCTATGTTGGCGTACATAAGCTTCAGCCTGTTCTATTTCTATTGCAGTAAACGTACGGCTGGAGGCAGCAGGCACACCGTTGCGCTCCATAAAACCCTTTGAGAAGTCCTTGCTTCCCTCCAGGATAGCGCCTGTCTTGCCAGGGCCTATGACGCCTACCCCAGAGAAGCGATTATCTCCTTCCATGTAGTCACGAAAACCATCTACAAGGGGCGCTTCGGGGCCAACGACCACCAGGTCAATATCATTTTTAAGGACAAAGTCCCCAATGGCTGAGAAATCAGAAAGGGACAGTTCGATATTTGTCCCTTCAGTGGCAGTTCCCGCATTTCCAGGGGCAATAAACAGGCTTCCGCATTCGGGGCTTTGCTTGATCTTCCATGCAAGGGCATGTTCTCTGCCCCCAGCACCCAGTATAAGTACGTTCATAAATAAATTATTGCAACAGGGCCCCGCAGTTGGTGTACTACAGGGCCCTTTATAATCAGTTTGCGTATTCTGACAGGAATTTTACGCGCATCAGTCTCAATTCTTCCTCTGAGTAATCTTCCTCACCCAGATAGGTATGTGCATCGGAAATTTTATCTGATTCGGCGCTCATGAAATAGTCATAGACCTCATCCTGTCTGTCATCATCCATGATCTGATCTATGTAGTACTCCAGGTTAAGCTTTGTACCTGCATAGCAGATATGTTCGATCTCATCTATCAGCTCTTCCATCTTGAGATTTTGAGCCTCAGCGATCTCTTCCAGGTCTACCTTTCGGTCTATCTGCTGGATAATGAAGATTTTGATTTTAGACTTGATACCTGAAGACTTCACTACTACATCAGAGGCCGTCACGATATCGTTTTCCTCTACGTAGCTTTTTATAAGTCTGAGAAATGGTTTGCCAAATTTGACAACCTTACCCTTCCCGACACCATTAATCTGAGCAAGTTCCTGCTCTGAGGTGGGGAAGGTAGTAGCCATTTCTTCAAGACTCGGATCCTGAAAGATGACGTAAGGAGGCAGGTTCTTTTGTTTGGCGATACGCTTCCGCTCCTTTTTCAGCAGTTCAAAGAGGGTTTCGTCGTATGATTTGCCTGCTGCATCCTGCGCCTCGGTCTCTGCGGCTTCCTCCTCCATTTCAATATAGTCATGGTCTTTCATGAGCATAAAGGAGTGAGGTTCTTCCAGGTACTGCCGGCCCTTGGCCGTAATTTTCAGTACGCCGATGTTTTCAATGTCCTTTTGCAGGAATTCATAAAGCAAAGCCTGCCGGACGACACTGATCCACAGGCCTTCCTCTTCTTCGGAGCCTACACCAAACACCTCAGCCTTATTGTGCTTATAGCTCTGGACGTAATCATCCTCTACCCCTCTTAGTACATTAACGAGGTGATTGAGACCGAATCGTTGTTCTGTTTGTATGACTGCTTTAAGCACATTTTGAAGATACTGCTGTCCCTCAAACTGTGCTTTTGGGTGCTTACAATTGTCACACATTCCGCAGTTAGGGTGCTCTTCAAGCGAGTACTCTTCTCCGAAGTAATGGAGCAATTGTCTGCGTCTGCATACTGCAGATTCAGCAAAGCTTGCCATTTCCATTAAGAGGATACGGCCATTTTCACGTTCTGTGACAGACTTATCCTTATTGAATTTCTCCAGCTTAAGGATATCGTCATAGCTATAGAACATGATACAGTTACCCTCCAGGCCGTCACGCCCTGCCCGGCCGGTCTCCTGGTAGTAGCCCTCCAGACTTTTGGGCGTATCATAGTGTATAACAAAGCGTACATCAGGCTTATCGATGCCCATACCAAAGGCAATGGTGGCCACGATGACATCCGTTTCCTCATTAAGGAAGTCATCCTGGTTGCGCATGCGAATAGCTGCATCAAGTCCCGCATGATAGGGCGCGGCTTTCACGTCATTTACCTGTAGTAAATGCGCTATTTCCTCTACCTTTTTACGGCTCAGGCAATAAATAATGCCGGATTTACCCTTCTGACTTTTGACAAACTTAATAAGTTGCTTTTGCAGGTCTGCCGACTTCTTTGGCTTATTCCGTACCTCATAATAGAGGTTTTCCCGGTTAAATGAGCTCTTGTAAAGGTCAGCATCTTCCATCTGCAGGTTGCGCTGGATATCCAGCTGCACCTTGGGTGTAGCCGTAGCCGTAAGCGCTATGATGGGCAGATCGCCCAACTGGCCTATAATGGATTTGATGCGCCGGTACTCGGGCCGGAAGTCATGACCCCACTCTGATATACAGTGGGCCTCATCTATTGCTACAAATGAAATATTTGCCTGCTTCAGAAAGTTTACATTCTCCTCTTTTGTGAGGGACTCAGGCGCTACGTAGAGCAGTTTCACATCGCCGCTTATCACTTGGTTCTTTACACGCGTCATCTCCGCCTTTGTAAGGGTGGAGTTTAAGAATTGTGCATTTATCCCCAGGGCATTAAGCTGATCTACCTGATTTTTCATCAGGGCAATCAGAGGAGATATAACAATAGCTGTTCCCTCGTTCATAACGGCGGGAAGCTGATAGCATAGTGATTTTCCGGCTCCGGTAGGCATGATCACGAAGGTATTTTTACCATCCATGATATTGCGGATAATGGCTTCCTGGTTACCCCGGAATTTGCCGTATCCGAATACTTCCTTGAGCTTATCTTTTAGGTGTTCTACTTGATCAACCAACATCATATCAACGAAAATCCTCAGTTAAGAAAATTCCCTTTTTCCCTTATCTTTGGATCAAATTTAAAGAATAAGGATTCATATTTTGAATTTAGTGCGAAATATTCAGCAAACTGCCAGGGAAGTTCTTCTACAAGAGGCAGAAGCGATAAAGCACCTAGCCGAATACATCGACGATAGTTTCCAACAACTGGTCATAGAGATACTTTCCCTTCGCGGCCGTGTGATCGTAACCGGTATAGGAAAGAGTGCAATAATAGCTAATAAAATAGTAGCTACACTAAACTCAACAGGTACCCCTTCGATATTCATGCACGCTGCCGACGCCATCCATGGTGACCTGGGCATGGTGCAGGAAGGAGACCTTGCCATTTGTATCTCTAAGAGTGGAAATACACCGGAAGTAAAGGTTTTAGTTCCCTTACTCCGGAGGCAAGGTATAAAGATAGCCGCTTTAGTTAGCAATACCGAATCTTATCTGGCTAAACAATCGGACTTTATTCTCAATGCCACTATCGGGGAGGAGGCTTGTCCTAATAACCTTGCGCCCACTACCAGTACCACAGCCCATTTGGCTATGGGTGACGCCCTGGCTATCTGTCTTTTAGAACAAAGAAATTTTACTTCCCGTGACTTTGCCAGGTACCACCCGGGTGGTGCACTGGGCAAACAACTCTACCTTAAGGTTGACGACCTTATTACACTTAATGACTGCCCCAGAGTTTCCCCGGAGGCTTCGGTCAAAGATGTGATTGTCGAGATATCAACTAAAAGGCTGGGAGCCACCTCTGTTACGGATACTAACGGCAGGCTTGTAGGAATTATTACGGACGGGGACGTAAGAAGAATGCTTGAAAAACATTCTGACCTTTCATCGATTAAAGCTAGGGATATCATGACAGTCTCTCCAAGAAGAGTGGAAACCGGTACGTATGCTGCCAAAGCGCTTAAAATAATGGAAGATTTTAATATCACCCAGCTAGTTGTGACGGATGGCAATGATTGCGTAGCGGGCTTTGTTCATCTGCATGATCTGCTTAAAGAAGGAATTGTATAAAACTTATGGATAACCAAAACTACCTTGTGATAATGGCCGGCGGCATTGGCAGCCGCTTCTGGCCCTATAGCCGAAATGATCATCCTAAGCAGTTTAAAGACGTACTCGGTACAGGCTATTCCCTTCTTCAGCTAACCTTCCAAAGGTACGAAGGTGTGGTGCCGGCCGGGAATGTGTATGTGGTGACTAGTGATCAGTATGCAGATGAAGTAAAAAAGCAACTGCCTGAGCTTACGGACGACCAGATACTGACCGAACCTGCAAGACGCAACACAGCCCCCTGTATAGCTTATAGTTGCTACAAGATCTATAAAAAAGATCCTGAAGCCAGGATAGTGGTTGCCCCGAGCGATCATGCTATATTTAAAGAAGAGGTATTTAAGGATACTATACGTAAAGCATTGGAAGCCTCGGCCAAAGGGGACAATCTGATTACAATGGGGATCAAGCCCAATAGCCCTAAAACCGGGTATGGCTATATCCAATTCATGCCTGATAAACAAAACGGACCTCTGAAGAAGGTAAAAACCTTTACAGAAAAACCCGAGCTGGACCTGGCTAAAAAGTTTCTGGAAAGCGGCGACTTTGTGTGGAACAGCGGAATCTTCATTTGGTCAGCTAAAAGTATCATCGAGGCATTTGAAAAGCACATGCCAGACCTGTCCGAGGCCTTTGAAGACGGCAGCCAGCACTTTTACACAGAAAATGAAGAAGGCTTCATCAAGAAAGCATATAGTCAATGCAGAAATATCAGTATTGACTACGGGATCATGGAAAAGGCGGAGAATGTATATGTGATCCTGGGAGCCTTTGGTTGGTCAGATCTTGGCTCCTGGAAGGCGCTTCATGAAATCCGTGATAAGGATGAAAACGGCAATGTAGCAGACGGGAATACCCTTCTTTATGACGTAGATAACTGCGTGATTAAGGGTAAGGAAGATAAGCTGATAGTAGTACAGGGGCTCAAAGATTATTTGATTGCTGACTGTGGTAACGTGCTGCTGGTTTGCGAAAAAGACCAGGAAGGTAAATTCAGAGAGTTTGTTAACGATGTTAAAAAGGAGAAAGGGACGGAGTATCTCTAGCGCATAACCCTATTTCTTCCTTTAGAAAAGCCTCCTGCATCGATCCGGTGCAGGAGGCTTTTTTATTTAAAATACCATGGGGCAGGCAACTTGGTAACTATACCTAATTGTATTTTTCCTTAATATAAGCTGGTGCTTACCCTGTAGTAATCCTGTAGTGATCACATAGTCATTCTATAGTCAAACTGTGGATAACCTCTATCGATCCTAATTATATTATTCTACTGACTTTGGTTTAAGCCAATAATAGCTTCCGCGGCCATACATTCATTGGCTGCCCCGATATTCCTCCCCTCACCTTTATATCACCCCCTCCCCCCTCTAAGTTGGTTCCCAAATTGAGATCGCATGATGTTTCAGGTATCTTCTGTTTCCCAAGCGATTTTTAGTGACCCGTTGGCTTTTAAATTCCTTGCTTATCAATGTTGGTAAATAATGACTCAATTACCTGATCTAAGAGGTAATAAAGAGGTAGGTTCGATGGCATTTGAATCCGCTGAAATCAGATAGACTGAGGGGGTAATGTAATGTTTTTATAGTGCATACAGATTGTTTGTCGACTTGCAGTTGATAAGTGAGGCTTTCATTTGCAAGAAACCTCATATTCTATTTGTAAAAGTTAATATAAATAGACGACACGTTAATAGAAAATTAACTTGCGGTTGCTTTTTTCTTAAAAAATTATGGCTATCTATGCATCACAGACCCTGATAATTGGGATGTAAGATTTTGGGTTTGTATTAAGAAAATGCAGGTCTGTTGTCGTGTTTGATGTGGTGAATATAGTTTACTTAAACTTTGGAAAAATGGCTTAATCAGCCTATTATTGTTTTGACTTTCGGCAGAAATGTGCAACTATTTTCTGCGATTTGCAGGAAGAATCAACCGGTATTGTGAAATCAGTTATATCTCTGGTCTGACCAACCAGAGTTCCCTCACAATATGCTGGTGATTGCTCTGGCAGAAAACCTAAAAAGAGAAAAAATTATGGAAATGGAGAGGACGGACTCCGATTGGTATGCTGTGTATACCTATCCACGTATTGAGAAAAAAATATTCTCCCGATTAAGCAACTCAGGGGTAGAAGCATTTCTTCCCCTTACTACAGTCATCAGACAGTGGAGCGACAGAAAAAAGAAACTCACTGTTCCCCTTTTTCCCAACTACATCTTTGTTCGTATAGACCCTAAGGAAAAGTACCGGGTACTTCAGGTAGAGGGTGTGGTCAAGTTTGTTTCTATACAGGGTAATCCTTGCAGGATGCCTGAGGCTGAGATAGAGACGATCAAAAAACTGGCCTCCTCAGGTAGTGATATTACCACAAACGAAGAACTGGTGGAAGGAATGCCTATACGTATTGTGGATGGCCCGCTCACCGGGGTAGAGGGCGTACTTGAAGAGAAAAAAGGTAAAACCCGCCTATTGGTCAGGATAGACTCGCTCAGACAAACTGCCTGTGTGGACGTGTCAGCTGCTATGATCGAAAGGCTCAGCCCCAGCCTGGCCGGGTGATCCTGAGCGAGCTCAACCGTACCTGATTGTCAACCTGCTAATACCGGCCGGGAATGCCACACCCTGCTCACCACCCTCTGTCTTTTAAAGACTATACGCTCACCGGGTTATTGCAACATGCAGCAGGCTCATCTACGAAAGGGGTCAGTTTCGTAGATGGGGCTGATGATGAGCATAGCCTGAGTTATGCCGAACTGTACCGTACTGCGACGTGTACACTCGGAGCCCTGCGACGCCTTGGGGTGCAGCAGGGCCATGAGCTAATTATTCAAACCGATGATAACCGCCGTTTTCTGGTAGTTTTCTGGGCATGCCTGCTCGGTAAAATCATCCCTGTGCCTGTATCTACGGGAAACAGGGAAGATCACCGGCTGAAGCTGATCAAAATATGGGAGGCGCTGCATAATCCCTGGCTGGCAGCAGATGAGGCTAACCTTGCCCGACTGGAAAAATATGCGGCGGACCATGGCGCTGATTGGTTCTCAGAGGCTACCGCAGGGCGTACACTTACATTGGGTGCCTTGCTGCAGGAACATGAGCCTGCAGTCCTTTCAAGTTGAAAAGCATTGAAATATGTATCTTTAGCCTGTATCTTCAATCTCGAAAAATACCTCTAAAAGATTTGGCCTTTCTGCACTTTATATCTGTATGCGAAGCTGATTAAGCTTTATTCAGGAGAGTGATCATCGTATATTCTCTATATTCATAATATTTACTTCTTTATAAAGACTATTCAGTATGTACACTCTGCTAAAATTCTTGATTGATGGAGACCTTTCTGCAAAGGCAAGCTCTGACTATTATATATTCTGTGGGTGCACAGCAGGCAGCAAGTACCTGACTTTACATTAGATGAAGTGTATCTGGAAAATACTTCTTTATCCTTAGGTCAGAACAGACTGAATCAGTGATAATGTCTGATTCTCCTTATAGAAGTAAGTCCTTTTTTACATAGGGCATGTCAAATGCATAATCACTGATGATGGATTAATAATTTATGAGCTAAAGATCAACGGATACCGCGCAGAACCTGGTGAGGTAGGGACCGTCCTCTCTGCCCACCAGGTGGTGTCCGCTACTGCAATATTATATAATGTGGTGAATAAATAACACAAGTGTAAGGGACGGTTTTGCATTTGCCGATTACATTCTGAAAAACTCGGCCTGGATTATTTTTTCTTTATTCAGAGATTAACTGGAACAGCAAAGCTTTCACCATAGAGAATACTGTTAAAGACATAAACATGTGAGCAAATACCGTAGCTTTTCGACGGCCAGCTCTTCGAGCGTGATGAGGTAGCTTACAGCCTACCACACGTCCTTACCTAGGATGATGGGTTCCTTGATTTACCCAAAATTAATCCCGCTTTTATTACCAATATTCTAAAAAGCGCCGTCAGATGTATAAGCGATATCCGGTGTAATGAACTGTAATAGATTGTGGAGGACCCAACGAAGAGTTCCTTCGCTCTTTGCAGATGCGGTTTGGTATACGTCAGGCAACCTTTAATAACCTCAAACGTGCTGAAGTCCTCACCTTACGAACCAATCAGCTCGACACCACAGGTAAACGATACAGCTTTGAAGAGTTATGCCTTCAGGAGTCTCCGGACCACCTGTTACTAGTCGCTGAATTTGAAGATCAGTATGGTACCAGCGGAAAGATTGGTCTCGCCCTTATAGAAAAAACTTTTTCAGGTGAGTGGTAGGTCAGGTTATTCCTGATGTCGTGCCAGGTCATGTCGCGTGGTGTTGGAAATGTTTTCCTCTCCTTCACAATAAGCAGCGCAAAAGATGAAGGTGTAAGGCATACCAATGAGTTAGTGGCGAATGACCGGAACCGGATTATGTGCATAACCTACTATTTTGAAGGCTTTAAAGAAGTAGAAAAGACAGCAAATTCTACTATTTTAGAGCATACTTATGAGATGATTCCTCCTTACCCGGATTACCAGGTTCTGGAGACAGAATCACTGACCCGGAAAACTAACTAAACACCTATGCTCAGTATACTCCAGGTATTTCAGCAGAAGTCCAGATACTTCTACGTGTTTCTGATCCTTTTAGGAGGTATAAGTAGTCTGCTTTATAGCGGGATCCTGTTTTTCATAAACAATGCTATAGGAGCAAAGACATTTCCCTTTTTACATGATAAGGTTGCAGAGTATGACTGGGCGATATTTATAGCCTTGGTTATCCTGTCACTGGTGATTGGCAGGATTTTTCAGACTTATATTGTACGGCTTACAAACGACTTTCTTCTCATTTTTGAACTGACAGTGCTTAACAGGGTACGATTCGCCACTTTTCAGGCCTACGCGAAAGTAGGTGAGCAGCGGATATATACAGCTATTCAGGATGTGAAAGTCCTGGGCCAGTTTCCCGCCACCTTCGTAAATGGGTTTAACAATGCTATTATACTGGTGTGTGGCCTTATCTACCTTTTCATTATTGCCCCCTTGGGAGGCGTGGCAATTTTGAGTGTCATGCTCATATTGCTTGCCGTTTATCTCATCAGGAATAAAGCTATAGACAGAGACCTCAACACCCTGCGTGACCTCCATAATGATTACTACCGGTACCTGCGTGACCTTCTCGGAGGCTTTAAGGAAGTCAAAATGAGTATCGACAGGAACGATAACATGTACGAAGGTTATCTTAAACGTAATCTTTCCGAAAGCAAAGACCTGAATGTTAGTGCATCGGTGAAGTATGTAGACAATGAGCTTTTCGGGAGCTTTAGCTGGTATGTCGTGTTAGGTACAATCATTTTTGCGCTTCCCAGACTGTTAGAATACACCAACGCCCAGGTAGCTTCTTTAGTGGTGGTTATCCTTTTCCTGATGGGCCCTGTGGCTACCATGATATCCCTTGTGCCCTTTGCCACTCGATACAATATAGCCTATCAGCGCCTGAGAGGACTTGAGCGCGATATAAATGCAGCTTTCTACGGAAAGCTTGCTCATGGTGACCGCACGGATATCAACCAGGATTTCCATAGCATCCGCTTCGACGGGGTGGAGTTTGAATATAAAGATGCCCAAAAAGATACCATCTTTAAACTTGGACCCATCGATCTTGAAGTAAGACAAGGAGAGGTAATATTCATAACAGGAGGTAATGGAAGTGGCAAAAGTACGTTTCTTAACCTGTTGACAGGACTAATAAGACCCACCGCCGGGAGAATCTACCTCAACAACCATGAAATATCCGAAGAAAGATATCCCTATTATAGCAATCAGATTTCCGCTATCTTTACAAATCCTCATCTGTTTGGGGAGAATTACGACCGATTCCCAATCCATAGCGGAAACGAGGTACTGCAGCAGTTCATTCAAAAGATGGAACTTAATGGTATAGTAAGAATAGACGATGACCGCAGTTATATAGACGGAAATTTGTCACGCGGGCAGCAAAAGAGGCTGGCTATGATTTTTACTATGATGGAACAACGTGATGTGATTGTTTTGGATGAGTGGGCCGCTGAGCAGGACCCTGAATTCAGAGCCTTCTTTTACAACCATCTTTTGGATGACTTTAAGAAGGCAGGTAAAACTATACTTGCTGTAACCCACGATGATGCTTACTTCGACAAAGCCGACAGAAGAATTCGTTTCGATTTCGGGAAAGTGGTGTTAGATGAAAAACTGGATGGATCAAAAGCTGTAACTAGCCTATGAAAGGAGAAAAAATAACTGTTTTCTTTTTGCCATTTGCCGGTGGTAGCCGGTACTCGTACAATCAGTTCAAGCAGAACGCCCCTGCATGGATAAAAGTGGAACCGCTTGATCTGCCAGGCAGAGGCTCACGATTTAAGGAAGATCTCCTTAATACCATTGAGGAGGTAGTGGATGATTTGTATGATCAGATAAAAGACAAGCTCGATAAACCATATGCAATCTATGGACATAGCATGGGAGCCACTCTGGGATATCTGCTCACCAGGAAAATTAATGATTTAAATAAACCCATGCCTCAGCATGTGTTCCTGACCGGAACTTGCGGGCCGGCTGCTGACAGGGAGACAAAAATTCGCTCCACTATGCCTAAGGATGAGTTTATTGCTGAAGTAAAAAATATGGGCGGTAGTCCCGATGAGATACTGAATGATGACCAGTTGATGGAATTCTTTGAACCCATACTCCGGGGTGACTTCAGGATACTTGAAAGCTATAACCATATACCTCAGGAACCCCTCGAGGTGCCCTTTACTGTAGTAATCGGTGCTGATGAGGAGGTTACTGAAAAAGAGGGTAAGGCCTGGGGACAAGAATTCTCCACCCCTCTGGATTTCCATATTATGCCTGGAAATCACTTCTTTATTTTTGACCAATACAAAGATGTACTCAGGTTACTTGCCAGACGTCTGTCTGCATTGCAGCCTATGCCCTGAGTATTTCAAAAACTCTTACGATTAGAAATGACTACTCAAGAAACCGTTTATCTGAAGCCCAACGTAGTATTCGAGCCCCTTGTGGATCGTTGGTACGCTTGGTCTCACCTTCTATCTCCTGCTACTGCCGCCTTAAACATAACCGGCAGGCACCTTAAGATTATTAATAGCTACATCCAGGCTCCTCAAATTCATGCAGCAGCCTGTAAAAACCCTAAAATGCTGGGCGGTCCCTTCATGGACCTGCAGGGTAAGCGTGTAGACGATGTTAAGGCTCTCCGCGAAAGAACCATGAGTGAGCAGGCCGATCTTATAGAGCTATCGGAAGCTTTACAGGAACTAAACAGTACCCTGCAGTCAAAAGCAAAAGGGTACTCACTCAATGAATTATATGATGAGGTACCCGAGGCCCTGAGAGGCTTTGTGGAGCTTACCTATGATCTTAATAATAATGCCAATTTCAGGTTGTTTGAGGCATTGCTATATCATAGTAAGTACTACCGTCCTGAGTCACAGTCGATAGCCATGTGGATTACTGAAAACGACGAAAGACCATTCGTGCTCAGCACCCCGAGGTTAGAAGAGGAAGACATATTACACTTTCAGATTCCTTTTAAAGACTCTGCCATCGACAAGATAGCCGCCATGAAGCGGAACGGTGGAAAGCTGGAGGATGTAATTCCTTTGCTTCCTGAAATGAGCGAGAAAGAACTAGACCTGTTCAAATCTTTCTTTACCACTGAGGCACCCCCTGCTTACGAGCCATACACTGGCGACAAGATTCGCATGCGCTATTTCGGACACGCTTGTATTCTGGTGGAAACCAAGGATGTGAGTATTCTCGTTGATCCTCTCATTAGTTATTATGGCTATGAATCCAGCGTAGACCACTTCTCTGATGCTGATCTTCCTGATAAGATCGATTATGTGCTGATTACCCATAATCACCAGGACCATATTCTTTTCGAAACTCTGCTACCTCTTCGTCATAAAATTGGTAAGATCGTAGTGCCACGCAGTGGATACGGATCACTTCAGGATCCTGATCTGAAGCTGATGTTTAATAATATCGGTTTTGACAACATTGTAGAGATCGGCGATCTGGAAGAGGTCAAATTTGAAGATATTACCATTACCGGTGTGCCTTTCCTGGGTGAACATGCTGACCTGGATATTCGCTCTAAGGTTTGTCACCATGTCAAAGCAGGTAAATTCAGCATGCTATTCGTAGCAGATTCCTGTAACGTAGCCAAGGAAGTGTATGAAAAAGTCCATGACATTTTGGGAGATACTGACGTAATCTTCCTGGGCATGGAGTGTGACGGCGCACCACTGAGTTGGTTGTACGGTCCGCTTATGCCGCAGGAACTCTCACGCGACAGGGATGGTAGCCGCAGACTTGCCGGCTCTAACTATGAGCGGGGTAAAAATTTGGTGGATAAATTTAACCCTAAAGAAGTATACGTTTATGCCATGGGACAGGAGCCCTGGTGCGAATTTATCAGTAGTATCAAATACACCGCTGAGTCACATCCTATCGTCCAGTCAGACATGCTGGTTAAGGACTGTGGAGATCGCGGCATAGTCGCTGAAAGGCTATTTGGTGAGAAGGAGCTACTGTATAACAAGTTTCCTGAATCAGTGGAAGCCTGATCCTGGCTTACAGAATATAAGAAGAAGCCCCGGAATTTTTTCCGGGGCTTTTTTTATAACCTGATATATGTCCTGTTTTTAGAGCTAGCTGCCGGCTACTTTGCGTGCAATATAATGATACAGAACAGATTATGTCCATAAAGTACACTACCGCAGAGGAAGCTGTTAAGGTGATTAAAAGTGGTCACAGGGTTTTTCTACATAGCGCAGCCGCCACACCCGTAGAGCTTGTGAAGGCCATGACGGCGCGACATGAGGAGTTGCGTAATGTAGAGATAGTGAGCATCCATACAGAAGGCCCTGTGCCATATGCTGAGGAGCAATATAAAGACAGCTTTAATATCAATACCTTTTTTGTAGGTAAGAATATCCGCCCCTATGTAAACAGTGGCCGGGCCAGTTATATCCCTATGTTTCTGAGTGAGATTCCGGATATGTTCAGGCGTGGTCTCATGCCTGTAGATGTAGCCATGGTAACGGTATCACCTCCGGATAAGCATGGCTTCGTATCGCTTGGCTGTTCAGTAGACGTGTCCAATGCCGCAGTAGATACTGCCAAATACGTCATTGCCCAGGTAAACCCGAATATGCCTAAGACTATTGGCGATGGTACAGTACATATCTCCCGGTTTCATGCCCTCGTGGAATCTGATGACCCCATTTTTGAGCTGCATGCAGGAGATTTGTCAGAGGTGGAAATGGCAATTGGCAAAAATGTAGCCGGGCTCATTGAAGATGGTGCCACCTTGCAAATGGGTATCGGCGCCATTCCTAATGCTGTTCTTGCTACCCTGGGTAATCATAAAGATCTGGGTATACATACTGAGATGTTTTCCGATGGCATTATAGAACTGGTAGAAAAAGGAGTGATTAATGGCGTAAAGAAAAAAGTCTATCCGGAGAAAATTGTCAGCGGATTTGTCATCGGCAGCCGGAAGGTGTATGATTTTATTGATGACAACCCTATGGTCATGATGCTCGATGTAGGAGAGGTTAACGACACCAAGGTAATTCGTAAGAACCCCAAAGTTACCGCGATAAACTCCGCTCTTGAAATAGACATCTTTGGTCAGGTCTGTGCGGATTCAATCGGACCGCGTCAGTATTCCGGTGTGGGAGGGCAAATGGATTTTGTGAGAGGCGCCAGCCTTAGTTCAGGGGGTAAGCCTATAATTGCTTTGCCCAGTGCTACCGGTAAAGGAATCTCCCGGATCGTAAGTACATTGAAGCCTAATGCAAGTGTGGTTACTACCAGAGCCCACGTTCACTACGTCGTGACAGAATATGGCGTCGCCTACCTGTATGGAAAGAATCTCAAGGAAAGAACCAAAGCCTTAATTGATGTTGCTCACCCTGCCCATCGCGAGCAATTAGAGAAAGAATCCTTCCAGATCCTTAATGGAGGAAAAATGTAAGTAGAACAAAATAAAAGGCTGTCCATCCGCATCAAAGCGAACAGACAGCCTTTTTCTAATCTATCTAATTCAGACGTTAAGAATTACTTCTTATCCTTATCGTCTACCTCTTCGTATTCTACATCGCTCACATCATCATCCGCACCCTCAGTTGAGGCATTAGGGTCTCCTCCTGGAGCTCCGCCTGCTTCTGCGCCGGGTTGAGGTCCTGCACCTTCGCCACCAGTAGCCTGGTACATTTCCTGACTGGCATTCTGCCATGCCTGGTTTATTTCCTCCATTGCAGCGTCGATGCCACTCAGATCCTGCGACTGATGAGCTGTTTTCAGTTTTTCCAGTGCACCTGTGATGGCCGATTTGTTGCCTTCACTTAGTTTATCACCGTACTCATTGAGTTGTTTTTCAGTCTGGAAGATCATAGAGTCAGCTGTATTCATCTTCTCTACCTTCTCTTTCTCAGCTTTGTCAGAATCAGCGTTGGCCTTCGCTTCATTACGCATCTTTTCAATTTCTTCCTCAGTAAGTCCGGAAGAAGCTTCAATGCGGATTTTCTGCTCTTTACCAGTACCTTTATCCTTGGCTGATACATTCAGGATACCGTTAGCATCAATGTCGAATGTTACCTCGATCTGAGGCACGCCGCGTGGTGCCGGTGGGATACCATCAAGGTGGAACCTACCGATCGTGCGGTTATCCTTAGCCATAGGACGCTCACCCTGTAGCACATGAATCTCCACACTTGGCTGGTTGTCACTGGCAGTAGAGAACACCTCCGATTTGCGGGTAGGGATAGTGGTATTCGCTTCGATAAGCTTAGTGAACACACCGCCCATGGTTTCAATACCCAGTGAAAGAGGAGTCACGTCCAACAGAAGTACATCTTTAACTTCACCGGTAAGTACACCACCCTGGATAGCCGCACCTACAGCAACTACCTCATCAGGGTTTACTCCTTTAGAAGGCTTTTTGCCGAAGAATTTCTCTACTTCCTCTACAATTTTAGGGATACGGGTAGAACCACCTACAAGAATCACCTCATCTACGTCAGAGGCTGACATTCCAGCGTCTTCCAGTGCTTTACGGCATGGCTCCAATGTGCGGCGTACAAGGTTGTCGCTTAGTTGCTCAAATTTAGCGCGGGTAAGCGTACGCACAAGGTGTTTGGGAATGCCATCTACAGGCATGATATATGGTAGGTTCACCTCCGTGCTTGTCGAGCTTGAGAGTTCAATTTTAGCTTTCTCAGCCGCTTCCTTCAGGCGCTGTAGAGCCATAGGGTCCTTACGAAGATCGATGCCTTCATCTTTATTAAATTCTTCTGCAAGCCAGTCAATAATAACCGAGTCGAAGTCATCACCACCCAGGTGTACATCACCGTTAGTAGATTTTACTTCAAATACTCCGTCACCTAGCTCCAGGATTGAAATATCGAATGTACCACCACCAAGGTCATACACAGCAATCGTCATGTCTTGATTTTTCTTATCAAGACCGTATGCCAGTGCAGCCGCAGTAGGCTCGTTGATAATACGTTTTACGTCCAGTCCGGCAATCTGACCGGCTTCTTTAGTAGCCTGACGTTCAGCATCATTAAAGTAAGCAGGTACGGTTACTACTGCTTCCTTAATTTCAGTGCCGAGGTAGTCTTCTGCCGTAGACTTCATCTTCTGCAGGATCATTGCTGATATCTCCTGAGGAGTATATAGCCTGTCACCAATACGTACACGTACGGTGTCGTTATTGCCCTGCTCTATTTTATAACTAACATTTTTGCGCTCTTCACTAACTTCTGTGTGCTTTTTACCCATGAACCTCTTCACAGAAGACACAGTGTTGTGAGGATTGGTAATTGCCTGACGCTTGGCAGGATCACCCACTTTCCTTTCACCATTTTCCAGAAAGGCCACGATGGAAGGGGTTGTGCGCCTTCCCTCGCTATTGGGGATCACCATAGGTTCGTTACCCTCCATTACTGCCACGCAGGAGTTAGTCGTACCTAAGTCAATACCTATAATTTTTCCCATGTGATTGCGTATTTATAAATTCTTTAAAATTCAGATCGTTTCGTTCGTCCATACAATTAACAATGTGTGTGCCAAGTGGTTTTTTGATGATTTTTCATGACACAATGACAGTTTTTCTCATGTCTGTATGTCAAACCTTTCTATAATATGTGTGTGTGGAATGTTCTGTGTGTGAGGGGGTTGGTGAAAGGAAATTTTGTAAAAACCGGATTGTCTATTTTAATATTTTTACAAAAAATTTGATCACCGGAAAATATACGGTGTCAGTGGCCGTTTTATAAGTACGAATGTGTACAGTGTGTATGGGTATATAACCTAAAACAGATCTCTATGGAACTCAGAAAACACCCTGAGAAAGAACTTGACCGTAAGCGCCCCCTATTTTTCGGCATTGGCCTGGTCATAGCTCTGAGTAGTACAATGATCGCCTTTGAATGGAAATTCACTGGTGAAACAGCCGGACCGAAGGATCTTGATCCACGTCAGAAAGCGGAAGAGATTATTAATGAACCTATACTCCTGCGCCCTGAACCTAAACCACAACCTTCTAAGCCTCAGCCTGCAGAACCTGAGATGCCTAAACCATCTGCCAGTATTGAGATAGTAGCTGATGATTTGCCGGATATTATCATTGACCCAGTAGTGCCGGATCAGTTGGATAATGAGATTAATAATATAGATGTTGCTGCTCCCAGTGAAGAAGATGTTTCCAATGAGCCGGTACCTTATGCAGAGAAAATGCCCCAATTTCCCGGGGGAGAGAAAGCATTCCTTCAGTACTTGGGAAAGAATACACGCTATACCCGCTTAGCTCAGCGCATGGAAATAGAAGGGCAGGTAGTGGTAAGCTTTGTCGTTGAGCGTGACGGCAGTCTTACCGACATTAAGGTGATAAAAGGACTCGGTGCCGGGCTTGATGAAGAGGCCGTTCGTGTACTGGAAAATAGTCCTGGATGGGAACCGGGCAGGCAGGGCGGTCATGACCTGCGGGTGCGAATGATGGTCCCTATCCGCTTTAAGTTAAACAGATAAGAATCTTCTCAATCATTTATAGTGCAAAGGCCGCAGGTTCAATCGAATCTGTGGCCTTCTGTATTAGCTGCCTTACCCGATATTAATCCTCCAGGGTATCCTCCCTCTTTTATTAGCCCCTTAACAAATACAAGGGAATTATGTACCTTTGCATCTTGTTTCCAACCAGGAATTTGAGCGGCAAAACATGAGCAGCATAAAAGAAGAGATAAGCAAGAGACGCACGTTTGGAATCATCAGTCACCCTGATGCCGGTAAGACAACCCTTACTGAGAAACTGCTACTATTCGGAGGGGCTATTAAAACAGCCGGTGCGGTAAAAAGCAATAAAATTACCCGTCATGCTACTTCCGACTGGATGGAGATAGAGAAACAGAGAGGGATTTCCGTTGCTACCTCTGTAATGGGATTCAACTATCGTGACCTGAGAATCAACCTACTCGATACCCCCGGTCACGAAGACTTTGCAGAAGATACCTACCGCACCCTTACCGCAGTAGATAGCGTGATCCTGGTGATAGACAGTGTAAAAGGTGTGGAAAAACAGACCCGCAAGCTTATGGAGGTCTGCCGCATGCGGGATACTCCTGTTATTGTATTTATCAATAAGCTTGACCGTGAAGGACAGGATCCTTACGACCTTCTTGATGAGATCGAAACTGAACTCGACATCCAGGTAAAGCCTCTTACCTGGCCCATTGGTATGGGTAAGACCTTTAAGGGGGTATATAATCTATACAAAAAGAACCTGCTCCTTTTTAAGGGCAGTCAGCGCAAGCTATCCAATGATGCCATAAGCCTTACTGACCTAAGTGATGAACGGCTTGACGCTGAAGTAGGCGAAACGGCTGCCAATCAGCTCCGTGAAGATGTGGATCTGGTAAATGGAGTATACCCGGAATTTGAAGAAAGTGATTACCTCGCAGGTAAATTAGCTCCGGTATTTTTTGGTAGTGCGGTAAATAACTTTGGTGTGAGAGAGCTGCTCGACTGCTTCGTTGAGGTTGCTCCAAAACCTAAGGACCGGTCTACTGAAATACGTGTAATTGAGCCCTCTGAGGATAAATTTTCAGGCTTTGTATTTAAAATCCATGCAAACATGGACCCTAAGCACAGAAACCGGATAGCCTTCGTCCGCGTATGCTCAGGGTGTTTCAACAGAGGCAGCAACTACCACCACGTGAGGCTAGACAAGAGCTTTCGCTTTAGCAATGCTACCGCTTTTATGGCACAGGAAAAGGAAACGATCGATGAGGCATTTCCTGGTGACATCGTTGGCCTTTACGATACCGGAAACCTCAAAATAGGCGATACCCTTACCGAAGGAGAAAAGGGAATGTTTAAAGGAATACCCAGTTTTTCGCCTGAAATGTTCAAGGAGGTGATAAACCTGGATGCCATGAAAACGAAAAAGCTGGAGAAAGGCCTGAGTCAGCTTATGGATGAAGGAGTGGCACAGCTATTTACATATGAGTTGGGAGCCAGGAAGGTGGTAGGTACGGTAGGAGCACTCCAGTTTGAAGTGATTGCTCACCGGTTACTGCAGGAATATGGCGCATCAGTTCGCTTTGCTCCCTTGAATCTGTACAAAGCCTGCTGGATCAGTAGCAATGACCCTAAGAAGCTTAATGCCTTTATTGATTCCAAGCAGCGCTACATCGCCCGGGACAAAGAAGGTAAGCTGGTTTTTATGGCCGAAAGCAAGGCTTGGTTACAAATGGTGGAAGACAACTTCCCTGATATTAATTTCCACGAAAAATCTGAATTCTGATGGACGCCCTGACCAAAAAATATGCCCGTTGGTTTACTGTCGCTTACGAGGATAACCACATCATTATTGTTAATAAAAAAGCAGGGATATTGGTGCAGGGCGATCAAACAGGAGATACCCCACTGGCTGACCGGGTAAAAGAATACATAAGAGAAAAATACGATAAACCCGGCAATGTATTTTGCGGGGTGATTCACCGCCTCGACAGGCCCGTAAGTGGACTGGTAGTACTTGCCAAAACCAGCAAGGGGCTGGAGCGGATGAATAAGTTATTCCGAAATCGCCATATAAATAAAACCTATTGGGCTATTGTAAAGAAAAAACCCCCTTATGCAGAGGGCAAACTGATACACTGGCTCAAAAAAGATCCCTCCCGCAATGTGACCACGGCTTATGAAGAGGAAGTACCTGGCAGCCAAAAAGCTGAGCTGAAATATACCCTTATGGGCAAGCTTAATGACCACTTTTTACTGGAAGTAAACCCCATTACAGGTCGTCCTCACCAGATCAGAGTTCAACTGGCCACTATCGGATGCCCTATCCGAGGGGATATCAAGTATGGCTTCAGTAAGCCCAATCAGGATGCCAGTATTAACCTTCACGCCAAGCATCTTGACTTTATCCATCCGGTAAAAAAAGAGCCGGTTAAAGTAAATGGAGGAGTACCGAATACTGAATTTTGGGAGCAATTCCTCACCCTGGAGAAAACACAGGTTAAGGATAAAAACCTCAAGCATCTGTATTAATGCCTATTAGGGTAAATTAACATTTGTTTTTAATGGTGTAACTGCGTTTTTTTGGTATCAAACCAATTTCATCAGATTCCTCAAATGAAGCAGTCATTATACATCCGCGTCATCACGGCACTTATTTTTGTACCATTGGTATACGCCTGTCAACCCTCCTATAAAGTTTCCCGTGATAGTTATGTGTTCAAAACTGAGACGCACCGTCCGACAGAAACACAATCTGCAGTTCCAACTCAAAGTAAGGCTGAAGACCTTAATGCGCAAAGCATAGAGCCTGTTGTAAATAAGACTGCAAGCCTTTCTGTTTCTACAGATAATGATCCCGTGTTAGAAAGCGTGGATGAGCGCATTGACCGCACCAAGGATGCTCCTGAGTTTGTAAAGGATATTGCAGCAGGGTCAAAAACCCGCGAAGAGGCCGTAGAAGCATTTAAAAACCTTAGCAAAAAGGAGAAGAAAGAGGTTAAGAAATGGGTGAAGAAGGAGGCTAAGAGCTATAAAAAAGAAGTGCTTAAGGCTGAAAAAGCCGATGCAGTAACGCGGGATATGCGCACAGGCATTATACTTGGCGCGGTGGGCCTCGTGCTGCTTCTTATAGCTGGTGGTGGTGTATTAGGAGCTATAGGCGCTATTCTGTTTGTAGTAGGCCTGGTATTTATTCTCCTTGAAGTTCTGTAAGGATTCAATACGTAATTACAATACAGAAAGGAACCTCAGGTTATGGGGTTCCTTTTTTATTAATCGAATTAAAACCACCGTCTTAGACGGTGGTCATGTTTGAGGGCTATGCCAGTAGGGGTATATTGTGGAATGAGCAAGTATCGTAAGCTATCGCATAGCTTTTACTATTGTGTCTATCATGTAGTATGGACCCCGAAGTACCGCCACCGTATACTTCGTGATATTGTTGCAGATACGTTGGAGAATAAGATAAAGACGATATGTGAATGGAAGGAGGTCAAGGTAGAAGAGTTGAACATTCAGCCAGATCACGTTCATTTGGTATGTAGTATACCTCCGAAACTTAGTGTATCAGACTTCATGGGTATTCTCAAGGGTAAGACAGCGATCATGATGTTTAAGAACTTCAAGAGTCTTCGCAGAAAACCCTATTGGGGCAATCATTTTTGGTCACGAGGCTATTTTGTAAGTACGGTAGGCATAGATGAAGAAAAGATAAAGCGGTATGTTAAGTATCAGGAGAAGGAAGATAAGAAAGAGGATGGGGATATAGATATCCCGCTATTCGATAACTGACTATCCCCCTTTGGGGGTAATAACCATTGAAAACCCCCTCCTTTGGTGGGGGTAATTTATATTTTTAAAGGGTATGTCTGATTCAGGTATCATTAATAAGCTTAAGAGGAGATGGGGAGTTACCTCTGTCTGGCAGGTGCTGTTGATTCTATGCGTTTTTGCCGCTACAGGATTTACTATTCTGGAGATAAAGAAGCCGGTGATAGCATTCCTTGAGTACCTGGGAATAGGGGAGGGGTGGCTTCGGACCACTCTCTATATTTTACTGATTCTGCCAATATACCAGGTGGTATTGATTGCCTATGGAGCCTTGGTCGGACAATACCGGTTTTTCAGAGACTTTGTACTAAGAATGATCTACGGAATACTCAGGTTATTCGGTTTTAAGCGAAAGCCATAAAAAAAGCCTCGCATAAAAAATATGCGAGGCTAATTTGTTTACAATAAGATATCTGTTTTACGCTTCCGCGTCAATTACTTTTTCAGCCAGCACAATGATCTTATTGTCCAGTACTTCTACGATACCGCCATCTATGGTAACTTCAGCTCTTCCGCTACCCGTAGCATCGTACACGATGGGGCCTTTTGTAAGAGAAGAAATGAGGGGTGCATGATTCATGAGAACCTGGAATGATCCTTCACTACCGGGAAATGTAGCAGAGCTTACCTCACCCTGAAATACCTTTTTGTCAGGCGTTATGATTTCAAGTAACATGTTGCTCATATTTTAAAGGCATGGGCGGCTATTCACCGCCCTGTATTGACCTTATGTCTTTTAGCTGGCTTCCGCCATTAATTTCTCACCTTTCTGAACAGCTTCGTCTATCGTACCTACAAGGTTAAAAGCTGCCTCAGGGAGATGGTCATACTTACCGTCCATGATCTCATTAAAGCCACGGATGGTTTCCTTAATGTCTACAAGTACGCCTTTCAGGCCTGTAAACTGCTCGGCCACGTGGAAGGGCTGAGAAAGGAAACGCTGCACACGACGTGCACGGTGTACAACCTGCTTATCTTCTTCAGAAAGCTCATCCATACCAAGGATGGCGATGATATCCTGAAGTTCTTTATAGCGCTGCAGAAGCTCTTTTACGTTCTGGGCACAAGTATAGTGCTCATCACCTACCACCTCAGGAGAAAGGATACGGGAGGTAGAGTCAAGAGGGTCCACTGCAGGGTAAATACCCAACTCGGCAATCTTACGGGAAAGTACCGTAGTCGCATCAAGGTGAGCGAAGGTAGTGGCAGGAGCAGGGTCAGTCAAGTCATCCGCGGGTACGTAAACAGCCTGTACAGATGTAATTGAGCCCCTTTTAGTTGAGGTAATACGTTCCTGCATAGCACCCATTTCCGTAGCCAGCGTAGGCTGGTAACCTACCGCAGAAGGCATACGGCCAAGAAGGGCCGATACCTCAGAACCTGCCTGGGTAAAGCGGAAAATATTGTCAATGAAGAAAAGGATGTCACGTCCCTGACCCTGGCCATCACCATCGCGGTAATATTCGGCAACAGTCAACCCTGAAAGGGCTACACGGGCACGGGCTCCGGGAGGTTCGTTCATCTGTCCGAATACGAATGTTGCTTTCGATTCTTTCAGCTTCTCATTGTCAACCTTAGTAAGGTCCCATCCACCTTCTTCCATGCTGTGCTTGAACTCATCACCGTAAGTAACGATACCTGCTTCGATCATTTCACGAAGAAGGTCATTTCCTTCACGGGTACGCTCACCTACACCGGCAAATACGGACAGACCTGCGTAAGCCTTTGCAATGTTATTGATAAGCTCCTGGATAAGTACGGTTTTACCTACACCTGCACCACCGAAGAGACCAATCTTACCACCTTTTGAATAAGGCTCGATAAGGTCGATTACCTTGATACCTGTAAACAGAACCTCGGTAGAAGTGCTGAGGTCTTCAAACCTGGGAGCAGAGCGGTGGATAGGAAGGCTCTGAGTACCTGAAGGCTGGGGAATACCGTCAATGGCTTCTCCCACTACATTGAAAAGACGACCTTTGATGTCATCGCCGATAGGCATTGCTATAGGAGTGCCGGTATCTGTTACCTTCATTCCACGAACAAGACCCTCGGTACTATCCATCGCAATAGTTCTTACGCGGTCCTCACCCAAGTGCTGCTGGCACTCGAGTACAACCTTCTGGCCGTTCTCTTTAGTTACTTCGAGTGCATCAAGAATATTAGGTAATTTGGCTGCCTCTGCGCCGAAACTAACGTCGACTACAGGCCCGATCACCTGTGTAATTATCCCGGTATTTGCCATTTTATGCTGTATTATTAGCCGAATCTAGCATTCAAAAATTCGAATGCAAAACTAAGGCATTAATCCTTTTAAACAAAGCAGTAGAAGAAAATTTGGCCCCGCATATAATCTCCCGCCGGATGGTTCATTTAAAGCCCTTTTTGATTAGCTGACGGCTTCTTTTACACCATTGGATGTACCCTGGAGGACAATGCGGAAGCTGGTGCCTTTACCAGGTTCAGATGATTTTACATAGATTCGGCCCCCATGATAGTTCTCCACTATCCGTTTCACCAGGGTAAGCCCCAGACCCCAGCCTCGTCGCTTTGTGGTATAGCCGGGGTTAAATACCTGCCTCACCTTATTTTTGGGTATACCTTTGCCCGTATCTGTCACATCCACAAAAACGCGGTTATCGTTACCTTTAAGAATACTAATACTTATTTTACCCGTACCGTCCATAGCATCTACCGCATTTTTACAAAGGTTTTCAATAACCCAGTCAAATAACGGACGATTCATTAGCGCCTCTACGGATGCCGGGTGAGAAGTAACTGTCCACTGAACCTTTCGGCTGATTCGTTTCTGCAGATAGCTCACAGTTGAATGGATAATGTCAGGAACAGACTCCTCCTTCAGTACCGGTACAGAACCGATATTACTAAAGCGGGAAGTGATCATCTCCAGTTTGTAGATGTCCTTTTCAAGTTCACTTACTATTTCATGGTCATACAGTTTTTCATCAGCACGCATATATTCCAGCCAGGCCATAAGGCTACTAAGGGGTGTGCCCAGTTGGTGGGCGGTTTCCTTTGCCAGACCCACCCACACACGGTTCTGTTCAGCACGTTTACTGAAATTAAATGCCAGATAAGCGAGCAGCCCGAAGACTGCAATCACTGACAACTGGACAAATGGGTAGTACTGAAGTTGCGTTAGGGTGAATGAGTTTTGATAATACACATACCCAAAGGTACCCTCCCGGCCATTTTCATCAAGGTAAGTAATAGGTATAGGCTCATGCTCCTCACGCATGGCATCTAATTCTTCAAAAAGCAATTCCTCTTTTTCTTCCTCGCTGATCCCATCCGGAAGCTTCAGGTTCTTATACTCAACAGGGTAACCCGCCTCATCTGTCCTGATGACCGGGATATCCTCATTACTGACAATAATCTCTTGGAACAGCAACAGGATATTTGTACTGTTACTTTCCTGGATGGTGTATTCTATTGTTTTTGCAAAAAGGTCAATCGTCTTTTGCTCACGTTCTTTTAAGGAGGATACCAGGTTATTCGTATACCACAGAGAGGCAAGAGCAATGAGGGCAGCAATTCCTGTAATGACCCACTTCAGAGGCCCTTTCTTTTCATAAAGATCTATACTTCCTACTTCACGCAGAGGGTTTTGCATGCGGCAAATTAAAAATTTCCCTGTTTATAAAAGATATCCGGGGCTCATAACGCCCTTTTCTTAAGTTCTGATACTTCATTTAAGGGAGCCCGCATCATTTTTTCACAATATATAATTAATGGTATTTGCAGAATGAAAGCATGCCAATTGATAAAATAGTTTTTCTTATGAGTATCTAGGGTAAATTTATCGCTTTGTTGTCCTCATTTAGTAACACACCAATACCATTATATCTTGAGAAAGTTACTGCTCTGCCTGATAATTTGCACCCTAACCTCCATTGCATATGGACAAAGACAGTCGAATTTTACAGGTACGTTTAATAATACCCCTCTGAGCGAAGTATTCAGTCAACTTGAGGCTCACTTTGGTATTCGCTTTTTTTATCAGTCAGGATGGCTTGAAGGGCAGACCCTGTCTTTAAAGTATGAAAACGCCCCCCTCGATCTGGTGTTGGAGGAAATGTTCAAGCGAACTGAGTTTGCCTTTTTACAGCCGGAACCGTATGCTGTGGTTTTGCTTAAAAACCCTGAGGAGGAGAAGGAGAGGCAGGAGATGGAAGACTATGTGACTTCCTCAAATATTGAACGCGTACTGATCGGTAATCCGGCTGACTACGTGGCCGGTAAAGAAGTTACCCTCAGTGGAGTGGTACGAGAAGGAAAGACGGCAGATCGTATACCCGGGGCCAGTGTGGAAGTGAGTGATAGCGGTACAGGCTCCGTAACCGATAACCGTGGCCGGTATACTGTGAGGCTAAAATCAGGAGCATATCTGCTGAGATTTAGTACCCTTAACCTGGAAGCGGAAGAATACTATGTTCAGATATATCAGGACGGCACGTTGGATGTCAACCTTTTTGAGAAGCCAGTGGAACTAGGGGAGGTTGTAGTAGAAGGTGAGAGGCTTCAACAAAATGTGGAAAGCACCAGTGTAGGCAAGCAAAAGCTAACTATAGAAACCATCGAGAACATGCCAGCCTTTCTTGGTGAAGTGGATGTCGTAAAAAGTATTACGTTGCTTCCCGGAGTCAGTACAGTAGGTGAGGGGTCTGGCGGATTTAACGTAAGAGGAGGCTCTACCGATCAAAACCTTATTCTTCTGGACGATGCTATCATTTTCAATCCCTCGCACCTCTTTGGTTTTTTCTCTGTCTTTAATAAAGATGCCGTTCGTGACGTGACCTTTTATCGTGGTGGTGTACCTGCAGAATATGGGGGGCGGGTATCGTCTGTACTTGACATACGCCAGCGTGAAGGCGATAAGCAAGCTATCCATGCCCAGGGTGGTATAGGGCTTGTCACAAGCCGCCTGGCAGTAGAAGGGCCTATCATTAAGGACAAAACCAGTTTTCTGGTAGCAGGCAGAGCTACTTACTCTGACTGGCTACTGAGAGCCGTTAAAGACGTAGATATACGCAATAGTTCGGCAGGGTTCTATGACGGTACGGTTAAACTTAGCCATGATTTCAACAGCCGGACTAAGCTTAATCTGACCTCATATATCAGTGGGGACCGTTTTTCTTATGCATCCGATACAACCTACCGGTGGCGTACCTTTAATAATACCTTAAGCTTCAGAAGGCTGATAAATGAAAATCTGTTTACTGAGCTCGCCCTGACAGACGGTAACTACAGCTATCAGGTAAATAGTCCGGATGAAAGCCTCGGGTTTGATCTCGAATACCGGATTGATTACCAGAAGGCAAACTGGCGAATGGTGTATAGCCTGGCAGGGCATGATATTACCGGGGGGCTTGAAGGGCTGCTATACCAGTTTGAACCCGGTTCTATTACTCCCAGTGGCAGCGAATCAGCCGTAAATCCTTTCTCATTGGACAGCCAAAAGGCTCTGGAAGCTTCAGCATATATTCAGGATGATTTTGAGATAAGTGAGAAGTGGGCCGCTATGGTTGGGCTGAGGTACTCCCGGTTTAACGCCATGGGGCCAGGAGAGATAACGTTATATGAGAATAATGAGAACCGTACCCTTAATACTATAGCCGGTACTCAACTATTTAGTGACTGGGAAACTATTGCCAGCTTTGGCGGTATAGAGCCTCGCGTTTCCCTTCGCTACAAACTCGGAGCATCTTCCAGCCTTAAAGCCAGCTACCAGCGCATGAGGCAATACATACATCTGGTGTCTAATACCCTGGCCATATCACCGCTGGATATTTATCTTCCCAGTAGTAAATATTTCAGGCCACAGGTCGGAGACCAGTATAGCGTAGGCTACTTTAATAACCTTAAGGATAATACTTATGAGGTTTCACTGGAGGTATATTATAAGGACATTCAGGATGTAGTAGACTTTAAGGATGGGGCAAACCTGATTTTGAACCCCTACCTGGAAACTGACCTACTGCAAGGCCAGGGGTGGAGCTACGGCTCAGAGTTATTGTTAAAGAAGAATAAGGGTAGACTAACAGGTTGGGCCAGTTACACCTATTCACGTACCTGGAGACAATTTGACGGTCAAAATCCTGAATCAAGGATAAATGACGGGAATAAATATCCGGCAAATCAGGACAGGCCCCATGACCTTAAAGTTGTGGGTAACTATCAGATATCCAGGAAGTGGACCTTGGGAGCAAATGTCATTTACAGTAGTGGTAGGGCTTACACAGCACCTGAAGCCAGGTATGAAATAGAAGGGTTTGTGATTAATGACTATTCTGACCGTAACGGCTACCGGACCCCGCCTTATCACCGGCTTGACATTTCATTTACTTATGAGCCTAATTTAAGGTTAAGTAAAAAGTACGAGGACAGCTGGACCTTTGCAGTATATAATGTATATGGTCGTAAGAATCCATATTCCGTGTTTTTTCAGGATTTTGAAGGTAGCCCTCCCCAGGCATACAAGTTCTCTGTGCTGGGTGTGCCATTTCCATCAGTCACCTATAATTTCAAGTTCTGATCAGCATACCGATTCTTTGACAGCTATGTTTTTTTAAAACACTAAAGCCACACAAGATGAAGCAGTTTTTTAATCTGATAGTAAAATCGTTTCTGCTTGTCAGCCTTATATTCCCTTTAGGTTGTGTGGATGAGCTGGATGGAGTCAACAGTAAAGGAGAAAGGAAGCTAGTGATATATGGCCGTGTGACAAATGAGCCGCCACCCTATGAAGTAAACATTACCAGGAGCTCTCCGTATATCGAAAACCTGAATGGTATTCCCCGGGTCAGTGGAGCCAGGGTTACCCTGCATTCCGGGAGTGGGGAGAGCGAACTGCTACAAGAGATTGAAGAAGGTGTATACCAGACAGATACTTTTGGTATGCAGGGACGGGCAGGAGAGGAATATTATATTACTGTCCAGCTTGAGAATGGTAAAAGTTATCATTCTGAGCCTGAGGTGATAAGGGAGGCTCCCGAAATTGACGAAGTAAGTTATGAATTCAGAAAAGTACCCAGATACAGTGAAGCAGGTATCTTAACTGATGTAGACGGCTTTCAGGTTGAGGCCAGTTTTCAGGACAGCCCGGGGGAAGACTACTTCCTGCTGAACTGGGAGAGAATTTATAAGCTGATTACCCAGCCGGAACGAAAAACCATACAGGCCCCATGGGACAGGAGGCAGATTATACCTGCTCCGCCTCCTTGTAGTGGCTGGGTAAGAGATTATACTGTCTTCGCCATAGTGTATCGTCCTGCGTTCGATTGTACATGCTGTGAGTGCTATGTTACGAAAAAGGGAAATACATTCGGTCTCGTAAATGACCGGTTTATTGAAGGAAATACCATCACGACAGATGTAGGGTTCGTAGAAATCAATAATGAGTTTATCGATAGAGTCTATGTGAAGGCAAGCTTGCTAAAACTGTCCGATCGCAGTTACGATTACTGGTTCAGGATAAAGCAGCAATTAGAGAATGCAGGTACATTATTCGACTCGCCTCCGGCCAATATTCAGGGAAATATTTTCGCTGATGATCCTGATGAAGGGCAGGTGCTAGGGTACTTTATGGCAGCTGGCTCCTCTACTTCAGGAGTATCTATTGACCCTTTTGACATTCCTTTTCCATTCTATGTAGAGTACTTTATTCCGGAAGACTGCCGGATACCGGTGGCTAACAGTACAAATGTCAAACCTGATTTTTGGGAATAATTGATTTTGAGATTTATATCAGTGATAAAAATAGTGAAAGAGCTAACTATCAGAATATTTACCTTAGGGGTAATAGCTTCCGTAATTTACGGCTGTACCACCCCCTTAGATAATGAAGTGGCTACAGGTGAGCAAAAGTATGTGGTATATGGGTATATCCACAATGGAGAGCCTCCCTACACCGTCGAGATCAACCGCAGTCAGTTATACTCTGGAAGGCTCAATGGGATAATATCTATTTCCGGAGCTATCGTTACCCTGCATGAAGAAGGTGGTGCTGAGGAAATACTACAGGAAGTGGCTCCGGGTCAATATCAATCCTGCACCAAGGAAATTCAGGGGACACCCGGTAAAGCCTATTGGGTCTCTGTTTTTCTTCCGTCCCGGGGCTTCTCATACGTTTCTGCCAGGGAAGTAATGCCAGAACCAGTAGTGATAAATGACTTAGAGATAGAGCCTGCCGTTAGAGACATCATTTCTCCCGGAGACTTCCAGGTAGAGCAGGAAGGCCTGATTGTAAAAGTAAGTTTTGATGACGATCCTGAGCAAAGTAACCAATACTTTATTAAGTATAAGGGTACGTATAGCGTTACCACCAGACCCCAGGATGCGGTAGCCGGTGCAGGAGGACAGTTCACTGTACCTGCCCCCGAGCCTTGTAGTGGCTACATCTACAATGAAAACCAGGGCCTGATCCAGGTGGAAGAATGCAAATGCTGTGTCTGCTGGATAGTAGAAGATTTAGCAGACCCCATTTTATTAGATGATGACCGTTTTGCAGGGAACACCATTCAGGGATTAGAAGTGGTATTTGTCCCTAACGGGGCAGGCAGCCAACGCGTGGGGAATGATTACTGGATAGGCGCCGAGCTCAGAAACATGACGGCCGGCGCCTGGGACTATTGGGATGTCTTACTAAAGCAAAAGAACGGAGATGGAACCATTTTTCAGCCTCCGCCATCACCACTACCCGGTAATATTATAGCAGAAGGAGAGGCCCCTCAGGCTTTGGGGTATTTTTATGCTGCTTCCAGGGATATCTATGGGATTTCTGGAGAACAGTTAATTCCTATGGGGCCCTCTGAAAATGAACAGGACTTCAGTTGCTTGCGGTACGATAATAGTGTCAATGTAAAACCTGATTATTACCCCTACTGATAAGTCGAGAAATATACTTCTCTGCATGTTAAGCTTATTAAAACCTGAGATATGGGACTAGTGAAAAATATTACTCACATGACCGTGGCAGGCGTGCTGCTGGTACTTTCCATGATTCCTGCAATAGGAGTGGCCCAGGTGCCATCTTTAATTATGCAAAAATATAACCCGGAAGGATACCCCGATGTGAGTGAAAAGGTATTTCTCCAACTTAATCAGGATTTATTTTTGCCGGGAGAAACCATGTTTTTCACTGCCTATCTTATAAACGGAGTCACCGGGCAGCCTAGTGGCTTGAGCCGTTTAGTTCACTTAATGGTACATGATGCTACCGGATCACTCAGAGAGCATATAAAAGTCATGGGCGACAGTGGTGTGGTAGCCGGTAGCTACACTTTTCCCCAAAACCTTCCTCCCGGTAATTATACATTGACAGCCTTTACCCGATGGATCGAGGGCTTCGACCCTGTACCCTATTACCAAACTTCTATTCGCATAGTAGATGAGGACACAGAGCCCATTGCTTCAGTCAAGAAAGGTTCCACAGTTACATTTTATCCCGAAGGAGGCGCACTCGTAGAGGGTCTTACTGCCAAAGTGGCTTTCTTGCTTAATGGCGATGCAGAAAGTTATACTGGTGAGGTCGTAGATGACCGGGGCGAGCAGATTGCTTCAGTAAAATTCAATAAGCTAAAGGAAGGTGCCTTTACAGGCGAGTTTATGTTACAGCCCAGGGCTGAGAAGCAATATAAACTCAGGTACAGGAAGGACTCTGCGGAGGGAAAAACCGTTCGTTTACCAAATGTACAGGAAGAAGGCGCCCTGCTTACCTATAGAGGGCAGGCAGGTGACAGGTTCAGGTTTGCCGTACAGGCCTCACCCAAACTCCTTAAGAATAAAGACAACGATTATCATCTTTTAGTCAGAAAAGGAGGGGTATTAGTGTCCTATGCAAGCTTAGGTAATATAAAGAGAAATGGCTCTTTAGCGGAAATTCCTGTGACAGACATGCCCCGGGGGCTACTTGAAGCCATTCTGACAGACGATGCCGGAAATCGCCTGAGCACTCGTTGGTTTCTGAATAGCATGACTACGGCCAACCTGCAGGTAACCGGGCTTCAAAAAGTTCATCAAACCAGAGAAGGCATAAGGCTGGATATCAGGATTAGTGGAACAGGTGGGCAGCAGGGCACATTGACAGCTGCTATTACTGATCGGCCTATGACATATAGCCCCAACCTTGAATTTAGTATGGCAACTCCCGGTCGGGTCTCCGGCAATAGTGAAACTGCTATGTTGAAAGAATTCGATACAGCTACCTGGCTTTTGGCCTTACCTCCTGCACAGGAAGTAAAAGTAGTACCAAACGAAGAAAATGCAGATGCCCTGGAAAGCTATATCAAACTTAATGGCCAGATAACGGATACATTGGGAAACAAGGTGAATGAATCTCTCCGAATAATGGCCTATTCTACCAGACAGGATCAGCTCTATGCTTTTGACACGGATGAGAACGGCTCATTTTCCATCCCCGTATTATTTCGTCACACCGGCATAGAAGAGTTTAGCTATCAGATAGAAAGTGATCGTAAAGACCTTATGTTACGGTTTTTTGACACCCTCCCCCAGTTTGAAATATCAGCTCCGGCAGTACCCATCCCTGCCAGGGAGGTGATAGAGACCATGCTCAAAAGAAAAGAAATCGAAGAGATTTACTCCTTTTTTGATTCATCACCTGCTGATGTAGATACCACTGAAAAACAGTCAGAAATCTTTTACGTACCTGATTTTTCTGTCAGCCTTGATAAGTATATGCGGGTACCCAATTTCAAAGAAGTTATTCGTGAATATGTTAATCCAGCCGCTGTGAGACGCCGCAACGGAAAGGAATATATCAGGATATTTAATAGAGAGACAAAGGCATTTTACCCTAAAGAAGCCCTAGTATTCATAGATGGTCATCCTATTTATGATATGGACAGGGTGCTCAATCTGGAAATGCGAGATCTGGAAAGAGTTGATATCGTACAGAACTCTGCAAAACTTATCAAATACGCAGAAGGACCGGAAAGAGGAGTAGTATTTATTTACACAAAAGGAGGAGACTACAAACCCGATAAAAACAGGGACCAGTATGTGGCCAAATTTTCCGGACTTAGCGAGGTGCAGGAGGTTAATATTCCTGAAATAGAGAAGTCGTCCCCTAAGCCCTATTTTCGGTCTCAATTACTCTGGGAGCCATATATTAGTACTGATGCATCTGGCTCGGCTACAATAGAATTCGAAACATCAGATGCTACAGGCACTTATTACCTTACCATATCCGGGTTTACAAAAGACGGGCAGCCTGTCTATTATTCGCAGCCTTTTGAGGTGCAGTACAGTCCTGCGCAATAAGCGGCTTGGCGGGCATTAAAAATAAAAGAGGCTGTCTCAAAAGGCAACCTCTTTCTTTTTGTTCAAAATATAATTTTGCATTCCTCGTAACTACCGAGAGGTTGTACCCGGTCGCGTTCGACCGGGTCGCGTCCGACTTCGCTATGCAGAGTGGTTGAGGTGATTTTCAAAATATTGTTTCGTAGAAAAAGATGTCCCGCTACTTTTAAGACAGCCTCTTTGCTGTTTTTTTATTGCTTCTGCATAAACCACTTAGCCAGCACCTTGTAATTTACCTTAGTGCCATGCATCAGAATGCCCACCCGGTAAATGCGGCTGGCCACCCAGGTCGTAAATACAAAGCCCCCGATCAGCATAACCATACTTAGGACCATCTCCCACGGCGGTACGCCAAAAGGCTGACGGGCCATCATAATTACCGGACTGGTAAAGGGAAAGACTGACAGCCAGAAGGCCAGTGTGCCATCAGGGTCATCCAGTACAAAAGCCAGGGCAAATACCGATAGTATGAGCGGGATGGTAATAGGCAGCATAAACTGCTGCGAGTCCGTGTCGGAATCTACCGCTGAACCTACAGCGGCAAACAAAGCCCCGTAAAGCAGGTAGCCGCCAAGAAAGTAAAACAGGAAGACCCCCACCAGGCTGGTGAAATCAATGCTGTCTATGGCTGACTGTAATTCTACCAGGCTTTCCGCGCTGCCACTGGCCCCACCTGGCCTGGCTGCCTGTACCTCCTCAAACTGCTGTTTTTGCTCATCTGAAACCTGGCCACCCAGTAAAGCGGCTCCGGCTGACGAAAGGCCTACTATAAGTACTATCCAGATAATAAACTGAGTAAGGCCTACTGCCGCCACACCCAGTATTTTGCCATATAATAACTGGAGAGGTTTTACAGAAGAAATAATGACCTCCACGATCCGGTTCGTCTTTTCCTCCATTACCCCGCGCATGATCTGTGCACCATACAGGAATATAAAGAAATAAGTAAAGAGCGAGAGAGCATAGCCAGTGCCAAAAGCCGCAGCTGCATTACTTTCCTTTTCCTCATCCAGAGGGAAAGTTTCCAGGCTTACATTCGGCTTTAGGTCCCGGATCAGTTCAGCATCCAGGCCCGATTGCTGCAACTTCACATCCTCTATAACCTGCTCAATATTTCTTTCTATCGACCGGATAGTACTCATACTCGGGCTACCAGAAGTATAGTATTTTATTCCCTCCGGTTTGTCTATATCAATGGCAGGGATATACAGGATTCCATCAGCGTCCGACTCCTCCAGGTTCTTTTTAGCATCATCAAGCGTGTTGCTGATATATAAATAATGCACCCGGTCAGACTCCTTAAACGTTTTGGTAAACCGGCCACTTTCATCAATAACCTGTATCACCTTTGTATCGGCAGAGTTTACTGCCAGGTAACCAAAAAGGCCAAATATTAATACCAGGGCGATCGGCGTAGCGATGGTTATGATCAGAAAAGACTTCTTCCTGACCCGGGTCAGGTACTCTCTGGCGGTGACTAATAGTATTTTATTCATGATCAGGCGCTTACTTCCTGGATAAAAATTTCATTAATGCTAGGGATCTTTTCCCTGAAGCCGTTTATCTCCGTCTGGCTGATAAGCCGGTTCAGAAGTTCATTAGGCCCCGACCCGTTAAGGATTCTTACGGTAGTCTCCTGGTAGCCCTGCTCCGTCTCTCCCTTAGCCACTACTTCAAAACCATCAGCATCCAGGGTAAACTCACCTCTGTGATCCACGATATAGGTATTCGTGCGGTGGTTTTCTTTAATAGTTCGCTTAGGGCCATCCAGTATCTTCTTAGACTTATTGATGAGGGCAATGTGGTCGCACAGTTCCTCTACCGATTCCATCCTGTGCGTACTGAATATGATACTTGCTCCCTTTTCCCTCAGTTCCAGTATTTCGTCACGGATAAGGCTCGCATTTACAGGGTCAAAGCCACTGAATGGCTCATCCAGAATAATCAGCTTAGGTTCATGCACTACTGTAGCTATAAACTGGATCTTTTGCTGCATACCCTTGCTCAGGTCCTCGATGTTCTTGTTAGCCCAGGCCCTCATGTCCAGCTTGTCCAGCCAGTGTTTTATACGTGTAACAGCGTCCTTTTTTTCGAGTCCTTTCAGCCGGGCAAGATACAGGAGCTGGTCACCCACCTTCATCTTCTTATACAGGCCCCTTTCTTCCGGGAGGTATCCTATCGTCCTGATATGTGCTGGTTCCAATGGCTTACCACTGATATATACCTCACCATTATCCGGCGCTATGATCTGCGTTATGATTCGGATAAGGGTGGTTTTGCCTGCACCATTGGGGCCCAGCAGTCCGAAAATGCTGTTTTTAGGCACCGAAAGGCTTACATCTGACAGCGCCGTATGTTCCGCATACCGTTTAGTCAGGTGTTTTACATCCAGGATATTCAAGTTCTTATTATTTAAGTGATCCCTACCGGGCGCTTAACCCGGTGGATAAGATGCACTTAAAATAAAACCCTGTCATTGATTTATCTAAATTTTTTTTAAGAATGGGAGTCCCAGTCTGACAAGCGGTAAAGTCCCCGTGGTATCAACCCACCATAAAGTGAGCCCTCGGGTATTTATAGTTCTTACTGCTCGCTCTTGTACTGAGTGCCAAAGCAAAAGTTAATGTACCCACCCTGCCCAGGAACATGCTGATGATTATCATGATACGTCCCCCCGCAGACAAGTCAGCCGTAATCCCTGTACTCAGGCCTACAGTCCCAAAGGCAGAAACATGTTCAAAGGCAAGATCCAAAAGGTCAAGCCCCGGCTCTGTAAGTGTGAGAACAAATATGCCGATCAGGTTAATTGAGGCCGCAAAAAAGAAGATAGAAAGTGCCTTGAAAAGCATTTCATTAGGAATGTAGCGACGCCCGATCTCGATCTTTTCCCGGCCCCGTAGGGTAGAGGCTACTGAGACCACGATGAGATAGAAGGTAGACGTCTTAATACCACCCCCTACCGAGCCACTGCTGGCACCTATAAACATCAGGAAGATCATAACCAGGAGTGTAGGCTGACGCATTTCGCCTATATATACCGTATTGAAGCCTGCGGTCCGTGCCACCCCTGACTGGAAAAAGCTGGTGATAGCCTTTTCCGTAAAATTCATGCCTTTCAGTGTATTGTCATACTCCAGTACAAAAATTACAATCGTACCGAAAACTAATAGTCCAAGCGAGGTAAATACCGCTACTTTGGTCGCCAGTCGCCAGTCCTTCCACGGGTTTTTAAAGCGGTCCCTGAGACGCTGAATGCTGAAAAGATCCTCCAGCGAGGAAAAGCCCAGGCCGCCCAGGATTACAGAAGTTACCACCACCATATGCAGTATATAGCTGGTGCGGATCACCGGCTCATACAGATTGTTAGTAAAGGTGCTGAATCCGGCATTACAGAAGGCACTTATAGCATGAAACAGGCTGAAGAACAGCTTGTCAGAGGTAGAGTCAAAATACCCATCCGCATTCCACGTATGATATATGAAGAAGAAAGTCCCCGCCTCTATCACCAGCGTGATTAAAATAATCTGCTTTAGCAGGCCACGGGCAGAAAAGAGGCTTTCACTGCTAAGGAAGTCCTGGATAAGAAGTTGCTGTTTTATACCTACCCCCTGTCTCAGAAAGGTAGCAAAGAACGTGGCGAATGATACAATACCCAGCCCGCCAAGCTGTATTAGGATCATGATGATCAGCTGCCCCTTGAAGGTAAAATACGTAGCTGTGTCCACTACAATGAGCCCCGTAACACAACTGGCGCTGACGGAAGTAAATAACGCCTCCAGAAAGGGCATACTGCCTTCCCGTACCGTCATAGCCGGTAGCATCAGCAGGCCCGTACCTACCGCAATCAGCAAAAGAAAGGAAAGAATAAATGTCGTTGCTGGCTTAAGCGTCACCTTCGCCAGGTTCAGGCTCGCCTTGGTTACCTCAAAACCAAGGAGCAAAAACATGAAAATGGTAATAAATACCTGATAGAACGACTCATAATTGTTGAATCCCAAGGCAGAAAACACCCCCTCCAGCAGCAGGTTTCCAAGCAAGTAGTTACTCACCCCGTTAAGAATGATAAACGAGACAAGCAGCGACTCAAACAGGTTATCTTTCAGGAATTCCCGCCGCCTGAATGCGTATATTATGCGTACCCCAAATGAGATTACAAAGATCACAAAGATGAAGTCCAGCCAGTTGAATATCCGCGTTACCTCTCTTTCGCGCGGTTCAAACCCATACACATAAATGAGCAGACCCAGCGCAGCGATGGAGGCCAGAAGTGTGATAGCCCTCGTAAGGGCATAGGCTGTTTGCCGGCTTCCGTACAGGAAGTTATTCAGGCTTTCCGAGAATTGATTTTTGAGGCGTTTAAGCTTCATAGTTCTTCATGCAGCTTACACCGCCGGGCTTCATCAAAGAGTCGACTTTTATTAATAGGTACTACACCCAGATGCTCGCACACCAGCCCGCCCCCCAGGTTACTCAAGGCCGCTATCATTCGTACCGGCAGGTTCAAAGCCAGAGCCAGTGAGGCTATACTTACCACTGTGTCCCCCGCACCACTCACATCGCTGATATCGCGCACATGGGCAGGTAAAAAATGCAATCCCTCTTCACGGTGGTTTATAGCCACCCCTTTCTCAGATAGTGTGACCAGAGTGTGTTGTGCCTGGATCTTGTCAGCCAGCGTTTTTATAGCCTCTCCAAGTCGGGTACGGTCTCCGTGGTCAAACTCTATTTTAAGCCCTTCTTTCAATTCTTTCAAATTAGGCTTAAAGAGTGAGACCCCGCGGTAAGCCATGAAATTCCTCTTCTTCGGATCCACCACAGTAGGTATGCCCTTCTCTCCAGCCAGTTTTACAGTTTCCTCTATGACCGTTGCATTCAGACACCCCTTATCATAGTCTTCAAATATCACCACGTCACAATCACCCAGTAATTTCTGTATCCTGTGAAGAAGGGCTGCCTGTTCCGTACCGTCCAGGTTTTTATCAGACTCATTATCCACACGGAGCATTTGCTGAGAGCCTGATAACACCCGCTCTTTCATCGTGGTAGGGCGTGCCTGACTGGTAATAATGCCTTCGTCAGTCAGCCCATTATCCGCCAGTAACCCCCTGAATTCCTGTCCTTCCGTGTCATCCCCTACCAGCGCACACAGCACTGGGGTGGCCCCCAGTGCCTGTACGTTAAGAGCCACATTTGCTGCCCCACCCAGTCGCTTTTCACGGCGTGTAACCGTTACTACCGGCACCGGTGCTTCCGGCGATATGCGCTCAACTTTACCCCAAATGTAAGAGTCGATCATTACGTCCCCTATTATGAGGGCACGCAGTCCGTTTAGCCTTTCAAATAACTCTTCCAGTGATGAAACTCTATCCATTAATTCAGTTTTCCAAGCGCCTCAGCTATTCGGCGGAAAGCCTCTTTGAGCTCTTCCACAGAGGCCGCATAGCTTATCCTCAGGCAGTCAGGTGCGCCAAAAGCCTCTCCGGTAACCAGCGACACATGTGCCTCTTCCAGCAAATACATGCACAGGTCAGTAGCATTATCTATTTTTCTTCCTTCGTATGACTTGCCAAAGTACGAGCTCACGTTAGGGAATACATAAAAAGCCCCCTGAGGCGTATTAGCCTGTATCCCCGGTATGTCTGCGAGCAATTTCAAAACCATATCACGGCGCTCAAGGTAAGCCTCAGCCATCTTTTTCGTAGGCTCCTGGTCACCCCTGAGTGCTGCCAGTGCAGCCCGCTGCGCAATGCCATTCGTGGCAGAGGTAAACTGCCCCTGCATTTTATTACAGGCTTTTGCTATTTCCAGCGGGGCAGAAATATAGCCTACGCGCCAGCCAGTCATCGCATAGCCTTTACTAAAGCCATTGACCGTAATAGTCCGGTCACCCATGCCCGGTATAGCCGCCATGCTTGCATGTCCTCCGCTAAAGTTAATCAGCTCATATATTTCGTCAGCTATTACATACACGCCTTCATGTCTTTTCACTACCTCCGCGAAGGCTTCCAATTCAGATTGCGTGAATACCGTACCTGTGGGATTACACGGTGAGCTGTAAATGATGGCCTTAGTTTTAGGCGTGATCGCCTCTTCCAATTGGCCGGGAGTTACCTTAAAGTCATTTTCAATGCCGCCATGTACAAACACCGGTGTCCCCTCAGCCACCTTAATGATTTCGGCGTAGCTTACCCAGTAAGGGGAGAAGACTACAACCTCATCACCCGGATCAAGCAGACACAGCATAACATTAGCTATGGACTGCTTAGCCCCTGTAGACACCACAATATTAGCCGCAGTGGTTTCTATCCCATTATCACGCTTTAGTTTTTCAGCGATAGCCTCTCTCAGGTCCTGATAACCCGGCACAGGAGGATATGAAAAATAGCTTCCGTCATTAATGGCGTCAATAGCCGCCTCCCGGATATAGTCCGGTGTTTTAAAATCTGGTTCCCCCAGGCTTAAGCTTATCAGGTCAATGCCCCGAGCTTTAAATTCACGGGCCTTCTGGGCCATGGCAATGGTGGCAGATTCTGCCAGTCCGCGTATACGCAACGAAAGGTCGCTCATAGGTCTATCACATTTTGAATGCGTCCAAAAATAACGATTGTTCTTTTCAGATACCAAAAGAATAGCGCGCCTTGCAAAATATTCCCGTATCGGGGAGGATACTTTACCCGGTGTGGGGAATTATTCCACACTCTGGAATCGTCAAATAGCCCTTTTTTGCGTTTGTGGTACGTTTTTAAGCTTGGTACGGAATTAGTAATTATGAGAGCGTAACGACAGCACAACAACTGTTTATTAAACCTTAACAATAACATTTTTACGTCATGAAGAAGACTTTTTTAATAACTGCATGTGCACTGATGACGACTGGTTTTGTAAGCGCACAATCTCTGGCAACAACTGAAGCTGCATATAATAACACCGAAATTGAAGTAGTGGACCCCCTCAAAGAGGCAGAAGTGAAAAGGACTCCTGTAGGAGTAGAAGAACTTCCTGAGCAGGTGGTAGTAGCTTATAGCGAAAGTCAGTATGCTGACTGGGATATCTCAAAAGCATATAAAGTTGAAACTAAGGAAAATGAAACCATGGTCGTAACATACGAGCTACACTTAGGGGAAGGCGAAATTGAGATGACCGAAGGTGAAACAATAGAAGAACCCGCTATGGGAGAGCCCTCTACTGAGACCGTACTGGTAATTGATGAAGCCGGTACTTCTGTACAAGAAAAAATCGACGACTCAATAGAGTAATCCCTTTTAAGTACAGTGTAAAACAGTACGATCATAAAAGCCACCTGCTGCCAGACAGCAGGTGGCTTTATTTATATAGGCCGTTCAACATTGCTCTTTTTGTTTATTTAGGGTAGTGAAATGGCATTTAAACGGAATACCCCGATTTCCGTTATTCACCTTGATAATCATATTACACAGCGTAATTATCAAGTGTGGCACGAATATTAATTGTCGAAGATGACAGGGTTTTTTCAGGACTTCTGGAAAAATTTCTTAGTAAGAATGGCTACCAGCCAGAGACGGCACGGAGTGCTGCCAATGCAGCCGAACTAATGGCACAGCATGCCTATGACTTTGTAATCAGTGACTACAGGCTGCCTGATACAACTGGTATAGAGCTCATGCATCAGTTGAGAAAAGCTCAGCCAGAACTTCCCGTGCTGTTAGTGACCGGGTATTCAGATACCCGTGTGGCTGTCCAGGCCATGAAGCAGGGGGCAGTAGACTACGTCCTTAAGCCCGTTAATCCTGAAGAAGTGCTACATACCATCCGTACAGCTCTCGCCACTTCTGCCAATTTACAGGAGCAGCCGCCAACCCAACCCCAAAACACACCAGCTCCCCCTCATGCAGGCCAGTCATCAGACAATTCCTTTATCAGTGGCACCGGGCCAGCCATGCAGCAGTTGATGAAGCATGTAGACCTTGTAGCCCCTACAGAATTATCCGTGATTATCCAGGGCGAGAGCGGTACCGGTAAAGAATACCTTGCCAGGGAAATATATCGCAGGAGTAAACGAGTTCACAAGCCCTTTGTAGCCCTTGATTGCGGGACACTCACCGGTCAGCTTGCCGATAGTGAATTATTTGGTCATGCCAAGGGAGCATTTACTGGTGCCTTAAATAGCAAAAAGGGCCAGTTTGAACATGCTTCAGGTGGGACCCTGTTTTTAGATGAAGTGGGCAACCTCTCCTATGAGGTACAGGTAAAGCTTTTACGAGCCTTACAGGAAAGAAAAATCAGGCGTATAGGGGAAAATGATGATATACCGGTAGACGTTCGCATTATCACCGCCACCAATGACGACCTCAGAGATAAGGTCGCGAACGGAGCCTTTCGTGAAGATCTTTACCATCGACTAAACGAGTTCTCCCTTCTCCTTCCTCCAGTTCGGGATCGTGGGCAAGATGTCTATCTTTTTGCAGGGCATTTTTTAGAAAAAGCTAACCAGGAGCTGGGAACCCAGGTAAGCGGGTTTAGTGATGATGTAGAAGCCCTATTTGCCGTATACAAGTGGCCAGGTAATCTGCGCGAAATGCGAAATATTGTCCGCAGGGCCGTACTCATCACCGGCAGCGGCCCAATTGGGCGAAATGCCCTGCCTCAGGAAATGTTTTGCAATACCGCCATAGCCACCGCAGAACCCGCTGCCCCCCAAAGCCAAAACTCTTCTGCTTCACTTCATAAAATGAATGAGGAGAATGAAAAAGAGTTAATTATCAAAACCCTTAACGATACCCGGTTTAATAAAAGTAAAGCAGCCAGAATCCTTAAGATCGACCGCAAAACACTCTATAATAAGATGGAGAAATATGGTCTGCTTTGATCAAACCACCGCGTAGTCTTCACGCAATATAGCCAGAACCCTTTCCGTATGAATGATCACTTTTTCCGTCTTTGCCTTCATATCAGAGGTTAGCTTTTTGTTCTCCACGTCAGTTTCTATTTCACGCAGCAGCTCAGCCGCAGGATGGATATTAAAGTGAGAGTATCCGGGAAACATCTTGTGAGAAATATTCTTAAGCCCCGGCACATCACCCCGCTCCAATACACGGATCAGTTCTCGCAGGTTTTCCTCCGTTTCTTCAATAAAGTCCTCCACTATCTCGCGTATAGCCTCCGGATCATCACCCGTAAAACGCTTAAGGTCATTGAGGTCATATACAGGTAACTTATCATTAGCAGGGGCATTAGCCTTCTCTCTATCATCCATATTCCCTGCCCTATGTCTCGCTTTTTCAGTCAGAGGCACTTCACCCATATAAAGCAAAAGCTTTTCTACCAGTTCAGTTTCTTTATAAGGCTTCAGCAGATGATCATTCGCCCCCTCATTATACATAAGCTGCAGGTCCTTCTTCAGTACATTCGCCGTAAGAGCCACCACAGGGACGGCGCGCCGTTTGGTGTCCTTCATGCCCCTAATCGCCCTCACTACCTCCACCCCGCTTACCTCCGGCATTTGCATATCCAGTAGCATAAGATCCCAGTCCTCTTCATTAGCCAGCCTTATAGCATCAGCGCCATTATTTACCAGCTTATAGTCCAGCTTGTATTTGTCCAGGATTACCCGCAGTAGTTTGAGGTTAAAAGCATCGTCGTCCACACCCAGCAGCCGCTTTCCTTCCAGCGAAGCTTCCGAGGCTTCAGTAAACACCGTTTCGGTAGTTTCCACAGGCATGTCCGTTTTCTGGTAAGGAATTTCCAGCGTAAACGTACTACCCTTTCCTACCTCACTCGTCACTTTAATCCGGCCATCGTGCATTTCCACCAGACGCTTGGTGATTGCCAGCCCAAGTCCCGTACCGCCATACTTGCGGGATACCGTACTGTCTGCCTGCTTAAAGCTGTCAAAGATATTCTTCAGGCTTCCGGAAGAAATACCCGCACCCGTATCTTTTACATCCAGCCTTACACGCATTTTCTTCTCAGACTCCTTTATAAGCTTGCAATCGATAAAGACCTCTCCGTTGTTAGTGAATTTGATCGCATTACCCGCCAGGTTTATCAGGATTTGGGCAAGGCGGTGAGGGTCCCCCAGAAAGGCCTGGCCCAGCCTTTCATCCACCTCATAGTAGAAGTTCAGGCCCTTTTGTCGGGCCTTGTTCTCCAGGCTCAAAAAGACCTGGTGAACAACTGATTTTATGTAGAAAGG
Source organism: Roseivirga sp. BDSF3-8 (assembly GCF_041449215.1). NCBI lineage: Bacteria > Pseudomonadati > Bacteroidota > Cytophagia > Cytophagales > Roseivirgaceae > Roseivirga > Roseivirga sp. BDSF3-8. The sequence continues at coordinate 1,520,323 of NZ_JBGNFV010000001.1, read as the reverse complement.
TATTTCCTCTAGAGGTAATTCACCTGCTTCAATCTTCGAGTAATCCAGTATATCATTGACCAGGTGAAGCAGATGCCCGCTGCTATGCTTAAGAGCATCAATGTATGGTTGCTGAGCATGCTGCACACCGCTCTTCTCCAGTTGCTCCGTAAATCCCACAATCGCATTTAGCGGCGTCCTGATCTCATGACTCATGTTGGCCAGAAACTCCTCCTTTACCCTCGCAAGCCGTTCGCTTTCTTCCTTAGCCCTTACCAGTTGCTGCCTGTAAAAAATACTCTTTCGTATATCGCCGCTGATAAGGCTTACAAATAACAGGCTCGTAAAGAAAAACACACCAAGTATCACCGCTATCGTGCGGGTGCTGCTCTGAGCGATATTCTTTGCTTCTTTACTATTAGTTACCGCACGGACTATCTCATCCTCCTCTACCTCGCTGATGATCGTCTGGATTTTATCAACGATCTTGGCATTGGTCTGAACCAGATCCGTTTCCCTCACCTCAAGCAGGCGGCGGTAGCGGAGCTCATCCTGCGTAAAGCCGGATAAAATCTTTTGAATGTCCTGCAATACCGTGTCCTTTTTAGCAAGGGCTATAGTATCCGTTACCGTCCGGACCTTCTTACGGACCTGTTGCTTCTCATTTGCCCGTTCCTCCTCAGCGTCTTCCTCATTGGATTTTTTGGTAAAGAAGCTCCCTATATTTCTAAAAAAGCCTTTGTTCTCTTTTTCTTCCTTCTCGGCAGACTCAGGCTTAGGCTCAGCATCTTCTACCTTCACCTCAGTAGTAATATGCCTGAGCACATAGGCACTATCCTGTTGTGTTTGCTTGTTTTTTGCTACCCGGCGGGATATTTCACGGAAAGCCTTTTCAGTGAAAACCTCATTTTCATATTGACTTCTTAGCGCAGTCAGATCCTCCATCTTTTTCATCCGCTCACCCAGCAGCAGCGAGATAGAGTCAAGGCGTTCCTGCTGCACCGGTTGGCTGGCAAGCATATCATACATGTCCGTCAGCTTGCTTTGCAGTTCTTCCGTTTTTTGCCTGTGCGTTTGCAGGTAGGTAGTGTCAAAATCCCGCAAAAACTGATTCGAGTTATACTCAAGCCGGGAGATGTCCGCCAGTATCCTGTTTAGCTGGATCAGTTTATTATTTGGTGCAGCTAGCCTTTCTACACTATCCTCCAGGCGGTTGAAACTGGTATATGCGATCACTCCCGCCACAGCCAGCATAACAAAGGCCACCATAAACCAAAGGATTACTTTATTTTTGGCTGTATGTTCCGGTAAGCGTTCGGGCTTTCTCAAATTGATCTGTTTGCTTTCAGACAGGAAGTTAAAAATTGAAAATTTTCCCTGTCAAACCATTTAAAAATACGCGGATCAGTCCCTTTTATTTTGTAAATTAAGAGAATAGAACAACATTCTATATAACTCAATTACTGTAATTTCAGTTTAGGCGCTAAATTTTTTTCGATATCCGGACAGAATACTTATTCAATAATGTCCCCTTTGTACTTTTTATGGAAACAAGCAGTAACAAACCGGGTGCGTACCACGATGCCACTTATTCATCAGAAAAGCTAAGGCTGGAAAAGCTTCTGTCTGCCTATCCCCATTGTATTGTCGACATTGGCCAGGCAGCAAAGCGTGAAGTGACCCCCGCCTTTAATTCCAAAGAACCCCTAAACATTATGATAGGACTGGAAGAGCCGGGAGACCTTCCGCGAGTATGTGAAATATTGCAAAAAGATGGTTTTGTCAGAGTGAAAGACCATGAAAAGGTTTTTCCCGACCAGCGTTATTTTGTCAGGCTCAAACCCAGGCAAGCCTATACAGAACTGGAGCCGGGACAACCCCTGCCTTCCCCCGAGAGGATCAAGCAAACCCATCATATGCATGTGGTACCACTTGGCTGTCGCTTTTGGCAGCACCATATCGGCCTCCATAAAAACGTCAGACGCAGTACCTCAGGCTCTTCTTCCTGACCTTTTTCAGCGCAGAGTCGTACTGTACTCCTTTACCGTGTCAATAAAGCAACGGACTTTGTCAGGGTCCGTATCCGGATAAACCCCATGCCCCAGATTTGCGATATGTCTGTAAGGCCCAAAGGCGTCCAGCATCTTCTTTGTAGCTTCCCTTACCTGGTCATAGCTGCCATATAGTGCACAGGGGTCCAGATTGCCCTGCAGAGTCTTTTCCTTACCTACCAGCTCTCTGGACTCCTGAATGTCCATGTTCCAGTCCAGGCCTACCGTGCGGCAGTCCAGCTTACCTATCGCTTTTCTGGCAAAGTAAGCTCCTTTTGCAAATACAGTAACCGGCACCTCCGTAATAGCGCGGCATATTTTATCGATATACTTCAGCGAAAATGCCTCATACTGATCCGGTGATAAAATGCCCGCCCAGCTATCAAATACCTGCACAATATCTGCCCCTGCGGCTATCTGCGCTTTAAGGTAAGCAATTGTGGAATCTGTGATTTTCTCCAGCAGAGCATGAGCCAGTGCTGGGTTACGATACAGAAGTCCCCTCGCCACGCTAAAGGTTTTACTGCCGCTACCCTCCGTCATGTAAGCAAAAATCGTCCAGGGGGCTCCCGCAAACCCGATAAGTGGGACTCTGCCATTAAGCTCCCTCTTAGTGATCCGTATAGCTTCCAGTACATACCCAAGGTCAGATTCAGGATCTGCCTGCCTCAACCCCTTCATGTCCTTCTCACTACGGATAGTGTCAGGAAAGAAAGGCCCCTTTTTCTCCACCATTTCATAGGGCAGGCCCATAGCCTCAGGTATCACCAGGATATCTGAAAAAATGATCGCTGCATCCACCCCCAGCAAGTCTACCGGTTGTATAGTTACCTCAGCTGCCAGTTCAGGTGTCTGCACCAATTCGATAAAGCCACTCAGGCTGTTACGGACTGCGCGGTACTCAGGAAGTATCCTTCCGGCCTGGCGCATGAGCCATACAGGAGTTCTTTCAGTCTTTTCGCCTCGGGCTGCGCGCAGCAGCAGATCATTTTGTAATTGCATGGGGCAAAGATAGGGTAAAATTTATTTTCAACCGGAACATTTGGGTAAGGACAAAGCAATGTCGAATTTTGTTATCTGAAAGCAGGAAATTGCCTGCCTAGTGAATCAGAAAACCCAAGAATTATGAGCCTACTGTTTGACGACTTTGCCGGCTGGAAAACCTATTGTCAGGAAAATAGCAGCAAGCTGTATGAGCCTGTGCTAACCTATGAAAAAGAACAGCGTGGGCATGAGGAAGCCGAAGTGTGGGCCCACCTCCAAAAGGCCTATGATGTGATGAAGGAGGCCGTTCATGCCGGACTCAATGAAGAGATGTCCAGCAGGAGTGGCATGATTAATAATGGCGCTAAAAAAGTCTTTAACCATCCCGTTTCCGTTCTCTCCCCCGAATTTCAAAAGCTTATCAGCAGAGCCCTCGCAGCCAAAGAAGTGAATAGCTGTATGGGCCGTATTGTAGCAGCACCCACTGCCGGTGCCTCAGGCATTCTCCCCGGAGTGCTCGTCACCCTGCAGGAGTTGCACAAGCTCGAAGACAGGCAGATTCACGAAGGACTACTCGTTTCCGCAGGAATTGCCCTCATTATCGAACGAAAAGCCTCACTGGCTGGTGCTGTAGGAGGCTGCCAGGCTGAGACAGGCTCCGCAGCAGCAATGGCAGCCGGCGCTATAGTATACTGCCTCGGAGGAGATGTTGATCAGGTATTTAATGCAGTGGCCATCACTATTCAGTGTATGCTAGGCTTAGTTTGCGACCCCGTGGCCGGCCTCGTCGAAGTACCCTGTGTGGTACGTAATGCCAGTGCCGCTGCAATCGCCAATTCTTCTGCACAGATTGCCCTCGCACAGGTTAGTGCCGTTATTCCGGTAGATGAGTGCATCGATGCAATGGGAGAAGTAGGGCAAAGCATGGAAGAGCGCTACAAAGAGACAGCCATGGGCGGCCTGGCAGCCACCATTACCGGAAAGTCTATTGCCAAAAAAGTCCTTATTCAGGACATTGAATTGTTAGATGACGACCAGGGGCAGGAATAATAAGTTCCTGTCTGCTTTCAGTAGCCTTCAAATAGAGTTCCTTCAGCTATATCGCATGCTTGATAGCAAAGTGAAATATAGTAGACATGGCCGAAGACCACAGTATGGCGCTTAGCAGCATGTAAATCAGGGTTTTGCGAACCTCCCCGCCCAGAGTACTTACCAGTAAGGCACCACCGATTGGTGTAAAGATGAGAGGCGTAAGTAAAGCCACCCCGGCAATACCATACTTCTTCCAGATAAATACAAAGCGGCGATTTCTTTTGGTAAATCGCTTAGGCTTTTTGTTTCCCCGCCGTTTCATGTACCAGGCCCTGATCTGTTTTCCGAAAAAGGTAAATATCAGAACACTCGTCATCATCCCCAGAATAGTGACTATAACTGTCTCCAGCCAGGTAAATCCCATGGCCGGGCCCATAGTAGGGCCGGCGATGAATTTTAGCATACTCAGAAGATAGACAGATAAGTATTTACCTATTTCCATTTAAAACATAATCAGGTACGTGTAGAAAAAATAAATGCCCAACAGGATAATCCCTTCATAACGAAAGATTTGCCGCCTGTGCAGCATCATAAGGAAAACTAAAAAAGTTATGCCCAGCATCCATAGCATGTCTATCTCCAGGATAGCATCACTTACAGAGACAGATTGAATCACACTGGTCACGCCTAATATCGAGAGAATGTTAAAAATATTTGAACCCAACAGATTGCCTAGCGCGATATCCGTTTCCTTCTTAAAAGAGGCTATACAGGCTGTTACCAATTCTGGTAAGCTGGTACCCAGAGCCAATACAGTAAGACCTATTATCCGTTCCGTAACGCCAAGGTAAACGGCCAGTGACTGAGCACCACCCACAAACCATTCAGCTCCATAGTAAAGCCCGATACATCCTATTAGTATAAACATCAGATCCTTCCATAAATGTTTGGATGGAGCCGCAGGAATATCAAGTTCTTCCTCTAATAATTTCATCGCTTTGGTTTCCCGGCGCGATCTGCGGATGATATACCAGTTATAGGCAATCAGGATCAAAATGAAGCAGATCCCTTCCCAAATAGTTATCAGGCCGTTCTGTGCAGTCAGATAAAGCAACACACTTGCCCCGAACGTCATCGGCCAGTCTATCTTTAGGCTCGTTCCCTGTACTTTTACAGGGTTTATGATCGTGGTGATCCCAAGCACCAGGGCCAGGTTACAAATATTACTGCCTACCACATTGCCCATAGCCAGGTCAGGGCTGCCAGCCAGGGCAGATTTTATACTGATGAGCATTTCTGGGGCGGACGTACCGAAAGCCACTATAGTCAGGCCTACAACCAGAGGAGAAAGGTGCAGCCGCAACGCTATGCTGGACGCACCGCGTACAAGCAACTCACCTCCCACTATCAGGATCACCAAACCGGCTAATAAGAGTCCAATATTTTCAAGCATGGAAATAGCTTAGTTAGTTTTTCGGGCCAAAGGCCAGGTCCCCCGCATCGCCCAGGCCAGGCACAATGAAGGCATTTGCATTCAGCTTTTCATCTACTGCACCTACCCACAGGCTGAAAGGCTGGCGGATATTATCTTTCAGGTAATTCACACCTTCTGGTGCCGCTATCGCTGAAGCAATATACAAGTGAGACGGTTTGCCCTGTTTATTAATAGCCTCTACCGCGTAGAGTAGCGACTTTCCGGTGGCTAACATAGGGTCTGCCAGAAGTACCGGGCGCCCAGCCGTGTCGGGGAGGGCGGCATACTCCAGTGCCACACTTACTTCACCATCCGAAGACTCTTCTTCACGAAATGCTCCGATAAATCCACTTTCCGAACGGTCAAAGTAATCCAGAAAACCATCGTAAAAGGGTAGGCCGGCACGCATCACCGTTACCAGCACCGGAGACTCCGTCAGCCTTACTGCTGCCGTTTTTGCCAGAGGTGTCTGTACCGTAGTATCTTCAAAGGGCATACGACGGCTAATTTCATAGGCCAGTATCTGACCTAATCTGCGCAGATTCCTTCTGAATCTGGATCGGTCAGTTTGTACCTTTGTGTCTCTCAGTTGAGCCAGAAACTCACTGGCCACCGAATGCGTATCCGTTAATATAAAGGTGCCGTTGGTCACGTCAGGCTTTCTGTTTAGCGCGTAGTTGAATAAGCGTGCAAATTCAAACCCTAAATATAGCTGAATTTATCAGCGATTATATAGGATATTGGCCAAAATATGCCCGCAAATGCGGCTGTCAGTTTCTGCTCATCGCGGCCCGTTAGGATTATCCCCTTAAAAACCGGTAGCTTTGTGCCCTTCTTTACATTCGATCCTAATACTAATGGAGCTACTTAAAACCCTGTGCGAGATACATGCACCTTCAGGCAATGAATCAGCCATGACTGATTTTGTGCTGGATTATGTGAAGTCCAATAAGTCAAAATGGACCGTCCAGCCCAAAGTCATAAGCGGAGATAGTTTTCAGGACTGTATTATCCTCGTCTTTGGTGAGCCCCGGACCGCCATTTTTGCTCATATGGACTCTATAGGGTTTACCGTTCGGTACGAAGATCAACTGGTACCCATAGGAGGCCCGCAGTCTGAAAGCGGCTACCGCCTTACCGGACAGGATGCCCTCGGTCCCATAGAGTGTGAGCTCCTAGCCGACGACGAAGGTGGACTCAGCTATAAATTCGGCCGCGCTATCCAACGAGGCACCGATCTCGTGTTTAAAACCAACTTCCGCGAAAGCCAGGAGTACGTTCAGTGCTGCTATATGGACAATCGCCTCGGAGTTTATAATGCCTTGAAAGTGTGCGAGACACTGGAAAACGGCTGTGTCGTATTCTCCTGCTGGGAAGAGCATGGAGGGGGGTCCGTTCCCTTTCTCGCCCGTTACATTCATCATAACTATGGCGTAAAACAAGCCCTTATTTCCGATATAACCTGGGTCACCGGTGGCGTGCATCATGGCAAAGGAGTGGCCATCAGCTTGAGAGACCGCCACATACCCCGTAAAAAGTATGTAGATCGTATTCTCGAAATAGCTGAGGAGTCCGGTATAGACTATCAGCTTGAAGTCGAAGGAAGTGGAAGCAGTGACGGCCGTGAGCTTCAGCAGAGCCCTTACCCCTTTGACTGGTGCTTTGTGGGAGCCCCCGAAGATAACGTACATTCACCTGATGAAAAAGTGCATAAGCATGACATTGAATGTATGATTGCCCTGTATAAAGAGCTAATGGCAAAGCTGTAATAAGGTTTCTTGCCATACTCCGGTGACCCTTCGCCGGTTTTTTTTATATTTGCGCAAAGCCCTGACCGGCCGGTTGCAGGGCATTTTTTATTTTTACTACGCCCCATGACTATCAGGGACAAGGAATTTGAACCGTATATATTTGAGGAGCAGATTCTGACACGTATCAGGGAAATCTCACGGGATGTCAATAAAAGCTATGCCGAGAAAAACCCCCTTTTTGTCAGTGTGCTTAACGGCTCTTTTATGTTTGCTGCCGACCTCATGAAGGAGATATCCATCAGGTCGGAAATTTCTTTTGTCAAGTTCTCCAGCTACCAGAATATGGACAGTACAGGAGAAATTAAAGAACTCATTGGCCTTAATGACGAGGTAAAAGGCAGAGATATTATCATCATAGAAGACATCGTGGATACTGGTCACACAATGCACCATCTTTTAGGAGACATTGAAAAGTTCAAGCCAGCATCTGTTGCCATCTGTACCTTATTATTCAAGCCCGATGCCCTTAAAAGAGACATTGACCTGGAATACGTGGGTTTCTCGATTCCTAATAAATTTGTGGTGGGGTATGGACTTGACTATGACGGCTATGGCAGAAACCTCCGGGATATTTACCAACTTTCTGAAAGTTCTTCCTAGGCCCCATTTTTAAATCTTTGCCTATATTGAATTTTATTTATCTCTTTGACTGACTGGTAAACCTATATCGATAATGCTTAATATCATATTATTTGGCCCTCCCGGTGCCGGAAAGGGTACACAGAGTGCCAAACTGATTGACAAATATAACCTCACCCATATTGCTACCGGTGATCTTTTCAGAATGCACCTTGGTGAAGGTACCCCCCTCGGACTTAAAGCCAAGGAATACATGAATGAAGGCCTTCTCGTACCCGATAGCATTGTTATCGGTATGGTAGAGGAAAAAATAGCCACTACTCCGGATCCAAAAGGCTTCATCTTTGACGGATTCCCCCGTACAGTGGCCCAGGCAGAAGCTCTTGATAGCATGATGTCACGTAATGGCATGAGCATAAATGGTATGATCGCCCTGGAGGTGCCCGACCAGGAGCTCAAAGTTCGTATCGCCGAGCGCGGTAAGACCTCAGGTCGGGTAGATGACCAGGACCCTGCCAAGATCGAAAAAAGGATACAGGTATATAAAGACGAAACCCTTCCCGTAGCCAATTATTACGATAAAAAGGGCAAGTTCGTATCCATCAATGGGGTAGGCTCTATTGAAGATATTTTCTTCCGCATTATTCACGAGATAGATAAGCTATCCTGAACCGTGAACTTTATTTCATGATAAAATGCTCATTAACGTGTATTCGTTAGTGAGCATTTTTTATTCCCCTTACTTATGGCACAGTCCAACTTTATCGATTACGTAAAATTTTGTTCCCGCTCAGGAGCCGGCGGCGCTGGTTCCGCTCATTTCCGCAGGGAAAAGTTCGTTCCTAAAGGAGGCCCCGACGGAGGCGACGGCGGTCGTGGCGGGCACATTATTCTCAGAGGTAATGCCCAGCTTTGGACATTGCTCCACCTTAAATATAAAAAGCATGTGATCGCCGGTAATGGAAAGCCCGGTGAGGGAGGCAAACGAACCGGTGCCGATGGAGAAGATATTATCCTCGAGGTACCCCTGGGTACCGTCGCACGTGTAGCCGAGACAGGCGATAAACTTCTTGAAATTACAGAAGACGGTCAGGAGGCAATACTTACCCCGGGCGGCCGCGGAGGGCTCGGCAACGACCACTTCAAAAGCAGCACCAACCAGGCCCCCAGACATGCACAGCCCGGTGAACCCGGACAGGAAGTATGGATTATTCTGGAGCTTAAACTCCTTGCCGATGTAGGACTCGTAGGCTTTCCCAATGCTGGTAAATCCACCCTCCTCAGCGCTGTTTCTGCAGCCAGGCCTGAAATAGCTGACTATCCATTCACCACCCTCGTCCCTAACCTCGGCGTAGTGGGATATCGCGACTTCAAGTCTTTCGTAATGGCCGATATTCCCGGTATTATCGAAGGAGCTGCCGAGGGGAAAGGGCTCGGACTAAGGTTTCTCAGACACATTGAGCGAAATTCCATCCTCCTCTTTCTCGTACCCGCCGATGCGGATAATGTAGCTGAGGAATACCAGGTTCTGCTGAAGGAACTCGGAAAATACAATCCCGAGCTACTCGATAAAGATCGTCTCCTAGCCGTATCAAAGGCAGATATGCTGGACCAGGAGCTGATAGAAGAGATGAAAGCAGAACTTCCCCAGGGCATACCGGCATTATTTATTTCCTCTGTTACAGGCAAGGGAATAGATTCACTGAAAGACCTCATATGGGAGACACTCACCCGCTACGATCAGGCGCTGGAAGATGAGTAAGGTGCCATCTTGACAGGTATAATCAAGTTGGCAACATAATTGAGAAAATTGAATCGACCTATTAAAAAGCGATAGGATATGAGCAAAGAGAAAGTCGAGTTTAACGAACAGGAAAATATGAAAGCGGCAGAAAACACCAGTGTAGAAGAAAACGACGCTGCTGAGGACGTTGCCGGTAAAGCTACTGGCGAAGAAAACGAAGAGACTGCCGAAAAGGCAGAGAGTGGTGACGAAAAGACAGAAACAGAGAAACTGCAGGTAGAACTGACGGAATTCAAAGACAAGTACCTGCGCCTCTATTCTGAATTTGAAAACTTCAGGAGAAGAACCAGCCGGGAAAAGCTCGAAATGGTCAAAACAGCCAACGAGAGCCTCGTAGTATCCCTTCTGCCTGTTATTGATGATTTTGAGCGGGCGCAAAAAGCCCATAAAGAAAAGGGCGAAGAGCTGGATCAAGGCATGGAGCTCATCATCAATAAGTTCAAAAAAGCCCTTGAGTCTAAAGGCGTAAAGCCTATGGGCACAAAAGCAGGAGACGACTTCGACCCCGAAGTGCATGAAGCCATTACCCAAATACCCGCACCTGAAGAAAAACTTAAAGGAAAGATCGTAGACGTTATCGAAAAGGGCTATACCCTCGAAGAAAAAGTGATACGCTACGCAAAAGTGGTAATCGGATCATAAATTATGACCAAAAGAGACTATTACGAAATTCTGGGACTGGAGCGCTCTGCTTCTAAGGATGAGATTAAGAAGGCCTATCGGAAAATAGCCATCAAGTTTCATCCCGATAAGAATCAGGGAGATCCATCTGCTGAAGATAAATTTAAAGAAGCTGCCGAAGCCTACGAAGTTCTCAGTAACGATGAGAAGCGCCAGCGCTATGACCGCTTCGGTCATCAGGGTGTAAACGGAGGTGGCTTCGGTGGAGGAGGCGGCATGTCCATGGATGATATATTCTCCCAGTTCGGGGATATCTTCGGTGGAGGCGGCAATCCCTTCGAGAGCTTCTTCTCCGGAGGTGGCCGTGGCCGCAGAGTGCGTAAAGGGACCAACCTGCGTATAAAGCTAAAGCTTACCCTCAAGGAAATGGCTCACGGAGCCGATAAAAAGATCAAGGTAAACCGTATGGTTATGGCCGACGGAGTTACCTTCAAGTCATGCCCTACCTGTAACGGCTCAGGCCAGCAGCGCAAAGTAGTTAATACCATGCTCGGCCAGATGGTCTCAGCCACCACCTGTACAGCCTGTAATGGCAGCGGTCAGGTAGTAGACCAGCGTCCTAATGGAGTCGACCCCTCAGGCCTGAAGCCACAGGAAGAGGTTATCAATGTGAAGATTCCTGCCGGTGTAAGTGACGGGATGCAGCTAAGCATGTCCGGTAAAGGTAATATGGCTCCCGGTGGAGGTGTACCCGGTGATCTTCTCATTCTTGTAGAAGGTGTAGAAGACGATGAGCTCAAGCGTGAGGGAAATAACATCATCTTTGATCTGTACATTAACTTCGCCGATGCTGCCCTTGGCACCCAGGTCGAAGTACCTACTATTGATGGTAAGGTCAAGATCAAGATAGAGCCAGGCACTCAAAGCGGTAAAGTTTTAAGACTTAGAGGCAAAGGCATTAAAGAGCTAGATGGCTACGGCACTGGTGACCAGCTCATATATGTGAACGTCTGGACACCCAAAAGCCTCAGTAAAGAGGAGAAGGAACTCCTTGAGCGCCTGAGAGAATCACCCAATTTCACCCCTAAACCGGGGAAGAACGAGAAAGGATTCTTCGAGCGTATGAAAGAATTTTTTTAGATCTTTATTGAAGATAAATAAGATTATACCCCGGTTTACCGGGGTTTTTTTGTGTTTTTTCAAGTATGCTGTAACCCCTTATCAATCAGACCGTAATACAATCAGTAGTCCGGGTGCCTGCTAGGCTTATCCCGGAACGCCTATAAGATTTATTTGCTATATACCTATGGGTAAAATTTTAGGGGTCCTCTGCTGTTTTAGCTTACTTTACGCACATACCGGAAACGCTCAGAATCAGCGTGTCCAGTTTACCGTAGACAACGGCAACCATTACGAGGACATTAACCTCCAGCTAAAGTCCACCACCGGGCGCTGCGAGATTGTTCCCTCTGCTAATTACTCCCCCGTGTATGTGATTAGCAAATCCACCGCCCCATCCCTTAACCCCACCTTCGTTTCCGAAGTACGCCGCCAGACCAATTTTGTATCCGTAAGCCTTGAAGAAGCCCCCATAGATGGACTAGGCCGCAATCTGCGCAAAATTTTCGGCAGTGAAGAGGATGATATTCATTGGAAAGTATACCTCAGCAAGCATAAGCCTTTTAATCTCAACCTCCAATACGTGATGGGCGATGCGGATATCGACCTTACAGGCCTGCCTATCAGAAACCTCGCCGTTAATACCGGGAGTGCCGATGTCCAGATCAGCTACAATGAAGGTAGCGAAAATACCGTCGACATGGATACATTTTATGCCAAGGTAGACATGGGAAGCCTTCGTGTAAATCGGTTCAACCTGAGTCGTGCCCGTGAAGTAACAGCCGATGTAGGCTTCGGCAGTCTTTATCTTGACATGAGCGATGAGATAGAAAACCAATGCACCGTTACCGCCAGCGTAGGAGCAGGCAGCATGGAAGTGTCTCTGCCCGCAGAAGAAGTGCCCACCATCGTCTACATCAATAATTCCGCTCTTTGTAAGGTCAAGATGTGCAAATCCTTCAAACTCCTTCGCGAAAATGTATACGTGAACCAGGCCTACAGTGAAGAAGCAGATAACCTCCTCACATTTGATATTGATGTTGCCATGGGCAGCATACGCTTTACCTCCAATGAGGAAGAGTAACCCCCTTTAAATATCGACTCACTGCAGGTATTATCCCGCGTACGCTACCCGGCGGAGCAGATACCTCCCTTTCCTCTCTCAAGCATCTACCTAATACAGACCCTATTGAACACTGGGAGCCAGCTTTGCACCCCTGCGCCTGAGGCTGTTGTATGTTAGATGATCATGACTATCCGGCTTTTTACAAATAGCAGGTTTTTTTATGAGGCTCACCTTTAGCCACAACCTTTTGCCCTCCCTTCCGATTAATCAGATATAAGCTCTGTAATTAAACCCATGCACCTTGGCAGATAAAGAATATAACAAACTCAGTCCGGAAGAAGAATACGTCATCTTACGCAAAGGTACCGAGAGACCATTTACCGGTAAGTATACTGATAATCAAGCACAGGGTACCTACGTCTGTAAGCAGTGCAGAGAACCACTCTATTACAGCGAGCATAAGTTCCCCAGCCATTGCGGGTGGCCCTCATTTGATGATGAGATACCCGGTGCCGTCAGGCGTGAGACCGATGCCGATGGCAGACGCGTAGAGATACTATGTGCTAACTGTGGCGGTCACCTCGGACACGTATTTTGGGGAGAGCGTTTTACCGATAAGAATATCCGGCACTGCGTCAACAGCATCTCTATGGATTTTGTGCCTGAGAAAAAGCTGCCGGGACGCTCTCAGAAAGTATACCTTGCTTCAGGCTGCTTCTGGTTCAGAGAGCATCAGTACAGACAACTCCACGGCGTGGCAGGCACCAGAGTCGGTTATATGGGAGGACACAGCCATACCCCCACCTATATACAAGTCAGCGGCGGCCAGACAGGCCACGCCGAAACCGTAGAAGTCGCCTACCTTCCCGATATACTACCCCTCGAGGAGCTGCTCAGGTTTTTCTTTAACCACCATGATCAGGATAATGATAGCCTCAAAGGCAAAGAGGAGGGAGGCAAATACAGGTCCGCCATTTTCTACCAGACCGGAGACCAGGAGAAAGCTGCCCGGGACGCCATGGATCAGCTCACAAAAAAAGGCTACAGTCCCAAAACCCAACTGGCACCGGCCAGTGAGCACACCTTTTATGTTGCAGAGGACAAACACCAGGGCTACTATACCAGGCACCAGCTCAGCCAGGAGTCCAGGTATTTTGAAGAAAAATTTGAAAATGCCGGCAAGACGGAAGAGTAGAAGGTACGCCTTAGCGTTTAGCTATCCACTTCACAAAATTGCCCAGTTTCGGATGCTCCAGGAGCCGCTCTATCGTGTTATACTCACGGCCCAGTTGCTTGTGAGGAATAAATTTATGTACCGTGCGGTGGCAGTCCCGGCATAGCGGTTCCGTGTGCTGCATTTCTTCCCGGCTGAAGTTCTTACGAAACCATTTATTCTTATGGAGAGTCACCGGTATCAGGTGATGCCGGGTCGTACGCGTCACCCTGCGTTTACAAAGCGCACACCTGCTTCCCTCTTCCGTGTTATCGTATGTGGGGTTATTCCGAATCGTTAGGGTCCTCTTTTCGTTCGTAAATAAGCTTACCATCCTCATTCCACTCCCTTACCACATAAGGGATAAAATCCTCATTATACGGATTATCACCATATTCGATCTGCTTTTTACGGCGCCTGCGAAATTTAAAGTATTCCGTCCATGTGCCCACCTTTCTGCCATACTGGTATTCACCCTGCACCGCCACCTGGCCATTATCATGGAAGTAAAAATAATTACCCTCCTTTTCTCCATACTCAACAGGGATTACCTCCTTTAGCTTCGTCGCCTCGCGGTCATAAAAATCCATTTCAGACTCCTCGCCCCAGCCCTTACGAAATGTCATCTTGTCCACAAGTATATCACTGCGCGTAAAGCTCATCCACCGGCCATGGCGCAAGCCATTAATAAAATAGCCCCTCTGTACCACCTGGTCACCTATTCGTTTCTCATACGGGCCATGTAGTATAGCACCCCTCTGCGCGTCAAAGCTCTTGCTGTTCTTTATTTTACGCTCCTTATAGTCTATCCAGAAAAAGTCCCTCACATACTCGTCCGGTTTCACAGGCTCCTTCAGTACATGAAAGATCTCATATGTGATCTTATCCCCGTACCCACTCTTCGTAAAGGCCTTCTTAGTTTTTTTGCCGAAGTAGAAGTTCCTTTTCTTCTTCTTTTTCTTGTCGTCCTCTTCCTCCTCTTCTTCTTCCTCTTCATCTTTATTGCCAAGGTTCAGCGTCAGCGGGATTGTCACCCCTTCTTCCACATACACCACTGAATCAGAGTTTACATCCGTTGTCAAAGGTGCAGGCTCAGCCTTTTTTCGTTTTTTTGGTTTTTTAAACTGCGCCCCCGCTTCATTTTGCCAGGCCGTTAGCAACATACACAGGCACACCATTAGCCACACCTTCAGAAAGGACGGATTAGCACATAGTAAAAGTGATCTCATGGATTGGGTAAGCATAAAGCGTAATTTTGTCACCTTTCCTTAAACGCAACGATGTTAAAAATAATTTAGCTATTATAGAAAAAGCCGGACATAAAATCATGTCCGGCTTTCATTTATGCGTTCAGCTATTAATTCTTAGCGTGAGGCAATGTCTACGCTACGGCCAATAAAGGCCGTAAGGTCACTGCCTTTAAGCAAGTTCTGAGAGAGCAGTGCCAGGTCATATGCCTGCCTTGCCAGCTCAGTCTTTTTCTCCTCTTTTTTGCTGCGGATGATCTTGCCCATAAGCGGATGGTTCACATTCACCACCACATTATACTGGTTAGGCATATTCATCATGCCCATGCCACCACCCGTTTTAGCCATATCCTGCATACGGCGCATAAACTCAGGCAGCGTAATAGATACCGGTGCTTCATCAGAGCCCAGATTTTCAAGCTGCAGATTAGGCTTCTTATCTTCCAGTGCCTGTTCAAAGATCGTTTTCAGTGACTCTCGCTCGTTTTCTGATAGCACAGAGTCCTGCTTTTCGTCCTTGTCGATCAGCTTATCAATCGTGTCACTGTCCACACGCTTCAGGCTTACCTTCTCCAGCTTGCTCTCCAGCATGTTTATAAAGTGACTGTCAAGCACACCGTCCATGATCAGCACATCGTAGCTGCGCTTTTTGGCCGTCTGGATATACGCGTCCTGTAGCCCCTGGTCGTCAGTGTACAGCATCACCACCGTCTCATTCTTGTCCGTCTGCAAAGGCTTCACCTTATCCTGGTATTCATCCAGCGTATAGAATTCGCCTTCCGTATTTTTCACCAGCACAAAGTCCTTCGCCTTCTCATAGAACTTGTCCTCCGACACCATGCCGTACTTCACAAACATGCCTATGTTGTCAAACTTCTCCTCAAAACCCTTACGGTCATTTTTGAAGAGCTCGCCCAGCTTATCCGCCACCTTCTTCGTAATGTGCGAATTGATCTTCTTCACATTACTGTCAGCCTGCAGGAAGCTACGCGATACGTTCAGAGGGATATCCGGAGAGTCGATCACCCCGTGCAGTAGCATCAGGAATTCAGGCACCACATCCTTCACCTCATCCGTAATGAACACCTGGCGGCTATAAAGCTGAATCTTGTTACGCTGTACTTCAAACTCATTCTTCACTCGGGGGAAGTACAGGATACCCGTCAGGTTAAAGGGATAGTCCACATTCAGGTGTATCCAGAACAGCGGATCTTCAGCAAAAGGATAAAGCTTTTTGTAGAAGTTCAGGTAGTCCTCATCCTTTAGCTCACTCGGCTGCTTCGTCCATAGCGGCTCAGGATCATTGACTACCTCCTCTTTAAATTCTACCTCTATCGGCAGAAAGCGGCAGTACTTGTCCAGTATAGTTTTCAGACGGGCTTCTTCCAGAAACTCCTCAGAGTCCTCTGCTATATGCAGTATAATGTCCGTACCCCGGTCCTCCTTCTCTGCAGTAGCTATCTCAAACTGCGTATCCCCTTCGCCTATCCAGCGGGCTGCTTCTGATCCCTCTTTATGGCTCAGTGTTACGATCTCCACCTTCTTAGCCACCATAAAGGCCGAGTAGAAGCCCAGGCCAAAGTGACCGATGATCTGCTGCTCATCACCCTTGTCCTTATACTTCTCCAGGAACTCCGTCGCACCCGAAAAGGCAATCTGGTTAATATATTTCTTGATCTCCTCTGCAGTCATACCCACGCCACGGTCACTTACCGTGATCGTCTTCGCCTCTTTGTCTACAGAGACCTTCACCTTCAGGTCGCCAAGCTCTCCCTTAAATTCATCTATGGAAGCCAGTCTTTTCAGTTTCTGCGTAGCATCCACTGCATTGGACACCAGCTCTCTCAGGAATATCTCGTGGTCCGAGTACAGAAATTTCTTAATGATCGGAAATATGTTCTCGGTATGGATGGATATAGTACCCTTCTCTTGCATTGCCTAATTATTTAGATGGTTAGCCAATTTTCTTCTGTCCCTCTTATTCAACTACTGTTCCAATCCGTCTTTAAGTGACACAATGACAGAAAATCGATCAATTTGGCAGATAGTAACGCGTTGCAGTATGAAGGCCCCGTTGCAACTCATAACTAAACACCCACCACTCAAAACGCTATTACTCATCAACTCTGTAACTCAATTACTCTATTATTCTGTAATTCCCCCCAACTCATAACTAAAAACTAACCACTCAAAACTTTCAATGACTCTATTATTCTGTTATTCAACAACACTCCCTAACAAAGCAGGCCATTGCGTCTTGTTTAACCCTGCTTATTTTGTACTTTGGCGATATATTGCAACTGAAGGAAAGCCCTCTTTTTTCTAGAGGCAGCCCTATTGCCCCATAATTTCCTACGCCTCTCCTTCGCTTATTCTACGCATCTGCTTCGCTTCTCCTTCGCTATGAGTCTTACATGAGTCCGCTGTGAGTTCGGCCATCCCTTATCATAAGCCTCTTTACCTGCATGAATTGTATTATTTTTATATGGCTGCACGGCCAGACACCAGTGATTGATTCCTTTACCATCCGAAAGCTTCATTGATTTGACCATGTTGCATCTTGATAAGCTTTAGAATCAAACAGTCATTATTCAAATCGATTGCCCCCTTGATAATCTAATAAACTATGAGTGAATTAAATAGTCGTCATGCCTCCTAGACTGAGCATCATTAAGTCAATGCCGTGTTCTTATCATGTTGTCCAGGTGAATAAATAAAAAGACCGTAGGCACCGTCATGTAAGCCGGTATGCCAGGAGGTTTTTCCCAGAAATCCCCGTCAATGATTTCAGAGGATTGGGACAGTAAAAAGGCCGAGATCGTTAATAAAAGAGCGATAATAAATTTCTTGCCAAATCCATCCTCTTTACCAATAAGGGCTATGTAAACCACGGCTACCAGTAGATACGCCCAGAAGGTGTAATAAAAAAGAAAGACCGTTCCGCCAATAATTCCCAGTTGTCAGCCGGAAGACTCACCGTCATCCGGAAGTATTAGGGAGAAGAACACAATCAAAATGATATGACTTAAAAATAAAGTTACTGATAATAGCAGCCATATTTTAATAGTTTTCCACAATGAGGAAATCATATATACATTATTTGAGTGCCTTTTTCCTGATTAAGCTGTCAAGGATAATCAAGACAAAAATAGTGGGTACAATCAGCCAATAATCCTTGTTTAAATCCTTATTAAAAAATGTACCTCCTGCAATATCAGGGTATCCGGCTACAGCATAGCCCCCTATCGTCAGTATCGTGGCTATTAAAGCCTTTTTCCTTAGTGAATCTCCTGTTTGGATTACAATCTGGTATATAGTCGAAAAGAGAAGGTAAGCCCAGAAACCAACGTACGCCAGATAGATAGTAAGGCCATACAAACCTATAAGTAGATCACCGATATGTGCTCTATCCAATAAAAGGTTTTTTACTGCCAGCATCACCGAGTGGGATAATAATAGCCCAATGGCAAGCAGTAATACACGTAGGACTTTGTTCATGGGGTTTTAGCTTATTTCTGTATTTTACTAAGTGTTGGTTTCTACTATTCGCGACTCAATTTTACTCAAGTCGCGATTTTTTTAAGGTTTAGTCACACCCTATTTCCGTTGCAGGCAGTTCACCTAAAAGTACTTTTTCCACTTTTTCCCAGTCTGGCCTTTCTGTCGTGGGTGTAATTATTTCAGCAGAACCATCTTGGGTACTATTAACAAACTCAGCTATATTTTTTTGAAAGGTTGACCATAGATGATCAGCACCTTCAAAGGCTGAAGTGGCTATCGGTAAATTACCTAAATACTCCTCTATTCCATTCGTTACTCTATCAACTCCTCTGGTATAAAGTGAATAGGTACCATCTTCATTCTTTATGATACCAAACTGTCTGGTGCCGCTGACAGGATGATCTTTATCTTCTGGGGTTCTAATGGTCGTAAACCTCCATTTGTCTATATTTTGATATGAACATACAACACTTCCATCTTGAGATATTGATTGACCGAACACTTCAGGAAATATTTCAAACCGCATTACAGCCCCAACATAAAAATTGGTTTGCCAAATGGAGTCTTCATATTCATTGTAAGGGCCGAAACTAGTTTTGTCGCCTTCGAAAAAATCATTCAGGTTTTTTCGAATGTAATTTAAAAATGCTTCAGGAGTATATGGTGCTTCTGTTTGTGGGTTAATAGGAAATTGTTTAATTTTCACAGGGAAATAGTCTAAGTTCACAACTGGCCCATAGGCGTCTTTTAGATTTTGTATTTCATAGGGAGTAAAATTCCAGTCATTATTAGATAGCTCAACGAGTTTATCCACTACGGCAGCCGGTGGTGTATACTGCGCCACCTCTATCCATTCCTCTAGTTGGTCGCAGTTTTCTATCAGTGCTAGCGAATCCTGCTCTATGTAGCGCTGAAAGAGCATAAGCCGTATCTCATATTCCTCTTCGTCTGCCGGATCAGGGCTCGAGGGGTCGGGACCTCCGCTGTCCCCGCCAGTACTGCCTCCGCCACCGCCACCATCTGGGTCCAGGGAGTCATCGCAGGGGCTATGCAGACTTTCATGACTTACCCTTTTTATCACGCCTACGCATATCTGCCATAAGTTCCACTGCCCCGTCGTGCTGCTGAGTTTATATTCATAGTAGCAGCCATCACCATTACTGCCACCTCCGGCACTTCCCCCACCGTCACCGGGCATAGGGGCAGGATATTCCCAGAAGTCTCCACCGATAGGCTCTCCGGGGTCATAACTGCACTGCTGGGCAGGGCCATATTTAGTTATCAGTACATCCTTTCCTTTTTTCCTTTGTACCATAAACTGACTGCGCCCATCAAGGCCGGTATAGTCTATATGCCCGGTGTATGTCTCGTAGCTAAGGGTGTGGTCGTAAGCGACCCAATCCAGTGATGGCCTGTAGTGCCAGATATAGCCGTTGAGGGCCTCGCCATCCTTTACAAATAAAACCAGGTCTTTTCACTCTCCGTTTGCCTCTTCTGGTGATATATGCAATAGATATTGTATCCTACCCTCCTTGCTCGTTTCAGATTTATATACACGACTAAGCAGTATTCTTCCAAACTTCGTTTCCCAATATAAATCATCCTTACCCGGCAGGGTAGTATAGTGAGGGGTTAGCTTTTTCAGTAACAACGTTTCTTTAGCTAGATTAGCTACCTGCTCCTGCTTAGCCGGTCCCCTGTTGGCGGTTACTTTCTCCCCTGGAATGTTTAACTCCTCCTTCTGGCATCCCACTGCAAACAATACTATAAATAGGAGAAGTATTTTTAGTAAATGCCGGGCATAATGACGCATGAACGAGCGCTCCTTAAGGGTAATGAGCTGAAAAATTTAATCATATTATATATTATAAAGAGTGATTAAGTGGGATTTATCCATTAAGTATACAATATGAATGGAATAATTACTATTATAATGATGTGAATTATAAAGGACAGAAGTGGCAAAATAAGGGACAGTGAGATAAGTTATGCCGCTCTTCAATACTTACGCTAAGGATAGGCAGGTCGTTTTACGGTGTATTCACACTCGCCAAGAGGTAATCCACCACCTCTTTAAAAGTATTCAGTTTACCCGCCTCCGTATCCGGTATTCGTACCTGAAAGGCATTTTCAAATTCCATTACCAGCTCCGCATAGTCAAGCGAGTCCACCCCCAGGTCACGCGTTAGGTTAGCATCCGGAGTCACCTCCGTAGGCTTCAGGCCAATCTTTTCTATCAGGATCAACCGTACTTTTTGGGCAATTTCTTCTCTTTGCATAAGGAGAGGCTAGGACAAACCTTCTCAAATTAGGTAATTGAGCAGGATATTCAAAGAGAGTTCAGGCGCACCCTCAGAACTTCATCAAAAACTCCGTACCCTCATCCATACGGCTCCGGGCAGATATACTCGCCTTATGCTGACGCATGATCTGTCGGGACAAGCTCAGGCCTATGCCCGACCCGCTCTTCTTTGTAGTAAAGAATGGGATAAAGATCTTATTCAGAGCCTCTTCATCTATCCCAGGGCCATTGTCACGCACCTTCAGTATAGCTGTCCCCTTTTCATCATAGTAAGCCAGCAGATTTATCCGGGGCTCCTCCTGCTCCGACTCCGACAAAGCCTCCAGCGCATTTTTTACCAGGTTGATCAGTACCTGCTGGATCAGCTCCCTGTCCACCATTACCACCATGTCCGCCGGGGTAATATCTACCTCTATATGTGTATGCGAATTAGTAATGTCCTGTCTCAGTAGCATCAGAAGGTGATCAAACATCTCCCTTACCGGCACCTTTTCCACCTTCGGTACTGGTATACGCGTCAGATTACGGAAGTCACTTACAAAACGTATAAGCCCCTCGCTGCGGCGCTGTATCGTTTGTATAGCCATATGCACATCCTCCATATCACCCACCGGTATAGAGCATGTCACATCGTCACAGTCCCGGATATATTGCATCAGCTCATCGTCTACCGTAGCCGCCAGTGAGCTGATAGGCGTCACAGAGTTCATGATCTCATGCGTAAGCACACGTACCAGGTTTTGCCACGCCTCCATCTCCTTTTCCTCAAGCTCACTTTGTATGTTCTGCAGAGATATCAGCTTAAAAGGCTCCCCCTTCAGCCACAGCTCTATAGCATATATAGAAAGCTGTATCATCTCACCGCCACGCTCCAGTTTTACCAGAGCACGCCCCCCCGTCTTCAGTTCCGTAAACATCTCCACCAGCGGCGCACTTTGTGTACGCAGGCTCTCAATATTTGCCAGATACGTCACATTCAGCAGTTTCTTTGCCGCCGCATTTATGATCTGCACCTCACCCGCCCGGTTAAACGTAACAAGGCCTATACCCACATGCTGCACGATCGTCTTCATGTACTGGTACTCCGCCTCCTTTTCCTGCCGGATCTTCTGGAAGTTCTCCAGTACCTTATTAAACTCCCTGTTTAATATATCCAGGTAAGTGCCCTGGTCCGTTACCGGGTAGCGATGATCTATATCATCATACCGTATGCTACCCAGAAACGTCGCAATATCCTTATTCTTTTTATCCAGAAAGTTAATCAGCGAGATCACCTGAATCACCACCAGTGCCAGTACAGCCAGGATAGTCAGGATAAACTCATCCCGAAACACCAGCGTCGTAAATACGAAGATGGTGATCGCTATGAGAATAACCTTCAGTATCAGGTTTACGCGGAAATTATTAAAGCCCATGTTTTTCCAGTCTGCGATACAGCGAAGCGCGGGTCAGTCCCAGTTCCTTGGCCGCTTTGGATATATTGCCCGAGTGCTTATTAATAGCCCTCAGAATCGTGTTTTTCTCTACCTCGTCCAGGTTGAAGTTGTCCGACTGCTGCTCCAATGAGTCCTCCTTGTGCGAAAGGAAGAAGAAGTCTTCCGGTGACAGCACATCCCCCTCACTCATAATGATCGCCCGCTCTATGGCATGCTGCAGCTCACGTATATTACCTGGCCACGGGTATTTCTGGAGCTTTTTCATCGTCGCCCCCGAAATTGACTTTTCAGGCTTACGGTATTTTTTACCATATACCTTCAGAAAGTGATCCGCCAGCAGCGGAATATCCTCCGTACGCTCCCGCAGGCTGGGGAGCGGGATCTCCACCGTATTAATACGGTATAGCAAGTCCTGCCGGAAGCTATTGTCCTTCACCATATCATAGACCGGCATATTCGTAGCACATACCAGCCTTATATCGATCGATTTCGGTTTATTACTACCTATGCGCGTCACCTGGCGCTGCTGCAGGGCTGTTAATAACTTACTTTGCAGAGGAAGGTTGAGGTTGCCGATCTCATCCAGGAATAGAGTGCCACCGTGAGCCACCTCAAAGCGTCCCGCCCGGTCCTCCTTTGCATCAGTAAAAGCCCCTTTTTTATGGCCGAATAGCTCAGATTCAAACAGCGTTTCCGTGATCGCCCCCATGTCCACACTGATAAAGGCATTGTCCTTACGGTGCGAGCGCTGATGAATAGCCCGCGCCACCAGCTCCTTACCCGTACCGTTCTCACCTAATATCAGTACGTTAGCATCCGTTTCCGCTACCTTATTGATGATATTGAAGATTCGCTTTATGGCCGCGCTTTCTCCTATGATGTCCTTAAAAGGCTGATTGATCGTTTCCTCCAGGCTGCGGTTCGTCTCCTTTAGCTGGTTTACCTCATCGTAACTCTGACGCAGTTTTATGGCCGTAGAGATAGTCGCAAGCAGTTTTTCGTTTTGCCACGGCTTCAGCACAAAGTCCGTAGCCCCTTCCTTCAGTGCTTTTACCGCCATTTCCACATCACCAAAAGCCGTGATCATGATCACTACAGCCTTAGGGTCACGCTCCAGTATCTCCTTCAGCCAGAAAAAGCCCTCTTTGCCACTAGTCGTGTCCTTACTATAATTCATGTCCAGCAGGATCACATCAAACTGATGGTTATTCAGAAGGAACGGTATCTTTTTAGGGTTCTTCTCGATCGTTACATCATGTGCATGCTTCTTCAGCAGGAATTTCGCTGCCAGCAATACATCCTCATCGTCGTCGATGATCAATATTTTACCCAGTTCCTTTTCAGCCATATGTCATGTTTATTAATCTGATATGATAAAATTGTGCCACTAGCCCCAGAACCTTCTAAAAGCCTGAGACGTTATTAATTAGAGGGTTTATTCATATACACTTTGACCCTAAAATGCACGAATATGTACACAATGTGTTCATATTCGTACGCAATTTCACTCTTTTGAGGATAAATTTTTAATCGAGTCAAAATTTTAAGACCTTTGCACCTTAAACTTTGGTGCAGAAAGTCTGTGCACGTAAATAAAATCAGATAGAAATTATGAGCGGAGCTAAGCAAGGAGATAAAGTAAAAGTACATTATACGGGAAAGCTTCAGGACGGCACTGTGTTCGACTCATCGGAAAACCGTGACCCTCTTGAGTTTACACTCGGTAATGGTCAGATGATCCCCGGCTTCGAACAAGCAGTGAATGGTATGGCTATCGGTGATGAAAAAACCGCCGAAATAGCCGCAGACGATGCATACGGCCAGCGTCAGGATAACATGATGGTGCGCGTGCCAAAAGAGCAGGTGCCTTCAGATATCCAGCCCGAAGTTGGTCAGCAGCTCGCTATCAACCAGGGTGGGCAGAACATTCCTGTGGTAGTTACGGAAGTTACTGAAGCAGAGGTAGTACTTGATGCCAATCACCCCCTCGCCGGTAAAGATCTGGTGTTCGATATCAAACTGATGGAAATCAGTTGATTACACAAGTAATTAGAGAAGAGTATATATAACCGTCCGCTCGTCAGCGGGCGGTTTTTTTATGCCTTTTGTAAAACGGAACCATGTCCTGTTCCCCTCATCTTATCCCAAATCCCTTCAGTATTTTTTAAATTAGGTGTAACCTTTGAAGGTAACTATCGTTTTCGATAGTAATACTTCTATTTCAGTATGAACTTTCGACAATCGAGGCTTATAATCAAAGAGTTTGGAGATATTTTGAATATCTCTCCCGACCCTTTTGCACTGGACAGCGAGGAATACGACCATGCAGGGCTTACCTATTCCAAACCAGATAACTTTTTGAGGGACCTTATTGAGACAGGAGGTAAGTATGGGATCATTTTTACCCGGTCAGCAATTACCCGAAAGGACCTTTCCGAAACCCTGGCCGATCTCAATTTTCCAATACTTATTTTTGAGAAAAGAGATGGCGAGGTAATTCCTGTTATTATCAAACCCCGGAAGAAAGAGAGAGGGGCCCCCTATGCGGTCGTTCAGGATATAGATAATGACAGCGCATACCTCGAGGCATTACCCGAATTCGACTGCCATAGTGACCTCATCGTTTGTGAAGAAGGGGAGCCAATTATCGTTACCGCCGTGCCCTACCGTAGCCTTGTGAGTGAAGAAGGAGATAATGAGGAAAAGCCCGGTCCTGTTAAGCGCTTTCTCAGGCTGCTACAGGCCGAAAAGCAGGACATCATCTACATCTACATCTACGCCATATTTGTAGGACTCATAAGCCTTGCTCTGCCCCTCGGCATCCAGGCCATTATCGGTCTTATAAGCGGGGGTATGCAGCTAAATAGTATATTACTACTTACCATTGGTGTGGTAGTGGCCATTCTGATAAGTGGTGGCCTGCAGATTATGCAGGTAAGCATGGTCGAGATTCTGCAGCAACGCATTTTTGCCAAGGCTGCTTTCGAGTTTGCCTACCGCATTCCTAGGCTGCGTACCGAAAGCCTTCGCATGTATTACCCCCCCGAGCTAATGAACCGCTTTTTTGATGTCATGACCATCCAAAAAGGGCTACCAAAGATACTCATAGAGATCAGCGCTGCCGTATTACAGATATTTTTCGGTCTTATTCTTCTTGCCTTCTACCATCCCTTTTTTATCGCCTTTGGCTTTTTCCTTGTGTTTGTCCTTACAGTGATTTTTTACATTACCGGCCCTAAGGGACTTAAGACCAGCCTGGTAGAGAGTAAGTATAAGTACAAGGTAGCCTACTGGCTGGAAGAGCTGGCCCGGGCCTTACATTCATTTAAGATCAGTGGTACCTCCTGGTTACCCATACGACGTATGGATAGCAACGTTAATTACTACCTTAAAGAGCGTAAAGCCCACTTCCGCGTACTTATCTCTCAATTCTCCTATATAGTATTATTTAAGGTAGCTGTCACCGGAGGCCTCCTCATCATAGGTGCCGTGCTTGTGATCCAGCAGCAGATAACCCTGGGACAATTCGTAGCCTCAGAGATCGTCATTATCCTTATCACCGGGGCCGTTGAAAAGGTTATCCTCAATATGGATACTGTGTATGACGTGCTCACTGCCGTCGAAAAAGTAGGAACAGTCACAGACCTGCCCACAGAAAAGTGTGCCGGCGTAAAGCTGGAAAATGAAAACAAAGGACTAAGTCTGCACGTAAAAGATCTTCACTACACATACGAACAGGACCGGGGAAAAGCGCTGGATGGGCTTAGTATAAATATACATCCCGGAGAGCGGGTAGGTATTACCGGCGTTTCCAATAGTGGCCGTACCACTTTTCTCAATATCATATCCGGCCTGTTTATGAACTATAAGGGCATAGTCTCCTATGATGATGTGAACCTGCGCGACCTGGATATACCTATTTTACATGACCAGTTAGCTAAAAATGTCACCCAGGAAGATATCTTTGATGGGACCATTCTGGAAAATATCCTCGTAGGAAAACCTGATCGTAATTACCGTGATGCAGTGGAAGCCCTCAAAAGCGTTCATCTGCTTGATTATGTCAATGCACTGCCGGACGGACTCAGTACAGTGATGATCAGTGGAGGGAAGAACTTCCCTAAATCCATATTATCACGCATCATCCTCGCACGTTGTCTTGCCAAGAAGCCACGGATGATGATCATTGAAGACTTTTTTCAAAATTTTTCCCCTTCGGAAAAGCTCGAACTCCTGCAGGTAGTATTTAACAAAGACCGGGCCTGGTCACTCATTGTTGTTTCTTCAGACCCTGGCGTACTGGCATACTGTGACCGGGTTGCCGTAATGAAAGAGGGTAAGATCTGTAATGAAGGAACATTTGATTCACTGCTAAAAGAAGGTAAACTGAAAGACATATTGCCATCAGACTCCAGTCATGCTTAATCTATCTAAAAACAACGACATACAGATGGAAGAGCGCCCCCTTCATTCAATGAAGATAATGGGGACTCCCCGCAACGGCCGGCTACTGGCAAGGTGGATGACTGGTATAATGATCGTGTTATTCATCGCCATGTTTCTTCCCTGGCAGCAAAACATCCGTGGTACCGGAGAGGTAACCACCTTTAACCCCGAAAACAGACCCCAGACCGTGGAAACCGCTATTGCCGGCCGGATAGAAGACTGGATGGTACGCGAAGGTGACAAAGTGGAAAGGGGAGATACTATACTGATCATATCCGAAATAAAGGATAAGTTTTTCGACCCCAATCTCGTAGAACGTATTGGGGAACAGGTGGATGCAAAGCAGCAAAGCTTTGAATCAAAGTCTGACAAAGCGGAAGCTTTACGTGACCAGATCGATGCACTCGAAAGTGAAATTGGTTTCAAGCTGGAGCAGGCCAGAAATAAAGTAGAGCAGACACGCCTTAAAGTCATAAGCGATAGCATGGACCTGCAGGCTGAAATGACTAACCTCGATATAGCACAACAGCAGTATCAGCGGCAGGAAAGACTGTACGAACAAGGACTTAAGTCCCTGACAGAACTGGAAACCAGGCGAATGAAGTTACAGGAAGCCACCGCCAAAAAGGTAAGTGCCGAAAGCAAACTTCTCGCCAGCCGTAACGAATTCCTCAATGCCAAGATCGAGCTTACCAGGCTCAATGCAGAGTATCAGGAGAAAAGGAGTAAGGCACGCAGTGAACTTAACGCTACTATGGCCGATATGTACGAAACCAGTGGTCAGGTAAGTAAGCTTCAGAATGAGCTTACCAACATGGAGATACGTAATCAGCAATACGTCATTCGGGCCCCCCAGTCAGGTTATGTAATGCGTACCCTAAAAGCCGGTATCGGACAAACCATCAAAGAAGGCGAGGCCGTTGTAACCATTATGCCTGAAAACCCGGACCTTGCTGTCGAAATGTATGTTCGCGCCATGGACGTGCCCCTGCTTTACCAGGGAGCTCCTGTTCGTATCGAATTTGACGGATGGCCGGCACTTGTTTTCTCCGGTTGGCCCGGACTAAACGTAGGTACGTTTGGAGGAGAAGTAGCTATGATAGACTATGCCAATAGTACCAATGGCCTCTATAGAGTGCTTGTTACCCCCTCCGAAGAATGGCCCGAACAGCTAAGGCAGGGTAGCGGCGCATATGGCTACATCATGCTTAGCGAAGTACCGGTATGGTGGGAGATTTGGAGACAGCTTAATGGCTTCCCGCCGGATCTGGTAAAAAATAAGAAAGAAGAACCTAAAAGCACCAAATAGCATGAGGTCGCTATTCTTCTTCCTGATCATATACACAATGACAGTATCCGGCCTGAGGGCTCAGGCCCCCGCGGATACACTGGAGACACTCGCCTATGAGGAATACCTTCAGCGCGTACTCGCCTATCACCCTGTAGTGAGTCAGGCAGATCTGCTTACTGATCAGGCAGAAGCCAGGCTATTACAGGCAAGAGGTAACTTTGACCCCAAGGTAACCAGCGATTACCTGTTCAAGCAGTATCAGGGCACAGAGTATTACGATAACTGGTATAGTACCCTCAAGATACCCCTTTATGTGCCCGTAGATCTAAAAGTAGCCTATGAGCGAAATCAGGGAACCTATGTAAACCCTGAAAATAACGTACCGGACGAAGGTTTGTGGTCAGTGGGAGTTAGTGTATCCGTATTGCAGGGCCTCATTACCGATGAACGACGCACCACCCTCAGGCAAGCCCGACTGTATACCGAAATGGCACGGGCAGAACAGCAAAAAGCTGTTTCCAAAGCCCTGCTTAATGCGGCTAAAGATTACTGGAACTGGTACTATGCCTATAATCAATACATCCTGCTGATTGAGAATGAGGAACTCGCCGCCTTTCGCTTTGAAGCCGTTAGGCAGCAGGTCCTTAATGGCGATAAGGCTGCGATAGATTCCGTAGAAGCAAAAATAGCATTGCAAACCCGGAATATCAGTACCCGTCAGGCCGCAGTGGACCTGCTTAATGCTATACTTCAATTAAACCTCAACCTGTGGGGCGAAAGCCGTGAGCCCATATACCTCAGTCAGCAAGCGATCCCCCAGATTGTAGGACCCTCTGGCCTAGAAGCCGATATACTTAGCCAGCTACTGGAAAGCGCGATGGATAACCACCCTGAACTGGTCAAAGTCAGGCTCAAAGGGAGTGCGCTCGAACTGGATAAAAGACTTTACCGGAACCAGTTACTTCCCGAGGCCAACCTCGAGTATAACCTTCTTTCCAACTCAGACCATGAATTTGAGGGAGGAGAAGAACCCCTTTTCTTCAATAATTACAAATTAGGAGCCAGCGTATCGTGGCCTATCTTCATGCGTAAGAGCCGGGGCAAACTCGCCGAAACTCAAGTGAAGATAGACCAGAACATACTGGAAAGGTCATACACCAGCCGTGATGTAATTAATGAGATTACCATGGGATATAACAGCCTGCTCACCCTAGACGAGCTCATTCTGCTACAGGAAGAAGCCGTAGATAACTATGAAATAATGGTGAGAGGGGAAAATATTAAGTTTCAGAACGGTGAGAGTAGCCTTTTTCTCGTTAACAGCCGCGAAAATAAGCTCATCGAGGCCAGGTTAAAACTGTTAAAAATCAGGGCTGATAAAGAGAAAGCCCTGGCCGAACTATACGCGGCTACTGGCGACCCTTCCATTTGGCTCGATGAAAATGATGACTAAGCCTTAAATCCCGGCACCTCTCAGCCCGTCTTTACATTTTGATATTTCCCGGATTGTCCTATATTGCAGTTGTTGTTGCGGATTATAGTTTTTAGTCCAAATTATTTTGAGTTTTTGACCTTGGGTTCGATGGGAGCATCGAACCCTTTTTTATGAGAGTCTTTCAAAAGTCTTTTTAGGGTTAGGAGCCTCTTCATACTCCGCCTCCGGGTTCGTGACAGACAGGTCCGGTAAGTGCAGGAAGAACTCCGTGCCCTCGCCAAATCGACTGCTCACGCTGATTTCCCCGCCAACTTTACTGATGGCATTTTTCAGAATATAAAGCCCCAGGCCAGAACCTTCCGATAGCTCAGTGGCCCGGTAGAACATCTCAAATATGCGATCCAGATAAGGCTCTTCTATACCAATCCCGTTATCCGCCACCCGTATTTTGCATACATTATGCTCCGCCTTTATATCTATCTGAATAAACGGCTGCTCTTTCTTATCGTCATAATATTTGATGGAATTTGAGATCAGGTTATTAAAAATCACCTGGAGCCTCATAGGGTCAGAGGTAAAGTCAGGGCCTACTGAGATATTACGGATGAAAGTGATATCATCTGCAGGGTTCATGAACTGAAGGTTCCCGATTACTTCATCTATTAGTTTTTCAAAGTCAATGGCTTCGCGTTTGAGCTCCAGCCTGTCACTACGGCTAAACTGTGTGAGATCGTGGATAAACTGATCCAGCTTAAATACACTAGTCCGCATCAGATCCAGGTAAGTAAACACCTCATCCGGTGTACTGCTGGTGGCAATATTAATCAGGCCCAGTACAGAAAGCAGCGGCGCCCTCAGGTCATGACTGGCCTTATACACAAAGCTGTCCAGCTCAAAGTTAGCCTTCATTAGCTTCTTCTCCGTCGCCTTACGGTCAGTGATATTGTGCAGGTTCAATACGATACCCCCCACCACATCATCCTGCAGATAGTTAGTTACCACTGCATCAAAACATACCTCATTACCCTCCGCATCACACATGATGATATCCTTCAGCTCACAGTGATGACCGTAGTTCACAATCTCCCTTCGCAAGCCGTATTGCAGTGCCTCATGGTTTGCTTTATGGATGAAGTCAAATATATTCCTGTGCATCAGCTTGAAGCTCTTAACCTTCAGTATACGCTCCACTGATGAACTGATGTACTGAACGGTATATTTGTCATCCAGAATTACCACAATGTCAAACGACCGGTCGATTAGCGCCCGGAACTTGCTTTCACTACGTATAAGGGCCTGTTCTACCCGTTTGCGGTTCGTAATATCCCGGATAATAAACTGATAAAAGGCATTATTAATAACCTTGGCACTGATTTCTGCTGCGAAGACCGTACCATCATTCCGCATAAAGTATCGCTCAAACATGAGCTGCCCCTTGCGGCGCAGCATGTCAAGGTCCAGTACAGCCGGAGTAGGCTCCTCGGGGGCCAGTATATTTGGAAGGCGCTGACCTATAAGCTGTTCATAGCGCATTCCAAACAGCTCACATGCCCTTGTATTTGCTTCTATGATTATACCGTTCTCATTTGAGATATAAATACCGTCCGAGGCCTCCTCCATGAGCACCTTGTACTTTCGCTCATTTTCAAAAGCCATTCTCTCCGACCGTATACGGTCCGTTACATCGGTGATCCGTACATAAAAATGCTCTTTACCCGCCATTCGGATGATCTTCACCACCTGATGACCCCATCGGGTATGTCCCGTGCGGGTTAGGATCTCCCTGTCTTCCGAAAGCAGTCCTCGCTTTATCGCTTCACTTTTTAAGTCGCCTAAGTGTTCTGGGGAGAAAGTTGGTCCAAATAGGTCCGCAAGCGAATTAACACCCTCTTCCTCTTCCGTACGGAATAGCGTACGAGCCCGCTCGTTACTTAATAAGATTTTACCCGTAGTTACTTCTGCTACTATAAGTGCATCATGACTCTCTTTAAAGAGACTTTTTAGTAAGTCACGAGTGACTTCAAGGTGGTTTGTAGTATCAATTTGGCTATGCAAAAATTGATATATGAGGAAGATTATGCCGAATACGAAGAGAAATTTTGTAGCTGCTTCAGTGAATGTGACTTGACTTGTAAAACACGCTAATCCGGATAAAATCAGTACATAGGACAGATAGTAAAATAACTGTCGTTCAGACCCCAAAAACAAGCTTGTAATCAGTACGGTATTGCTCAAACCGATCAAAAGTGCAAAATCAAGCCCATTGAGGTAAAGTAATAGACATATGTGAGCACTTATGGCATAGAGACTCAGGTAGATAACCCTAAGCCTGACGTGCTCCTCCACCCGTTTGAACCAACTGAACCCTAAGCCTGCTAGTAGTATGAGCGAGCTGCCATACCGGGCAAAATCCGGGTTATTCAGGTCGGTGAATTCATAGCGCAGTCCTATATTAAAGATGACCCATACGAACAAGCCAAGGGCTAGTAAGACTCTGATTTGCTGAACCTTAATATCCCTCTTAGCAATAGGTGCTTGCCAGTTTGTATCTCCCTTCATGGTTTTCTTCCGATGCATAGGTAAAAGTAGCTCCTGCAACCGGACTATTTAAGGCATATAGAGAGGAAACCCTTTACGTGCCGGATATTTAGAGGATTACCCGAAGAGAGAAAAAATGCAATATTGTTTAAACAAACATTACTGCTATTTGCTGTGCATTATTCAATTAAAAAATAATTTATTCCTAAAATCAGGAGGCTAAATTGCTGTAAAAATGCAAGTTTGGAGAAGAGGTTTTTTACTCCTCAAAAGTGAGAAGACTGACGTCTCTGCCGTCAAAGGTGGCATAGGTGAATTGTGTCACCCACTCACCCAGGTTAATGTAACGCGAATGCCCGCTTACCTCAAGGTCCAGCGGCAGATGACGGTGGCCGAAAATATAATAATCATGGTGGGAAGTAGTCTCCTGTTCTTTACACCACGTATAAATCCACTCATCATCACCTTTGAATGTTTCTTCCCCTCCGCTGCTAAGCCGGCTCTGCTGTGACCAGGCCGTGGCTACACCTATGCCCAGATTAGGGTGTAACCTGGCGAAGGCCCACTGGCAAAAGCGGTTACGGAATATTCTTTTTAACACTTTATACATCCTGTCCCCGGGACCCAGGCCATCTCCATGCCCCACCAGCAGGCGTTTGTCATTGCTTAGTAATAATATGGGGTCTCTGTGTACCGGTATCCCAAATTCAGAGGTAAAGTATCCGAACATCCACATATCATGATTGCCCGTAAAGAACACCACCTTAATGCCCTTCTCCAGACACTCCAGTAGCTTAGCTTTAAAGCGGACGTACCCCTTAGGTATTACCGTACGATACTCAAACCAAAAATCGAATATGTCCCCTACCAGGTAGATAGCATACGCATCATGCATAATACTATCCAGCCAGCGTACAATCTTTTTTTCACGGATCAGGCTCTGTTCCTTATTCGGTGCTCCAAGGTGAAAATCTGATGCAAAGTATATTTTTTTCCCCATGGGGACATCATCGTGCTCTGTATACATCCGGCACTTTGTAGGTTTCCAATTCTGCTAAAACTGCAAAGGTAAAGCCTTTGCTCATATTCTTATGGTCAGGTCATAAAAAAGGACCGGGCAAAAATGCCCGGTCCCGTATTTTATTGCGTAAGAGAATGCTTAGTTGGTTGAAGAGGGGCTTTCCTCTTCCTTTTTCTCCTCTCCGTCTTCTTCCCTCTCTTCTACTTTCGTTGCATCGGGCACGCCACCCTCTTTGATATACTCACCGTTTGTATATGCCTGGTAAGTAGTTTGTTTTTCAAATGGGCGTTTACCTATCAGCCTTTCAAGGTCATTTTGGAAGATTATCTCTTTCTCCAATAATTCCTTGGCTATGATTTCCAGCTCACTTTTACGTTTAATGAGCAGGTCTTTGGCGGCATTGTAGGCCTTTTGCACAATAGCCCTTACCTCATCGTCAATTGTCTCCGCTGTTGCCTCAGAGTAAGGTTTCTGAAACTGATAGTCGCTTTGCTTACTATCATAGAAGCTTACGTTACCAATCTTATCATTCATGCCATATACGCTTACAATATTGTAAGCGAGCTTCGTAACACGCTCCAGGTCACTAAGGGCACCCGTTGAGATTTTACCGAAGATCAGCTCCTCAGCAGCACGGCCACCCATAGTCATGCACATTTCATCAAAGAGCTGCTCAGTCTGATAAAGGAACTGCTCTTTAGGCAAGTATTGAGCATATCCGAGTGCAGCCACTCCACGAGGGACGATACTCACTTTTACCAAGGGGTCTGCGTGCTCCAGGAACCATCCCGCTACCGCGTGACCCGCCTCATGGTACGCCACAATCTTTTTCTCTTCCGGGCTGATGATCTTGTTCTTCTTCTCAAGACCACCGATAACCCGGTCTATAGCATCCTGGAAGTCCTGCATGTCTACCTTTTCCTTATCCCGGCGGGCGGCAATAAGAGCGGCTTCGTTACACACGTTAGCTATTTCAGCACCGGCAAACCCGGGGGTTTGAGCAGCAAGCTTTTTATTGTCTACGTCCTCAGATATCTTAATAGGGGCAAGGTGTACCTTAAAGATGGCCTCACGTCCTACGATGTCCGGTTTGTCTATACTGATCTGGCGGTCGAAACGTCCGGGACGAAGCAAAGCTGAGTCAAGTACATCAGGACGGTTGGTGGCTGCCAGAATGATGACACCACTATCCGTACTAAATCCATCCATTTCTACCAACAGAGAGTTAAGCGTATTTTCCCGCTCATCATTGGAACCCGGCATACTACCACGTCCGCGGCTACGGCCAATGGCATCTATCTCATCTATAAAAATGATACAGGGTGCTTTATCCTTTGCCTGCTTAAACAGGTCACGTACTCGCGCAGCACCTACACCAACGAACATCTCTACAAAGTCAGAACCAGACAGGCTGAAAAAGGGAACACCTGCCTCACCGGCTACAGCTTTAGCAAGTAATGTCTTACCTGTACCGGGAGGGCCCACAAGTAATGCACCCTTTGGGATCTTACCACCAAGCTTAGTGAATTTGCCAGGGTTCTTCAGGAATTCAACTATTTCTTTGATTTCCTCTTTGGCTTCATCCAGTCCCGCTACATTATCGAAGGTGATCTTTACCTTATTCTCAGCATCAAATAGGGCAGCTTTGGACTTACTGATATTAAATATCTGGCCTCCGGGACCTCCTCCGCTGGCCATACGGCGCATAAGAAACCAGAAACCAAAGATGACAAGCAGTAAAAGGCCAAACTGGAATATGTCTGAGAACAGCTCCTGTTTGGTCTTTAGGTTGTATACAATGTCATTATCCAGCTCCTGATTAATCTCCTTAATGTTATCCACTACATTTTCAGCCGTAGCTATATTGGTAGTGAACTGAGGCTCATTATTGAGCGTAAGAGGGCTTTCGTTTCCTATCTCTCTTTCATATTTCTGGCGTGCTTCGCTGTTGAGAAATATCTCGAGATATTTTTGGTTAGTGATGATGTTTACACTTTCAATCTCGCCATTTCTCGCCATGGTCTCAAAGCGGCTGTACGAGATATCGGTAGGACTCCTGAAGCCCTGCATGACATATACCCCGACCACCAAAAAGGCCAGCGCCACTAACCCCCAAAGGGGATAGCTTGGCTTCTTCGGGTTTTTAGGCATCAGATTCCCTTTCTTTTTGTCACTCATTTTTATCTATTCTCTGTATAGAAATTGCGGTCTGCTACATGTACGTCCGTAACAGACCCGGTGTTGTCTTTCACGACTCTATTATTGTGGTTTTGGCATCGCCCCACAACTCTTCCAGTCCGTAGAATGATCGCTTATCGCCTTTAAAAATGTGCACAACGACATCTACATAATCCAACAAAATCCATTCCCTGTTTTGTTTCCCTTCCTTGTGCCAGGGATCCTGTTTGGCGTGCTTATAAACCTCTTCTGCCACTGCATCAGAAATAGCATCCACCTGTGTGTCTGAGGTGCCGGAACATACCACAAAATAGTTGGCAACAGCATTATTGACATGAGTCATATCCATTACCACTATGTCTTTGGCTTTCCGCTCCTGCATGCCCTTCACCACCAGTTCGGCAAGGTCTCCCGATTCCAAGGCACTTTTGTTTTCCTGCATGCTCTATATTTAAATTGGCATTAAAATTACGAAAAATATTTTGCACAAAATTCTTACCAAAACACTGTTTTTAGGTAAAAAGGTCATTTACCTGCCAAGTTGTCATTCAACCAATGATATTGCTCAAAATCTGGCAGCCGATACCAGGGTGATAGAAGGTACCCTGGTGGTGACGGGTAATCAGCTTAAAGGCCGGGGGCAGAGGGGCAATACCTGGGTATCTGAGCCTGATGCCAACCTGACCTTTTCGCTCATACTTACACCCCGCTTTCTTCCTGTAGCAAGGCAATTTTATCTAAATATATGTTTTTCGCTGGCAATCAGCGACCTGGTGCGTAATACTATTCCTTATTCAGAGGAAAAGGCAGTAGCGGTAAAGTGGCCTAATGACGTCTACATCAGTAACAACAAGACGGCGGGGATTTTGATAGAAAACTCACTCAAAAAAAGTAATCTGGAGCAGTCTATTGCCGGCGTGGGGTTAAATGTCAACCAAAAGGCCTTTGGCTTTAAAGGGCCTACTTCCCTTTACTTAGAGTCTGGTGAAATTTATGATCTGCCAGTACTGCTTGAAGAACTGGTCAGGTTAATTGAAAAGCGTTATCTTCAACTACGAAACGGAGAGTGGCACACACTGAAGGATGAATACCTTCAGAGACTTTACTGGAAAGATGAGCTCAGGCTCTTCCGCTCCGAACACCTTTTCGAAGGACGTATCAGAGGAGTCGATAATGAAGGGCATCTGCTGATTGAAACTGAAAGAGGCCTTCGCTCGTTCGGCATTAAGGACGTACAGTTTATAGAATAATAACCCACCTTGGGGTAAGTTATGCTTTGAAAACAGTACGGCTTATTTTAATTTTGTTGAGAAATACTCAAAAAAAACTTATCGAAGATGATCGATACACAAGTTAATTACAAGGTCAAAGATATCTCTCTGGCCGACTGGGGACGCAAGGAAATCAGGCTGGCAGAAGCTGAAATGCCTGGTTTGATGTCTGTTCGTGAGGAATATGGTTCCCAGCAACCTCTTAAGGGTGCCCGTATCGCTGGTTGTCTGCACATGACCATTCAGACGGCTGTTCTCATCGAAACGCTGGTTCACCTGGGGGCAGAAGTACGCTGGGCTTCATGTAATATTTTTTCGACTCAAGATCATGCTGCTGCTGCTATTGCTGCTGCAGGTATTCCTGTTTTTGCCTGGAAAGGACTGACTGAAGAGGAATATGACTGGTGTATCGAGCAGACTCTCTTCTTCGGTGAAGGTGAGGACCGCCAGCCACTTAATATGATCCTGGACGATGGTGGTGACCTCACTAACATAGTACTGGATAACTACCCTGACCTGGCAAAAGGTGTACGTGGTATCTCTGAAGAGACTACTACTGGCGTACTTCGCCTGTATGAGCGCATGAAGAAAGGCACACTTCCTATGCCTGCTATCAATGTAAACGACTCAGTAACCAAGTCTAAGTTTGATAACAAGTACGGTTGCCGTGAGTCTCTTGTAGATGCTATCCGTCGTGCCACTGATGTTATGCTTGCTGGTAAAGTAGCCGTAGTAGGTGGTTATGGAGATGTGGGTAAAGGTTCTGCACAGTCACTCCGTGGTGCCGGTGTTCGCGTGATCGTTACTGAGATTGATCCTATTTGCGCCCTTCAGGCAGCCATGGATGGTTTCGAAGTGAAGAAAATGAAAGACGCCGTACAGGAAGCCGACATTGTGGTGACTGCTACAGGTAACAAAGATATTATCACGGGTGAGCACTTCCAGCTCATGAAAGATAAGACCATAGTTTGTAACATAGGACACTTTGATAACGAGATCGATGTGGCCTGGCTGAACAAAAACTTTGGTGATAGCCGTGATACCATCAAGCCTCAGGTTGACCTTTACAATGTCAATGGTAATGATATCATTCTTTTGGCTTCTGGCCGTTTGGTAAACCTTGGTTGTGCTACAGGTCATCCTTCGTTTGTAATGTCTAATTCATTCACAAACCAAACCCTGGCTCAGATCGAACTGTGGACTGCTTCTGACAAGTATGAGAATGCTGTTTACACACTGCCTAAGCACCTTGATGAGAAAGTGGCCAGGCTTCACCTGGAGAAAATCGGGGTAGAGCTTGAGGAGCTTAGCACAGAGCAGGCCGAGTATATCGGTGTAGAAAAGGCTGGCCCTTACAAGCCCGAGTACTACCGCTACTAATAGCGCGTATAGGCTGAATATTATAGAGGCTGTCTCAAAAGGCAGCCTCTTTCTTTTTAGTCAAAATATAATTTTGAATTAGGGAAACTACCAGCGGGTTGTACCGGGCCGTCTTCGGTCCCGGGGTTGCCATTTAGGCGAAGTTGGTACCGGGTCGCGTCCGACTTCGCTATGCAGAGTGCCTGGAAGTAATTCTCCAAATATTGTGTGGCATCAAAAAAGGCCTTACTACTTTTGAGACAGCCCCTTTTTTGTAAAAGCCTCAGTGAAACACAAAAAAAAGAGGCCAGTATTTACCAGCCTCTCCCTTTATGCCGCAGAGAGAGTTACTGAGCAGAAACACCCGCGGCAATTTCCTTTAGATCATCTGGAGATAGTTTAAATAGGCAAAGCCTGGCAAACCTGCCTGCCACATACGTGCGGCCCTGCACAGCCAGTCCTCCGTCATCTGTAAACACCACTCCCCCCGCCTCAAAGCGGTTGCCACTTCCCAGGTAGCGCGTGCCTAGCAGCGTGCCCCCTTCATCATAGGCAAATAAGCTGATACGCCCGTTTCGGGTAGTCGAAGCATAGAGCACTATTTTTTGGTCATCCACTGAACCCTTTTTTATAAATACCTGAGCGTAAGGGCTAAGCTCAGGCAGGGCATTGCCCGGCAGGTCCCTTGCTGTAGCCGTGCCTCTCGTATCTACCGGAGCCGCGGGGGCATACACCATACTTCCGTCCTCACGGTAGCGGGCCAGGGCGAGTTTATTTTCGGCCATCGGCGCTATTTGCATAATGCCCGAGGCATAGCGTGTTCCATTCAGCACACCTATCTGGTCGCCGGTATTGGCATCTACGAATGTAAGTGAGAGAGTGAAATTGTTATAGCCGTTAAAATAGAAAACCCCGCTGGTCACAGTTCCGGTACGGAAAGGCACCACCGGCTGGGTCTGGCGTGTCAAATGAGCCATGATTCGAGCCTCCACATCCTCATAAATATCGTAACTACGACTCCATTGCACAGTAGAACCGTTGAGCCGGGTAAGCTTCATCGAGCTTTTGCTCTCCTGGTCCCAGTGCAGAAAAGCGTATCCACCACCTACCTGGGCTGCGGCAAGGGGATATACCATTTCAGGATAATACGCTACTGAAGTCAGAGAGGCCCCTCCGCTTACGTCCACACTGAGCAGATGAGTGCCCAATTGCAGCTTGTCCATAGCTACCAGTCTGAATAAAGTCCCGTTTGAGCCGTCCGGAAGCAGCTCCGATACGGGGTTTACATAATTATCCGCCAGGTGTTCCCATTCCACCAAACCTTCTTTGTCTGCTTTAAATAAGTATATGCCCTGAAAGTCAGAGTCCGCCAACGCCACAGAAGCTAGCATCAGATACCCACCGTCAGGTGTCTGGCGAATATCAATAGGTACGTAGTTACGTTCGAAGTCTCCCGTCTCGAATATTCTCGTTACCGGATCTGTGGGCTTTACCTCATTATCGCTGATCTCACAAGCCTGTAAGGCCAGAAACAAAGCAGAGGTAAGAATAAAAAGTAATGTCTTTTTCATGATCGTTAGGGTCTTCCGGGAACAAAGGAACCGGTATCCAGAAACTTGAGTGGAAAAGTCAGGTGAAATGATGCGTCCCAGCTTTGCAGTGTCATGTCATCCATTACATCCCCTACACCTGCCAGCCGGTCATCCGTAAAGCGGTTAGGCCGGTTTGTGATATTTTCTAACCCCTGCCGGTAGTTGACCTCAAGGCCTACGCGCATGTTACCCAGATCATAGCTAAAGCCACCGCCAGCTATCCAGCCGACGTTATCTCTGATAAACAGATGTTCTGCCCCAATACTTGGCGCGCTATTTTCCAGTATGTCCTGTCCTCCTGATACCACGTCACGGCTTTTTACCTCCATGCGTTTATCTGCCTTAACCAAGTGGCCATAATAAGCTCCTGCCTGGATATAAGGCCTTACTTTGCCCCGGTACAGATCATAACGGACCAATAAGGGAATCTCCAGGTAGCTGAGAGAGAGGTAGTGGGACTGCTCTATCCACACATCCAGGTTATTCTCATTTCGCCACAGGTATTCATTCTGATAGGCGGCATTGTAGCGCGAATAAGAAGGTTGAAGGCTCAGTGTAATACCTTTCCAGAAAGAAAAACTGCCGATCAGCCCGATAGTGGTGCCTGGTTGATCAAACAGGTAGCTATCGTAGTTTTTGGTGAAGTCCGTAAGCAGACCATCACTGCTGCCCGGTGTAGCAGTAAAAACAGAGTGCCGCTTACCTGGCACCATCTTAGAAGCCGTAAGGCCACCCTTGAATCCTATCCACCACTGTTGGTCAAAAAACGGACTCTTTTGCATCAGACGCTGGTTGGAGCTTACGGTTTTACGGCTGTTTTTCCTTGCTTGGCTA
This sequence comes from Roseivirga sp. BDSF3-8, assembly GCF_041449215.1. Lineage (NCBI taxonomy): Bacteria > Pseudomonadati > Bacteroidota > Cytophagia > Cytophagales > Roseivirgaceae > Roseivirga > Roseivirga sp. BDSF3-8. Next base: position 1,480,139 of record NZ_JBGNFV010000001.1, on the reverse strand, counting down.
TGAGAAACATGAGCACCCAGTAGGAAACAGATAAGCAGGGTAGTCAGAGATAGACTATATTTAATAGATAATTTAACTTTCATCGCCCTCATGCTTAGTGCTTAATAAGTTTTTTCGTGTCTTGAAGAGGTCCTGCACAGATGCGATACAGGTAGGTTCCTGGCGGCAGGTGACTCAGATCCGAACGGTATTCATGATCACCAGGTGGAAGAGGCTTGTTAACGACATCCATGAGTTTCCGGCCCTGCAAGTCATATAGGCTTAACTGTACAGGCAAACTATTATTAATCCGGAAAGAAAATACCGTTTCAGTTTTCACAGGATTTGGGTAGCAGGTGTTTAGCTTATAGCGTCCCGCTATAAAATCATTGGTGCCGGTAATGGTCTGGCTAAACAATAGCTGCTTATCTTCCACACCCGGTTGCGAGCCATTAGCCAATGAAGGCAATACCAATGGTATTTGCGATGAATCTACTTCAAACCACTCCTGCAGGATCGTATTGAATACTGTACGGTAATCAATCACGTCCTCGGCTCCGTCAGGCAGGTTGCCATTGTTTTCCTGCACCCGGTTCAAGTCAGCGTTGTTACCGATCACACCAGGGTTTACCCGGTTACCAAAGACCATCATAGGGGCGACGGTACCGTGATCACTGCCATAACTGTTATTAGCGAGTGCACGACGTCCAAACTCAGAGAAGGTTACACTCAACACCTTGTCTTCCAGTCCCCTGGCACGCAGATCATCCTGGAATGCACGCATGGCACTGGCGACATGATGCAATAAGGCGGCATGCTTGCCCATTGTATTATCGTAAGGAGTCACCTGATTTACGTGCGTGTCGAAGCCCCCGATTCGTACCAGGAATACCCGGGTCTGGCAGCCCCCTGCCAATAGGCGAGCAATAATCTGAAGGTAGGCCGAAAGCGGGTTGTTTCGGCTGTTGCCCGGAGCGGAGAAGGGGTATTTTGTTGGGTAGTTTACCGTGCTGTTTCCTCCGGCGAGGTAGGCTTGCTGAAGCCTTTCTGCGTACTTATCCGTGTCTTTTTCAATATTAAGTATCCACTCCAGTTCACGGCCGTATAATGTATCCCGAATCCCATCAGCGGGAAAGCCCCTGGGATCGGACATCAACTCTTCGTTATAGCCGGGAAGCTCCTGTACCAGGTTCAGGAAGGTGGCTGGATTAGGGATGCTCAGTCCAGCAGGTACGGTGTCATCCGTATGGAAGCCCAGTGATACCTCATTGGCAAATTCCAGTCCTAGTGGGTCAGGCATGCCATCATGCGGAAAGTCGGTAGGCCAATCCAGCCCCTGGTTCTTTGCATGCTCCAGTTCCAGATAGCGGCCTATCCATCCGCCGGTTACGGGGTCATCAAAGCCCCCGCCTCCAAACCAAATATCACGGCTTTTGAAGTGTGAGCCATTTACATTTTCATACCCCACATTCTGCAATATGGCTACCCTGCCTTCATCATAAAGCTCCTTTAGCGCCACCATATCAGGGTGCAGTCCCAATTGCTTCTCGTCTGGCAGCGTGCTGTCCAGCGGAATATAGCCTCGATTGCCTGAGTCTGGTATGGCCAGATTAGGCCGCATGTTATAGTATTCGCTATATTGATTCAGCGGGATGAAGGTATTAAGCCCATCATTTCCTCCATGTAGCTGCAGCAATACCAGGGCGCGGCCATTGCCACTGAGCCGGGCTGTATGCGCTAGCTTGGGAGTGCCACTCAAGGCTTTAAGGGGAATGCCATTCAGCAGCAGTGTACCTCCTGCAGCTATCGAGATATTTCGTAAAAAACTCCTTCTCTTCATATTGCGGAATGGTTAAGTTCTGCCTAGAATAGCTGATATTCAGGTGATTGCATCAGTGCATTAAACAGGTTTTTCAGTCGCTCCGTAGCGTCCGTCATGATGTCCATATTGCCTCCGTTACGGTTTTGCCAATTAAAAACCCAGTTTTCCCACTCCAGGCCGCCCAGGTGATATTCACCAAAGTAAGTGTAGCGTTCAGCGGTGATGGCTGTGTCCCGATCGGAAAAAGGCAATAATTGCCCTGCCAGATGTTCTACTAATTGTAGGGCATAGTTACGCCCGTTTATGTCCACTGCTGTAGTAGCCATGGTATCGGTGATTCCGCTTCCGGGGTCATCTGCCCAGGCCAGCAGGTCTATCACTAGCGGCATCTGTCCGGAAAGTAGCCTATGGATAAATGCGTAGCGCTCTGCCAGTGTATTCGTCGTGATCCAGTTGCGGTTATAACCGGGAGCCTGATGGTAAGCCTCATAGCCTGCCACATCATAAGGGTTCATCAGGTGCAGTCCCATGTCCTCCATTTCCCCTATTACGGTGCCCATTACCTCATTATGTTCGACTGTATTTATTTCCGGTATTTCGACATCAAAATACCGTAATGTGCCCAGAGTTAACTCCAGGGGAGATTTGATAAGGGCGCCGAATTTATCATCCCCCTGGCCAGGGGCTGCCTGAAAGAAATGTTCGCTGGAAAAGAGCTCATCAAGAACAGGTCGTAGACGATACCCACCCGACATAAAAGTTTGCGCGAGCGGCCCAATAACCGTCTGTTCGGTTTCCTCGGTTACATCCCAGTACACAAAAAACCTGTACAGTCGCCTGATAAAATAGCGGGCCGCTGCCTCCTGGTTATAAATCATCTCCACCAGTTGGCGAATTTCATCCTCCATGCTTTCCGCGGTGGGTGGATCAGCCATAGGTGTGATGATGGTATGATTAAATGAGGCGGAAAAGATTTTTTCCTCATTATCGTGATTGGTAGCGTTACCTGAGTCCTCATTTATCCGGGCTTTGCCTGTAGGAAGGCCGGTAGCTACATCAGGCTCAAAAGCTTCCGGTGTGCCCCAGTTCACACTTGTCCAGCCCGTCAGCACCCTGGCCGCCTCCCGGATATCAGCCTCAGTATAGGTTGTATAATCACCGGCTCCCCGTACAGGCCCTTTCCCTATGGTAAATAATTCGAACATTTCACGGGCAAAGTTCTCGTTCGGTCGGCCTCTCACATTCAGTCTGCCATCCAGAAAGTGCAGCATGCTGTTATCCACTATCACCTTAGCTATAAGATGAGTGTAGCGGTTAAACTCAGTGCTCGTATTAGTCAGGTCATTAATCAGGTAGCGACGAAAAAGAGCGTTCTGCCAGTACAGGTCCCGGCTGCTGCCTCCGGTTTCAGATTTTGTGGTATGAATGGTGTGAAGAAAAAAAGCCAGTTTTTCAAGGGCAGTATCGTCCCGGTACATTTGTCCTGTCCACCAGCGTAAGAGAGCGCTTCTTAGCACGTGGTCCCTTTCAGTATCTGCACGCGTTATAGTTACCCACTCGTATTCAGACGGCATGCCCCCCTCCGGATCCTCAGGTAACCGTGGATGTGCAGGTTCCTGCAGCCCGTCCATCAGGCGTGAGAGGGCGTCACCGATCTGCAGTGAAGCGAAGGCTTCTACCTGGCCAGGCCGGAGGCCATAGGTAAGACGCCGGAGCAGGTGCCGGGCCCGTTCCTGACCCAGCGTCCCGGATATTGCTTGTAGAGGCATATTTCTTCCGCTTTTTTTAGGTTCAGTATCGCCTGGCTCAAGTCAGGTAATACTTTTCATTTGAAAAATACAAATAATGATATCTTTCTAATGCTTAAATATAAAGAGGGTTTAGTGGGAAAATCGATATAGGAACTCCTTTATATGGATGTGTGTAAGAATTTCATTCAAAAAAGTGCAATTAGCACAAAGGGATTGGGTGTTTAGGTTTACTAAGAAAGATTATATATGAAGATATGATGAAAGTCGTGCAGGGGAGGGATTACACACGAGTTGCATTGGTGTAAGTCTTTTCAGAAAGGAGAGAGAAGTACAATGTCAATTTACTTTCTTCGGAATCTGCCGGGGCTATATGGGGGTTTCTTACTTGAAGCAGACCCCGGTAAATTGAAAAAGGCTACCCTGTAAAGAGTAGCCTTATGTTAATATTCTTAAATACAGTGTTACATTTCCTGTTTTCTGAATCGCATGGCTTGTTTGAAAAGCGATCCGCGATCCCGTACAATCAAAATGTAGTATCCGGGCCTGATACCTCTTACATCTATGCTGTACGTACCATTAGGATTAAGCTCATAATCTAACTGTAGATTGTTACCAATAATGCTATATACCTCAAAGGTAGGGTCCTGCAAATCCAAATCTTCCAAAGAGACCTTCAGAAAATCTTCAGTAGGATTGGGGTACAGCATGACACCACGTGTTTCCTTCACCTGCGAATAGGGAGCTTCGGGTTGGGGAAAAACTTCCTGCGCATGGGATACAGATGTGCCTGCGAAGAGGAGTACAAACCCGAATGTAAGCGAAAGTAGTATTTTCTCGATACGCATGGTCGTTTAATATTATCCTGTTTATTTAGGAGCAAAAACCGAACCGGATTTCATAAATTCTGCAGAATTTTTTTCCCTCCGATCTGATATGACTGCTGCACGATCCAATTTTTTCTACGGTTAATATAGGATGAAGGTTGTGCTGCAGAGAACCTGACGGGATTTGGCAGCACTGCCGCAAGCAAGGCAGCTTGCTGAATGCTAATATCTTGCGCCTCCCTTTTAAAGTATTGTTCGGATGCTTTTTTAACTCCGAAAACATCAGGCCCCATTTGGGCGATGTTTAAATAGACCTCTAAGATACGTTCTTTAGGCCAAAGCATTTCAATTAAGACAGTATAATATGCTTCTAACCCTTTCCTGAAAAAGTTTTTTCCATGCCAGAGGAATAAGTTTTTTGATACTTGCTGTGAGATGGTGCTTGCCCCGCGGCTTCCTTGTCCCTTGCGGCGCTTCTCTATCTCCTCCTTTATGGCCTCTATGTCAAATCCATTATGCTCAGGAAACTTCTGATCCTCAGCGGCTATTACAGCCACTCCCATCCAGGGCGAAATGTCGTCCATTGGTAACCATGCATATTCCACCGAACCCTGCTCTATCCATACGCCGACCATATGCCAGGTGTAAAGTGGCGGAATATACCTGTAGATAATGACCTGCCACAGGCTGTGCAGTACAAAACATAACAGGGCAAACAGTACGAAGCGGAAAAGCGAGCGTAGTATTTTCATCAGGACCACAGGACTTTATAGGCACTGCCAATATGGTCAATCATATCGGTTGGCAGAAGAGATTCCTGGCTTTGTTCTTTCAGAGCCAGGTCTGCTGCCAGGCCATGAAGATGTACTCCCAGAATAGCTGCCTGCCAGGGTTCGTATGTACCCAGCGCAGCGGTAATAATGCCTGTGAGAGCATCTCCAGATCCACCTGTGGCCATGCCAGGGTTTCCTGAATTGTTAAAGAAAACCCTGCCGTCCGGAATACTCACTGCTGTATGGGCTCCTTTTCGCACTACGATGACCTTGTGTTTTTTAGAAAACTCCTTTTGACGTTCCAGTTGCTCGAAGCCATTCTCAGTTTTTCCGGCTAATCGCTCAAACTCTTTAGGATGGGGAGTAAGGATAGTGTTTTCCGGCAGTAGCTCTAATAGCTCCCTGTTTTCACTGAGTATATTTAAGGCATCTGCATCTAATACCATCGGCACGTTTACATTGGTGAGTAACTCACGGAGCGCTTTGCAGGCGGCAGAGGAAGTGCCGATGCCGGGCCCGGCACCTATGACCGTATAAGGTTCCAGATCGGGAAGACAGCTGAAGTGATCCGAAGAAATATCACAACTAGCCATTGCCTCCGGCAGGCTGGTCTGGATAATATCATAACCACAGCAGGGAATATGTAAAGTGAGCAGGCCTATCCCGCTGCGCAGACAGGCCAGTCCGCTGAGTACAGCCGCACCCATAGTACCTTTACTGCCTGCTATAATGCATGCCTTACCGTAGTTACCTTTATGACTGAATGTACCTCTGGGTTGCAGGAAGCTTTTTATCTCAGCCCGGGTGATTAGCACCTTGTCAGTCTCCGCCTTGGCCAGGGCCTCGGGATGGAGACCTATTTCTACTACTTCCCAGTGGCCTGTATAAGGGCCGTTTTCAGGAAGCATAAAGGCGAGCTTTGGCACCTGAAAGGTAAATGTCTGACTGGCCCTGACTATGGCACCGTCAGGCGAGGGCTCGTCACTGTACAGGCCTGAAGGTATATCAATACTGACGGTAGGGGAGGGACTGCTATTCATACGCTCTACCACTAAGGCAAAAAGCCCTTCTACCGGCCGGGAAAGGCCTGAACCAAAGAGACCATCAATGAGTACATCGAAAGCCGACAGGTCCGGCAGATGATCTTCGTCCCGAATTTCCTTTACAGGAGATATATCCTCCAGCCGGCGCAGGTTTATGCTAAAGTCCTCAGAGCCTTTATCGCTGGTGCGCACAGCATAGGAAGTGACCTGGTACCCAAGCCTGGTAAGCATGCGCGCAATGCAAAGCCCGTCTCCGCCGTTATTTCCGGGCCCGCAAAGTACAGCCACTTTGCTGTCCGGACCATAACTCAGGGTAAAGCGGTCTGTAAACCTTGCCGCTGCCCTCTCCATCAGGTTTGTACTGCTGATGGGTTCATTGGCTATCGTATATTCATCCAGCTTCCGTATTTGTGCCGCAGTCAGTATTTTCATGTATAAAAGTGCTAGTGGTTTATCCTTCTATTATAAGCTGAGGCAGGCTGAAAAGTTGCGTCTTAGCGATCTACTTCACCCAGTACCATGTCCAGGGAGCCCACAATGGCTATGAGGTCGGCCACCATTGAGCCGCGGCTTATTTCCGAAAGTACGCTCAAGTTAACAAAGCAGGGGCTGCGGGCCTTACAGCGAAGGGGGATATCAGATTTGCCATCTGCCCTGAAGTAAAAGCCCAGCTCACCTTTAGGGTTTTCAGCCCTTACATAGAGGTCTTGCTTTTTAGGCCTGATCTTTTTTGGTACCAGTGCCCTCGGGTCAAAGTCCCTCGTGCGTTTCAGGTCCCCCTGCAGCCGGTCCAGGCACTGCCTGATGATACGGATAGACTCATGGCACTCTCTTACCCTTACCCAGGTACGGTCCCAGCAGTCACCTAAAGTACCCATGGCTCCTTCCCCCACCGGTATGTCAAAGTCCAGTTCGGGGTATACAGAGTACTTATCCACCCTTCGGAGGTCGTAGCGAAGGCCACTGGCCCGCAGCATAGGGCCGGAAACTCCGTAATTGATAGCTAGGTCCCGGGAAAGCACCCCCACATTAGCAGTACGCTCGACGAATATCTTATTCTCAATTACCAGTTTTTCCATTTCTGCCATCTTAGGCAAAAGATACTGGCAAAATTCCCGCGTGCGCTCTTCAAAGCCCACGGGGAGGTCATAAAACAAGCCTCCTACCCAGATGTAATTATAGAGCATCCGTGCTCCGCATGTCCACTCCAGTAGGCGGAGAATATGTTCCCGGTCGCGCATCAGCCACAGGAAGGGGGTAAAGGCGCCGATGTCGAGGCCATAAGTACCAATGGCCACAAAGTGTGAGGCCAGGCGATTCAGTTCTGAAACCAGCACACGGATATACTCTACGCGCGCCGGAATTTTATCTGCAATACCCAGCATTTGTTCCACCCCCATGGCAAAAGCGTGTTCGCTATTCATGGCTGCCAGGTAGTCCATCCTGTCTACAAATGGGATGGTCTGATTATAGGGCATGTTTTCTGCATGCTTTTCAAAACACCGGTGCAGGTAGCCCAGATGAGGCACTACTTCAGTAATGATCTCACCGTCAGTGATCACCTCCAGCCGTAGTACGCCGTGCGTACTGGGGTGCTGTGGCCCGATGTTGATGAGCATTTCACCATCCTGTAAATGCCCCTCTGTAAACTTATTAGGCTCCGAGTTATTCAGATGCCTTTTGTCGTAGGTGTACTGGATCGGGTTTGCCATCAGTATTTAACTTCAATGCCATGATAATATTCCTGCTCATCATAATCTTTGCGCAGCGGATGACCTTCCCAGTCTGAGGGTAGCAGGATACGCCTTAGGTCAGGATGCCCTTCAAAGTGAATACCTACCAGGTCAAAAGCCTCCCTCTCATGCCACAGGGCTGATTTCCACAGATGACTTACTGAAGGTACGGCAGGTAACTCCCCGGGCGCGGCTGGTCTGGGTACCTCTACACGCAGAGCTACGGAATGATCGAATGGTATGGAATACAAATGGTAGATCACTTCCATTGTACCTGCGGAGGGCCCATTATCCAGGGCAGTCAGGCAGCTCAGGAAATCGAAATAAGTGTCCGGATGGCGGTAGAGGCAGTCTGCTGCTGATAGTAGCAGCGCAGGAGGTATCGTGATGGTGGGCGGTGTTGAAGTAGTGTCGGTGGCCGTAATGGCTTCCTGGCCTGCTTCCCGCTTCAGGAGCTCACAAATGTTGTCGAATTGCATGATCAAAAATAAGGAATGCAGGCCAGCAAATAAACGGAGTGCGGCATGAATGCGCTTCTGAAGCCGGAATAATCTCAATTCAAGCTAACTAAAAGTAAGAGTGAGCGGTTAGCAAGCCATGGAAAGAGAGTTTTGGCTTACCTTCTCCGGAGCAATTGTGCTGGCACTGGTACATTTATTTGCTGGAAAGCTAAGGTTCATATCCATGATTCCCCGTAGCAAGTGGCTTTCATTTGGCGGGGGTATTTCAGTGGCTTATGTATTTATCCACGTGATGCCGGAGTTAGAAGAGTGGCAGCTTCACTATGAAGGCAAAGGCTTCCTCCAGCACCACCTCTACCTCCTGAGTCTGGCTGGCCTTACCATCTTTTACGGATTGGAGCGTGCGGCAAAGTTGAGTAAAGTATCTGCACGTCAGGATGATCAACGAGAGGTGTCAGGCCGCGTATTTTACATCCATCTTGTTAGTTTTTCTCTGTATAATGCGCTTATAGGCTACTTACTTGTGCACCGGAATGAGCATACCCTTAAACAGCTAATCTTTTATCTGCTGGCAATGGCCTTTCATTTTGTAATAAATGATTTTGGGCTGCATGATCATTATCAAAAACGGTATAGAAGAGTTGGCAGGTATATACTAACCTTATCCATAATAGCAGGCTGGGTTGCGGGGCAGTGGGTTAACCTCCCCCCATTGGGTATAGGGGCTGTATTTGGCGTTGTATCAGGAGGCGTGATATTAAACACCCTTAAAGAAGAGCTGCCCGAAGAGCGGCGTAGTAACTTTCTTGCCTTTATGGCTGGTTGTGTACTTTACTCTGCTGTCTTGCTGCTTGCCTGAGCTTCCCTTTTCTTAGCCAGAATAGCCTCTGCGGCAGCGGGAGCCATCAGGGTTTCCGTGCGTATTTTTTCCTGCAGTTTCAGTATGCCTCCTATCAGGCTTTCCGGCCGCGGCGGGCACCCTGGCACATAAACATCTACCGGAATGATACGGTCCACTCCTTTTACCACATGGTAGCCATGTTGCCAGTAAGGACCTCCGCAGTTAGAGCATGAGCCCATGGAGATCACATAGCGTGGCTCTGCCATCTGTTCATATAGCCTCCGGATACGATCGGCCATTTTAAATGTAACCGTACCTGCCACTATCATGACATCTGACTGCCTGGGCGAAGGGCGGGGGATCACGCCAAAGCGGTCCAGGTCATAGCCACTGGCATAGCTGCTCATCATCTCGATGGCGCAGCATGCGATACCGAAGCCCATAGGCCACAGACTGCTCAGGCGAGCCCAGTTGATAAGGTCGTCCACCCGGCTTACCACTACGCCGCCGCTATTAAATTCCTTATCCAGTAGGCCCATCTTCCTTAATTTTTTCTGCTTCGTACTGCTTATTCAGGTTGTCGTAAAGCTCGGCAGGTACCGGTGAGTCATGTGAGGTTTGCTTTACGGCAGGCTTTACCCAGTCAAGAAAGCCATTAGCCCATACATAAGCCAGACCAAGCAGGAGGATACCGATAAAGAGGAACATTTCAACTAATGAAAACCATCCCCAAAGGCCGTTGGTCTCGCTTATGAGTTCCTTTTGGCCAAATACTACCGACCAGGGAAAAAGAAACACGATCTCTACATCAAAGAGAATAAAAACGAGGGCAATAACGTAAAACCTGACATTGAACCGGCCCCATGCGGAGCCAACAGGATCTTCCCCACACTCGTAGGTGGTAAGCTTTTCTTCATTAGGCCGGTGAGGGCGCACCAGCCAGGCCGTAACGAGGCCGCCTGCCACGAAAATAATGGCACCTACTATAAATAGAAGGACCTCGCCGAATGCGGATATCTGATTTTCCATTTCCTACTCAAAAGTAGCGGGTGAAAGGCAAAAAGAAAAATCCTAAAAATCCAGCGGGTCAAAGGTGCGAAAGTGACCATTCATTCTAATGCGCTCTTTGGTCCGTTCAATATCCATCAGCATGGGAATGGCCTTTTTGAGATGAGCTATAATAAATAGCTGGCGTATTTCTTCTTTTTCTATTTGGAGCAGGGCGAATTCCTGTTCTACAGACAAACCTATTTTATGACCAAGGTCAAAACTGTTCACGTCATCTGATATGCTTACTTCCTGTACCACATTCAGGTTTTGGTAAAGCTCTTTAGCAAGCCTGATCATTTCCTGTGTTGTTTCCGGGGAGGCTTCCATGTCAGTTTCTACAAATTCTACTTCGCCTCCGGCATAGAGCTTGCCTTCTGCAGGATTATCAAAAGACAGTACGTGTAAGACCCTGTTGCCTTTAGTCTTTACATCCATTCGGCCGTCCGGGTATACTTTTTCTATGGCATTAAGAGTCACTTCCGTGCCGTAGCTGATTTTACTGTCCTGATACAAAGGAATGCCAAATGGCTCCTGGTTTTCATTACATTCATTAATAAGCTGCTTATACCTTGGTTCAAAGATATGCAGGTTTACCGCCTCACCTGGAAAGACGACAATATTGAGAGGAAACAAGGGTAAATAACTTTTCATTACCCCCAAAACACCCCGATTGTAAAGTGGTTTGAGAGAATTCCGGATATCGTTAAAAACACGATGGCCATAGGGTTCGCCTATATGTATATTTGTACAATATCATGAATTAGCTTGATGTTAAAGTGGCCATTTGTTTGGCGGCACTGGTAAGAGTGTTTGTGACCGGAGGGCTCAACATGGCTAAGGGATATTAACGTGGCCATAGTAATTAAAGTCATGCACCTGGGGGGTATTTGCTAGTCTTTGCCTCTACCGTTATACACTAATTCTATTTCAATTTGGCCCCTGAAATAGAAAAGGCCACCGGGTCAGGTGGCCTTTTCCTTACGATATTATCCGTAATTACATGTTATTCACTACTTCCTGGCCAAATTCGCTACACTTAAGTAGTGTGGCATCGTCCATAAGTCGCTCGAAATCATATGTCACACGCTTGCTGGCGATGGCTGCCTCCAGTCCTTTGTAGATAAGGTCTTCGGCCTCATTCCAGCCCAGGTAGCCAAGCATCATAGCACCTGACAGGATTACAGAGCCGGGGTTAACCTTGTCCTGGCCTGCATACTTAGGAGCTGTACCATGAGTAGCCTCAAATATTGCGTTACCTGTATTGTAGTTGATGTTAGCCCCGGGTGCGATACCGATACCACCGACAATGGCAGCCAGTGCATCAGAAACATAGTCGCCATTCAGGTTAAGTGTAGCAATTACACTGTATTCAGCAGGGCGAAGAAGTATCTGCTGCAGGAAAGCATCCGCGATCACATCTTTAATTATGATCTTGTGGCCGTCTTTCTCTATCACCTGCCAGGGGCCTCCTTCGTAGTCCTTAGCGCCATACTGCTCTTTAGCTACTTCATAGCCCCAGTCACGGAAAGCACCTTCGGTAAATTTCATGATGTTACCCTTGTGCACAAGGGTAACGCTGTCGCGCTTAGTGGTGAAAGCATAGTCGATAGCCGATTTCACCAGGCGACCGGTTCCTTCTTTTGAAACGGGCTTTATGCCATAGCCTGCTGTATCAGGAAAGCGAACTTTCTTGTAACGGTCGGCAAAGTTCTCTTTCAGCAGAGAAGCAAACTTCTTCTCGTCTTCAGTTCCTTGTTGAAACTCGATTCCTGCATAGATGTCTTCAGTGTTTTCACGGAAGATTACCATGTCTGTCGCGCCGGGGTCTTTTACAGGGCTGGGTGTGCCTTTAAACCATCTTACAGGACGCACACAGGCATACAGGTCCAGTTCCTGGCGCAGTGCCACATTCAGTGAACGAATGCCGCCGCCCACAGGGGTGGTAAGGGGGCCTTTTATACCTACCAGGTACTCACGGAAAGCAGCCAGAGTGTCTTCAGGAAGCCACTCGCCACTGCGATTGTAGCTTTTTTCACCAGCATACAGTTCCTTCCACTCTATTTTCTTTTTGCCATTATAGGCTTTTTCTACTGCACTATCGATTACATTTTTGGCAGCAGGCCAAATATCAACACCTGTACCGTCACCTTCGATAAAAGGGATTACGGGGTTGTCAGGTACCTGCAGGGTACCATCTTTGATGGTAATTTTTTGCTCACTCATTCTGTTCGGTTTGCTTATTGAGTAACGTATAGCCGCCACCTGCAAAAGGGCGGTACTCTTCTCACTTATTTATAACTTTCTGTATCCTTTGGGAAGTCGTGGCTTTTGACATCCTCTATGTAATGACTAACAGCCTCGGTTATGGTTTTGTGAAGGTCTGCGTACCTTCTCAAAAAACGTGGCTTAAATTCCTGGGTGATGCCCAGCATATCATGCACTACCAGCACCTGACCATCTACATGCGGGCCGGCACCAATGCCGATAACGGGAATATTTACCTCACTCGCTACGCGCTTGGCCAACCCTGAGGGTATTTTTTCCAGCACGAGGCCAAAACACCCGCACTCTTCCAGAAGCTTCGCGTCATGTATCAGTTTAGCAGCTTCCTCCTCCTCTCGGGCACGTACAGTATAGGTGCCAAATTTATAAATGCTCTGAGGGGTCAGGCCCAGGTGCCCCATCACAGGTACGCCGGCGCTAAGTATCCGGGTGATACTCTCTTTTATTTCCGAGCCACCCTCCATTTTTACCCCGTGTGCCCCACTCTCCTTCATTATACGAATGGCCGAGCGCAGTGCCTCACTACTGTTACCCTGGTAGGAGCCGAATGGTATGTCCACAATCACCAGGGCACGGTCTACAGCTTTTACCACAGAAGTGGCATGGTAGATCATATGGTCAAGAGTGATAGGAAGTGTAGTCTCGTTTCCTGCCATGACGTTACTGGCCGAATCCCCCACCAGTAAAACATCTATTCCTGCCGCGTCCAGCAGGCGCGCCATCGAATAATCGTAGGCAGTAAGCATGGAGATCTTCTCCCCACGGTTCTTCATTTCCTGAAGCTGATGGGTAGTGATCTTTTTGATATCGGGCCGGTGTACAGACATGACAGTAACGTTGTGCTTAAAAACGGCTCAATCTACAAAAAAATGATAAAAACAGGGAAAAATGCAGCTAAACTATGCGTTGGTCTCTTCGTCCTCTTCTGAATAGGCGGGCAAAACCACTGTAAAACGGGTCCCCTCGGAAACCTTGCTCTCTACTTTAATGTCACCTTTCATTTTGTCAATGACATTTTTGACGATATACAGGCCCAGCCCGCTGCCCTCGCTACTCTCTGAGGCGCGATAGAACATCTCAAAGATATTCTCCAGCTTTTCTTCAGAAATACCCTCTCCATTGTCACTAACCGTGATGGTGACTTTTTCCTTTTCCACCTTCACCACTATTTCCACATAGGTATAGTCCTTTTCTCGGGAGCGGTATTTAATCGCATTGGATATGATATTGTTCATCACAATCCTTATGCGGGTAAGGTCACTTCTGAATTCATATGGTTGATAAACCCTGGTAAGAATTTCAGGCATGGGACCTTCTTCCGCCGTATAGAAGCTGGTTAGCGTATTGTTGATCTCCGTTAGGAAATTAATGCTGACTTTAGGGTCATTGACCCGGTTATTTCTTGAAATACTAAGCAGATCAACCACAAGGCTGTCCAGACGGTGAATACTACCTTCGATCATTTCGATGATCTTTTCCCTGCCCGATGGATCGGTTTCGCTACGCAGCAGGTGGATAAGACCAAGGATAGACCGCAGGGGAGAGCGCAAATCATGCGAGGCATGGTACACGAAGTTATCCAGCTCAAAGTTTACCTTCTGCAGCTCTTCAAAGTTCTGCTTGGTGTCAGTAATATCTTTCAGGACAGCCTCTATGCGGTTTTCTTTGGGGTAGTACACACTACTGTAGTTTACCCAAAAAGTGGTTCCGTCATTGCGCTTCAGGAGCATTTCCTCATTTTCCACTTTTCCGTGGCTGAGGAGTTTTTCCATCATCTCCAGCCGCTGCGTCTCGCTCGTATAAAAGTTGGTGGTGTAAAGCTTGTCGCCCTCACTGGCATTGAACAGCTCCAGCGCTTTGGCATTAGCTTCCAGTATCTCGCCTGTGTCAGCTGCTGTTCTGAACATGCCTACCAGGCTGTTTTGAAAAAGATTCCTGTACTTGTTTATACTGTTCTGGATTACCTCTTCGGCTCGTTTACGATCGGTAATATCCGTATGGGATCCGCTTATTCGGTAAGCTATGCCATTGCGGTCACGCAACGCAGTGCCCCGGCTGGCTATCCACCGGTATGTGCCGTCCTTATGGCGCAGCCGGAATTCCAGGGAGTAATGGTCAATTCGATTTTCAAGGTAATCGTAAAAGGCTTTGATGGCCCGTTCACGGTCGTCGGGATGGAGCAGGGTCTCCCAGGCCAGGATGCTACTGTCAATTTCCCGCTCCGTATAGCCAAGCATTTTTTTCCACGGCTCGGACACGAAAACCTCGTTACTGACTATATCCCAGTCCCATAGGCCGTCATTAGCTCCATTAGCAGCGAGCTGGTATTTTTGAAGGTCGTTTTCAATTACGTGAATGTAGGCCGCCCGGGAAGCCTCTCGTTCTTCCAGCTCTTTGATTTGCTGTTTAAGCTGCTTTATCTCCAGTTGCAGATCGGCTTGGGAACTCACGTTCATTATAGGATAATTAGTAGGCCTTATGTAAAATAGGAAAACTATTGCTGGAAAAAAAGCAATAAACTGGATGCCAAATTATTCGATTTACTTCGACTGGCAAGCAATTTTTTCACTTTTTTCCCTCCGAAAAAAACAGATGTAACATGAGCATTTGGAGCTATGTCTTCCTCTCGTGAGAAATTGTTTATCAGTCTGTTAGCTAAATAGTGGCCCTGGATTGAAGCCTTAGGTAAAGATCAAATCAGCTTCCCTTTGGGAGGTTTCAGGCAAATTGCCAGCCATTATGAGTGGATTATTCAATATTCCATTTGGCTAAAAATACCCCTATAGACTGATTGTAATATAGCCGGATTTTTGAAAAATCAATGTTCCCTTTGGTTATACCAGTATTTTAATGCCACTTATCTTAAGAAAACACCTTTTGGTTCTTCTTCAAATGACACATGAATATGCTCTTCCAATGTGGTGGCAAGCTCATAACCTGTGTACTGCGGATAGACGCCAAAGCAGGCATGGCTTCTGTTTACCAAGACAGCAATCTCCAGTTTTTGGAGGCTGATATTCATAAATGGCTCCAATGCGTAAAACAACGTTCGGCCGGTGTTCAACACGTCATCTACCAGAATTACCCGCTGGTTTTCCACCGTAGTTACAGGCTTATCCATTTTTACTTCAGAAGACACCGGATCCTGCTTATCAATATCGATACGTAGCAGATGAGTTTTTATCGGGCTTATCTCCGTTAGCTCTCTGGCCATCATTTCGGCAAGGTGATACCCACGGTCCCAGATACCGGCAATAAACAGGTCAGTCTCTACAGCGTTATTCTCATATATCTGAAAAGCAATGCGCTTGACAATCTTTTCGATCTTATTGCTATCTAGTATCAGGGTCTGTTGGTCTTTCATGGTCGTGTACTTTATTGAAAGCTTCCGGCAGGGCTATTTTAAAACATATTTTTCAGAATAGTGAGACTGGTTCACTTTTTTAACTATACACATGACAAAAACGCAACGATTAAGGCAACTGGAATGGGCAGAAAAGGTGGCCTACTTCCTCGACTCCAAGTACCGGCTGCCAGGTACAAAATTTCGTTTCGGGCTGGACCCTATACTCGGTTTATTGCCGGTACTGGGTGATGGAGTCTCGTTCATTATATCATCACTGCTGGTGGTGCAGGCTGCCCGCACGGGAGTAAGCGGCAAGGTACTGCTTAAAATGACCGGTAATGTACTGCTGGACTTCATCGTAGGGAGTGTACCCGTGCTGGGAAACATTTTTGACTTTGTATATAAAGCCAATACGCGTAACATACGCCTATTGAGGGAGTACTATAACGAGGGAAAGCATAAAGGGTCAGGGATAGGTATACTGATTGTGCTATTGCTGACCTTTATCCTCATCATTGCAGCCATTGCAGCTATCATAAGTCTTGCTATCCGCTGGGCTGCAGATGGGTTTGCCGCATAAAAAAGGCTGCTCTTAAAGTAGAGCAGCCAAATTATCTACGGCGAAATAGAGGTTATCAGGGAACAGGCAGTGCCTTGCTGTCCTTGAAAGTAGACAGAATCACCATGGTCTGCAGATTGTCTACTACTTCTATCTCAGATACCTTTTCAAGCATTAGTTTCTGATAAGAAACGATGTCTTTGGCAATTATCTTAAGGAAAAAGTCACCGGAACCAGTTATGTGATGACACTCGATCACTTCTTCGATCTGGTTAATTTCCTTTATGAAAACATCAATATTTTCTTTGTTATGGCCTTTGAGGCTCACGTGCACAAATGTGCTGACGCCAAGCCCGATCTTTTCCATGTCCAGTTTGGCATGGTAGCTCTTGATGATGCCGCTGTTCTCGAGCTTCTTTACCCTTTCGAGAGTAGGGGCCGGAGAAAGGCCTATCTCCTTTGATAGCTGGGCATTCGTGATACGACCATTGTTCTGTAGTATCTCGAGTATTTTACGGTCTATTTTGTCAAGCTTAACTGTTGCCGCCATTAGTCATTGTTTTTTCGGAATAAAATTCGGCGCAAAGATAGTGTTTCTTCATTTTATTTTAAAATGAAGCCATATTACCTTAATGTTAACAAATAATTTTTGGGGTAAATTGCTGGCTCCACTCTCAAATGAACTGCCTACCTATATACCATTACTTTGAACGTACGTTTAAGGTTCTTAGTTTGCATTTGCAGGTAATAGATGCCGGGAGCGTAGTCACTGGTGGCTATTTTGAATAGATTTCGCCCCTGATCAACCTGTTCGTTGACAACTGCCATTACAGCCCCCTTACTATTTATTATACTGATGCTTACCTTGCTGTTTTCCATTGAGATCAGGCCTGCGATAACCTCATTTCCGGCAGGATTGGGTGATGGAGGAATAAATATTATTTCCTCTTGTAAAGGCAGACAGGCCGAGTTGTCTCCCGGGCTCAAATCAGTAAAACCCGGTTGGGAGACTGTTGCACAAACGTAATCTGTTGCCGACAGTGTTCTGGGGTTCAGGCTGATGGATGGCACTATCGTGGTAGTCTCGCCCGGGCTGATCGTGCCCTCCCAGGTGATGGATAGGGAAAGACTCGCAGTCTCTATTAGTATTTCGGGAGACTCTGCAGGTAGCTGGCTGTTGTTATACACTTCAATATTTATACCTGCACTTCCATCTGAGTTATCCGCAAGTGATACTGATCGTACCTTCAGGTCCCGTGCTGGATCTATCACCTGTACGGCCCGGCTAAGGCTGTCGGTACAGCCACTTCCATTAATAGCTACCAGGGTGATAGTATTCAGACCTTCTTCAGTAAGGGTGTAGACAGGCTCTTCTTCTACAGAAAAGCGGGTTCCGTTAATGTACCACTCATATGAAATAGCTCCGGTACTGCTGTTAAAGAACCTCACCGATAAGGGTGGCCTTCCTTCAGTAGGAAAATAGGAGAAAGCAGCCTGCGGAGCTGGTACGATAGATACGGTCCGGCTGCGGCTTATAACACAGCCTCGTGGTAAAGTGGCCGACAAGGTGATGGTATAATCCCCTGCGTCTGGAAAGGTAAAAACAGGACCGGGGGTATCACTGGTGCCTACTCCCTGTACGTCCCATTCAAGGTTCAGAGGGTTTACCCCGTCAGGAAATTCTGCCTCTAAGGTTACCGGCTGGCCACTGCAGGTTGATGAAAGGCTGAAGTCTATATTCGGCACATCTGCTATGACTACCTGCCTTGTGACGGTGGCTGAACAGGCATTGTCTGCATCTACACTCAGCGTTACATCATAGGTGCCGGGTTCGCTAAATACTACGCGCGGATTTTGCTCATTAAAAAGCCTCCCGTTGATAATCCACAATCTGCCTGTGAGAGAAGTGGAGGGATCTGTGGTGGTACGATCAAAAAACTGCGTGGCATCTCCCGGGCAGTCTTCTATTATATCAAATGCCACCTGGGGAGCAGGCAGTACCGTTACATTTTGAGTAAGAGAATCGGCGCAGCCTGCATCATTTGTAACCACCAGCTTTACCCCGTAGGTACCTGGGTTGGTGAAAATATGCTCGGGAGATGGCTCCAGGTAGGTAATAACTTCGTCGTCCTGACTCTCTACCTCCCAGCGCCATTGAGAAACGTTCGAATCGCCGGCGTCTGAGCGGTCAAAAAAGCGTGTAGAGGTACCGCTACATGCATTTTCATAAATGAAATCCACGAAAGGCGGTTCAAATACTCTAATATGTTTGGTCAGCGTGGTGGCGCAGCCATTGCCGGAGGTAACCGTAAGGTCGACAGGGTAGGTGCCTGACTCCTCGTATGAGTGCACCGGGTTTTGTACTGAAGCCGTCGTACCATCCCCAAAGCTCCAGAAGTACCCCGTTATATCTGTCCCGGTAGACTGATTGGTGAATTGTATGATATCCCCCTGGCAGGAGTTACTGAAACTGAACGCTGCCTCGGGACCTTCCTGCACGATAACCTCTCTACTAATCATCGCCGTGCAGCCACTGGAGGAGGTGATTGTGAGGCCTACCTGATAAGTGCCTGCTGCTGAAAAACTATGAAAAGCTTGCTGGCCGGTAGCTACATTCGAATCCCCGGAGGCCGGATCATCAAAGTCCCATCCCCAGGCTATTACCGTCTCCCCCGCACCAGCGGATGAAGTATCTGTAAAAGAAAGCTCACTATTACTGCATAGCGGGCCGCTTTGATATATGAAAGCTGGACTGAGAGATGAGGCTGCTTGTATACTTATTTCCTCCTCATAAGTAAAGGAACACCCTGCTTCATTTATAGCAGTGACCGAAAGTCTATAGGTGCCGGCAGAAGCAGGCTCAAAAACTGCTTCTTCACCGGATGCGAGAAAGCCGCCATCTACCTCCCACTGATAAGAAACTATCCGCTGTTCTGTCAAAGAATTGGCTTGTAGCTGTACAGGGGTGTCAAGGCACCTGCCGGAGATGCTATAGTTTACAGCCGGCACATCCTGTACTATTATCTCTACATTTTTTTTAATGTTGCTTCCGTCACTACCAGTTAAAAGTGCGTCGAAGAACAGGGCACCCGGTTCACTAAAACTCACGGTGGGGGAGCTGGCTTCCGTATACGCCACCGATGCCGTACACGCTACTTCCGGCCATACGTAGCTGATGATCTCGCCACTGGTTGTGTTGATGGCATAGCCGTAGTATCTGGACTCTTCTTTGGCAAGGTCTATGCCAAATAGCCCCCTGGCTTGTGATGGTAATCCGCTAAGAGCGCTTGCATTTGGGGAGGTGTTAAGTGAAGATCCAAAATCCAGCAGGTAGGTGCCGGAGACGGTGGACGTAATCAAGCCATAATAGTGACCGTCATCATAGGCAAGCTGAATGCCTGCCGGCTGGTCTGCCAGACTACCCTCAGGAGTAATGTCAGATATCACCGGATCATTGAGGAGGCTATTGCCGAAGCTGAGGTAAAAAATACGGTTGTCGTTTTTAGATACAGCTACTGCTTTCCATTCATCACAATCTTGTATAAACGCCACCTCCTGTAAGTCAGTACCGGGGAGCGGTACTGTTGAAATATTTCCTGATGATATACCTGCAGTAATATCTGTTCCAAGCGTAGCGATGCTCAGCGTATTTGTAGAAATACTGGTTACAGCAAGAAAGTAACCGCCATTATCCTTAATCAGATCAAAACCTCTCGGGTTGGTGAAATACGAATCTGTATTCAGGCTGACCAGCGTTGGACTCAGATTAGTCAGGTCTGAACCAAATTCAAGGCGGATAATATTGCCCGTATTAAAATCAATAGTGAATCCATACCAGTTGCCGCTGACTTCCACTAGCTCTATAGCCACTGCACGGTTTATGGCATCCATGCTATTCAGATACACAGGGTTACTAAGGCTGCGGTCAGAATTAATACGTGCTCTGAAAAGAGAGCTTTGGCCAGGTATGAAGAGGTAGCTATCATTGCCATCCTGTGCTATCTCCGGTTCTTCGGCCCGGCGCAGTTCAGTCGTTAGTGGGCTATAAACTATTGGTGAGTTAGCTAAATCACCAGGGCAAAAGTCCCATTGATAGTTGGTAATATCTCCTCCGGCCGAAAAGTTACCCTCTTCGCCAGTACAAAGCGTTGTAGGTGCGGTCAATGCCGGGTCGGGACATTGGGCATGAGCTAATGAGCAGGCCAGGCAATAGATAATAAAAAGTATAAGTATTGACTTCTGCATTTATTTGCCCCCCTTGTTAAAGAGATCAAAAAAATAGTCATATACCTCAAGCGACTGTTTATAATTTCTATGTTTTTCGGCTAGTCTCATAGCTTGTTCTCTGACTTTATTATCTGCTTTCAGGCAAAGCAAGTCTCTTTTGTCACTAAAAAAGTCTTTTGCCTTTGCCGGGTTAAATAAAGCACCCCCTCCCTCATCAGGGATAATGTACGACTCGTCACCTACGCCCTCAGTTAGCACCACAGGTAAGCCACTGGCCCAGTATTCACCTACTTTTACAGGGCTAAGATATTTTTTAGAAGGTCCGGGTTTATAAGTGGCAAAAGCTAAATCAGCTGCCGAGAGATAGCTTGCAACCTGTGTGTGAGGTGCTCTGGTCACCGTTAAATCGGATATGGGAAAGCCAGCTTTTAAGGCAAGCCCTTCAACTTCTTGGCGACTCTGGGGAGAAAGTACGATTAGATGAAAGGCCCCACTTAATTCTTTATGGGCAGATAAAAAAAGCTCAAAAGCTTCATTTTCCAGGTATAGCCCACCAAACTTGCCTACATATATACCTGTAACCTTATCTTCAGGAATGCCTAAGCTTTTCCTGGTCTCGAGACGGGCTTCTTTGTTAAAGGCAAATTTTTCAAGCTGGACATTACAAGGAATAACCCTTACCTTTTCACTATCCACCTGCTCATTTTCTACCAGTCTGTTAGCAAATTGGTGGCTTACCGGTATCAGACCGGCCGCCTTTCTATTAAGTTTCTTTTCCTTTTTTAGCTGAAATTTATAGCGACTACCCCCTCTCCTCCAAACGCCGCTTTCAGCCATATATTCCGCGTGAGGTTCATACGATTCTACGTACAGGGGGATTTTGTTTTTCTCTGCTGCCTTCAAAGCGATAGCTCCGGCCATGGCTGTTCGGGCCAGGATTATATCCGAACCAAGGCTTTTAGCCAGAGTAGTTATTTTTTTAGGAATGGTGATAAAATCAACGGCTTTACCTAAATGGAAAGGCCAACTGGCTTTACTCGGAATTAGATGAATGGAGGTTTTCTTGCCCAGCACCTCTTCATAGTGCGTAATATCCGGTAACTCCTGAGTCCGTTCCACTGTGACCAATACGATGGATTCAACGGCATCTGCCTCACTGAGTATCCTTATATGCGGAAAAATAGTAGAAACAGTCAGGTTGTTTTCAAGCTCCCAGTAGGATACGAAAAGTATTTTCATACGCTTTGCCAGAGGTTGTCAGGTAAGGCTTGTTCAGGTGATTATCATCCTCAATGCCGAAGTTAGCGCCTGCCGGAAATTTCCAGCGCTCAAATTAGACAAAAAAAGCACCCTTGCCTGTCTGAGCTTGAATCTAATTAGAAACCAGGTCTTTACCTTCAAGTCATTTTTTAAGGTGCGGTACAAGTGAATATAGCCATTTTCAAGGCCATAAAGGTTAGTCATGGCAGAACTGCCATGCACCCTGGTTTCATAAATTACTTCGTCCACGAAAGTATAAAGGGTCGCAGGGTCTTGAGCGAGCCTCGTGAAATATAACCTGTCCTCTCCATGAGTAACGCCCTCGTCCATAAATACCATAGGGTTCGGCTTCTTTATCATCCACGTGATAAAACCAAAGCATACTTCAGGTTTAAGGATTAGTGATTCGAAAGGATTACCTCTAAATACGGGCGTGTAGGTTCTGATGAGGTTTTGGAGTTTCTGGTCCTTCTGCAATACAGTGCCGTCCACAAAATTCACCTCCGGGTTTTCTCTGAAAATGCGTACCCGTACCAGCAGGCTTTGCCCGGGTAATATATCATCAGCATCCAGGAAACAAAACAGCGTCCCTTTCATTAAGCCCAGGGCCTTATTGCGTGCCTTGGCGACACCTGCATTTTCCTGCCTGTGATATACTATTCGCGAGTCATCAAAGGATAAGATAACCTCCTCTGACCTATCTGTACTGCCGTCATTAATAATAATGAGCTCCCATTGCCGGTAGGCCTGAGAAAGGACAGACTGAATAGCCTCTTTCACATACAACTCCCCATTGTATACGGGCATAATGATCGATACCAGTGGCTCATTAGTCATAGCTGATGGCGGGTACCGGATCCTCTGAATAGACTTTTATTCCAAAATGCTGCACTACCCCCATAATCTCAGCGATCTGCTTGCTACTCAGAGTTTCCTTCCATTTTCCTATCTGGTCCGCCCCTTTAATAGCCGAAGTATCTTCTACTGTAGTAAAACTTGGTTTCGCCACATCATCCAGTACATCCTTAGCCAAGGGCACCTTCCACCGGTCCCGAATCCTGGATAGCTGCTGATGGGGGTTCATGAGCAGATCTTCATAGCAGATAGATAGCCAGCGGTGGTTGTTATGCGGACTTTCCAGTGTCCTCCGGTTTGCCATACACCATATCAGTGCCAGGCGTTTTTCCACGGTATTAATTGTGTTTAAATAGTCCGGATCTCCTACCTCTTGTTCAAAATCAGGTTGGTCTTTAAATTGGATAGTTGAAGGTAGCCTGTCCCATCCACCCTGTTTTAACTGGCTGGCTACCACCGCACAAGGATGGCGTAGTAGGTAAATCGGAGGGTTTGTAAATTCGAATGTTGCTGTAAGCCACGGTAATAGTTGGTTAGCTCTGCAAAACTTAAATAACAGGTGACTGGACGAGGTTATCTCAGCAACACTCGTAAATGAAATTAAATTACTATTGAGGTCCTTACCGCTGAATAAGTCCCTGAAGAGACCTTCGGCCTCTGGCCAATTTTCCTGCTCTGAAATATACTGTCTGTAGCTAAATCCGATGTTTTTAAAAGAAGGATTCTTAGCCAGCCATAGCGGCTCCCATATCATGGCGGCTTTGGTCGCTTGCACAAGTAAAGAGCTCAGCCATGTCGTGCCACCACGTGGATCACCGGTAAGAATAAGCGCCTCCTCAGGGGCAAAGTGTATTTTGTCTTTTGCCCGGTGAAGTTGCCACTCACTGACCAGCTGTCTGTACTTATTTTTTATCCGATAAAACATGCCCTATGTGTGACTCGATCTCATTTAGCTTATCCTCGTAGGTCTGGCTCATCGCATAGTCAATGCGCTGCTTCATCCGTTCTTCTGCAGAGTGCCTCCTTAGGTCCCTCACCACTGAAGTAAATAGGTCAGCATATTGCCCGTTTGTATCAGTCATAAAGATCAGGTCCTGAAGGTGAGCATACTCTCCGGCATGAGTGGAAACTATGGGTTTGCCAGATGCCAGGTATTCCAGCATTTTGTGCGGATTAGCCACATGCACCGGGTCATCCTGTACATAGACCACCATCAAAATATCAGCCTGGCTTAAAAATGACATGATTTGTTCAGAAGGAACCGGGGGCAGCTTATAAAAATTGTCCTCAGCCATTACAGAAAGTTTCGCCCCCGCAGGTTTGTCGCCTGAGCCGAGGTTATCCCCTTCCGGACCCATGAAAAGAAAGTCCACATCAGGGTTTTGATGTATGGTTTGCCCTATAGTCTCCCAGTCAATTATGTCCCTTGAAAGGTTCCCCACGTATAGCGCCTTTACTTTATTTTCCCCCGGTAGCGGATCAGCCAGTGGGGTAGGCGCTACAGGCGAGTAGCCATGCCTCACCTTATAGGTTTCCGGATTGTGCCTGATAAACCGGTCTACCACCTGGTCTGATATTCCAAGGCAAAGGTCGGCAGAAAGAGCCATCTCCACTACTTTGAAAGATTCACTTATATCCACCAGGTGCGCGATTTTTATCCTGTCTTTGCCCAGGCTATCCAAGTCATAAAATACTGAGCTATCAAAAGACCAGACTACATCAAATGCTTTCCCAAGTCGCTTTTCAAGTGGCTTAAGCTTGCGTTTTTGAAAGCTTCTTCTTAAAAACGAAGGAAAGTAGCCTATCCCCCTGAAGAACGGCTTATAGGTGGCCCGGTACAGGTTTTCAATACCTGTTTTGTACAATTGACAGGTGCTTCCGTCAGAAGACAAAAAAACCACTGTATTGCCCAGCCTGGCCAAAAGTCTTGCATAGTGATGCTTACTCACAAATGAATCTCCCCAAGGCTCAGGCGAGATAATAAGTATGGTTAGGTTCCTAAATTTAAAGTCACTCATTAGGGTAGTCTTCTATAACCTCATCCAGAGCATGTGAATATAACCTGCCCACCTTCGCCATGGCAAATCTTCCGGATGCCTGATTGGCTATTTGCTCGTAATGAAACCGGCCTTGCATTTGCTCAAACCGTTCTATTGCGTCAAGCCATGCTGAAACCGTGTTGTCCACTAACAGACCATTGTTCTCAGTGATAAACTCCTTAATACCACCTACTGAGGAAGCCATAACAGGGGTCCCGCAGCAAAGAGCCTCAGCACATACTACCGAAAAGGTCTCATACTGGCTGGGGTGTAAAAATAAAGAAGCTTTTTTCATTTCTCGGGCCATTTCCTGTTTATCCAGCTTGCCGATAAATGATATGTGATTCTGAAGCCCGTTCTCTTCTACAAATAGCTCCATATCGGGGAGTAAAGGGCCATATCCCGCTACACGGAGTCTGATGTCACTTCCCTGTTTTATTCGTCTACCTATGGCTTCCAGTACCAGAAAGGGGTTTTTAGGAAGCTTCCAATAGCTCGCCATTAGAAAATGACCCGCCTTGTCATGAGTTAACGTAAAAGCCGACGTGTCGATAACATTCGGAACAATCAGCGTTTTGAGTGCCCTGTTTTGGGAAAAGGCAATTATATCAACAGCCAGCGCCTGCGAAACACATATTACCGGTACCTCATTGTAAAATATCTTCCGTATTCGGTTCAGTGCATCACTACCCTTAATATTAAAACTAAAATGGTATGCACTCCAATGCTCAGTGATCACCATCGGCTTTTTTATATACTTTCTGATAGTATGCAGGTAAGTACATAAGGGGTAGGCAATATGAAAATTGATCAGTGAATACCTTTGCCTTCTTTCTTTAACAAACAGAACGAAAAATAAGAGCAGGGTAGTCAGGTACTCCACCAGGCGCCATTTGTACAGCTTGTCTGGCAGCGTCATTATATAC
Source organism: Roseivirga sp. BDSF3-8 (assembly GCF_041449215.1). Taxonomy (NCBI): domain Bacteria; kingdom Pseudomonadati; phylum Bacteroidota; class Cytophagia; order Cytophagales; family Roseivirgaceae; genus Roseivirga; species Roseivirga sp. BDSF3-8. The sequence continues at coordinate 1,454,367 of NZ_JBGNFV010000001.1, read as the reverse complement.
GAAAAGCCAAAGTCATTTTTGTACCTGTGAAATCCCGGGCGCCCGCGCCGTACCTCAAGGTGATATAATACCTGCTCGGCATATGGAGTCAGTGAAGTTAGATGATTACCCACCCACATGGCTTCCTTTTCTTCAAACTTATTAGGATACCAGTTAGTAATGTGCAGGATACGGCGTGTTTTGCTCATGGCAGGGGAGGGCAACTCAGTAGTAGTTATATTTAGTGAGGAACCGTGCCATTAAGTGCTCAGCCTGATTGACCTGTTCTGGTGAAAGATGCTTTTTCCACTTATCAAGCGAGTCAGTATTTATATTATTAAATACATTGGCATGATGGGGTAACACAATATCACCCTGAATATCTGACTCTTCCGACAGCATTGATGGTTGAAAGTCCAGGGCAAGAAACTGGCAGACCTGCCGGCAGATTTGTTCAGGGTTGGCCACCAGGTCCTCATATTTAACTGTATGCACATTGCCTGGTCCATGCTTTTTTTCAAATCGCTGAATCAACTCCAGGCTTTCATTCCAGCGGTGTGCTGCTGGTTCGAGGGAGTTATACCTTTTAGCTTTTAATTTACTGCTGACCACAGCCCGTCCGTCGCGAAGCATATGAATAAACCGCGCCTGGGGAAAGACCATTTTCACCCATTCCATACCAAAAGTGAGATAGGGCGTTTTGTCCCCCCAGCGAAAAGCCCCGGGCTTAAATTGGGCAGCGTACTGCAAATAAATAGCATGAAGAATATAGCTCAGTGAATGGGAAGAAGTATCGGCCTTTTCAAATTTGCCCAAAAGCGGTTCTAACTCTATATTCCAATAGCTAAAACTTGAGGCTTTCTGCCACATAGAAATGATTTCCCGGGCTCGTACAATCCAAGGCAGTTTCCGTTGATCCAGGTAATACTTTACACTATCAATGATCAGACTGTCCGTTTCAGGGGGGATTATAATGGAAGCGTGGTTACTCAGAACCTTTCTTAGTAAAGTCGTGCCAGACCGTCCGGAACCTATTATGAAAAACGGAGGGAACTGGTTATTTGCTTCAGCTTTTCCACTCAGAGGAGCCTTAGTAGTAAGAGGGTGAACGACCTTTTGTAGATATAGTTCCTTTACCCTCTTTTTAAAATACTTCCTTGATACCATCACAGCTCCATTCCTAGTAATTGCTTAGCAAAAACAAATATAGCTATGATAGCCCCAATAGACAACATCGCCGAAACGGCGAAGCGAAGGCTGGCAAGACGAGCTCTCACAATAAGATAAAAAATGTAAAACAAGTAGACGCCCAGGTTGTAAAAGGAAAGGATGTGAAGTAGCTGGAGAGGTTCCAGCTTATCAATCAAAAATATCAGTATGCCAAACCTGCCTGCTAGAGTTACCAGGCTAATGATCAGTCGGCTACGCTCCATGTTAAGCACGGTGAATAAGCTGCTTAAAGGAGAAAAGATCATATATGGAGCAAAGTAGATGGCCAGAATGGAGGCAATCTCCCCACTCAATTGCCAGTCTTCTCCAAGAGCAATCGGGAACACGGTGGGAGCCAGAAAGATAATACTACCGTACCCAATGAGAGAGATGGCGGCTAACCTTACAAATAGCTTATGGAACAGACCGGAAAGCTGGCTTATATTGTGACTTTTTATTTCTGCCGCCTTTTGCAAAAAGACAGAGTAGATAGAATTACCAATCGTCTGAATAGGAATGCTTAAAAGGCTGATAGAAAGTGAATAAGCACCAATTACTCCGAAGTCGTATTTTAAAAAGAACATCGCCGGGAGCTGGCCCGCCAAGAGGTTCAGATAATTTCCGGGAGTCACATAAAGTGGAAACTGCCTGTATTTTATTGCAACCTGTTTTAAAGACGCAAGATTAGGGGAATAACCCTGGATAGAAAGGCTCCTCTTTTTAAAGTGCTGCCTGGCCAGGATGGTAAAGTGAGACAGTTTCCCAACAAGCTCCCCTACTATAAGGCCGTAAGATACTCCGTTTGTAGCCAGCCCAAATACAATATGAAATGCCCTCGTCCCTACACCAACACTGCTTCTTGTCTGCGCATTAATTTTAAATTCTTTATAGCGTACATTGGCACTCGTTAGCAGGTAAATAATGGATTGCAATAATACCCCGAACGGGATGAGGTAAAATAAGAACCCCATCTTTTCCAGGGTGAATCTGCGGATTAGAAAATCATCCAGAATCAGGGTAAGGAGAAGAAAAAGCAGAAAAAATCCGAATGAAGTGTACAGAGCATACCTGAATAAGGTCACGAATTCCTTTTTTGTCTCAGGCAACACAAGGCTCTGGTTTAGGCTGAGTGTTGCTATAGCACTTAAGTTCAGTACCAGTATGTTGAATATCGAGAAAACCCCATAATCAGCCGCATCAAATATTCTGGTCACAATAGGGGTCAGGAATAATTGAGAGGCCACCACCACCATTGATCCGCTAAACATAATGGCCAGGTTTTGCCCAAAAGACCCTTTTGATTTAAGCGACCTCAGGTCCGAGGTAATTATTTCACGTAGCTTTTGTAGCATGTAGAAGGGACTTGAATCCTGATAAGGATGTAAGGACGCAATTTATCTGGTTTCTGCTTTGGGAAGTATTCACACCCAGTCTGCTATTATTTTTTGCAAACTTACAAATTGGCGGGACTAATTTTTAAGCCTCTGTCTTTTAGGTAAATAATAAATGATGGCTAACGCAATAAAGTAAAAGGGCAACAGAGGGATCTTATACCGCACCAGTGAACCGAAGTTATAGGTGGAAATTCCAATGGCGAACGCAAAAATGATACTGAACGCCAGTCCGAAGAATACCTCAGGGTTAGTGAATATTCGCCGGAAAGTCCTCATGATTCCCACCTTAAACAGGATATATAAGCTAAGAATCATTGTAAAAAAGCTCTCTATGGATGAAAATAGCATCAAAATATTATTAGACTCCCACGGAAATGGACGATACAAGGTAACTGCCACTGCCTGCGGGGACTTTCTCAGCATGCCCATAGGAGTAAAATCAAAATCCCCGAGGTTATATCCCGACCCCTCCTCCACAGTGCTTACATAATTTAGCCAGCGTGCAGTGGCTTCCGCTGTTTTAGCAATCTGATCCAGATTATATCGCCGGTTACTCTCCCCTATGCGTGCCAGGGCAAAGTAGCTTCCCACTACCGTCAGTACTACCAGTACAGGAGTAAGTGAAGCCCTGATGAAGGGGCTACGTATATTTTTTGAGGTCATTACTGACCACCAAAGCAGCAGCGATGGTAGTATGCTGAGCAAAATATAGATTTTAACCTGGTAAAGTAAGAATATGCTGGCAATACCTGCAGTGATTGCCACTACCCCAGGCCTTTTAAGTATGACAAACTGGTAAAAGGCATACGTCAGCCAGCCTACAGCTCCGAACGTAAGCGTATCTTTTAATAAGCCTGACCCCCACAATATGACTGAAGGAACGAAGAAAATAGCCCAGCCCATAATCCGGTATAATCCCGGGTATATTCTGTAAAACGTCAGGTACATAGCCCAGCTTCCTGAAAAAGCGAATACAGCAAAAAGCACCGCAGTGGAGGAGTAAGTATGAAAGGTGATAATATCAAGTATACCTGCCACCCTGATGACAAAATAGCTCGCTTGATCCCTATATAGCCATATTTTGCTCGCATAGAGATATATGGAAGGGCTGTATTCGCCATTGGCTGTTATAAGCTGAAACGCCTTGAGAGGGTCATCCAGCCAGGCCTCATAGATATGTGCGCTACCATGGGTGAAATACGTAAAAGTATCTCCGCCATCATAATAAAACTGGTATATAAGACCCACAGCAATAGCCCCTATGATCTTAACAGTAAGGGCAGGAATAAAAAAAGATTTCGTGCGCCTATCAGTAAGGTAAGGCCGTACGATAAAGGCCGTGAAGTAAATAAGCGTAAGAAAAATTGGCGTAATAACCAGGTCTTTAAACCCCATGCGACAAAATTAGAAAAAATATCTGCTTGTTTAGTCCTATCGTTCGGGCATCTCTCTATGAATGACTACTTTTGGAGTGCTTTTATCCATCAAATTAACGCCAGTCTGAAGCTTCATGCCTATCAGGATATTATTTGTAGACATGCACCGTCCTAACCGGAGCCCTTCTCAGCGCTTTCGTTACGAGCAGTACATTACCCACCTTGAGAATAACGGGTTTCAGTGCGATCACTCATACCTTATCTCCGCCAATGATGATAAGGTACTGTATAGCCCGGGGAGCTACGTTGGGAAAATGCGCATTTTTTTGAAAAGCTACATAAAAAGGCTGCGGGATGTAATGCGCGCCTCTTCCTACGATATCGTTTTCATACAGCGTGAGGCATTTATGACCGGAAGCACCCGGTTTGAAAAGGGCTTTGCCGATTCAAAGGCAAAAGTAGTGTTTGATTTTGACGATGCTATCTGGCTGCAGAATGTAAGTGAAGGTAATAAGGCACTGGGATTCCTCAAAAATGCCGGGAAGACCAGCAATATCATCGGAATGGCAGACCTCGTGCTCGCAGGTAACAGGTACCTGGCCAACTATGCCGCTAATTTTAATGACAATATAGCCATCGTACCCACCACCATAGATACCAATGAGTATGAACCAGACCATACCCGGAGAGAAGACGCACAGGTATGCATAGGGTGGAGTGGCAGTGTAAGCACCATTCAGCACTTTCAGCATGCCATTCCTGCCTTGCGCAGGGTAAAAGACCGCCTGGGGGAGGGAGTTACCTTTAAGGTGATGGGTGACGGCAGTTATGTGAATCAGGAACTAGGTGTGCAGGGCATTCCCTGGAGACCCGATACCGAGCTTCAGGAGCTAAACAGCTTTGATATAGGCATCATGCCCCTTCCTGATGATGAGTGGGCCAAAGGTAAATGCGGGCTTAAAGGGCTGCAGTATATGGCGCTCGAGATAGCGACCATTATGTCACCTGTAGGAGTGAACCGTGAGATCATACAGGATGGCTTCAATGGTTTTCTCGCCGATGGTGAAGACGAGTGGGTTACCAAGATGGTCATGCTTGCGGAAGATATGACGCTGCGTAAGTCCATGGGTACACGCGCAAGACAAACAGTGGAAGAAAAATATTCTACTGAGAGTCAGAAGAGCGTGTATGTGAAACTTTTGCGTGAACTGGCAGAGAGCTAGTGAGATCGCCTCACCTGACTTGTTTCTGTAAAACCAAAGGACAAAAAAAAAGGCAGACTCATGGCCCACCTAATTTTTATTGTGATATGTCAGTTACATAACTAACGTCACTTTTCGTGCCAGAAATATAATAAGAGTGTAAAAAGTGATCTATTTTAAGATATGGTGCTGAAATTCAGAAACTTGCATCATTTTAATTTATCATTTTGATAATTAGCTTATCAAAATAAATGCATCACCATTCTTTCAGGTAGTCCCTGGCCTGCTCATGCGCAGGATGACTTCTTTTTGCCTCCTTTTTTACTTTTCTGAGAATTTTTTTTGCTTGTCGCGTATTCCCCTGTTTTTCATGGATTTTTGCAAGTTGTACAAGAGAGTATAGGTAATACCCTGATTCTGTGGCTTCTATCTTTTCTGCGAATTCTACAGCACGCTCATAATAGTGCCTGGCCTTATCATACTCCTTGTAGCGTTCATTGATTTGCCCCAGAAAGAAAGCCGCATACCGTCCGCTTACCGGTTCGTAGCCCGTCATCCCACTGTCTATCTTAGCCAGCAGGCTCTCACTCACCAGGCGCGCATCATACATATTTCCGTTGGCGTATAGCAGCCTGGCATGATACCGGTGAAAGTATGGGTTGTCAGGAAAGGTCTGGTGCAAGTATTCACTTATTTGTAATGCACGGCGTGGATCCTCTTCATCCAGCAGCAGAATCCGCATCAGAAAATACTGCGCCTCCGTACGGGTATAAAAAGCATTACCCGCCACCTCCTTTAGCTGCTCCAGCCCAAGGTCCTTATCGCCGTCAGGGAAGAAAGCCAGGATAGGCCGTAAAAGAGGATAGTTTTCAGGCACCCATTCCACATAATAGTTATAGAGCGCATCACCAAATAAGAACTCCGGACCAAAGTTATTGTCTGTTTTATCTTCAATATCCAGGTAATCCAGTGCCTTCTTACTCATAGAGGCCGCTTTACGCCAGCTTTTCCTTTCACTGTACAGCCGCCCCTTAAACGCATAAGCTGCTGCCAGAAAAAACTTCGCCTCTACATTTTTCTCATCCATCTCATAGCGCCGCTCGGCAAAATAAAGAGCCGAATCCATGTAAGCGTGAAACGTATTATCATAATTGATTCGCTCCACATCCGGCATCATTTTCCACCATTGGCTCAGGCCCAGTAAAAAGTAAGGCAGGGGATGAGTAGGGTATTTATACTTAAACCATTGAAATTCCTTTTCAGCCTCACTGAATTTGAAGTTATACATGTTATTCACCGCATTGGTCACATCCATCTGGACATTCATATCCGTAAGCAACATGTAAGGTACCGAATCCGTGCTCACAGATGGGTCACCTGCCGCTTCCGTATAGGTGTATTGTCTACCTAAAGCATGGCCTGGCAGGCAACCGAGCGCAGCCGTCAGTAGCCAGGCACATCCCATGATATATTTTAAAAGCCTTTTATTCATTACTTACTTTTCGCTTTTCCTGTTAGTGTGAGGCACAAACCAGGCCAGAGATTTAATCCCCTGCCCTAATATCTCAAAAAAGGTAATATCCTCCCTTTATTGTTCCCCCGAATACGTAAATTTCTATTTTATGTACCGGAATCAGCAAAGATTCCCCAATTTATGAAGAGAGTCCAAACCAATGAAGCATACAAAGAAAGGGGATCTGCCACAGAAGATATGCGCTACATGTAATAAGCCATTCGCCTGGCGCAAAAAATGGGCTGATTGCTGGGAGGAGGTGAAATACTGTAGTGCAAGGTGCCGCAGGCAACGCCCTAAAAACGAAGACCCTGAAGAATGAACCGTAAATAACCCAGGGCACCCTTCGGCAGGCTATGTGAATCCACAGGTTTTTATTTAATTTGCAGCGATGGAAAAGTTTGTCGTATCTGCCAGAAAATATCGCCCGAAAGATTTTGAGGAAGTAGTAGGCCAGGAGCACATTACTACCACTCTGAAAAACGCGATCGATAATAACCACCTGGCGCAGGCATTTTTGTTCTGCGGTCCGCGTGGGGTAGGTAAAACAACCTGCGCGCGTATCCTTGCACGGATGGTCAATGATTTTGACCCCGATGATCCGGCAGCTACTAACTCCATGAATATCTATGAGCTGGATGCTGCCTCCAACAACTCCGTAGACGATATCCGCAACCTGACCGACCAGGTGCGCTTCCCTCCACAGTATGGTAAGTACAAGGTCTATATCATAGATGAGGTTCATATGCTGTCCAATGCAGCCTTTAATGCCTTTCTGAAGACCCTCGAAGAGCCACCTCCATACGCTATTTTCATCCTCGCCACTACGGAAAAGCATAAAGTCATACCCACCATACTTTCCCGCTGTCAGATATTTGACTTTAACCGCATACAAGTAAGCGATATCTCTAACCACCTGGCTAAGATCGCCGAGAGGGAGAACATCGATGCCGAAGAGGAAGCCCTCCACCTCATGGCCCAAAAGGCAGACGGAGCCCTCCGGGATGCGCTTTCTATTTTTGACCTTATCGTAACCTTCTCCGGCGATAAGATCACCTACAAGAGCACCGTGGAGAACCTCCACATTCTCGACTACGATTATTTCTTCGATGCCACCGATGCCCTGCTGGGCGAGGACATCTCTAAGTGCCTGCTGCTGTTTGACGATGTGATCAATAAAGGCTTCGATGGCCATAATTTTATACTTGGCCTCACCGAGCACTTCCGCAACCTGCTCGTGTGTAAGGACGAAGCCACCATCCAGCTTCTGCAGGTGACAGAAAACATCAAGCTGCGCTACAAAGAGCAGGCAGGCGTAGCCCCTATGGCGTTTTTACTAACCGCCATGAATATTGCTAACCAATGCGACCTCAGTTACAAGAGCAGCAAGAACCCCCGCCTCCACGTGGAGCTCACACTTATGAAGATGGCCCGCATACGTAGTGCCGTCAAGCTCGCCCAAAATGGGTCTGCTGAAGGAGAGGTAAAAAAAAAAGTGAGCTAAACGCAGACACTGAAGCCAAGCCTGCCCCCCCCAGGCCCAAACCTGCTTTAAAAAGTACCCAGCCTCCCATTACAGCCGGTACCCTCTCAGGTAAGGGTAAGCTATCCCTTAATCTGGATGAGATAAGCCAGAGTGTAAAAAAGGAGCGTTCCGGAGCTGCCTCTGCACCTGACCCGGAAGCTGCAGCAGGAGAGGAGCAGGAAACAGCGGCCACTACAAATAATGGCAATGACAAAGAAGTCGATCCGGCTGCCTTGCAAAAGTACTGGGCCGAGTTCGCCCTCAGTGTAAAGCAGCAGGGTAAAGACATGTGGTTTAGTATGCTGAACCAGGAGGTGGCCCTGGAACCAGATGGTGTCACGGTTAAAATGACCCTCACTAACCCCATACTGGTAGATAAGGTGGAGGAGTTCCGCCCTGAGTTGATGCAGTTTCTCAAAGAAAAACTGCAGAACAGCCGCATGATGCTCAACCCCGTACTGGAGCAGGCTAAAGCCAGCGAAAAAGCCTACACCGACGAAGAGAAGTTCAGAAAACTCGCTGAAAAATATCCCTACCTCCTTGAACTGAAAAATCGCCTGGGACTGGATTTTACCTGATCCTCTTTTCCTTCATTTATTGGCCCCTGTGTTTTTCCAATGCAAATGCCTTATTTTTGCTATTCACTTTACTAAAAGAGTGTAATGCAAAGATTGATTCTTAACACTTCTTTATTGCTTTTTATCGTTCTGGCCAGCGCTTGTAATAACGACGATGATGTTCCTGAAGGTACTACAGGCTTTGGGAAAGTAGAAGTAGATGGGGTAGAATATCAATTTACCGAGGGGTTGATCTATGATCTAGGCACCGGCTTCATCCCCGAGGGTGAGGCCAACCATTATCTGTATGAAATACTGATAGCAAACGGAGACTTCTATTTCGATGCTCAGGAGGGGTATTTCGACCTGGAAAACTTTAATCACCTGCTGTACATCTCGGCCTTTTCATATGATAAGAATGAATTTGTAGTAGGCGAATTCAATGACAACCCACGGTATAGCCCCGGCTATCAAAACAACATGTTTGAGCTCGCCGCCCTCGTGGTTGATATCAACGAAAATGGGTTATGGGACGAGGGAGACTCAGTAGCCAGTGCAATAGAAGGTACCATCCTTATCGAGGGGGAACGTCCGGAATACAAACTCACCTTTGACCTTGATTTTGATAAAGGAAGCATAATGACCGGCACCGTAGAGGGAGACTTCTTCTTCGCCGACCTTAACGGGAATACCATCAAAGACGACGAAGGGCAAAGATCAGAGAGGATGAACAAATTGCTGAAAAGGCGGCTTACTGAATAAACCCCGGATAGTAAATGAAAAGACTCCTTCTAATCTTATTCCTTTTAAGCTCCTGCCCGCTGTATGCCCAATACGGCGTGCGGGTGGGGCCCTCCCTTTCTACCTTCCGTACTGACGCCGCCGACCAGGGCTACCTGCTTGGCTATCGTTTCGGTACCTACCTGGAAGTAGCCGAAATAACCAAAAGAGTCGTGTTTAGTCCCGAGATAGCCATGTCATTATTGGGTAGTGAAGGCGAGGAAGACAATGAGATCAGCCTGCTCTACCTCCAGGCCCCTTTGCTCTTACGGTATTATATCCAGAGCCCGCGAAAAGGCTTGTATGTTGAGTCTGGCCCCGCCCTGGGCTATCTGCTCTCAGCAGAAGATGAAAGCCGAAGTACTACTGATGATGTCGAGGATAACTTCACCCCCTTTGAGGTGTTTTTGCCCGTAGGTTTAGGCTATAATGCAGTAAACTGGGGTGTTACCGCCACCTACCATATCGGCCTGCAGGATATCTCAGATGTAAATAGCGTATCCGTCAGGAATAGTAGCTTCTCCATACTCGTTACCTTGCCACTCTTTAATGGCTCATTTGGCGGGTACTAATGTTTATACCTCACCCAGGTACTGGTGCACCATTTTTATCGCCATAGCCCCTTCGCCTACGGCCGAGGCTATCCGGTTCATAGCCCCTGATCGCACATCACCTGCTGCAAATATACCCGGCACCGAGGTTTCCAGTAGAAAAGGCTCCCTTTCCAGCTTCCATACCTTAGGGAAGTCACCGCAACGCTGCAGTTCGCGGCCCGTGATAAGAAAGCCCTTATCACTTGTTAGTACCGTGCCGTCAAGCCACGCAGTATAAGGTTTTGCACCAATAAAAATAAATAATGAGTCGGCAGCCTCCTCCCGGTTCTCGCCCTTGCGATTGTCCCGCAGTACCACCTTCTCAAGGTGCTCCTCTCCGCAAGCCTTTACCACCTCCGTTTCCCCCAGCACCTCTATGTTCTTAATGCGGTTTATCTGGTCTATCAGATAATGAGACATACTATCCGTCAGGTCAGGTTTACGTATCACTATATACACCTTACGCGCATACTGACTCAGGTACACAGCCCCCTGTCCGGCAGAGTTTCCCCCCCCTACTACAAACACCGTCTTTTCCTTGCAGCTATTTGCCTCAGTAGTGGCAGCCCCGTAGTACACCCCCGCCCCTGTAAAATTGTCCACACCTTCTGCTGGCAGTTTACGGTAGTTTACCCCGGTGGTAATCACTATACTACGGGCAGTAAGCTCACTGCCATCGTTCAGCTCCAGCACCTTGTACTTATCTTTCAGCCTTATGGCCTTCACCTCCTTCGGAGATATAAACTCAATCCCGAAGCGCGTAGCCTGGCTGATAGCCCTCCGCGCCAGTTCAGAGCCACTAAGTCCGTTAGGAAATCCTAGGTAGTTCTCAATACGCGAGCTAGTCCCCGCCTGCCCGCCGGGAGCCCTTTTTTCGATCATGGTCGTATTTAGCCCTTCCGACCCACCATATACAGCCGCAGCCAGCCCCGCCGGCCCGGCACCTATGATAGCCACATCGTACAGGTCCTGGCTAGCCTCCGTATTCAGCCCTATTTCAGACGCCAGGTCAGCTATGGAAGGCTGTTTCATAGGCGTACCGTCCTCTAGTAGCACCACCGGCAGATCCGTAGCCTCCATTTTCAGCGTTTTCAGCCACTCCTCCGCCTTATTATTCATACCATAGGCATACCATTGATAGGGGATCAGGTTGCCAGCCAGAAAGTCCTTGATCTCATGAGACAGCGGGTTGTACTGATGACCTATTACCTTTATCCCTGCAAATTCCGGCCGGTAAGACAGCTGCCAGTCCTCAAGCAGTTCATTCAATACCGGGTACAACTTCTCCTCCGGCGGGTCCCATGGCTTCATCAGGTAGTAATCCAGGCGCACCTCATTTATAGCCCTTATGGCGGCATCCGTATCCGAATAAGCCGTAAGCAGCACACGCCTGGCTTCCGGGAAATGCGCTTTCGTTTTTTCCAGAAATTCCACCCCCAGCATTTCAGGCATTCGCTGATCCGAGACAAAGAGCGCTATCGTATCACCCCTTTGCTTAAGCTTCTCCACCGCTTCCAGGGCTTCCTCTACCGAGTCCGTTCCCATGATCCTGTAATCTTGGCGGTATTCACTTCTCAGGTCACGCTCAATGGCCCGCAGCACCTGCGCGTCATCATCTATGGCAAATATGATAGGTTTATTGGCAGCCATGGTTTATGTTTTAATTTCCTTGGGCAGGCACACCGTAAAGCAGGTTTCGCCTTTGCGGCTTTCTACCGTAATATCACCCTTGTGCAGCCTTACTATGCGCAACGCAATATCCAGTCCCAGGCCCTGCGCCCCCGTATTTTTTGTCGTGAAAAATGGGTCGAAGATCTTAGATCGAATCTCAGGTGCTATGCCCCGGCCTTCATCCTTAATATTAACATGAATAAACTCCCCTTTATCCGTAGTTTCTATTATGATCCTCCCCCCCGGCTCCATCGCATCCACTGCATTGTCCAGCAGGTTCGTCCATACCTGGTTCAGTTCGCTCACATATACCTTCAGCTTGGGTAGCGATTTGTCATATTGCAGATCCAGTTGAATATCCTTTTCATGAAGCTGATTACTCAGGATCGTCAGCGTATGGTTTATGCCCTCTTCAATATTCATAAGCTCCATCTCCGGAGAGCGGTCCATATGTGAGTAGCTTTTCACAGAAGCTATAAGGTCAGATATCTTTACCGAGGCATTCTTCACCTCTTTGATAGTAGCCTGCAGCGTAGCCAGTTGAGTCAGCAGGCCTATTGCTTCAGGGAGCGCTTCTTTATTTGCCTCTCCGGCCAGTAAGTCTACGTCCTCCGCCTTCAACCCCATTTCCACCAGTTCGTCCGCCATCGCATAGCTGTTTTCTATCCCCCAGTCCTCGAAGAGGTCCTCCAGGCGGTCCTCCTCATCCGATCGCTCCAGCACGCTCAGGTCCTCCTTCTCCCCATGGTCTATCTCGTCCAGCAACACCCGGAGGCGGTACCAGGCATCCTTATTCAAGCCGCTTTCCCCGGTCTTTTCCAGCGTTTCCACCGCTTTGTCAAAGGCATCTTTCAGCGTAGTGGCTGCCCTGTTAATGGCTGAGGCTGGGTTATTAAGTTCGTGAGCAAAACCCGCCGATATTTTCCCCAGGGAGATCATTTTTTCCCGTTGCTGCTCCGTACGCGTGGAGTCGCGGGTGCGGTCCAGCATGATTTCCACCAGCCGCTGTATCAGCGCGGGCGCACGTTTGGCCATTTCAGGGAAGCATGATTTTGGCAGCAGCATCAGGCGCGTATACCCTTCTGCGCGGGCCTTCCCCTGCACATGAGTCATGCGTGAGTAAGGTAGCAGGCCCGTTACCCCCCCTTTCTCATACCTGGCCATTAGTAAAAACTGGCCACCTACGCTGTTATACACCTCCAGCATGCCCTCAAGTATGATGTGCGTGTGCTCTATCTTATCCCCCGGATCAGCCAGATGTTCCCCGTCCTGCAATTCTACAAAACGGCTGATACTGATAAGCCACTCTGCCTGTTCCAGCGTCATTTCCTCTGTCAGGTTCAGGTCCAGTAAGTACTGGGCATTTATCGGGTCTGTATCTTTCACTCAGTTTACCGGGTTGTTGGTTTGTTTTTGTTCCGGATCCGCCGCAGGGAGCTTTACGCAAAAAGTTGTTCCTGACTCGTCAGTATCAAAAGTAAGCCTTCCCTTATGTCGTGATACCACTATACGGTAGCTTATATCCAGCCCCAGGCCGGTACCTTTGCCTACCTCCTTTGTCGTAAAGAACGGATCAAAAATATTCTTACGGATCTTTTCCGGGATACCATGTCCATTATCAGCAAAAGTCACAAGGGCATATTCCTGCCGGCCCTCTCTATAAGGCATTAAGCCCACCCTTATCTTTCCGCCTTTATCCACCGCATCTATGGCGTTGTCCAGCAGGTTCGTCCATACCTGGTTGATCTCGCTGCCATACACCGGAACAGCGGGGGCACTTTCATCAAAGTGTTTTTCCAGACTAATGTTCTTCTTCTTTAGTTTAAAGTGCAATAATGTAAGTGTATCTTCTAACCCCTCCTTCAGACCCGTTTTCTTTTTTTCCATAGAACGGTCCATGAAACTGTATGACTTCATAGCAGCTATCACATCCGAAATGCGGATAGTACTTTTAGCCAACTCATCCGCCAGGCGGTGAATTTCCATCTCCTGGTACACCCAGGTAATGAAGTTGGGGACCTCTTCAGCTATGAGTTTTTGAGAAAAACCCTCCATCACCTCACGTTCATACCCACAGTCCACCAGTGTGCCCGCTATTTCATACGGGTCCCCCATGCCCATCTCTTCCAGCCAGTCAGCCATCTCGTCCTCACGATCCCTGCGGGCCATCATGTCCAGCTTTACCCCCTCCAGCTGCCTTTTATCTTCTATTTCTTTAAACGGGTATCCCTTTTCGGATGCAGCCTCCGGATTTCGAAAGATGTATTTAGCCAGTATGCTGGCCGAACTCCTGTCAAAGCGGGACAGCGTGGACTGCAGATTACGGGCTGCGCGCCGTGCCGCCGCCGCCGGGTTGTTGAGTTCGTGGGCCAGGCCGGCAGACATAGTGCCCAGGCTTATCAGCTTTTCACGCTGAAAGGACATAATGCTTAACTCGCTGCTTCTGTTTGCATTATCGGCTAGTATTCGCTCCCTGATAGTGCGGCAGTTGCCCATCATTTTCCAGAAATGCTCCTTATCCAGACAAAAAATGGTAGTGTCTTCCCTTGCCCGGCAATTTGCCAGATGAGGCGTGCCCCCAAGCAAAGGTACCTCACCCCCGGTGGTGCCTACGGTGAATTCGTTGATCGTAAGCTCATCCCCCTTTATTATACGGTATAGCTCAAGCCTGCCTTCCAGCACCAGGAAAAAGAAAGTAGCCTCTTCGCCTTCTCTGAAGAGAATATCACCTTCCTGCAATACCTTATGGGATCCTTCTACATCACAGGTAAATTCCTGGTCGGAAACGCCTTTAAAAAGTTGAATGTGTTGTAGTTCGCGGATATGCATGGATTGGAATATGGTAGCCGATTAAGTTAGCCAATCGCCCGCATAAAAAAAATAAAGGGATCACCTGCACCAGTGGCAGATCATCCCCGTAAAGTTTTTAACGTATCGTTATTGCTTAAAACAGATCCTTGATCTTAATCGATTTAAGATAAGGTGATAAGCTTTCTTTGTCGCTAAATGTCTTCAGTTTTAGCAAAATGTTATCTCTGTCCTTTTCACAATCCCGGAACCACGCCTCTACATAGAAGTTTTCCATGTAGTACAGGCATACCCGGTTCTCTCCACTCTTCCGGGCGTGCAGGTACGTGCCATATCTCCAGAGGTGCTGCACGCGCTCTTCGAGAGATAGCGTGTTAAATGTCATGTATGAAATCATAGCTCTTGGGAAAATCCAAACATACCGTAATAGCTACATGCTAAAACTGTGCCGAAACAAAAGAACCATAATCCATAAGTAACGGCAAGTCAATAATATGTAAGTCCTTACACCCGTATGAAAGCCCTCCCCGCCATAAGTTTAAGTTCATTTAACCTATGAATTTACCTGTTTCTAGCCACCTAGGTCCCCCGGATTCAAGGGCAGTATTTATCATCAGAAATAGATGTTAGGGAAGAATCCTTCAACAGGTTTTATAAAGAATATGCTTAGGGTAGGTTTCGCTGGTCTTTTTTGCGTGATTATCACTCGCTAAGAAATACACCCTGCATCACGATCAAATACAGCCTAATGATCAGGTGCCTGAAATTTTTTTTAAAAACCTCTACCTACCATTCATCCGGTTTAATTCTGTTTTGCAGACGCTTTATTAATCGGCAAAAAGTACTGAAATCAGCTTTAGCGCTGTAAACCTTACCTGCTGGCGGTGGATTCAGGCTCTCAACCCCCCGGTGCTCAAGCCCGGATAGCTTACTTATTCAGTGTCCAATTCCGATAAGCGATCTATCGCTGCCCCCATATCCAACCCTTCCTGCAGTACGGGGGCGGCCAGGTCACCGGTTTTCTGCAGCCTGTCCGGCATATTAAACAGCGTGAAGTCGGAGATCTTAAGCCCTGTTTTTACCTCATCCCATTGCAGGGGGGCAGATACCGGCGCCCCCGGCTTTGGCCGTACAGAATAGGCACACGCCAGTGTGGCCCCTTTTTTGTTTTGCAGGTAATCCAGATAAATTTTCCCCTTGCGCTTAGAGGGGCTTCGCTCCATACTCGTAAGCTTTGGTAGCTGGTGCATAGCAATCATGCAAATGACACGTGCAAAATCCCTTGACTGCTCATAAGTATAAGAGCCACCAAGGGGGATGAGTATGTGAATCCCCGTACTACCCGACGTTTTTGGGTAACAAGGAATTTTTGCCTTTTCCAGTATGCTATGAATGACCTGTGCCACCTCTATCACCTCTTCAAAAGTGTTTTTCTCCGAAGGGTCAAGGTCTATCACACAATAATCCGGCATATCCGCTGCCACTGTGCGCGACAGCCACGGATTTAGTGCGATGCACCCCAAATTTACGGTAAATAGAAGGCCGGAAAGATCAGAAATAGTAAGGTAGCATATCTCTTTATTAGCCGAATCAGAGTCCACACCATACGTTTTCATCCAGTCAGGCGCCAGGTCACCAGCATCCTTGTGGTAGAAGTTCTTTCCCTCAATCCCGTCAGGATACCGGTGCAGGCTTTGAGGCCGCCCCTCCAGGTGAGGCAGTAAATAAGGAGCTACTTGTGCATAGTAAGCCAGTAAGGCACCTTTCGTAATCTCTTTTTCCCCCCGCCAGTATACCTTTTTCAGGTTGCTTAGGCTCACCTCCCTGCCTTCAGGTTGTAGCTTTAGTTCTTTAGCAGAGGTCAGTTTCTTCACCAGTTCATCCGCTTCCCCCGTTTGTTGCGCAGGAGTGCTCTTTTCTGCCACTACCTCCTCAGGGTCCTTATCTTTTCTCAGGCCTTTATATACCGGGTGCCGCAGTGAGCCTTCATCAGTACGTTCGCTATAGCCCACTTCCGCTATAAGCTTAGGTGTCACCCAGTAAGTGGCACGGTCCGTTTTAGGTTTTGGTGTGACAGGACAGGTTTTTCGGCCTATTCGGTCAAGCTTCTTTTTTAGATCCTCCAGCGTATCCTCGTCAAAGCCCGTACCTACCCGGCCTACATATTCCAGCTCACCATCTATATCATGGACAGCCAGGAGCAGGCTGCCAAAGTGCTTCCGGCTTCCTGTTGGCTCAGTGTATCCTATGATAATCGCGTCCATCTGCTTCACCAACTTGATCTTCAGCCAGTCACGTGAGCGTGAGCCAGTACGGTAGGGGCTGTCCGCCCGCTTAGCTATGATACCCTCAAGCCCCTTTTTGTCCGCCTCTTCCAGCAGAGCTTCGCCGTTACCCTCCACATGATCACTTACACGTATGCGTTCATGGACAGCCGCCAGCTGCTCCAGTAGCTTTTTGCGCTCACGCAGCGCAAAACCACGCAGGTCATAGCCATTAAAGAACAGCACATCAAAAATGTAGTAATACAGGTTAGGGTCCTGTTCGTCCTCGTAGTTCTGCAGCTTCTGAAAGCTCGAAACCCCATTTTTATTAAGCACTACGATCTCACCATCCACCACCAGGGGTCCCGGCAGCGTAGCCAGTGCGTCAGCAAGGGGCGGGTAACTTTTTAAAAAGCTATTGCCATTACGGCTATATAACTTCACATCATCCTCCTTCACTTCTGCTATCGCACGGTAACCGTCCCATTTTATTTCATAAAGCCATTCCGGGTCATCAAACACCCCCTCGTGCAAAGTCGCCAGCATAGGCTTCACCTCATGCGGCATCTTGTCCTTACCCTCCGGTAGTTTTTCAGTCGCTTGCCTATCCTTATTCGCCGCCTTCTTCTTTTTCTGCTGCAAGGCCATGGCAGGGGAGAGGTGGTCCTCGCTGTCATATTCCTTGCTGGCCGCATACTTGTCCTTCTTTTTTATAAGAAGCCAGTGGTTCTCCTCCCGGCCCGTACGTACCAGCGCAAAATCCCCCTTCAGCTTACTGCCCTCAAAAGTTAGCTTCAGGTCCCCTTTTTGGTAGGCCTTCCTTAGTGCCGACTCATTACTTTCCCCCTCAGCATTGGTCGCTGTAAATGTACCCGTGTCCCACACGTGCATAAGCCCTGCCCCGTACTGGCCTTCCGGTATTTCTCCCTCAAAGTGCAGGTACTTCATAGGGTGGTCCTCCGTAGCCACCGCCAGCCGCTTATCCGAGGGGTTCATGCTGGGCCCCTTTGGTACTGCCCAGCTTTTCAACACACCCTCTATCTCCAGGCGCAGGTCATAGTGTAGCCGGCTCGCCTGGTGCCGCTGTACAGTGAAGCGGTGCATGTCTTTAGCAGATGACGATATTTCACCCGCAGGTTCCGGAGTCTTAGAGAAATCTCTTTTGGTGCGATATTTGGACAGGAGATCCTTGTCAGCCATACCTTATGAGGCTTTTTTCTGTTGCAGGCTTGCTTTTAACTGGGCCATAAGGTCCTTTGCTTCTGTGGGAGCCACTTCCATCTTTTTCACCTTCGGCTTCTTGCCTTTGGCCTTGGCCTCTATTACCTGCATCAGCGCGTCAGTATAGGTATCTTTATACTGGCCCAGGTCAAAGTCCGTGCTGTAATTTTCTATAAGCTGAACAGCCATGTCCAGCTCCTTCTTCTTCAGCTCTGTGTCATCAGATACATTAAGCTCATCCGGGCTTCTAACCTCTTCCGCAAAGCGGATTTTCTGCAGGTAGAGCACATTTCCCGCCGGGCGTATCACCGCCAGGTCCTCACGGCTTCTGAGCACAAAAGTAGCTATGCCCACCTTTTCAGTCTTTGTCAGCGCCTCACGTAGTAGCGCATAAGCCTTTTGCCCGCTTTTTTCTGGCTCTATAAAGTATGGGTTCTTGTACAGAATGCCATCGATGTTACCCTCTTCCACAAACTCATTGATCTCTATGATCTTTGATTTCTTTGCGGCCGCTTTATCGAAGTCCTCATCCTCCAGGATGATGTAGTCATCCTCCATCAGGTAGCCCTTTACGATATCATCCCAGTCCACCTCTTTGCCCGTCTTCTGGTTCACACGCTTGTACCTGATCCGTTCATGGTCACTCTTGTCCAGCATGTCCAGATCCAGACGTCTGCTCTCAGTGGCGCTGTATAGTTTTATAGGGATGTTAACAAGCCCGAAGCCAATAGCACCTTTCCAGATTGCCCTCATAATCCATAGTTTGTATGTCACATAGCGGATACAAAATCCGTGTCATATACAACTGCGTAGCGCCCTTACAGTTAGGTCCGGCCCCACTTTAATGTATAGGAAGAGCAATACGTACCGTCGTGCCTTGATCCTCGTCACTTTCAAAAGCTATCGTTCCGTTCAGGTTTTCCGTCAGCTTTTTCATGATAGGCAGACCCAATCCATAGCCTTTTTCCCCTCGCAGCCCCTTCCGGCTGGAAGTAGGTAGTTTATTCAGTAACTGGCTCGCCTGCAAAGCAGGCACCCCTATACCCTCATCCACGCATGCAAGGATCAGGGCAGAGCCTTCCTTTTTCAGGCTAATAGTTATTCGCGTATGAGTTTCCGAGAATTTGATGGCATTATTCACCATCTGTTCAAATATGTTCCTGATAGCAGGCCTGGAGGCTTTTACCTCCTCGTTGCGCGCCTCATCTTCTACCTCTAGTCCAATATGCCTTTCGGTATGCTGGGCTTTTTTCTGTGCGACCAATGCCTCCAGTTCCACATCCAGCACCAGCGGCGTCAGTTCCTGTTTTTCCTTATCAGACATAATGCTGAGCAGCTCGCCTACCTTATCAGCCATATTCATAGCCTCTTTGCTTACCTCGGATATGAGCGCGGTATAATTAGAGAAGTTCTCCCCTTTACCTTCCAGCTCTAACAGCCTGCCTACGTTCATAATGGTCATCAGCGGATTTTTTATATCATGGATGATCATTTTTGAAAGTGCCAGAGCCTCGTTCTTTTCACCTTTCAGGCGGTCAGTAAGTTTTTTGCTCTCGCTAATGTTTGTAAGTATGACCATCACCTCATCCCGTGAGTGGGATATGCAGGTAGAAGGGCAGGAGTGGACCCTGAACCACCTTCCCTCTTGCGGCTGAAAGCAGAAATCAAAATCCTGCCGGAACGTCTCTTTTTCAAAAGCCCTGTCCAGTTTATCAATGAGTACATCATACGGAGAGGGCAGGTCCTTCTTTTTGGTTCCTACACGTAATACATCCGGTTCACCGCTGGACGTCACCATTTTATCCTGAGGGTCCCAGGTAAAAAACATATACCTTGGATCAGCAGGTAAATCATCCGGTATCGGGTTCTTAGAAGAGGAAATCATCAGATAAATAAGTCTTTCGGTCGATAGAGTGTTTTAGTGAGTACCCCTGGGCGGATAATCATTTTCTATAATATAGCGCATGTCCTTCACTAATTGTTCAATACTTGGACGTGAAAAAGGCATGGTTTGTATGACAGAAGCATATAATGTACCATCAGAGTTCAGGATAAATATGCCAGGCTCACTGAACAAGTCCGGCTCAAGGTTACCCCGGCCATCCGATAAGTACAGGCCCCACTCCCTGGCAGAGTCCGGGTCCATACCGTAGCCAATAGTAAGATCAGGCATATGCCACTCGTCCCTCGCCAAAGCTGCCCGTTCAGCAGTGTCACAACTTACAGCGATCACCTCAATGTTCATTTGCCTGAAATCATTCAGTTTTACCTGTATGTCATGCAGATAAAGCCTGCACACCGGACAATGGTAGCCCCTGTAGAAGAAAATGATCTTAAAGCGTGCCTGAGTCCAGGCTGATAAGTCGGTTTGTCCGCCCGGCAAAAGTTCCACTGTAGTAGAAGGAGTCTTATCCAGTGGTTTAATTCTATTCATCCTGAATGATAGGTTTTGGTTTGCAGCCCTCTGAGTTATTATACGGCAAGGGTAATCAGGCTGTTGAGCTTAAAAAAACAGGCAGCTAAAAAAAGGGATTACCAAATAGGGCAAAAAAAAGGGGCCCCGGCATTTCTGCGCGAGACCCTTTTCAACCAGCTATGTAATTCAAAGGTAGACAAAAGTTTGATAAGTGCAAACTACTTTTCGAAAAAAAGTCATAATTTTTTCTCAGGCAGATTCTGGGATGAGTGCTTCCCCTTAATAATCAGCCGTATACGTGTTTATGTAAGGTTGGCGCCAGTGACATTGGCTTGTCTGTTGCCAGCCAGCTAGCCCCATCCCCGGTAAGCTCCAGGTTGGTCAGGTAAAACCTCTCACGGTTATATACCATACCTTCCGTTCCGCTTATCTCAATATCTTTCAATGGTATACTAAGCCCTTTACCGTCAGCTTTAATCACCGCTTCCTTTCTTGCCCAGTAATGAAAAAATACCGATAAGGGACTTTCAGGAGCATAGATATGCGCGTACTCAGCCTCCGTCCACAAGTTCTTAAAGTCATTGAGGTCAATATCGCTGTATACCTCAATGTCTATTCCTATTCTACCTTCCGGATTGATAGCACAAGCCACCATGTTGCCCGAATGCGTAATATTAAAGTCCGCATGACCCGGCAGGTAAGGTCGCTGATATTCCGTATACTCCAGTTTGCGGAGGCTGCTTTGGTCCAGGCCCTGAGGCTTCCATGCCTCCAGCAGGAGAAGCTTACCAATAAGGCTTGCCTGCGCATCCTGCCATCTGTGAAACCGCCTTATTCTATCCTGCATTGCTTGCGGTAACAGAGCCAGGTACTTCTCATAAATAGAAGCAGGCCACTGGTGGTCATTGCGGGCATAGTGCACCGCTATCTGCTGTGCCGGTTGTTCAGACATCTCTTTTATATAGTAAGGCAAGCGAGCCAAAGATAAACAGGGCCGCATAAATAGCACTTAGTGCAAGCGCAGTTTGGTCTATCCCCGTTGCTTCAGCCTGCCCCAGTGCCTCCATCACCGGGTTAGGGATGATATTCCCCATTGTACTCAGGGGAAGATACTCCCCCAGCGGCTCAGGCAATACCCACCTGAAGATGGGCTCCGCTATAAAGCCGTAAAGAAGAAAGAGGATGAGCCCCAGATAGCTTTTTCTTACAAGTATCGCTATGAACATAGCCAGGCACAGGTAAGAAAAGGTCTGCACAAAAAAGGGCAGCATGATAGACATCCCCTCCGTAGCCTGCGCAAAGTCCGCCCCGCTCGTATTCTTAAATCCAGATATAAGAGTCAGTACAAATAGTAATAAAGAGGCACTCAGGCAAAGCAATACCACCGTCACCATCTTAGAGGCAACAAAGCCCGTGCGGCTCATACCCTCCAGCAAGTGCTGCCGCAGCGTTTTGTACTGGTATTCCTGGGCCACCTGGCTGATTACCAGCAGGGCAAGAATGATATTGAAAAACCTCCCACCGTAAGCAAAATAGCCCCAGATATCAGGAAACTGAATAATATGTAAAATCGGAAGTTGCTCCCCGTTTACCTCCAGGTTAGAGATAAAGTCATCCACAAAACTCAGAAGAGCGATAATCTCCAGCACGAAGAATACGCCCAGAGTAATATAAAAGCCCTTCGACCGGCTTATCTTGAAAAGTTCGAGTTTGATTACGTTCATATCAGGTTCAGGATACGAGTTTCAGGAAAGTTTTCTCCAGGCTTTCTCGCTCCGTCTCCAGGTGGCTGAGCGAAAGCCCGTTTTCAAAGAAGTGCCTGTTTAAGGCAGCCCCGTCAAAGGGCGGGTCAAAAGAAGCCACCGCTACATTATTCCTTATTTCATGCGCTTTGTAGCCAGCATAGCTTTCCAGGAGTGAGACCAGCAAGCCCATGTCCGGCGCCGCCAGTTTTACCGTCACCATCTCCGAGCGCAGACCGTCCACATTACCCTGGTACAGCAGAGACCCTTTTTTCAGTATAGCCACCTCCGTGCACACCCTTTCCACCTCGTCCAGCAGATGGCTTGCCAGCAACACAGTTACACCGCGGGAGGCTATTTCCTTAATAAGCTCCCTCACTTCAGCAATTCCCTTTGGGTCCAGCCCGTTAGTAGGCTCATCCAGTACCAGCACCTCCGGTTCGTTCAGCAGAGCAGCAGCAATAGCCAGGCGCTGCTTCATGCCCAGTGAGTAAGACCGGAAACTATGGTGCCCGCGGCCTTCCAGACCCGTCAGCGTAAGTACTTCCCGTATACGATCATAAGAAGCACCTTTGATCATGCAGCTGATCTTAAGGTTATTCTCCCCACTCAGGTGAGGGTAAAAATTCGGTGTTTCCAGTAAAGTGCCCACCCGCTTATAGGTATCCGGAGAAGGTTGGCTGCCAAACCAGGTAAAGGAGCCGCTATCTGGCCTTATTACCCCCAGCACCATGCTTAGCAGCGTCGTCTTACCGCTTCCATTGGGGCCTAGCAGGCCATATACAGTACCTTTTCTTACCGAGATCGAGAGCTGGTCTACAGCCGTGACGGCACCATACCGCCGCGTTAGTGATTGCGTATTGAGTATTTCTTCGCTCATATTAGTTGAGGTTCCCCCCTAATATGAGAAAAATGATACGTCTCTCTAAAAAATGTTTCGCGGGACGGGCAGGCACAGGGATGAGTGGTAATAAAAAAACAAGCCCCGGGATCTCCGGGGCTATGTTTTCCCCTTGCGGGGCTCCATGAACAAGCGATCAAACTAATCTTAAAATTTTCTTTGCTACACCTCTGCCAACAGTCGCTTGTTCACCTTACTATTAAACCTATTCGATTATAAAGGTAACCTTCCTGTCTGATCGGCCATAATGATATGATCACCTAAAATGACCCATGTAATTATCTTTCTGTAATCTTAAAAAAGCACATTGTCAGCTTGTTACAGCACTATTCTTTCTTTATAAAATTCTGTATAAACCTCCTTTGGAGAGTAACCCGCACTTTTGTAATATGGCCACTTCTTTATAATGCCCCGAAAAATGACCAAGATCATAGACCTGAGAAGCGATACCGTGACCAAGCCTACTCCAGGCATGCTGGAAGCCATGATGCATGCTGAAGTAGGAGACGATGTATGGAATGAAGACCCTACCGTACATGAACTCGAGCGGAAAGCCGCTCGCCTCTTCGGTATGCAGGCAGGTCTCTTCTGCCCCAGTGGCACCATGACCAACCAGATTGCTATCCGCCTCATGACCAAACCACAGGATGAGGTAGTTTGCGACCAGCGGGCACATATATACAACTATGAGGGCGGCGGTATCGCCTACAACAGCTTCTGTAGCGTACGCCTGCTCGATGGCGACCGTGGACGCCTCTCAGCTAAGATGGTAGAGGAAAATATCCTGGCCGATGATATCCACTACCCCCGCACCAGCCTCATTGCACTCGAAAATACAGTAAATAAAGGAGGCGGGAGCATCTATACCGTAGACCGTATAGGCACCATAAGCCAGGTCTGCCGAAGGCATAAGTTAGGCCTTCACCTGGACGGCGCCAGAGTATTTAATGCCCTCGTAGAAACCGGTGAGGACCCCGTAGAGTATGGCCGCTATTTCGATACCATATCCGTATGCCTCAGCAAAGGCCTCGGCGCACCCGTCGGCTCCGTGCTCTTATTGCCTGCCGATAAAGTTCAGGAAGCCAAACGCATCAGGAAAGTATTTGGAGGAGGTATGCGTCAGGCCGGCTTTCTCGCTGCAGCAGGCATCTATGCCCTGGACCACCACGTAAAAAGACTGCGTGAAGATCACAAAAGAGCCCGCGAGCTGGGTCAGACCCTCGAAAAACTACCCTTTGTAGAGCATGTATTGCCTGTAGATACGAATATCGTCATATTCCGGCTGGCAGCAGACCTGGAGCCCGCCCCCCTACTGCAGAAAATGAAACAAAAAGGCCTCATGGCCGCACCTTTCGGGAAAAAGGAGATCAGGTTTGTTACCCACCTCGACTATACAGGAGAAATGCACCAGCAAGTCATCCGTATACTCAAAGAACTGAACCCCTGAGAAGCATCACTTCCGGCTGCGAATCACAAGGAAAACACCCGCGAAGATCATGAGGCTGAAAAAGCCCTTGAGCCACGTAAAGGTCTCATAGCCCAGCCCTACTGATATGAGGGTGGCAAAAACAGGCTGCAGGTAAATAAAATAGCCTACTATAGCCGATGACACATGTTTAAGCGCCCGGGCATTCAGCAGGTAGGCAATAAAAGTAGTCCCTATTATCACAAAGCCTATTGCTCCCCACGCCTGCCACGGGAAGCTGGCATAGTCTGTAGCCAGCGCCTCCCCCAGCCCGAAAGGCAGTACCATGAAAAAACCGAAGAAAAACACCCATTTTACCACCGTAGCCGCATTGTAGCGGGCCATTAGAGGACGTACCACCACCAGGTACGTACCATACGATGAGGCGTTGAAAAGCACCAGCAAGTCCCCGCCCAGCGAGTCTGCCGACACCGCCGCATTCTCATTGAAAATTAACAGAAATGCACCGATAGAGCCCAGTAGTATGCCCAGCCCCTGCACACTGCGCAGCTTTTCCTTAAGGATAATCGCAGAAGCCACCACCGTTATGATAGGAGTAATCGTCATGATCAGGCTCGCATTAACCGCACTCGTCATGCTCAGCCCTTTAAAAAAAGCCAGTTGATTACAGCAAACCCCCAAAAAACCACACAGCGCCAGCTTCAGGTAGTCCCGGCGATGTTTTACCGGCTCAGCCACCGTAAGCGCGTGGTATATCCAGAAGAGAATGGTAGCTACGAATACCCGTAACACAATGAACCCGAAAGGCTGCAGGTAAGACGTCATGGCCGCCTTTGCCACCACATAATTAGTGCCGTAGATCAGACTTACCAGCCCCAAAAGGGCATATACCCGCACGTTGGAATTCATGCCGCAAAAGTATTACTTTACAGCCGAATCCCGCGGTTTTATACATTTTTTATATGCAATTCGAACACAACCATCCCCTCCCCGAACGCCTCCGCCCCGTCACCCTCGATGACCTCATCGGCCAGGAACACCTTACCGGCGATGGGGGCGTACTCCGCCGGGCCATTAAAGCCGGTCAGATCCCCAGCATGATCCTGTGGGGCCCTCCCGGCACCGGCAAAACCACCATTGCCAATGTCGTCGCCAACTCCCTCAAGCGGCCTTTTCGCTCCCTCAGTGCCATAAGCAGCGGCGTCAAAGAAGTACGTGAAGTAATAGCCGAAGCCAACAGGCACCGCGGTACCATCCTATTTATTGATGAGATACACCGTTTCAGCAAAAGCCAGCAGGATGCCCTGCTCGGTGCCGTGGAAAAGGGTACCGTTACCCTCATAGGCGCCACTACAGAAAATCCCAGTTTTGAAGTAAACTCAGCCCTCCTTTCCAGGAGCCAGGTATACACCCTAAGGCACCTGGAAGAAGAGGACCTCCTTAAGCTCATGAACCGCGCCTTGAAGCAGGACGATAAGCTCAAAAAAAGGGAAGTGGAAATTAAAGAGCACGCCGCCCTCTTAAATATCAGTGGGGGAGACGCCCGTAAACTGCTCAACCTGTTTGAGCTCGTGATAGACTCCATCCAGGAAGACCCCGCCGTCATTACCGACAAGGCCGTGATGGACATAGCCCAGCAGCGCGTAGCCGTATATGACAAAACCGGCGAGCAGCACTATGATATCATCAGTGCGTTTATCAAAAGCATGCGGGGCAGTGACCCCAATGCCGCCGTATACTACCTCGCCCGCATGATCGAGGGAGGTGAAGATGTCAAGTTCATAGCCCGGCGTATGCTCATACTAGCTTCCGAAGACATTGGTAATGCCAACCCCACAGCCCTCGTCATAGCCGCCAATACCTTTCAGGCAGTCACCTACATCGGCTACCCCGAAGCAGAGATCGTACTAAGCCAGTGCGCCACCTATCTCGCCTCTTCACCCAAAAGCAATGCCAGCTACATGGCCATCAAGCAAGCCAAAAAGCTCGTACGAGAAACCGGCGACCTGCCCGTACCCATGCACCTGCGCAATGCCCCCACCAAGCTTATGAAGAAAGAAGGATACGGCAAAGGCTACAAGTACGCACACGACTTCCAAAACAACTTTGTCCATCAGCAGTACCTGCCCGACCAGATCGGGGATTTTAAATTATACGACCCTGGCCAGAATGCGCGCGAAGCCGAGCTACGTAAACGGCTCAAAGCCCTGTGGGGCGATAAGTACGGATATTAGGTCTCTTTTCACCGCTCAGGTGCGTTATACCCGTAAATCACCCTGCACCGGTAACCTAATCTTCGTAGCTTTACCACATGTTGGCCCAACTTAGTGCCCGGCGGGTGCACAGACGTATACTAGAAACCCTGGCTTATCACCCGGAGGCATCCGCCCCCGGGCGTCACCTGCGTGAGCTGCTTGCCTTCGGCTATCGGCAGGCCATTAGCTGTATATTTCCCGTCTTTATATTCGGTATGCTCAGTCTGTCCCATGTGCTGAGCCCCTCCTGGCTGCCCAGATATGATTTTCTATTGCTCGCCTGTATAGGCATGCAGATTTATATGTATCTGGCTGGTCTCGAGAGCAAGCGCGAGGTGCTGGTAATAACCGTATTCCACCTGCTCGGCCTCATTATGGAAGTGCATAAAGTAAATGTAGGCTCCTGGTCCTATCCCGAACAGGCCTATACCAAAATAGGAGGCGTACCACTCTACAGCGGGTTTATGTATGCCAGTGTAGCCAGCTACATCTGCCAGTCATGGAAGCGGCTGGACCTGAAAATGATTCGCTGGCCCGTAGCATGGCTCTCCACCCTGGTCGCTATCGCCATCTATGGTAACTTTATGACCAATGCCTACCTGCCAGATGTCCGCTGGTACATCACAGGCGCAATAGTCATTGTGTTCTGGCGTACAAAAGTTAGTTACGCCACCATCTGTCGTAAGAGGCAGATGCCTATGATTGTCGCCTTCCTGCTTATCGGTTTTTTCCTGTGGCTCGCAGAAAACATCGCCACATTTCTCGGTGCCTGGAAGTACGCCTACCAGCATGCCGGATGGCAGATGGTTGACTGGCATAAGTACACATCCTGGTCCCTCCTCATCATTGTCAGCATCATCATCGTCTCACAGTTAAAGATCAAGAAGTATAGCCTGTTGAACTGGTGGAGCACTGTCAGAAAAGAGAAAAAGGAAGATGAGGCTATGCAAGAAAAGGCCTGATGTACGGTGTGATCCCCCCCTTGTTGATCTCACTATCAACAATACGATCCATCTCCCGGAAGCAATCACCTATCTTTCCCTCAGTATACCGGGCAGATAACGTTTCCAGGTGTTTTTTCATCTTATACATCACCATAGCATCCCCTTTCCCGTATATAAGTATTTCCATCAGGCTTGCCTTTATCGCCTCACATACCGGCGTTTCATCATATATTATGAAGAAGTGTCCGTCCTGCATGACCGTCTTATGCCCCTCCAAAGGGATAAGGTGAATATAAATATCCGCCAGATAGTCCAATGCCATCAAGGCCGTACCCGGGTCGTTGATGCCAGGGCTCAGAGCTTTCAGAGCTATTTCTGTAACCTGCTTTATGCCATCCAGATGGTTTTGTGAGATCAGTTCCTCATTTCTGAAAACAACACAGCTAAGGATAGCATCCTTTGCCTCATCATCCAGTGGCTTGTTTACTTTCAGGAACGGAGATCCCTTTAATGTATGCATCCCCTTCGTTACCAGTAACCGGATAGTCACATCATGCTTTTTAGCCAGTTTGATCAGGTTCTTATCAGAAAGTGTATGAAAGAACCCACTGTCTTTCATATGAACCACATGCTCCTCCCCCAGGTCAGGCAGCAGATCCGGAGATATATATTGCCCGTTCTCCTTTTCGTGCCGTAATACCTTAAGCGTTTTATGATGAAGTTCTAAAAGAATATTGCTAACCTGAATCGAACGGCTGATATGGTGTATAAAGTAGATAAAAGCTATAAAGCTGACGGCACCCGCTCCTGCATTGATCACAAGCGCCAGTTTTGGTACCACAAACTCAAAGTAATCACTGTCTATATTACTAAGCACAGTGATCGTGTACGTAATCGTTCCAAGGAATAACCCCAGTACCACCTGGTGCGGCTTACTGCTTATAAGGCCGGGAAGCACACGGGGAGAGTAATTAGTAGAGGTCAGATTCAATACCACCATCACCATAGTAAATGTAAATACCATGAGAGAGATTACCCCACCCGCCAGCGTAGTAAGCATGCTGCGGGCCGTGTCGGGGTTGCCCACTGCCAGGTAAGGCACCTCTTCCACCGCTTCATGCAGCCCGAACTGCCCCTCCGCGTACATAGCCCCAATGGCCAGTAAGAAAAAACCCACCGCTATTATAGCCGGATAAAAGGCAATACTGTGGATAATGGCCAGGGTGAGCTTTTTGATCTTGTAAGGAGAGAGCAGACTTTTCAATGGATATTGCCTTATGGTATGTGTGAAAAATACCTCTGGCGGGTGTTTTGTTCAAAACCACTCTTACAAGTACTGACCCTGTCCCCATTCAAATTAAAGCTAAGGAACATAATTTGGTTTATATCGTAAACTACTTTATATTAGATGTAAATTCTTTCGCTTATGAAATCTACCAGGCAAATGACCGGAGAAGAAAGCCTCCAGCTTATCTCCCGTATGATCAATACCGCTAAAGGAAATGTAAAAGGGAGTAGCTTTCATCTGTTGCTATGGGGCTGGGTGGTCATGCTGGCCAACCTGGGACACTTCTACCTCATGGAATTTACCAGCTATCCCCATCCCTATATCGTCTGGCTCATCACCATACCCGCCTGGATAGTCAGCTTTATATACGGATACAGGCAATCATCCAGGGCCACCGTGCGTACCTATACCGATGACATCGTATTGTGGACCTGGGTAGCCATGAGCTTTAGTCTCATCGTGCTCATTTTCAGCGGACAGTTAGGTAACCTTATTACGCCAGTTGTTCTGCTCTTTGCCGGCATGGCCACCTTCATTTCCGGCCTATTGCTCCGCTTTAGGCCCCTCATTTACGGCGGTAGCTCATTCTGGCTCTTCAGTGCCGTTGCCTTCCAGGTAAGTCCCTCATACGCCCTGCTCGTATCGGCTATTGCCATAGCATGCGGCTATCTCATTCCCGGCTACATGCTTAAGTCTGCCTGATATGTCAGACTTTAAAGACCTGGACCCCCTGCTGCATTCCCAGCTTCGCCTGGCCATTATGTCCCTGCTCATGAGCGTGGAATCAGCAGAGTTTGTCTATCTCAAAGAAAAGACCAGCGCTACTGCCGGTAACCTGAGCGTGCAGCTCGATAAGCTTAGCAATGCCGGCTACATCGCTGTGAGTAAAGGATATAAAGGAAAGAAGCCCGTCACTACCTGCAGCATCAGTAAGACCGGTATTCACGCATTTGAAAACTACGTTAAATCCCTTCAGTCATACATAAAAAAATAATATTATGAGTCCCATCGGATGGTTACACACCCTCGCAGCCACTATCTCCCTGATATCCGGCACCTATGTACTTATAGCAGATAAAGGCGGAAAACGACACAAGCAGGCAGGCTATGTTTATACCGCCGCCATGGGCATTATGCTCATCACTGCCTTTATGATCTACCGGCTGTTCGGTGGGTTCGGTATATTTCATATCGCTGCCGTAGTAAGCTCAGCTACCCTTATACTCGGTATGGTGCCCGCCATCAGGCGATCCTCCCCTAAGTGGGTTATTCACCACTTCTCATGGATGTACTGGTCCGTATTCGGGCTATATGGAGCCTTTGCCGGTGAGGTACTTACCCGTCTGCCCAATTCCCCCTTTTTCACAGCCGTTGGTGCCTCCACAGCAGCCGTAATGCTCACAGGCAGCATCATCTGGCGTAAAATGAAACCCAGGTGGGAAGCTCAATTCATGCAGAGGCCTAAAAAAATTTAGCTCACAGGTTTATATAATAAACTTGTTTATGAGTGATCTGAGCTGGTGTCAGGATAGCTTTTATAAACATGAGAGAATCTCCCGGGGATTACCTGCTGCTAACAATGGTATACGTTACTCCGGAGATTCCCGTAGCCTGCCCTCTTCCTGCCTCGTGCAAATTGTCTTATTCCGTAGTTTCCGCCTTCAGCTTGCCCATAGTGATCCTATAGTCATCCCATAGTCATCCTATAGTCATACTGTAGATATCCTATAGCCCTCCATTTTGCATTATTCTGCTATCTCCAGGAAAGCCATCAGGCCTTACCAGTGGTGGTACTGCCTATAAATAATAGTCTTTAAGTAATGGATTGATTTACCCACAGAAAAGGGGGCAGTTAAGATCATATTAGCCCGGCCCTCCATAAGGCCTATTCTTTCTCTACCAACCGGAACCCCACTCCATATACATTCACAATTTCTATAGAAGGTTCATCTTTGAGATATTTTCGTAAGCGGCTGATAAATACATCCATGCTGCGCCCTACAAAATAGTCATCTTCTCCCCACACCGCTTTCATCAGCGTGTCCCGTTTTACCACCTGTCCCTTGTTTTCACACAGCACCCGGAGCAGGTCAGCCTCCCTTTGTGTCAGGCACTTTATCCCAGCCCTCGTTTCCACCTCAAGAGTAGTATATCGAAACACAGCCGATCACACCCTGTATTCCCTAGCAGGGCTCACATCCATATCATTAGAGCCTGTCCGCCGTAAGAATACCCGGATGCGGCAAACCAGCTCCTCAATACTGAAAGGTTTCGTGATATAATCATCCCCGCCAGCTCTGAACCCATTGATCCGGTCATCCTTTTGCCCCTTGGCCGTAAGAAAAAGGATAGGGATGGCTGAGTCCTCAGCCCTGATCTTCTTTGCCAGCGAGATACCATCCATTTTCGGCATCATCACATCAAGTATACAGAGATCAAACGCCTGCTCCGTAAAAGCCTTCAGCCCCGCTTCCCCATCCGCACAGCCTGTTACCCGAAAGCCCTCCATTGCCAGGTTGTCCTCCACCAAAAAGCGCAGGTTGTTGTCATCCTCTACAAAAAGTATGTGTGCCTTCATTTTGCCCTGAAAAATAGCGTAAAACCATTGCCCTCATGCTCCCCGCTACGTACCCCGGCCTTGCCATTATGAGCCTCCATCACTTGCTTTACATAGTATAAGCCCAGGCCAAACCCTTTCACATCATGCCTGTCACCCGTAGGGATCCTGTAAAACTTTTCAAAGATCCGGCTCCTGTGCTTTTCAGGTATGGCCTTACCATTGTCATTCACGGCTACATAAAACCCCCTGCGGTCCCTCCAGGTATGTAAGTCCACCTTCACCCCATGCCCATTATACTTCAATGCATTCTCCAGCAGGTTTGCCAGTACATTCTGTATGTGGTGAGGGTCAACCATTAAAGCACAGTCATCAGCATTAAAATGGAGCCTTAGACGGCCGCCCTCCTCCTCAAACTTCGACCTGAAGCCACCAGCCACCTCATTGATCAACTCATGGATATCCGTAGGTACCGGCTTTACCGTAAAGCCCTTTCCTTTCGGGTCAGCAATTTGCAGCACCCGCTCCACCTGACCCTGAATCTTTACAGCCTCTGTCCCTATAATATCCGCGTAGCGACGTATCCGCTCCGGGTCCGTCATCGATGATCTTTTGAGCGTCTCCGCAGCAACCGTAATAGAAGACACAGGCGTTTTAAACTCATGGGTCATGTTATTAACAAAATCATTCTGGATTTCAGATAGCCTCCGGTGTCTCAGTAACGCGATGACGGCATAGCCAAAGAATGCTGATACCGTCAGCAACAGGATACTGCTTACAATCCATAGCTCGAGGTTACTGAGCAGGAAAACATCCCTGCGGGGAAAGTACACCCCGAAGTAATAATTTTCCTTATCCAGTTGAGGCAGGCTGCCGCTCGGCTCAGCCGCATCCGCCGTGCCCAGCTTCACAAAATTCCCGTACACCATCTGCTCCTCATTACAGTCATAGATGCCATACTCAAAATCCGTAGTGATATTCCGTTCACGAAATTCATTCTGCAGGAAAAACTCAAGCAGGTTTGCATCGATCCTGTCATTCACCATCACGATAAAATAGCTCGATGAGAGCTGATCTACCGGATCAGGCAAGGGAGACGTATGGCCGTTGTACTCAAGTAACCGGTCAGCCGTATTTTGTAGCGCCAGGTGCACATTGTGACTGAACTGTTTCTCCTCAAGCGTATAAGCCCGCTGAAACCAAAACACCTGCACCGTAAGAATGCCCGCTATAGATAGCAGGCCCAGCATGACCACTATGCGTAATGTCCGTCTGCTCATAAGGTGATGTATAAGCCTAAAGGAGCCCCTTTACCTAGGCTCCGGACCTAAATCTACCCCATTCCCATCTTAATTGCCCGGGTTTAACATTTCATTAACAATTGTTAGGAAGTCATTAACAGCTATTACGCCTGTCATTCCTCACATTTGATACATACACAATCTGATCACTTAATGTATTTAGAAAATGAAAAAAGGATTTGTATTACTGACCGGGCTGCTGTTTGCCGTATTCATTACCGCTGGTGCAGCCACATTTGAGGACATGCTCCGGGAGTCCGCTATTAAATTTGCCAAACGTACCCATGATTTTGGTGCAGTTGATAAAGGTGAGCCCGTTACAGCAGCCTTTTCCTTCCGGAATGAAGGCGACACACCCCTTATCATAACAGAAGTAAAAACCTCTTGCGGGTGCACTGTGAGCGAGTATCCTAAAGAAGCCATAGCCCCCGGGGAGGCAGGCGTAATCAAAGCAACCTACAACGCAGCAAAAACAGGCGCATTCACCAAGACAGTCAAAGTCTTCACGAATGACCGCTCAGAGCCTATGCTGCTAACCCTTAAAGGCGAGGTCAGATAGCTACCCACCTCTATATCACATTCAACGGCCGGCTATTCCATATAGCTGGCCTTTTTTATGATGTGCTAGACCCCGTTCCAGGCATCCATGTGAATAAGCCACTTCCCGTCCACTTTTTTCCATACGATCAGGTATTTCCCCTTCCAGCTACTTTCGGTCCCGTCCTTTTTCACCGTCGTTCCCTCATAGTACCCTATATCATAAGCGAAGTCCCCACTCACCGTTATTTCAGTCGGTGTACTCCTGTGATGGCTGATGGAAACACCTTCTGGTAGCGTCCATCGCTTTTCGATCGCCTCTCTTCCCTGGATAATGTCCGCCCCTGGAGGTAGAATGGCCCCGTTCAGCGTGTAGCTTGCTGCCATTTTATCAAAATCCCCCTTCATATAATGTTGAGAAAAAGCCACCGATGCAGCAATGATAGCATCAATTTCCTCCTCAGGACCATCATATGTTTGCCCCTGACATACCGTAGAGGCTGAGCCAAGAAGGCAGAGGATAAATAAAAGCGAGAGGCAGGTAGTCTTCATCATAGAGAGGGGTGGGTGTTTAGAGTAACCGTATCTACACTTGTAGATAATTTCGTAGCTTAAGTGCATAATAACCAAAACCAAGTATAATGAAAAACCTCTATTTCATAGCACTGCTGCTCGTGCTTTGCCTTGCCTGTGGACCTGATGACCGGCAGGATAATAAGCCTGAGGATTCTAACCGCTCTGAGGCAGCCTACGGCAATCCGCCGGCTGATGGCTTTGATAAGGAAAACTCATCTGAAAAAGCCATCGCTATAGCTGATACCGTCATGGCCACGATGGGCGGACGCCAGGCCTGGGATGAAACCGAATTTATAGAGTGGACCTTCTTCGGGCGCAGAAAGCTATTATGGGATAAAGAAAATAAGCGCGTTCGAATTGATTTCACAGAAAGGCCCCTCACCATCATTACCAACATCGAAGGTGACCCCGCAGGAAAAGTTTGGAAAGACAGTACCCTTGTAGAAAATGCTGACACCCTGCAAAAATACCTTCAGCAGGGAAGGAGCATCTGGATAAACGATGCCTATTGGCTTGTCATGCCTTATAAGATGAAAGATAGTGGAGTTACCCTCACCCACCTGCGCGAAGACACCCTGCAGGGAGGCGCACCGGCAGATGTTCTGGAAATGACTTTTAATAATGTAGGTGATACACCCGAAAACCGGTATGAAGTATGGGTTAGCAAAGAAGAGCCCCTTGTCAGACAATGGGCATATTTCCCTACTGCAGAGGCTGATACGCCGAGGTTTGTAACGCCATGGCAGGACTATCAGCAATATGGCGAGATAAGGCTAAGCAGTGACAGAGGCATGGCCCGCCTTACAGATATTGCTGTGTATGACAGCCTTCCTGCGGATCGTTTTGAGGAACTTTAGCGGTTGATAGCCAACATCTTAGGTTTTTAATAGTTGTTATTACGTAACTAAATGAAAGACGATGAATAATTACGTAATGATATATCGCCTGTCTGATGGCGACACAGAACAGTTTAAGCACGACCTGGAAGAGACCTTTAATGAAAACCTCCAGGAAGAAAGTGAGAATATCCGTTACTTTGGTTTTACTGCTCGCGAACAGCCTGAAGTAGAAGATAAAGTAGGAAATATCATTCACCGCTATGGCCTTTCAGAGGATGATTACGTGGCACTGTACTATACCCGGCCAGAACAGCCCGATCAGATCATGAGACATATGATTGTGGGGCATGACACCTACCTCTCTGACCACATGGAAGAGGAAAAAGCAGGTAAGGAAGAGCATACCGACCGCCTCAGCCGCTTACTCAATTATGACTTCATCAAAGCCCGAACCCGGACCGGGGCCAAAGCAGGAAATTAATCATTAAAATAAAAGCGTCCCCTGATTGCCAGGGGACGCTTTTTTGATATTACTGTAGCGCTTATTGCACGTGATCAAACTCCCTGATACAAAGCTCCTTATCCGTGTTGCAGAAGGGGCATACAGTGTTAAACTCGCTCTCGCCAGCCGCTGCCATTACCCCGCCTTTGGTGCCATTTACTTCCGTTATAAAACTTTGGACCTTCAGGTCGTCAAGATTTAGCTTTTTCATATTACTATCTTTGTTTAAAGTTTAATAGTTTTAAACTATCCAATTTTATTATTAATTAAAAGTCCCACCCTTCATGAATAGTGAAGTTAAATCGGATAAGTGGCTTCAAAGAGCATTGTACCTGAGTGTTTTTACCATAGGGTATAACCTGGTCGAGGGAGGCGTTTCCACCTGGTTTGGGGCATCTGATGAGACACTGGCCTTATTTGGTTTCGGGGCCGACAGTTTTGTAGAAGTCCTGTCAGGTATCGGTATCCTTCATATGGTCATGCGCATGAAGAGGTCACCTGTTACCTCGCACGACCGGTTTGAACGTGTAGCACTCCGCATTACCGGCATAGCCTTTTACCTCCTCACCTTCGGTTTAATAATTGGGGCCGCTTTAAGTGTGGTTAGTGCGGCTACGCCTCATACCACATTACCAGGCATAATTATTAGTGTGCTCTCTATCCTCATTATGTATGCACTATATAAAAGCAAGCTTCGCGCCGGGCAGGAGTTAGATTCTCCAGCTATTGTAAGTGATGCCCGGTGTACCCTAACCTGCTTTTACCTGTCCTTTATTCTTCTGGCTTCCAGCCTTCTCTATCATCTCTTTAAGTTGCCCTATATAGATGCGCTGGGAAGCCTCGGTATTGCCTGGTATGCATTTAAAGAAGGCCGGGAAGCCTTTGAGAAGGCCCGGTCAGGTAATATGACCTGTAGTGACGACTGCTGTTGAAAATTTGGCAAAAAGAAATCCCGGCATTCGCCGGGATAATACTTAGGCAAATTTTAATGTGCCTTCCTCTTCATCGCAGGGAGGACAGGTAGAATTAAATTTGCTCTCGTGAGCTAGTCCGCCCTGTACACCATTCTTATGATCGATCAGTGTGACAAAACTTTTAACTTCCAGGTTTTTCAGATTAAGTTTTTTCATGACATAGAATTTTTAGATGAAAACCAATCTAATACATTCCTGCCAAAGATGGAGCCCAGCACCTCGCCTGGATACTAATAAATACCTATGTACGGATTATACAGGTAGTTTAGGTCAAAACTGCCCAGGTTTTTGAAGTATATATCCGTAATATTTGCCGGATCGGTCGCCAGCTCTCCGGCATAGGTCGCTCCATCATTTCCATCATCCCAGCGCCAGGGAGGGTTCGCACTTCCGTTACCTACTGATTTGCGGAAGCTGCTGGCCGGGCTGTCAAAACAAGCCGTATTAAACCGTTGACTCCAAAGCCCCCCGCTGGCAAATATGTCAGTTAAGCGGTAGCGCACAAAACGGTCATCCGCACTCGATGGTACTTCTGCCATGCTGGTACTGGGGTAGTATATGATTCCGTCCCCGTTCAGTTTGTAATACGGCCACGCTTTGAGGCCATGACCCTTCGCTTCCTGTGCCGTCACCGGTCTGCTTACCCCATCATACGTTGTCATACTCAGGGTGCCGTCAATATCTTCCCC
Source organism: Roseivirga sp. BDSF3-8 (assembly GCF_041449215.1). NCBI lineage: Bacteria > Pseudomonadati > Bacteroidota > Cytophagia > Cytophagales > Roseivirgaceae > Roseivirga > Roseivirga sp. BDSF3-8. The sequence continues at coordinate 1,417,328 of NZ_JBGNFV010000001.1, read as the reverse complement.
ATTTGCCTGGAGCGGGCTACCGGCAGGCACGTAGCTGAAAAAGTCCGAATGCGCCACCGTGATCATGCCCTGCAAGTCACCATACGTACTCCCATCTTTTTTGATGATGCATAACATGCCTTCCAGGTCATTTTCATGTTCGTCCCAGTTATAAAGCAGCCAGTTGTCCGTCCAGTCCCGGGGGTGAAAGAAAGCATATACCACAAACCAGTGAGTTCCCGTTTCAGTCACTGAGTAATAGCCATGACCTGATAGTGGATATCCCGAAGCCGCATTGCGCCAATTGTTGGTAGCGTTCCAGTCCCCGTCAAAGTCTATCGCTGTGATATAATCCCCTTTTCCACTCAGGCCATGCGAGCCGGTTACATCCGTATCCTGGTGATGTACAGGAGCCCAGCGGTAGGCCAGTTGCCGGTAAAAGGTAGCATCACCCGGTACGGCGCTTTCACCATTCATTAATAAGGGATCCCCGTCCGGTTGACCAAGGTCGTCCGTACAGGCTGCCAGCCATATAAATGTCGCCAGCATACAAAAAGTAGTTAGTCTGATAGGCATAGTTTGGTTGTATTTGAAAGGGGAAAATTGGGGAAATACAACCACGTACTCAAGCACCGGCAGCCCCCTTCACGATTATTTAATAGCACTTGTTACACTGGCGTATCTGATGCGGGTGGCTTAACAAAAGGATAATAAAAAAGGGCCTGTCTTGCGGCAGGCCCTTTTAGGTAGGTTATCGTGGTTTTATTGTACCACGTCTATTTCGTAATCAGTACCATTGTACGTTAGAGTCACAATTTCATCACATGCCCCGTTGCCGTAGTCAATGCTGATATCACCAAGCTCAGCTACGCTGGCAGACCAGATTCCTGCTACAGGAAGTCCCTGTATGCCACACAGCTGATTCACCTCAAGCGCTTCGTCGATAGAGGCAGAGAAGCGAAGGCCAATACGGGTTTTGCCCGAAGAAGCACCCGTAACCCGGAATATATTGCCATCATTCTCGTCAACATCCATACGCCACTCACGGTTGAGCAATGTATGGGTGCCGTCAGGGTAAGTGTGCTTCGCATCTACCATCGCCAGGTTATATCCGAAGTTAGTAGTTTCGCTCATATCAGCGTTAAACTCCAGACCGTCGATAATAAGCTTACCGCTGAAGATGTGTCCGTCCACTTCATAGTTCAGGAAGTTGTAAGTGGCCGCCATGCTGATGTTTGACTCATCAATCACAAAGCTCATGTCCACCTGCAGTGCACCACGGATCGTTTGACCGTCAGGAGTAGTACATCCATCCCCGAAGTCAAGTGTGTACGCTACAGATGACTCACTCACATTGTAGGTCATTGTATAGCAGTCCTGATTCATACGTCCGCCTTCTGCTGCTTCAAGACCTTCGTCGGCATACATCATCCCAGACTCGAACCCTGCATAGGTTTCGTACTGCTCAGAAGCTATGTCTATGGCGATTGCCTGCTTTTCCTCTTCGGTTTTACCCTCGAGCAGGAGTGTCTCTTCGTCTTTATTACAGCCTGTGATCATGATCATGGCAGCAAAACCACCCGCCAGCAGGCCTCTGTAATTCTTTTTCATTGCATTCGTATTTAATCTACCAGCAAAATACCGATATACTTACCTGTAAGACCAAACGTAATAATCCTCTGCCTACGCGTGTAAGTTCACTATAAAAAAAGCCTTCCCGCAGGAAGGCTTTGGTTCGGTATTGATATGAATGAAGGTGAAATTTACCATACAAATCCTCCTGAAGGAGGAGGGTAGGCAGAGAGTAACTGCCTGAGTAACATAATCTGTCCAAGGTGATAGCTGCAATGTGACGCCATGCTTTGAATAGCATCATAGCCGGAGCCATAGCCCCCGCTGGCTTCTACAAATTCCGTTGTAGGGTCGTCCAGTAATTCCTTAACTTTATCCAGGCTTTTTATAAAACGGGCTATTTCCTTTTGTAACGCCGTTTCTGATTCCGGAGCTTTATCGCATGACCATCCCAGGGCAGCGTGTGCCACCGGACGCACCGTCTGGTTCAGGAAATTTTTCATAAACCTGTCCTGCCAGTAGTTTAAGTGCAGCAAAAGTTGCCATATAGTATAGGGTGAACCAGGCACCTCCTGACCTGCTACGCGGGCAGTAAGTCCTTCCAGTACAACTTCAGGCTTTAGATGAGCATTGGTGCCCTCAAGCGCGTTAAACAGGATTTTGTGAGAATCTGAGCATTCTTCAGCAATTGGGAAAGCATCCATATCTGCGTTTGATTAAGGTGATTGAAGTTGTGATAAAAAAATACCCTTGGCGGGTACAAGCATCCAAAATAGTACTTTGGCCAGGTGTTTTATTGTGTACACCCAATAAGCTGTTTCCTCAATAAAATATTTAAATTTTGAGGGAACGATAAAAATAATAATAAAATTCTGATTTTAAAACACTTAACAGTTTGTTGAACTGATTTTGTTTGTAAATCAGGATGGTGTGCTTTGCCTGACGGGGCTGTAAAGAACTGTTGGGTTGAATAAAATTATAACAAATCAAATAAGCCTTAACCGGCGTTTCTTTCGTACTCCTTCTGCCTGTCTGTGGCTACGCTGTCCTCTACAGTGTAGCCCTCTGCGGCTTTTACTACTGTAATCCGAACCTCTGCGGTGCCATCTTCAACCATTCCCAGGCTATCCGCCGCAGCGCGGGATAAGTCCAGCAACCGGTCGTTGGAATAGGGACCGCGATCGTTGATTACTACTTCCACCACCCGGCCGTTATCCAGGTTTTTCACTTCTATAATAGTACCAAGCGGCAGATAAAGGTGAGCAGCCGTCAGGCTATCCATTTTATAAATATCTCCGGAGGCTGTTTTCTGTCCATTGAATGCCCTTCCGTAAAAGCTTGCCTCACCGGTGGCGGTGAAAGGGTCCGGCCCCTGCTCTTCTGAAGTACAGGATAAGGCGGGAATAAGGATAAAAAGGAATATGTATAGGCGAGTCATAAAAAAAAGACCCCGATAAGGGGTCTTTTGTTATGATTTTTATTCAGCATCCTTCATAAAGGGGTACCTGTAATCGGTAGGCGTAACGAATGTCTCCTTAATAGTTCTGGGAGATACCCATCGAAGCAGGTTTAGCATAGACCCTGCCTTATCATTAGTGCCACTGGCCCGTGAGCCACCAAATGGCTGCTGACCTACTACTGCGCCCGTAGGCTTATCGTTTATGTAGAAGTTACCTGCCGCATGACGAAGCTTCTTCATAGCCATATCGATGACATAGCGGTCACGGCTGAAGATGGCCCCTGTCAGGGCATATTCTGAGGTCTGGTCTACCAGGTCAAGCGTCTCATTGAAGTTCTCCGGCTGATAAACATAGATGGTAAGTACAGGGCCGAAAATTTCCTCGCACATCGTCAGGTACTGCGGGTCTTTTGTCACGATGACAGTAGGTTCTATAAAGTACCCTTTTGACTTATCATATCCGCCACCGGCTACTATTTCCGTCATATTAGATTCCTTGGCCTTATCTATATAACCGGCAATCTTATCGAATGATCTCTCATCGATTACCGCGTTTATAAAGTTGCCAAAGTCCTCTACGCCTCCCATTTTAAACGATTTCACGTCTTCTACCAGGTAGTTGCGTACATCGTCCCACAGGTTTGCAGGAATATAAGCACGGCTGGCGGCGGAACATTTCTGCCCCTGAAATTCAAATGCACCTCTGGCCAGGCCTGTCGCTACCTGCCTGGCATCCGCACTGGCATGGGCAATGACAAAGTCCTTACCGCCCGTCTCACCCACGATCCTGGGGTATGTTTTGTATTTATGAATGTTCTCGCCGATTGTCTTCCAGAGTTGGCGGAACACACCGGTACTGCCCGTAAAGTGCAGGCCGGCAAAGTCAGGGTGGTTAAATACCACCTCGCCAGCTGCAGGACCATCCACATAAATAAGGTTGATAACCCCGTCAGGAAGGCCTGCTTCACGGAATACCTGCATAATCACATCAGCAGCGTACACCTGAGTATAGGCAGGCTTCCACACTACTGTGTTGCCCATCATAGCAGGGGCGGCAGGCAGGTTACCCGCAATGGCTGTAAAGTTAAAAGGAGTGATAGCAAAAATGAATCCTTCGAGGCCACGGTGCTCCAGCCTGTTCCATACACCGGAAGCCGACTCAGGCTGCTGGGCATAGATTTCAGTCATGTAGGCTGCATTGAACCGGAGGAAGTCCACTATCTCACAGGCAGAATCAATTTCGGCCTGGTAAGCATTCTTTGACTGCCCCAGCATGGTAGCCGCGTTAAGCCTGGCGCGCCATGGCCCGGCGATCAGTTCCGCAGCTTTCAGGAATATACCTGCGCGGTGCTCCCAGGAGAGATCAGCCCAGTGTTCACGGGCATTAAGCGCAGCTGTTACTGCTTGTTCTGCGTGAGACTTGTCGCCTTCATGAAAAAATCCCAGTGTATGCTGGTGGTCATGAGGAGGGCTCAGACGGATCTTTTTATCTGTACGCACTTTGTCTCCGCCGATATACATGGGGATATCGGCCTCTTCGCCACGTAGTTTTTCCAGCATGGCTTTAAGCTCCTTGCGCTCAGGCGTGCCGGGAGCATATGAGTTAACCGGCTCGTTATGAGGTACGGGTACCTTGAATAATCCGTTAGACATAAGGAAGGTCTGTTTTTTCGGTTTTGAATATCGCCCGTTCGGGCGGCGTAAATTTAGTCATAAGACCCCGAAAAGCCATCCCTGCAAACGATTGATTACCGGGCTGCCTGATTATAGGATTTTCTGAAGTTCACTCAGGCAAGTGATCTCAAAATTAGGGCTTTCTTTGTGCTTCAGGTTATGCCGGTTATAGTATACCTGGTCAATCTTCATATTCCTGGCCCCGAGTATATCCGCTTCCAGGTTGTCGCCTACCATGATGCACTCGCCCTGCTCAGCCTTTGCCTTATCCAGTAGAAAAGCAAAGATCTGCTTGTGAGGTTTTTTGAAACCTGTGCAATCGCTCGTTACAATCTCTGTGAAATAATCCGAAAGGTTGCTTTTAGATAGCTTGATGTGCTGTACATCCCGGAAGCCATTGGTGATAATGTGTAGCTTATACTGCTTCTCCTTCAGGTAGTCCAGCATTTCCAGGGTGTAAGGAATGAGATTCGTCTTTGTAGGACATAACCGCACATAATCATCTGTAAATGACTCCGGTACTACCGCCCTGGCCAGTCCCAGGCTATCGAATACATCAAGGAAGCGCTTTTTGCGGAGATAGCTTGCCGTGACCTTTCCGTCATTAAATTGCCTCCACAGCTTTCGGTTTATGAGGCTGAACCGCTCAATCAGCTCATCCGCTGTAAACCGGTTAAATTCATACAATCTATAGTGATAGTAAAGCTCAGTCAGGGTTTCATGAGAGTTTTTCTCGTAGTCCCACAGGGTGTGATCAAGGTCAAAGAAGATGTGCTTATAAGTCTTTCTCATGAAAAAAATATGTCTGTCGGAATTACCTTTATCTGAACGCAGATAGGTGGTTTAAGTTCACGGTAGCCTGCGGTTATCAGGATCCACTTTGTTTTTGGCCAGCTCCCGGTTGGATTCCAATATGTCGTGGATTTCCAGGTCTTTTTTTAATCTTCCATCGCTTTGCACGTATTTCAGCATTTGCCTCACAAAGTTTTCTACCTCCTCCTTAATATAATAAAAAACATATTGGTCGGCTTTCCGGCTAGCCAAAATGCCTGCATTTCGCAGGTAGGTGATATGACGGCTGGTTTTAGTCTGCGTGAAGTCCAGAATCAATTCAAGGTCGGAAATACACAGATTCCCCTTTTCCTGTAATAATACAAGTATCCTTACCCTTGCCTCATCACTGAGGGCCTTGAAAAGCTGTACAGAAAAAGGAAGATTGAAGTGTTTTAATCGCATAAAAAGCTGTCTGCAATTATACGCAAGGAACTATTTTTTCGTAAGTTAATTATTATAACATAATTCGAAGTCTTAAATTCACGGTGCAATTGCCCGGATCTGGAGGCTTATAAAGAAACGATGGCTTTGATAAAACACACCCTACATACCTTTCTTATCTTTTCGCTCACAGCTATTTGTGTCATGGTAGCATCACAAGCCCATGCCCAGGATAACGGAGATGAGCAGCAGGAAAAGAAAAAAGTAATTCAGTTTAGCGGTGTGGTAATCGACGCGGTTACTGAAGAGCCCCTCCCCGGAGTTCACGTGTATGTACCCCTGGCAGGGCGGGGTACCACCTCCAGTAGCTTCGGCTACTTTTCCATGCCGGTACTCGAAGGCGACAGTGTAGTTATCAGTTCAGTTGGCTTTCGTAAAAGAGGGCTTATCATTCCTGCAACGGAAAAGGACACTTATTCGGTGATGATCGAGCTGAGTGAAGATACCACTATGCTGCCTACCGTAGAGGTATTGCCATACCCTACTGAAGAATTATTTAAAGAAGCGGTACTCGCCATGGAGTTACCAGATGAAGGTAACTATGATAATCTGGCTGAAAACCTTAATGAAGAGTTGATGGCCAGCATGTTCAGAAGCACGCCCATGGATGGCGAGCTTAACTATCGTGTGTATCAGCAACAGCAGATACAGTACATGAATGACCGCTTCGGCCCCCGCCCCAACCCGCTTTTGAACCCCTTCAACTGGGCTAGATTTATCAAGAGTCTGAAGAAGGAAAAATAACCCCTTTCTGTATTCAATGCTTTTCAGGCGGGTACTTAACAGAGATTTAATATTCAATAATTGATTATAAGGCGGGAATTTAAGCCGGTATCATTACTTTTGCGGCAAAATTATATCTTATAATTCCGGATTCTGTCGCTAATTTGATACCAAGGCATACTACCATATATAGCCGTTTGCTATTCGCATTCCTTTCTTTTACCAGCCTCATCGTATTCATTGCTATCGTGTCTGTCTGGTACTTTCGTGAGACTGATCAGGTCAGGCAGACCCGTAATCAGGTGGGAGAGGTTTATGTAAGTACACTCAGACTTACTAAAGCTGATGCTGATTTTCTGGCTACGGATATTACGAATAATCAGTTTTACCAGGATGGCACCAGTTTGCTTTTGCGCCACAGGTATGACCTTTCTGATTTAATTTCAGACAAGATAGACTCTCTTTCAGCTAATGAATCATCCGGTCAGTTTGGTATTCGCCAGGCACTAGGAAGCTTTGACAGGAAACGGCTGGCCTATGAGGAAAAATTTGCCCAGCTCGTTAAAGCCTTAAAAAATCGTGGCTTTAAAGACTACGGTGTTGAAGGGGATATGAGAGAATACGCTCACGAACTGGAAAGGCACTCCCCCGCTATTCCGGAAAAAGACCTCTTGATGTTGCGAAGGCATGAAAAGGATTTTCTTATGAGGGGGGAAGCTGAGTATATCTTTGCCTTCAATCATTTAGCAGACGTGCTTCTTTCCCGTATGTCAGGTAATGATAATAAAGCCGCCCGGGCCCTTACAAATTATAAGAAGGCTTTTAATACATTAGCTAAAGCCAAGAGAGAAATTGGCCTGGCAAACCAGGGAGGACTCATAGCTGAACTAAGTGACCTGGGAGAGCTACTTGATGATACATTTCACGAGATAGATGCCAAAGCCCAGCTCAAGGAAAATGAGATCCTGGACACTATTAAATCCACCTATATGTACCTGGTTGGGGTTTGTGTACTATTGGGCCTTTTGCTGAGTCATGTACTATCCCGTCTTATTACCAGACCGATAGTATCACTGAGGCTGGCCATGAAGGAAGTGGAGTCCAGAGGCTTTACGGCAGATCACCTGAATATAAGTGCTTCCTCTTCTTCAGTAGAGATTCAGCAGCTATATGAAGCTTACAATGAGATGCTAAAGCGCCTGCATAGTCAGCTGAGCCTTATCCGGCAAAGCAGCCAGACGCTGAAAGACCAGAATAATAACCTGAAAGAAATTAACAATAAGCTGCATGCCTCAGAATTCAGACTTAAGCAGCTTAATAATACCAAAGACAAATTTTTCAGTATCATCGCTCACGATCTGAAAGGCCCGATGGCTACGCTGTCCTCATTTCTCAAGATATTTATCACCTATGAACAGGGCTTTTCGAGGGAAGAAATGAGGGGGCTGGCCAGCCGCATGTATGATAGCACCACTCAATTGAGTGTGTTACTCGAGAACCTGCTGGAATGGAGCCGAAGCCAGATGGGGGCTATTCGCTACGAACCTGTTCAATTGGTTCTTAATGACCTCATACATAATAATATAGCTCTTCATCGCCAGCGTGCTATGGAGAAGGAGATAAGCCTTGATGTTTCTTGTGAGTCCGGGTTAAAGGTGAAGGCAGACACTTATATGCTCGACTTTATTATACGAAACCTACTTTCAAATGCACTGAAATTTACCCCTGCGGGAGGTAAGGTTATGGTTTGCGCGAGTAGAGAGGAGGACCTTGTACACCTGTTTGTAAAAGATACCGGGATAGGTATCCCTTATGAGGATCAGAAGAAGCTATTTGAAGAAAGTCATCACCTGACAAAGAAAGGTACGGCTAATGAGACCGGCACAGGCCTGGGGCTACTGCTGAGCAAGGAATTTGCCACCTACCACAAGGCCACTATCCAGGTTAAAAGTAAGCCAGGGTACGGCACTACCTTCACACTGGCTCTTCCCGTGGTGGAAGAAGAGGCGGTAGCGTGAAGTGATGCTTTTATAAGCGTGTCACTTTCTGGTAAAACAAATGCCGGTTTAGTTTTAATATTCAGTATAATATTCTGATAAGGTGCTATAAAACGCCTATCACTAAGCAGGGTAGTATGAAGCCAGCCTTCACACGCCTGTCTCCCTATGTTATATTCGGCAATATTGTTTCCTTGTCCCTGAGGCTGGCATACCCTTTATTTGTAATAACAATAGCACGATACCTTTTCAACCAGCAAAAAGCCCGGTCTTTCATTTAAGGCCGGGCTTTATTTATTATTTACGTTTGCTATCTGCCTCTGACTAGTCGAATGATAATCAGAACCAGGGCAATAACAGCTAATACGTGGATAATTCCTCCTATATTAGGGAATGCAAAATAACCCAGTAGCCATAGTATAAAGAGTACTACCGCTACAATCACTAACAGGTTTTTCATAACGTTTCAGGTTTGATAAGAACTTTGGGTAGAACCTGAATGGTGCTCAGAATGTTCTAAGCTATTTCTCTTGGGTTAATTTTCTTTCGTACCGCATCCCCCAAGGTATGGATAGACAGGATAGTCAGAAAGATGGTGAGCCCAGGGAAAACGACGAGCCACCAGGCAGCAGCATCATACTTAATGTTAGAAAGTAGCTTCCCCCAGCTTGTTACCTCCGGAGGAAGGCCTACTCCTAGAAACGAAAGGGTTGATTCTGCCATAAGGATGGCGGCCACCCCGAATGTAAAGTCAACCAGTACCACAGCGGCACTATTTGGGAGGGCATGCCTCAGCCATATCTTTCTTCGCGATATGCCCAGAGCGTAAGCGGCCTCAATATATTCCTGCCTTCTGATACGTAACATCTGTCCGCGGACCAGCCTGGCTGCGCCTATCCATGAGGTAGCTCCCATAAGTAATACAAAGGTCCATACGCCCGGCTTTACGACAGCTACCAGTGAAAGAACGAGGAACAGTCGCGGAACGCTGGCAAAGATCTCTGTAAATCCTGTAGACCAGGTATCAATAGGCAAGGGGAGTCCCTTTCGGAACCAGGGAATATAGCGGAACAGGACCAGCAGAGCATAGGTAATGATGAGAATACATAGCCAAAAGAGCAGGATCTGTAAAAGAAACTGCAGTGAGCCGAACAGACCGGCATCAGGGAGGTCTTGCCAGGTATACCGTGGCACATAGATAAGGTAGAACCACACCAGTAACAGATGGATGCCTCCGGCCATCCAGGCTGCGCGGCTAATGATAATCTGTCTGTCGCCGAAGAAGCCTGCCAGGCCCCCTAATAAGGTGCCCAATACAGAGGCGAGGGTCATCGCAGCCAGGGCCACGAGCATGCTGCTTCTGGCACCGGTCACAATGCCTGAGAGCAGGTCCCGGCCCAGGTGGTCTGACCCGAGGTAAAACACTCTCCCGTCAGGCTCTATCGTGCTGAATGGTGGTAAAAAAGAGGCGGAAGGGTGAAGTTTATCAGCATTAAAAGGCAGAATGCCTCTGCTTCCGTTTTCACCAGTGATGAAAGGGCCGAATACGGCAAAAATAACCATGAGTAAAAGCCATACGGCTGACAGGAAGGTGTCTGTCCTGAAAAATGTATAGTATGTTTTTCTGCTTCTAATGATCATTCTCTAAGTCTGATCCGTGGATCGCTCGCAAAATAGGCGATATCTGCCAAAATATTGGCTCCAATACGGATCAAAGCAATATAAAAAACGATCCCCATCACTACAGGAAAATCTCTGGCGATAACCGAATCGGTCAGAAGCTTGCCTATACCTGGAATAGCGAAGAGTGCCTCTACTACCAGCGATCCGGCAAATACTGCGGGTAAAAACAGGGAGATCAGGGTGATCAAGGGAAATATTGCATTGCGGAAAGCATGTTTCCATGTGACCTTTGACTCACTCAATCCTTTTGCCCTGGCGGTGGTGATGTATTCTTTGGGGTAGACTTCTTTAAAGGCGGATTCCACTTGCTTGGTGACGTATGGGATAGAAGACAGTGCAAGGCAGCTTATAGGAAATATTAGCTGCCTGAGCTTAGTGAAGACCTGCTGAGGCCCGGATGATGGTACACTGATCACATCATAAAAAGGGAGTAACTCGTATAGATCGAGGGTCACAAGCGCCATGATAAATAAAAGGCAAAGCCAGAATAAGGGCATGGCATCTAACATGTATAACGCAGTGGAAGACAAGTTGGCCGGTATAGAAAAGCTGTTCTGCGAAAGGAATTTTCCAAGCCACAATGAGAGCAAGAAGGTCATAAACAAAGCGGGAATGGTCACCCATAGTGTCTGGCTGACTGCTGTGCTGATTTTGTCATTGACAGCTTCGCCATCCCTGAATGAGGTCCCGAAGTCGCCTTTTATCAATGATGTGAGCCAGAGGTGGTAGCGGTTATTGATGCCGTGCCATCGTATTTTCGGAATAAAGTTCTTCCATGGAGTGGCTGTTCGCTCCAGATTATCCAGTGTTACCAACGCCTGTCTGGTCAGCGACCTCGTTTTGGTTGTGATACCGGGAAATTCAGCCAGGGCCATCCATTGGCGTTTCGCAGTTGAGACATCATGCCATTTGTAAAGGGGGCCTATGAGTGAGGCTACGTCGGGGTTGTTGAGGGTAGCAGTCTCCGCCTCCATTACCAGTGAGGTGTAGTTAGCGGCCGGCTCCCAGTTACCATAGTTATATACTACGCGCCCGGCCAGCTCGCGTAGTGCAGAGGGGTAAAGGCTCCTGAGTGTATCGGGCTCTGCAAGGGAGGTGATGCTAACGTAAAATATCGGCAGATCAAGTCCGTATTGGCTCCTTATCCTGCGGTAGACCGTTTGCCGCATTTCTGCCGTATTTTTGTCAGAAAACCGGCCTGCTGTGCCCTCCAGCCGGCCGGCCACCCAGTCCTGCGGGGCTAGCTCACCGATAAGCAGTACGAGCAGTGCTACTGCCAGTACAGCAGGAATAGCCCATAAAAGCCTTCGGAGCAAATACCTGAGCATACTAGTCTTCTTCTTTCAGGGTGAAATTAGTGAGTTCATACCCTGGTTGCAAGGATGAAATGGTCACATTAGTAAACCGGCTGTGGATAGCGATTTTATCCTGAATGAAATAGAGGTAGATAATATTGGCTTCTTCGTGCAGTATTTCCTGCAGGCGGTATAGGTAGTTTACCCGGTTGGTTGCCGAAGTGTCTTTGACTATGGTGTCTACCAGCGAATCACTTTCGGTTGTGCCAAAACCTGTATAATTGTATCCTCCCTTTCCACTGGCATCAGTATGAAGAATAGGCCTGAAGTCATACGCAAAGGGATTGCCCCGGAGGGCGCCAATAAAGATTTCAAACTCGTGATTACGCAAAGATTCGGAGAGCACGGCCCCTTCGACCGGTTTGAGTTCGGTTTTAATGCCAATAGAGGCTGCAGCCTCCTGCAGGATGAGGGCAATGGTTTCGTATGCCGGAGTTCCGCTTTTGTAGGTAATCACGAATCCAAGTTCCTGTTTGGTTCCTCTTTTTTCGCGCGTCCAGGTACCGTCTTTCTGTTGCCAGCCTGCATCCTCCAGTATCGCTCTTGCCCTTTCCGGATTATAAGGATAAGGCACGATATTATCGTTAAAATGTGCCGAATCTGCTGGTGAAATCATTCCTGTGGCGGGCTGAGCTATGCCATATTCGTTTAACTCGATTATCTGGGAGACATCCAGCAAATGCGCCAGGGCTCGTCTGGTGTCGCTGTCAGCCAGCTTAGGGAGGCGGTCATTCAGACCGAGATAAATGAATTTATAGGTAGAAGGAGAGTAGAGGGAATAATTCTGCAGGAAGGCCTTATCTTTTTTCAGCTGGCGGAAGTCAGAAGAGGTAATATTATCCATTAAATCAATTCTTCCGGCTTTAAGCATGAGCAGACTGGTGTTGTAATCCGGAATAATGCGGAAGATGATCTCATCCGGCTTTGCTGAAATCCCGGAAGAGGCCGGTAATTTATCTCCCCACCATTCTTTCTTACGCTTCAGGGTAATGTATTTGTCGGTTTCCCATGCTACAAGGTGATAGGCGTGACTGCCGGTTATCATAGTGGAATCTCGTGAAGTGGCGGGGTCGTTAAACTTCCGGACGAACCGATCATAAGGGGCATTGCCCTGGGTGTCGATCTTGCCTGCTACGAGGTCATGCAGGGGCCATTGACCGGTTACATTCTCGTTATCAAACAGGTGCCTGGGTAATATCAGAAAGTCGCCGGTAAGCAGCTTGAGGTCATCTGCGCCCGATTCGCAATAAATAGCAAATTTTTTAGGGTTAGTAGGGTGGGGTACGAGTCCTCTAATAAACTGGTAATCCACGCTTGCCTTGTCATTATTGAGGCGTGGGAGAAAGAAAAGCTTTATGGTGAAGGCCACGTCTTCAGAAGTAACAGGATGTCCCGGACTCCAATTTGCCTCAGGCCTGATCTCGTAGTGGTATAGAAATCCGGAGTCAACAGCCTCCACTGTGGGGAGGTCCACTGCTAGCTGAGGTCTAATGCCGTTATTCCTATGGTCGATGGTAAGGAGGGATTGATAGATGTAGTTGCTTACTCTGAACGTGTACTGATCCACATAGCTTACCGGGTTTAGGGTTTCCGGATTTTGAGCGAGTCTTACTGAAACCGAATTTACTGATTCAGCGCCTTCATCGGATGAGAAACACCCGGAAAGGGAGAGAAAAGCAAGCAGAATCAGGACGGTATGTAATCGCATAGAATCGTTCCTTACCATCAAAAGTAATATTGACAGGCATAAAACGCTTACAATAACAACATTTTAGTTTGAAAAAATAACTATTTACAGAAGGGGATATAAAAAAAGAGGCCATTTGGCCCCTTTTTAAATATATTGTTTCCGAAAATTAGCTTCCGGGAGTAGGCTCATTTTCTTCCATCCATGTACCTGCACCACCATCATCATTGGTGATTACGGTTTTGCTTATTCCGTCATCATCCGGCTGAGTAGCAGGTGACGAAGTAAGCAACATGGAAAAGTTCATCATTAAAAGTGCAATTAAAGTCATCATGGCATTTAAAGATTTTAGGTTAATGATGCTAAGATGATTAATTAGGTATAGGAAAAACAGGAAATTTTAGCCATGAAAATAACATTAAAATTTTTTATATTTTATTGGTTTTATCTATATTTAAAGAAGTGAAAGTTACTTTAACCGGCCTATTGGGATGGAAGAGATTGCTAGACTTGTAAAAATTGTAACAAAGAGAGGTAAGAAAAATATACAATTATTAGATCTGAAGTCTGATAATGATCTCAATAGCAAAGAAATGCAGCTTTTCAATAAGATCAAAGAAGGAAAAGTTGGATCTGATAAAGACGCTGCATATGAAATTTACGGGGAAGAAAAGGTCGACTATCGCTATAGAATGCTCAAGAGTCGGTTGAAGCAAAAGCTACTGAATCACCTGTTTTTTCTCGACTTTAACGATAGCCAGATCAAGGCTTCCCACCACGATGAGCAGGAATGTCTGAATTTTCTTCATCAGGGGCGTATGCTGCTGAAATTCGGTGATCTGGGTATCGCGGAGAAAATCCTGAATAAAGCCATAAACCTCGCCAAAGGGTCTGAATTCAACTACATCATTCTGGATTCCCTCAAGCTGCTCCGGTTTATTTATGCAAGCCGGGTAAGGCCGGTGATGTATGATAAGAACAAGGAAAAGCTGGAGCACTACAAAAAGCTTATCAAGCTGGAAGAAGAGGCGGCTGAGCTGTACTTTAAAGTTAAGGTGGAATTGAACCGCAGCGTCAGCAGCCGTAAAGAGAACCTGCAGTTTGCTGAGGACGGTATCGAGACTCTGAGGAAGTTGTGGGAAAAAACGGATAGCTACAATATCTTTGAACACTACCACCTGCTCAATGTCTGGTTTCATGAACTCACCGGTAATTATGCGAAGGTGATCGAGATCACGAACCACATTGATGAGCAGTATAAGAAGACCATCATTAACCGGAAACGCTTCGATGACCGGTTCAACAAGTTTGCGAAGATATACGCTTACCTTCGTATTAAGGACTATAAAAACGGATTGGCCCAGGCTAAGGAATATGTAAAGAGCTTTAGCCGTTACTCCACAAACTGGTTCAGCTTTATGGAAAACTACTTTCTGCTGGCCATGCACTCACGGGACTACACTCTTTCCGGGGAGTTGTTGCAGGAGGTGGAACGGAATCCGAACTATAATAAGATCAGCGAACTGGCTAAGGAAAGGTGGAATTTATATACGGCTTACCTGCAGTTTATTAATCCTACGAACCGGGTAAACCGCTCCTTTAATTATTATGACTTTGTAAGTACGGTGCCTGAGTACTCTAAAGACAAAGAGGGCTTTAATCTGGCTATCCTGGTGCTTCAATATCTCTATTACCTGGAGAACAAGGACCTTGATGCACTGATGTTCCGGGTGGAATCGCTTAAAAAATATATGAGCAGGCACTTTAAAGAAACATTCAGTACCCGCACGGTAATTTTCTTTAAGCTACTTATAAACCTGGTGCAGTATGATTTTGATCTGAAGACGTGCCGTAAGAAAAGCAAGTATCTGTATGACAAGCTTAAATCGGCAGATGTGCCGGGTGATGCCTACGCGGAGATAGAGATTATCCCCTATGAGCACTTGTGGGAATGGCTGATGAATAAGCTGGAAGAGTTTGAGGAGAAAGGGGATCGAATGAGCCTTGCCTGAAAGGAATTAAGAGACTGTCTCAAAAGTATCGGGGCCTCTTTTTCCACCAAACAATATTTTGAAAATTACCTCAACCACTCTGCATAGCGAAGTATAACTTCGTGGAAATGGCAACCACGAGACCGAACGCGGCCCGGTACAACCCCGCGGTAGTTACGAGGAATACAAAATTATATTTTGAACAAAAAGAGGTTGCCTTTTGAGACAGCCTCTTTTTTTTTGTTACTGCCGTCTTACTCCCTTACAGGCTCTACGGTGTAGCCTTTATCCTGTAATAAGGAGATTACCCCCTTTTGCCCACCGAGGTGGCCGGCTCCGACTGCTATGAACGCTGACTGTTCCTTTACGATCTGCTCGATCCTGGGTATCCAGTTTTGGTTTCTCTGATAAAGAAGCAGGTCCGCATAGTTGAGGAACTGTTCGCTTTCAATAGAAATCTCCAGAAGCCTTTCCACATCTTTGGCTTTATAGGCTTCAACCATACGGCTAAATTCATTTGCAGTAGAGGCGCTATCATTGATCATATCTTCTATCCAGGCGATCTGCTCTTCCTGGGGGATGCTATCGAATACGGAGAATTGATAAGCCACTGTTTCCAGTCCTATGATCTCCTGCTCCTGTTGCTGTGAGAGCTCTATAAACCGGCCCTCATAGCTTTCCGGTGCGGCACAAGGGAGGTATTTCAGCAATAGCATATTCTGTATGACAAATGGCTTCATAATACCGAGCTGCTGAACTCCGGCGCCGTATTGTTTTTTCAGGATCTGATCGAGTTTTGTGCGGCTTTCCTCATCCATGTTTTCTGTAAAGTTCATCAAACCGGGATTGATCATGCTCTGCTGCATTTGGGTTTGCAGGTCAGGGTCGTCCATATCCAGTTCAAGGACGGTCAGGCTTGTTTCTTTTACTGCCTGCTCGACGTATGGGGCCAGGGTAAAGTCTGCCGGGCAGATAATATGAATGGTGCCATACAGGTAGCTGGGGCGCTCCAGTCCGTTGCCGGATATCTTATACAGGAGACTGGGCTCAGTGTTGGTTTCTGCGGAAGCCTCTGCGCTCATTTCTTTTCCCCCTGTCTGGTTGATCCGTGGGCGGGCACACATGGTAAAACCTATAAGCAACGCGATGCCTATGGTCACATTTTGCAGTGTTTTTTTCATCAGCTCAAGTTAATGTAGTCTGCGAATTAAGGTAAAAATCGATTTAGTCCATTAAGTATTAAGGTTAAATTACACTAGGCCTGCATTTGAGCTTAAAGAAAATGAGATGCCTTGTTTTGGGGTAAGAAAAAGTTTTTTACATTTGCAGTCCTATTCGCAAGCCAGGCACTGGATGCGGATAAAAGAACGAAAGTTCGGACGGGATGTGGCGCAGTCCGGTTAGCGCACCACGTTAGGGACGTGGGGGTCGCTGGTTCGAATCCAGTCATCCCGACACCAAGAAGCTTCTCAGATTATCTCTGAGGGGCTTTTTTTATGGTTAGCGCACCACGTTAGGGACGTGGGGATCACTGGGCTGGGCGCCCCCGTTCCAATTCAGTCATCCCGACACCAGGAAGCCTCTCAGATTATCTCTGAGGGGCTTTTTTTATGGTTAGCGCACCACGTTAGGGACGTGGGGATCACTGGGCTGGGCGCCCCCGGCTAGGCGCCCCCGGCTAGGCGCCCCAGCTAGGCGCCCGCTTTCGCATTCGGTCATTCGGAAAGGGGGGCACAAGCGATTGCACTTATAAATAGCGGCTTTCAGGCCACTTTTCTGCGGGTAACGCCACCCTGACCTGGTTTTATATTTCCTGTCACTTTCTTTTAACGTGAGGGAATAACCTCCCTTGAAGAAGGGATAGCTCCATGTTGATTTTACCTGCTGTCAGTTCAGCTTACATCTTTCGGCTACTTGAAGGGGGCGGTGGTGGGTGGTTACCCTGAAATTTTATAATAGCCTGAATATCACAAGAGGGGCTTTATTGGTGGTTTGTTTTTGTATGAGGGTGTTTCATGGTTCTTCCCATTGAGGTATTGGGATTTCACCACATAAAATTTTTAGTTCGCAAGTTAATTTAGTTCAATTGTTTGGTTTGGGGTAAGTTTTACTAGCTATTGCTATCTGGCTGTGGCTATCGAACGACATAACCCAATGTATATGAAACATTTTAACCAACTATTTGGCCTGGGGCTCTTAATGATGCTCTTTTGGCTGCCTGTCTTATCTCACGCCCAATCTCTTAGCAGAATATCTTCCTTTGGGTCTAATCCGGGTAATCTGGATATGTATCTGTATGCTCCATCTAGTGCAGGTGCGGGCGCTCCCCTGGTGGTGGCTATGCACGGATGTACCCAGGATGCTGCGGGCTTCGCTGCTGAAAGCGGCTGGAGCGACCTGGCGAGTAAGTATGGCTTTTATGTGGTTTATCCCCAGCAAAAGTCGGGCAATAACTCCAGTAAGTGTTTTAACTGGTTTGAAAATGGTGATATTAATCGCGGACAGGGGGAGGCCTCCTCTATCAGGTCGATGGTGAGCTACATGAAGTCCTCGTACGGGGTTGATGGCTCTTCTGTATTCGTTACCGGTTTTTCGGCCGGGGGGGCTATGACTGCAGTAATGATGGCTGCCTACCCTGATGAGTTTAGCGGCGGTGCAGTAATGGCGGGGCTTCCTTACAAGGCGGCTACTTCTTTGACCTCCGCTTTTTCGGCGATGAGCCCCGGAGTAAATAGAAGTCCCTCTCAGTGGGGGAGCCTTGTACGTAATGCGTATAGCAGTTATAGCGGACCATACCCCACGCTGAGTGTGTTTCATGGTACGTCTGATTATACGGTGAGTAACTCTAACCTTACGGAGCTGATGGAGCAGTGGACGAATGTGCACGGTACTGACACAAACCCTGAAACCTCTCAGGGTAGCTACGAGGGTAATAGCCGTATTACCCGTAAGGAGTATCGTAATAGCGGTGGCTCACCTGTAGTGCTTACCTTTGACATAACGAGCATGGGCCATGCAGTGGCTGTAGACCCCGGCAGCGGGGATAAGCAAGGAGGCTCCACCGGCGGTTATGCCACGGATGTGAATTTCTTTGCGGCGTATTATGCTGCTGAGTTTTGGGGGATTACCGGAGGAGGGGGGTCGCCTGACCCTGGTGCTCCGGCTGCACCTTCTGCGCTTACAGCCTCATACCTTTCTGCTTCCTCCGCAATAGCGCTTAGCTGGTCGGATAACAGCTCTGACGAAACCTCTTTTTCTGTGGAGCGCTCATTACAGTCTTCAGGTGGATTTGCGGAAGTAGCGTCACTTTCGGCAGGCAGTACTTCTTACTCTGATGCTTCAGTCAGTGCAGGCAATACGTATTATTACAGAGTCCGGGCCCAAAGCAGCGGAGGTTACTCAGCCTATTCCAATACGGCCTCAGCGGCAGTCCCCGGATCCGGTGGTGGCGGAGGTGGCGAGACTTTCACGATTGAGCAGCCACTGGCTCAGGGCTACCTGTCTTATGTGAGTACGTCAAATTCTGCACAGTCATTTACTCTTGATCGTGCGGCCCTGTTAAAGACGATAGAGGTTAAGTTCAGAACAGCTATTTCAAACAGTACGCTTAAGGTATTTGCGGGTAATACGGTGACTGACACACCTATATATACCCAGCAGGGAGTGTCTAAGGGTTCGGGCTGGCAAACAGTGGCGCTTAGTAGCCCTCTAAGCCTCCAGGCGGGTCAGTATACTTTTCAGGTTACCAATAGTGTGTTTAGTTATAGCTATACGAATACTTATAGCGGGGGAAATATTTACCTGGACACCTATGGCTATACGGTTTTCGATGCTGCTTTTAAACTGACATTTGAGGCGTCCTCTTCTTCTGCCCGCTATGCGGGGCCTGAAGCGAATGCGGCGGAGAGGCCTCTTTATAGTGTCAGTAGCTTTGGGTATAACCCGGGTAACCTGTCTATGTATCTCTATGTGCCTGCTAATATGCCTGCCAACGCACCTGTAGTGGTGGCTATGCATGGATGCTCACAGACGGCTAGCAGCTATGCTAATAACACGGGCTGGAATGAGCTGGCCGACAGGTTTAAGTTTTATGTAATCTACCCCCAGCAGAGTAGCTATAATAATGGTGCCCGTTGCTTTAATTGGTTCAATTATTATGATTATACCCGCGGATATGGCGAAAACCGCTCTATCAGAAGTATGGTGGATTATGTGAAGAGCAATTACAGCGTAAACGCGGGGCGTGTATTTGCCACGGGCTTTTCTGCAGGAGGGGGTATGACCACTACTATGCTGGCTACCTATCCGGAGGTGTTTAGTGCCGGTGCTGTCCTGGCAGGGGTGCCATACCATGCGGCGGCTAATGCTTATGCGTCGGGTTATGCCATGAACCCAGGGTATAACCTTTCTCCGGGCGGATGGGGGGATCTTGTGCGTGGCGCATCTAATTATAGCGGCCCCTGGCCCGAGGTGGCGGTATTCCATGGGACAAGTGACTATACGGTAAATGATAATAACCTGAGGGAAATAATGGAGCAGTGGACGAATGTACACGGCACGGACCGATATGCGGACGCAACTGACTATTCCTTTGCGGGCAATAGCTCGGTTACCCGCCGGGATTATCGCAACAGTCGCGGTAGCAGTGTGGTAGTGACATATTCTATAGCTGGTATGGGTCATGATGTATCTGTTGATCCCGGCACAGGGAGCAAACAGGGGGGAACCACGGGTACCTTTGCTGCAGACGTGAATTTCTTTAGTTCTTATTATGCTGCGGAGTTTTTCGGACTTACAGGAAGCGGTTATCGTGTTGAACCCACAGCAGAGGAAGCATCTTCTGAAATGACCTGGAGGAAGATTCAGGGAGGTGTGGAGTTGTCTCTGGGTAGTGAGTACCAGGAAGCGACTATCAGGGTGCTGGATATGATGGGCCGTGAGGTCTACAGCAGGCCGTATGCGGGGGTGTCTGTGGTAGATGTGGTACCGGGGCATAGCCGGGAAGGTGTGTATTTCATTCAGGTATCGGGTTCAGGCGGTGAACGGATGCTGAAGGTTTACCTGGATTAGCCCACTCTTTACTTAGACTGATGATAAATTAGTCTTTGTGAGGTGATTTGCCCAACAATCTATGGTGGTTCTATCGTTTAATTAGTAATTAATAGGAAAACAAGTATTTACTAAAAGAATTTATAGATATGGACGCAACTTGTGATCATTGTTCTCACTGGGAGCAGACCAGTACCATGGATAGCTCCAGCGCTGAATTTGGAAAATGTAATGAGCTTACTGAGGAGCACCGGGACCCGGAGTATATTATACCGGTACTGAATAATGGTAAGCCTGTAACTGATAAGGTGGATCATTATGCATTTATGACAGGTGCTAAGTTTGGCTGCAATCACTTCGCACAAGCCTGATTAAGGATATACTATTTAAGTAATGAAAGCCCCGTAAGGGGCTTTTTTTATGTGAAATATTTACGAGAGGCTGTGGGGTATGAAGCTGCCTGTAATAAGCATGACCATCAAGTTGAGGGGGGTGAGGCACTATTGATTAAATCACTAACTGTGTATTTTATTTCGAATTATAATAACTACGGCGGGGTTGTACCCGGGGGTTGCTGCTCAGCTACCAGCCCCTTGAGGAGTGCGGTCTGCAAGACTGTTCAGTTACAAACTAACCTTAAATAATAGATCCAATCTACTCCGGACGGGATTGGGCTTCGCTAATCTCTGACGAGTTGTTTTAAAGTAATTTGTGTGATTAGTTTGACGGCTATACATCCTGGGAGGGGCAGGCGCAGAAATGTACCTATGGAAAACAGATGATTACGCCGGAGCTGGGTTGGCATTCAAGTGGGTCCACGCTACTGCTGAACCCACCCCGGAGTCATTATTATATGTTCAATGAATATCGTCTGCCGACCCTCCCAGGAGGGTATTTAGAGTAGTGCCTTTAGTGGTTTGAGGGTAAAGGTGTGTTTGCAGAGTACGCGCTTTCATAAAGCACCCTGCATGTACCTCCGAAAGTCTGACCACCCTGCTGAGAAAACGCGGGTACGTTTTTTCGGTGGTCCCTGCAGAATGTATCTCCATGCAGCCAGTTACGATAAATTCTAACGTCGGCCCCGCCCCCGGTTGGATAATTTCTTCGAAATTTATCCATACGGGGGGCTGTCTCAAAAGTAGCAAGGCCTCTTTTTCTGCCAAACAATATTTTGAAAATCACCTGAAACACTCTGCATAGCGAAGTCGGACGCGACCCGGTCAGGCGCGACCCGGTCAGACGCGACCCGGTCAGGCGCGACCCGGTACCAACTTCGCGGAAGTGGCAACCACGAGACCGAACGCGGCCCGGTCGAACGCGACCCGGTACAACCCCGCGGTAGTTACGAGGAATGCAAAATTATATTTTGAACAAAAAGAAAGAGTCTGTCTTTTGAGACAGCCTCATTGCTGTACTGCTAGCTAATTACAGGTCTTTACATCCTTAGCTTGACGCCTATGCCCTCAGGAGGGAAATTTTAGTGCTTATCGCTTCAGGTAGCCACATTTTTAAAAGCCAACCATTCAAAATGAGCAAAATAGAGCCTTAGCTTGACGGTTATGCTGTAATGAGGGGAGGGGGGTAATGCAGGAGATGCAGTGGCCTATTGGTGTATGTTGTAAAAATACAATTTTAGTAAAAGGAAAGGCTTAGCCAAAGGAGAACCGAACGCAGGATGAACGATAGTAAGAGGGTAAGCGAAGGAGAAGCGAAGCAGAACCGAGGGAGAAGCGAATCAGAAGCGAAGGATTAGGAAGGGAAATTCAGCTGAAATAGATTGATTTTTTGACCGATGTCAAAAAATGGTATGGTAATAGTACAAAATATGGGGTGTTCAGACAAGGCTTGGGAGCCATGAAATACTAAATAGGTATAAAGATTTAATTACCCATAGATAATGGCGGTTTCTTTTAAGATAGAAAGTTGATTAAGAGCTGTATTATGTAATTTTAATCTATTTTTTGAATCGTTTCGTCGTGTTTTATTGGCTTTCTGTGCGTGTATGTGGTTTTTAACTAAACAATTATTGTGTATTATTTGACGGGTATTTGATTACGTTTGCCCGTTTTTTTATAGGAACTTTGAAGGATACTTTACAATCCTGTATTGAACCTATAAACTAAACATGATTAAACTGCTCTTACCTTGCCTGATCCTGGCAATTTTCTCTTTACCTGTTTATGGCCAGAACGCAGTCCCCGACTCGGTGGAATATGCAGCCCTGAAAGCACTGTATGATAGTACCAATGGTGCCGGATGGACAAATAATAGTAATTGGTTAAATGGAACTACTTCTGCTGACTTTGCTACGTGGCATGGTGTTACTGTGAGTAATGGGGATGTTACTCAACTGAATTTATATAGTAATAACCTTACAGGGAGTATACCTGTAGAGATTGAAAATCTTTCCAAACTGATTAAAATCGGTTTATATCAAAATAGTCTTACTGGTGGGTTGCCTCCTCTTAATAATCTACCTGATCTGTATTTCCTTGACCTTTCTAATAATTCCCTTACAGGGACTATTCCAAGCTCATGGGGAGGCCTGACTGATTTACAATATTTAAAGGCAACCAATAACAATCTGGGAGGTGAACTGCCTGACAGTCTCAGTAATCTTGCAAGCCTCGTTGATTTACGGTTGTCTGGGAATGGTTTTTATGGAGTACTGCCGGATTGGCTGGATGCGCTGCCGAACCTTGTCTATTTGTATTTAGACCATAATTATTTTAATGGCGCTTTTCCTCAGAATTGGCAGTTGAGCTATATCAGGTTTTTAAACCTATCTTACAATAACTATGATGAGGGTACTATCCCTGCGTGGGTATTTGGGCAGCCTTCAATGGCACATATTACCCTGACAGCCTGTAACTTCACAGGTAGTATTCCTGTAGCGCCAGCTCCTATAACTAATCTAAGGTCTTTGCAGCTTGCTGATAATAACCTGACAGGATCAATTCCCGGGTGGCTGGGAGAATGTCCAAACCTTACTACAATTACGTTATCGAAAAATCAACTGACGGGTAATATACCTGACTCCTTTCAATTCTTATCTTCGCTCACCTCGCTAACATTAAGCGTAAATCAACTGTCCGGAGCTATCCCATCGTTTTTGTCTACGCTACCTTTAAAGTATCTGTATTTAGATGAGAATAATTTTTCCGGCTTGATTCCGGAATCGTTGGGTAATTCTCAGACCCTATTCTTTTTAAAGCTTAACGATAATCAGCTAGAGGGTACCATACCTGATGCTTTAGGTAATTGTTCCAATATCAGATGGCTACATTTTGCTAATAATAGGCTGACTGGAAGTATACCGGAGAGCCTAAATAATGCCTCTAACTTAAATAATTTTAGTATCTCATTTAATGAGATTAGCTCCCTGCCTGATTTTACCAGTCACCCTAATGCCGCTAATCTCCGGCTATATTTCGGTAATAATCGCCTGCCCTGGCATGAAATAGCTAAGTTACTTGAGCCAGACGGCTCACATGGTTTTCTGGTATATGAGTATGGTAACCAAGCTCCTGAACAGGCGCCTCCCCAGGTAGAGTATTACCAAAATGAAGATACGCTGAGGTTGGTTGCCGGACCTGATGATCCTGAAGTGAGCTACCAATGGCAGGTAGACTCAGCCGGTACGTGGGTGGATTTAACTGGGGAAACTAACTACGAGTTGGTTATCAGCGACCCACCGTCGACCTTATTGCGGTACCGGGCAGAGATTATTACCTCCAAATTGGAAGGTACTAACTACAGCCGTACATATGAGCTAAGAAGCGGAAAGGGCGCGCCAAATGAATCGCCTCTGGAGCAGTTCTTTCCGGTAGACCTGAATACGGGCACTATGAGCATGGTGCTTCCGCTGGGTACGGTGAATAGCCGGTCGCTATCTCATAGCGTAAGCCTGCATTATGCTGCAAGCGGGGTAAAGGTGAGCCAGGTCAGCGGGCTCTATGGAATGAACTGGAACTTGTCCGGTGGTGGTAGCATACAAAGAGAGTTGAGAGGGCTACCGGATGAACTGAATGAGGCGAGTGCGCCATACCGTAAGGGGTGGCTGCATAATAATAATGCTTCTTTAGCTCAGCAGTTCAATCCGGATTCTTACACGGAAGATAATCAATATAGCTATCTGAATAATGGCTTTACGCAGGATACGGAACCGGATATATTTCATATAAATATCCCTGGCTATAGTGGCTACTTCGTATTTGATAATAATGGTACTCCCCGCTTTCAGCCTATGACTGAAATGAAAGTGGAAATGGGTACCGAGTTCGGTGATACCTATACGGAAATGACCCTTACGGATAACAATGGTGTGAGGTATCATTTTGACTTTCTGGTAAGGACGAGACTGCAGGCGAGTGATATCCCGTACTATGCCTTTACGAATGACAGGGCATTGAAAGCTTCGGCAGATCCTTTCAGGCAAGCCCTTACTTATGGCTCCGGGTGGTATCTGACAAAAATGGTTCATCCTGATGGGAGTGAGCTGGCTTTTGAATATGAGCGGTTCTACCCAAAAGAAAATGTGCCGGGGGGACTGGGTTTTAGCCATGAGTTTAAAAAAGGAAATGATTTTGAAAGTGTTTACCTTCCAAATTATTCACTATCCAATAAGACTCCGGAAGTACGCCTTGAGAAGGTAATAGGCGTGAATGAGGAGATGAGGCTGCAGTATGAAGACGCTCATGAATACTTTCTTGCTTACCTGGAAGAGTTGAAGCAGAGGACCTATGTACTGCAAATAGCACCAGATCTTTATAAGCCAAACAAGCTGTTTTTTGATGGCAGTCACTCTATTCACCTCACGCAGGTAGAGAAGGTTTATAAGTCGCCGGTAAAAGGGAAGGTATTTACGGATCAGTTTCGCTTATCATACAAGTATACGCCTATAGATGTGGATGATAAAGTCCACCATGTGGAGTTTAAAGAGATACGGTGGTTTTTAGAGAATATAGAACACAAAAAGGGTGATGTCGTATTTGGGGATTACCAGTTCACATATAAACTGAACATGACGCTGCCTGACAGGAATAGTAATGTAAATGACCTTTGGGGGTATCTGGGTTATTATTATGGTGAGTCGGTCCAGCCCAAAACATGGATATATCAGCATGCTGACGGGCGTTTTGAGGCAACTCATTTTCCTTATGCAGATGATAGTGACCTTCTTTTTATAAAAGATGGCGCTGAACTTAGTACTAATCCTAATAGCATTGATGTAGGAACGCTTACCAATGTGAAATTCCCTTCCGGAGCCACAGCAAGTTTTTCTTATGAGCCTCATACCTCGGTAAGAGCTGACCGCACAGAGGAATATACGGGTGGCGGACTTCGTATCAGTGCTACACGCTTTCATGATGGGCTAAGTAAAGCTAATGATGCGCTTAAGTATTATGATTATACGCTGGATGACGGCTCAACGTCGGGTAAGATGATGTACGAGCCTAAGTATGCCTTTTTTAATCCCGCCCCTATATCCAGATATGCTGAGCCGTATGAGCCGGAGGTGGACCGGTTCGCCTATCTGACTACGGATTCGATCAATACGCTACAGCAAACAGACATTAATCACCTGATCAGAAGGAGCCTGGTAAGCATGCCATGGTCTTTATCTGTGCCGGGTGATGGGGTGTATCCTGCTGTGCGCTATAGCGAGGTAACCGTAAGAAAACCTGGCTCAGGGTCCAGAAAGCTGCACTTTGACGTACCTGTGTATGTGGGTAAGTATGACCACCC
This sequence comes from Roseivirga sp. BDSF3-8, assembly GCF_041449215.1. Classification (NCBI taxonomy): domain Bacteria; kingdom Pseudomonadati; phylum Bacteroidota; class Cytophagia; order Cytophagales; family Roseivirgaceae; genus Roseivirga; species Roseivirga sp. BDSF3-8. The sequence continues at coordinate 1,391,136 of NZ_JBGNFV010000001.1, read as the reverse complement.
GGATTATGATAGGGCGACCACTCATTTTGTAAGGGAATCCGGCGCACTGAGGGATACGACTTATATGTATGGAAAGGATGCGTATGACATCTATCCATATGTCCCATCAGTAAATATATCTGATAAGCAAGGCCGTTTGCTGAAGGAAGAGCTTTATTCTGATGCGGGAGACCTGGTGGCCAAAACGGAATATAGCTACCAGGATCTGGGGCAATCAGGGGCCTCTTCTGCCGGCAATACCATTTACGGCGTGCTATACGACGAGTGGCGCACGTCTCAGGGTAAGCTATTTGTCTGTGGTAAATATGGTATACGGACGGGAGTTAGCTACGCGCCGGACTCTGTGGTGAACACAGTATATGATAGCAATGGGGGGGCTGGAAATACCAGGTCGGTAGTAAGGAGACATTACCGGGAGAATGGATTCCCTTATTTGAAATCACAGGAAACAGTTGATGAAAGCGGTATTAAGACCATTAGTAATATGGTCTATACGGATGAGCTAAGTCTAACGGGCCTCTCAGGGGAGTATGTAGATGCGGTGAACCGCCTGAGGGACACGCATCAGAAAGGGGTGGAGGCAGAAAGCTTTACGGAAAGGGTAGTAAACGGAGATACCTTAGTGGTGGGGGCCGGCTATAGCCACTTAAGCTTGTTGCCACAGGGAGATAGTAGCATTGTGGTGGCGGAGGCCTCATATGCCTTACCTGCAGGAGCCGGATTATCTGATTTTCAGCCTGTATCTACATCCTCCGGGCTCACCCGGGACTCGCGTTATATAGAGCTTAACAGGGTGAAAAACTATCAGGCCTACGGAACGCCTAAGGAGGTTACTGACAGGGGGCAAAGCGAAAGCGGTGTTTTACTGGGATATGATTACACCCTGCCGGTAGCGAGAATCATGTATGGTCCTGTTTCATCTGTAGCTTATAGCCAGTTTCCCAGAGAAAGTGAGCAGGACTTCAATACTGATATTGCGCTTTATGACAGTGACTACCAGAGTAAAGCGTACCTGGCGATAGATAACCATGCGGTGGAAATTGACGGGAAAGTAGCGCGAAATGGGTTTGGTTCGTGGCTGATCAGCGGTATAGCTACGGCAGATGGCACGGCTACAATGAATGTTGTTATCTCTGATGGGACTAACCAGGTAAATGAGTCATTTACAATAGAACCCTCTGAAAGCGATGCTTATTTTGAGCATGAGGCGGACTTATCCAGCCTGGGGGATACGCTCTACATTACCCTATCGAGAAGTGGGGGCACGGCCTCCACACTTCAGGTATCGGAACTGGCCTTCAGGCCGGCTGAAGTGGCGCTGACTACTATGGTGTATGAGGATGGGTATGGCCTGAAAAGGAGCGTGAATGAAACAGGCCGGTTTAGTACCACTACTTACGATAGGGCAGGAAGGCCTGTGGTAGTGAGAGACGACCAGGGGAATATCCGGCAAACGTATGATTACCAGAAGAGAAAGGCTAATAAAGAGCTGGAGGTGTGGCTATCGAGGGTGGACGATGGATCGGGCTCATACTACCAGGTTAAAGCCGAAATACCTTTCGATGGTGTATTTAGTATTCAATGGCGTTATACGACACCTTCGGACCCGACACTTCGGGAATTTACCCAATCGGAGGCGATATGGTCATCTGATTCCCGGCAGATAGACATACTTAAAGATTGCCGGAAATTTACTTTATTCTGTGAGGTCACTTCTGATCTTGGAGAGGTAGTAAGAGAGAGCTACTCCTTTATTAATACGGCTGGTTTTATTTTTACGGGTATAAACGGTGAGGCGAATCCGGAGGTAAATCAGCAGGAAACATACGAAGCAGATCAGGAAGGTGTTTTTTGCGGCACGCCTACTTTTAAATGGGTGAAGATTTCAGCAGATCGCAGCACTGAGCAATTATTATCTTCTACTGACAGTACGGTTACACTCGGATCAGGAAGTGATGACTTTTACCTTCAGTACACAGTATCTGATGCCTCCACGAGTGTTACCAGTGAAGTGTTTGTAGACGTTGGTGTGCCAGTACTCACTATCGAAAGGGATATTACAGGTGCCTACGGAGGCGGATGGGTCTACACTGACGAGACCAAGCCTATTAAGGTAACGACTACGGGTGGAATCGGACCATTTGAATACAAATGGTATTATAAAGATTCAAATGAGGGGAGTTATCAGTGGCAATTGATCGGGGAAACAACGGATACATCTGAGTACCTTTATACACATGCCTATAGTAACTGCTATGATATAGATGTTGCTGTAGTGGCCATTGACTCTATCGGGCAGCAGGACTCGATCTATTTCCAGGTGCCATTACTCGAGCCTTCCCCTTCTCCCTTAATCGGGGATTATCTTTATCTTTCCTTTTCCCCTGATAAGAAGGACGGTAGCCAATACCCCACAGGCTATGATAATGAACCGGTGACATTCACGGCTTCAAGTAATGGCCTGAGGGGAGCGCCGTATTATACCTGGGAGGTGTATGATCATGCTTCTGCGCTTTGGACAACGATAAGTGCCGGCACGACTAACACGATTACACAAACCAGAGCAACCTCATACACCATAAAGGTGACGGTGGAGGATGATTGCGACATTGTCCGATCGAAAACGGTCTACATTCCTGTAGATACTGATGGCAATCCTGAATAACCGACAGAAAAAGAAAAGACAATGTTTAGAATTTTACCCCTATACATAAAGCTGTCGGTACTTTCACTTGCGGCTATCCTGACTTTTAGGCCTGAGCTTGCCCGGGCACAGACTGATACCCTTACGCTTAACGGTGCGGCCGCTAGCTTCAGGCAGGCCACTTCGGTGCGCATAGAAGGCGTGACGGAGGTGGACTCGGTAGAGAAACTGACTTCTTCTGAAAGAAGCATTGTAAAGGTATTCAGCGATGGCTTTGGCCGGACGGTGCAGCAGAGTATGCTGGATGTGACACCGGATGGCCGTGACATTGTGCAGCCTTACCGCTACCTGAATAATGGTACGCCGGTGCGGGGTTACCTGCCTTATGTAGATGGCAGCGGGGAGTTTTTCCGCACGCGCGCTACGTATAATACCAGCTATGAGGAGAGTGAGCAATACCTCTTCTACCAGGCGCAGGATGCGGACTACGCTACGGATGAGGCACCCTATGCGGAGGCACGCTATGAAAACAGCCCGCTGGGGCGCATGGTGATCAGCGGCAGTGTGGGCGGGGCCTGGCAGCCGGATAGCGGCCATGCGGTGCTATATGACTACCGGGTAGCCACTGATGCGGATGACATACGCTACTTCGATCCGGCGAACCCACACCTGAGCTCACGGGAATATACGGCTGCGGAGCTGCAGCGAATTCGGGTGACGCAGGTAACGGATGAAGAGGGCCGCGTCGTGCGGAACTTTACCGGCAATAGTGGTCGCACGATAATGACGGAGCAGCAGTATGATGATGGCCTGTTTTACCGGACGTACTACAGCTACGACCTGGCCGGTCGACTACGCTACACCGTGCCGCCCAAAGCCCATGAAATACTGGAGGCTGCCGGGGGCACCTGGGACCTGACCTCCTCTACGGTCAGCGAGTTGCTGTTTAGTTATGTATATGATGAAGAGGGCCGCATCAGCGAGGCCAGGTTTCCCGATAAGGCGCCTGTGTACTATCTGTATGATCCGCTGGGACGTACCGCCCTGGTACAGGACGGCCGTCTGCGGCAGGAGGATAAGTGGACCTTTATCAAATATGACCGCAGGCAGCGGCCTGTGTATAGCGGGATATGGACAAGTACGAAAACCCGCAGCCAGCTACAACAGGACATAGACAGCTACTACAGCCAGGGCGGCATCCGCTATGAAAGGGAGAGTGCGAGCGGGCTGCACGGGTATACCAATAATGTATTTCCGCAGGTGCCTGAATCGGCTGTGCTGACGGTCTCTTACTACGACCACTACGATACGGACCGTGACGGTAACGGCCGCCTGGCATCGGACTACTACGAGCCGGGCATAGTAGAGGGACAGGAAGCTACTGCCCATGAGCGTATACGCGGTATGGCCGTAGTCTCTAAAGAACGTGTGCTGGGAACGGATGACTGGCTTATCAAGCGCCTCTTTTACGATGAGTGGGGCCGGGTGATCCAGAGCCAGTCTAATAATCACCTGAACCTGCAGGTACAGGACATTAGCACGGTGGCTTATGACTTTGAGGGCAAGCCCCTGCGCCAGGAGACGACGGTGTACGGCGCTGCGGACTCGGTGACGACCCGCGACCGCTTTAGCTATGACCATGCGGGCCGGGTGCTGCAGGTGCACCACCAGGTAAATGAGCAGCCGGAAGTGCTGGTAGCGAACTACCGCTACAATACGCTGGGCCAGCTTATCGGGAAGGACCTGCACGGCTACCAGGACAATAGCCGCTTCTTCCAGGCAGTGGACATGCGCCACAATATCCGTGGCTGGCTCACTGCGCTCAATGATGCTTCATTAGACTCCGTACAGACCAATGCGCTGAAAGATGTATTCGGCTTCGACCTGCGGTATAATGAGCAGGAGGCGGGGCTGAATAATGAAGGCCGCTATGATGGAAACATCAGCGCGATTGTGTGGAAAGCGAATAACGAAATAAGCGACAACCAGCCGAAACGTACGCGTAGCTATACCTTTGCCTACGATGATATAGGCAGGCTGCTGAGTGCGGACTATAAAGGCTATGAAAATGGTGCCTGGAACGCGGAGGCGGATGCTTATGATGTGAATGGCCTGAGCTATGACGCGAATGGTAATATCGAGGGACTGACGCGGTACGCTCAGTTAAGCGATACGAGCGCGGCCACGGTGATAGACCAGCTAACGTATAATTATAAGGCGGGCAGTAACCGCCTGCTAAGCGTATCTGATGCTTCGGCCAATGCGAAAGGCTTTATAGACGGTGCGACCCTGTCGACTGAATATACGTATGACCAGGACGGCAACCTGACGCAGGATGAAAACAAGGCCATCGATATCACCTATAACATTCTAAGTAAGACCGCAACGGTTACGAGTGATAGTGCTACCGTCACCTATGTATATAGTGCGACGGGCCAGCGGCTACAGGAGCGGGTGGTGATTAATAGTGACAGTGCCATTATCAGGGATATGATAGGAGGTATGGTTTGGGAGCATAAGGAAGGGCTGACACCTGCGCTGAGCTACCTGCCTATGCCGGAGGGACGCCTGGTGAAGCAGGACACAAGCTACCGCTATGAATACTTCTACACCGACCACCAGGGCAATACGCGCGTAAGCTGGACGCCGGTGGAGACGAGCCAAAACCAGCACCTGCTGACCATGGAAGCCGGTGCAGATGAAGAGGGTGACTACCCGAAATTCAAGAACGTGACTACTTTCCGGGATGGCACCCAGGCGCTTAGCGGCGCATCATCTGCCAAGGTGACCAACGCGACGGGCCCCTACATCTCGATACCGGTGATGAAAGGCGATACCATCGATGCCTCGGTATACTATTACTATGATGACCAGAGCACGAGTTCATCCAGCCAGCAGATGCTGACTAGCGAGCAGGAGACAGGTGGGTCTGGTAATGATTTCACCTTTACGGCTCCGCTCTTTACTACGACCCCGCGAATACCGGGCACGGGTGACAGCCAGGCGGCTGGCGGAGGTGTCAGGTTTAACCTGGCGGCCCTGTACCCGATCGGTAAGGCGCTGTTTGGGAATAAGAAGGAAAGTACCAGCAATCTGAGTATTTCGGAAAGTACACTCAGTACGGCCCCGGCGGCTTACCTGGAGCTACTGCTTTATGATAAAGACAGTGCGCTGGTATCTTCACAGGCCGTGCCTGTAGGTAGCAGTACCTTCTGGGCGCAGATAGAGGGTACACTGACGGCTTTAGATAATGGCTATGTAGTGGTGCAACTCCGCAGCCAGGATACACAGGATGTGTGGTTCGATGATCTGCAGATCGATCACCGAAAGCCTGATAGGGCGGTAGTTTTGCAGGAGAATCACTACTATCCATTTGGTCTCCAGATGGAAGGAGTGGCTGTTAACACAGCCCTACCTACTGACCCGAATCGTAAGCTATACAATGCTGGCAGCGACTGGCAGAAGGAAACGGGTTTCTATAGTACGCAGTATAGGGAGTATGATCCGGCGTTGGGGAGGTTCCATGCGATAGATCCGTTGGCGAGTAAGTTTGCTACGTGGACGCCGTATATGTTTGGGTATAATGATCCGGTGAATGCTAATGATCCGGATGGGGCTCAGGCGGCTTGGCGAAACCTCAATAACCCCGTACCTATAGAGATGCAGTTTTTCAGTCAGGATCCTATTGGAGGAAGTCATGATGCATGGCGATCGAATAGAGTAGGCTTGGGATCAGCTAATCATTGGAGTAACAAATTACACCTAGAAGCAAAAAACTACAATGTTTTGTCGCAGAGAATGTCAATTAGAGGTTTCTTTCAATTCTCTGGAATTACCGATATTTATGGGAGGGTAGATGAAAAACGTGAAGAGGAGGTAATAAGAGCAACAGGAAAAACTTATAGATTTCGATGGAATCCTCATGGTGGTGGTGATGCAACATACGAAGAGTGGGTAGCTGCAGGCGGTGATAAGGGCAGGCTGAAAAAGGGTGTAGATTATCAATATTCTTTAGGAGCTTGGGAGCTTATTGGGGTTGGTCAGCAGGATGAAGTTCATTTGAGTAAATCAGATTATTATGATATAATTGATGGTTTAGTTTTGAATGATGGTTCGATTCTTAGCAAAGACGACGTACATTTGACTTTTCAAAAATTGAATTATGCTAATGCTGAATATAGAGGACTTATTGAAGGGAGGCATCATATTAATTTTGACATTAAGTCATATGAGAAAACTAAAGCAAATATTCGTGCATTAACTATTCATGAGGCTTATGGCCATGGAATCATGAAATATGGTGATGACACAAAAGATCACCATAAAGCCTTTTTTGCTGTTATAGATAGTAGATATTGGGCAGATACTACTGATTCATTTAAAGATAATTCTGTTAGTGTCATGTGGATATACTATCATAGAGAGGTAGGTTTTAAAAGAATGCCGGAAAAGTACCATTCAATGTACGATAAATATCACAAAAATGAATAAAGTTTTCTTAATACTTATAATGTTTTTTTGTTCTACTACAGCTTATTGCTGTGATTGTGTCTCGCATGTTGAAAAGTCTGATGACTATGAAAAATCCGATTATGTTTTCATAGGAAGAGTTTTAGAAAATGATATTGAGGTAATTGAAGTATTTAAGGGGAAGCTACCTTCTTATATTAAACTATTTGATAAATTCTCATGTTCTATTTCTGTCCAAAAGGGAGAAAAATGGCTTTTTTATGCTAGTGAATCGAGTCATGGAATTACTGTAAGTAGTTGTGGGTGGTCTCGTAATTTCAATAATCCACTTAATTCTAATTCTATTCATTTCCCACTACCTGATTCAAAATTAATGGAAATTGATCCTGTATTGGCACAGGAACTTATATCTATCAAATCTTACAACGAATTATATAGCGATATTCAGTTCCTTAGGCAGGAACAAGTAGTCCATCAAATATCATATATTAAACACTTGAATTTGGGAATAATTCTAACCCTAGCTATAATTCTAATTGTGACGAGTATTTTCTTAGTAAAGAAATAGCTTTCTCAAGATAAATATTAGACTAGTATCAACTGGCAGAGAGACGGTTGGGCCGCGTCGTGCGGAACTTTACCGGCAATAGTGGTCGCACGATAATGACGGAGCAGCAGTATGATGATGGCCTGTTTTACCGGACGTACTACAGCTACGACCTGGCCGGTCGACTACGCTACACCGTGCCGCCCAAAGCCCATGAAATACTGGAGGCTGCCGGGGGCACCTGGGACCTGACCTCCTCTACGGTCAGCGAGTTGCTGTTTAGTTATGTATATGATGAAGAGGGCCGCATCAGCGAGGCCAGGTTTCCCGATAAGGCGCCTGTGTACTATCTGTATGATCCGCTGGGACGTACCGCCCTGGTACAGGACGGCCGTCTGCGGCAGGAGGATAAGTGGACCTTTATCAAATATGACCGCAGGCAGCGGCCTGTGTATAGCGGGATATGGACAAGTACGAAAACCCGCAGCCAGCTACAACAGGACATAGACAGCTACTACAGCCAGGGCGGCATCCGCTATGAAAGGGAGAGTGCGAGCGGGCTGCACGGGTATACCAATAATGTATTTCCGCAGGTGCCTGAATCGGCTGTGCTGACGGTCTCTTACTACGACCACTACGATACGGACCGTGACGGTAACGGCCGCCTGGCATCGGACTACTACGAGCCGGGCATAGTAGAGGGACAGGAAGCTACTGCCCATGAGCGTATACGCGGTATGGCCGTAGTCTCTAAAGAACGTGTGCTGGGAACGGATGACTGGCTTATCAAGCGCCTCTTTTACGATGAGTGGGGCCGGGTGATCCAGAGCCAGTCTAATAATCACCTGAACCTGCAGGTACAGGACATTAGCACGGTGGCTTATGACTTTGAGGGCAAGCCCCTGCGCCAGGAGACGACGGTGTACGGCGCTGCGGACTCGGTGACGACCCGCGACCGCTTTAGCTATGACCATGCGGGCCGGGTGCTGCAGGTGCACCACCAGGTAAATGAGCAGCCGGAAGTGCTGGTAGCGAACTACCGCTACAATACGCTGGGCCAGCTTATCGGGAAGGACCTGCACGGCTACCAGGACAATAGCCGCTTCTTCCAGGCAGTGGACATGCGCCACAATATCCGTGGCTGGCTCACTGCGCTCAATGATGCTTCATTAGACTCCGTACAGACCAATGCGCTGAAAGATGTATTCGGCTTCGAGCTGCGGTATAATGAGCAGGAGGCGGGGCTGAATAATGAAGGCCGCTATGATGGAAACATCAGCGCGATTGTGTGGAAAGCGAATAACGAAATAAGCGACAACCAGCCGAAACGTACGCGTAGCTATACCTTTGCCTACGATGATATAGGCAGGCTGCTGAGTGCGGACTATAAAGGCTATGAAAATGGTGCCTGGAACGCGGAGGCGGATGCTTATGATGTGAATGGCCTGAGCTATGACGCGAATGGTAATATCGAGGGACTGACGCGGTACGCTCAGTTAAGCGATACGAGCGCGGCCACGGTGATAGACCAGCTAACGTATAATTATAAGGCGGGCAGTAACCGCCTGCTAAGCGTATCTGATGCTTCGGCCAATGCGAAAGGCTTTATAGACGGTGCGACCCTGTCGACTGAATATACGTATGACCAGGACGGCAACCTGACGCAGGATGAAAACAAGGCCATCGATATCACCTATAACATTCTAAGTAAGACCGCAACGGTTACGAGTGATAGTGCTACCGTCACCTATGTATATAGTGCGACGGGCCAGCGGCTACAGGAGCGGGTGGTGATTAATAGTGACAGTGCCATTATCAGGGATATGATAGGAGGTATGGTTTGGGAGCATAAGGAAGGGCTGACACCTGCGCTGAGCTACCTGCCTATGCCGGAGGGACGCCTGGTGAAGCAGGACACAAGCTACCGCTATGAATACTTCTACACCGACCACCAGGGCAATACGCGCGTAAGCTGGACGCCGGTGGAGACGAGCCAAAACCAGCACCTGCTGACCATGGAAGCCGGTGCAGATGAAGAGGGTGACTACCCGAAATTCAAGAACGTGACTACTTTCCGGGATGGCACCCAGGCGCTTAGCGGCGCATCATCTGCCAAGGTGACCAACGCGACGGGCCCCTACATCTCGATACCGGTGATGAAAGGCGATACCATCGATGCCTCGGTATACTATTACTATGATGACCAGAGCACGAGTTCATCCAGCCAGCAGATGCTGACTAGCGAGCAGGAGACAGGTGGGTCTGGTAATGATTTCACCTTTACGGCTCCGCTCTTTACTACGACCCCGCGTATACCGGGCACGGGTGACAACCAGGCGGCTGGCGGAGGTGTGAGGTTTAACCTGGCGGCCCTGTACCCGATCGGTAAGGCGCTGTTTGGGAATAAGAAGGAAAGCACCAGCAATCTGAGTATTTCGGAAAGTACGCTCAGTACGGCCCCGGCGGCTTATTTGGAGCTGATCCTTTATGATAAAGACAGTGCGCTGGTATCTTCACAGGCTGTGCCTGTAGGTAGCAGTACCTTCTGGGCGCAGATAAACGGTACACTGACAGCTTCAGATAATGGCTATGTCGTGGTGCAACTCCGCAGCCAGGATACACAGGATGTATGGTTCGACGATCTGCAGATAGATCACCGCAAGCCGGATAGAGCGGTAGTTCTCCAGGAGAACCACTACTATCCGTTTGGCCTCCAGATGGAAGGAGTGGCTGTTAACACGGCCCTACCTACTGACCCGAATCGTAAGCTATACAATGCTGGCAGCGACTGGCAGAAGGAAACGGGCTAGGCGCCCCCGCTTCTATAGTACGCAGTATAGGGAGTATGATCCGGCACTGGGGAGGTTCCATGCGATTGATCCGATGGCAAGTAAGTTTGCTACGTGGACGCCGTATATGTATGGGTATAATGATCCGGTGAATTTTAATGACCCGAATGGGGCGCAGGTGGCTTGGCGAAGCCTCAATAACCCAGTGCCAATAGAGATGCAATTTTTCAGTCAGGATCCTGTAGGAGGAAGCCAAATGGCGTGGCGAACTACAAGAGTAGGTTTAGGATCTAGTAATCATTGGAGTAATAAATTACACCTAGAAGCAAAAAACTACAATGTTTTGGCACAGAGAATGTCTGTCAGGCAGTTCTTACAGTTTTCAGGAGTATCAGATGTGTATGGTCGTAAGAATGAAGAAAAGAGAAAAGAAATAGCTGAAAGTGTCGGTTTTACAATTCGAAGTAAATGGAACCCAATAGGTGGCGGCGCAATATCTTATGAAGAATGGCTCGCAAAAGGTGGTGATCCAAATGACCTTGATCCTAACAAAATCTATACATTTTTTCCTGGTTCTTGGGAGTTTGTGGGAGTTGATATTCAAAAAAGATCTAATAATAAGATAGCAAGCCCCGCGGCTATTTTTTGGATGGTAGCAGCTGCCGAAGAGATACTTGCAGCACTTGGTGTAATATCAGGAGCAACTTATCATGCTAATGACAGAAGAAGTCGAAAACCTAATTATCTTTATGAAATTTATAGATATAAAGGGGTGACTAGCTTAGAAGAGATAGAAGACTGGAATAATCATGAGTGGGAAAATTATGAGATTGTAAAATATGGAATATCAAGTGATCAAGGTCAACGAGTTGAGAACCAGGTAGCATACTTTAATAGAGAAGCTAAAGCATTAGGACAACCCTATGTTTATGGGTATAATATTTTGCACAACAATATCCCAGGTAGATATGAAGCTTTATTGTTAGAAAAGTGGTATGTTACTTTTTACAATTATAGACATCATAGATTACCTGTATTTCAACGTAGGCCTGTACCATGGTATTAATTTTTAATTATGTGGATAAGTTTATACACTAAAAATCAACAGTCGAGAGATGATAGTAAGCTATTTGATGAAAGGGCTCATGTAATTACAGACTTCTTAAATATGAAATTGGCAAACTCAAAAATCAAGACTTCTGGAATTACTAAAATTGCAATGATAGCTGATGGTGAAGTAAATAGCAAACAGGTGTTTGGCCCTATAAAGGGGTATCTTTCTGTTATAGAATATGTTGATCGATTTGATGCAACAGACTTCTCCAGCTTATCATTTGAACACAAAAATGAAGAAATATTAAAATATATTTTACAAAGCGTGAAAAACCTTTCTGACAAATTTGAAGGAGATTTAACTAGTTACTTCCAAGGCCTTACAAATGAATTTAGACAAAATGGATATAGGCATTCATACGACTTACATCCTATAAAGTTCTCACATAATAGGAAATATAAAGTTGGAATTGGGGTTATTGTAGAGGATGACAGGGAAGTTCTTCAATTTAAGGTTATTAATATTTTAGAAAAAAAAGAATATTTTGTACCATTTTTAGACTTTCAACCAAATCGTATACTATTTAAAGATTTAATAAAATACACCAAATGGATTAATGGAATATATACTATAATTAGCGACACTAAGGAGATTGTATTTAAGTTTCACCCATTAACAAACAAAACACAACTCATCTTAGTTCCGAAGTTTTTTACTGAAGAGCAATTATTTGATAATCTTAATATGGTTACTAAAAACTCTGAGGAATATCTAAAAAATATGCTTTTTTAAAGTTTCGAAGAATTTAACAAAGTAATAGCAAAAATTCATATGGTATCACATGAATACATTATTGTGTTAACAATTGCTTAGTAAACATTAATTGTTTTCTTTGAACTCACCATAAAATACACCAGCACCGTGGCCCACGACTTTGAGGGTAAGCCGCTGCGCCAGGAGACGACGGTGTACGGCGCTGCGGACTCGGTGACGACCCGTGACCGCTTTAGCTACGACCATGCGGGCCGGGTGCTGCAGGTGCACCACCAGGTAAATGAGCAGCCGGAAGTGCTGGTAGCGAACTACCGCTACAATACGCTGGGCCAGCTTATCGGGAAGGACCTGCACGGCTACCAGGACAACAGCCGCTTCTTCCAGGCGGTGGACATGCGCCACAACATCCGTGGCTGGCTCATTGCGCTCAATGATGCTTCATTAGACTCCGTACAGACGAATGCACTGAAGGATGTATTCGGCTTCGAGCTGTGGTATAATGAGCAGGAGGCGGGGCTAAATAATGAAGGCCGCTATGATGGCAACATCAGCGCGATTGTGTGGAAAACGAATAACGAAATAAGCGACAACCAACCGAAACGTACGCGTAGCTATACCTTTGCCTACGATGATATGGGCAGGCTGCTGAGTGCGGACTATAAAGGCTATGAAAATGGCGCCTGGAACGCTGAGGCGGATGCTTATGATGTGAATGGCCTGAGCTATGACGCGAATGGTAATATTGAGGGCTTAACTAGGTACGCCCAGCTAAGCGATACGAGCTCGGCTACGGTCATCGATCAGCTAACCTATAATTATAAGGCAGGTAGTAACCGCCTGCTAAGCGTATCTGATGCCTCGGCCAATGCGAAAGGCTTTATAGATGGCGCCACCCTGTCGACTGAGTATACGTATGACCAGGACGGCAACCTGACGCAGGATGAAAACAAGGCTATCGATATCACCTATAACATCCTGAGCAAGACATCTACGGTTACCAGCGATAGTGCTACCGTCACCTATGTATATAGTGCCACGGGCCAGCGGCTACAGGAGCGGGTGAAGATTAACAATGACAGCACTATCATCCGGGATATGATCGGGGGAATGGTGTGGGAGCATAAGGAAGGGCTGACACCTGCGTTGAGCTACCTGCCTATGCCGGAGGGACGCCTGGTGAAGCAGGACACAAGCTATCACTATGAATACTTCTACACTGACCACCAGGGCAATACGCGCGTAAGCTGGACGCCGGTGGAGGCGAGCCAAAACCAGCACCTGCTGACGATGGAAGCGGGTGCGGATGAAGAGGGCGACTACCCGAAATTCAAAAATGTCACCGCTTTCCGTGATGGCACTCAGGCGCTTAGCGGTGCCTCTTCTGCTAAGGTGACGAATGCGACGGGCCCCTACATCTCGATACCGGTGATGAAAGGCGATACGATTGATGCCTCGGTATTCTATTACTACGACGACCAGAGCACGAGCTCATCGAGCCAGCAGATGCTGACGGAAGAACAGCCTTCGGATGGAGGAAACAATACCTTCACCTTTACGGCTCCGCTCTTTACTACGACCCCGCGTATACCGGGCACTGGTGACGGCAAAGCGTCTGGCGGAGGTGTCAGGTTTAACCTGGCGGCCCTGTACCCGATCGGTAAGGCGCTGTTTGGAAATAAGAAGGAAAGCACCAGCAATCTGAGTATTTCGGAAACTACGCTCAGTACGGCCCCGGCGGCTTATCTGGAGCTGCTGCTTTATGATAAAGACAGTGCGCTGGTATCTTCACAGGCTGTGCCTGTAGGCAGCAGTACCTTCTGGGCGCAGATAGAGGGTACACTAACAGCTTCGGATAATGGCTATGTAGTGGTGCAGCTCCGCAGCCAGGATACACAAGATGTGTGGTTTGATGATCTGCAGATCGACCACCGCAAGCCTGATAGAGCGGTAGTCCTGCAGGAGAATCACTACTATCCATTTGGCTTGCAGATGGAGGGGGTAGCTGTTAACACGGCCCTACCTACTGACCCGAATCGTAAGCTATACAATGCTGGCAGCGACTGGCAGAAGGAAACGGGCTAGGCGCCCCCGCTTCTATAGTACGCAGTATAGGGAGTATGATCCGGCACTGGGGAGGTTCCATGCGATTGATATTGCAGCCAACCTATACAATAGCTGGACTCCATACCAATATGCCGCAAATAATCCAGCTTTCTTTAATGACCCAAAAGGCGATAGAGTCTCATTAATGAGGGTAATGAAGGAACGAAATTACGTGGTTCCTTGGGATAGGACCGAGGTTGCGAAGGATCCTGGGGGGTATGGCGTTTATTCAGAGGGTGGATGGGGAACCCGGGAAAGTGTTGAAAACAACAATAAATATAGTCCTGATTCACAGCCCATACATTTCAGGGGTAGATATGGCTATTTTGTGACGACACATATGGATTGGTATAATGAAGAAGGTGAATTAACGGACTCTTATGTTACTGGGGTTAGGTTTGAGGAAGAGACGGGTGGCGACAATACGAAGCATGCAGGGTATACCCCACCGCCTAGAACACTGCCGGGATTTCCAGACGCAAAACCGGCAAAACGAAAAAGTAAAAGAAAAAGATGGAAATTACCGAATGGTGATATTTTAGAATGGGATGGATTACATGGAGAACTTGAGAGGTACAATCCTCGAGGAAAACATGTAGGAGTATGGGATCCAGAGGGCAATCAAACTGGTGACCCTATTCCTGGTAGGAGGATTGACCCTATAGTAAATAGTCCTAATCCTAAATCTGACCCTTGGTATGCACCTAGCTCCGAAACTGTTGAAGATATATTAGTAGGAGGTGTAGTACTTGTTGGGGTTGGTATAATAATTTTTGATATTGTCACAATTCCTAGTGGAGAGGGTATGATTGGTGTGCTTATGATAAAAGGAGTTATAGGACAATAATATTAATTAATAAACATGCTTAAAGAAAATTGTTGCAAAGATGCGTGTAATCACATTGGATTAATAAATGAAATAGATAATCCAGATGTATTGGTCGTTTATAATAGTAGGTTTGATGAATATGGTATTCCTGTCAGAGATGGAGGAGAATCATATGTTCTTATCAATTTTTGTCCTTGGTGTGGGATCAAGTTCCCTGAATCAAAAAGAGATCAATGGTTTGATGAATTAGAAAGACTGGGATATAATTCGGATGATTTCGACATTCCTGATAAGTTTAAGTCAAATGATTGGTTTCTCAAATAAATAGAAAACCTGGAGTCCAGCTCCGCAGCCAGGATGTGCGGTGAACGATCTGCAGATCGTTCACTGCAAGCCTGATAGGTCGTCCCAGAAGTGGGCGGTAATCCTGCAGGAGAATCACTATTATCCCTTCCGTCTCCAGATGGAGGGCGTAGCGGTGAACACAGCCCTACCTACTGACCCGAATCGTAAGCTATACAATGCTGGCAGCGACTGGCAGAAGGAAACGGGCTAGGCGCCCCCGCTTCTATAGTACGCAGTATAGGGAGTATGATCCGGCACTGGGGAGGTTCCATGCGATAGATCCAATGGCAAGTAAGTTTGCTACCTGGACGCCGTATATGTATGGGTATAATGATCCGGTGAATGCGAATGATCCGGATGGGGCTCAGGCGGCTTGGCGAAACCTCAATAACCCAGTGCCTATAGAGATGCAGTTTTTCAGTCAGGATCCAATTGGGGGAAGTCATGATGCATGGCGATCGAATAGAGTAGGCTTGGGATCAGCTAATCATTGGAGTAACAAATTACACCTAGAAGCAAAAAACTACAATGTTTTGGCACAGAGAATGTCGAATAAAGAATTTTTTGTATCCTCAGGTATTACCGATATTTATGGACGGGTAGATAAAGAGCGAGAGGAGGAGATAGAAAAGGAAATGAATAGAGAAGCCTATGCAGTAACAACTGATGATGGCGTGATTATCTATTTAGACAAAAGCTTTCATGAGGATTTTAAGGATCCCAAGGATTGGTACATGGCTCAGCCTCTTGATGTTTTCTTAAACATAAATCGTGCCTTTGGTTTACAGCCTGAATCATTTAAGTGGCACAAGGAGTTAACTGATGCTAATGTCAATAGTGCTTATGTAGCAAATATTCCCTTCGGTATCATGGAAAGGAAAGGTTTCTTTGATAGGGTAAAGAGAACAATAAATATCGATATTACAGTTGATATTCCTGGTTATAATAACCCAAAAGTTCGATCTCGAATGGCAGCCAAATCTGCTAATTGGGCATTGAGGCAGGTTATGAGTAATACTTTTAAAAAACCAAGCTATGATGAAGTTGATTTAGTGTTTAGAATAAGACGAGATTTTATTAAATACATGGAGGCAGATCTTCAGGAAGAATACCCTGGTTCTAGAGTAACTCTTGGGCTTAGACAACCTGAAAAAGCTGTAATAGCAGTATATTATGGATCAAACTAACATTATCCGATCATTCGAGGATTGCTTTAAAAAGCTGGATTTAAACCAGAAGCAGTCTTCCTATCTTTTAAAAGTACAGAGCCTTGTGCATGAAAATGATAGAATTTTGCCTTGGGAGAAAAGCGAAGTTATAGTCGCTCATATGGGATCGATTTTAAATAAATATCAAAATAAAAAGCTGATTGATAATTTCAATAAATGGAATGAAGTAAAAATTGAAGCTAATGTAAGAGCCTTTCAAATAAAATGGATAGAACTTGATTTGGATTATCAACAAGCATTTAAATTATACAATTATGAAAGAAATAAAACTAAGTTGCAGTTATTGTCTAATCACACGCTATCTCTAATTGATGAAGCTAATACTGACAGACAGTTTTATGGTGAGATGTTAAATAATGAACAATATGATGTTTATAACGAAATTAAGGAGAATGAGATAAGAGAATATAAAAATAAGATTGAGTTTGAATATGATTTGTATTTTATCTATTTGTCTGATTGTAAAACACAGGTCCATGATTTAGTGGCTCAAATAAAAGATGATTTTTCAAGCCTAAAATTTAAGTATAATAACATGTCTAAGTCTTTAGTGTCAGAGTATGTAAATTACGTTAAAGATAAAAAAATTGAATATACTGCCTTAGCAAAACGCCAGATTGGGTATTTACCAAATGACCTAATCAAAGCTTTATCAATAGAAGAAGAAATTTTTTTATTGTTTCCACTCATATCTATTTGCGATAATAGTTTGATTAATATTATTGGCGATAGTAATATTTCAATTAACTCAATCGATTTTATGCCATATATCAATCAGTTTGCTGATATTTTTAGAAACCCTGATATAACGCCATCATTTCCTAGATTTTATACTGAAAATTTCGAGCCTAACGATAACTTTTATACATTACAAACCTCCCTTATGATAAATTTTTTCATAAGTAAATAGACCCTTGAATAGTTACATAATTCCTAGAGAGACTAAAGTGGTTTACAACTATTTTTCTCCTTCCATATGGACAGGGAAAATTGATGGTTATTCTATTCTAGACAAGAATACTGATGAATGGTCCATGGCCGAGCCATTAGAAGTTTTTATAAAAGAAAATTTTGGAATTGAAGATATGTCAACAGCTTTATATAGGTATCTGCATGGCAATGGTTATTCTCAAAGGATAGGACCTGAAACGACTTTACTACTTTTAAATACACCTGAATTTAAGAAAGCTCATAACTTAATTGTTAGAGGTAAAATAAAACCATCCGGTACTTTTGCCGTAGATATGACAGAAGTAGTATTCCATATTGGAAGAACTCCAGTCAAATATACTGTTAACCCTAAAGATGAAACTATAACCTATACTTTATATGAGGGAGATGGCTTTTGGGATACTGATTTTATAAACGAAAGATATAATGATAGTCCAAGTTCTAGCCCTGATGGACCAGGACCAAATTTAGAAAGACTCTAGGGAACTCCGTACCCATATGTACCTACGAAGGTAGTAATACCTATGAAGATCATTGATGGATCGATTATTAGAAAAAAATGAGATATTTTAAGATTATTTTATTAGCTATACTGTTAGTTGGCGCTATTATAGTTATGTATGCATATTGGACATCAAAAAGTCAATCAATACAAAAAATAGATGGTAAGGCATTACCACAAAACCTTAAAATAGGCTATTGGGGTACTGATATCAAGTATCCAACAATAGGATTAGTTGTGGAAAATGATTTTGGGTTCATATTAATAGGTAAAGAAAGTAAATTTCCTATTAGTGGTGATACCATTGAGGTGGATAAGATAAATAGAATATGTTTTAATGATAAAATACTAATCGCAGAGGTAAATACCTATGAAATGGGCGAATATTACATTAAGTGCATTGGTAATAATCATTCCGATTCTGGTAAAGAATATAGGCTTGTGGCAGTTAAGAATATTGATGCTTCAGAAGCAAACAATTGTAGTTGGATTGATGCCAGTATTTTAATAAAAAAATTAGAATAAGGTTCTCTTAGAGTCTTAAGTATGCTAATATTTATTTTCTTAGAATCAACGGTAGATGACAGAGATAGATAAGCAAAGGAGATGCATACAGAGCAACATCGAAAGCCTGACGCGGTACGCTCAGTTAAGCGATACGAGCGCGGCCACGGTGATAGACCAGCTAACGTATAATTATAAGGCGGGCAGTAACCGCCTGCTAAGCGTATCTGATGCTTCGGCCAATGCGAAAGGCTTTATAGACGGTGCGACCCTGTCGACTGAATATACCTATGACCAGGACGGCAACCTGACGCAGGATGAAAACAAGGCTATCGATATCACCTATAACATACTGAGCAAGACGGCCACCGTTGCACGGCGCCCGTCACCAGCGATAGTGCCACGGTTACTTATACCTATAGCGCCACCGGGCAGCGCCTACGTGAGCGCGTGGTGATCAATAGTGACAGTGCCATTATCAGGGATATGATCGGTGGAATGGTCTGGGAGCATAAAGAAGGGCTGACACCTGCGTTGAGCTACCTGCCGATGCCGGAGGGCCGCCTGGTGAAGCAGGACACAAGCTATCGCTATGAATACTTCTACACTGACCACCAGGGCAATACGCGCGTAAGCTGGACGCCGGTGGAGGCGAGCCAGAACCAGCACCTGCTGACGATGGAAGCGGGTGCGGATGAAGAGGGTGACTACCCGAAATTCAAGAACGTGACTACTTTCCGTGATGGCAATCAGGCGCTTAGCGGTGCCTCTTCTGCTAAGGTGACGAATGCTACGGGCCCCTATATCTCGATACCGGTGATGAAAGGCGATACGATCGATGCCTCGGTATACTATTACTATGATGACCAGAGCACGAGTTCATCCAGCCAGCAGATGCTGACTAGCGAGCAGGAGACAGGTGGGTCTGGTAATGAGTTTACCTTTACGGCTCCGCTCTTTACTACGACCCCGCGTATACCGGGCACGGGTGACAACCAGGCGGCTGGCGGAGGTGTGAGGTTTAACCTGGCGGCCCTGTACCCGATCGGTAAGGCGCTGTTTGGGAATAAGAAGGAAAGCACCAGCAATCTGAGTATTTCGGAGGGTACACTCAGTACGGCCCCGGCGGCTTACCTGGAGCTACTGCTTTATGATAAAGACAGTGCGCTGGTATCTTCACAGGCTGTGCCTGTAGGTAGTAGTACCTTCTGGGCGCAGATAGACGGTACACTAACAGCCTCAGATAATGGCTATGTAGTGGTGCAACTCCGCAGCCAGGATACACAGGATGTATGGTTCGACGATCTGCAGATAGATCACCGCAAGCCGGATAGAGCGGTAGTTCTCCAGGAGAACCACTACTACCCCTTCGGCCTCCAGATGGAAGGAGTGGCTGTTAACACGGCCCTACCTACTGACCCGAATCGTAAGCTATACAATGCTGGCAGCGACTGGCAGAAGGAGACCGGTTTCTATAGCACGCAATATAGGGAGTATGATCCGGCACTGGGCAGATTCCATGCGATAGATCCGTTGGCGAGTAAGTTTGCTACGTGGACGCCGTATATGTATGGGTACAATGATCCGGTGAATGCGAATGATCCGGATGGGGCTCAGTCAGTCAGGAAAGGTTCTGTTGCTGAGCAAGTACAAGATAGGAACAGGAATGGGAAAATATTTGAAAGTCTAGATCCAGGAGGTCGACAGGCGTGGTTATTGCCAGAAAGGTTAGGGGCTTGGAGGGAGACTCAGTATGCTAATGGAAGTGGAAATTACGAAAATATATCAATAGAGTCTGCAGTTAATACTTTATTGAAGTCAAAGCTTGGTGGTACCTATAGGCCTGGTAGTGGTTTTACGTATTTTAAGTCTGACTATGAAGTAGCTTTCGCTGGCATAAGCTATAATATAGAACATGGAACTTTTCATACTACAGAATTAGCTAGGAGTCTAAGAAAATTAGGTGAATCATTCGCGGAGGCCTATCATACTCCTGAAAGCTCAAATTAACAGCTTGTAATGGACCAGACTGTTATCATAATGTATCAGGTGTCAATTATCGGGCTTTTAAATCTGCTGGTGCACTAAGTTTTTTTCTGATAGCAGATGATGTAACTGTTATTGGAACAGTTGATGATATTGCGATTCCGTTTATATGGGCGGGAGCTACTTTGGTCTTTTTGTCTGATAATAAGGAGATAATTAATAAAATGGCTAAAGAAGTTGAAGGTCTTTTATCGAGAGCTGCCGGTCCTCCTGGCGTACAGTATTCTTTGGTTGCTCAAAAAGATGGTGAATACAATATTTATTCTCATGGTTCTAAACTTCCTACTGGAAAAATGCATTTAAACAGAGGTGAGGTATGGAAGTATGGTGAAACAACTTCCAATCAAAGGTATGACCAGGGGTACTTAAATCAGGAGGGCGTTATTTTTGTTGGGGAGTATTACGGTAATCAAGCTCAAATAAAAGTAGCTGAAAAGATCAAGATTTATAGTTACTACCTAAAACATAGACATTTGCCTCCAGGCAATAAAATTTTTAGATAATATGGAATTAGCCCTAACTCAAGAAATAAGCAGAGAAGTATTGGAGTCAAATAAGAGTGATATTATCCAAGAATTATCTGATAAAATGAATTTTCATTTTAAGGATAAATTCTATGGTGAAGATATTCAATCTATATTGATTGGAGTAATATGTGTTCCTGCTGAGGCTGAGTTTTTTTTTAAAAAAAGAAAACCAAAATATAAAAAAGGGAGAGGTAAAATAGTGGTTGATGGAGTTGAGGTTTTTCTCGAAAATTCTTTAAGGTATGATATTAAATTAAGTTATGATCATTTTATGAGTGGTGATATGGTTTCGGCTTATAATATGATTTCTGATGAGGTTTTAAGTTCAATTGCGATAATAAATAGTGTTAAGGAGATAAAAAAATTTCAAATGGATTGTTTTTATTCTGATCTCTATCGTCTTTTGAAGAATACAGACCTTAAAAAGTGATTGAATATTTATTAGGTGACCTTATAGTTATTTTATTTGTAATTATGCTCAATTTTCATGCGATTAATTTAGTAAGCTTAATAATGATGTTTGAGTAGTAATAGAGTAATTAAGCTAGAACTATGACTGTGAATATTTAAGAAGGTTATGATTATGTAATAGTAAAGATGCTACAGCCTTTTAGTGAGTAATTGTGATCCTCCCACTTTATAAAATGGTTTTTAAGGGTACGTATGAAGGTATTGCCTAATCTCTGTGGTTTTATAAATACTTCTACACCGACCACCAGGGCAATACGCGCGTAAGCTGGACGCCGGTGGAGGCGAGCCAGAACCAGCACCTGCTGACGATGGAAGCGGGTGCGGATGAAGAGGGTGACTACCCGAAATTCAAGAACGTGACTACTTTCCGTGATGGCAATCAGGCGCTTAGCGGTGCCTCTTCTGCTAAGGTGACGAATGCTACGGGCCCCTACATTTCGATACCGGTGATGAAGGGCGATACGATCGATGCCTCGGTATACTATTACTATGATGACCAGAGCACGAGCTCATCCAGCCAGCAGATGCTGACTAGCGAGCAGGAGACAGGTGGGTCTGGTAATGAGTTTACCTTTGCGGCTCCGCTCTTTACTACCACCCCGCGTATACCGGGCACGGGTGACAACCAGGCGGCTGGCGGAGGTGTCAGGTTTAACCTGGCGGCCTTGTACCCGATCGGTAAGGCGCTGTTTGGGAATAAGAAGGAAAGCACCAGCAATCTGAGTATTTCGGAAACTACGCTCAGTACGGCCCCGGCGGCTTATCTGGAGCTGCTGCTTTATGATAAAGACAGTGCGCTGGTATCTTCACAGGCTGTGCCTGTAGGCAGCAGTACCTTCTGGGCGCAGATAGACGGTACACTGACTGTTTCGGATAATGGCTATGTCGTGGTGCAGCTCCGCAGCCAGGATACACAAGATGTGTGGTTTGATGATCTGCAGATCGACCACCGCAAGCCTGATAGGGCGATAGTGTTGCAGGAGAATCACTACTATCCATTTGGCCTGCAGATGGAGGGGGTAGCTGTTAACACGGCTTCACCCACTGATCCAAACCGAAAGCTCTATAATGCCGGTTCGGACTGGCAGAAGGAGACCGGTTTCTATAGCACGCAATATAGGGAGTATGATCCGGCACTGGGGAGGTTCCATGCGATAGATCCGATGGCAAGTAAGTTTGCTACCTGGACGCCTTATATGTATGGGTATAATGATCCGGTGAATGCGAATGATCCGGATGGGGCTCAGGCGGCTTGGCGAAACCTCAATAACCCAGTGCCAGTAGAGATGCAGTTTTTCAGTCAGGATCCTATTGGAGGAAGTCATGATGCATATCGAACTAACCGCATTGGGATAGGTTCTGGTAATCACTGGAGTGATGCAGTTAATTTACAAGCTGGAAACTATGGTACTCTTTATCAGCGAATGACAGGTAGAAGGTTTGCTACCTTCACCGGGGCACGAAATATTTACGGGCATATAAACGAGCAAAGAGCGGCAGAAGTGGCGAAGGGTATCGGTCCTACATTCGCTGGTGAATCTGCGAAAGAAGTATTTAATAAGTTGAATAAGAGAAGATATGCTTTAATAACTTCAAAATATTGGAGCTACCCAGATGGGTCTAGGAGTGTAGGACATGATTTTGAAATTGAGTTAATTTCAGGGGCTGAAGCAATTGATTTTTTGGTTGATCAGGCTGGGTCAAATGCATGGGATTTTAATAATGATTTGTTATCTAAACCACCAACAATATACTTTGGTGATTGGTTTGTAGATCCCTACTCTTTTAATTTGAAAAAAATAGGAGACGCTTATTATGCAGATGTTAAATACGAAGAAACCTTTCTACTTCTAAACTATAGTAGAGGAATCAAAAGTATGAAATTAAAAATTCCCAGTATCAAATTGCTTATTAGTGCAGTTGGAAGAGATGAAGAACAAGCGCGATTACGGCTCGCATTTAGTTTTCAGCAAGCTAGAGTGAAAGTTTTTTCTAATTATGAAGACGGCCTTATTATTACGCCTGCCGAGGCTAAGAAGGAATTTATTCAAACATTAAAAAGAGAGTTGAGAGGTTTTGGAGGATCAATATTTCCCGGATATAATGTTGAGTTACCGATATCAGAAATTAATTTTATAGGATGGAGAATGTACCCAGATTATTGATTGCACTCATAATGTTTTATTATAGCGTATCATTTATTTCATGTCATAGTAGTAAAACTCAAAATTCTAATAAGAATAAAGTATTAAATATGAAACATAGATATGGCAAAAACAAAGTATCATTATCAGTGGACTATGGTGGTCTTAGTAATGAAACGAGCTTAAATTATTTTGATGAAAATTATGTAATTGTAAATTACAGGAACGAGCCATATCTACTTGGTATAGTTAGGGATTTCGATGAGATTATTTTAAAAAATTATCCTACTATAAAAGCTGTTTACCTGACAAAGACAAAAGATTCTGTTTCTACAGCAAATGATGAGCTATCTATATCATGGCTGAATGCTTTACCTCAACTTAAAATTTTGAGAATAGATGGTTTTACTTTGGAGAATAAAATGTACAGCTATTTTAATAAACTTGAACATCTAATATTTGAAGACAATTCTCCTCAGAATAAAAAAATTTTAATGAAAAATCGTTATAATTTTTCCTCTCTGAAATACTTAGTAGTGGGGTTTGAACTTTCTGATTCAGAAGTGAAAGCCCTTAAGACGGATAATCCTCAACTAACAGTTTATACTCCAGAAGAATATTCATTAAAAATTGAAGTAAGAGAGATTGATATATTTTATTAGTAGAAGGGAATTTATACAACTATTTAAAACTACTGTAGGATTTACCTACCTAGACCACATCAAGCCCGAACGGGCAGTGGTGTTGCAAGAGAATCACTACTATCCGTTTGGCCTGCAAATGGAAGGAGTGGCAGTCAACACCTCCCTGCCGGTCGGTCCCAACCACAAGCTCTACAATGCAGGGTCAGATTGGCAGAAGGAGACGGCTGGGCCCGCCTTCGGGTTTCTACAGTACGCAATATAGGGAGTATGGTGCGGCGTTGGGTAGGTTCCATGCGATAGATCCAATGGCAAGTAAGTTTGCTGCCTGGACGCCGTATATGTATGGGTATAATAATACGGTAAATGCGAATGATCCGGATGGGGCTCAGGCGGCTCATAGAGCCTCAGGCGGCCAGTATGATCTTACTAATCCTGTTCCTGTTGAGTATCAGATATTCTTCCATGATCCGGTAGGTGGCACAAGAGTAGGTAAAAGAAACTCGACTATGCCAGCATCTGGTAACCATTGGACTGATCGAACCCTTACCGACCCTGATTATTTGGCGCAAAGGGATTATTTTTTATTGCCAAATAGAGAATTTGGAGATAAATATGGAATTGATCAAAGTCAAGTAGTGTTTGTCGATGGGAAAATCCACATAAAAGAATGGGACTCAACGGGTGGTGACCCAATTACCAAAGAAGAATGGCTTAAACGAGGTGGTAATTTAGAGGACTTAGAAGAGGATGTAGCCTATACGTTTTTTGGGGGTGATTGGAAAATCACTCCAGTTTTAGACTCAAATGGTAATAAAGTCACACTTTCTCCTTGGTTCGGTGTCGGGCTGGGTCTCTTTGAAGAGGGAATGGATATATACGGAGAATTCAAAACCGTAGTTATTCCAATTTATGGCAAGTCAGGTAAAGCAATAGCTGGCTGGAATGTGATGCTGAAAAGCACTGGAAAAACATTAACTATTTTAAAGACTGGTGCCTCCAAAGGAGGGTATATTTTGGCAGGAGCTGGTTTCGTGCTCGACACAATGGATTTCGTTGATGGGGATATATCAGCGGCTAGGTATGGTTACCGTACGACAGGAACTGCAGCAGCTATTGTTGCGGGTGCTTTTATATCAGCAGGTGTTGGGGCTATAGTAGGAGCTGTCTTCGTTGTAGGGGAATGTGCGTATGATTGGTGGATGGATGATGTACAACCTGTAATTGATCAGGGTAACAGAGATTTAATCAATGGATTAAAAGGTGGATGGAGGCCGTTCAGGAGATAACAATGAAAGTGTATAAAATAAAAAGATCTGCCCATTTACGGGCTCTAAAATCCATAGTTGTGACTATTTTGTTTTTTTCTATCGGATTGTCCTTATTGGTGGTATATAGGTACGGCTATTTGGATTTGAAAAAAGTATTTATTGCTGGTAGTGTTTCATTTGTGATTTTTGTTTTACCTATGCTTTTATTGCATTTACAGTATTATATTATTAATCGTTATGATTCATTTTCATATGATGATGTCAAACAGGTGATAATTTATAGTAGTAAATACAATGATATTAGGTTTCATGAAAAAGATATTACTGAAATTATAGTTTATAAAACGAAGCCCTTGGCGGAAAATAGAACTGCCGTATTTACATGGGATGAGTACAACTATGCATTAATCAAATTAAGCAATAATGTTGTTATCAGAATATCATGCCTGCTAGTCGGAGAACTTGATAAAATTTTAAAATTGAAAAATGTCCACGTCAAAAAAACTTTCTATCCTTGGATCACTTGAGAAATCATTTATTTCTTAAAAGATTTGCTTAGTAAGATATGAACTGTGCCATACTATATTCTAATAGTTGATACTATTCTGAGTAGTATCGCTACAATAGACTTAATAGTTGAAATCAACAACAAAACCGCACCACCGCACCGGTTGTCAGCAGTACCTTCTGGGCGCAGATAGAGGGTACACTAACAGCTTCGGATAATGGCTATGTAGTGGTGCAGCTCCGCAGCCAGGATACACAAGATGTGTGGTTCGACGATCTGCAGATCGACCACCGCAAGCCTGATAGGTCGTCCCAGAAGTGGGCAGTAGTGTTGCAGGAGAATCACTACTACCCCTTCGGCCTTCAGTCGGCCTGAATAGGTCAGCTTGAAAAGATGGAGGGGGTAGGCTGGGCGCCCCCGCTTCTATAGCACGCAGTATAGGGAATATGATCCGTTAGGAATAGCGCTGACTGTGGGAGTAATTACTTACGAAGTAGGTACAGATACGTGGGATGCTCATACTATTGTTAATGGCGCTTTATTGGTTACAGCAGGTATAGCAACAGTTTTCGCCGCCCCCGCGGTATTGACAGGCATAGCTGTATATGGAATTGCAGATTATGTATTCGATGTAAGCGGGATGATTGATGCCAATGTTGGAAGAAACTCCGGCCTCTGGGGAGATTAGTTTCAGATTGATTACGAAATTATGATAAAGGATATTTTAAAAATTGATTACATACTTTCTTTATGGTTTTCAGGGTCTAAGAAAGATAGGATTGTACCAGGAACGGCATTTCTGTTTCTTAACAAAGTTGCATTTTTTTGAGGGTCTCTTATCATTATTTTAATGTCAGTTCTCGAAAATATCACAACTACAAAAATCTGGGTTTGCATAGCGGTGGTCGGGGCTTTAATTATTTTGTATGGGTTTCAAAAAAGTATAGTACGCTATATCGAAAAACTAGGATTTAAGAAAATGTATTCTGGACTTTCAAAGCGTCAAATTCGAAAGAACCGCATACTTGGCTTGGTTACATTTTCTATGTGCTTCTTTCTTATTTTTGTAATGGTGATATTATTGCATTAGCAAAATGGAATCCCTTTCTCTGATCTTAGCGTCTCCCTATGACCTGTCGTACTCTCTCGATTACATGCAGAGGGAGTGAGATATAAAGAGGTCTTATATAGAACAGAAAGCCTCTGAAAAATCGGAGGCTTTTTTAATGCTATTATATAGCACGAATGTGTAGTATATGATAGATATAAGTGTCACTGAAAAAAAGTGAAAAAATTTGATCAGACATCTTGAAGGACAATCGAAAGGGTGTCCTTTAGTTTTTTCTTACCTATGAATGCATCTATCATGGTGTAGATAGTTTTTCGATACCGGTGATGAAGGGCGATACGATCGATGCCTCGGTATACTTTTACTACGACGACCAGAGCACGAGCTCATCCAGCCAGCGGATGCTGACAGAAGAACAGTCTTCGGATGGAGGAAACATATATCCCTGTAATAGGGGCAGGATTGGATTCTTAAGATGCTTTTGCCCGAGGAGACATTTCAAGGGGTGTTTTGTATGCAGCTTTAGCTATTTCTGATATCTTCATGGTTAAGGCTGCGGCAACTGGGGTTGTTAAGTATGGTGCAAAGGCAACGGTATGCGGTGGACGTAAAGCTAAGAGTATTAAAATCCCTGCAATTCAGGCATCTGCAGGTTTCGCTGAATATATAAATGCTTAGTAAAATGAATAAAGGTTGGAGTTCTGGTGCACTCCAGTATGGAGAGCCCAAATGGTAATTTTATGAAATTTTTGAGAATACTTATTGGAATAACATTTGTTCTAATCCTTTTACAAGGTTATGGCTACATAAATTTGACGGTAAGTGAAAAATACGAAACTGACAAATCAATTGTTGAATTATCCGAACTTAGCCACGATGCAAAACAAGAAAGATTAGAGGAGATTGAAGCTAGACAGAATGAAATAAATAAGCAAAAGCAAATTGCTCTAACTACAGTTGCCTTTTTAACTGTTGTTTTTATAGTTCTTGTATTTTTTTTATTAAAAAATGGCAATAAGGCATAAAAAACATCTTCTCTTAAAATGCGGTCCTCTACCTTATCGGCAAATCCTTGTTCGGTAAAAAGGCCGCTTACCTGGAGCTGCTGCTTTATGATAAGGACAGTGCGCTGGTATCTTCACAGGCTGTGCTAGTAGGTAGCAGTACCTTCTGGACGCAGATAGACGGTTCACTGACGGCTTCGGTTATGGGTATGCCGTGGTGCAACTCCGCAGCCAGGATACGCAAGATGTATGGTTCGACGATCTGCAGATCGACCACCGCAAGCCTGATAGGTCGTCGTGATAATGCCTGGATTGACAACGCCACAGATAATTGAGGGAGGAATGTGGTATATAGTAGTGAACCGAACGGTAAATAGAAAGGTAAAATGATTTTTGCGGATATACTTTTTAAGTCTTTTTATATTTATCTGGTCAAGTTTGGAACTATGGGAAAAGGAGGGGCTTTGATTCCTTTGAGTATGTCAATGAGTTGTATCTTGTTATTCATTAGCTCATATTTATTTGCCTTGGCAGGGTCAAGTTTCTTTGATACAATTTCAATTTTAGGATTTGTTATCTCAGAAGTGCTATTTTATGCTCTCAGTATGAAGTTTTTTCATGACATATACATTAAAAAAGGAAGGGAAGTAAGTTTCCATTCGTTTAGACTAGTATATTATGTGATAGGTTTTGTTTTGTTGTTCGGCGGAGGCTTTTTACTTGTTTACTCTTTTAAATATGCTTGACTTAATAGCATAGCCTACAAGGCAAAGCCCTTGCATACTATCTATACCGGGCACCATTGGCAGCCTGAAGCGTGTCCTTATGCTCTTGTCATGATCTTATTCCCGGCTACGCCACTAGCCGTGGGCTTCTTAAACTCGTAGCTCAATAAATTTTCCTACCTTTGACCGCTGTAGAGGGGGCGGTCAATCCACTCCCTGTTCGAGGAGGGATTGTCATCATCAGCTAATGATAAAACGGTGCTTTTTACAGGATGCGGAGCAGCAGGCATTTTTTGAGCTTTCCTGCAATACCCAAGGGCAAGAGGCCCATATCAGTCTGTCAGAAAAAATTAAAGGAGAGGTAAGCGCTCTGTCTTTTTGCATAGAGTTCGACCAGCCCGTAAAGGCATACAGAGATGTCACCTATCAGTGGTGTGACATAGCACAGGGTGGAGAATATGTAGCCAATGAGCACTCCCCAAAGGTGCTGGTGCTTGCTGATGGTACCCATGTGGTGAGTACCCGCAATATCGGCCTTTGGTCACTGGGCGGAAGCAATAACACCCTCCTTACCTGGGTGCTTAACGATATTCAGCTCACTCCCCTCTTTCAGTTCGACCATAAGGGAGCCCACAGGTTCACCCAGACCTTTACTACAGATAGCTACCAGTTAGGGTTGCTGTTTTCAAAAGATGAAGTGCCTGAGTTTAGCCGTTCAGCCATACCATTTACCCCTATCGTCTGCTTCACTGACCACTGCGACTTTGACACCGAGGCCGACCTCAATAAGCAATTGGCTTTCTTTAAAGAACATGGCATTACAGTCACTAAAGGGTTTTTTCTCCACCACTACTCCAAGCGTGCAGACAATGCCTCTTATGAAAGAGAGCCCGGCCCCGTTACCGCATTTAAGGCTGCCGGACATGAGCTTGCCTATCATTCCCTTACCCAGTCCCTCCGGAGCAAAGAAGCCGCAAGAGAAGAATTCAGCTCCTTTCGCAGCCCTGTAGAGCCTCCTGTGAACACCTGGATAGACCATGGCAAACAACCCTACAACTATACAAAGCTCCACTCCTCAGGCTTTTCCCCGGCCCAATGGGCCGATAACCTCTCTGCGAAGGGGATACGCCACTTATGGAACTACCTGGATGCGGGCCAGGCCCGAAAGGGCTGCCTGAATCAGCTAAACCCACAGCACTTCACCATTGCCAGGCTACAGGCCCATAACAAAACGGGTCTTTTCTTTCTCTTCCGAACCATCCTGTTCTACCACGGTGGAGAAAAGGAAATAGAGACCTATAAAAGCATTTCAGGCCGTATAAAGCAGGTGTTGCAAAAGAAGAAAGCCAGACTCATACCCCGTCTTCTCAAAGACCTGTTTAGTACCCTTGGCTACGTGATGTCCTTCCTCGTAAATCACAAAAAGAGACATCAGCCCTTTCGCTGGGCAAGATTTGCCCCCTATATCTTCACCCATAAGGTAGGGGATAAACTATTCTACTTCTTTCAAACCACCGAGGTAACTGATTTTGAGTCCGTTTTCTCCCCCGAAAATATTGATCTCCTCATACGCGAAAAGGGGGCAATCACCGTACATTGCTACTTTAGCTCCCCCCTCTCATACCAGCAGGGGCGACTCTTTGCCGGGGGAAAGGTTTCCGAAAAAAATAAGGAGAACATTGCATACCTCGGTAAAAAGATTAGCAATAGGGAGCTTTGGAACCCAACCTTGAGTGAGCTTATCGCTCACTACAAGAAGGTGCTGGAGATGGAATACTTTCTCGATCCGGCAGATAATAAAATTAAAGCACGAAACAGCGAACTACCCATACGGTATATCAGGCATGTATAAGTTTGAGTGGACAAAAAGTAAGAAAGAACTTGATGAGTGGGACAGCTTTTTACAGGCCACACCCCGCGGGCATTACCTGCAGGTAAGTCATTGGCTAACCTCCTATACCCGCTATGGCTTCGGCTATGAATTACTCACTGTGCGTGATAGTGACGGTAATCTCGTAGCAGGGCTCGGAGTCGTCATCTCTAAAGTGGCTATGTTCAAGGGCTATTGCTGCCCCTGTGGCCCCGTCATTGCAGATGGGTATGAAGAGGTGTTAAACGATATCCTTGAAGCCTTTAAGCAAAGGGCTATTGAGAAAAAAGCCATCTTTTGCCAGGTAAATATGCCCCTGTTCACCGATCCGGGAACGGCGCTTATTCAGCACGGATTGAGCGTCGATACCAGTGCACTTTCTGCCCTGAGGGGGGCATACGAAGGCGATAAAGCCCGTGGCATCTCTTCCATTAATGGTTTTCGTTCCGTCCTTATCCGATATGACCAGGAAGGCGAGCCCTACGACTATG
Organism: Roseivirga sp. BDSF3-8; assembly: GCF_041449215.1. Taxonomy (NCBI): domain Bacteria; kingdom Pseudomonadati; phylum Bacteroidota; class Cytophagia; order Cytophagales; family Roseivirgaceae; genus Roseivirga; species Roseivirga sp. BDSF3-8. Next base: position 1,359,628 of record NZ_JBGNFV010000001.1, on the reverse strand, counting down.
TATACGGCAGCTTTAATAAAAATACCAAACGGAATGTTAAAAAGGCCAGCAAAAACGGCCTGGAGTTGAAGTTTGCCACCACCCCCGAAAAGGTAGAGGAAACCTATCACCTGCTCGAGCACAATGGCGAAACCCAGGGCTATAGCGTGAGAGCCTGGGAAGACTTTAAAGACACTCTCCTCGGCATGATGGAAAAGGGAATGTGTATGATGCCTTACTGCGAATTTGAAGGCAAAATGCTCGGCGCCCTTATCATTTTTAATGTCGGTAAAAGGCTTACCTACGTTTCCGGAGGTACCATCAGAGAAGAAAGAGACCTCAAAGTGGGCCACTTTCTGCATAACGAAATGCTGAAGCTTTCCATAGAGAAAGGCTACAGATTTTACGATATTTCAGTAGGAGGTAGCCCCGGCGTTACCCGCTTCAAAGAAGGCTTTAATGGCCGCCATGTAGCGTTTTATGAGCCCAGATATTGGGTGTTGAGCCCCCTGCTCTTCAAGGCCTACGACAAAGCGTTGCCCTACTTTAAGCGCCATAAAGTATTGGTTTCAAAAGCACTAAAGCTATTCCGATGAATGCCCTGGTAAGAAAGCTACGCCCTGTAAAGATAGATCAGCTCATCTATGTCGTCACAGCCGCAGATAATCATCCCAGTCCGGCCGTCAGGTTTGATAAGGATACGGCTAAAATCAGGCTAGTGCAGGATAGTAAGGATAAAGTTTCTTACCGGCTTTTTCTGGATGGCAACCAGGTGCATAGAAGTAACGTGTTTTATGCCACACATTTTCTCAAAACTATCGGGAAGTACGGATTTCCCGTGATAGGTGACTGCCATACAGATGATAGCTGTCGTGGCATGGGCATCTATCCCTACATGCTTGTGCACATCTATAAAGAGCTGCTGCAAAGCCATAAAGAAGTATACATTCTTGTGAGTCCCGAAAACACCCCCTCCATCCGTGGTATAGAAAAAGCCGGTTTCAGAAAAACACACCGTGTGCGTACTACCCGTATAGGCCCCCTGTATGTAGGCAAAAAAGTCGAGCGCTTCTAAGGCAACATTTACAGCGGTAAGCAATTACCAGCCTCTCCCGCTCGTCAAAGATGACAGATTGATCGTAAGCCACTGAAACATGAGTAGAATAATCATTGTATTTTGTTTGTTTGCTTTCTCCTGCGAGCAGAGTGAATATACTTATCAATATGAAAGATATATAGACTCAGTTTATAGTGAGCCGTTTAATAGTGATGGGTTTGTTCCGGATATGAATGACCCGAAAAGGCTATATGAAAAATTTGAAGCCGTTCTTCTGGAGGCCGGCTACATCCATTCAATAGCCAGGGAAGCCTACCTAATCTTAATAAGACAGTTGATTGCCGATAGCCTTAGCCTCGACATTAATCAGATAAGTGAAAAACTAGGGCAGAAATCATTTTACTTTGAGTCACCTTCCTATTCATATTTGAGTTTTGAGGCGTATGAAAAGGCCTCGAAGAAATATTACCATGAGGGTAATATTGAAAAAATAAATGGCGCTCTTCAAAATATCGTAAGTAATGGTGACTTGACAAGAGATGTGGAGAGCATGAAGGGTTTCCTGTACAGTATTGACGAGAGTGATTTTCAGGGTGACATCATCTATAGAATTCCGATAATTCAAATAGTATATCTGCATGGTGTTGATTGAGGTGTAGCCATAGACAACCGAGTGAGCTGAAGACAAGTGAGTTTACTTTTACGGTGCGGTCTATTCGTCTCAGGAGATTGAGCTTGGTAGAAGCTGTTAATAATTCTTTTGCTTCGTAAAAATTTAGGGGATGTTGAGAGATTTATGTTAATGAAGGTTTTAGATTGGTTCTATCATAAATTTTATTGCGCAACTTTAAAGCGAGGGCACAGAGATGAAAGGGCTGTTTTTCTTTTTTGGATGTTTTCTTCATTTATCTCTGTGGCGTTTGTGTATTCAGTGCTAATTGCCATGCAGTTAAGCATTTATAAGGTTTTTTCCTTCCCATATGGGCTGGGCTACTTTGTAGTAATTATTTCTTTTTAAGGTCCATTTACGTGAAAACGAAAGATCGAAATTAGTCGTCGAGTCCAAAGGACAGTTTCGAGACCTTATCTCGTTCTGAGCGCAGTTTTATCGATATTCTCAGTGTTTGCCTCATTAGCTATTGTAATCATATGTATGTTCTATTATGGCAAACACATCAGCTTTATCTAAGGTAAGTTGAAGGTGTAGTTCTTTTTAAAAGAAACCTTAATTGTTAGAAGGGCTTTGAGGGCATGAAAATCCAGTTTGGCGAGGTTTTGCCTTTGTACCATATAACCAAAGGCCTTACTCCCTATATTATGGCCCACGGACCAACAAATAACCTCATTCCTTACATACTAGAACTTCATGCATAAGTTTTCCGTGAGTTATTAATAGTAAAGACCTAATTCACATGAAAAATAAAAACAGCCTGATTTTATCCACATGGCTTTGCCTGGTACTATTTAGCCGTTGCAGTCCCGGCGCGGTCAGCTTAGAAGGCTCCTGGTACTTCTTCGATAAAGACAGCGTATATCACGAATGGTTTTTTAGGGATGATAGATTTACCTTCTACTTTGATGAAGCAGGAGAATACCCCTCCATGAATTATGTGTTAGATAGGCAGATGGTCAACACCTATGATAACAACCTTCAGGACAAGTCCCCTCTATGTAAAGTACTCGAATTTTCAACAGATTCCATTCTGATAGAATTCAATAATCAGCCGGTTGTAGCTCATAGGTTCTATCTGGAATACCACCCTTTCCAAAAGAATGATTTTATTGATGTTGAAGAAAGGGAAGCAATGTTCGAAAACAGAAAAATGAACAGGGAGCTGGTCAGAGGCTACCTAAATCTTTCACCAGATACAGGAACAGATCTCAGTGAGTATGAAACAGATTTCGAAAATATAGATTAACCCTCCTTCAGTGGCTCACTGCCCTTGAATGATAACAAATCCGCAGAAGGTAAGGATAACCCCGGCCGTATTAGTAAATACGTAATTGCAGTTCCCGAAGACGACTTTGAAAATAAACTTTTTTGCAGTGCTCCCATGCTTTTCATTCATTCTGCTTACAAAGGTTTTAAAAGAGGACTTTAGCGTATAGGAAAGAATGTTATTATTGGACCTTTTATTTAAGATATGCTACGGCCCTTTTCAAAAGTTTAAAAATGGCCGGACTGCAGCCATATTGTGGTTGATGCAAATTCTTGGCTATATAATTCTTGCGTTGGTCAATGCTGTTTTTTTCTCCCTGGGAATTAACCTTTCTTCATTTAGTGTCGCAGTAATAGGCGCATCAGCTGGCATAGGGGTTCTTTTGTTTGATAAAGTTTATGTCAAGAGGCATAGAGAGGTTGGTAAAGTCAGGTTCCCTTTGTTAATGGGTATTCTGATGGGTAGTCTAGTATTCGCATCAATATTCTTTATGATATTTTCACTTTCAAGGTATTGAGAAAAAAATACTCACTAAGGGGGACCCTGCCAATAAGACCCCTTAAAGTAAGTTTGCACTTTTCTAATAAATACCCTAGCTTCACATCTTCTCGCCATACACTCCACTGGAGTTATCCACATCGAACTGCTTCGTTTCTCCTTCGCCTCTTCTCCGTAACTACTTCGTGTATCCTATACCATCCCTATACCCATCCTATAAGGTTTCTGTAACAGTACCCCGTAAGTATATTAAATTTTTTCAAGATAGGAGAGAGGTTTGCCCCGATGGCCGATAAGCCTAATACACCTCATCCACCACCATCACCTCACGGTCCTTCGACATCAGGAAACTGAATGATGAGCCCTCACCCTCCCGGCTCTCCACGCACAGCACCGCTCCATGTTTTTCCAGGAACTCCTTCACCAGCAGCAGGCCCAGGCCCGTACCAGGCTCCTTATGCGTACCCCGCGTACTGTACGTACTCTCCGGCTCCATTATCCGGTCCAGCGTCTCCTGTGGCATACCTATGCCCGTATCCGTCACCATCACCTGCACCTGCTCATCCGCCATAGCAGCCGATATCTTCACCGTGCCATACGGTTTCGTAAACTTGATCGCATTACTCAGCAGGTTACGGATAATAAAGTCCGTCATGCTTCGGTCCGCCACTACCGCCAGTTGCGGGTGCACATTAGCCACCAGCGTGATCTTCTTCGTCTCCGCCACCGGCGTGTGCAGCTCTATATTTTGCTGCACCACCTCCCGCAGCGTAAAGCTCTCCGGGTTATACACCAGCGTCCCCATCTGCGAGCGAGACCAGTTCAGCAGGTTATCCAGTAAAAAAGACAGGTTATTTACCGACTGCCGCGTCTTGCCGCTTAGCAGCAGCAGCTCCTCAGGCGTCACGCTCGCCGCATGGTGCGTAATAATATTGATAAAGCTGTCCAGCGTAGCCACCGGCCCACGTAAGTCATGCGATACCACCGAAAACAGCTTATCCTTCACCTTATTCAGTTGCCGCAGCCCCGTTTCAGATTCCTGCAGCCGGTCGATAGACTCCCGAAGCTCCTGCGTCCGCTCCGCCACTGTCCGCTCCAGTTCAGCCTTCTGCTTTTCGATAAGCTGCTTTCTCTCCGCCTCCTTTTCCAGCTCCATCCGTTTCGCCGCCAGCTTCTGTTCCGCCGCCTCCTGCCGTGCCCGTTTCAGGCGATAGGCCAACCCCAGGCTAAACAGCACCACCTGCGCGATCACCCCCACCTGCGCCGCATAGCGACTTACAAAGTTGTCCTCATACAGCCCCATCTCCTTAAAGATGAACACATTTGTCCCCAGCACAAACAGCACATTCGCCAGCGTGAAAAACAGCGCCGGCGTATAGCCCCCGTACCACGTTATCACCCCCGCCACCAGCATCGTAGCCAGCACCATCGTGCCCAGTACCCCTATCACATCAATGATCCCCTCATACCACGGCAAGCCTAGCAGCAGGCAGCCCCCCCCCATCCCCAGCGGCACCATGTACAGCACAAAAAGTAATTTCAGAAACTTATCCGCCAGGGGAAGCAGCCTAGACGTATGCAGGTAACTCCGCGTAAACATGATCCTTGCCAGCCCCGTAAGCGGCACAATGAAGGCAAAACTATACGCATCCCACACAGGAGCCCCCGGCCACAGATACTCCCGCGTAAAGCCATAGTAAAACATAAAGTATAGCCCTATGCCCATGATCGACAGCACATAGTACAGGTAGCTGATGTCCCGCACCGTCAGGTAAAGAGAGAAATTATACAGCGCCATCACCAGGATGATCCCGATAAACAGCCCCTGGCTAAACAGCCGGTTGCGCTCCGCCTGTAGCTGCGCCTTTGCCGGTATCAGCTCTGCCGTAAATGACTGCGGGGGCGCTATCCGTCCCTTAGTCTGCAGCTTCATAAAGTATGAATGCCTGCCAGGGGCTACCGTAAAGCTGAATATAGGACTGTGAAAAGCGTAACTTCTTTCTTCCACAGGCAAAAACACTCCCGTACGCAGCTTCCTTCCATCCGGCAGGTAAAGCACCGCCACCGGTATGTTTCCCACCGGCAGCACCACCTCCGCATTCGTGTTGCCCTCATTCACGATCTCCATGGCTGTCCATACCGACCCCTCATGCGTATACGGGTACCCATCAGACCACCCCTCTGCAGGGAGAGATTCCAATCTCATGGTATCATTTGCATCATGCAGATACTTTACGCAGGTTATTATAGCCTCCCCATCAGCCTCCGTTTGTGCATAGACAGGATCCAGGCCATAAGCCCAAAGTGCCAGGGTAAACAGTAAAATACGGACCGTAATAGACAAGGGTGACACAAAATTTTTATAAAATAATGACCGTAGAACGCGTAAAATACAATAGTTTTAGAGTGATTTTATGAAAAATGCCGGAATATTCATCGTTGAAGACGACTACGTAGTCGCGAAGAACCTCCAGCTCATGCTGGAAAAAAGCGGGTATAATGTGCTCGGTACTGCCGATTCCGGAGAAGAAAGTCTCCCCGCCATAGAAAAAGAGAAGCCCGACCTTATCATCCTCGACATAGACCTCGCCGGCGTCCTCAGCGGCATAGAAGTCGGCGGTATCATCAGGCAGAAGTTTCAAACACCCTTCATCTACCTCACCGCCCATGGCGACAGCGATACCATGAGCAAAGCCCTCCCGACCGAGCCCGGCGCCTACCTCGCCAAACCCTTCAATGAAGACACCCTCCGCTCCTCCATCGAGCTTGCACTATACAAAGCCCGTAACCCCGGCCCCGGAGAGTTACAGCCCGCCGAAGCCCGGCTACCCCGCGAAAAAACCAGCTACACCATCAACGACGCCATCTTTATCAAGTCCCAGAAAAGACTGCAGAAAGTGTTTCTCAAAGATATCCTCTTTGTAGAGGCCAATGACATCTACGTCAATGTCTATGCCGGTAAGAGCAAGTACCTCGTCAACTACAGCATGAAAGCCATTTCCGAGAAGTTTCCCTCCGATACCTTCCTCCGCGTCCATCGCTCCTACATTGTCAATAAAGACAAGATAGAAGCCATGGAGTACAACACCCTTTTCATAGACGGCCACAGCATACCCGTAAGCAAAACCCACCGTGACGACCTTATGAAGTACTTCGATGTCATTTAGATACAGCCTCGCTAAAGGTTTTCCCCGCACCCCTTCATTCACCTAAAAAATCCATCCGTTCACAAGTAATTTTAGGCACCCTCCCGGCGTGTGCTTACGTTTAATGCGGCTCTACGGTCATTGTGTGAAAGATCGTTTCGCCTTGAATAAATAAAACAGCATAAACCGCCTAAATGGCTTCACAGGAACTCGTAACCGCAGGCTGGGTACTTATTACCCTCTATCTGATCATGACCCTCTGGTTCGTCATCAGAGGAGCGCGAAGCACCAAGAGCATAGCCGACTATGCCGTTGGGAGCATAGCCTTCTCCCCCGTGGCAGTAGGCCTCTCCCTTGCCGCCTCCATGACCAGCGCCGCCACCTTTATCATCAACCCCGGCTTCGTCGCCTACTACGGCATTAGCGGCATCATCTCCATGGCCATCATGCTCCCCCTGGGCGCACTCATCAGCCTCGTCATCTTCACCAAAGGTTTCAAAAAAGTAGGGAACGCCATCAAAGCCCTCACCATGGCCCAGTGGATTGGCGCCAGATACAATAACAAAGCCTTCGCCACCTTCTTCGCCTTCCTCAGTCTGCTGCTCATCACCTTCGTAGTCCTCATCTGCGTAGGCCTTACCAAGGTCCTCTCCGGTATGCTCAATACCCCCGAGACCTACACCCTCCTCGCCATCGTCGCCGTTATTTTCGGTTACATGATGTTTGGGGGCGCCAACTCCATGGTCTACACCAACATGATACAGGCCCTCCTCATGATCATCGTTGCCGTCGTGCTCCTCACCTCAGGCCTTGATCACTTCCGCGACGGTATCAACGGCTTTATGGATAAACTAGCCGCTATAGACCCACTGCTCGTAAAGCCCCTCAATGAGCAAAGCCCACTCTTCAGAGATCTTTTCGAGGTAGTCTTCTGCCAGATAGTCGTAGGCATTGCCATCGTTTGCCAGCCACACATCATTACCAAGTCACTTCTGCTTAAGAGCGACGGCGACGTCAATAAATTCCTCGTTACCGGTATCGTTGTCGAGGTCCTATTCTTCTTTGTTGTAGCCGCAGGCCTCTACGCCCGCATCGCCTTTCCCGATCTCACCATTGCAGGAGAGACCATAGGCGTTGACGGCATTATATCAGCCTACGTTGTACAGGAATTTACCGTCGCCGTCGGACTCCTCGTCATCATGGGGCTTATCTCTGCAGGTATTTCCACACTCGAGGGCCTTATCCAGTCCCTCAGTACCACCGTCACCGCAGACATACTTCTGCCCGTATTTTTTAAGAATAGAAAAGAAAACGTACCCGTTCCCGAAGTATTCATCAATCGCCTCGTCATAGTAGGCCTCGCCCTCCTCGCATTCTTCTTCAGCTACCGGCAGCTGATGGCCCCCGACCTAAGCGTCGGCATCTTCGCACAAAATGGCGTATACGCCTATTTCTCCGCTGCATTCATTCCAGTCCTCTTCGGCACCTTTGTCAAAAACGTCCGCCTCATTGTACCCGTTGCAGGCGCTATCACCGCCGTAGTCGTTCACTTCAGCGTATACTACGGCCGCCTCACACCCTACATGCAGGAAGGAGTCCGTAACCCGGGAGTGGCCGCCGCACTGGCCATTTGCAGCTCAGTACTTGTATCCCTGCTCATACATGCAGTTGTTCGCACCCGTAATAACGCCCCCTCAAAAACAACTGTAAACGCATGAAAAAAACACTCATAACCCTCCTAACTCTTGTCCTTATGCATTGTGCCTCTGCCCGTATGTTCACACCCGACTATGGCTACCAGGTTCATGAAATAAAGGTTAACGACCTCAACATCGGCTACATAGACGAGGGAGAAGGCCCACAGACCATCATCTTTCTCCATGGCCTCGGCGGCTACATAAAACACTGGCAGCCTACCCTCGACACCCTTACACACCACTACCGCTGTATTGCCGTAGACCTTCCCGGCTACGGCTACAGCCAGAACGGCGACCTCACCGCCCGGCTTGGCGATCAAAATATTCTCAAGTTCTTTGGCGAGACCGTATTCGCCCTCATGGACAGCCTGCAAATAGACCAGGCCGTACTCGCCGGGCACAGCATGGGCGGCCAGACCGCCATACTCATGGCCCTCCGGCATCCCCAAAGAGTCAGCAGCCTCGTACTTGCCTCACCTGCCGGCTTCGAGACCTTCACCCCCCAGGAAGGAGCCGCCCTCGCACCCTATAGTACCCCCGAATTTCTGAAAAACCAGAACGAGCAGGCTATCCGGCAGTCATTTGCCCTCAACTTTCATGAAGAAATGCCCCCCGGGGCCGAAGACCTTATACAAGACCGGCTGGACCTACGCAGCACACCCCTTATGGACCACTATGTGAACGTAGTCTCCGCCGGGGTACGCGGTATGCTGCAGGCACCCGTTTTCGATAAACTTTCTGCCTTGCAAATGCCCGTCCTTATCGCCTACGGAGATGGCGATAAGCTCATACCCAATCGATATTTACACCCCACCCTCACCACCCGCAAAGTGGCTGAGCAAGGGGCCGGCGAGATACCCAACAGTACCCTCGTCATGATACCCGAAGCAGGGCACATGATGCCCTTCGAAAAGCCGGCAGAATTTGCCACTACCGTAATCAAATTTTTGAATGAATAACCTGTTCCATAGACCATCATCATTAACCCAAACGACATGAAGTATATTTTACCATTATTCCTGATCCTGCTCCTTATAGGCACGCAGGCCTACGCCCAGGAGCGCACCGTTTCCGGCCGGGTATCAGTGGACGTGGTAGACGAAGGGCTGCCCGGCGTCACCGTCACTGTTAAGGGCACCCAGCGCGGTGTCGTCACAGACAACACCGGTCGTTATGAAATAGTCGTCAATGACCCCGCCACCATACTCGTATTTCGCTTTCTGGGATACCAGACCGCCGAAGTACTCGTAGGAGACCGGGCAGTAATAGACATTACACTTGAAGAAGACCTCGCCCAGCTCGATGAAGTAGTGGTATCAGGTACCCGCCGTGCTGAGAAGATCACCGAGACCCCCGCCACCATCGAGACCATCAGTGCACAAGACCTCCAGAACCTGCCCACCTTCAATCCCGGTGAGCTGCTCGCCCGTCTCAAAGGCGTTGAATTCGTCCGTGCAGGTGTTGTAGGTACCGGTATCAACGTGCGCGGATTCAATAGCAACTTTAACAGCAAAAACCTCCAGGTAACCGATGGCCGCTTCAGCTCACTCATTGCCACCGGCCTGCCCATGGGACCCCTCAATACCGTTATCAAAGAAGATATTGAGCGCGTAGAAGTCGTACTCGGGCCCAACTCCGCCCTCTTCGGTCCCAATGCACACAACGGCCTTGTAAACACCATTACCAAAGACCCCCGCACCAGCGAAGGCCTTACCGTTGCCCAGACCGTAGGTAACCAGAGCACCTTCTCCACCCGCATGCGCTATGCCCACGTATTCAATGACCAGTGGGCCTTTAAAGTCACCGGCGAGCATACCACCGCCGAAGAGTTCGAGTACGTAGACTCCGTATACATCAACCGCGATACCATACCCGGTACCGAAGGCTATCCCGAGTACATGCTCGATCGCGACATAGAGTTCAACCGCGGAGAAGCCGCCTTCTACTACACCCCTGTAGACGGAACAGACATTATCTTTCAGGGAGGGGCGTCTAACAGCACATACCTCAGCCCTACCAATGTAGGCCGTAACCAGATCATCGACTGGAACATCTACTACGCCCAGGCAAAGCTCGTAGCAGACCATTGGTTTGCCCAGGTATACCACACATGGAGTAAGACCGAAGACACCTACTCCATAGATGACCGTACCAAAGCCTACTACACCTTTACAGACCTTGGTTTCCCTGAAGACCTTGTGCGTGACTCCCTCAGCTACACCACAGGAGCACTCTTCAAAGACGATAGCCGCCGCTGGAACGGTGAGATTCAGTATAACAACCAGATAGAAGAGTCATTCTTCTACACCATTGGTGCCCAGTACCAGCGCGACATGGCCAACTCCAAAGGCACCTACCTTCTTGATGAAAATGAAGAGGATTACATCACCATCGACCAGGTAGGCGTTTACGGTCAGTTTGACTATAAATTCGGCAATGGCCTCAAGCTTACCGGTGCTTTCCGTGGCGATAACCACGAGGTGTACGGATTTAACTTCCTGCCCAAGGTAGGCGTCGTCTACAGTGGAGACTTTGGCGGTGTGCGCCTCACATATGGACGGGGTATCGCCGCACCCACCATTCTCAACATGTACGGTGACCTCTTCAATGGACTCATCCTCGGTAATGCAGAAGGCTTCACCCTCGCCGACGGTACCGAAATAGAGAAACAAACCGTAGAAAAACTGCAGACCATCGAGCTCGGATACAAAGGCGTAGTTGTCAAAAACAAGCTATTTGTGGATGCCAACGCCTACTACAATATTTCCGAAGACTTCCTTAGCCCCGTAACCGTAGTAGGAGTAACCACCCAAAGAGGCGATACCCCCATCGAAGACGTACAGTCAGGCTATGCGGCATACGGCGGCCTTGTAGCCACCTACATCAACTTCGGTAAGTTCAACACCTACGGATTCGACCTCGGCCTTAGCTACTTCTTCAATGATGCACTCAGTGCCAACCTGAACTATAGCTACTTCGGCTACGATACCGACGAGAACAACCTCGAGAACGACTTCAATAACGATGGCGTCGTGAATAAGCTCGACCTACTCGTAAACGCCCCCCGCAACAAGGCAAGCTTTGCCCTTAACTATGTCGGCGACCGCGTTTTCGGTTCCGTATTCACCCGCTGGGTACAGGAGTTTGACTACTTCAGCAGCTTCCAGATTGCCGCCGAAACACAAGACCTCGTATACCGTGGCGTACCCATCGTAGAAGATGCCCGCAGTGCAGACGCCTATAACTACGGCCCCCTTGGCGGCTTCGTCACATTCGACGTCAGCCTTGGCTACAAGTTCAGCGACCAGGTACGCCTCAGTGGTCAGGTAACCAACCTGTTCGACACCGAGCAGCGTGAGTTTACCGCCGCGCCTCCTACAGGCAGACTCTATTCACTTGAGCTAAGAGTAGACCTGCCACCCATCAATAAGCAATAAAATATTTCCGCTAATAGCAGATACACGATTTCATGAAAAGACTTGAAAATAAAGTGGCCGTGATAACCGGTGGAGCCAATGGAATAGGTAAAGCCACCGCCGAACGATTTGCAGAAGAAGGCGCCACTGTGGTCATATGGGACCTTGATGAGAGTAAAGGAAACGAACTCGCTACCTCATTGGCTTCCGCCCATGCCGTAGAAGTTCAGTTCCAAAAAGTCAATACGGTCGAATACGAGGCAGTAGAAAAAGCTGCTGCTGAGGTCAATGAGAAATTTGGCCGTATTGACATCCTCATCAATAATGCCGGCATCACACGTGATGCCAGCCTCAAAAAGATGACACCAGAGGTATGGCAGCAGGTCATCGATGTGAACCTCACAGGCGTCTTCAACTGCACCAAAGTCCTCTCCCAGTATATGGTAACACAAGGCAGCGGCCGCATTGTAAGCGCCAGCTCCGTCGTAGGCCTATATGGCAACTTCGGCCAGACCAACTACGTCGCCACCAAAGCAGGCGTCATAGGCATGACCAAAGTTTGGGCCCGGGAGCTCGGCCGCAAAGGCGTTACCGTCAATGCCGTAGCACCAGGCTTTATCGCAACTGAGATGACACAGAAAATACCCGCAGAGGTACTTCAGCAGATTGAAGCCAAAATACCCACTGGTAAAATGGGTAGCGTGCGCGACATCGCAAACGCCTACCTCTTCCTCGCATCAGATGAGGCAGCCTATATCAATGGCGCCACACTCAGTGTAGACGGAGGCGTTATCAGTTAAATCTTCTCATCACCCATAAATCAATAGATTATGCGAAATGCCGTCATACGATCAGTTGGCGCCTACGTTCCTGAGCGGGTGGTGCCCAATAGCTACTTTAATGAGCTATTGGGACAGGACGTGGACACCTGGCTGCGTGAAAATGTACAGATCTACGAACGCCGCTGGGCTGCCGAAGACGAAAGTACTGCCGACCTTGTCGAAAAGGCCGCCCATCAGGCCCTGGAACGCGCCGGAGTAAAAGCCGGAGAGCTCGACCTCCTTATCGTTGCCACCGATACCCCTGAGTACATCAGCCCCAGCACCGCCAGCAAAGTGCAGCACCGCCTCGGGGCCAAAAAGGCCGGCACCTTTGACCTCAATACCGCCTGCGCAGGCTTCGTTACCGCACTCGACGTGGCCTCCAAGTACATCCGGTCAGACGACCGCTACAATAACGTACTTGTCGTAGGCGCCTACGTCATGAGCAAATACCTCGATAAATACGACAAAAAAACCGCCAACCTCTTTGCCGATGGTGCCGGCGCCGTCGTACTCACTGCCGAGGAAGTGCCCGGTGAAGGCCTCAAAGCCCAAAAAGGATTCCTTGCCAGCGAGCTGCGCACAGAAGGGCAGTACTGCGACTGGATGGGTATCTATGCCGGAGGTACCGCCACCCCTGTAGACCAGGAAGTGGTAACCGCAAAAGACCATAAACTTAAGTTCGTCAAGCGCTTTCCCACCGAGCTCAACCCCGACATGTGGAGCGGCATGATCCGCGACCTCTGCCAGCGTATCGGTGAAAAGCCCGAAGACGTTGACCGCTTTTTCATTACCCAGATCAATATCAACAGCATATACGCCACCATGGATCTGCTGGGACTTCCCAGGGAAAAAGCCCCCACCATCATGCACTACTACGGGTATACCGGCTCCGCCTGCATCCCCATGGCCTTTAATGAAGCCTGGGAAAAAGAGCAGATCAAGCCCGGTGATCTTGTAGTCTTCATAGGCTCCGGCGGAGGACTGTCCTTTGCCAGTGCAGCCTTCAGACTTTGATTCATTAACCCAATATAAATACCGGCGGGGCCCGTGCTCCGCCGGTCATTTTCTACCCATACCCGCTACACCCACATGGCCCAATACCGAAAAGACTGGATAGAAAGGTGGACAGACTACCTCCCCGAGAAGATTGCCGTAAAAGAATATGGTAACGGCCGTACCCTTACCTACAAAGAGCTTAACCAGAAAGGCGCCCGTGCCGCCTCCTTCCTCACCCAACACCTCGGCCTTACCAAAGGGAGCCGTATCGCCATGCTGGCCGACTTCTCCCTCGAATACGCCATACTCCTTTCTGCCGCACAAAAGACCGGCATCGTACTCGTACCACTCAATTACCGCCTGGCAACCCGCGAGCTTGCCTACATGCTCGATGACTGTACCCCCGGCCTCTTCATGGTCGATGATCACTACCTCCCCCTTCTCGAAGGCCACGAAAGCCTCGGAAAGATACGGCACGTCATGAAGCCCGATACCTTTTTGCAAGCCATAGAAGAAACCCCCGGCGTCCCCTTTCCTCCCGCACCCATAGCAGAAGATGATCCCCTCCTCATCCTCTACACCAGTGGCACCACCGGCTTCCCCAAGGGCGCCCTCTATACCCACGGCATGGCCTTCTGGAACTCCATCAATACCGCCACCCGGCTTGATATCACCTCAGCAGACCACACCCTCGTTTGTATGCCCCCCTTCCACACCGGTGGCTGGAACGTACTCTTCACCCCCTTTCTCCACCACGGCGCCTCCGTCACCCTCATGAAAAAATTTGATGCAGCAGGCGTACTCAATACCCTCGAGCAAGAGAAAGCCACCCTCTTCATGGCCGTTCCCACCATGCTCAAAATGATGTCCGACGACCCCGCCTTTGACCACGTGTCACTGCAAAGCATACGCTACTTTATAGTAGGAGGGGAGCCCCTCCCCATACCCACCATAGAGCGCTGGCATAATAAAGGCGTACTTATACGCCAGGGCTATGGCCTTACAGAAGTAGGCCCCAATGTCACCAGCCTTCACCACAGCGATGCCGTCCGCAAAAAAGGCTCCATAGGCAAGCCCAATTTCTACGTAGATTATCGCGTAGTAGCCGATGATGGTACAGACTGCTCACCCAGCCAGGCCGGCGAACTCTGGCTTAAAGGCCCCATGGTCACCCCGGGTTATTGGCAAAACCCCAGCGCCACCGCAGCAGCGCTCCAAGACGGCTGGTTTAAGACAGGCGACGTAGTGCAGGTAGACCCCGAAGGCTATATCTACATCGTAGACCGTAAGAAAAACATGTATATCAGCGGCGGCGAGAACGTATATCCAGCAGAGGTAGAGCATTTTCTGCGTACCCATCCCCATGTAGAAGAAGTAGCCGTAGTAGGTGTTCCTGATCCCAAGTGGGGAGAGACAGGCAAGGTGTTTATCGCCCTTAAAGAAGGAGCCATGCTTACCGGGCAGGAAGTGATCCAATTCTGTAATGGCAAACTTGCCAAATATAAAGTACCTAAGCATGTCGTATTTATGGATGAGCTACCCAAAAATGCTGCCGGGAAAATAGCCCGTAAAGAGTTAGAGTAAAGGAGAATTACTATATAGTCACCCCTTATCATGGGCCTATTATCAGAAATACATCCCTTATACATGGTCAAGCCTTGTTAGCCGCACATTTTTGCCTAATTTCGTTTTTCGGTAAGAGACATGGCAAAAAAAATAAGCTTACACCAACACATACGCAGCCTGATATACGATCAGCTACTTGAGGGCACCCTCAAGCCTGGCCAGCGTGTATCCCTTACCGAGTTTTCAAAGCTTACCAAGTCCACCCCCACCCAGGTGAGAGAGGTATTTGCAAGGTTTGAGCAAACCGGTGCCGTCAAGTTCGTACCCAAGAAGGGGTTTACAGTAAATAACCTGAACAAGGTCGAAGCCATCGCCTCCTATAAGTTTATAGGCACCCTGCAGGAATTTGCCATGGGAGAAACCGTTTATTCTGAACAAAACCTGAGTAAACTGAAAAAAGCCTATGCAGCCATCCAGGCAGCAAAGGCACCCGCAGATGTCCTTAAAGAAGAGCTCGCCTTTCATGAACTGTTGATCAGCGACTGCAAAAATAAGATAGCCCCCGAGCTTATTCGTAACCTTAAACTTCCCCTCTATAAGTTCGAACTAAGATTTATCAAGGCAGGTCAGAAAAGCCGCTCCTCTCTACTCACCTATAACCAAATCGTCTCATTGATAGAAGATGAGAACTACGATGAAGCCGCCGAGCTAGCCCGTGCCCACTGGCGCCTCAGCAGCATGGAGCTCAGTGGGGAAGAAGACAGGCATAAAGACCTTATTGATTAATTCCCGCCCTGTCTCCATTAGGGGTTACCCCTTAAATATAAATTTTATTAAACCATAATGCCGATCAGGGGGAGCCTGGGTGGGTTTATTCATATTATACTTTATGTGTCAACTATAAATGAATCCCTCGAGGTAAGCTTTTGATCTTTAGTATGGCAGTTGCTTAAGGAGTAACAAAATATGTTATACCAGCTAATAAGGTTGTTCGTTTTTTTTACTTAAAAAGCCCTTTTTTAGGGGGTTGGGCCGTGTTTTAGCAATTTTCTCAATTCGGAATACACTCCGATTATATGTAGGTTTGTCCCATCATGATTCATAAGTATGCAGGCCTGTAATACTAAATAGAAAAAGAATAACTTATTAAAATCTCCAACTAACTATGTTGAAATTAAGATTAAGCACGTTCGTGGCTGCGATCCTCTTCGTAGCTTTCGGCTGCCAGAGTGATACCGAAAACCCTCAGCCTGCAACAGGCGTCCCCGCTGACCAGACAACCAATACTGAAGAAGCCACTAAAATATCTGAGTACAGATTGGATGGTGAAGTAGTGCCCGAAGGAGCCTACCAAATGGAAGATCCTGAGCTTCAGTTTGCTATAACACTTCAGCCCAATGAAGAAGGTACTGCTCAGAGCCTTGTGGTTGATGCCTTTACAAATGATGATGCCTACATTCAGTGGGGTGATAAAAACGGCTATGATGTAGCCAGTACCCTTGAGTACGAAAGAAATGTAGCCAAATTTGCTGAAGAGTCAGGAGCCATTCGTCAGTACGAGGAAACCGGCGAAGTATCTCAGGAGTTCCTTGAATTCCAGGATGCCGAGTATGAGCGTATCTTCCAAACCAAGGCCCTCGTTTACGAGAGAAGCATGGGTAGCGGATACCTTTCAAAGAATTGTTCAGGTGGCTCATACCGTCGTATGAGTAGTGTAAGAGCCTGGATGTGGTGGGGATGGAACAACGCAGTTTCCAATTACTACCAGAGCGGTGGACTGAGATATACAGCCATATACAACCGCACCTTCTTCAGAAGCAGAATCGCCACTATCTACGGGTGGGGTTCATATAGCATTAACTTCTGTGGTTACTCATGGCTAAACGACCGCATGTCTAGCTACTGGACAGTAGGTTGGTAAATCAACCGGGGTAAATACACCCAATAGTTGAATGAGGATAAATAAAAAGGCACCCATCAGGGTGCTTTTTTATTATGAGGGTTTACCCTCATTTTACTTAAATTTTTAAGGCTATATTAATATAAAATTCCCCCTGTAATCTCCTTCCCAAACAGAGTTATGATATATTATTTAGGTGTTTAGCCTTTCATCTACCCTCAGAAAAACATCAGGTTACCATGCGCCTCTGTATTTTCAGAAGGATAAAAAGAGAATAAATGCCATTCCGTTTGGTCGTGTTCTTTCGCCAATAGATCATGTTTATCGTATGTCTGGCGGCTCACAGAGTGTTTTCACCGTTTTTTATTAGTGGTATACATAATACATTTGTCCTACTGAAAAGAGTATACAGGAGGCCTCCAAATATACCCTGCAGCTATATACCCAAATAATTAAACTAAACATGATTAGGAAAACTATACTTGCTGCGTTCGCCGCAGCCACCCTCACCTTTGCCGGATGTAATAGTGAAAGCGAAGCCCCGCAGCCTGCCGCTCCCGCTCCCGCAGACCAGCAAAGTGCAACCGATGCTCCCACCGAGATATATGAGTATAAACTTGATAATAGAATAGTAAAAGAAGGCGCGTATAACCTTGAAGACCCCGGACTCCATATTGCAGTCACTGGCAAACCTAGTGACGACGGAAATGAGATATACGTAACCATCGATGCCTTCTCATCAGATCAGCTATACATACAGTGGGGTGACCAGCATGGCCATAATGTAGCCGGCATGCTCGAATTCGAGAAAGTCATGAGCCAGTATGCCGAGGCCAGCGGAACCATCAAGGAATACGAGGCCACCGGTAACGTAAATCAGGAATACCTCGACTTCGAAGCACAGGAATACGAGCGCATCTTCGGCAAGAAGCCCGAAGCTGGTCAAACCGGAAGAGTAAATAGCCTCGCTATGCTGCACAAGGATTACGTCGGTGGTTCTTCATGGCTTATGGGATCAACCAGCCCCTTTATGATGCCTGGTTGGAATAACCGCGTAAGCCGCTACCACCCTTTCTACATCTATGGCGTGTTCATTATGTATGACCGCTCCTTCTACCGCAATCGCTTCTTCACCCTGTGGAGCTGGGGATGGCAGAACATCCGCATGTGGGGGCCTTTTAGCTATGCCAATGACCGCATGTCAAGCGGATTCTGCTTCTGATAAAGTACCTTTTTCATAATCAGATAAATGAAGGAAGCCCATCACGGGCTTCCTTCTTTCATTTTCCTGCACCTGATATTACCTGTACTTTACCCCTTCATCATTTAGTAAAATAGACTTCATACTCCCAAAACAGAAAAATCTGTTTAACCACCCACCTTTCGGTTTCTTTAGTTGACATCAAACCGAATGCCTGAGATGCGATCTTTTGTACTATTACTTATGTTATGTCTGCCTGCCCTTACCACATTAGGCCAGGTCCACGGCACGTCATGGAATACCGGCCGTACCATGGATGGCCACCTTCCCTTTGAAGAATCGTTGGCTCCTTTTTACCACGGTGTTGCCAGTGGCGATCCCCTGAGCAGTGCAGTGATTATCTGGACCCGCGTCACACCACCCGATAACCTGCAGGAGGTAGAAGTAGGGTGGCGTATGGCCACCGATCCCCAATTTACAGACATCGTTAACTCCGGTACCGTGTTTACCGGTGCAGACCGCGACTATACAGTAAAGATAGATGTGACAGGACTACACCCCGCCACTACCTATTACTACTACTTTTCAGCCCTCGGGGCCAATTCCATCATAGGCCGTACCCGTACCACCCCCCATGCTGACACTGATAAGCTAAGGTTTGCCGTAGTAAGTTGCAGTAACTATCAGGCAGGCTTCTTCAATGCCTATGCCCGCATTGCGGAGCGTAATGACCTCGATGCCGTCATTCACCTTGGTGACTACATTTACGAATACGGAGCCGGTCAGGGTACTTACGGCTATTCCGATTCCGTAGGCAGGCTTAATGTCCCTCAAACAGAGATCATAGAACTCGTGGACTACCGCACCCGCTACAGCCTGTACCGTCTCGACCCCGATCTTAGGGCCGCTCACCAGCAGCACCCATTCATTCCCGTATGGGACGATCACGAATCCGCTAATGATGCCTATAAGAACGGTGCTGAAAACCACAACCCCGAAGAGGGAGAAGGTACCTGGGAAGACCGCATTTCCACAGCACGCCAGGTATACAATGAATGGATGCCCATACGGGAAGGTCAGCCCCTTTACCGCACCATCTCCTACGGCAACCTCGCCGACCTTATCATGCTCGACACCCGTATAGTTGGTCGTGAGGAACAGATCAACGACATCACAAATCCTGCCCTATACGCGCCCGGCCGTACCATCCTCGGCCACGAGCAGAAAGCATGGTTCTATGATCAGCTAAAGGCCTCCCAAGCCCGGTGGAAGATCATTGGCAACCAGGTTATTTTTTCCGAATTCCACGTTGGGTGGGCTGCTAATCCTGACCTCAGCCAAACCTTTGAAAGTGTAGAGAGCCAGTTTCTCGATATCTGGGATGGATATCCTGCAGAACGTAATGCCATCATCGATACCATAGCCATCAACGGCATCGGCAATGTGATCATACTCACCGGTGACTTTCATAGCTCATTTGCCTTCGACGTCGCCAGGTTCCCCAGCGTTTTCAGCCTTAACGATCCCCTGTATGCTGCCCACCCCATCTCAGAGACCGGCTTGCCCGGGTATGATCCTGTGACCCAGGCCGGCTCTTTTGCCATAGAGTTTGCCACGCCCAGCATTACTTCTGCTAACTTTGACGAAAACCTTGCCCAGATAGCCGGTAGCTATGAGGCCGGAGCCGCCTTATCTGCCCAGCTCGAAGCACAGATCAATACCCCCCTGCCTGCCGCGGTGCCACAGGTTGGCGGCTTTTCGCCAAATCCACATATGCGCTATGTAGATCTTGATCGTCATGGCTATTTTCTTCTTACCCTTACCCCCGACCAAGCCCAGGCCGATTACTACTACTCCGATATTTACAGGCCGGCTACCGATGAACAGTGGGATGCAGGGCGCTACGCTCAAGATGGCGATAACCGGCTAAGCCCGGCTGAAAGTGAGGCCGCTCCCAAACAAGATCCTCCATCTCCCGCCCCCGAAGGTCCCGCCCCCTACCAGGTCACCGGCATTGAGGATAAACCAGCAGACCTCGTCATATTCAGTGTACATCCTAATCCCCTGGGTTCTGAGAACTTCGTACAATATGCCGTGAAAAAGAAAGGACAGATACGCGTCATTCTGCTGGACGTAAACGGAAAAGAAGTCAGTACCCTGCTCGAGCAGCAGCAGGCACCCGGCACCTACCTTTTCAGGTTTGAAAAGCCAGTGGTAGATCACGCCGGGGTGTACTTTTTACGCTTCGAGACAGAAAGCGGCGCCACAACCAGAAGGCTTATCATCAGATAACCCCCGGTTTTGACAGCGTACAAAGAGGCTTTTCCGAAAACAGGGAAAGCCTCTTTTTTTATTGCTGCACAAACAAACAGCAAGGTGTCGCCAGTAAGTAGGTCTCGCTATCACATTAAAGGTCAGGTAAATACATTATATCTGGGAAGGTCGGGTAGTTCTGTTAGCGACACATTATTTGCAAATGTGAAGGCGAAGAAGGAGAGGAGCCTGACGAAATACCCCTAGAGTCGACCCCCGGTACCATCGAGCACTTCTACACCCATCCCCCGCAGCCCGGCCATCTTCACTACGATGAATACAGAGAGTTTATATAACAATAAAACCACTGGCCCGAATTTGGTCTCTTCCAAAAAGGAAATTGGATTCCGGCCGCTTATTTCCAATATTCACCAGCGCAAAAAAAATAAACAGATGAGCCGGAAGAAATTTAAACTCGGAACCTTCTTTTTTTACTTCATGGTACTCCTCTATGTCGGCCTCGGCATCCTGCACCTTATTTCCCCTGAATCCTACTTGCCCGCCATGGCAACCTGGCTTCCCGAGCCCATCTTACTGATATATGTAAGTGGCGTAGCCGAGATCATTCTGGGTCTTCTTCTTATTCCCCGCAGCACACGGCCCGCCGCAGCCTGGCTCATTATTGCCATGCTGGTCGTTTACCTGTTCGTCATCCATATACCCATGGCCATAGATTACGCCGACGAACCCACCTGGAAGTTCATTGCAACCCTGCTGCGCATACCCCTGCAGTTTGTACTTATCAGATGGGCATGGCTATACACCCGTCCCCGTAAGAAAAGCACACCAGCCAGTGCGTAACCTTTGTTACCTAGCTTATAAGCACTTAACTGCACTTTGGTAAGGCAGCTCCGGACCCATGCCCGCGCAGAACTCATTCGCCTATGGAACGAGTAAAATGGCTTTTTGCACTTACAATGAGCTTATTCCTACTGTTTGCCCTGCTCTCTCGGCTTCCTCTGGAAGGTAACTGGCTGCCTGGCATAGACTGGAAAAAGTCTCTGAAGGTCATAACCGGCTTTGTGTTCGTGGCAGGTGTCATTATTATCTATCTGCGGCATCGCAAAAAGTCATAATTACCTTGGGACAGGACCTGCCTATTGAGTAGCTTAAAAGACAAATACACGAATTGCCATGGATTGGGATGTAGAAGTGCTATCGAGGATACAGTTCGCCTTTACCATCATGTTCCACTATATCTTCCCGCCCTTTAGTATCGGTACAGGCCTCCTCCTTGTCATCTTCGAGACCTTCTACTTTGTCACCCGCCGGAAAGTATACGAAACCATCACCCGCTTCTGGATAAAGATTTTTGCTGCCAACTTCAGCATCGGCGTCGCCTCCGGCATCGTCATGGAGTTTGAGTTTGGCACCAACTGGTCAGCCTATAGTCGTTTCGTTGGCGATGTGTTCGGCAGTCCCCTTGCTGCAGAGGGTATTTTTGCTTTTTTTCTTGAGTCAGGCTTTCTCGCCATACTCCTCTTCGGCTGGAACAGAGTCCGGCCCGGCATGCACCTTTTTGCCACCATCATGGTGGCCCTCGGTAGTATACTCAGTGGCTGGTGGATCATCGTAGCCAATAGCTGGCAGCAAACCCCTGTCGCTTACCAGCTCGTCACCGAGGCAGATGGCTTCACCCGCGCCGTCATCACCGACTTCTGGGGAGTCGTTTTCAATCCCAGTGCAGGAGTTCGTTTTGCCCATAGTATCATCGGAGCCTTCATCCAGGGAGCCTTTCTGGTCCTGAGCGTTTCTGCCTATTACCTGGTAAAAAACAAGCACATACAGTTCGCCAGGAAGTCCTTTTCCATAGCCCTCATTGTTGCCCTTGTCAGCTCCCTCCTTCAGCCCCTGCTGGGGCATATGAGTGCAGGCATAGCCTACGAATACCAACCCGCAAAGATGGCCGCATTCGAGGGCTTATATGAAACACAGGAAAACGCCCCCCTCTACCTTATAGGCTATTCCTATCCCGAAGAGGAAAAGACCTACGGCATAGCCCTCCCCGGCATGCTCAGTTGGCTTCTTTCCGGCGATACCGCCCATGAAGTCACCGGCCTGGACGCCTTTCCTGAAGAAGACAGACCTCCCGTGGCCGATGTATTTCAAAGCTACCACCTCATGGTCGCACTAGGTATGTTCTTTATAGCCCTTACCCTGCTTGGTGTTTTTATGCAATACCGCGGCAGGCTTTGGCAAAGCAAGTGGGTACTACGCCTTTTCCTTTTCTCCGTCATTCTTCCCGTCATTGCCAACCAAGCCGGCTGGTACAGCGCTGAGCGCGGGCGCCAGCCATGGCTCGTGTATGGTCTGCTGCGTACCAGTGACGGCGTCTCCCCCTCCATACATGCAAGCGAGGTGTGGATCAGTCTTACCCTCTTCTTTCTTGTATATGGACTTCTCTTCTTCGTATGGCTCTATGTGCTCGATAAAGAAATAAAACATGGCCCCGGTTCACACACCCCCATGGAGACCGACTATCACGGCCGTCAGGAGCGCAGCGAACACCTGCCCCGGGCCATAAATGATCAAAACAGCTAATTGCCATGGACTATAACGTACTCTGGTTTCTTATCATTGGGTTTTTGCTCGTAGGGTATGCCATACTTGACGGGTTTGATCTTGGAGTCGGTGCCCTGCACCTTTTTGCCCGAGGAGACCATAACCGTCGTCTGCTGCTTAACAGCATCGGCCCCGTATGGGACGGGAATGAAGTATGGCTTGTCACCGCCGGGGGCGCTTTGTTCGCTGCCTTCCCCCACGTGTACGCGACCGCCTTCAGCAGCTTTTACCTGCCTTTTATGCTCCTGCTCGTAGCCCTCATATTCAGGGCCGTTTCCATAGAGTTCAGAAGTAAAGAACCCGGGGCCGCCTGGCGCAATGCATGGGACCGCGGCTTTTCCATAGGCAGTATTGTAGCTGCTCTACTCTTCGGTATAGCCATTGGTAACGTTATCCTCGGTTTCCCCATCGGCGCCGATAAAGAGTTTAAAGGCACCTTTTTTGATCTTATCAGCGGATACTCCTTACTTACAGGCTTATTCAACCTTGTCATGTTTACCATGCACGGTGCTATCTACCTCACCCTAAAGACCGAGGGCAAGCTGCGCGAACAGGTCAGAGGCTGGGCATGGCGCGCCTACTTCCTCTTTGTGTCCCTCTATGCCATACTTACCGCTATCACACTCTACCTCAGACCTGAAATGCTCGCCAATTTTAGCTTTGGCTATATTGAGCCTACCGGCACCATCCACCCCCTTATTAAAGAATATCAGGTGCTCATCTCCCTCATCGCATGGATAGTCGTAGCGCTAAACTTTCTGGCCATTCTCAACATCTCCCGTACCCTTTCCAGGCACAAATACATGCAGGCATTTATCAGTAGTGCTCTCATGATGGCCTCAATCATCTTGTTTTTTGCCCTGGGGCTTTTTCCTAATATGATGGTGTCAAATATTGACACACTCTACAACCTGGACATCTATAACAGTGCCTCATCAGCCTATACACTGCGGGTCATGTTCATACTGGCACTCATAGGTCTTCCCTTCGTGATCGGCTATACCTCCATTATTTACTGGACCTACCGGGGAGTCACCAGACTTACAGACAGTAGTTACTAGCCATATGCGGTCATATAGAGAGCTAAGTGCTTAATAGTTTGGGGGCTAGGTTAAATATGCAGGAGTAAATGGCTGGAATAAAGGTGAATAAACTGCATAATTAGGATGTTTATTACATCACAAATAAAAACTAGTACACCGGTGCTTAATGTAAGCTTATGGTATCATATTATTGGAATAAAAGACTGGATAAGTTAGATTGGGCGTTATTCGTCAGGATTGTTTGATTGGCCATCATTTTCTTCTGGAGAGTCATTCTCGTCCACCTGCTCCCATTGGTCCCATTCTTCCGGGGGGAGCATAAAAAAGGCATCTGCGTCTATTTTGTCCTTTTTTTTCTTAAAATTTCCAGTCTCATCTGAATTCATGATGGCAAAGTTCTCTGAAATCTCCGCTTATGCAAAATCTGAAATTCAACAGATAATTAATGAAATTGGGCATAAATGCCAAACAATCAACCAGGAACAGGTGTGAATGTTAAAATAACTTACTAAATTGAGAGGCTATTGGAAATTATTTTTATCCGTTGATGTGGCTAATTGTTTATAATTTGGTAATCTTTTAGGGAGGTACGAAAGAGGTAAAAATTTTCAATTTTGCCTTACCCCCCCTGCCTGTACATCAGGGATACGTGTTAAACCCATTGCTGACAGAAGAAATATTACTGCATGATTCCCGGTAAGGCCTGGAAAATAGTTATACTTTATCTGATAGGCGGAGTCCTTCTTCTTGAGACCCTGCGCTATTTATTGCTACAAGTGTTTCCTTTCGGAAGCCCCGTGTTGCTATACCTATGTGCCATGGTGCTCATCGTACTGTTTCTTACCATGGCCATACGGTACCATTTTTCCCTTCTGTCCTCATCCCCGCCGTGCACCCGCAATACCCAAAACAATAATGCCACCAGCGCCTACGCTGCTATCTATGATTCAGATATGCCCTTTTTCTGGATCAGTGAAGAAGGCAGGTTTACCAATGCCAACCTTGCTTTCTGCAACCTATTCGGTTATTCAGTAGAAGAGTTGCGGGCCGTGGATCCTAACACCCTTCATAAATATAACGGCTCAGACTTCGAAGAATTATGGCGCCTCTGTGAAAAAAAGACAAAGGTTCAGCTTGAGCTGGAAGGTATCCGAAAATCTGGTGATGTTTTCCCATATAGTCTCAGCGCCTTCTTTATAGAAGACAACCACATCAGACTCATGTGCGGTTTTTGTCAGGATATTTCCGAAAGAGTCAGGCACGAGCAAGCCATTGAAGAGAATGAGAAACGGATGAAGCTCTCTATGGAAGCCGCCAATGAGGGACTATGGGATTGGGACCTTCAGAAAAAGTCCATCTACTACGACGATCGCTGCTTCAGAATGCTTGGCTTCGCTCCCAATGACCTCTTGCCTGCTAAGAATATTTGGGCAGCCATAGTACATCCGGCAGACCGGTTCAGAGTGCTGCGGGAAATAAACGGATATCTCGATGCTGACCACTTGTTCAGTATCGAGTTTCGCGTCAAATCCAATGAAGACACATATAAATGGGTAAACTGTCGGGGTAAAGTAGTAGAGCGCAACCCGGAAGGACGCGCCATCAGGCTTATGGGAACCTATGTGGATATTTCCCTCAATAAGAAAAATGAAAATGCGGCCCTGGAGGCTGCCGTTCACCTTAAAATTGCCATGGAAGCCACCCGGCAGGGTCTTTGGGAATTTGATCCGGACACAAAGGAGCTTTATTACAGCGACGAATACTACCTCTTGCTTGGCTACCAGCCAGGCGGCTTTGAGCCTACCCCCGAAATGGCCCGCAAGATGATCCACCCCGACGATATTATCCAGTTGGATTCTGATTACCATGACTTTATCAACGGCAAAAGCGGTAGCTATTCAAGTACCTACCGGGTCAGGTGCCATAACAATACATATAAGTGGGTCCATAGCCGCGCCAACTTTATGAATACAGAAAATGGCACCCGTAAAATGGTAGGCATTATTGTAGACATTCATAATCAGAAAGTAAATGAGATGCGCCTGAAGCATCAGAACCAGCAGCTTATTGATTATGCTTTCTTTAATTCCCATAGGCTCAGAGCACCACTTGCCCGCGTGATGGGCCTTGCCGAGCTGATTAAGCAGGATGTGGAGCATCCCCTCATGCCTAAGCTACTTGAATCTGCCAGCGAACTGGATAATGTAACCAGAGACATTAACCACATCCTGAGTCACGATTTTGCGGCCGAGACGTTTAATGATTACACCCAGGACCAGATCAGGAACATACTGCTTGTAGATGATGATAAAGTCAGTCACTTCCTGCATGAGCGTATCATTAAATCCCGGAAAGCAGATGTGGAAACCCTGGCCTATGACAGGCCACGTGAAGCACTGGAGCACCTCATAGAAGGTAAAGTAAACCCCGATATCTGTCTGCTCGACATTAATATGCCGATAATTGATGGGTTCGATTTCCTCGAAGAAATGAAAAAGTCCGGGATCGATCTGCCGGTTTATATGCTTACATCCTCCATCAATACCGAGGACGTGCGTCGTAGCAAGGCTTTTAAAAATGTGAGAGGCTTCATCACCAAGCCCCTTACCCAGGAGACAGTAGACAAGATATTCAATATGACCGAGGCCCATACCACTGCAGGACAGTAGAATTAGCAGCCGTTACGGCCCCCTTCATTTCCTGTGTGATTGCTACAGCTTCTCCTGCCTCCCAACGCCACTTCAACTACATGGCTAAAACAAAGTCCACTTCTGTTGGTCATACATAGATACCGTTAACGACCGCATTTATGGACCAATTTGACCTGATAATTATAGGTACCGGTCAGGGAGGTGTGCCCCTGGCCTCAGCATTTGCCAAAAAAGATAAAAAAGTAGCCATAATCGAAAGATACCTCTTTGGCGGATCATGTGTCAACTTCGGCTGTACCCCCACCAAAACCATGGTGGCTTCTGCACGGACCGCATGGAGAAGCAACCACGCTTCACGCTGGGGAGTACACACAGGCGAGGTGACGGTAGACTTCTCCAGGGTCATGGAGCGGAAGCAAGAGCAGATAGACCAGGGCAGAAATGGAGTAAAAAAGGCCATGGAGGATGAGGGAAATATTGAACCCGTAGCCGGCCACGCCAGATTTCTCTCCTCCGACACCGTAGAGGTTACCCTAAGCGATGGCGGAATCCGTACCCTGAAAGCCCCTAAAATCGTGATCAACACAGGTACCCGAGGGCTTATACCCGATGTGCAGGGACTGGATTCAGTCCCCTATCTTACGGCATCTTCATTAATGGAATTAAAAGAACAGCCCCGGCACCTGATTGTCTTCGGCGGGGGATTCCTCGCCCTCGAGTTTGGGCAGCTATTTCGACGGCTCGGATCCAAAGTAAGTATAGTTGAGCAGAGCCAGCAGGTTTCTGACCGGGAAGACCGTGAAATCGCCGACCTCATCCAGGAGGCATTGACCGAAGAGGGCGTCGATATCTATTGTAACAGCAAGCCCGAAAAAGTAAGCCATGCCGATGGTATGTTTAGTGTAGAAGTAAAGAGGGAGGGGAAGAGCATAAAATTATCAGGCTCTCATTTGCTGGTAGCTACAGGCAGGCGACCCAATACGGATGACCTTGGGCTGGAGGCTGCAGGCGTAATCACCGATGACCATGGCCATATTAAAGTCAGTGATAAACTTGAAACTAACGTGCCGGGCATATATGCCATTGGTGATGTTAAAGGAGGTCCCGCTTTTACCCACGTCTCCTATGACGATTTCAGAGTGGTGAGCGCTAACCTCCTTGAGGGTGCTAATAAAACTATAGCAGAAAGGACGGTACCATACGCCGTTTTCACAGATCCGCAACTTGGCAGGGTCGGGCTTTCCGAATCCCAGGCCAGGGAAAATGGCATGGATTATAAAGTGGCTAAACTACCCATGAGTAAAAACTCAAGAGCCGTTGAAACCGGGCTTACCAGGGGACTGATGAAAGTCATTATAGACCCTGCTGATGATAAGATAATAGGCGTAGCCATGTTGGGAGACCAGGGAGGAGAGATGATGACCGCTTTGCAAATAGCCATGCACGGGGGCGTACCCTATACCGATATTCGTGATATGATGATTGCACATCCCCTGTATTGCGAAAGCTTCAATAACCTCTTTCAGCAAGTAAAAAGCCCTGGCGAGGACTAAACCTGTGACATGACATAAAACATCTCTGTGGCAATCTGGCGGCAGCGTTCATCATAAGCAATAGCTTCCCGGTCCGTGCCGTCAAATGCCTTAGGGTCCTCGTACGTTACAGGCACCCTCTTTTCTGCTCCCGGTATGATCGGGCAGTTCTCGTCTGCGTCAGAGCAGGTCATCACTGCCATAAAACCGGATGATGGATTAGCCATATCATCATATTTCTTAGAAAAGCAGATCATCTCCGGTCCATTTTCCGAAAAGGTGACTTCATATGGCGGATTCTCACCTCCCGGATTATTGATAGTAAATCCTGCCCGCTGCATGGCAGCTACTGCCCTTGGGTTAAAAGCAGTAGCCTCCGTTCCTCCAGAGAAGGTCGTAATGATATTGTCAATGCCATAATGCCTGGCTGCAGTGGCCGCCCATATCTGGCTCATATGGCTCCTTCGGCTATTATGTGTACATATAAATGTTAGCCTGGCTGCCTCACCCTCTTTTCGCTTAGAGCGGATATAGTCAGATACTTCTGTCAGGAGATTTTTTCGTTCGGCAGATATACTATCGAAGTCCCCTGTGATCTCCCCAATATATTTTTCCAGAGGCGGATACATTCTCATCTCACTTGAAGATTGCTTGTCATCTGCACGTGTGCTCATTTTTTCTTTCGAATCACCGGAGCTACAACTCCACATACATAGCGCCATTAATACGGCAATTACTGACAGAGAGTATTTCATTAGAATGTTGTTTATCAGCAGCAACCGGGAGCCTCATCCGGAGAGAAGCGGCTAAAGAGCCTGTTAAATTCCCTACTCATTAATTTCCACCCCTCAGGGTCCAGACAGTAGCTTACCGAGGTACCTTCTATTGTGCCCCTGATAATGCCTGCTTCTTTCAGTTCGCGCAAGTGTTGGCTTACCGTTGCCTGCGCCAAACCTGTTTCCGTTACCAGGTCACTGTTAATGCACTGTTTGGATTTCAGCAAGTGCTCTATTATAGCCACCCTCGCCGGGTGACTAATGACCTTTGCCAGGCTTGCCAGCTTATTCTGTCCTTCTGTAAAGAGCTCTTTTCTGGTTACTCCCATCTCTAATCTTATTATTGCAATATTACGATGTTATATAGCTAAAATCAACCCTATTGAATATTTCTGCTGCAATGGCTGTATGGTTCAGTGTCTTAATGAGGAGGGTTTATTTGGGTAATTTTAAAAAATACCGCAGTAATTATTGAAAAACTGAGATCAAACAATTAGTTTGTGGATGTTTCAACTAATCTATAATCTATCTTAATCAACTAGTACTATGAAAAAACTAAATTTCACAGCTATGTTCGCACTCATCGCGGGTGTGTTCTTATTTTCATGCTCTCAAACTACCGAGGAAGAGGTTCAGCCTCAAAACGAGGTTTCTCCCGAAGTACTTGATCAGCTTAGCCAGCTAGGTTTCAATGTAAATGACAACGGAACCTACAAAATTGACAATGGCTACATCGTAGAGGGTGATATCCTTCTTACGGAAGCTGACCTGGCGGGTAAACTCAATGCCTCTTTGGTGCCTACCGCAGCAGAGGAGCAGTACCACACGGATTTTCTTGTAACTGGCCTGCCACGTACTATTGATGTATTCGTTAGCACCAGCTTCTCAAGCAAGTATTTTACGGCTGTTGATGCGGCTATCTCGCGTTACAATGCTGAGAGCCTTCGTCTTAGCTTCCGCAGAGTAACAAGCTCTTCAGGTGCTGATATTTCTATTAAGCCTTCTCCCTGGTACTACAGCTGGTATGGTATCCTCGGTTCTGCCGGTTTCCCTACTTCTGCTGGTAACCCTCACAACGAGATACTTCTTACTCGTGCGTACTATGATGGTGTTTCTGATATTGGAGCACTTACTACTACTATTGCTCACGAGATGGGTCACTGCATAGGATTCCGTCACACAGACTACTTCGACAGAAGCTATAGCTGTGGCGGTTCTACTAATAACGAAGGCGACGGTGGCGTAGGTGCTAACCACATTCCTGGCACGCCTACTGGTGCTTCTGTCAGGTCTTGGATGCTTGCCTGCTCTGACGGTACTGATCGTCCTTTCAACTCAGCAGACAAAACTGCTCTGGCTTACGTTTACTAATAACAACGCCGGATAAAGAAAAACCCCGTTTGCCAAATGGCGAACGGGGTTTTTTATGTTCTGACCTACCGGTTACAAACCGGCGGCTAAATTAGTACCTTCTGTTCTGATTGAACCGGCCACCACCTTGAGGACGACCACCGCCGTTCTCTCTGGGACGAGCTTTCTTAACCACAATTGTGCGGCTCATAAAGTCTGTTTCATTGAGTTGGTCGATAGCGTTGTATGCCTCGTCGTCATCTGACATCTCCACGAAACCGAAACCTTTAGAGTTACCAGTCTCTCTGTCAAAAATAACGTTGGCTGAACTTACCTCGCCAAACTCCTCGAATAATCCGCGTAAGTCATCGCTGGTAGTGGATGAGCTTAGCTTTGCTACGAAAATGTTCATAAAAAAGAATAAATAATAAGAATAAAGTGCGCGAAGATATTGAAGCAAGCATCGATATAAAGTCTACGAAAATATAAGAAGCTATACTACAAAGTCAGCGACGCATCCAAAGGTAAGGATTAATCATTAAGAAACTCTGGGAATCAGCAATTTTTAATAAATAAGCCTTCTTTAGAATATTCTTTCACAATTGCTTCTGGCTGAAAAAAGTTCTTTCCCTGATGAAATTTTTTTCAAAATGGGTTGATTGATTTTGCTTGGTGATTGAAAATCAAAATAATAGTTCAAAAGGATAGGTTAGTTAGATTTTTTGGAGTGTAAAAAGTGATTTTTAGAAAATATTATTACGGCGTTTGTTTTTTCTTGAAATGATGGATTCCCATTGATGGGAAAATCCTGTGTCTCTTCTTTTAATTATATTTTTTTAACCCTGGGAAAAATCACCTAAAGCTGCATTATTTCGCTTCAGTGGTGTAAAATGGGATAATTATCGCTCGGAAGGTATAGTGAAATTAATTAATATATTCTTACTTTTAAAAAAGTTCATTTTTTCATCTATAGCCATATAAAGTGATTTCATTTTCCATAATTGGATATATAAGATTTGGAAACTGTTGGTATTTGCCATACATTTGCGGTGTACTTATTCCATTCTATTCTTAATCAAATTAGATTTATGACAAGATTCTTTAACACCAAAAATCTATCAATTGTAGCTGCTGGCTGCATGACTTTTTTCTCTTGTTCTGAAGATGCGGAGAATGTTACTCCTTATGAGCTTCCTCAGGACGTTCTATCTCAGATTGAGCAAGCTGGCTTTAGCACCGAAGGGGCCATGTCTTTCCGTGATGGATATCTTGTAGAAGGTGATATTTACCTTACCGGTGCAGATCTGCAAAATATGAGCCCTGCTACTCCTATAGCAGCTGCTGAGCAGTACAGCACTAATAATCTGGTTAGCACCAATGGATCACGCGTCATCACTGTTTATGCTGCCGAAGGTGGAAGCAAAGGATATAGCGCTGGTATGATCGCCGGTCTTGACGAGGCTATTCGTCGCTATAACGCTGAAAACCTTGAGATTACTTTCCAGCGTATTTCTACTGATAATGCTGACATTACAATGACTCGTCTTCGCAAAGGTGAAGAACGTCGTGGTATTCTTGGTTCTGCCGGTTTCCCCACTTCTGCTGGTGATCCTTATGGAGAAATCAAGATGAGCGGTATCCTTGAGTCTTCTTACGGACTGGGAACTAACGGTATTGCAACTATCATTGCCCACGAGATGGGGCACTGCATCGGTTTCCGCCATACTGACTTCTTTGACCGCAGCATATCTTGCGGTGGTTCTACTTCTAATGAAGGGGCAAGCACAGTAGGTGCAAATCACATCCCAGGTACACCTACTGGTGCATCTGCTTCAGCCAAATCTTTCATGCTTGCTTGTACTGACGGCGGTGACCGTCCTTTCAACAACGATGACAAGACGGCCCTGAACTACCTGTACTAATCAGGAAATAAGACGTAAAAATGCTAAAAGCCTCCCAGCCGGGAGGCTTTTTTTATGTATCTTCTTTAACTGTGATGGGGCTGTTCTTAAGGTTTTCGTTATCCAGAATATGATCTGCATTATCCAGACCCAGCAGCGCCTCATTTTGTGTCTCGTGCAGTTCTGAGATAATGCTGAGGCTGCCATCTGCCTCCAGCACAATTGCTGCCACATCGTCCATTCGGGATATTCCGTGCTGCCTTACAGCAGAGCGCAGTTCAGCTTTTGCCATTCTCTCCCCCCTCAATGCCTTTTCAAGATAATGCCCCCTGTAATACAGCAGGGTAGGCGAGCTTTTAATAAGCCGCTGAAATTTTTTTGTACGAACCGATAAATACGTCAGCAGATACTGCATGTAAATGAGTATCCCGTATGTTAGCACCACTTGGGCTACGCTTATCGTACTACTAAGAAAACTGGTGGCCATCACTGACCCAAAAGCAATGGTCACTACAAGATCGAAGGCATTTAGCTTGCTCAGTGTCCGTTTACCTGAGACCCGTAGCAGAATGACAAGGAATACGTAGCCAATGAGCCCTACTACCAGTGTTTTAAGTAGGGTTTGCCAGTCGGAAAAGAACCAGGAGGCAGGTATTTCTGTGATAATAGGCATAAGTGATCGTTTGTTCTGTTGTTAAGCTTATAAGTTGACGTGTGCTTCTCCTGTTCAATTGGGAACCAGGGTCCACTTTTTATAATAAGGTTTCTCTGCACGGATGGCCGCCAGCAATTCCTTATCGTCACGAAAAGATAGTTTCTCCAGGCCCCGCGCTTCTGTATATACTTCCACCTCTTTTTCCTCAAAACACCAAGGGGTTACTACCAGGAGACTTTCTTTAGCATACACCCAGCGCGATGTTCCGTCAGGGAGTTTACCGATCTCCAGCTTTTTCCCTCCTTTAGGAATCCGGTCCTGGCATAGGATCAACGAAAATTCATCACACCACCGCATAAGCTTATAGTGCTTTTCTACCTCCTCTTTGGATATGCTCAGGTAATGCCTCAGCTTTTTCTGGTGAGCCTCCTGTTCATTTAAGAAAGTGGCTACCTCTTCACGATCTGCAAAGGGAGCATAGAGGGATGAAGTGTGCATTGAAGTAAGCAGGGCAATCCACTTACTTTTATAGATACCATTTTGTACTACCTTTCTTGCCTGCTTCAGGTCTACCCCGTGAAATGTGAAATTCAGTGGGGCCCCAGTGTCAGAAATATGATTCTTCCCCTCCCAGCCTGGCTGACCGTCATCGTGCTCAGCTATGGCTGCGAGTGTATCTACACGGTACTGAGGCGGAGGCCATAGCTCTTCTCTGATTTTGTCAGCCAGCTTAGCAGCTAATAAGCCATGGGCTCGCTGGAATATTATTTCCCAGCCTTTCTCTTTCATATTGACAATCATGCAATGGTAGTCTTTTGGGGTATAACAGCCGGTACCCTCTCCTGTTTTATTTCATGACAGCGAGGTGCGGCAAGGTGGGAGAGAATGATATTATGTCATCTATGATAAAGTTTGTTTAAGTCATATTGGCAGTTTAATTTTCCATTTAACATGAATTAATGACAAGTCGTCAGATTTATTGGATTGGCATATTCATTGAAGATTTTCAGGTGTAAATCATTTAGTCAACCCTTAAAACTTTGGAGAAAATGGCACTTGTTAAATTCAACAACGACAGGCTCTTTCCTTTCGGAACTGCATTCGACGACTTCTTCAATATGGAGTTGGGCAACTGGAAGAACAGAAACTTTTCATCTACTGACACCACCCTACCCGCGGTGAATATTAAAGAAGATGATGATGGCTTTACCGTAGAGATGGCTGCTCCCGGGATGAAAAAGGATGATTTTAAAATAGACCTGGAGAATAACCTGCTTACGATAGCCTCTGAAAAGAAAGAGGAGAAGAAAGAAGATAAAGGAAAATACAGTAGAAAGGAGTTTTCATACTGTTCATTCCAGCGGGCATTTACCCTGCCTGATAGCGCTGATAACGACAAAATCGGGGCGAAATATGAAAACGGTGTATTGTTTATTAGTATTCCTAAGAAGGAAGAAGCAAAGCCGGTGCCGCCTCGGCAGATCAGTATTGCGTAAAAGATAGCAATTAATAAATATGGCCTCTTTCCTGCAGGGAAGAGGCTTTTTTTGTATCTCTTTAAAACTCCAGCGTAAGCTGATAGCCCGGGAGTTGGTCATTAATATTAAGGTTAGAAATACCCACTCCTAATAACCTTACCGCTAGCGGCTCACGATCAACCTGTTCCAGTAGCTCAAAGGCCATACTCTGCAGTAGATTCCTTGATTGTATATAGGTATGTACAGTCTTACTTCGCGTGATGAGCTCAAAATCTGAGAATTTCACCTTAATAGTAACCGTCTTGCCATATATCTGGCGGTCCTTCATCAGTCCATACACTTTATCAATGATCGGATCCATCGCCTGCTTCATGGCAGGTAGGTCTTCCAGGTCCTCATCGAATGTACGCTCTGCGCTCATGCTTTTTCGAATTCGGTTCGGGTTTACCTCACGATGATCAATAGCGCGGGAAATATTAAAGTAGTGCCTGCCGGATTTTCCAAAGCGTCTCACCAGTTCCTCCTGCGTATACTGCTTAAGGTCTTTGCCATGAAATATTCCTATGGAATGCATCTTAGCTGCGGTGGCCTTGCCTATGCCATGGAATTTTTCAATAGGAAGCTGCTCCACGAAGGCTTCTGCTTTGACAGGGTGTATAAGGAAGATTCCGTCTGGCTTTCGATAGTCCGACGCTATTTTTGCCAGAAATTTATTCATGGAAATACCCGCTGATGCTGTTAGACGGGTTTGCTGTTTTATGCGTTTTTTGATTTCCCTGGCAATGAGCGTGGCGGAAGGAATGCCAGGTTTGTTTTCAGTGACATCCAGGTACGCTTCATCCAGTGAGAGGGGCTCTACTAGGTCAGTATATTCATAAAAAATCTCCCTTATCTGATGGCTGACCTCTCTGTATACATCAAAGCGGGATTTTACGAAGATCAGATTAGGACATTTACGGGCAGCTATGGCCGAGGGCATAGCAGAATGTATGCCAAAGCGACGGGCTTCATAACTGGCAGCCGCCACTACCCCCCTTCGTTTAGAGCCTCCTACTGCTACAGGCTTACCGCGCAGCTCCGGATGGTCTCGTTGCTCCACAGATGCATAAAATGCATCCATGTCCACATGAATTATCTTCCTGTATGGGGTGTCTTCAGCCTCTTTGGTATCCATTTTCACTCTATATTCGGAAAACGGATTGCTGTACGTTAGGTTTTGCTTAGTTCTGCCTCGTGAAAGGAGCCTTTAGTTTTCAGCTTCCTTCTTAAGATTCATGGAGTATAAATGTTCTTCCTGGTGCGTGATAGGAAAAACTATAGTGAATTGAGTGCCTTTACCTTCCTCTGACTCTACGAATATATCCCCCTGCAGCTTCAGGACAAGCGTTTTTACAATGCTTAAGCCAAGGCCAGAAGAGGATTCTCCGCCGGTAGGGCGGGCAGATAGCTTTTTAAATTTTTTGTAGAGCTGCTGCAGGTCCTCTTTTGATATGCCAGGGCCCTGATCAATAACACGAATACCGAATGTGCCCTTCTCATGAAAGCAACTAATTTTTACTTCAGTATCAGGATCACTAAACTTTATGGCATTAGAAATAAGGTTATCAAGTATGCGGGTCAGGAACTTTTCGTCAGTAGTAACAGTAAAGTCACAATCGCTTTTATCAAGAGTTAAGGTGATTTTCTTTTTCCAGGCGTAGCTTTCATGTTCATTTAATAAACCGCAGATGTATGGCATCAATTCTAGCTTTCTATAGTCTGCCCTTACATCATTATCTTCAAAATATATGAGGCTATTGAGGTCTGAGATGAGCACACGGCCGCCTTCCACTACGTGGTGGATCTTTTTTATGGCATCTTTTTGATCTTCATTGAGCGGGCCCGACATTTCTAATACATGCATCAGGCCTTGTATTTTATTGAGAGGGGATTTTAGATCGTGAGCGACTACCGAGACAAGTGATTTATGTTCATTATAGACTTCTGAGATCAACTCATTATTCTTAGAGATGCTCTTTTTCTGCAATGTAATTAGCTTGCCTTTGTCTTCTAACTCCTGATTTACCAGGTGCAGATCCTGTCTTTGCTTTTCCAATAGCTTGTTGATTTGGTTCCTTTTCCTGCCGGCCAGGGCCAGCAATACGACAAGAGTGAGCGATAACAACAGGCTAGCTATCAAAATTAACAGCAACATATTCTGGTTTTCCTCGCTTGCATTAAGCCAAAAGGCCAAAATAGGGTGTGCGGTTAAAGAAGGGTAGCTTTTCAGGATCGATAAACCCATTTTCTCCAAGGGTTGAAAGAAAGATAGCAAAACCTCTCCCGGTAAACTCTTAGCATATTCAAATATGCTGTCATAGTTTACTAGCGAACGATTTGCTATGGAAAAAAATACCCTCATGCAGGCCTGTAATTAAACTATTTCACTCCTGCTAATTTTAAAGCATACTAATATAGCAACAGATCAGGGAGAAAAACACAATAAAAATTTAAAAATAGTACGTTAACTTAATTTAAGTTTTTTTTTCTAACTATTGCAAATCAAGGTGTTGCAACGGTAATTGAAGTTTATTTTGTCTTGACTTGGTGGCGTATATCCTGAAATAATAAAGCAGGACATACATCTCAGTTGCCCTGTTTAATAAGTATAATGAAAATATACTCTATTTTTTTCTGGAAGGATACCAGTCCCTAAGCCTTACTTCCACTTTATCGGTTTCGCTCTCCACCATTTCTTTAAAGGCTGAGACGTCACTGAGTCCGTTTTTGCCCCTGTAATGGTAAGGGTAAACAATGGCAGGCTCAAACTCTATAACAGCTGATGTAGCTTCGTAGATATCCATGGTATAGGGTAGGTTCATACAGACGAAAGCTACATCTATGCCCTCCAGGTCACGCATGTCACCAGTGCCCTCAGTATCACCAGACAGATAGATCTTTTTTCCACCCATTTCTAAAACATACCCGTTGCCGCGGCCTTCCGGGTGGCCTATCTGGGTTTCTCTCGGCAGGTTATACATGGGTACGGCATGAACCGTAATCTTACCCATCTCATTTTTGTCACCATTGGCCATTACCACCAGGTTTGAAGTAAACATGCCCTGCAGGCTATCCGCTACTGATTGTGGCGTGATAATCGTTGCCTTTGATGTATTTATCTCCGATAGCGTCTGCTTGCTCAGGTGATCTCCATGAATGTGGGTAATAAGAATTATATCAGGGTCAGGAAGTCCTTTGAATGCTTCACCTCCACCCACAGGGTCTACGTAGATTGTCTTACCCTGCCACTGCATAGCCATGGTAGCATGAGAGATTGGCTTTATATGGAGCACTCCGTTATCGGTCTCTATCTTATCTCCGTCCCACTGGGCAAGTGCCGGCAAGGCTACAGTCAACATAAGCGCAAGGCTTAGAAATAATCTGTAATGTATGTTCATACTTGTAATTTTCTTTATTGAACCGGGAGGAGGACGGTTGGTTTAACCTGAGTCGCATCCGGCGGTGATTTTCTGCTGATTACTACCTCTAGCAAGCCATAATTCCTATTTTTACCGAAAAAAAATAACCCTATGAGTACTGCAGACTGGAAGACCGTAAAAGAATATGAAGATATCACCTACCGAAAGTCCGGTAAGGTGGCCCGGATTGCCTTTAACAGACCTAATGTTCGCAATGCGTTTCGACCGAAGACTGTTGGGGAGCTTTATGAGGCATTTCTCGATGCCCGGGAGGATACATCAATTGGGGTGGTTTTGCTGTCTGCCGAAGGGCCCTCCACTAAAGACGGGGTGTATTCCTTTTGTAGCGGGGGAGACCAGAACGCCCGCGGTCACCAGGGCTACGTGGATGACGCCGGTATGCCCCGTCTCAATATTCTTGAGGTACAGCGACTCATTCGTTTTATGCCAAAAGTAGTGATTGCCGTGGTACCAGGCTGGGCAGTAGGTGGCGGCCACAGCCTCCATGTGGTTTGTGACCTGACCCTTGCCAGTAAGGAGCATGCCATTTTTAAACAAACGGATGCAGATGTAACGAGCTTTGATGGTGGGTATGGGTCTGCTTATCTGGCTAAAATGATAGGTCAGAAAAAAGCCCGGGAGATTTTCTTCCTGGGTCGCAACTACTCTGCACAGGAAGCTGTGGACATGGGCATGGCTAACGCCGCCATTCCTCATGATGAATTGGAGGATACTGCCTATCAGTGGGCCCAGGAAATACTGGCCAAATCGCCTACCTCTATTAAAATGCTCAAATTTGCCTTTAACCTGACTGACGATGGAATGGTAGGACAGCAGGTATTTGCCGGAGAGGCTACCCGGCTGGCTTATATGACTGAAGAGGCAAAAGAGGGCCGTAACGCCTTTCTGGAAAAACGAAAGCCTGATTTCTCGGATATTAAGTGGATACCTTAATTAATTGACCTGAAGCCCGGATGACACCGGGCTTTTATTTTTTTTACCCTTGCGTGTAACAATATCCGGGTGGCGGTATCCAATGGGTAAAAATTAATTATTATGAAGCATTTTATTCTTTTGATCGTAATCGCATTCGGAACCCTGCAGGTACAGGCACAGCCGCAAGCTATACAAGTGGATGTAAGCGGAGAGGGGAGTCCGGTGATATTCCTTCCCGGCTTTGTCTCGCCCGGTAGTGTGTTTGATGAGACAGCAGCAGGCATAGAGGGTACTTATGAAAAGTATTTTATCTCTTACGCAGGGTTTAATGGATTAGCCCCTATTGATACGCCATGGTATAGTCAGATCAGGGAGAGTGTGGTACAGTATATTGTAAAACAGGACCTTGAGGAAGTGGTGCTGATAGGCCACAGTATGGGAGGCATGCTGGCGGCGGATGTGGCTGCAGAGTTGCCGGACCGTATGCATAAGGTGGTGTTTGTGGATGCGCTGCCCTGTATGCGTGAAGTGATGATGCCAGGCGTATCCGCTGAGCAGATCAGCTATAGTAATCCCTACAATGATCGTATGCTGCAAATGGACAGTGCTACATTCAGCCAGACGGCCAGGCAAATGGCTATGGGGATGACAGAAGATACTGAAAAGGCGCAGGAAGTGATTAGCTGGATGCTTGAGGCTGACAGGAAAACCTATGTATACGGCTATACTGATCTGCTAAAGCTGGACCTGCGCGAAAGACTATCTCAGATCGACGTATCTGCTCTGGTTATTGGGGCTCCCTCCTTTGGTGCACAAGTGGTCAGGGAAAATATGGAGAAGCAGTATGCTAACCTAAGCGATAAGCAGATAAAGATTGCTCCGGGAGGCCGACATTTTGTAATGTTCGACGAGCTGGAATGGCTTACAGACCAGATAAACGGATTTTTGGCAGAATGACAGTCAAAAAAAACAGGAAAGTATTTGACAGACTGTACCAGGAGTATTATGCAGTAGTGCGCAAGATGTGCCTGGGTTATACCAAAGGGGATGATGCTGCGGCAGATGACCTTAGTCAGGAGGTATTTATGAATGCCTGGGGTGCACTGGATAAGTTCCGGGGAGACTCTTCTTACAAGACCTGGATATACCGGATCACGGTAAATACCTGCCTGCTCCACATTCGGTCGGAGCAGCGCAGGGCAAAAAGGATGAATGAACTGGTAGAAGAAACAACTGTAGTCAGTGAAACGCCCAAAGACGGTGAGTTCAACTCCCTTTACAAGGCAATAGGTATGCTGGAAAAGCTGGATCGACTGGTGATCATGATGGTGCTGGACCAGCTTAGCTATGAAGAAATAGCCAAGGTCAGTGGTATCTCGGAGGGTAACCTCAGGGTGAAAATTCACCGCATCAAAAAACGATTAAAAACACACCTGGAATACGTAGAAACTCATGGATGATCTATTTAAGCAATGGCAAAATGCTCCTGCTGAATCTTCAGGAAAGTCGCCCGATCCCGGCCGGATCATTGAGCAGGCCGAGCAGAAGAAAAGAAAGAGCAGAAGATTTCATACTGGTAATATCGCTGTGTTATCGGCTACTATTGTTGGTCTGCTGGTATTCTTTAATACGGTGGCCCCGGTGCAGGAGCCACTCAGCCTGGCGTCGGTAGGGGTTATGATCGGCGGGCTGCTGGTGAGGATCATAATAGAAGTGATCAGTTACCGTAAACTGCAGCAGATAGATATGACGGAGGACACCTTAAAAGCTAACAGTCAGGCGAGGCAATTTTACACATTCAGAGACCGCATACACGGGCCGGTAACGATAGCCATAGTGTTAGCCTATTGTGTGGGCGTGGCCATGCTCATACCCGAATTCAGCCGGTACCTAACCATCAAGTCCTTGCTCATCTACTATGCAGGCTTCGTGGTGTGGGGCCTGATTATGATCGTGGTGATCCGTAAGCAAATAAAGAAAGAGGCGGAGACTCTTCGCGAGCTGAAGGGGCTGACTAGAGAAGGGTAGGGTGTCTGCCGGGAAACATGCCTTTACGCTGTTTTTCGTATTATTACCTTTACAATGAACCCATAGCCCTGAGTGTAATGAGAAATACAGGTGTATTGCTAATAATGATCGCAGGCTGGCTGGTTGTGGCCTGCCAGTCGGATATAAACGAAACAGAACAAATGGACCCACTTTTAATTTCAAACCGGCTGGAAGAGAAGAATAAGGGTGAAAAAATTGCCGTGTACCAGGTGTTTACGCGGTTATTCGGTAATAAGAACAATGCCAATAAGCCCTTTGGAACGATAGAGGAGAATGGGGTGGGTAAGTTTAACGACTTTACCCCCACGGCGCTGGATGCCCTTGCGGACATGGGTTATACACATATCTGGTATACCGGAGTGATCGAGCATGCGGTAGTACGTGATTACAGTGAATATGGTATTCGGATAGATGATGCGGACGTGGTAAAAGGCCGGGCCGGATCACCCTACGCGATCAAGGACTACTACGACGTGAACCCGGACCTGGCAGTGGTAGTGGAAAACCGCATGGAAGAGTTTGAAGAACTGGTGGAGCGCACTCATGAAGCCGGGCTGAAGGTGATAATCGACTTCGTGCCAAATCATGTGGCACGGGAGTATCATTCGGATGTGAAGCCTGAAGGGGTAACGGACCTGGGGGAGAATGATGATAGCTCAGTGGGCTTTGCGCGTGATAATAACTTTTACTACCTGCCCGGGGAGCCATTCAGCGTACCGGCGGGCTATGTGCCCCTGGGCGATCAGCCTTTTCCTACTAAGGACGGGCAGTTTGATGAGAATCCTGCGAAAGTGTCGGGTAATAATGCGATCACCCCCCAGCCCAATGTGGATGACTGGTTCGAGACGGTGAAAATCAATTACGGGCTGGACATCTTTAATAATGATACGAAGCACTTTGATCCGATACCGCAGACCTGGCACCAGATGCTGGAAATCCTTCAGTACTGGGCAGATAAGGGGGTAGACGGCTTCCGCTGTGACTTTGTGCAGTTTACGCCTTATGAGTTCTGGGGATGGGCCATACCGCAGGTAAAGGAGCAGCACCCCGGGGTGATCTTTCTGGCAGAGATTTATGTGCCTGAGTGGTACGAGGACTATCTGGAAAAGGGCAATTTCGACTACCTGTATGATAAGGTGCAGCTCTACGATACCCTGCGTCACCTGATGACGGGCTCAGGCAGTACGGATAATATCCCGCCTATCTGGAAAGACCTGAGCGGCATGAACCACACGATGCTGCGTTTCCTGGAAAACCATGACGAGCAGCGCATTGCCTCACCATACTTTTCCGGTGATCCGGCTTATGGCAAACCGGGCATGCTGGTGAGCTCGACCCTATATACAGGGCCGCTGATGGTGTATTTCGGGCAGGAAGACGGCGAGCCGGGTGCCGGAACTGAGGGCTTTGGCGGTGATGACGGCCGCACCACGATCTTCGACTACTGGGGGGTGCCGCAGCACCAAAAGTGGATGAATGACGGGGTCTTTGATGGCGGGCAGCTTAGCGAGGAACAGAAGGAGTTAAGGGTGTTTTATAAAAACCTGATCAACCTCTCGGTAAAGGAAGCGGCCCTGGCAAAAGGCGACCTGCTGGATATACACGAATACAACCGCAAAAATGGAAGTCCGGGCTATACGGATAAGGTCTATGCTTATATCCGCTATACGGATGGGCAAGCGATGCTGGTAGTGGCTAACTTTGGTGATGGTGAAGGGCGGGAGCTTACCGTGATGGTGCCTGAAGAAGCCTTGGCGCTGGCGGGCCTGAAACCCGGGGGAAGTTACACCCTTGAAGGCAAATTATCCACATCGGAAAGTTACCCCCTGGATGGAGGAAAGGTGACTTTCTCTGTTGAGCCGCTAGGGGCTTATATTTTTGAGTTGGTGAGGGAAAAAGGAGAGGAATGAGAAAACGACTTCAGTTTTACCCTGACCTCTGCATAATATCAATTTCTGCCCTGTTGCTATGTTAGCACTCAGTTGAGGCTATGCCATAGGGGCATTAAACTATTTCGCTATAAATGTGGCGTAGTGCCGATTAGGATTTAGAAGGTTTTAGAGGGGGTTTTTGACGTGCTTTTTGAAGAACTATTTCGTCTAATAAAGTAAGCTTCCGGATTAAATAGAGGTTTCAACTCTTTATATTTGCATTTTTAATGCACCAACTATATCCTTCATAAAAATGCTAAAAACTGTTGCAGAAACACCACAATACAAGTTAGAGGTGAATCTACTGAAAAACCGTGCTTATCTTACTATAATTGGCTTTTGGCGTGGTAGAGATGAAGTGTCGACTTATTTAGATGACTGGTCGAAAGCGTTAACGAGTTTAAAACCTGGCTTCACCCTTCTTACAGACACCAGAAGCATGAAAATCCATCCGGCAGATGTGCGGGCATTGCACGAAAGGGCCCAACAAATGGTTACCGAAGCCGGTGTAAAGGCAGTGGCTGAAATACAGGAAAATGGTGCCGCAAAACTGCAGCTTGAAAGCTTATCTCAGGAGACAAAAATGCCAAAAAACTCTTTTGATTCTGGGGAATTAGCAGAAGAGTGGTTGGATAATCAGTGATCCATCCGGATATCGAAACCTGTAAAAAGGCCCGGCTTTCCCTCAATGGACTACCGGGCCTTTTTCATTTTATTGGACGTGCTGTAAATCAGGTAATGCCCTGCCGTTCGCAGATCGGCGTACCCCTGGTTAGTACGGTCAAAAGTGGCCCCCTCCTCCTGCAGATTACTACTGCTGAAATCCATTGAGGGAGGCACCCATACGGGCTTAGAGGGTTCTGCTCAGCTCTACCTTCAGCACCTTGCCGGCGGAAGAGGTCCAGGTGCCTGTGGCTTTAGTATGGTCTTCATTCAGGATAAGGTCAAAGCTTCCGGTCTGCTCAGAGTCTTCATTATATTCCCTGAGAGTTAGAGTTTTGCCTTCCAGGTTGCCCGATATTCGAATGCCCTGACCCACTCTTTCGTAATAGTATTTGCCTCCCAGGGAATGATCGTTATATAGCCGTTCGA
This sequence comes from Roseivirga sp. BDSF3-8, assembly GCF_041449215.1. Taxonomy (NCBI): domain Bacteria; kingdom Pseudomonadati; phylum Bacteroidota; class Cytophagia; order Cytophagales; family Roseivirgaceae; genus Roseivirga; species Roseivirga sp. BDSF3-8. The sequence goes on along the minus strand of NZ_JBGNFV010000001.1, from coordinate 1,315,681 downwards.
TTAGTAGCCTTATGGAGTATTTTCCGGCGATGGTGCCTGCAAAGAGTTTGCCCTCCATGTGGCTGGCTATGGCATCGTTTTCTTCTCCCAGAAGTATTTTCCGGCCATAGGCTGAAAGCAGCGGGCTTAGCTGGTTATAGGTATAATTGGTATAAAGCCTGCCTACATTGTCTATGCCGCGGTTATAGTGAGCACTGCACCTTTCCCGAATCAGGCTCAGGCTGTTTTCCTCTTCGTTTATTTTAAATTGGCTAATGGAATGTACGGAATGGATCACCTCAATACACCGCTCGTATATTTCGCGCTCATCGGCATTTATTTCCAGGTCGCTTAAGAGGCTGTTTCTCATGTCCTCATCCTGCTCATCGGTAAGGGCGTCTTTCAGCGACTCGGCATACTGGTCGCACTTATTTATGGCTTCCTTCAGCATTCTTAGCCTTTCTTCCCTGGCCATTGCACTCAGGCGGTCGTACCCGTGGGGGGTAAACAGGTCACGCAATGTGAATTTTTCGCCTGTCTGCGCGTCGAATGAGTGGAAGTCGATATAGTATTCGCAGTACGCGCCACAGTATTCAGCATCGGTGTTAAAGCTCAGAATGTGCTGAGTGTTAATATCGGTTTCTAAGTGCATCATGTAGGCACCGGAAGGCCTGTCATGAGATGGCCCTATGGTGCTCATGGCTATGCTGGTATCCTGCACGTTGCCCAGAATCTCCAGTCTAAGTATGGTATTGATCTTATCGGCCGCAGGGGTATGACCCTGCACTACAGGAAAAGTGAAATCATCTCCATCCTCAATTTTTTCAATAATAAGCTGGGCACTGCTTAGACTAAATGAGAGGACAAACAGGGCGGATAGCAGGGCTTTTTTCATGATTTCTGATTCAAAGGATTGCCATTTATTAGGCATCACAAAGAAAGCCATTATCCATTTAACAGAAGCGTTGTTTTACCAGGCGATCATACATGTGGCTGTGTGCCATAAGCCACCCTATGCTTAATCGATCCGGATATCGAAGCTTGCCAAAAGGCCGGGCAGCCCGGTGAGGGAAAATCTGGCTTTTTTTATTTTATTGACCGTAGGGTCGATCACGTAATTTTCCGCTGTGCGCAGATCGGCGCCCTCCAGGTCAGTACGGTCAAAAGTGGCCCCCTGCAGATTGCATCCGCTGAAGTCTGCTTTTTTGATAGTGGCGGCGGTAAAGTCGGCTTCTGCCAGGCTACACTCTTTAAATGAGGTGCCGGGTAGCTTCAATTCATAGAATGAACTCAGGTCAAGATGGCAGTGATTGAAGGCAAATGATAGCAAAAGGGTGCGGCAGTCTTCAAAGCGCAATCCCATAAGCTTGCAACTATCAAAGCGTACATCCTGAAATCCGGTGCCCAGCAATTTGACATTGTTGAGGTCACAGCTTTTAAATTCACACTCAATAAATATACAGCCGGATAGGTCTGCAGCGGTGAACCGGCAATTGGTAAAGGTGCAGAGCTCATAATGGCCCTTTTCCAGGGGGTGGGCAATGAAGTCTTCGTTTTTAAACTCCTTTTCTTCTATATATACTTTTTCCACTCGGCAGTTATTTACGTTTCACCATTTGTACCTGCAGCGCTTCATCAGGGCGCAGGGTCAGCAGAGGATTAAACCCGGGGTGTAACCGGGAAAGGGGCAGGACCTGCCATTCACGAACCACCTGACTGAGCAGTATCATGATCTCGAAGAGGGCGAAATTATTACCGATGCAAAACCTGGGGCCACCACCGAAGGGCATGTACTGCAACTTGTGCTTTGGGGTGAGGTTTCTGAATCGCTCAGGATTAAACACGTCCGGCTGGTCCCAGTAGGCGGCATTGTGATGCAGGAGGTAGATGTTGCACATGACCTGCTTACCTTTAGGTAAGTGGTATCCGCCCAGTTCATCGTCTTCTGTTGCCAGCCTTACGATATTCCAAATAGGCGGATATATGCGCAGGATCTCTTTTACTACCAGTTGCAGGTAATCGAGGTTAGAGAAGTTCATCAGGTCCATTTTATCCAGGCTATCCAGTGCCTTTACCTCTTCGTAGAGCCGCTGCTGTATGTCCGGGTGGTGGGCCAGCAGATGCAGGCCCCAGCTCAGGGCGAGAGCGGATGTCTCATGACCCGCCACAAAAAAGGTAAGCAGTTCGTCCCGGATTCTATAAAATTCACGGTCAGGGTCGTGCTGCTTCATTAGCACCGTCAGGATGTCTTGTACAGCATCTCCGGTAGTTTTTCGTTCCTGTACGCAGCGATGGAGAATGGCATTAACATCGCGCATCATATTGTGATACCGGCGGTGGTTTCGGGTGGGGACCCAGGTAGGTAGCTTGAAGGGGGATCTGATACGGTTTACAATAAATTCCTGGCTAAAAACGATATTGCTGATCATGCGGTCTTTGAGTTCCTCATCCTGGTAGTGAATGAGTGAGTTTAGCAATACCGTAAGGGTGAGGTAGCCCATTTGCTTTTCCAGCGCCAGGTGCTCACTATCCTGCAGCTCTTTTACAAAATCTGCCCCTGTGTCCCAGATAGCAGGTAGCAATGCACGGAGCTCGTTTTTATGGAATGATGGCTGCAGTGCCTTCCGCTGGCTATGCCATTGCTCACCTTCGGCAGTAAGCAGGCCATTACCCAGCACACGGGCTATCTCCTTATAGCCTTTACTCTTCCGGTACTTGTCTTTGGCGGTGTTGAGTACATGGTGGGCGTGGCCGGGTTCATCGGTAAGTACGAAATCTCCCATAGGCAGATTCAGGTCCACGGGAGCTCCAAAACTTTTCACCGCCTCTTTCATATAGTCTACGGGTGAGGCCTGGAACTTTTTAAGGTTGGCAAATCGTGCGTTATCGGGAAAGGCTAGGGGAAGCTTCATAGGGTTTTGTATGGGCTAAAATTACACAGACGAGTTATCTTTTGAAAGTCAGGCGGGGTGTGGATTCAAGATGAGAAGAGAGCAAAATATCAGTGGGAAATTTATAAGAACAGGCAGGCCACATTATCTTTACCCTGAAGGTAATTCTAAGTCAGGTTTGTAAGCCTGCCTTAAGGTTACTGATTTACTAGACCTAAAAAAAGAAAAACTAAACGACCCATGTCTGACCAAATTAAACGTGTAGGGGTTATCGGTGCCGGAAACATAGGCCTCGGTGTGGTAAGTGACCTTCTGTTTCATGGCTTTGATGTGACACTTGTGGACAAGCAGGAAGCGATACTTTCGGATGCGCGAAAGGAGATCACAAAAACCCTGCGATTTGCCTCTATCATTGATAAAAGGCTGAAGCCTGTCACGGATGAGAAAGAACTGGCTGAACGCCTGGTGGTTACTTCTGATCTGAATAAGGTGAGTGAGTGTGATTATGTCATTGAAAATATCACTGAAAAGCGGAATCTGAAGCTGGGGCTGTACCAGGAGCTGGACAAGATATGCAGGGAGGAGGTATGCTTTGCAGCCAATACATCCTGTATCTCGATCACAGAAATCGGCGGCTGGACTAACCGGGCGGGGCAGATTCTGGGTATCCATTTTATGAATCCATCTTACCTGAAAATGACGGTGGAGGTGATCCGTGGAGATTATACTACAGAAGAAACGCTGGGCGTGGCGGACATGGTACTTAAAGCTATGGGTAAAGACTACGTAGTGGTCAAGGATTTTCCCGGTTTTGTAAGCAACCGTGTATCACACCTGTTTATGAATGAGGCGGCCTTTGTGGTGCAGGATCAGCTCGCTTCTCCGGCAGACGTAGATAAGATTTTTAAGGAATGTTTCGGGCATAAGATGGGGCCTCTGGAAACAGCCGACCTCATTGGCCTGGATACGGTAGTATTTTCCTTAGAGGTACTGTATGAAAGCTTTCAGGACCCAAAATACCGCTGCTGTCCGCTGCTTAAAAAGATGGTGGCCGGTGGGCAACTTGGTAAAAAAGTGAAGCGTGGCTTTTTCGATTACAAGTAAGCGTTAAAAATTATCTGATAGTGGCAGGGCTGTTTCTTAGCTGGTACAGTCCTGTTATTCTTCAGGTACCGCGTCATAGGTCTTTTCCACCTGGAGTGTCTTATCCAGAATGACTACCTGGCCTTTGCCGCTGGACGTTACCAGTTTGTCTCCGGCAGGGTTCCATGAGAGTCCCCAGAGAGGAGCCCCCAGCCCTTTTTCTTTCAGTATCTCTCCTTCGCTGGTCCATAACCGGATTTTGTCACTGGTGGTGGCTAAGGTATTGCCGTCCGGGCTCCACTTTACGGAGCGAAACTCTCCTTTGCCTTTTTGAACTTCTCTGATCTTGTTGCCCTGCTCGTCCCGGAATTGCAGCAGGGGGGGCAGGTCATTTTCCTTATCCCCATAGTCTCCGGTGACAAAGAAGTTGCCGGAAGGGTGCCAGTCAACACAAAGCATCAGTACTTCGTGTTGCCGTGGTTGCACAGTAATAAGCTCTTCGGATTCAATGTTATATAAGGAAATACGGGAGCCGGTCATGGCTAGGAGGGGCTTAGTTGGATGCCAGCTCAGGCCGGTCAGGGCTTTTGGGTCAATCTTTACCTTACTGATAAAGTGACTCTGCCTATCGTATATCACAAGATTCCCCTCGTTATCTCCGAGTGCCAGTAAGGTGCCGTCAGGGTTCCAGCCGACTGCTCTTGCTCCGAATGGTGAGAGGCTGTCCAGTGGGGTTTGCTCTCCTGTCTCAAGATTGATGAGATGGCTACGGCTACCGGATAACTGGATGGCTACTGCCAGCAGGGGATCTGTGGGGTGAAAAGCAGTGGAGGTGATGGTTTGGGTAAATGCAAAGTGGTTCTGCTTTACCAATTCGGGTGCTCCGAGTATAAGCAGGCCACGGTTATTTCCACCCGTAGCAATTCGCCCCCCGTCGGGAGACCAGGCGGCGGCCCACTGGATAGTATCGTAATTATTATTTCTGAAGGCCTGCTGGCACGCGGGCAGGCATAATAAAAAATAAATAGTAGATAGTAGGGGTAAAAGGGCTTTTAAGCGATATATCATGAGAACCTAACTTAAACAATAAGTCCTTGGTTAAGGTCTTTCTTTACATAAATGCTCCGGTGTCTCTCTGGCGGTTATGTCACAGAAGCCGGACTATTTGATTAAGAATATAATTAAGGATTTATTTCAAAGTAAATATGAGATCACTCATCATTTTTATTACTGCTGTCCTGACCTCCATCCAGGTGCTTGCTCAGGATGTTCGCCTGGGTATTCGTGGAGGCGGTAGCTTTGCCAACCAGGAATTGCAGAGCGATGCGCTCGGTGCGGCTGACCTGAGCTACGACCCTGAAAGCCGTCTGGGTTGGGAGGTCGGCCTGGTAATGGATGCATCCATTTCTCAGGTATTTGCTTTTCAGCCTGCCATTTTACTAAGCAGCAAAGGCTACCGGTATGAGGAAACCAATGTGCTGTTTGAACTGGACATTGAATCCAGGCCTTTGTATGTTCAGCTACCTATGCCTTTTATCATCCGGTCGGCACCAGGCCCTATTCGCTTCCTGGCCGGGGCAGGTCCGTATGTAGCTTACGGGGTTGGTGGTAACATAGAATCTGAGGGTGTAAGCGGCGGTGTTGAATTTCTTAGTGAAGGAGATATCGAATGGGGTGATGATATAGAAGATAACTATCGTCCCTTTGACGCAGGTGCCTACTTTATGGCTGGCTTTGAGGTGTCTAACCTGCAGTTAACCGTGAACTACGAGCTGGGGCTGGCCAATATCCTGCCGCAGGGTGATGATAATAACTATGTTCACAACCGGGTCTTGTCTGCCGGAGTAACCTTCTTTATACCTTAAAATGATGGTATTTTCAGGCAGGGTTTGTTGTAATGTTATACATAGACTCTGCCTGATCTTTTAGTTTCTCATTCATTTGCCTGAAGCCTGGCAGGGTGTCTTTCTCAAGCATACCGCTAAAGAGGGATGTTAGTAAACCGGTGAATTTTTCCCTCTGCTCAAAAACAACACTCCCGTCGCCCTGGTCGGTTATAAGAAAGGCGTGCTCTCCATCAAAAATTCCTTTTATGCCCAGGCTGCCCAGCCATCTCAATTCACGGGCTGAATCACATACCAGAATGACTGGCTTGAAGGTCATCTTTTGGATCTTCACCTTTATTCGATTGCCTACTTTCAACTCTCCTTCAAGCCGGGTAATAAATGGATTCCATTCGGGATAACGGGCGGTATCTGTTACTACCTGCCATACTGTTTCAGCCGAAGCATGGATGCGGATACTGGTACTGATTACTTTTGCCATAATTTATTTGTTTATGACAAAGATGAGGGGGTGTAAAGCTTTTCCTCTTGACAAAAATCAAGTTCTGATTTTATTCCGTATGCGGCTGAAGGTCTCGGGGCTCATGCCGAGCATAGAGGCGATGTAGTTTAGGGGCACATGCAGAAAAAGGTCTTTATTATGCTCAAATAACTGTAAATACCGCTCTTCGGCACTGAGGGAAAGGTGACTGAATACACGGTTCTCCAGGGTGATAAAGCAGTCGGAAATAAAGCTTTTTTCTATCTCATTCCAGTTGGGTACCAATTGTCTCACCTCCCGGAGGGCCTCCTCCTCCAGTACCAATATTTCTGTGTCGGTAAGTGCATTGATATTCCACCTGGCTCTTTTTTGAAAAACAAAGGCATGCAGGTCTGTCATAAAATAGCCCTGGTATCCTATCCACTGGGTAATTTCTTTGTTACCATGGGTGTCAAACACGCGGAGGTAGCCGCTTCTGATGTAGCCAAGTTTGCCGGTGTGCTGCCCTTTCCGGATGAAATAGTCTCCTCTGGATAGTTTCTGTAGCCTGAAGAGTGCGGCCACCTCCCGGACGAGGTGTGTGGGTATGCCTAAGTATGATTGAAGATGATGAGTTAATTCCTGCACCGGCTATAGGGGTTTTTGCTTTGTCAAAAATACTATTCTTTCCGCATGTATGCAGCCTTAGGGGATGGCGGCGGATATGTCTTCCATAGCGGCTTTCACCATGTTCAGCCGTGAGAGCCTGCCCTTAGAAAGCAGGCGTACATACGAATACTCATTAAGCTTCATTTTCCTGAATATTTGTCTGGCAGGCAGGCCTTTTGCGTAGCCTTCCTGTACTTCGGCATAGAAGCGCTCAAAGTAGTCGAGCTTTTTTCGAAGCTTCTTTTTAGGGTCTTTAAGCTGTGGGTTATGGCCACAAAGCATAACGTTGAAGTCGAGTTCAAGCACCTTTTTCATGGAGTTTATTTGCTGGAGCATGCTTTCTCCCCGCAGAAAAAAGCCAATATGGGTATTAATGAAGAGGTCTGAAGAAAAAAGCCAGTGCTTTTCCGGCTCATACAGGGCCACCATATCGGGTGCATGGCCGGGGATAGGAATAAGCTGAAAGCGGTAGTGGTCTGTTTCTATATAATCAACTTTGGGTATGAGGTTGTGGCTGGGTGGCCGGTTGCCCCAGGTTACCTTCTGAGCCAGGCTTAGCGAAGGTGGGTCTTTCATGATCTCACAGCAAAGGGGGGAAGCATAGGCAGGCCTGTCATAGTGAGGTTGCAGTATATGGAGGTTGCCGGTATGGTCTTCGTGGTGGTGTGTAATAAACAGTTGCTTTACACGGAGGCTGCCTACAGCGGCCATTACCTCTCTTCTTACCCGGGAGTGGCCTGTATCGATTAGTAATCCATCTATATAGTAGATATGTGAGACCATGCCCGGCCTGCCTATAATGCCTTTGCCAAACCTGAAGCCTTGTATGTCCTCGTGGGTAAAACTGTCGGTGATAGTCATGGTATGATAAACCGGTTCTGCTAAGTGGTCAAATGTATGGATTTAATAGGCGCAATACTTAATGAATTGCAGGACTTGGCTCTGATAGGGTGATCCAGTATATTGATGCCTTGTCTAACCAAACCCTGATCATGAAGCGATTTGCCGTTTTTGTACTCCTGACTTTTTGTATCTCTGCCGCGGCTACGGCGCGGTCTTACGATAACCTGGTGTCTTTATTTAAGGAATGGCGTGCCTTTGAAAAGCCTCCTATGACTGACGGGGTTCCGGATTATTCTGCAGTCACCTTTGAGAAGCGTTACCCGGAGTTTAAGAAGCTGCAATCCAGGCTTACTTCAATAGATACGGCCGGCTGGTCCGTAGAAGATAAAGTGGACTGGATGATCGTTTGGGCGGAGATGAACGGCTATGATTTCAACCATCGCGTATTGAAGCCATGGGTGCGTGATCCGGCTTTTTATAAGACGGTATGGACCTACCGCAGTGATGTGCCTGCCCACGAGGGGCCGACTCATCACAGCACCCTTGAACTCTGGACGTATGATTTTCCCCTGGATAAGGATGCCCGGCAGCAGATGCTGAATGAACTACGGGTGATCCCGGCGCTGAATGAACAGGCAAAGGATAACCTTACCGGTAATGCCCGCGACCTGTGGGTGACGGGTATAAGGGACATTCGCATGCAAAGCGAAGACCTGAAAGGAATACTGGAAATGGGGGGAGTGGCTAAAGACAAAAAGCTGAAGGCAGCCCTGCAGGAGGCAATAAGGTCTACAGATAGCTTGGTCCAGTGGCTGGAGAGTAAGGCAGATGGTAAAACGGGCCCCTCCGGGATAGGAAAAGAAAACTACACGTGGTATCTGCAAAATGTGCACCTGGTGCCGCTTACTTGGGAAGATGAGGTAATGCTGCTAAAGCGGGAGCTGGCGCGTGCCTGGTCATCGCTCAAGCTGGAGGAGCACCGTAACCGTGACCTGCCTGAGCTATCACCTGCTGATAGCCCGGAAGCGTACAAAAAGCTTGCTGAAAAGGGGGCTGAAAGCCTGCTGACCTTTCTGGATAAAGATGAGATGGTAAGTGTGAAGGGGTATTTTGAACCGGCCCTTAACGCCCACCTGGGTGAGTATGTGCCGGAGGAAAAGCGTAATTTCTTCTGGATTACGGCCCATCATGACCCTCGGCCCCTGTTTTCGCATTTCTACCATTGGTTTGAACTGGCACGGATGGATAATGAGCCGCACAGCAGTGAGGTGCGCCGCGGGCCTTTGCTGTACAATATTTTTGACTCACGTAATGAGGGGATGGCCACAGCGGTGGAAGAGATGTTTATGCAGGCAGGCCTGTACGAGGATAACCCGAGGGCCCGTGAGATTGTGTATATACTGATTGCACAGCGGGCGGCCCGTGGGTTGGGATCATTGTATGCACACGCCAATGAGATGACGATGGAAGAGGCTGGGGGTGTTCACTCGGAGTGGACGCCGCGCGGCTGGATGAAGACTGAGAAGGATCTGCTAATATTTGAGCAGCACCTGTACCTGCGTCAGCCAGGGTATGGCACCAGCTACATTACGGGTAAGTACCTGGTAGAGGCTGCACTGGCGGACTATGCGCGCATGCAGGAGGGGGAGAGTGGTGAGTTTAGTATCCGCTCATTTTTTGACAGGGTAAACGCTATAGGCAATATTCCGATCTCACTAGGGCACTGGCAACTTACAGGTAATGGGGAGCACCTGGCACCTATAAAGGATAGTGAGGTGCTAAAGCCCTGATAATCGTTGGTGTTCACAAATTTAATCTACACAGAAACGGTAGGCATGCCTGCCGTATGACAAGAAATATCAGATGGAAAATATAGTATTATTCGGGGGAGGCTTTCAGGCTAACTCGTGCATAGATATCATTGAAAAGGAGGGCAAATATAAGGTAGTGGGTATCATAGATTCAGGGGCTGAAATAGGTTCTGATCTTTATGGGTATCCCGTTATCGGCCGGCAGGAGGATATAGTGGCATTGATGGAGACGTACGATATCAAGGGCGGACTGGTCTCCATTGGTGACAATTACGCCAGGAAGTTCGTTAGGGACTTTATTATCTCTAAAGTGCCTGATTTTAACTTTGTGAACGCCATACATCCATCGGTACCGATAGGGCGCAATACAAAGATTGGTAAGGGTGTGGTGGCTATGGCCGGGGTGATCATAAATGCCGAGACGGAAATAGAAGACTTTTGCATTCTGAGTACGGGGGCACAACTGGAACACAACTGCTATATGGGGGAGTTCTCTCACCTTTCGGCAGGCTCGGTGACAGGGGGCAAGGTCAGGATAGGTAGGTTTGCCACCATTACTCTGAATGTAACAATAATAGACAGGCTGAGCATAGGAGAAAACACGGTGGTGGGTTCGGGTGCGGTAGTGCTAAAAGACCTGCCGGATAATGTATTGGCTTACGGTAACCCAGCACGTGTTATCCGCTCGCGTGAACCGGGCGAAAAGTTTTTAAAGTCGCTCTGACCTTTTACATAAATACACAATTCTAAAAATAGCCCCCTGGTAGAGATGCTTCCAGGGGGCTATTTATTTGTAGGTATCTCTACTATCGAGGCAGATGCTGTGGCATTATTCGCGGCTCTACTAACCAGCGTACGCTTTTCTTGTGTAGTTAAGAAACCTGATACTTTCAGTTGAATACGTGATCAGAGGGTTTGGATAGGTTGGCGTCCGTTGTTTTTATTTTTTAAAAAGGAAAAAATGCGGTGAATAATAATGCCATTGGGCAGGTATTTTTTTGTCCATTTAAAGGTTGTTTAATAGCAAATACTTTTAATAGCTATGCCTTAATCCGGATTATGCTGCATGTTCCCTGTTTATAAAGGAAGAGTCCTTTGCTCTTTACCAGGCTGTTTTCTACAAAAACACACTATTTATTACATCGAATTTTACATAGAGTTGAATGGGGGTATACCTAAATCTATTTTTTGTTTAACTTTTATTTATTGAAAATAAACAAAATAGGAGATGTATTCTAGTCTGTTTTTGGAGAGGTGATTAGCTGACAAACTATATAAAGCGGTAATTTTTAGTGAAAATATACAATTGATCCGCAGGGGAGTTTTTGATGTGTTTCTTTAATAATACCTGCCTAAGTTTGCACAGTATATTTTTTTCAACTTTAGTTAAACAAATTTTAGAATGCTTTCAAATCTTGTATACGTTAGCAACAGAAAACCAAACTGCAGCCCGCAAGATATCGACCAGATACTCTCTGCCTGCATACGTAATAACAAGAAGCAGGATATTACGGGGGTACTACTTTACTCTGAACAAAAATTCGTGCAGTACCTGGAAGGAGACTATAAAACGATCATGTCTCTGTATGATAAAATAAAACTCGACCAGCGTCACAGCAATGCGGTATTGATTTCCAGCGGACCTATAACTGACAGAACTTTCCCAAGCTGGCAGATGGGGTGTAAAAAGCTGGATTTGAAATCTGTAGAATTTGATACAGCGATAAGTAAAGATGATAGAGTGGAGTTTCAGAATGTACTGTCTGGTAAAGAGAGTAATCGAGCCATGACTATTATCAGTAAGCTGTTTTATTAATAAGCCTCTGCCCCTGAAGGGATGATTGTATTATCTCTTGCTTATAAACCCGGTGAAGTTATCGCCGGGTTTTTTTATTAGGTAGGACTAAGAGGATTTATCGGCCTAAAAACCTTTTTTCTGTTGAAAAGCCGGCGACATATTGGATGACCACATAGGCGAGGGGGCAAACTTCAAGTAGAGAGATATGTCACAGGGGTTTTCTGTAGCTAGGCGCGGTGCCTTAGGGCTCTATTTTGCGTCCTGAAAAAATTATTGGGTGAGTGGATATTCACTAAATACTTCTTCAACGAGCCTGGCGATTCCTTCGCTAGTATTATTCCGGTAGATGTCATCGGAGGTGATGCCTTTCCATACGGTTTTTTTGGATTCGCGCTCAACGATGTCAATAACGAGTGTGCCTTCCTGATACTGATAGGTGTCTGTGTTATAGCCAATGACATTATTGTAAGCCCCGTAGCCTCTATAGTAGTAGGTGCGGTAATAGGGATTAACGGTAGTAGCTCCGGCAGTGTAGGGATAGGCTGCATAGGGTTCCCTGGTTACGCCGGTTTCTGTATCGGTCTTTACGCTGATTAGTACGAGGAGATCGGGATTGTCGCGGTCGAGGGTGTAGCCTTGCTCCATCATGTTGGTATTAATGGTCTGTATGACTGTCTGATTTACTTCCTCGTTATCGTAAGACCTGTTCTCGGCGATATTACTGCTATTGGGCAGATAGGCAAAGGTCTGGTACTGACTGAGGTCTTTATTGTTTGGCTTAAAGGTGCGTACCTGGGGGGCGCAGGCTGCTGCAGTGTATAAAAAAGCGAATGATATAATTATTGAAAGTGTATACTTCATTAGTCTGCTTTTGAATTCGTTGTCTTCCTACTTTAACCGCGGTTCCTGATACTTGTTTGGCGGGGTTGTAAGCTAATTTATTGATATTCAGGTTTTTTTGGTGTTGGTGACGGCGCTAAAGCCCGAAGCTCCTGATGCCAAACAATATTTGGAGAATTACTTCACATACTCTTCCTAGCGAAGTCGGACGTGACCAGGTACCAACTTCGCGCAAATGGTCACCACGGGGCCAAACGTGGTCTGATACAACCCCGTGGTAGTTTGCCAAACACAAAATTATATTTAAATAAAAAGAAAGAGGCTGCCTTTTGATGGCAGCCTCTTTGGTATTTAGCATTTACTGTATGGGTATTATTCCGGACATGCCCCAGGGGTATAGAATAGTACGCCATTCTGGCGTGCCACGCAATCGTTGCTGTAGGTTTGGCCATCACACCCGCACACGGGGTCGTATTCAAGGGTGCATACGAAGTTTTCGCTGAAGAATTCGGCGACGGCTTCACTTTTACAAATTGAACTGGTGTTTTCACACGCCCCATCGGTGGTGTTGACAAAGCCATACCTACTGGCCTCACAGGCATTATTAAAGGTAAAAAGGCCGCAGGCACATACGGGATCGAGGACGGCAATACATACTCTTTCAGGATCAATAACAGAGGGATCGAAGCAATTTCGCAAGGTGTTAAGTATACGGGCGTCTTCTTCGGTTTTTACATCGATTTGGATGTCGGCGGGATCTTCAGGGCCTATGTACTTAACATGTGATTGTTGTTGTGTTACCTCGTCCCGGGGAACTGGTTCTGAGGCATTCTTTTCACAGGCAAAATTCACCAGTAAGCATACAAGAAGAGCGGGGAAATTTAAATGGTTTTTCATAGGAATTATTGTTTTAGTGGTGTTTTGATTACCACTTTAAGTGGGTATTGTTTGAGTTTCTGTGTGTTTTATTTCTTATTATAAGACATTTTATTCCATCATTTATGTTTTTATTGACGATATGCGGGTAGTAATCACTTTTTGGGAGGAGTACCCCGGGATTCCCCAATATTTTTTTAAAATGGGGCGTGTCACCTTATTGAGGCTTGAGTGGAAAGGTGAAGGTATTTTTTCCCTTACCACTTGAAACCGCTGCAGTAAAGAGGTCTCGTATCAAGCTATGGAATGCTCGTATTTGTCTATAAAGATCAGGGAATATTCGAGGATCAGTAGGCTTGCCGGGTGATAAGGATACGCTGGCTTATGTAACTTTTATTTTTTCTGGTAATATTTATGTCCTGTGCTATACAAGTATGTCGCTGATCATGCTAAATATTACTAGTTGAAGGTATGATAATAATGTACTTTGTTGGCTGTGTGTTTTATCCCTTAATATCATGATCTAATAAAGAAGAAGGTGTTTTGTCTTGTGGCCTTATGTTTAAAGGCCTGGCTTAAGTATAGTTATACAGCACAATTGACCCGGATAGTTAGCTATATCAGCCATTATGGTTGGTCTCATCTATCTTCTGTATGGTAATAGTATGATGTGCCTTATTAAATCGAGGTGTCTTCGGTAATATTGGCATAAGAACTACCGAATGATAAGATTTATGAGATCAGCCAGTATCAAACTCACCTTTGGGTTTACATTTCTTGTGCTTTTCGTTGCTTACGTAAGTGGAATCATGGGCTCTCAGCTCTTGTATTCAGATAAAGCAGGAGAGGACTTGCTTGACGTAATCCGGGAAAGTAAATATGACGCAGCCAGGCTTGCCTTTCTACTGGAGGCGGCCCGAACGGAAGGCGGTACGGTTATCTCCGAGATTGAGAAAGTGTCAGGAGGGCTGGACCGCCGGTTTAATGCGATGAAACAGGGTGGAGCTATTCAGTTAGGTAATGAAACTATCATGATGGGGCCTGCCCCGGAGGCACTGCGGCCGGAAATAAAAAACCTGCTTACCTCGTGGCAAACCTACCAGGTAACTATGAGCGGGGAAGGAGAGGGTGAAACAGTGGGTAACCGGGCGCCCCGTCAGGTTAGCGAGCAGCTACTTGAGAGCCTGAGTATGATGGAAGCCTTTATTAAGGAGGAGCAGAGAAGGCTAGCGAGTGCCCACCAGACTTTTATCATCGTGTACTCCCTGGCGTTTGCCATCCTTTCTATCGCCGCCTTTTACTTTATTAACAGATATGTGTCAAGCCCTATTGAGGTTATAAGGCATACTTCCGCAGCTATGGCTTCGGGTAAGCTTATGAAAATCATGTGGCGTAAAGCTCCTGTAGAGATCAGTGAGGCTATGGAAAACATAGACCGCTTACGGGATAACCTGGAAAAATCGGCGGCATTTGCGGTAAGTATTGGCAACGGAACTTTCGATAAAAACTTTACTCCGGCGGGAGAGGATGACGAGTTGGGTGCGGCTCTGCTTACTATGAGTGAGCAACTACAGCAGGTAGATGTTGAAGATACCAAAAGAAGGTGGGTGAATGAAGGCCTGGCAAACTTTGCAAATATACTTCGTGAGGAGCGGGACGACCTTGCTCAGATGTGCCATACCATACTGTCTAACCTGGTGAAATACCTGGAGGCAAATCAGGGTGGCTTGTTTGTGGTAGAGGATTCTAATGGTACGGAGGCTTACCTGGAGTTGATGGCGGTGTATGCCTATGAACGTAAAAAGTATCAGACCAAGACTATAAAGAAAGGTGAAGGTCTGGTAGGGCAGGCATGGCTGGAAGGAGATATCATATACATGACTGAGGTGCCGGAGGATTATGTACTAATTACCTCGGGTATAGGTGAAAGCACTCCCCGTAGTATGGTTATCGTGCCTCTTAAACTAAATGAGGAAGTACTTGGTGTGCTGGAAATTGCCTCTTTCAGGGAGTATGAAGAGCACGAGCGCAATTTCTTACTGAAACTCTCAGAGAGTATAGCTTCTACCCTTTCATCAGTAAAGGTAGCGGAGCGTACACGTAACCTGCTGGTACAGTCTCAGCAGCAGTCTGAAGAGATGAGGGCGCAGGAGGAGGAGATGAGGCAAAACATGGAGGAACTGCAAGCGACGCAGGAAAACATGGAACGTAAGGAAAGGGAGCATTTGTCGGAAATTGACCGCTTGCAGAAGCAGCATGAAGAAACGGTAGAGAAGTTCAAGCGGCTGTCTGTTGTGGCGGATAATACGGACTCTGCTGTGGTTATTACCGGCGCGGATGGCCTGATACAGTTTGTAAATCCGGGCTTTGAGCGCCTAACGGGATATGGAGAGGAGGAAGTACTTGGTATGAAACCTGGAAAACTTCTGCAGGGGCCTGATACAGACCTGGCCTCTGTAAAGAGAATGGGTGAGCGGCTGGCAAAGCAGCAGGGCTTTTATGAAGAGGTGCTGAATTACAGAAAAGATGGAAAAGAGTATTGGGTGGCACTTACCGTAAATCCTGTCTTTGAGAACGGCGTGCTGACTAATTTTGTGGCGATCCAGGCGGACATCAGTGATTCTAAAAAGGTGTCACAGGACTTCACAAACCAGCTTAAGGCGATCAATATGGCGAACCTGGTGGTGGAGTTTGATACTAACGGGTATGTGCTGGATTGTAATGAGAACTTCCTGTCTACTATGGAGTATGATAAGGCTTCTCTGATAGGACAACATCATTCTACGCTGGTGCCTGAAGATGAACAGGATGAGGCGTACCGGCAGATGTGGCAAGGCCTGGCAGCAGGGAAACCAGCGGAAGGTACCTTTATGCGTATAAAGGCTGATGGCAGCCTTGCCTGGCTGAAGAGTGTGTATACGCCAATTATGGACTTTAAAGGCCGTGCTTATAAGGTGATGAAATATGCCCAGGACGTAAGCGGTCAGGTTACGAAACAGGAGGAGATGCGGCAGACGCTGGAGCAGGCGGTAGATGCGGTGATCACAATTAATAGCCAGAAGGAAATAGAGTATATGAATTCGGCTGCCGTAAAGATGTTTGGCTACACGTTCGATGAGGTGAAAGGTCAAAATGTAAAGATCCTGGTGCCTGATGAGCATAAGGGAAGCCATGACGGCTATGTGGACAGGAATATGCACACGGGTGAAAATAAGGTGGTAGGTAAAACCCGTGAGGTGGAGATGCAGCATAAGAATGGTAAGCGCTTCTGGGGCTTGTTATCTCTGAGCAAGATCAACATTGGAGGAGAAATCCGGTATACGTCTTTCATAAAGAACATACAGGAACAAAAAGAACTGGAAATCCAGGTCAGACAGCAGTTTGAAGCCATGCAGGAGTCTGAAGAGGAGATCAGGGCATCTGAAGAGGAGCTACGTCAGAACATGGAAGAGATGATGGCGATACAGGAGGATATGGAGCGGGTGACGCGTAATTACTCTGCCATTCTGGATCAGGCGGTGGATGCAGTGATTACGATAGACACTCATAAGAATATATCCTTCTTTAATGAGGCGGCGGAGAAAATGTTCGGTTTTACGGGGAGTGAAGTAAAAGGGCGAAATGTGAATATGATTGTGCCGATGGAGCATCGCGAGCAGCATGATGGGTATATTGACAATAATGTAAAAACGGGTAAGAATAAGGTGGTAGGAAAAGGTCGCTTTATAAAGGCCCGCCATAAAGATGGAAAAGAGTTTGAGGCGCTGCTTACTTTGAGTAAAGTAAAAACGCCGGAAGGGTATCAATTTACAGCTTTCATTAAAAGTATGGATGAACTAAGGAGTCTGCTTACTCAAATGGAAGCTGCTAAGAACGACATGTAGAATTGTTAGTATATATATAGTTTAGCAAAAGGCGAGGCCCGGAGGGTTTCGCCTTTTTTATTTCACACCTGTCCTAAATAGACTGTAGAGGAGGGAAAAGACTGGAAGCCAGCCGAAGTTGCCTTATATTATATAGGTAGTGAATCAACACTATATCCAGTCATGTCAAAAGGAACACTTTTCAGTCAGATAATCAGTCTGCCTCCCACGGCTACTTTTAAAAGAATAGGTCAAAAATACCAGGTCAACAAGCTGGGTAAATGGCTGAGCACTCATACCACCTGATTGCGATGCTGTTTTGTCATCTTGCTAAAGCTGACTCAGTATGAGATATATGACAAGGCCTGAAGGCTATGTCAAAGCACATCGTCCATCTTGGTGTCGATCGGGCACCTCGTAAGTCCTCCATAGCCTACATGAATAAGTATCGTTCCTGGAAGGCTTTTCGAGACTTTTATTAGGCGTGGCAGGCATGACAGCCCTTCAAGCGGACTGGTATGAAACGCCTGAAGTGCAAGGTGTTAATTTGGGGACAGCACCACTATTCCCCTATTGTTACAGGCCTTTGATTGGGCCTATTTCCGCAGTGGAAAAGGCGCTGTCAAGCTCCATACTCTGCTGGACTATGACGGGTGTCTTTATTCCTTTATTGAGATGGCAGGAGGCAGATAGTATATGAATGTACCTGGTGGTAGTGTATTAGTGGCAGACAGGGTCTGCCTGGACTTTAAGTGGCTAAATGTTTTGGACAGCACCGGGGTCTATTTCGTGATCAGGGCCAAAAGTAACCTGAAAGCTCAATTGATGGCTGATTATGCGGTCACCGGTCAAGGCTGATTGATTTCAAATCGTTTCGGACGGGTGTGATATATTTTAAGAAGTGGGGGAGGTAGGTTGCCTATTAACCAGCGGAGAAGAATGCAATGGAGTAATCTGTGTATCGGACGCCAGTATTTATTATATTAGTTGCAATTAATTCAACCTGCTAATGCTGAACTGTGTCATCATTGAAGACGAGTTGCTGGATATTACACTACTCTCTGCCTACGTGAATGAGGCCCCTAATCTACGCCTTCAGAAAACTTTTATGAATCCGCTGGAGGGTATCCAATATCTTTCCCAAGAGAGCACAGACCTGCTGCTGCTGGATGAAGAGATGCCGGATATCAGTGGCATACAATTGGCTAAAAGCCTGGCAACTCCTCCCCCCGTCATAATGGTGACGTCTCACCTAAATATCGCTGCTGAGGCTTATGAAATAGATGCGGTGGATTTTCTTTCGAAACCGATTACGTTCGAGCGATTTTTGAAAGGCATAAGTAAGGTTTATCGCAGGCTACAGTTGCAAGCTCACCATACAGGTTCTGAAAGCTCAGCGCCTGATAGTAAGATCACGATTAAAAGCGGCTGGGAGCAGCACAGGGTGTCACCTGCCGACATTTTGTACCTGGAGGCGAAGGGTAATCAGGTAGTAGTCCATATAAGGGACTCTTCGCCTATAACCTCCCATATGACTTTAGGCAAAATGATGGACCTGCTGCCCGGTAATAGCTTTTTCAGGGTCCATCGTTCATTTGCTGTTAATAAATGGGCGGTAAAGAAAATAGAGCGTCACCAGCTATTACTGAGCAAGGCAAAAGTACCGGTGGGACGTAGCTACCTGCCAGTAGTACAGCAAAAATTTGCCTAATCACCTTCCTCATTTTATGTATTTACCTGCTATGGATAAAATGGTATTCCTGTTTCTGCTCATAAGCGGAATGTTCTGCACCCCTTCTCTCAGCCAAAACCATAAGAAAGAAAGAGACAGCCTGTGGTTTGCTATGAGGAGGTACGATAAAATTCCGGAGCAGGGGCTGGATGCGGTGGAAAGATATAGAGCACAGGCGGCACCTTCAGGAATGCCCCGGGTATGCTATTTAGGGTTGCTGGATGCTAATACGCGTATGTTCCGCTATTATGCAAATAGAAAAAACAGAGAAAGCATTAGGTTAGATGATATCGGTGCATATAAGCAACGATGTGGGGCCCGGTGCCGGGGCTATGCAGCTATAGCCGGGGCGCGGACCAGTGCTACTGAGATAAAGGATTCGCTATATGCGGCCCTCAGCCGTGAGGCAGTGGAAGCAGGCGATAGTAGTATGGCCAGTTATGTTATGGCTTTAAGGGGCAGGCAACTTACGTACCTGGCAAAGTTATATGAGGCAGATCAGGTGATCGACAGCTCACTTATGTACTTACCGGATGATGGTGGCTACCTGGCTAGTCTTTGCTATAGCTACCAGTCTATCTTGCTGGAGCGTGAGGGGTTGAATAAGGAGGCGCTTCATATGGCAAACAGAGCCCTGGCTATTGCTACTCACCGGCAGGATACGGGAAGGATGATAGGTATATTACATGGTATGGGTATTCATCTGGGCAGAATGGGGAACTCTGACTCTTCGGGCCACTATTTCATGGAGGCCATCAGGTTGCAGGAGACCTTTATAGGTGAAGCTGACCCTGCTACCCTAAATAATATGGCGAATACTTTTGCTGATATCCATGATGATAGTACGGCACGTCATTATTTCTTCAAATCACTACGCATTAACCGGCGAAGGGGTGAGCATCGTAATCTGATGTATAATTTCATCAATCTGGGGGTGAGCTATAGGAAGTCGGCTCGCTACGACTCTGCCCTGGTCTATCTGGATAGTTGTAAGCACTATGCTTCTATGATACCAGACTCAATATTTATGGCATTGGTGGATTTTGAAAAGGGTAAGGTATACAACCGGATGGGGCAGCATAATAAAGCTCTGGGATTTACCCGGGCGGCCTATTCACAATTGAAAGATCGCGGAGCGGTTCATTACCTTAACCGGTGCCGGGTGTTGCTGGCAAGGCTTTATTATGAGATGGAGAACTTTGCCAAAGCCTTGCAGATGGTAGCAGAACTGAATGCTGACGATCATGAAGCGAGTGATTTAGCGGATGCTTATGCCCTTGCTGCTTTAAAGGCAGATATCTATGAGGCTACCAGCAATCATACGAGTGCGGTAAAGCATATCCGCCAGGCCATGGAGCTACAGGATAGTCTGAACCGGCAAATTAGAGAGGAGGGTATTTTAAAGCTACAGGCCGCTTTTGAGACCAAAGAAAAGGAGGCAGAGATAGCCCGGCTTGCTTCGGAAAGTGCAGAAAAAGAGCGTGCCCGCAGGCGGTTGATTTTCATCATAGCCATCATCTCTCTGCTTACTTTGGCGCTGGGCTGGTTTATGGTTAACTATTATCTGGCTCAGCGCAGGCTTAGGGCAGTAGGGAAGGTGAAGGATCGCATACTTTCCCTACTGGCTCATGATGTGCGTAATCCGCTGCAAGGCCTTCTCGGGTTGATCTATCTGCACAAGCTAAAGCGTATGCCGGCCAATGAACAAAAGGAACACCTTGTGGACATCGAGGATAAGGTAAAGTCCCTGCTTAAACTCACTGATGGGATGTTATTATGGTCGAAAGGGCAGTTTGAGGGTAGTAGCCTGGCTCCCACTAAGGTAAGAGTGGCCGATCTTATGACCGAGATAAAAGAGGAGTATGATCACGAACTGAAAGAGCGGAAGCTGGAGCTCAGGGAAACTTTGGAGGTGAGAGAGGTAATAGCTGATCCTGACATACTGAGATTAGTATTGCGTAACCTGGTTGGCAATGCCGTACGGTACACGCCTACCGGGGGGCAGATAATAATAAGCACGGCCTCTGCGGGCAGGGGCAGGGTCCGTATATCAGTGCAGGATAATGGTGCCGGCCTGACAGATGAGCAGATTGATGCGGTAGTACGTGGTAAAATACAGGCGCCGGGTGAGGGGGCTCAGGGAGCAAAAGGTAAGGGCATGGGTTTGAAACTGGTGCAGGAGTTCCTGGCGCTAATGGGTAGTCGCCTGCACGTGAAAAACAATAAGGAAGGAGGGGGCAGCTTTAGTTTTTATGTCTGAAGCTTTACCTCCCCCTCCTTGCAGGTGTTTATCGTATAATCGGTTGGTTCGAATACAGAGAGCTATACCAGATTATTTACCCTTTAGGACGGCAGCTTCAGGCTCAACCATAGCCTTGACCGTTAGCCGCCACTGAGGCTGTGCAGGATCGTTGAGAGCTACGAGGCCTATATAGTAGTGCTCTCCCAAAAGGTCTGCAGGTGCCGTATAGTCCAGCCTCACTACGGCTTTATCTCCGGGTATTACCTTATCCGTAGAGGAGGTTATTTTCAGGCATGAGCAGGTAGATTTTATCTTTCTGAGAAGCAAGGGGGCCGTTCCTGTATTTTCTATGGTTAGGTCATAAGAAGTCTGCTCGCCAGCCGCTACCGTACCCAAATCTACCTTACTGGCGGGAAGCTTGCTTGCCGGTTTGTCCCTTCCCGGCAGGGTGGAGGCAAAATTTTCTTCGATATTTGCTTTAAAGTAAAATTGCTGGTCCAGTTTGCTTACACTCTCAGCGCTTATAGGCAGTGTAAAGTGATCTGCGGTTTGTGTCCAGTAGTTACCGGCCGCCACATCCCATACCAGCCCTATTTGGGCCTCTTCTCCGGGGGCCAGTTGATGAGGCAGGTTTATGAGCCGGGTACCTATGGGCATGGCTTCAGGCTTGCTTATGGTAAGCGTTTCTTTCTGGTCATTTTTCACTTCTATCCAGGCAGTATCTGTCTGGTCATGCCAGAGGCGGCCAAAGTCCAGCATCCTTTGCTTTAGGTAGAGAATGCCGGACTTAACAGGGTAAGCATCAGGAATAACCTCTCCGGTAATGTAGACGGTATACACCGTGTCCAGTCCGGGCCCGCTCAGACCTATGGCCCGGGTAAACGGCCCCGGCCTTCCGTCAGGATCGAATTGCACCAGCATGTCGGTACTTTGTCCCGGGGAAAGCCACTCATTATCGATAACCGGGGTGGTGCATCCGCATTCTTTGTACACTTTGCTGATATGGATGGTATCGGTATGCAGGTTTTGAAGAGTAAACCGCGTACTGATCAGGCCATTTTCTTCTTTGATCTGCCCGAAGTTGTGCGTGTCTCTGTCAAAGCCCAACCGGGAGCCTTGACTCAGCGCCACATGACTGAAGGTGATATGGGCTATTAGCACAAGTAATATGA
The DNA here is from genome assembly GCF_041449215.1 of Roseivirga sp. BDSF3-8. Lineage (NCBI taxonomy): Bacteria > Pseudomonadati > Bacteroidota > Cytophagia > Cytophagales > Roseivirgaceae > Roseivirga > Roseivirga sp. BDSF3-8. The sequence goes on along the minus strand of NZ_JBGNFV010000001.1, from coordinate 1,293,578 downwards.
ATCTGATTAATGAGTTCATTGCCCTTATTCTTTAATGATTTTACTGGTTAGTAGTGTGCCCTGCTGCCCTTCTACTCTTATAAGGTAATAGCCCTCTTTTAAAGAGGTGAGGTCCACATCCAGGTTATAGGGGCCGGCTGGTAGTTGCTTATTTACCAGGATTGTTTGTACTACCCTCCCCTGATTATTATATACTCTGGCCGTCAGTTTTTCCGGCCGGGTCAGGTCCAGTGCCAAACGGGTGTGGCCTCTGGTAGGATTTGGGTAGACAATGCCTTGCTGCTTTTCTGCACTCTGTGCCTGAGCTATGCGGCTGGACGGGCTGCCTATCCGGCTGTTACATCCGGACAGTGAGGGGGCTATATGAAGGGGGCGGTTATCCAGCCGGGGGCCGCCTATGATGGCTCTTTTGCTGCCAACTGGTTTAAGGATGGTTCGCTGAGTGCTGTTGCAGGCACTTACCTGGTACTCAGGGCCGGTGTTGCCGGTGTAGTTTTTAAAATCAAACATGTACAGGTTGCCGGTGATAGAGAGGTTTTGAAAGCCCCTGACAAAAGGGTGTTTCTCCCAGTAGCAATCGAACCCTTTATCCAGCCGGGCGATATCGGGCATTTCATTGCTGTAGTTTTGGTTGAATAGGACCTGGCGTGCATCTTTCCATATGCTTACCTGGTAGTTTTTGGCAGAGGTGGAGCCGGTGGCGTATATGTCGATACCGGCTTCATTGTTTCCGGCATCCACGGATTCGAAATTGCCGTTACCTTTGAAGTAGTCCTGGCCTATACGGTAAAAGTTGCTGCTACCGTAGTCGAAAAACCAGATGCCTCCTGTGCCCATGTAGTACTGGTCATTACTTCCGCCGTTACTGTAATTGATTAGGATAACCTTAAAGGTTCCGGACAGACCCTGGCCGGCATACTGGGGTGGGAGGTTAGCAGGAGGCGTGCCGCAGCTACTGCCACAGGCAAAGAGGGTGTAGCGGTTGCCGCCATTCTCTAGTATGACGGCATCGGCCCATGGTCTGGCGGCATCTGGTGTTAAGGTGCTTTCTTCAAATGACCGGTAGAAGTTAGTTCCGTTGACTCTTATATAATCAAAGATCCAGCATGCGCCAGGGGGCAAGTCGCTCTGTACCAATACTTTTTCTTTATACCCAAGACTGGAGCCAGAACCCGTATAAGCCTCCCAGGTTCGGAACTCAGGAAACAGGCTTTGGGTATTGCCATAATATGGGAGGGCTAATATTATGATCAGGTATATATATCGCTTCATATTTATCTGATTAAATGGTGGTTGTAGTCCCTGTAAATATAAAAGGCTTATATCCATAGGGTGAAATGTAAGTAAGGCTGAATTTAAATAAAGACAGCCTTACTTTTTTGAAATCTGTATCTGCAGCACTATTTTTTAATGAACCTGACGGTTTTTTCAATCCCGCTAAGGGTATTGACTCGCAGGATATAGGTGCCGGGTACAAAATTTGTTACGTCTAAAGGGACTACTGATCTACCGGCATTTAATGTGCTTTTTTGTAACACTTCTTTTACCATATTGCCATTTACATCATATACCCTTATTTCTGTTTCTTCATCATTAATAGAGGATATAGATATATTGGTTTTGGTATCAGCAGGATTAGGGTAAACCCTTACATCGTAATTATAAGATACTTCCGATAGTTCTCCAGAGGTGGTATCAGTTGCAAGTCTATTACCTGTAAATGGAACTTCTACATCAGAACAATCAAATGGTTCACTTGAAAAAATGCCAAATAAATCATCAAGACTTATAATTTCTACAGCCGTGTTTGCAGCGTTCCTCAATATGTTATTGGTGCTTCCGTCACAAGGGCTACACCTATAACCCAATTCCCCTGAAGTAAAGCTTGGGTCGGTTTGAGCTTGACATCTATATCTCCTGTCGCCATCTGTGACATAAAAATCATATATTTCTGCACCTAAATCATTATAATCCCTCCAATTACAAAAAGAGTAACTTTGAGACCGCCATTGTATCTGTGGCAAGTCCCCTACGTACTGACGCCTAAAGACTTCTTCACTATTACCGAGTTTGCCCACCACCGTATATATATTATCCTCAGGAGTAGCTTGTGGGTCAACTACTGCTCCAAATCGTGGCCTTGAGTCAAGACAGAGGTATGTAGAGAACGAACTTTCTATAATGCGGATTTGAAATCCACAATCAGTACATGGTTCAATAAGCGTGTATTTCCAAATTGCTGAGTATTTTGCTTTAATAGAACTCTCATTATCTCTTATCGCATTATTATAACTAATGATGACTTCGTCCGGAATTTCGCCATACTGTAAGGCACTAGGCGAAACATTAATCGTCGTACTCCCACATGCACTTGTAGAGCCCGTTCCCATAACCTGACCCTGGTTAGATATAATTTTAAATTGAACATCATCAGCACTACAGTTTACTCCACCTGATAAAAAGGAAAATTTGACGGATAGAGTCTCGATCCTTCCTTTCGTAAAATCCAATGAGCCCGGTGCCGCATGTGAGGAAGAGGTTGAACCTGTGTTTCGGTTATCATAATCATGAGTATAGCTACTTTCACTGGTAAATGTTTGACCTGCTGCCAAGTAACTTATGAGCGTACATAATATTAGTAGAGCAGTTTTTTTACCTATAGCACATCTCGAATAGAATTTATTAATTAAATATAACATATCAATTGCTTATTTAAGCTTAGCCTGGATTAACTGCTCTATCTGGGCCTGCTGCTGCTCCAGTCTGCGCTCCTGGTCTATGGCGTGCAGGGTCAGCTCTTCTATCTTTTGAAGTAACAGCTTATTCATGTGGGCCAGGTCAAAGCCTTCGGCCTCTACTTCGGCGGCGCTGGGTATACCGGGCAGGTGGTGGTTCTCCTTTATAAAGCTTTCGGTAGCATCCAGGCTAAGCAGGTCATAGTCTTCATCGAAAACGAAGTCAGGCCAGTAAGCGCTGTTTTGTACGTGCACCTCTTCGGCCATGATCTTACCATCTACAGAAAGGCGGTAGCCTGCAGGTACCCGGGCCGTAGACCAATCACCGCTTATGGCAATTTTTTTAGACCAGAAATGGCTTCTTTTAATTGCAGCTACCCATGACCAGCCAGCTGTCGTACTTGTACGGTTACCAAAGAACAAGTGGTCCTTGGCATGAGAAGCGGGACTTGTATGAAAGTACCATTCATGCTGCCCGGTCGCCCCTTGAGTAAAGTGAATACCGTGCCTTGTGGCCAGGTTGCTGTCCCATACATGAAAGCTGGATCCCTGCAGGCGTAGCTCACCATCGGAGACCAGTCTGAGTCGGGCATCATAATCAACATTATTGTTTTTGAAGTCAATATAGGGACCGCCGGACCAGTCGAGTTCAAGGCTGGTCTGAGCCTGTGAAGAGGCTGATATGAGAAGTATGGCCAGTAGCGTGAAAGCCGATAGGCATAGTTTGTTAAAAGTTTTCATAGGAATGTGTGATTAAAGGGTAAAAAATAATTTCATGCTTCAATCAGTAAATTCCTGTCATTTATATCCAGTGTTTAGTGCAGACAACCACCTTTAGGGTGTAAACAACATGATATATGATGTGAGTGGATTTAAGGGTAGTTATGCATATTATGTAGCTTAATAAGAAATGATAATTATTGCTTTGAATGAGTGGGTTTTTTTATTATATATGCATTGTCATTATATATACACCTACCGTAAATAATAAATACCAACACACGTGAACAAGGTATTTCAGCATCAATGGTAGGCCGGATAATTCCATCTGAAAGTTTGAGATAATGTGATAAACAGGTTGCCTGGTGTGATATGCATCAGGTTGCAGCCAGTGCATACTTTTTCAGCCCTTATTGAGTGGCTATAACCTTTGTTAATAAATGAATCTTATCAATATTATGACCTGACCTATGAAAAAACTATTCGTAACCTATCTCTTCCTGCTGACAAGTTTCTGTTCACTGAAAGCTCAGACCATGATGTTTGATACAGAATCGGTTGCGGAAAAATTATCAGCCAGGCAAACCAACTATTTCGAAAGGATACAGGCCCGTAAAAAGGTGGATAAGGTTTATTCACTAAGTGTAAATCCGAATATCTTACATGCAGAAAAAATCAGTTTTAAGGTTGGTAATGAACTGGTTACGGCTTATCGATTGAAAGAGAACATTCGAAACGCAGAAAATTTTTCCTGGTTCGGGAAGACCACCGAAGGAGAGGGAGTCTTTTTCTATGTTAATAATGGCAAAGTAGCCTCAAAATTTAATGTGGGAGAATTCTCGTATACATTAGTTCCGTTAAATGAGGGGGCTCACTCGCTCATACGCTTTAAAGATACTCATATTGGGGTGTGTGGTACTCCGGATGTAGCAGAATCCAACGCCGGTCGCTGGTCTCAAAACCACAAATTAGCTAATGACGGAGGATGTACGCTAAGGGTGCTAGTGGCTACTACGCCTGGCGCACGGCAACAGATCTATAGCAGTGGGTTTGATCTGTCTACCTTTGCACAAGTAGCCATAGATGAGGCAAACCTGGCGTACATTTCCAGTCAGATCAATGTTACCATGGAGCTTGCTGCTTTAGTTAATACGGGCTACACGGAATATACAGGAGATAAGCACGTGACTGATGTAACGAGGTTTCGAAACGGTACTAATGGTCTGGAAATTACCCACAGTGCCAGAGAAAGGTATCAGACGGATGTGCAGGTGCTGGTAAGAAAGAATGAATCGGGCATATACGGCAGGGCCTTTTATATTCCTACCGTCAGTGAGCCGGTGGATGGGTCAAAAGCATTTTGCACCGTTTCAGTTGATGGGGTTACAAACGGGCGGTTTTCTTTTACACATGAAGTCGGGCATTTACAGGGGGGAAGGCATGAAAACCATAGCACAAGCCCCTCCTATGCCAGGGGCTTTTTATCATCGAACAGTACGAATGCGTGGCGAACGATTATGACGAGAACGGGTGCGGCTCCCTGTAATCAGTCAAATTCGTGCCGGACCGGACTGTTTTCAAACCCTGCTGTTGCCGGACCGGGGGGTATACCTGCCGGAACGAGCGACCGGGACAATGCCCGAAGGATAAACGAGACGTCATTAGCCATGAATAATCTGAGAACGAGCCCTTCTACACTTCTGCTAACCAGCGAAACGATCACTTCTGAACAGGTCTCGCATCATCTGGGTAATTCTGTGGTAGATACTGACAATAGAAGCATCATCTATCAAAGTGGTAGTCTCAGCACCATAAGGGCACAAGACAGGATCATATTACGTGGGGGCACTCACATCCGGCAAGGAGCTGAGTTTCGCGCTTATCTCACCGGCAATCCCTGCGAAAGTTTACCTGCCTACATACAGGTGCAGGAGGTTATCGGCCAAAATACAGAAGATGGAAAGTATATAGGTAGCGATTTGGCCTTAGCAGATGAGTTACAGTTGGCCATTTATCCTAATCCTTCAAATGGAATTGTGAATCTTCATTTTAAAAATGTAAATCTATCCACCTATAACGTAACTATTTATTCTATGCAGGGTGGGGTGGTGTTTGAAAAAGCGTATTCGGGGGCAGAGACTAAAATAGATGTAAGCCATTTAAAAGCTGGTTATTATTTCATTGGCATTAGAAATGACACTATGAAGCTGATAAGAAAAATAATACGGAAGTAATCAGGATTTATTTGCGCTCATTTTATTGAAAAGCACAAAGGATTATGTTTTACGCTTTCAGTGAGGTAAAACTATATTAAGTTATTCGGCATGCATAGAACTGGCGCTTTTAACCGCGCGGATACAAAGAAAGGCGGGAAATTGATTGAGCTCTTTATAATGGTCAGGGTCGAGCTTCTCAAACTCTTCTGTGGGTAGAGGCTCCAGTAGCTTGTCGATAAGGAAGCCATTATTAGTGAGGGGGGTGATGCATTGATCAAGAGGTCGTCTGTAGCTATGAACTTCCACGGGGCTGCCAAAGCCTTTCCAGGTACCTTTCACATTTTCTATGGCAAAGTAGTTTTTTGCTTTGAAGTAGATGTACTCAAAGAAGGGGTGCTCGACAGAGATGATGAGCTTTCCATTTGGCTTAAGTACTCTGTAAAACTCCCGGATGGCGGGGTTCCAGTCGGGGATGTAATGGAGGGCTAGTGCTGATAATACAAAATCACAGGATGCGCTGGGTATACGCTCTGCTTTTTGGGTAAGGTCATGTACAAAGAACTCCCCGCGACCTTCGTTTCTTTCCCGGGCGAGCTGTATCATCTTGGGGCTCAGGTCGAAGCCAGTGACGGTAGCTCCTTTTGCCATGAGGATGCCGGCGTATTTGCCGGGACCGCAGGCAGCATCCAGTATGACTTTTCCCTGCAGGTGAGCAGGAAAAAGGCTTAGGGTATTGGGGCGGTCGTAGTGGGCATTGTGTGGTTTGTGGTCTATGAGGGCATTATAGCGTTCTGCCATTTGCTCATAGGCGGCAAGTATTTTCTCTTTCATGTGTCTGAGGGCAAGGGGGTATTTGAGGGTAAGATGAAACGGTGAGGTCTAGTCTTTGTTTAGCCACTGCTCAAAATAGAGGTTCTTGATTTTTTGACGATTGGCAGCGTCTATGATTTCTGTACAGCTCCACTGCTGGCCAGTGATGGTGGCTGTGTACCAGATGGTTTCATCATCATTTTCAAACACCCGATCATTATTGGTGTCTCTGAGCGTCTTCATGATGATCTGACTTTATTTCCCTTTAACACTTCATAGTAAAGGAGGTGCTCGTGTGGCGGGGATACGCGCATGAAGTTACGGCCATCCATACCTGATACAAACAGGAAGTGGGGGTCTTTGCCGTCGAGCTGGCCGTCGTTATTATAATCCTGGTCACTTATAGTATACAAAACCTTGTGGGGCAGCCGGGTGGTTTTCTCTTGTGTATAGTCTTTATTACCAGCTACGTCTATCACTGAAATTCTTACCTTTTCTTGGGTGAGCAGCCTGGTATCCATGGTGGTAGGGTTATAGAAGAGTACGTTCCAGTAGCGGGGGTAGCTCCGTGCATAGTAGCCATCTTTAGTAATGGAGATTCGCTTATCCATAATTCTGGTAGATACAGGAATGAGGATATGCTGGCTGCTGTCGGGAATGATGGGCTCTTCGTAGAGAAATACAAACTCTGTGAGCACAGAGTCGATCTGGGCTTGTGAGAGATTCTGGTTTCTGTTCCGCTGAATAAGTGGCTGGTCCTCCTGGCAGGAAATGAAGGGTATGATGACGATGAGCAGGGTGATAAACCGGTGCATTGTATGTGTGTTTGGTATAACGGGTAGTTAGGACCTGAGTATTTTTTCCATCTTTCGGCCTTTGGCAAGTTCGTCTACGAGCTTATCGAGGTAGCGGACCTTTTGGGTGAGTGGATTTTCTATTTCTTCTATACGGTAACCACAGATGAGGCCCTTGATTAGCGGGGCATGAGGATTTAAAGTGGCATGTTCGAAAAATGTAGTAAAGGTTGCTTTCTCTTCAATTAATTGCCGTAGCCTGGGTTCATCGAAGCCGGTAAGCCATTGGATGACCTGATGTAGTTCTGCAGTAGTCCGTCCTTTTTTCTCCACCTTGGTGACGTAGTGTGGATAAACGGAGGCAAAGGTCATTTTAGCGATGCGTTCATCGTGGCTTGCGGTGGTTTTCATACGCTTTATTATAGTGTGTCTTTGATACTCAATGTAAGGAGTAATTTTGTTTGAGCAAGGAGGTCATTAAAAGAGATGCATAGGCCTTTGATTTTGGGGATTAAGGCACGTGGGGTTTTATATATGTCCCTGAGGAATTGGTTATGGTTCTGCTGTTTTAATTTCTTCTTATAGTTCAATAATATGATGCTACAGAAGTTGTCCACAGCGCTTATAGGATACCCACGGGATACCCACGGAAAAGGCACAGGGTGCCCGGAGGGGTGATATGGGTTATATTATATTTAGTGATGATGTCTGTGAACGGCATATGGGTGCGGGGTGTGCTTTTGCCTTACATGTATGGTTTGGAAACGTTGGAATCAGCTATTTTTAGCGGACTGAAAAACATGAAATGAAGGCTGTTTAATCATGGCGATCATAGAGAATAACCCGTGGATAGAAGGTGCGCGGGGTATGGTGCGAAATGCGATTGTGTACCGGCAGCGGGCGGGAAGGACTATTGTGTCAGCCAGGCCGGCGAAATCATCGAAGCCGCTTAGTGACAAGCAAAAAGCGCATCACAGGCGGTTTAAAAGGGCGACTGGCTACGCAAAATCGGTTGGGAGTGACGAACGTATGTATGCGTTGTATAAAGCAGGTGCTCATGGGTTTAATTCCTGGCAAAATGTCGCGGTAAAGGATTATATGCATGCGCCGGTGGTGGATGATGTGTTTGTATCAGAAGTGAAGGACGGCAGACCGGCATGTATTCGGGTGTATGCGCACGATGACTTTCATGTGGCTTCGCTGAGTATCACGCTAAGGGATGCGGAGGGGGTTGTACTGGAAGGTGGTGAGGCGAGTACGGTGATAGTGAATGGTGTATATGAGTACCGGCTTACCGGTGAGCTACCAGGGGCAAAGGGGCTATGTGTTACGGTAGTGGCAAGGGACTTGCCGGGTAATGAAACGGTATATGATAAGGTACTGATAGAGGCTGAGGAAAAGCCTGCCGCTGAGGTGCCGGTAAAAGAAATAGAAGTAGCGATGGGGGACGGGGAGCTGCTTTCCGGAATAGTGACTGATAAGGGTAATGCTGCTAACTATGGGAAGAGGAGGAATCTCTCTGGGTTTACGGGGGTGAAGCAGTGGGTGTGCAGGGCACCAACATAGGGGGGTATAGCCAATATGGTTTTCGAATATACCCTGCAAGGCTACCCATTGGGCTTTGCCTGTCAATGATGAAGGGCTCATTACGAAGACTTATGAACAGGTGTCATTGGCCTGATGTTCTTATGTGATAGGGGACTGCCTGGTCAGCAAGACGGGTATGAGGATGTGGGGTATAATATTATTGCATAAGGGAATGACACTCATTTAACGGCCCCAGGTTGTGTGCTGCCGTAAGAATATTGAACTAATGAATGATGAAAAATTTTCAGGGTAGGTATACTCTTACTGATGGTGGCAGGTGGCTTATGGGCATACTATGGAGGGGAAGTAGGGGCTGTTTTTGATCCGGTTTTTTTTTAGAAAGCCGGGTATGCTAGTTTTAGGCAGAAGGATATAACCATTTAGCCCGATGAAGGCTGATAATAAAGGAAACGTAATACGGCTGCTGAGGACCATGATGCCTTTAGTGGCGGTGGTATGCCTGGTGGTATTTCCGCCGTGGATGCTGATATGGGCGTGGCTGGCTCCGTTACCTGATACGGTGCAGGACCAGGTAGAAGATGCTGTGGGTTATGGAATGGACGGGATCATTGTATATGTGGACCGGAAAGGGGAGCGGCCGGTGTCTTATGCTGCGGGCTATAAAAACAGGGACGAAAAAGAGCCTGCGGATGCGGATGGGTTATTTAAGATAGCCAGTATCAGCAAGCTGTACATGGCGGTAGCGGCTGTAAAGCTGGTTAATGAGGGGGAACTTTCTCTGGACGAAACTCTTGCGAAACTGCTGCCTGATCTTGCCGGCCGAATAGCGAATGCAGAGGAGATTACGCTGCGCATGCTGATAAGCCACCGGAGTGGCATTCCTAATTATAGCGACCACCCGGATTATCCATGGACGAGCCCGTACAAGGAGGTGGATGAAACCTATGACCTGGTGCTGGATATGCCGGCGGATTTTGCACCGGATGAAAGGTATAGCTACTCAAACACTAATTATCTGCTGCTGGGGGAGATCATGGACCGGCGGCTTGGCTATAGTCATCATGAGTATATCAGAAGCCGGATACTGGAGCCCCTGGGTCTGAATGATACGTATAGCCTGTTGGGTGATGTGAATGCTGATGAGGTAATGAGCGGCTACTTTGTAGGTTACGGTCCGGATATTAAAGGAAATGATTTCATACAGCCGGGCGGTTCTATGGTCTCAACGGCCCGGGACGTGGGCGTTTTTTTACGTGCGCTAAATGACGGAACCCTATTGAGTGCCGTGGAGCAGGAGATCTATACGTCAGTATATGTGTATGAGCATACCGGGCTGCTGCCAGGGTACCAGAGCATAGCTACTTATGACAAGAATATGGATGCAGTAGTGGTGCAGTTTGTGAATACGAGTGGCGGAGATATGTGGGCGCTTTCGGAGGTGGTTCATGAACGAATCTTAAAAATACTGAGAAGAGGCGGTGATAATGAGTAAGGTAATTTGCATCCGGTAATGGAGGGTGAGAATAGTCACTAAGAGGGAAACGGGTATCCACGCTACTACCTGTAGCAGATCACAGAGATGGTTATGGAACGGCAGGCGAACACATGAGAATGAGAGAATAGGGGGCGCAGGCCTCAGTTTTTTTTCTCTTTTGGTCCACTCAGGAATTTATTACCTTATAGTCAGGTGTTTGCCCAAAGGTACTGCCTGGCTCAAATGCCTTATATATTTCGGTACCACTAACCACTTAATGTATATGGACAAGGCTCTACAAACCATGATTGACAATATGCCTGAAAAAACGGGCAGATCACTGGAGGAATGGACTGTAATACTTACAACAAAAAGCTTTAGTAAGCACTCAGAGGCGGTGAATTTTTTAAAAAAGGAACACCATGTAAGCCATGGTTTTGCCAATACGATTGTGAGTCTCTCGAAGGGTGATGAAAAGGCACCGGAGGATCTGGTAGCGAGCCAATATGAGGGCAAGGAGCATTTGCTGCCGATCTATGAAAGGCTGGTGTCGGTAGTGAATGAGTTTGGCAATGACGTAAAAATTACACCCAAAAAGACTGAGGTGAGCGTGGACAGGAAGAAAAAGTTTGCGGTAATAAAGCCTTCTACAAAAACCAGGGTGGATCTCGGGCTTAAACTAAAAGGTAAGCCGGAGGCGGGGCGTCTGGAAGGTTCAGGCCCCTTCGGTACTATGTGTACACACAGGGTGCAACTCACTGAAGTGAGCCAGGTGGATGGAGAGGTGCAGGCCTGGCTGCGGGAAGCCTATGACATGGCGGGGTGAAAAGGGGGTACTGCAGGATGTGTTTTGCCTTTATTTTAGAGTTTAACTTACAAGGGGTGTAAGACGATATTTTTTTCTTCATTTCTCATTTGGGAATATGTAATTAGCTGATATTAAGATGGGTTAATCTTAACATTCAGTGAATGAATTGACTTAAATAAAGATTTTTGTGTTGAATAATGAAGTCAACCTCACGTTTGTGCTTGGGGTTTTATAGAGGTTCGAACAAATCATACATCATTAAAAGATCACTTCTTTATCTACTGGTAAAGTACTTTAGCCCCGGTTTTGAAAGCAAAGTATAGTGAGACTGAATCGGCGGTCTCCAACAAAGAGAAATTTTATTTTTGAAAAAGTTTATTTTATATCATAAATTTAGCGGAAACTCGCGAAGCTTCAGTTAGAAGTTTTGAGGATTGTCAACCAATCAGCTAGTTCATGATGGGACTTAGGTCAGCGGAGCTATATCTCTATTTAAGCTCTTTTTTTTTGTAATACTCTCAACTTAAGGGGCTTAAAGTTACATGGGACTATTACAAATCATTTCACTAACAGCCTTCCACAGCTAACTATTAGGATCAACTACGCTATTTCAAAAAGGTAATGTTCAAGAATCTGGTTTTAATTTCACTCAGAAATTTTCTGAAAAACAAGCTGTATGTCTTGTTGAATCTCTTTGGTCTTATTTCCGGCCTTGTAGCCTTCATTTTGATCTTTATCTGGGTTGACTACGAAAGAAAAATAGATTCTTTTCATGTTAACGATAATCAACTTTATAGGGTTTTAAGAAATAATACCAGCTCTAGCGGGCAGCTTCTTACTGACTTTGTGATGAGTAAGCCCCTGGCTGAAGCGCTGGAGGATGATTATGAAGAAATAGAAAACACGGTGCTTGTTTTCTGGGAAGAAGAGGTGCTTTTCAAATACCAGGAGAAAGCCATAAAAGACAACGGATTTTATGCGGGAGATGACTTTTTTAAGGTGTTTTCATTTGATCTGGTGCAGGGTACTCCGGGGGATGTACTCAAAGAAATAAACTCGATTGCCATATCTGAGTCATTATCGGAAAAGCTTTTCGGTACGACTGCGAGCCTGGGGAATGTGCTGGAGATAAAAAATTATGGGCAATTCAGTGTGTCTGGTGTGTTTTCTGACGTGCCTGATAATTCTACGCTGGAGTTTAACTACGTTCTGCCTCTGGAACATTACTATAAGGATAATGAATGGGTGGAGCAGTGGGATAACTATGGCTTCAAGTTGTACGCGACGGTTCGCCCCTCTACTGATGTGGCTGCCCTGGAGAATAAGATACGTGATATCACTAAGAGGTATGCTCCTGAAATGGAGGATGAGATTTTTCTTCAAAAATTCAGTGATTCGTATCTCAACTCTGATTTCGAGAACGGGGTTCAGGCGGGAGGCCGCATTGATCAGATATACCTGATTCTAGCGGTAGGTGTATTCTTGCTAATCATATCAGGTATCAACTTCGTAAACCTCTCTACGGCCTTAGCTACAAGACGCGCTAAAGAGGTGAGTATTAGAAAGGTGCTGGGGGTAAGTAAAGGCTACCTGATCTTTCAGTTTTTAATGGAGACATCGATAATTGTTTTGTGCTCCATAATCCTGGCTAATGTCATCAGCTCGCTTATATTGCCTTATTTCAGCCAGGTAACCAATACTCCTCTTTCTTATAACTTACTGAGCCCTGGATTCTGGCTTATGCAGGCAGGTCTGTGGATCCTGGTAACGGTAATTACAGGCATATATCCTGCTATGATCCTGTCCGGGTTTAATCCTGTAGAAATACTTAAGGGACACTCTTCGGATATGAAGAAGAACGATTTGCTTCGGAAAGCCCTGGTGGTGATACAGTTCAGTATTTCGATTATTCTTATAATCGGTACTTTTGTTATTCTTAGACAGTACAATTTTATTCAGGAGCAGAATATAGGTATCAATAAGGAAAATGTTATTAAGATTCCTCTTGAGGGCGGCCTTAAAAGCAATTATGTTACCCTGAAGCAGCAGCTACTCAGTAACCCTAACATTGAATATGTTTCAGCTACAGGTCAGAATCCTATGGAGGTAACCTCGAAAACGTCTGATCTGGAATGGAACGGAAGCAACCCGGATGAAAAGGTCACGTTCACTATGATCACCTCGGATTTCGACCTGTTAAAGACGCTTGGTATTGAAGTGATCGAAGGCAGGGACTTTTCCCGGGAGTTTTCAACGGACTCATCTAACTTTATTGTTAATGAAAGAGCGGCTCAGATCATAGGCAGGCAAAATATTATTGGCAAGGAATTACGGATGAATGAGGAGTCTGGTACCATAGTAGGTATGATCAAGGACTATCATAATGCGACTCTATATTCTCCTGTGGAGCCAATGATCATACGAATAAGGCCGCAGGAGATCAACCGGGTTCTGATCAAAACCAATGGAAATGATACTAAGGGTACTCTGGCCAGTATTGAAACTATTGTATCCCGCTATAATACTGAGTTTCCTTTTGAGTACTCTTTCATGGAGGATAACTTCAAAAACCGGTATAGAAGGGAGGCTGTTACCAGTACGCTCATACAATCTTTTACTTATCTGATTATTATTATCTCCTGTTTGGGGCTATTCGCACTGGCTACCTATGTGGCTGAGCGTAAGAACAAGGAGGTCGGCGTAAGAAAAGCGCTGGGAGCATCTGTGTCTTCTATCCTTATATTTATGTCCTGGAAGTTCTTAAAGCTAATCCTGGTAGCGTATATCATCGCTATACCTATCGCTTATTTCGCAACAGATAAGTACCTGGATGATTTCTCATACCGTATAGGTTTTAATATTGACATTTATATATTATCAGGTTTATTGATCTTTATTATATCAATAGCCACTACTGGTTATCAGGCCCTTAAGTCAGCTAACCTAAATCCTACAAAAGTACTAAGTGATAGCTAGCATAGGCTATCTTCAATAAGGGAAAAGCGAGGGGTACTCACTATCCTTCGCTTATTCACTCCCGATCTCTCTATATCTTTTCTATTATACCTTATTACGTAGCCAGTTTTTCTGGTTATGCAAAATGACCTGCCCTTCAGGTTGTTTTAGTTAGCTATTTATTACCAGTTTATACATTAATTCATGTCCGAGTCATTAGTATCCCTAATGGAGAAGAATATCTCTGCCAAAAGAGGTATAACCTTTATTTCTTCAGAAGTAGATGAACAGTACTGCTCATATGCTGACCTTTATGACAAGGCCCGGCGATTGCTTGGTGTGTTTCAGGAAAGAGGAATCGGCGAAGGGGATGAGGTTGTCATCTTTATAGATGATAATCAGTCATTTCTTATTGGTTTCTGGGCATGTTTGCTTGGTAAGCTGATTGCCGTGCCGTTATCTACCGGAAATCAGGCCGACCGGTATGATAAGTTCGGGCATGTATGGAAGACGCTGAATAACCCTTACCTGTTCACCTCGGAAAACCACTTAACAAGGCTTAAGGAACACTTCGGGAAAGATGCAGGGATAAATAATAAACTGGAGGGTGTTTCGCTCATCTTCTCAGATGAACTTATTAACCGGGCGGACTCTGCGGTACTGGTAAAGATAGAGGAGTCGGACATCGCTTATATTCAATTCTCTTCGGGCTCGACAGGGGAACCTAAGGGGGTGGTACTTACTCACCGGAACCTGGTAAATAATGCAAGGGATATAGCGAGCCGTTCTGAGGTAAGCGAAAAGGACAGCATGCTTAGCTGGATGCCTCTGACGCATGACATGGGGTTGATCTGTTTTCACCTCACCGGTGTATTTGCAGGGATTAACCAGTACCTTCTGCCTACTACCTTATTTGTAAGGAGGCCGCTGCTATGGCTGACGAAGGCAAGCGAGCATCAAGTGAGCCTCCTTTATTCTCCCAATTTCGGTATTCAATACTTTCTGTGGGCTTATGAAAAGGCGGCGGATATTAAGCTGGACCTTTCTTCTGTAAAGCTTATATATAATGGTGCGGAGCCTATCTCAGCGAGCCTTTGCGAGGAGTTTCAGTCTACTCTGGCTCCCTGTGGCTTACGTAAACATGCCATATTCCCAGGCTACGGCCTGGCGGAGGCTTCTGTGGCGGTAACCTTACCCAGGGTAGGCTCCGGCCTGGTGAAACATGTGCTGGATAGGAATAAGATTAGCATTGGTGATGAGGTTGAGTTCATTTCTGATGAAGCGCCGGAGGCGGTTACCTTTGTACAGGTGGGACACCCTATTTCCACTTGTGATGTTCGTATTTGTGACGAGGAGGATGTGCCTGTTTCTGATAAGAGGATAGGCCATATCCAGATAAAGGGAAATAATGTAACAAGCCGGTATTATAATAATGAATCTGCTACTAATACTTTATTCTCAGAGGACGGATGGCTGAAAACGGGTGACCTTGGGTATATGCACGAGGGTAACCTGGTAATCACAGGCCGCCTGAAGAATATTATCATCATTAATGGCCAGAATTACTATCCGCATGACATCGAGCGGGTAATTTGCGAACAGCTGGATATAAAGCTGGGCAATGTAGTGGCCTGCGGGGTTAAAAAAGATGACCTCTCTGAAGAGGAGCTGTTTCTGTTCATAGTGACCAAGAGGCTATCACCAGCGGCATTAAGGAGTATTTCCCGGATACCTGAAGTGGTGGCCACTGTATTCGGGTTTACGGCGGCTAAACTTGTTCCTGTAGATAAGATTCCCAAAACGACAAGCGGTAAGATCCAGAACTTTAAGCTGATTGCCAATTACCGAAAAGGGGTTTACGATAGCGGGCTTTCTGCTCTTGAGGACTACCAGATGGAAGGTGGCTCTAGTGGGAATGATGATGTAAAGCATTATATCCTGTCTGAAATCCAGGATGTACTTAGTAATAAGGAGGTGACGGCGGATGCAAGCTTCTTTAAGCTGAGTCTGAATAGTATCCTGGCTACTCAACTGGCATTTCGTATCCAGGATAGGTATGGTGTAGAGGTAACGGTATTGGATATATTCAGAAATCCTTCTGTCGCACGAATGGCTGCCTTTGTGGAGAAGAAGGCTCAATCGGATCAGGCTTCATTGGCCATCCGGCGGGTGAAAGAGGCGGATTCATATCCTGTGTCACTTGCTCAGCGCCGGCTGTGGGGGGTAGAGGAATTAGACCTTAACGGAAGTGCTCTGAATGTGCCGGTGGGTTATAAGCTAACCGGCGCACTCGACATGGATGCTTTAAATAAGGCACTGAATCTGCTTATCGAAAAGTACGAAATACTACGAACGTCGTTCATGGTTATCGATGATGAGCTGAGGCAGGTGGTGGATAGCCATGTGGATTTCCACATTTCTTACTCGGATTACTCTGATGATCCTGAGCGGGACTTAACGTCTCTTATTACGCTCAGGAAGAAAGCGGAAAAACGCTTTGACCTGGAGGCTGCTCCTCTGATGGAGGTGATACTTCATAAACTGGATGAGGAAACGCATCATATTCTGTTCAATTATCATCATACGATAGTAGACGGCTGGTCAGTTTCATACTTTCTAAAGGAACTGGGCAAGGTATATAATGCCCTGATAGAGAAGAACGAGGTAGGGTTAAGTCCGCTACCGTGGCAGTTCAGGGATTATGTATGCTGGCAGCGCGATAGTGTGCTGAATGGGCACCTGCAAAAGCAGCGTGATTACTGGCTAACTGAGTTCAGGGATGAGGTGCCGAGGGTGGAGTTTTCTCACCATGAGGAAGAGACGGCAGGGGAAGAAGCCCTTAAGCGCTATGAAATAGGTGACAGGGCTTTTGCTGAACTCAGGAGGTATGCTGCTGAGCGGGAGTGTACGCCATTTGTGGCTGTGATGTCGCTGGTGAATGCTCTGATATATAAGATCACGGGCGAAAGTGATATCGTTATAGGTACTGATGCATCGGGTAGAAATTCGGAGGCTTTTAATGAGCAGATAGGCTATTTCCTGAACACGCTATGTATCAGAACTGCGGTGGCTCCTGAGCAGTCTTTTGCGAGTCTGCTAAAGCAGGTTAATAATAAGGTGCTGGCTGGCTTTGAGAACCAGGAATACCCCTATGACCAGTTATTAAAAGATCTTTCCATAAAAAACACGACTGGCAGAGAGTCTTTATTTAATATCCTGCTTGTTTACCAGAATTTTGATATTACCGGGCTTGAAAATGCTCTTAAAGGCGTGAAGGCAGAAACGCTGGCGATTGATTCTGATGCAGCCCTTGTAGACCTTCATTTTGAATTTATCGAATCGGGTAGTGGCCTTGAGCTGGTAATCAGGTATGATAATAGGGTATTTACCGGCGCTGAGGTGGATAAACTCTATGCACAGTTCCAGTCATTACTCAGGCAGGTGACAGAACAGGATACTATTCCTGTTTCTCGCCTGGCGGTACTGACTTCAGAAGATGAGAAGCTTCTGGCGGCGTTTAATGATACGGCGGTAGTATATGAAAACTTTATGCCGGTGCATGAACTGTTTGAGCAGCAGGCGGCTGCTACTCCTACTGGTGAAGCCATAGTATTTAATGGTAAATCACTGACCTATGAGGAGGTAAATGTACGGGCCAACAGGCTGGCAGTCATGCTGATGGAAAGGTATGCAGCGGGGCGGGGCCACCGGATAGGGGTATTACAGGATAAGTCGGAAGAGCTTATCATTTCTATTCTGGCGATTCTGAAAACGGGTGCTTCGTATGTGCCGATAGATAAGGACTACCCTGATGCGAGAGCACAGTTTATCATCAAGGATAGTGGCCTGGAGATTGTTCTTTTTGACGATAAAAATATAGGGAGGGGAATCAGGGAGTATGTGAAACACCCTGTTCAGGTAAGTAAGGCAGTTGATGAAAGCGTTTCCGGGCAGAATCCCGAATTGGTGATTGACCCGAAGGCACCTGCTTATACGATCTATACATCGGCCACGACGGGTAAGCCTAAGGGGGTTGTGATATCACACCGCTCGGTTACAGACTATGTACTGACGTTTGAAGCATATTTTGCTGTCAATAATAGGGACAGGGTGGTACAGCAATCTTCTGTGGGGTTTGACACTTTTGTAGAAGAGGTATTCCCTGTATTAAAAAGCGGCGGAACACTGGTGATACCTAATGATGTGAGTGCGAACATAGAGGAGCTTACAGCTTGTATCAGGGAAAACAATGTTACGCTGCTAAGCACGACTCCTCTGGTTATCAATGAGCTGAATAAAACTGAGTGGGAATTTCCTTCGCTTACGAGAATAATAAGTGGTGGGGATGTACTCAAAGGGGCTTATGTAGGAAATATATTAAACCACACGCGGGTATATAATACGTACGGACCGTCTGAAGTAACGGTGTGTGCGACATTTCATGAGGTAACTGATGCTGCTACGGCACACCACATTGGCCGCCCGATCGCGAACCATAAGGTGTTTATTGTGGACAGTGATGAAAATCCGGTATCTGTAGGTACAACAGGGCAGTTATGTGTAAGTGGTGCTGGCCTGGCGAATGGTTACCTGAACCTGGATGAGCTTACGAAGGAAAAATTTAAGCCTCTGGCGGGTGTGCCGGGTGAGGTGGTATACCGCACGGGTGACCTGGCCCGCTGGACGAAAGATGGCACTATAGAATTTGCGGGCCGTAAGGATTTTCAGGTTAAAATAAGGGGGTACAGGGTAGAGCCACAGGAAGTGGAGAGCCTGCTGACAAGCTTACCTTATATAGAAGATGCCTGTGTAATAGGGGATACGGAACGTGACTTACTGGTGGCCTACTACGTAGGGTCTGAAGATAACTTAAAGGGGGTGAAGGAATACCTGGCCGAACATCTGCCGGTTTATATGATCCCTCATGAGTTTCATGCCGTGCCGGGCTTCCCCCGGAATGCTCATGGCAAGGTGGACAGGGGAAAGCTGAAAGGGAGGACGTACCTGAATAAGAAATCTGCGGATGAAAGACCGGTGACGCTACTGGAACTGAGCCTTATCCGTGTATGGGAGGAGGTGCTTACCTACTCGGGTATCGGAAGCACGGATAATTTCTTCCAGATAGGAGGCGACTCTATCAGGGCTCACCGTATAGTTTCTGAAGTGAAGCGCCAACTGGGAATCAGTGTGGAGATAAAGGATATCTTCCTGAACCCTACGATAAAGAGTCTGCACGATGTGGTGGTTCAGAAAAAATCTGAAGGGTACACAAGCATTCCTGCAGTAGCAGAGGCGGCTGACTATCCGGTGTCTAATATACAGAAGAGAATATGGATACTGGGCCAGCTACCTGAAAGCTCTATCGCCTATAATGAATTTGAGAATATTGAGATAAAGGGTAGTGTGGAGCAGGACTACCTGAACCGCTCGTATGAACTGCTGGGTCGTAAATATGAAATATTACGCACGACCTTTATTTATAGGGAGGGTGAGCCCCGCCAGGTAGTCCATTCCTTTGATCCGGAGCAGTTCAGGATTGAGACATTTGACCTGAGGGAGGAACAATACCCTGAGATTGTGGCGCGGATGAAGGTGAATGAGATCACCCGTACGCCTATGGATATGGAGAAGGGGCCTCTGATGAAGCTGATATTGTTCAGGGTGGATGAGTTCTCTTATCAGCTTACTATTGTGATTCACCATATTATTTCTGACGGACTGTCGGGCCAGATACTGGTCAATGAGTTCTGGGAGAATTATACTAAGCTATGTATAGGGGAAAGCCTCTCTGCCACTCAGCCTGCTATCCAGTACCGGGATTATGTTGCCTGGCTACAAAAGAGGCTTGAATCAGATGACCTGAATGAGCATAAGGCTTACTGGCTGAGTGTATTTGAGCAGCCGGTGACTGCGCTGACCTTGCCTACGGATAGGAAAAGGCCGGCTGTAAAGCAGTTCAATGGAAAAACGCTGAGCTACACGATTGATGGTAGCCGGTTTGATATAATTGATACCTTCTGCCAGAGAAACGGGTCTACTAAGTTTATCTTCCTGATGTCGGTACTGAACGTGCTGCTAAGCAAGCTGGCGAACCAGGAGGATGTGGTTATTGGTACGCCGGTAGCGGGGCGCGATCATCCGGATCTGGCTTCGCAGCTTGGCCTGTTTATCAACCTGATCCCTATCCGGACTAGGGTAGATCAGGAGGCTTCCTTTGCTGCCTTATTAGAAAGGGTTAGAGGAGCTGTACTGGAGAGCTTCCAGCATCAGGTGTACCCGGTTGATTTACTGATCGAGGAGTTAGAGGTGCCTGTTGTCAGAAACAGGAATCCTCTGTTTGACATATTCGTGGGGTACCAGACGAAGGAGTCACGGCTTATCAGCCAGGCATCCACTAATGTTTATGCGAAACGGATAGAGAAAGAGGTAAGTACCAGTAAGTTTGACCTGTCTTTCTACTTCGAGGAGTTCAAAGGGGATATCCAGCTTACGATTGAGTACGATAGTGACCTTTTTGTGGAGGCGACTATTAACAGGTTCTTTAGCAGGCTGGTACATCTTATAGATATGGCTGTTCAAAGCCCTTCACGCCCCCTTAAGCATTTGTCTGTGATCCCTGCGAGGGAGCAGCAGCAATTATTGAATGCCTTTAACAATACGTATGCAAATCTTCCTGAAGTGGAGGGTATCCATACTTTAATTGAAGGTAATGCAGCCTCATTCGGGGCTCATAGGGCTGTGACGTGCAACGGCACTTCATTTACTTATAAGGAGATTGAAGAAAAGGCAAAGGCCCGTGCGAAGTTCCTGAAAGATGGGTGCAAGCTTAATGAAGGGGATTATGTAGGTGTACTGCTGGATAGATCAGAGGAGGTTATTATCTCTGTTTTAGCGATATGGAAAGCAGGAGGGGTCTATGTGCCTATCGATACTCAATATCCTGAAGAAAGGATAAAATACCTTCTGGAAGATACGGGCCTGAAGGTGCTGATCTCTGCTGAAGATAACCTGACTAAGCATGGCTGGCTTAGGAGTGAGGATGCCGCATGCCCGGTGGTATGCATAGATGCAGGCAAGGGATCTGAGACGCTGGCACATGAAGGAAAGGCAGTAAGCCTGAACGGTCACAGTCGTATAGGTGTGCAGCCGAAAGGCCTTGCATATGTGATCTATACCTCAGGATCTACAGGTAAGCCGAAGGGGGTGCAGATTACGCATAAGTCTCTGACGAACTTTATGCTGAGCATGAAGAAGGCGCCGGGCATGACTTCTGAGGATAAGTTACTGGCGGTTACTACGTATACGTTTGACATCTCCCTGCTGGAGTTGTTCCTTCCCCTGGTATCTGGTGGGGAAGTGCTACTGGCTACTAATGAAGAGAGCCGTGACCCTCAGGCGATTATCGATCTTATTACCGAGCACGGCCCTAGCCTTATCCAATCTACTCCTAGCTTATTGCAGCTATTGGTAAATAGCGGATGGGAAAATACGCAGCGAATAAAGGTGCTAAGCGGTGGAGAAAGGCTCAACGAGGAGCTTGGCAAGCGCCTGCTGTCTATGTCGGGTGAAGTATGGAACATGTATGGTCCAACGGAGACTACTATATGGTCGACGATTAGAAAGGTTGAGGGAGATAGTGTAAGTAATGTTGGTAAACCGATAGATAACACTCAGGTGTATGTGCTGGACGGTGGCCTGAACCTATCGCCTTTGGGGGTAGTGGGAGAGGTGCACATCGGGGGGGCGGGCCTGGCTGCTTCTTACCTGAACAGGCCTGACCTGACGAAAGAAAAGTTCATCGAACTGGCCTTGCTGAATGAACGCCGGGTGTATAATACGGGGGATTTGGGCAGATGGCTGGAGTCTGGTACGCTTGAGATCATCGGGCGAAATGATGACCAGGTAAAGGTGAGAGGACACCGGATAGAACTGGGAGAGATCGAAAACGCGCTCATTCAGCATAAAAACGCAAATGAAGCGGCTGTGATCGTGAAGGAAGATGAAACAGGTGATAAGTACCTGGTGGCGTTTGTGGTGGCTGCTGATGGAGACGAGGTCTCAGTTTTCAGAACTCACCTGGCTGAAAAGCTACCGGCTTACATGGTGCCGTCGGGCTTCCATCTATTGGAGGTGATGCCTAAGACGTCTAATGGAAAGATTGACAGGAAGGCACTGGCTGCATTGGAATCAGGGGCTTCTAACCAAAGAAGCGGTACGCTTGAACAGCCGGAAACGAAAACGGAAAAGGCACTGGCTGAGCTATGGAAGGAGATACTGAACGAGGAGGTGGTAGGTGCTACGGAGGACTTCTTCATGATGGGGGGGCACTCCATAAAAGCGATAAACCTGATCGGTGCGATAGAAGGTGCATTTAATGTTCAGCTTAAGCTCCATGAGGTATTTGCTAATAGTACGGTAAGAAAGCTGGCTGCTCTGATCGATGGCGGGGACAAGGTAGCGGGCAATAAGCTGCTGCCTATACCTGATCAGGAATACTATGCGGTGAACCCTTCGCAGAACCGCTTCTTTATGCTGGACCAGTTGGACGACGGGGGGATCTTCAACCTTACCGGGGTTCATAAATTTACGGGTGATGTAAAGGTTGATATCCTTGGAAAGGCATTCGATGCGCTTATTGCCCGTCATGAAAGCCTGCGGACTACCTTTGAAAAGGTGGATGGTTTGGTGATGCAAAAGGTGCATTCTGATACACTTGGGTTTAGGATAGAGTCTATAGACCGGGTGAATGAGGAAGGTATAACGGCATTTCTGAATGAGCTGCTGGCGAAGGAGGTAAAGGCTCCGTTCAGTCTTTCGGAAGGTCCGTTGCTGAGGGCGAAAATCATTGATAATGGAAATAGTGAGTACTATTTCATTTTCACTATTCACCACATAATTTCTGATGCATGGTCAGTGAATGTACTGATAAGGGAGGTGCTGGAGTATTACAAGGCCTTTGCTAATAATACTGAGGCTCGTTTACAAGACCTGAAGGTACAATCAAGGGACTATAGCCACTGGCTTAATAATGAACTTAGCGGTCCTCAAAGTGGGATCAACTCTGCTTACTGGCTGGATAAGTTTAAGGGGGGCATTCCTACATTGGAGTTGCCGCTGGATTATCCCCGTCCTGCAGTAAAAACTGATAATGGGGACAGGATAGGGTTCACTATACCGGGTGAGCTTAAGGATGGATTGCTGGCCGTATCGCATAAGCACGGTACTTCTCTTTACATGACGCTTATGGCGTGCCAGGTACTGTTGTATTACAGGTATACCAGCCAGAGCCGCCTGGTAATAGGTGCGCCTATCGCAGACAGGGATAATGAATTCCTTAAGGATCAGATTGGCTACTATGTGAATAATATTCCGTTGCTGTTCGATTTTGATAAGGAGGTGTCATTTGCTGAATTACTTGAGCACACGAAGCAGGTGGTACTGGATGCTTATGAGCATAAGTCTTATCCATTTGACCGGATAGTGGATAGTCTGGATATCCGCAGGGACCTTAGCCGCTCGGTACTATATGACGTAGGGTTTACCTGGGACGGTAACAGGCATTCGTACTTTGACGATTTTGATTTTTCGATCGAGGATTATGACCTGGGGCAGCATTTTGCTCATGCAGATATCTGGTTCTACGGGCTGGAGCGGGATGATGCTATATCCTTCGATATTGAATATAATACTGACCTGTTTAGTAAGGAGAAGATCAATAGCCTGATCGGGCACTATACGGAGATACTGAAGCGTATTGCGGGTAAGCCGGAGATATCGATCAATGCTATAAATTACCTGCCGGCGGCAGAGGAGCTTCAGCTTACGGAGGCATTTAATCAGACACTTGAGTCGAACGACTATAATAAGACGATCGTAGAGGAGTTTGAGAGCCACGTATCGGCGCAGCCTGACATGGCGGCCATGGTATATGATGGGCAAACGCTGACGTATGGTGAACTGAATGCGCGTGTGAACAGGCTGGCGCATCACCTGCGCGATGAGCTTTCGGTTGGTCCTGATAAGGTGGTGGGCATTATGCTGCCGCGCTCTGAGTGGATGGTGGTGAGTATACTGGCGATCATGAAAGCGGGCGGGGCTTATGTACCGATCGACCCGCAGCTTCCGGCTGACCGGATAGCTTATATATTCGCTGATACGGCTATCAATACGCTGATTGTTGACAGTAGTAACATGTTTGGCCTGACCGGATATGAAGGTGGCCTTTTCGCGATAGACATTGAATTTGACATGCTCCCTGAGCGTGTTGAGAACCCTTCGCGGGTGAATGTGCCTGATGATCTGGCTTATATCATTTATACGTCGGGCTCCACGGGCCGTCCTAAGGGTGTGCTGTTGGAGCACCGCGGTGTGATCAACCTGACGCAGTGGCAGCGGGCTAACTTCAACCTGAAGGGTGGCAGCCGTATCTTCCAGCACTTCTCGTATAACTTTGACGGTGCTGTGGGTGAGACGTTCATGGCGCTGCTGAACGGGGCGACGCTGTGCATGTACAGCGGTGAGCTGGAAGCGGAGAAGGTGACCAACTTCATCAATACGCATGAGTTGAATGTGGGGGTGTTTGTGCCGTCGCTTCTTCGCCAGATGGATCCTTCTAAGATCAGTCACAAAGGCTTCCAGGTGGTATCGGTTGGCGAGGCCTGTCCTTCAGGACTTGCGGCGGAGTGGTCTAAGTACGTGCGCTTTATGAACGCGTACGGTCCTACTGAGTACACGGTGTACTCGCACCTGCAGGATGTGGCTCATGATAAGGTATCTGAAAGGGCTACGGTGCCTATCGGTACGCCGATCTTCAACACACATACTTATATACTGGATGCTTATGGTAATCCTTGCGGCCTCGGCATTCCGGGTGAGTTGTATCTGTCGGGTCCGGGGCTTGCGCGCGGTTACCTGAACAACCGCCTGGCGACGCTGGGTAAGTTTGTGGCTAACCCTTACTTTCTGTCTTCGCACTACCGTGAAGAGGGGCTGCTACGCCTGGAAGAGACTGACCGGCAGATCAGCGGATTCAAGTCCGAAGGTTTCTCGCTGTCGGTACTGAGCAAAGGGGAGGAGGAATACCTGTCGGGCGACCGTGACAAGCTGGTAAGCCTTAGTGCGGAACTGGATAAGGACATTCAGGGGGCTATTGATAGCTACCTGGACAAGCACAGCGAAGACGTGGACAAGTGCAAAGGGTTTATCCGCTACTTCTTCGAGGCCTACTACCACAGCTACTCTTCAGCGGGCATTAATGCCTCGGTACTGAGCGAGCTGCTACCTATGGCTGACTACAGTGGAAAGCAGGGCGTAGAGCTGGGCTTTGGTAATGGCGAGGTGATGGAGGTACTGGCCGGCATGGGTGCTGAAGTATGTGGTATAGAGCTTAGCCCTTACTTTGTGCAGCAGGCGCGTAACTCAGGGCGCCAGGCCTATATGGGTGAGGTGGATCTGCCTCCTGCTACCTTCTATGCGCATTATGGCATAGAGAAGGGCAGCCGTGACTTCAGTCTGTCGACGCTACTGATGGACAGGGTAGAGAAGCCTGCGCACCTGGTAGCGAACCTGCTAGGTGTACTGAAGGATGGCGGTCACTTTGCGCTGCAGACGCTGCTGCCTGTGATACCGGTAGATGACGGGGACGTATCGGAGAAGATTGTTTATACGCAGGATGCGGACCGTATCAGCCTGGGAGAGGATGTGCATGCTGATAAGCTGGAGCTGATCAGGCTGCTGTATGAGCTTGGCGGCCGTGAGATAGTGGTGCGTCAGCTACCGTATGTAGTGGCCAGCCGTGACGGGATCCAGGATTACACGCTGTGGAGTTTCTCGGGCGTGAAGAGTGGTGCTGCTGATGAGGTACACAGCTACACGCGCATGTACCGGAGTGGTGACGTAGGGTATTACCTGCCTGATGGCTCGATAGAATTCCAGGGCCGTGTGGATGACCAGATCAAGCTACGTGGTTACCGGATAGAGCTTGGAGAGATCAGCCGTACGCTTGAGCAGCATGAGCAGGTGGCAGAAGCGGTTGTTATTGTTCATGAGGACGATAACAAGGACAAGAGCCTGCATGGCTTCTACCGGGTGAAGGGGAGCGTGAGCGAGGAGGAGGCACGCAGCTACCTGAAGGGCATCCTGCCGGTATACATGGTGCCGACTACCCTGACGATGGTGGAGAGCTTCCCGCTTAACTCAAGCGGTAAGGTGAATAAGCATGCGCTGCTGGAGCTGGTAGGTGAGGAGTGGGCGACGCGGACCACGTATGTTGCTCCGCGTACGGAGACGGAGGAACTGCTGGTAGCCCAGTGGGAGGAAGTGCTTGGCCGCAAGGGCATAGGTGTGCTTGATAACTTCTTTGAGGCAGGGGGTCACTCGCTTAAGGCTACGCGGATGATCTCTAACCTGTACAAGCTTACGGGAGTGCAGCTGGACATCGGTACGATCTTTAAGTACCCTACGATCGAGGAGCTGGCGGTAGAGCTGGAGGCGGACCTACAGCGTCCTTCGTATCCTGCGATAGAGCCGGTGGAAGAGGCGGCAGACTATGAGCTGTCGGCAGCGCAGCGCCGGTTGTGGATACTGGACCAGATGGATGATGCGAAGGGTGCGTACAACATAGCGAGTGCACACCGGTTCAGGGGCAAGCTGGACAAGGAGGCGTTTGGTCAGGCGTTTACCACGCTGGTGGACCGCCATGAGAGCTTGCGTACGACGTTTGAGGTACGCGGGGGTGAGCCCAGGCAGGTGATACACTCGCTTGCGGGGATGGGCTTTGCGATGGAGTACATCGACCTTCGTGAGCGTGATGATAAGGAAGCGGCGACTAAGCAACTGGTAAGCAGAGAGACTGGTTATGGGTTTGATCTGTCAGCGGGTCCGCTGTTCCGTGCGACGCTGGTGCATGAGGATGATGATGAATATCTGTTCCTGTTGACGATGCACCACATTGTCTCTGACGGCTGGTCGATGAAGGTGCTGGTGGAGGAGGTGCTGTCGCTGTACGAAGCGTATAGCCGCGGCGAGGGTAACCCGCTGGCAGCACTGGAGATCCAGTATAAGGACTATGCCCACTGGCAGAACGAATTGCTGTCAGGCCCTGAGGCGGACAGGTACAGGGAGTTCTGGATGGGCCAGGAGCTGGATA
Organism: Roseivirga sp. BDSF3-8; assembly: GCF_041449215.1. Classification (NCBI taxonomy): domain Bacteria; kingdom Pseudomonadati; phylum Bacteroidota; class Cytophagia; order Cytophagales; family Roseivirgaceae; genus Roseivirga; species Roseivirga sp. BDSF3-8. Next base: position 1,266,371 of record NZ_JBGNFV010000001.1, on the reverse strand, counting down.
AGGCGCCTGTGCTTGAACTGCCTTCCGATTATCCCCGGCCTGCTGTAAAAACATTTAATGGAGCGGAGCTTAGGTATGTCTTTGGTAAGGATACTTACGAAGGGCTACAGGCGCTTAGCAAAGCTAATGAAGTGAGCTTGTTTATTATGCTTACTTCACTGGTCAAGGTGTTCTTATATAAGTATACGGGTCAGAATGAGATAATCATTGGTACACCGACATCGGGCAGGGAGTTTAATGACCTGAATGATCAGATAGGTATATATATCAACACCGTACCTCTGTTTACCCGCCTGGAAGCAGAAAGGAACTATGAGGAGAACCTCAAGGCTATTAAAGAGACGTGTGTAAACTCTCTGGCTAACCAGATTTATCCATTCGATACGCTGGTGGACGACCTGGATATCAAAAAGGACCTGAGCAGGTCAGCGCTGTTTGATGTTATTCTATCCTTCCAGAATGAGGACCTCCAGGGAGAAACTGTTCATGAGTTTGGCGGCATTTCTGTGGAACCGTATCCATATGATAATCATACCAGTAAGTTTGATCTGTCATTCAGCTTTACCGAAGCGGACGGAAAGCTGGAACTGGAGATGGGTTACAATACGGACCTGTTTACAAAGGAGCGGATTGAAAGACTGTTTGAAAATCTTAACAAGCTGGCAGGGTCGGTGATAGGTGACCAGACTCAACCGCTGCACGCTATCGATATTCTGCCGGCCGATGAGCAGGAGAAGTTACTGAAAGAGTTTAACAGCTCGCCGGAGATTGATGTGGCTCCGGACTACTTATTTAAGCAGCTAGCTTTACATGTAAATGGTTCGCCACAGGCACCGGCCGTTTGCCATGGGGAGGAATGTGTGAGCTACCAGGAGCTGGACAGCCGCTCTAATCAGGTGGCTAACTACCTGCAGGCATGCGGCGTGAAACGTGGAGAGGCTGTAGGGCTTTTCGTTCACAGGTCTGCTGACCTGATCGTTGCCATGATCGGTATACTGAAGGCGGGTGCTATCTATGTGCCGCTGGATGATGAGGTACCGCAGGAACGTTTAAAGTTTGTTTGTGCTGATGCCGCTATTCATTATGTGATTACTCATAATGACTTGAAGGAATCTGTTCCTGCAGATCTGAATATTATTCTAATCGATAATAATGAGGAACTGAGTAACTGCTCGGACAAGCTTACGGAACACGCTGTGGAGGCTGACTCAGGGGCTTACATTATCTATACTTCAGGGTCTACAGGTAAGCCGAAAGGGGTACTTGTATCCCATGGAAACCTGAGCCATTTCCTCTTTAACTTATCCGCCTATGGGCTTGAGGAGGAAACGCTACGCATGGCTATGGTGGCGTCGCCTTCTTTTGATATCTCGATATTCCAGATATTCACTCCACTGCTAAACGGTGGCACGCTCAACATAATTGACAAAGCGGAAATCGTAAACGCGGATAAACTGGTGGATCACCTCCGGAAGGTCAACGTGCTGGATACGGTACCCGCGGTATATTCCCAGATAGTGGAGACTATCATGGAAAACGGAGCGGAGAAGGACTATGCACATATCCGCAAGGTATTCATAGGAGGGGATAAGGTTTCGGATCAGATACTGAACCGATTATCACAGGTATTCAGGGGCGCTGAAATCAATGTAACGTATGGCCCTACAGAAGGAACGATCTTCTGTACTTCGATCAGGTATACGCAGAACAGCTTTAACGGGCCTGTGAAGGGTGCGGTTATTGGCAGGCCTCTCACAAACACAAAAATTTCCATACTGGACAGTCATGCTAACCTGGTACCTATAGGGGTAGCGGGTGAAATCTGTATTGCAGGCAAGGGTGTTTCCCATGGTTACCTTAACCGGGAAGAGCTAACGAGGGAAAAGTATATCCATACGGCATTCCATGAAGGCAGGGTATACAGAACGGGTGACCTGGGTAAATGGCTGCCGGATGGCAGGATCGAGATATTAGGCCGGACTGATAACCAGGTAAAAATCAGGGGTTTCAGGATTGAGCTTGGTGAGATAGAGCATGCGCTGACTGCTCTGCCAGGTATTGAAAAGGCTGTAGTGATGGCCAAAGTGCATGAAGGGACGGGAGATAAGGTGCTGTGTGCTTATTATATACCTGAGCAGGATGCGGATAATACTTCGGACGGGATCAAGGGTAGCCTGGGTGCTATGCTGCCTCAGTATATGGTGCCTCAGTATCTGTTTGAGATGGAGGAGTATCCTCTTACGAGCAACGGTAAGGTGAATATGGCTGCTCTGCCTGAGCCCAACTCGGCGGAAACTCCTGATACTTACGTAGCTCCCTCGGGATATATCGAAAGTAAACTCGCGGAAATCTGGAGTGATGTACTGGCTATTGAAAAGGTAGGAGCAAATGCTAACTTCTTTGAACTGGGGGGACATTCACTAAAGGCAACGAGACTGCTTTCCCGCATACACAATGAGCTTGGAGTTAATCTTTTACTAAAGGATCTCTTCACTTACCCTGAGTTGAGCCAACTGGCAAATGTGTTAAAGTCTTATGAGCCGGAGGATACTTACGAGGTAATTACGAAAACGGAGGAGGCTGGATACTATGAGCTTTCTTACGGACAAAAAAGGCTTTGGATCCTGCATCAACTGGAAAACTCTAAGATAGGGTATAACATGCCCGAAGCTTATGAGCTGACCGGGGACCTGGATGTGGCGCTACTGGAGCAGAGCTACAGGAGGCTTGTGGAGAGGCACGAAATACTGAGAACGCGGTTCAGGCTGGTAGATGGTGAAGTGAAGCAGTTTGTTGACCATGGTGACCGGGTGAGGTATGACTTTAACTTTACCGATGTGTCTGATAAGCCGGATGCGCGTGAGATGGCAAGGGGTATGGCACAAGCCGAATCGGCTAAGCCTTTTGATCTGGAAAACGGCCCGCTACTGAAGGTACGCCTGGTGAAGGTGAGCGATAAGGGGTATGTTATGGCGGTGATCATGCATCACATCATTTCTGATGGCTGGTCGATGGAGGTTTTCTTCAAAGATATACTGGCCTTCTATCATGGACTGCAGAAGGGTGAAGAGGCAAACCTGCCGGCGCTGAGTATTCAATACAAGGACTTCGCCAGATGGCAAACGGAAAAGCTGCTTAGCAGAGGGCAACATGAGAAGGCGTATTGGCTGGATACTTTCCAGGAGGGTGTGCCTGTACTGGAGTTGCCTGCTGATTATGCAAGGCCACCTGTGAAGAGTCTGAAGGGAAGCAGTGTGAGTGTTAATGCCGGCTCTGAAATAGCCGGAAAGATCGACCAGTTCGTTCAAAGTCATAATAGCTCTCAGTTTATGTTCCTGATGGCTGCGGTGAATGTATTGCTGCATAAGTATACGGCCCAGGAAGATATCGTGCTGGGCACCCCGGTGTCGGGAAGAACGCACGCTGAGCTGGAGGATCAAATAGGATTTTATGTAAATACCCTGGCGATCAGAAATGGTGTCAACGCAAGGGGTACGTTTGAAGAGCATCTGGCGGGCGTGAAAGAGCAGGTGCTGGCAGGATACCAGCATCAGTCTTATCCTTTTGATAAGCTGGTGGAGGATCTTGAACTGGACAGGGACCTGGGGCGTAACCCGCTGTTTGATGTGATGGTGGCCCTGCATGAAGTAAAGGAGGGAACGGCCATTGCAGAAGGGCTTACTATCGATGTATTGCAGGTCGAAAATACGACGAGCAAGTTTGACCTGGTGTTCAACTTCTATCAGTATGAAAATGACCTGAAAGTTGAGCTGCTATATAGTACTGATCTATTCGGGGAGCCGAGGGTATCTGCTATGCTGGTGCATTTCATTCAGCTACTGGATAATATACTAAGCAACCCGGGGCAGGTGATATCAGGTATTACCTACCTGCCGGCGGCAGAGGAGCTTCAGCTTACGGAGGTATTTAATCAGACACTTGAGTCGAACGACTATAATAAGACGATCGTAGAGGAGTTTGAGAGCCATGTATCGGCAGAGCCTGATATGGCGGCCATCGTGTATGATGGGCAAACGCTGACGTATGGTGAACTGAATGCGCGTGTGAACAGGCTGGCGCATCACCTGCGCGATGAGCTTTCGGTTGGTCCTGATAAGGTGGTGGGCATTATGCTGCCGCGCTCGGAGTGGATGGTGATCAGTATACTGGCGATCATGAAAGCGGGCGGGGCTTATGTGCCGATCGACCCGCAACTTCCGGCTGACCGGAGGGAGTATATATGTAATGATGTGTCGATGGATATCATCCTTACACAGGGGGGAACTGAGCTTAGTGATTTTACAGGTATAATTTACCATCCGGATACTGAATTTGACATGCTCCCTGAGCGTGTTGAGAACCCTTCGCGGGTGAATGTGCCTGATGATCTGGCTTATATCATTTATACGTCGGGCTCCACGGGCCGTCCTAAGGGTGTGCTGTTGGAGCACCGCGGTGTGATCAACCTGACGCAGTGGCAGCGGGCTAACTTCAGCCTGGAGGGTGGCAGCCGTATCTTCCAGCACTTCTCGTATAACTTTGACGGTGCTGTGGGTGAGACGTTCATGGCGCTGCTGAACGGGGCGACGCTGTGCATGTACAGCGGTGAACTGGAAGCGGAGAAGGTGACCAACTTCATCAATACGCATGAGTTGAATGTGGGGGTGTTTGTGCCGTCGCTTCTTCGCCAGATGGATCCTTCTAAGATCAGTCACAAAGGCTTCCAGGTGGTATCGGTTGGCGAGGCCTGTCCTTCAGGACTTGCGGCGGAGTGGTCTAAGTACGTGCGCTTTATGAACGCGTACGGTCCTACTGAGTATACGGTGTACTCGCACCTGCAGGATGTGGCTCATGATAAGGTATCTGAAAGGGCTACGGTGCCTATCGGTACGCCGATCTTCAACACACATACTTATATACTGGATGCTTATGGTAATCCTTGCGGCCTCGGCATTCCGGGTGAGTTGTATCTGTCGGGTCCGGGGCTTGCGCGCGGTTACCTGAACAACCGCCTGGCGACGCTGGGTAAGTTTGTGGCTAACCCTTACTTTCTGTCTTCGCACTACCGTGAAGAGGGGCTGCTACGCCTGGAAGAGACTGACCGGCAGATCAGCGGATTCAAGTCCGAAGGTTTCTCGCTGTCGGTACTGAGCAAAGGGGAGGAGGAATACCTGTCGGGCGACCGTGACAAGCTGGTAAGCCTTAGTGCGGAACTGGATAAGGACATTCAGGGGGCTATTGATAGCTACCTGGACAAGCACAGCGAAGACGTGGACAAGTGCAAAGGGTTTATCCGCTACTTCTTCGAGGCCTACTACCACAGCTACTCTTCAGCGGGCATTAATGCCTCGGTACTGAGCGAGCTGCTACCTATGGCTGACTACAGTGGAAAGCAGGGCGTAGAGCTGGGCTTTGGTAATGGCGAGGTGATGGAGGTACTGGCCGGCATGGGTGCTGAAGTATGTGGTATAGAGCTTAGCCCTTACTTTGTGCAGCAGGCGCGTAACTCAGGGCGCCAGGCCTATATGGGTGAGGTGGATCTGCCTCCTGCTACCTTCTATGCGCATTATGGCATAGAGAAGGGCAGCCGTGACTTCAGTCTGTCGACGCTACTGATGGACAGGGTAGAGAAGCCTGCGCACCTGGTAGCGAACCTGCTAGGTGTACTGAAGGATGGCGGTCACTTTGCGCTGCAGACGCTGCTGCCTGTGATACCGGTAGATGACGGGGACGTATCGGAGAAGATTGTTTATACGCAGGATGCGGACCGTATCAGCCTGGGAGAGGATGTGCATGCTGATAAGCTGGAGCTGATCAGGCTGCTGTATGAGCTTGGCGGCCGTGAGATAGTGGTGCGTCAGCTACCGTATGTAGTGGCCAGCCGTGACGGGATCCAGGATTACACGCTGTGGAGTTTCTCGGGCGTGAAGAGTGGTGCTGCTGATGAGGTACACAGCTACACGCGCATGTACCGGAGTGGTGACGTAGGGTATTACCTGCCTGATGGCTCGATAGAATTCCAGGGCCGTGTGGATGACCAGATCAAGCTACGTGGTTACCGGATAGAGCTTGGAGAGATCAGCCGTACGCTTGAGCAGCATGAGCAGGTGGCAGAAGCGGTTGTTATTGTTCATGAGGACGATAACAAGGACAAGAGCCTGCATGGCTTCTACCGGGTGAAGGGGAGCGTGAGCGAGGAGGAGGCACGCAGCTACCTGAAGGGCATCCTGCCGGTATACATGGTGCCGACTACTCTGACGATGGTGGAGAGCTTCCCGCTTAACTCAAGCGGTAAGGTGAATAAACATGCGCTGCTGGAGCTGGTAGGTGAGGAGTGGGCGACGCGGACCACGTATGTTGCTCCGCGTACGGAGACGGAGGAACTGCTGGTAGCCCAGTGGGAGGAAGTGCTTGGCCGCAAGGGCATAGGTGTGCTTGATAACTTCTTTGAGGCAGGGGGTCACTCGCTTAAGGCTACGCGGATGATCTCTAACCTGTACAAGCTTACGGGTGTGCAGCTGGACATCGGTACGATCTTTAAGTACCCTACGATCGAGGAGCTGGCGGTAGAGCTGGAGGCGGACCTACAGCGTCCTTCGTATCCTGCGATAGAGCCGGTGGAAGAGGCGGCAGACTATGAGCTGTCGGCAGCGCAGCGCCGGTTGTGGATACTGGACCAGATGGATGATGCGAAGGGTGCGTACAACATAGCGAGTGCACACCGGTTCAGGGGCAAGCTGGACAAGGAGGCGTTTGGTCAGGCGTTTACCACGCTGGTGGACCGCCATGAGAGCTTGCGTACGACGTTTGAGGTACGCGGGGGTGAGCCCAGGCAGGTGATACACTCGCTTGCGGGGATGGGCTTTGCGATGGAGTACATCGACCTTCGTGAGCGTGATGATAAGGAAGCGGCGACTAAGCAACTGGTAAGCAGAGAGACTGGTTATGGGTTTGATCTGTCAGCGGGTCCGCTGTTCCGTGCGACGCTGGTGCATGAGGATGATGATGCGTATCTGTTCCTGTTGACGATGCACCACATTGTCTCTGACGGCTGGTCGATGAAGGTGCTGGTGGAGGAGGTGCTGTCGCTGTACGAAGCGTATAGCCGCGGCGAGGGTAACCCGCTGGCAGCACTGGAGATCCAGTATAAGGACTATGCCCACTGGCAGAACGAATTGCTGTCAGGCCCTGAGGCGGACAGGTACAGGGAGTTCTGGATGGGCCAGGAGCTGGATAAGGCTGCTAAGCTGGAACTGCCGGTAGATCTTGAACACAATGGTCAGGCGTATTTAGGTAAAAACCATTCGTTTGAGCTGGACGGTGATATGAGTGCGGCCCTGGTATCTAAGGCCAATAGCCTGAACATGTCTACTTTCTCATTATTGGTATCTGCCTTTAAGGCATTAATGTACAGGTATACCGGACAGAGTGAGATCGTGGTAGGTACCCCTGTTTCGGGCCGTGAGGTGGGTCACCTGGAAAACCAGATCGGGTTCTACGTGAATGTGCTTCCGGTGATGACAAAAATAGGGTCTTCCGACACGCTTAATGATGTACTACTTAAGGTGAAAAGCTCAATAGTCAGCGCGTTCAACAATCAGCTATATCCATATGACCTGATAGTGAAAGAACTGAATCTGACAGGGGAAAAGCGTAATTCATTATTCAATGTGCTCATGACTTATGCTTACGAGGATGATGAAATTACTATTCCGGGCATAGCGTTCAGCTCTGACCAATTGGGCGAACAGTCCGGTGATTTCCCTCTGGACATTAAATTCTCTTCGGGCTCAGGATCAACCACTATTACCGGCTCGGTGAATTATGATGGTTCCAAGTTTTCTTCGGAGATCATTGAGGAGGTCTTTGACCATTACCAGACCATACTATCAGCTATCATTGAAAAGGATGAAACGGCCCTGATAGACCTTGACCTTACCAGTGGTGAGATAGAGTCGGGGTCGTCGGAGAATTCAGAATTTGAAGATGAGATCACTTTCGACTTTTAATTGATATCTGAACTAGCTATTACTATAACCACCCATGAAAAAATACGATTTAGAAGACCGCCTTTCCTCAACTAAAAGAGAAGTTGTTGAAAGTCGCAATTACTGGATCAGTGAACTGGCAAAATTTGAAAGTGAGAAGGGTAATGTACTTTTTCCACCTTCTGATGAGCGGGGGAGCAAGTCATATCCGGTGCCACCATCTATCTCTGAGCGTATACAAAAGATATGCAAGGGGAGCGATGTGGCTATGCTCGTATTTATGCTGGCATCAGTTCAGGTATTGAAGGCGAAATACCTGGGCGAAAACCAGGTATTAGTAGGTATTCCCAGGTTTGGAAGCAGGGAGAGCACAGGTCTTCTGCAGGATGACGTCCTTCCTTTAAGGGGGGAAATAGAAGGAAATAGTCCATTCAAGGCACTGGTAGGGAAGGTACAGCAGGCGGTAGTAGGTGCCAAAAAATATGGGTCTTTCGATTTCAATCATTTGGAAGATGAGATCAAAGAGATTGTTTTTCGGCAACACCTTGATCTGATAGTGTATTCTCCCGGAGTACATTATCTGCCTTTTGCAGAGCAGGTTCATGCCCCATTTAAGATTGGTGTAATCACTGATGGCGGAATTCTTAAGCTAAAGGTGGATACGGCCTGCCAGGATATAGTACCGGCAGGTCAGTTTGCAGATCATTTTCTTTATGTGCTTGATCAGGTTACAGCTAACCCTGAGGTAAGGATCAGTGATATCAGGATTCTGAATGAATCTGAGGCGAGCGGCCTACTTTCTTATGGGCTTGGAGCGAAGCGGGAGCAGGAACAGCGAAGTGTGTTTGAGTTAATGGGGGCTCAGGCTGACCTTTATCCGGATGCTGATGCGGTATTATTTGAAGGTACTCGCCTGTCTCACAGGCAACTTAAGGAGATGAGTGAGGGAATTGCTGCTTACCTGACAGAGGTTTGTGGCATTACTAAAGGGGATTATGTAGTGGTTAATATAGATAGGGGGGAAAAGCTGGTACCTCTTATTGCCGGTATATGGAAGGCGGGTGCTATTTATGTGCCTGTGGACGGTGACCCGTCAAATGCGAGGAATAGGCACATAATCGATGAAGTGCAGCCGAAACTGGTAATAGGTGGGCATACAGGATATTATGAAGAGAACGGCTATGCTTCTCTGGATATAGCGGCTCACTGGGAGGATGTAATCATATCCCCTAAGGTGTCTCTACCGGAGGTTAAGGGGGCTGACGTAGCCTACATTATCTATACATCCGGCTCCACAGGGAAGCCTAAAGGTACCGTACTGACGCATGCAAACCTGGGGCATTTCCTAAGCAATTGTGCGGGTGCTCTTGGAATGGACAATGGCACTATGATGCCATTCCTGGCCTCTATCGCTTTTGATATTTCCATCTTTCAGATCTTTGCCCCTATTGTAAACGGGGGGAGTGTGCGGGTGCTTTCAAAAAGTGCAATATCTGATACTGTGCAGTTGGCTGAGAATCTTAAAAAGACAAATACGATTGATACAGTGCCTGCTCTGTACGGACAACTCTGCGAGACGATCTTGGTGCATAGTAATCCGGAAGCTTATGACCATGTACACCACTTGTATATTGGCGGGGACCTGATCCAGGATAGCCTGCTGGCCCAACTGAACCGGGTATTTCGCAACGCCAGTATAGTGGTGACGTATGGCCCTACAGAAGGAACTGTCTTCTGTACTTGGGTTACTTACAGCCCGGCAGAGCTAAATGAGAGAACTCCAAAAGGAACCATCATAGGCAGGCCGATGCCCGCCTGTAAGGTGATGGTTCTGGACCTGAATCACAAACCGCTTCCAATCGGTGCGGATGGTGAAATCTACATAGGGGGCCCGGGGGTTGCGGCTGAGTACCTGAACAATGAAGCCCGTACAAGTGATAGCTTTTTGATGCTGGAAGGTGAGCCTGTTGGCAGGTTCTATAGAACCGGTGATCTGGGCCGCGTACTGAGTGGTGGCCTGATAGAATTTCGGGGAAGGAAGGATAGCCAGGTAAAGATAAGGGGGCACAGAATAGAGCTGGGAGAGATAGAGTCTGGTATCGGTGGGTATAATGGCATTAAGGATGTGGTGGTAATCGCCGGGGAAGTACACGGCGAGAAACAATTGATTGCCTACTATACCTCCACCGGGACAGTGGACTTAAGTGAACTAAAGGCTTTTTTGAAGGACAATATTCCTGCCTATATGATGCCTGCATTTTATGTGCAGTTGGATAATATCCCTCTGAACGTAAATGGTAAAGTGGACCGGAAGGCGCTTCCGGCTCCCGAGCTGAATGATAAAGAAAGGTATTACGCACCTGAAACGAACACGGAGAAAACCCTCACCGCTATCTGGGCTGAGATACTGAAACTGGAGCCTTCTGAGATAAGCGCTACGGCTAACTTCTTTGAATTGGGAGGCCATAGCCTGAGGGCTACTATTTTGGCTAATAAGATCCATCAGCAGCTACAGGTGAAGGTACCTATCAAGGCGATATTCCTTCATCAGGATATCCGTAGCCTGGGGGGTTTTATAGACCGGGAAGAAAAGAGTGCCTACACTCAAATTCCTGAGGCTGATATCAAACCTTATTATGAACTGTCTTCCGCCCAAAGGAGGATGTATTTTCTATACCAGTTTGATAAGGAGTCTACAAGCTATAATATGCCTCAGGCAGTAAGGATCAGGGGTAAGCTGGATACAGAAAAGCTATCCGGCACCTTTGCCAGGCTGCTGGAAAGGCATGAAAGCCTTCGTACAACCTTTGAAACGGTAGATGACCGGCCTGTTCAGAAAGTGGCGGAGAACCTACCACTGGATATTACTTTTCTTTCCGCGGATGAGCAGTCGGAGGCTGAGGTACTTAAGGCATTCATTCGTCCTTTTGACCTTACAAAGGGCCCTCTTATCCGTGTAGGGGTTCTCCCTGTACAGGAAAACGAGGAGAATATTCTTATTGTGGATATGCATCATATTATAAGTGATGGTGTATCACAAGGCATCTTTATAGATGAATTCATGTCTTTATATAATGACATGGAACTGCCTGCCTGCAAATTACAGTACAAAGACTACGCAGAGTGGCAGCAGTCAGATCAGCAACAAGAGGTGCTGAAGGCACAAAAAGAGTTCTGGCTGAAGGAGTTTCAGGATGTGCCTGATCCCCTTCGTTTGCCATATGATTATGACAGGCCTAATGTAAAAAGTGATCGTGGTAATCTCTTATCATTTGATATTGATGAAGAAACCACGCGTAGGTTAAAAGAGATAGCCGCTAGGAATGATGCTACCATGTATATGGTACTATTATCTGCATTCTATATTCTGCTTAGCAAACTAAGTGGTCATGAGGATGTGGTGGTAGGTACTCCGGTGGCGGGCCGCCATCACGATGACCTGGATTCGGTGATAGGTCTTTTTGTAAACACGCTGGCGATACGTGCCGGAATAGACAGGAAGAGTAGTTATAGTGAATTATTAGCTGATATTCAGTCAAGGACACTTTCGGCATTTGCTAATCAGACTTTCCAGTATGAAGAGCTCATCGACCTGCTGAAGCTGGATCGCCAGACGAACCGTAATCCTCTGTTTGATGTCATGTTTGCTTATGACGGTATAGAGGAGCAGGGTGTGGAGTTGCCCGGACTTGAGTTTAGTGCCTACGATACGGGGTATGTAATCTCTAAGTTTGACCTGTCGTTAAATGCGTCTGAGGCCTCCGGCAGGTTACACCTGGCATTTGAGTATTCCACAGACTTATTCAAAGAAGAGTCGGTTGCCAGGTTTGCTCACTACTTTAAGCGGATTATAGAGAGCATTGCGACTAAGCCACAGGCTGCAATATCTGACATTGATATACTACCGAGGGAGGAAAAGAATGCGCTGCTGGAGTTAGGGAAAGGTATCCGTGCGGATTATCCAAGGGATAAAACGCTGATACAACTATTTGAGAAGCAGGTGCTTGAGTCTCCCGGTAATGTGGCATTATCTTTTAACGATATGTCGCTTACTTATGGGGAGCTTAACGAAAGAGCCAATCAGATTGCTCATTACCTGATGAGCAGAGGGGTAATGCAGGGATCTGTAGTAGGGTTAATGACTGAAAGGTCGTCTGAGATGGTGACGGCCATGATCGGCATATTAAAGGCTGGTGCTGCCTATCTTCCCTTAGATGTTTCTTCCCCGGCAGAAAGGATCTCGTTTCTTGTACGGGAAAGCAAGGCTTCTTTACTTTTAAGTAATTTTGAAGTAGGGTCAGCGATAAATGACTGTATTGAAGTAGTTGATATACACTCGATAGGCTCCGATTATAACACCACTAATCTGGAGGTGCCATACAGTGCTGACGATATAGCCTATATCATTTATACCTCAGGGTCTACCGGCACTCCTAAAGGCGTGCAGGTACCTCACCGACCGGTAGTGAACCTGATGTATTATCAGAAGCTGGTCTATGATATTGATGCGTCAGATAACGTGCTGCTTTTTGCAAACATTGTATTTGATGCTTCGGTAGAGCAGCTTTGGATGGCTCTGTTGTTCGGAGCTACCACCGTGCCAATTGAAAAAGATATCCTTATCGATGGCAATGGGTTTAATAAATATATAGCTGAGCATAATATTACCTATATGGATGTTACGCCCTCATTCCTTGAGAATGTGGAACACAACTTCCATAAAGGGCTTAAATGGATCAGTTGTGGAGGGGAGGCGAGTAAGCCGGAAACCGTTCGCAAATTGTCTGAAAAGCATACTGTCTGTAATGCTTACGGACCAACTGAAACTACGATAACGTCTCTTTTACAGGTAATAACTGACACGAGCCAGGTTAAAACCAGGGTACCAATCGGCAGGCCGGTCCAAAATACGGAAGTCTATGTACTTGGGCCTGATATGGAATTGCTGCCATCTGGTGTGGCTGGTGAGTTGTATATCGGGGGGGAGTCGATGACCCGCGGATATATAAATAATCCGGAACTGAATGCGCAAAAGTTTGTCGCAAACCCCTTCAGGGAAGGAGAGAAGATGTACCGCTCCGGTGACCTGGTCAGGTGGCTTCCTGAAGGCAATCTGGACTTTTTAGGAAGGATTGATAATCAGGTAAAGATCAGAGGGTTCCGCATAGAGCTGGGGGAGGTGGAAACTCACCTTAGTAAGCATACTGCTATAAAGGATTGCGTAGTCCTGGCTATAGAAAATGATAATGATAAGGCCTTAGTTGCTTATTATACTCAGAAGCAGGAGGTGACGGTAGATGAAGTAAGGCAGTTCCTCTCTGACCGGATTCCTTCTTATATGGTGCCTTCGGCTTTTGTGCCTATGGAGAAGTTTCCACTAAGTGCAAGTGGTAAGATAAACCGTAAACTACTGCCTGAGCCTCAGACATACTACACTGTGGACTATGTGGCGCCTGCTACTGATACGGAAAAAAGGATGGTAAATGTGTGGAGTGAGGTACTGAAGCTTCCTGCTGATCAGCTAAGTACCACTACAAACTTCTTTGAGGCCGGGGGGCATAGCCTTAAGGCTACTGTTCTTACCAATAAAATTCTCCGGGAGTTTAACACAGAAGTACCCTTAAAGGCCATTTTCACTCATCAGGACCTAAGAAGTCTTGCAACATTTGTTGACAGCCTGGAAGCAAGTGGTTATTCGGGAATCGAAAAAGCAGATAAGAAAGATCACTACGCTGTATCATCTGCCCAGCAGAGAATGTACTTCCTGCAGCGCCTTGATCCGGAGTCTTTATTATATAATATGCCGCAGGTGCTTAAAATGGAGGGAGACCTGGATGAAGTCCGCCTTCTGAGCGCCTTTAAAGAATTGGTCAAACGACATGATATACTGAGAACACGTTTCGAGGAAGTGGATGACGAGCTGGTTCAGTTAATCGATGAAAATCTGGAGTTTGAGTTTGACTATTATACGGCCGCGAATGATGATGAGGCTTATAAGATAACGGAGGAGTTTGTCCGCCCATTTGACCTTAAAACCGCTCCTCTCTTACGTGCAGGCTTGGTTCGTTTGGGTTCACCCGGTCAAAACCTTCTGATGGTGGATATGCATCATATCATTACGGATGGGGTCTCTCAGGGCATCATCGTGAGTGAGTTTATGCAGCTTTATGAGGGGGTGAAGCTGCCGGAGGTAGATATTCAGTACAAAGACTATGCAGAAAGGTGGCATAGTGAGGAGCAACAGGCGATGCTTGCGAGGCAGCAAGACTACTGGCTACAGAAATTTACTCCCTTACCTGATGCTCTGAATCTTCCTACAGATTACGTGCGCCCCCAGGCAATGACCAGGGAGGGGGGTAATTATGCCATTGAGATAGACAGCAAACAGACTAAGGAGCTTAAAGGGCTTGTGGCAGAGCAGGATGCTACGATGTTCATGGTGTTGTTTACCTGCTTTAATGTGTTATTAAGCAAAATATCTAATACTGAGGATGTCGTAGTGGGGGCCCCAGTGGCAGGCAGGGTACACCCTGACCTGGAGCAGGTAATCGGTATGTTTGTTAACGTACTGCCTTTACGTAATTCACTCAACAGAGATCAGGAGTTTGCACGTATTCTACGGGAAATCCGCCAAGAGACTGTTACCGCTTTTGATAACCAAAGCTATCCCTTTGACTCTTTAGTGGAGGCACTGGATATGAGTGGAAATGCCGGTAGAAATCCTCTTTTTGATGTGATGTTCTCCTTCCAGAACTTTGAGTCAGAGGATTTGCAGATTCCCGGGCTGACGCTTTCGAAGTTTGGAGAGGAAAGTACGTCGTCTAAGTTCGATCTGATGCTGACGGCCACCGATAAGGGAGAGGTGATTAGCCTGAACTTCAACTACTCTGCTGAACTATTTCACGAAAAAACGATCGAGCGGCTTGCAGGGTACTTCCTCAAAGTAATAGAAGAGGTTATAAAGAATCCTTCAATCAAGATAGCGGATGTGAGCCTGGCATCCCGGGAAGAGGAACTACAAATCCTTACAGAATTTAATGATACGACAGTAGCGTACCCTCAGAGGGAAACAATCGGGTCATTATTTGAAAAAATGGCAGATGCTTCTCCCTCAGCAATAGCTATCAGCACAGGGACGGTTGAACTTACGTACGAAGAGCTTAATCATAAGGCTAACCAGGTTGCCCATCTTCTGCAGCGCAAAGGCGTTTCTCCTGAAGAGCGCGTGGGAATATTAGCAGGCAGGTCAATAGAGGCTGTTATAGCTACGCTGGGAATAGTAAAGGCGGGCGGGGCTTACCTGCCGCTTGATCCGGATTTTCCTATTGACAGGCATAAATATATGCTTCAGGACGGGGGCGTTAACGTGGTGCTGAGCCACCCCCAACATGCAGACATGCTGAGCGAGTATGCAGAGGTACTTACTCTGGGTGCTGCGGAGTCTGGTATGGCTACAGAAAACCTGATTAGTGAAGCTAGTGCCGATAGCATGGCTTATGTGATCTATACATCAGGTTCTACAGGCCAGCCTAAGGGGGTGTGTGTATTGCACCATAATGTTACCCGTCTAGTGTGTAATCCAAACTATGTAGAGTTAAATGATAACACAAGGATCCTTCAGACGGGAGCCCCGGTGTTTGATGCTACCACCTTTGAGATCTGGGGGGCTCTGCTGAACGGAGGCAGGTTATACCTTGCTGAGAAGGATGTTATACTGAAGTCGTCCCGACTGGAGCGTTTTATCCAGCAACATGCTATTAATACGCTATGGCTTACTTCGTCTTTGTTTGATCAGCATGTAGGAGAAGATGCCAATATTTTTTCCGGTCTAACTTATCTGTTGGTAGGAGGTGATGCGCTTACGGCCAAATCTGTTAATAAGGTGAGGGAGTTGCACCCTCACTTGCAGGTTATTAACGGCTATGGCCCTACTGAAAATACCACTTTCTCTGTTTGCCATAAGATCGATAAAGCATACAGCCATAATATTCCGATAGGCAGGCCAATAAGTAATTCTACAGCTTATATCTTTAGTAAGGGAGATGCGCTACAGCCAATAGGTATACCTGGGGAGCTGATAGTGGGGGGCGATGGCGTGAGCCGTGGCTACCTGAATCAACCTGAACTTACCCGGGAGAAATTTATTGATGATCCCTTCTCACCGGGAAAAAAGATGTACAGGACGGGAGACCTGGCCCGCTGGCTGGAAAATGGCACCATAGAATTCCTGGGCCGTATAGACAAACAAGTGAAAATGCGTGGGTATCGCATTGAACCAGGGGAAATAGAAACGGTGCTGAATAAGTATGAGGGTATTCGTGACGTAGTGGTAACCGTAAGGGTGGTCAATGAAGAAGACCATCTGGTGGCCTATTATGTTTCGGATAAGGCCATTCAAAATTATGCGCTTAAGGCGTTTCTTTCTGATGTGCTACCAGATTATATGGTGCCGTCATTCTATGTATACCTGGAGACTTTACCTCTGACATCCAATGGTAAGACAGACTATAGAGCGCTGCCAGACCCTGAACTTTCAGACCAGGTAGACCATCAACTACCTGCCACTGAGATGGAGGAAAAACTATTATCCATCTGGGCAGATGTATTAAAGTTAGATGCAGCCGCCATCAGTGTTACCACCAGTTTCTTTGAGTTGGGAGGGCATAGCCTCCGGGCCACTGTGCTGGTAAATAAAATTCTGAAGCAGCTTCAGATTGAAGTACCACTGAGAACTGTATTTACACACCAGGATATTCGCAAACTGGCCGGATACGTAGAAAGCCTGGAAAAATCGGGACATGCGGCTATTCCTGAAATTGAAAAGAAAAAATACTACGTGATGTCTTCGGCGCAGCAGCGAATGTACTTTCTGCAGCGCTTTGACCCGGTATCAGTAGCCTATAACATGCCGCAGGTCATCAGGATGGAAGGTGACGTCGATCAGGAGCGCTTGGCGTATGTGTTCAAGGCGCTGATTCAGCGACATGATATACTGAGGACCATCTTTGTGGAAACGGATGAAGGTCCCCGCCAGCAGGTTCTTAATGACCCCTTATTCCAGCTTGAATATTACGAGGCAACCGAGGAAGAAGCCGGTCCGATCATCAGTGACTTTACCAGGCCTTTTGACCTTGAAAAGGAAATGCCTATTCGGGCAGGCCTGATAAAGCTGACAGATGCTAACCATAATCTGATGATGGTTGATATGCATCATGTCGTCAGTGATGGTATTTCGCAGGATATCCTCTCCGGCGACTTTACTGCCATTTACGAAGGGAAGAAACTTCCAAAGGTTGGCCTTCAGTACAAGGATTATGCGGTATGGCAGCATAGCGACAGGCAACAAAAAATCATCAGGGAGCAAAAGGCCTTCTGGATGGAGACTTTTGCTGATCTGCCGGCAGTGCTAGACCTTCCTACGGACTACTCCCGTCCGGTGGTCAATAGTCATAAGGGGGGCTCCTATACGTTTGAGCTGAGTTCTGATAAAACCCGAAAGCTGAAAAAGATCACTCAAAGCCATGGTGCTACATTATTTACTGTGCTCTTGTCAGCTTACCAGGTACTACTTAGTAAACTGTCCGGTCAGAATGATCTGGTAATAGGCATACCGGTTGCAGGCAGATACCACCCTGATCTGGAGCAGATGGTAGGTATGTTTGTGAATACTATACCGTTCCGGCGTGTAATGGATAACACGATGCCATTTGCTGCATTTATGGAAGGAAATCAGAAGACGGTACTTAGTTGCTTTGAAAACCAGGCTTTTCAGTATGAAGAGCTAATTGACGCACTGAAGGTAGAACGTAACACAAGCCGTAATCCTCTATTTGATGTAACCTTCAACTACCAGGATTTCGAGAAGTCAGGGCTTGAGCTTTCGGATGTGGATATGACAAGCTATGGCACCGGGCCCCAGACTGCAAAGTTTGATCTGAGTCTGACGGCCTCCGGCTCTAATGGGAAGACCCTGTTACATTTTGGTTATTCCACAGACCTGTTTAAGGATAATTCTATCGAGAGGTTTGCAGGGTTTTTCACAAGGATCATTGATCAGGTAATCGAGGATCATTCAGTCAGCATTAAGAACATCAATTTATTATCTCAGGACGAGCAGGAGGGCCTTCTGGATTCCTTTAAAAGCTACAGAACTGAAGTGACCGGCGAGATACCCCATGTACTTGACCGGTTCAGAGAACGGGCTTCGGGTACGCCTGAGTCCATGGCTATCAGCAGCCAGGCGGATGCGGACTACACCTACGGTCAGCTACTGAAGGCATGCGACGGGCTGGCCAGCTACCTGGTGCATCATGGTGATGAAGGGCAGGAGCTATGTTTTGTGCTTGCGGATTCACCACAAGCCATGGCTATAAGCGTGATAGGGGTGATGACAGCCGGTAAAGTGGTGGTTCCGGTAGGTATTTCCCAGCCGGAAGAGCGTATTCTGGATCTGATCGAAGCGTACAAGCCGGGGTGGGTGATAGTAGATGATAACGGAGAAGAGCATTACAAAAAGCTGAGAGACAGGATAAGGGATGATTCACTCCAAACCTGCAGATACGACCTGAAGGGGGTAGAGGCTGACGTGGAAAGCAGGGATATTAACCTGCCTGAAGCGTCTGCAGATCGACCCTGCTATATTTACTTCACGTCAGGATCTACAGGTAAGCCTAAAGCAATATTAGGTTCTACCAGGGGGCTGAACCATTTTATTCATTGGGAAACGGAGTATCTGAATCTTGAAAAACCCAGGGTGAGCCAGTTTACGTCACCTACTTTCGATGCCTTCCTCAGAGACCTGTTTCTGCCATTGTGTAATGGCGGTGTTCTATGCCTGCCTCCTCGTGAGAATGGCATGGTAAGAACAGAAGGCCTTGCCGGCTGGCTGGTAGAGAGCCGGGTAAATGTAATCCACTGTGTACCTACGCTGCTTCGTGAAATACTCCAGGGGCACCAGGGTGGCCAGGAATTGCCTGATCTGCAATATGTATTGTTATCAGGAGAGACTTTATATCCGCAGGATATCCGTACCTGGCAGTCACACTTTGGCAACCAGGCGCGGTTAGTGAATATGTACGGGGCTTCTGAAACCACCATGGTTAAATTTACTTATGAGGCAGGTGCGGAGGATAATGAAATACCGATAGGAAAGCCTATGTCGGGGAGTTATGGTCTTGTCCTAAACGAGGGTTTTGAACCCTGCTTTCCAGGCCAGGTAGGGGAGTTGTATATCAGCACCCGCTATGGTACGCTGGGATACTATAATGATGAGGAGCGCACTGCTGCCAGTTTCGTACGGCCTGATTGGCTTAAGGAAGCTGAGGAACCTTCATTATATAAAACGGGTGACCTGGCCTACATGCGCGAAGATGGTAATCTGATGTATGTTGGAAGAAAAGACCATCAGGTGAAAATAAATGGTGTACGGGTAGAGCTGGGAGAAATAGAGACTCACCTTAGGTGCTACCAGGGAGTGGAAGAGGCTGTGGTTTGCTATCATGAGAGTGAGAAAGTCCTTTCTGCCGCATTACGTTCCTCAGAAGGAATAAAGGATGAAGCTATTATGACATTTCTGCACCGTACGGTACCGGTCTACATGATCCCGACTGTATACGAGGTACGGCATGAACTGCCCCGAAACCGGAATGGCAAGCTCGATAGAAAGCAATTAAAGAAAGAGCTGCAAGCGTTATTAACCTCCAGGCTGGAGCAGGTGGTGGCGCCTTCTAATAAGACAGAGAAAGAGCTCTTGGATATTTGGTATACAATACTCAAGGCTGAGCCCGGAAGTATCGGCGTAAGGTCAGGCTTCTTTGATGTGGGGGGTAACTCACTCAAAGCAAACCTGATGGCCGTTAAGATAAGAAAGGTCTTTGAGGCCGAGATTCCCCTTGTGGAGATATTTAAGGCTCCTACGGTAGAGGCCATCGCTGCCAGGATTGAGGAAAAGCGACCTGGCGAAGAAGGAGCAAATGATCAGTTGGTCCTTTTAAACAGTCAAAAGAATGACCAGGACAACCTATTCATGATCCATGATATTGGTGGAGATGTAAACGGTTATATTGAACTGGCCAATAGCATGAATGGGTATACCTGCTATGGTATCCGGCGAGCCGCCATGCATTCATATGCTCCGGCACCTTTAACGATAGAGCAGGTAGCTGCTGACTATATAGCTATTATTAAGCAGGTGCAGCCAGAAGGTCCATATCACCTGGCAGGCTGGAGCCTCGGGGGCATCATTGGTTATGAGATGGTGCGCCAATTGGAGGCCGCCGGTGAAAAGGTGGCTTCCCTGGCTCTGATCGACTCCAGATTCAGGAACAGCTCTGATGAACTCTATCAGGAGTTCACCCTGGAAGGGGAGCGCGAAACCCTCCTGGTTATCGGAGGTGATGAGCTTGCAGGCATTCAATCGGCTACTACAATTGAAGACCTGTGGGCAATGGCAGTAAAAAATATCAATAGTAAAGGGATAACTGCCGGAGAGTTACTGCAAAAGATACCGGAAAGCGTAAAAAGGATCGTTCCTGCTCTTCAGGGAGAAGAAACAGAAGGAATAGTTTCCATATATAATGCATTCAGGTCCTTTAAACATGCATTGGAAGCTTACAGAGTTGATCACGAGATATCGGCACCGGCCATTTATATTAAGGCTTCTGAAACGGTCAATAACATGGATAGTCTACAAGGCTATTTTAAACACCCTGTTACCGTATCTGAAGTAGAAGGTGATCATCTATCAATTCTAAAACAGCCGGCTATCAGTCATTTATCGGAAGTACTGAATGCCTTTCTTGACCGAAGTAATAAGGCTGTATAATACTTAAATGAAGGGCGGGCCTGAATACCGGTATATGCCGGAGGGAGGTACCGACAAGAATACTATTCCAGCAATCACACATTAAAGTTAGAAAACCAGGTAATGCTTAAAGTTTTAAAAATCTTTCAAAAACAGTCTAAACTGTTTTACTTCTCCATTATCATGCTTGGGCTAATAAATAGTTTGATTTATAGCTCATTACTGATATTGATCAATAATACGGTCAGTGGAGAGTCACTGCCTTTTTACCCTGAGTACGATTGGTTGATCTTTGTATTTCTCATAGGTTTTTCCTTTGTCACTACTAAGATTTTTCAAAACTACATGGTCCGGATATCTAATGATATTCTCTATGATCTGGAGTTGTCCATCGTAGATAAGGTAAGGCACTCCAATTTTGAGAACTTTGAAAAATTAGGGTCGCAATACATCTATACCTCTATCAGCGATACGCGGAAGTTAGCTCAGTTGCCTGATGCTTTCATTAACCTGATAAACTCCTCGCTGATCATTATCTGTGGCCTGGCTTACCTGCATTATATTTCCTTCTGGGCAGGTTTGTGTGTGCTGGGTATACTGGTGGCCCTGTTTATGTTCTATGCAGTGCGCAATAGCAGCATTGAAAGAGAGCTGAACTCTGTACGTGATCTGCATGATAAATACTACGGATACCTGAAAGAGCTCCTTTATGGCTTTAAGCAAATGAAGATGAGCAAGCAGAGGAATGACAATATTTACCACTCCTTTCTACGCGCAAACAGGCTTAAGGGTAAAGAGAAAAGTATCCGTGCTTCACAGAAGTACGTGGACAATGAGCTTACCGGCACATAT
The DNA here is from genome assembly GCF_041449215.1 of Roseivirga sp. BDSF3-8. Classification (NCBI taxonomy): domain Bacteria; kingdom Pseudomonadati; phylum Bacteroidota; class Cytophagia; order Cytophagales; family Roseivirgaceae; genus Roseivirga; species Roseivirga sp. BDSF3-8. Next base: position 1,244,729 of record NZ_JBGNFV010000001.1, on the reverse strand, counting down.
AGCTGGTACGTTGTACTGGGTGCGGTCATGTTTTTGCTGCCGAATATTGCTGCCTTTGATAAGGAGCTAACCTCTATGTTCATTATGGTTATCCTATTTCTGATGACCCCAGTGGCCAATCTGGTTATGTTCCTGCCCTTTTACACGGATGTGAAGATCGCCCTGGAGCGGATATACAGACTGGACAGGAAGCTACCAATGGAAAAGCTGGAATCCGGTGAAAGCCAGGAGACAGACAAAAGCTTTAGGTATAATACCATTACTCTGAATAATGTGGTCTATTCCTATAAGGATGAAGAAGACAGGTTATTTACTGTTGGGCCTTTGAATATTGAGCTGAACAAAGGACAGACAGTCTTTATTACCGGAGGTAACGGAGCGGGTAAATCTACCTTCATCAATATTATCACCGGGTTGTATAAACCGCAATCCGGCACCATGCTGGTAGACGGTGAGGAGTTGTCAGATGATAGCTTCCAGGCCTACCGTGATCAGATATCTACCATCTTCACAGATCATCAGCTTTTCGACGAAAACTACGATAAGTTTGAGCTGTCGGATTCCAATAACATCCTCGCCGAATACATTGAACTGATGAGGCTTCAGGATAAACTAAGCTTTGACGAGGAGAACAACAGCATAAAGAATAAGCTATCGAAGGGGCAGCAAAAACGGTTAGCACTGATCTATGAGCTGCTATCAGACAAACCCTTGCTTGTATTGGACGAATGGGCTGCAGAACAGGATCCTCAATTCAGGGCATACTTCTACCAGACGTTACTTCCTCACTTTAAAAGCATGGGTAAGACGGTCATTGCCGTTACGCACGATGATGAATATTTTAACTGTGCTGACAGGGTAGTGAAGTTTAATTTTGGAAATATTACCCATGATGAAGTGAAGGTAGCTGAGAAAGAAATGACAGGCATACAATAATTACCACTTGCACAAGACTATCTGATGCCACCAATAGAGAGAGGGTTCTAATTATCGTAATTCACCCTCTGTCCCCTATACTTCCATTGCTGATTAGGACTGTGGGTAGTAATACTTTTTCGAAAGTTTTACCCGCTGTCTGATTATCGATTGATCATTTATTCAAAGAGTTATGTACGAATTAAACTTTAGTAGTGTACAATCAAGTAACGAAGTTAAACTAAAGCCGGAAGAGGTAAGAAAAGTAATTCTGGTAATCGATCTTAAGAATTTCGGGATAGGTGATTCGGTAGTTGCCTTTGGGAAATTACGTGCACTGCAGTCTTTCCTCTATAATGCGCGGATTGAAGTTTATACCAATAAATTTCATTATGCCATACTGAAAAATAACCCATGTGTAGAGGATATTCATTTAGACGATGATGATCTGAGTTATGATGTATATGATCTGATACTCCTGTTTTCGGATAAGGAGGAGGATTACAAAGAATATTTTCAGCAAAAGGCGGGGGACAATATGTCCAGGGTATTGTCTCTGTATGGCTATAGCGAGGTGTTTCCTACCTACATTGATTTCCTTGCTTATTCTGAAAGTGATGACTTTCAGGAAAATCACAAGCAGTTTAAGCAGGAAATGTACATTTCTGAAGAGGAAAAGGCAGAGAGCGATAAGTGGTTTAGGGAAGCAGGAGTGGCTGACCATGAAAAAGTAGTGGTCTTTCTTGATACCAGTTCCGGCAAGGAGAAAATACTTCCAACTACTGTATTAATTGAAATGGTAAAGTACTTCAAGGCTTTTCCAAATACCAAAGTTCTCATCTTTGATGAGCGTAACAGTGGAAAGGAGGAATTCTATAAAGAGTACCTCCAGGCAGATTTCACTGATGATATTATGTTTTGCACTAACCCTTCCTTAAGGAAGAATATCAATTTGCTCAGCAGTGATTTTGTCAAAGTCATATTCGGACCTTGTACGGGCTTACTTCACTGTGCGGCCGGAGCATACGAAATATTTAAGTACACCGGCAGAGGCTTTGAAGACATACCTGTCATGATCGCATACTTTGGTACGGCGGTAGCAGGTTTTGAAACAAATGAATGGGATTGGTGGGGGCACTCCCTCGTAGATGCCATTTATAATACGATGGGAATGTCTGGTCAAAAGGAGATAAAAAAGCTGGAAGGGTATCATTATGACTGCCTTCGCTGTAGTGAGTTTGAAACAGATATGCTTACTAATTATCTCGAAAAACACTATGGCGAGCGTTTCAAAGCGCTTAATCTGTAATACCTGCTGCAGGCAGAATATGCATAAATGATATTAGCCCAAACTACTAATAGATAAATAAAGGCAATGAGTAATTCAACTAAATACCAACTTCATATTGAAGGGAAAAATGGCGAAAAAGTTATCAGTACATATGATAGTATAGAAGCTGTACTTGCCGATGAAGTACTGAAGGAGCTGGAAGTAGGTCACGTAGTCGATGGAGCCTTCCAATTCACCCCGAACCCTGATAGGCATACCTATTTTTATGCAAAATCAATCATTGAGGGTCAGGAAAAATTTGTGTTTCAAAACTGGGGCTCTTCTAACTCTTCACCCTTGTCGCCACCGGTACCTCCGGCACCTGCTGCGTTTGGCGAGAAAAAGAAGCCCTCTGAAGAGTCATGTGATTCATCTCTCTCAGCGCCTGCCCCACCACCACCTGTGCCTGTAAACAAAGAAGTGCTTAAGAAAGAATTAAAGCAGGATAAGCTGATTTCTGAAAATGGAACGGGTGAACTGCTAATAAAGGAGGGTAAACTTTACTTTAACGGGGAGTTACTGGCAGATAGCTATTACAGGAAGTATAAACAGCTATTGGAAAATAACGGTGTGCGCTTTGATGTGTGCTTTTCCTATCAGGTGTCTGGTGACTAACGCTCTCTCACTAACCTCTTTCATATAGAATACTGCTATGTCATATAAAATAATTCAAAGCTTCTGGACTAAGCCGTTCTTTCAGAATAAAGCTGAAAGTGCTGAACATCGCTTAAAAGGAGGCTGGCCTTCAGAAAAATATAATTATCTGAGCTGGGCTTTTAGCTGCCTTCAGCTAAAGAAATTCTATAACCAGGTAGAGCTGTATACGGACGATTATGGCAAATATCTTTTGATAGATCAACTACAGTTACCCTATGATAAGGTATCTACCAGGCTAAACGATTTGGATGAGTATGGAACGGATCTTTGGGCTATAGGAAAAGTCTATACCTACAGCTTACAAAAGGAGCCTTTTATCCATGTGGATGGGGATGTTTTTTTATGGGAAAAATTGCCGCATCATCTGGATAATGCCCCTCTGGTTTCTCAGAATATAGAAAATGAGCCGAGACTATATGGGGATATGATGAAGAGCATCATAGAGTCCTTCGATGATATTCCCGAAGAATTACTGGCCGTAGATGTGAGCCAGCAAAGCATTTATGCGATTAATGCAGGTGTAATCGGAGGATTTGACATAGCCTTTTTTCAGGATTATACTAAGAAGATATTTGCCTTCATAGAAAAGAATAAGGAGAGTATTTCAGGTATTAATTCCGGTTTATTCAACTGCGTGTATGAGCAGTTATTATTTTATATGATGGCCACTCTGAGGGATATTGATATTGCCTGTGTGTATCCCGGTATAAAAACTATTCCTGAAGTAATTAAGACATTCAGGCTTGCCGGTCATGCCACTAACTATGTGCACACCTTTGGCATCAATAAGAAGGACAAGTTCTCCTATCCGTTTCTGGAGGATTACATGAAGCAGTTGTATCCTGAATACCTAGAAAGAATTGAAAACCAGCTATTGACTTACGAATTATAAAGAAATGCATACCGATCCTGTTCAGCAGACGCTATCTCCCGATACTAAGGTACTAGTGCTCATTGATCATATGTTGGTCCGTGCCTGTGACAACCCTTCTGCCCCTTCTGCGGACATCAGAGGAAGAAATTGGAGTAATACTTTTTCAGGGAAATGCCTGGAGGCCAATCTTTTACTTATATCAAGGTATAGCGTAGAAAGTAATGCCTCTGATCTAAACAAACTGAAAGAGAATATTGCGGAGTACATGGATGTTTTCAAACGTGACAGGTCTCATAACTATAGCCTTTACCACGGCTATATGGGAATTGCTTACCTTAACCTACTTGCCTTTTCTATAACAAGTGAACGGCCTTTTCTGGATAATGCGATTACTATATCCAAAAGGTGTGTCCAAAGTCAATTTCATAAGCTGGAGGCCCTTCGGCCTTCTTTCAATGATGGGCTTGCAGGATGCCTCTATGTATTTACCCTACTCAATCGCTATCACAGTGAAGACTGGGTGATGAGTCATATTGATGTGCTAAGCCGTAAGTTGCTTGCCTTTTGTGATCTGACTGTCGATGGGCTAATAGAGGATGGAAGTGAGGCCTTGCATTCATTTGAATATGGCCGTTCCGGCATTGGCTGGGTGCTAAACCAGGTAGGACAGGAATATGGTAATACTGTACTGGTGAGCCTTGGTAACCATATCATTGAAGCTGAGCTAAGCCGGTTCAGCGCTATGGAAAAGGCCTCTTGCCTGCCGGCACCTTATCTTGACCAAGCCTATTTTAAAGCAGTTGATCCTTATGACCAGCTCCAGCTTTCTGATGAAGGTACTAATGGTAATACCCAGTCCATGCTTCGTGGAATAGCCTATTCTGTACATAAGGCTGAGCAGCGGGAAAACGTAATCACCCCTGATGCTATTCGGGAATATGCTGATAGAATAGCAACGTACCTAACAGCAGGTGATGAAGGAAATGAAAAGCTGGAAGCCGGAGCTGTTTACCTGAGATTGCTGAGGCTTGATGCTGATCGTTTAAATAAAGGAGAGATACAGGCTTCCGTTCCGAATGATTCTGTATTCAACTACAACAGACAGGCTCTGCTTGAGATTTTGGCCGATAAGTGGTTTATGACATCACGCCAGGTGAATGAGGACCTTGGTTTGGCAGAGGTGGAAGAGGTCTATAAACAACCGGTAAGTGAGGTTGGGGATAGGTTTGCAGAGGCGTATGAGGAAATGTTGGAAGCTCTCGGCTCAGCAGCGAATGGTGAAAAGGTAGATCCAACTTTGCATAAGGCCACTATCGAAGTAGCCAAATACCGCTTAAGGAAAGCGCTGATTAAAAACGGGCTGTCGACCTCCATAGATTATAAAAGCCTGATCGATAAATTCATTGGTAGTCCCAGTCCATTTGTCAATAATGAACTTGTCCGGAATCCTGATATCAAAATCGTATCAGTAGGTGAAAAAGTCGATCTGGGTACAAGCTTTAATGCGGGATCATTCCAGGAGTTCTGGTTCAACTATGGGCGATACACCTGCGTGCTTACACCGAAAGCTGATGGTTCGATTGAAGAATATGTGCCTGGCGTATTTAAGATCATTTTAGATTCTTTTGAATCACCGGCAATAGTAAGCGATGTGTTGGACAAGCTTACAGGCTTCTTCCTTAGTCAGAATGAGGAAATAATTAACGGGCTGATGTTTTTTACGGAAAGCCAGGACATTGATGACCTTAAGAACAACCTGAGATTTGCTGTTGAGAATGGCGTTTATGAGTTGATAATGGAGGGGATCTTACTGGTACGCTAAGCCTGCCCTCTCATAAGATCAAGTTCATCACCCAGTCTTCCGATCCTCTGTATAAGACACCTTAATGATTACTATTGCTATAAACTTCATCCGGCTATGATTACCACCGTGAAAGAATTACCCTTTCAGTCCGTATATAATGAGCTAACTGCTATCTGCAATGCCTCCCAGGTTCATCTTCTCTCCCCTGAGAACAGGCATTATGGGAAAGATGAGACGATGGATAAGGAGTACTCATTTGATATCCTCGTTAAGCCTGATTCAAGCGAGCAGATTGCTGATATCCTGAAGGTGTGTACGAAGCACAATATGCCTCTGACTGTGAGAGGGGGAGGAACCGGTGTGACTGGTGGAGCCTTGCCTGTGAACGGCGGGGTGGTCCTGTCGATGGAGAAGCTTAACAAGGTTATTAAAATTGATAAGACTGACCGGATTGCGGTGGTTGAAGCCGGCGTAATTTCAGCCAATTTATACAAAGAGGTTGAGGCGAATGGGATGTATTTCCCAATTCAGCCCGGAAGCTCAGGCAGTTGCCAGATAGGGGGTAATGTGTCGGAAAACTCAGGCAGCATAAATTCCTGTAAATACGGGGTGATGGCTGACTATGTATTGAACCTTGAGGTGGTATTGCCTTCAGGTGAGATAATCTGGACGGGCACCGACATGAGAAAAGATACTGCCGGGCTTAACCTTACCCAGCTATTCGCAGGAAGTGAGGGTATATTGGGTGTGATCACTAAAGTGGTATTACGACTAATACCGAAGCCTGCCACGGAAATACACTTGCTGGCAGGCCTTGAAAGTATAGAAAGTGCCATAGCGCTGTGCCATGCCATACGACAGTCTGACGTAGAGCCCAGCGCCGTGGAGCTTTTGGATCGTGAGGCGATCCTGCTTTGTGAAGGGCATTATGGCTATTCCATGTTCCCCCAACATGCTAACAATGCCCACCTGATCATTAAGCTGGAAGGCCATTCAGAAGATTATATTTTTTCTCTTGTAGAGCAAATAAACAGCCTGGCACAGGATATTGTAAAGGAGCCTATCCTTATAGGCCGCAGTACGGAAGAGATTAATAAAATATGGGCCTTTAGAAAAGGGCTAGGGGGTATACTTAATACAGGGAACAGGTTTTACAGGGATATCGATGCGGCTGTTCCGCTATCCAGATTAGGGGAGTACGTACAGCATATTGATATGCTTGCTAAAAAATATGAATGCAACATTGTGAAATTCGGGCATATAATAGATGGCAACCTACACACTATGTTGATTCTTGAAAAAGGAAATGAAGCGTCTTCAGAGGAGGAATTAGTCAGAGACATGTTTCGCGAAGCCAATAAACTGGGCGGAACGATAACAGGAGAACATGGGATTGGCCTGATTCAAAAGCAGTTTTTGCAAAATCAAATCGGAGACGTAAAGTATAATATTCTGCTTCAGCTTAAGAAGTTATTTGATCCTGGCAATGTACTGAATTCCGGGAAGGTTATCGCGTAAAATCCAATTGGAAACATCACTTCCTTTCTGCTTTAAAGACGATAGTAATCTATGTCTGAGGAGAAGAGAGGGTAAACTCTTTATATGTTATGGGCAAATCCTATATGTGGATAATAGCTAATTCACTGAAATTAAATATTGGTTTAAATTAAAACTGAGCTATGCTGATTGAACAAGATTACTCTATGTATACCGAAGAGGATCATAGCACATGGGCCTCTTTGGTTAATCGTCACCTGACGGAAAATCTAAGTCTTACGTCGAAAGAATACCAAAACGGATTCGACCTGTTAAGGCTTGAAGGGAATGATAAAGTAGCGAACATTCCTTCACTAAGTGAAAAACTAAAGGAAGTGTCAGGCTGGAAGCTTATTCCTGTAACCGGACTAATTCCCACAAAGGATTTCTTCTATCAGCTTATCAATAAGGAATACCCTGTAACCGTATATTGCCGGAAACCGGAAGAACTCGATTTCAGTGAATTGCCGGATATTTTTCATGATATATATGGTCATATTCCTTTATTGACTAATGAGAAATTCTTCAGATTCCTCACCAAGTTTAGTATTCTCGCACTGAAGTATGCGGAAGATCCCATGGCTGTTGAGTTTCTGGGGCGCCTTTACTGGTATACTTTCGAAATGGGCGTAATATGGGAAGGCGGTGAGCTAAAGCCTTATGGAGGAGCTATCGTTACCTCAAAAACAGAAATAGAAAACCTTAATTCCAAGGAAACTTCTATTTATCCGTTTGACATACACCACATTCTGAATACTCCGTATAACCCCTACGCGTTACAGAGCCAGTACTTTGCTGTCAGAAGCTTTGATGAGCTATTCTATAGCCTGGAGGATTTGGAAGAGCAATTGATTAAAAATTTGGTTTACACCTCTCAAACTTCACAAGTGCCTGAACATCATAATATTAAGCTTAATACAGCCCTCAGTACGAACTTTAAGAATGTTATTGGCTTCCTTAACGACATTCAATTTAAGTTCCCTAAAGCGGTTTCTCTGGCGGCTGGGCAGCCCGACGAGTCCTACTTTAAAATAGATGAAATCAATGAGTACTTTGAGTCTTACATTGATTACCTGGAAAGTAAATCTAACCAAAGCCGGGATAAAATAGCCAATAGTGTGGGGCAGTACGCCAAAACACAGGGTATAATCAATGAGATCCTTTGCGAGTTTCTTAGAAAAGACGAAAATATTACTGTAAAGGAACACCAGGTAATCGTGACCGTGGGTGCGCAGGAGGCTTTTGCAGTTATCACGGCTACTTTATGCAACCGGGAAGAGGACGTGATCCTGATGGAAGACCCTACCTATATTGGTCTGGGAAGCTTCTCCAAGACCTTTGACTATGAGACCGACTATGTGGGTACCAGCGATACAGGGATAGACCTCGAAGCCCTGGAAGAAAAAATACTGGCTCACCGGGAGAGAAAGAAAAACGTCAAGCTGGTATATGTAATTCCTGACCATCAGAATCCTTCTGGTGCATCTATGCCAGTGGACAAAAGGTTATCTCTTCTCAGACTGGCTGAAAAGTATAACTTCTATATTATTGAGGATAGTGTGTACAACAGCTTCACTTACCTTGATAAAACCCTTCCCACACTCAAGTCGCTGGATAAATTCAGGAGAGTACTGTTTGTTACCTCTTTCTCCAAGTCAGTTTTCCCTGGCTTGCGGGTAGGATTGGTAGTGGCTGATCAGCAAGTCATGGGGACCGATGGAAATGTGATAAGCCTGGCTCATGAAATGGTAAAGGTAAAGGCCAGTCTGACGAATAGCACACCTACTATCACTCAGGCTATACTGGGTGGTCTGTTGTTAAGGCAAGACTACAGCCTCAGTAAATACAATTACGAGAAGCTGCAGAGCTATCGTAATAAGCTGAACACAACGCTTGAATGTCTCGATAAATACATTGGTTCTTTCACCAGCACATGGGCAAGCGATATCTCATGGAACAGGCCTAAGGGTGGCTTTTTCCTTAGCCTGAAGGTGCCTTTTGAATTGTCTGACGCTGAAGTGGTAAAATGCGCCGAGGATTTTGAAGTGATCATTTGTCCTATGGCTTACTTCCACCAGAAGGGCGGGGGCAAAAATGAGATAAGACTTACCTTCTCAAACCTCACTCCTCAGGAAATTGAAACTGCCATCAGCCGGTTAGCTAAATACCTGGAAGCCTCCATAGCGGTAAGGTCACAGGGCGCTAAGGCTGACGCTAAATAATCTATCAACTTTAAATAATTATCATGCTAGATCATATTGAAATTATTGTGCCATTAGCCAAGCCACTGGCATACTGGCACACGCAGGCACTGGGCTTTCAACAGACTGCCGTATACAATGAACAGGGAAAGGTTTCTTACCTGCTGGAAAAAGGCTCTATCAGGTTGCTGATAACGAGTGCTTATGACCGCTCGGATAAATCGGAAAGTGTTCTTTCCTTTATTGGTGCTAATCATACCGGTGTGCGTCGCATTGCTTTTCAGACAGATGACGTAGAAAAAACCTGGCATGAGGCAATTAAGAAAGGAGCGATTCCTCTGGCATCACCGGCTAACGTAACAGATGACGAGGGCTCGGTGGAAACGGCAACTGTAAGGCTATATGACAAGTCTGAAATCTGCTATATCTCCCGCAAAAATTATAAGGGTCACTTTATGCCAGGGTTTGTCCCTACGGCAACCGGTAAGGGCAATCCTGGGATAAGCTTTGAGAAAATTGATCATGTAGCCAGTGAGGTAAGGGTTAATGAGATGGCTTTTTGGGCTAAGTACCTAAGCCAAAGCATTAATACTGAGCTGATACAGGAAATACCAAGCGGGCCCGAAAATACCACAGGTATTGCCCTGATGATCAATAAAATACCTTCCTCAGACCTCACTTTTGTGATTGCGGAACCAGCCCAGCCCGGATTAGATAACAAAATCCAGGGTAATATAGACCAGTATGGTTCTGCTGTACACCACCTGGCTTTTGCATGTGGCGATCTGCTGTCTACGGTAGAGACCCTTCATGAAACAGGTGTTGAGTTTGTGGAATTCCCTTCGGCCTACTACGATCTGCTTCGGGAGAATGAAGATCTGAAGGACCTGGATATTGACAGGCTTGAACGCTTGGGTGTGCTGGTGGATAAGGAGGGAGATGGCTACCTTCTACAGAAGTTCATTAAACCTTTCAGTGATATGCCCTTCCTGTTTTATGAGCTGGTGGAGCGAGTGAATGGCTACACAGGCTTTGCGCTTAAGAATATTAAGGTGCTGAAGAAGGCAGAAGAACTTCAGATCATGAAGCAGCGAGAGCCGGAAAAGGTATAACATGCCATTTTAATCCTTATTTGGGGGCTAATACCGCATTGGTATTAGCCCTTTTTTTTATTGCTGGTAACGGGTTTGCTTCCCAGGCTTCCCTGGCGTAAAGAGACCAGGGGTGGCAAGGTGGAATAATAGATGGTATAAGAAGCGGTGCGCTTTGGCTTTTTGCCCGGAAGTCTGCCTAAAAAATGGCTTTATTCTAACCTTCGGGTGTTTGCGACTTCTCTGTGAAGCTTCCATTTGCCATCGGTTTTATCTTTTTTAAGTACGGCAAGAAAGGTTGCTGTGAGCTCCACAGGTTGACCTGCTTCATTTGTATAGTAAGTTGAACTCATGCCAAAATCGTAGGCTACGCTGTCGCTTACGATTATTGTTTCCGTAGGCCTCATTACTAAGCTGTCATAATGAAACTCCCCTGATGGATTGCTACGCAATGCCTTAAATGGCTCCCATGCACCACAGTCCGGGGTGAGTGATTTTACATTCTGTGTTGAATATTGCCTCAGGTCGCTAAATCTGCCTTCCTTTATGGCCTGCTGAAACCCGGCCCTGGTTTCTTCAATGGATGCCAGCTCTGCCTGTACATCAATCTCTTTTTCTGGCTGAAGGTCGGGCTCCCGGTTTTCACTTGCTTTGGCACAGGCCATTAAGCCGGCCATTATTAACAGGTATATGAGGTTTCTCATTTGCTTATGGGTTAGGTTGAGTTAATAGGTTTACATCAGGTATGACTGACATAGACTTAATTTAGTGAATTAAATTTAATATTACGATACTGGTTTTCAGATTTATGTGGCTTAAGCCACAGGCACTTTGTGGTGCTAGGGTTGTGAGGGTTGATGGTGTTATATTACATATTTTATATGTGCTGTTCCGGTTTTTAAATCTGTAACAGGTTGTGACCAAAAACACGTGCTATGCACCCGTACTTAGCGATTCTTGTAAATTGGAATGGTTAAAATCCGAAGGGTAATAAATAAATCACGCAAATTCATTCATAGTTGATTTGGCTAAATGGCAGGGTGTTTTTGAATGTAATTTATTCAAATGGTTCAAAACAAATCGGGGGATTTGTCCTTGCATTTACACCGATATTTAATAGTATATGTATTGCACTAATTCAACAGTTATGAAACATACCTACTTATCTGTATTCTTTTTATTACTCATTAACTTATCGGTACACGCGCAGTGTCCTAGGCTGGTGTGGAATGATGAGTTTGATGGCGCCTCTCTTGACCTGACAAAGTGGGAGCCTATGATAGGCGATGGTTGCCAGGAGGGCATCTGTGGCTGGGGTAACAACGAACTGCAGTACTATCAGTCTGAAAATGCTGTAGTTAACAATGGTACACTTAAGATCACTGCCAAAAAGGAGAGGGTGAAAGGTAAGGCATACACCTCTGCCCGCTTACGTAGCAAGGGGCTGGCGGACTTTACTTTCGGCCGCTTCGAGGCACGCATCAAATTGCCTACAGGCCAGGGTCTGTGGCCTGCCTTTTGGATGCTCTCTACTAATGAGCCGTATGGGGGATGGCCTCAAAGTGGTGAAATCGACATCATGGAGTACCTGGGACAGCATCCTGATGAAGTATTTGGCACGATCCACTACGGTGAGCCTTATCCTGATAATCAATTTACAGGTACGGACTATACGAAGTATGATGGCTCTACCTTTGCCGAGGACTTTCACGTGTTCGCTATCGAGTGGGAGCCTGGTGTGATCAGGTGGTACGTGGACGATGTGTTGTATCAAACGCTGACCAGCAGCGACGTAGCGCCTTTCAACTGGCCTTTTGATGCTACTAACCAGATGCATTTTCTGCTGAATGTGGCCGTAGGAGGTAATTTGCCAGGAAGCCCGGACGAAACCACTCCTTTCCCCAGCACGATGGAAGTTGACTACGTAAGGGTCTATGAGGGAGGCTTTAATCCGTCTGTTTCCGGGGATCGTCTGGTAGCTTACCAGGCTGCTGGGGAAAGCTATACTGTAAATAACGCCGGTAGCAACGCTACCTTTAACTGGACGGTGCCTGCGGGAGCTACCATAAGCAGCGGTGCCGGAACCTCTGCGATTGCCGTAGACTGGGGAGACACTGGCGGGGTAGTAAGCTGTGAGGTAACTAACGGCTGTACGACAACAGTTAAAAGCATCAATGTAACGGTAGCGCCTAACTACGTGTATGATTTTACTTTTGAAAACTTCGATGCGCCAGGTACAGTAAGCCTAAACTCTTTCACGGGCTCATTGACGGAAGTCAGTAACCCGGATGCCTCCGGTGTTAACACTTCTGCTATAAGTGCAGAATATATTCGTAATAGCCAGGAGCAATATGATGTGATTGCCTATAGCACGTCAGCTATAGCAGATGCAGATGTATACAGCGAACGTCTGGAGAAATTCTATATGGATGTGCTGACGCAGGCTCCTGCAGGTGCCGAAATTCTGATACAGCTTGAGAATAGTGCGGTGGCTACGGCTACCAACTATCCGTCAGGCCGACATAGCCGCTATGTGGGTAAGGTTACTCAAAACGGCTCGTGGGAGCGAATAGCGTTTGACCTTCTGGACCAACCCGATGGTACTACAGACCCTGCGGCTGTAGATCGGATCATTGTGCTGTTTGCTTCTAACTCTTTCACGGGGGATACTTACTACTGGGATAACTTTGATAGTTATATAGCAGATACGGGCTCAGGGACGGATAATGTGTCGCCGGTTGCCTCTTTTACCTTCAATGCGACTGACCTTGCAGTAGACTTTGACGGGGGAGGCAGTACAGACAGCGATGGAAGCATTACGGCGTGGAGCTGGGACTTTGGAGATGGTACTAATGGCAGCGGGGCTAACGTGAGCCACACGTATGCTGCGGTCGGTGACTATACAGTAGCCCTTACCGTTACTGATAATGAGGGTGCCACAGGCCAGACGAGCCAGGTTGTGAGTGTTACTTCCTCTAATACAGGAGGGCCTGTATCCATGCATGTGCAGTCCATAGTGACGGGTACTGCCAGCGCGGGCCGTGGCTCTAAGTCGGGCACGGCTGTGGTAACTATCCATGATGACCAGGAAAACCCTGTAGCGAATGCTACTGTGTCGGGCAATTTCTCTGGAACTATCGCTGAATCGGTATGGGGTGTTACGGGGGCTGACGGGACAGTAACCCTCAACACTACGGCAACAGCCAGCGGAAATGTGATGGTGAATTTCTGTGTGACTGATGTGACGCATGCGTCGCTGGCGTATGATGCGGGTATGAACGATATCACCTGTACGGGAGCAGGAGCGCGCCTGAGTCAGGACCAACGTGTGGACTATGTGTTAGAGGCGTTCCCTAACCCTGCATCTGAGCAGATGCACATAGCGCTTACCAGCGAGCGGGAGGGTACGGTGCAGCTTAAAGTCATCAGCACCAGCGGTGAGGTATGGAGTGAGATTGAAAAAGATATCCGGAAGGGTAATAATACCATACAACTGGATGTGCAGCAGTTGCCAGAGGGGCTATATTTTATCAGCGGAACCCTGAATGACAGATCAATGAGGTATATGTTTATGAAGCACTAGTCAGGTAAGACGATAGTAAAACAAAGAGGCTGTCTCAAAAGGCAGCCTCTTTTTTTTGGAGTTGGCCATAAAAAAAGCGAGGGCATTACTACCCCCGCTTTCCAAGATGTGATATCTTGAGTTGTGTCAATAAGCGAAAAGATAGTTTTTAAAGACTACAACCCCAAGCAAATTATGCTTTTACCTCCGAGCCTGGAGGAGTTAATAGAGGCAGACCATCCAGTTCGGGTGGTCAACGAAGTGGTCGATCGTCTTGATATTGCCCCTCTATTGACTGGTTATAAGCCTGGCGGTACATCAGTATATCATCCAAGGATGCTGCTTAAAATATTGATTTACGGGTATATGAGTAATATCTACTCTACCCGCAAGTTGGAGGCAGCTATTGGTCAAAACGTTCACTTCATGTGGTTGGCAGGTATGAACAAGCCTGACCATAACACTATTGCCCGTTTTCGATGCGATCGGTTGAAAGATAGCCTGAAGGTGATCTTTGCTCAGATTGTAATGTTCTTAGTTGATGAGGGCCTACTGGACTTAAAGACAGTTTACACCGACGGCACCAAGATAGAAGCCCAGGCTAATCGCTACACGTTTGTGTGGGGCAGGTCTATTAAGACCAATACCGAAAAGATAAGCCAACAGCTTGAAGAGTTGTGGGACTATACCCAGCGGGTGGCAGAAGACGAGTTATATCAGGAAAAGCCTGATTTTAGCAAAATCGATGCTCGAAAGGTTAGTGATACTATTGATAGGATTGACCAGGCACTCACGGGCAAGAAGATAGCAAAAGGGAAGAGGCAGAAGCTTACCTATGCACGAAAAAACTGGCCTGGGAAGCTGGCTGAATACCAGCAGAAGCAAGCTATACTGGGACAACGAAACAGCTATTCAAAGACTGACCACGATGCAACCTTTATGATGATGAAGGAAGACCATATGCGAAATGGACAGCTCAAGCCGGGCTATAACCTTCAGATCAGCACCTCCAATCAATACTTGGTAAACTACACGATCCATCAAAATCCTACCGACACCCTAACGTTACAACCCCATCTTAAGAACTATCAGCAGTTATATAACACCCTGCCTGACACTATATGCGCTGATGCAGGATATGGTAGCGAAGAGAACTATGACTATCTGAAAGATAAAGTAGAGAAGGCCTATGTAAAGTATAATTACTTCCATAAGGAGCAAACCAGAAAATGGAAGCAAGACATATCTAAATCTCAGAACCTGCATTACAACGAAGAGCAGGATAAGATCTATTGCCCGGCAGGCCAGCCAATGGATCATATAGGAAAGCGAAAAACAAAAACTAAGTCGGGTTATGAACAAACTTATGCACAATATCAGGCCAGAAACTGCCTGGAGTGTCCATTAAGGAGCGGTTGTTTTAAAGCAAAAGGCAACCGGATAGTTGAGATCAATCATAACCTTAGAACTCACAAGCAAAAAGTGCGGGATATGCTTATGAGTGACCAGGGAATAGCTCATCGCAAGCAGCGACCGGCAGATGTAGAAACTGTGTTCGCAGCCATCAAACACAACCGGGGCTTCCGCAGATTTATGATGCGGGGAACAGAGAAAGTCGAAATAGAAGCCGGACTACTGGCTATTGCACATAACCTGCTCAAAAAGGCTTCATAGAGAGCCTGTTTTCTTCGCCAAAAGAAAACAGATCATCAATAGCATTTACAGCAGATGAGCCTGGAAAGAAAAAAGTAAAGGCTGCCTCAACACTTTTGAGACAGCCTCTTTTGTTTTAAAGGGCTTATTTGCTCCAATATTTTATCGTTTCTCCAGGTTGGTGGTCACCTGCCTTCATGGTAATAGTAAGCGGGTAGCTATCATCACTATAAAAAGTGCTTATATCAAAGTGGCTTAGTGCCACGCAGTCTCAACTTATTCCTGCACTAAGGTGAATTTAGTGGTTTTCTTAGCATTCATGGCACCACTGGCTTTCATACTCATGAGTGCATCATAAGTGAGCCAACGCCCTTTATCGATAGAAAACTCAGCGACCCCCTGACACGAAAACATGAGCATGGTGGGTCTTTTGGCCCCTGCCCCCCATAAGGAAGGATAAAGTCACCATCTACATACTCTACTACATTATACTTTAATACAGCGACTGTCTCCCCTTCTACTTCTTTGATTTCTGTAAGGGTTACTTCATTTACCCTATAGGCACTATCGCATGCAAAGTTCTGGTCATTGGAAATCAAGCTAACATCCAGAGGCCACTTGTCTCCCACTTTTACCGGGCCAGCAGGTAGCTCAAAAAGCAGGGCAACCATATTCTTTTGCTGACTCTTCAGCCAGAAGCTGTGAACACCGCCTGACTCATATACCGAGCCGCGTAACACGACTCCCTGGCCTATTGACTTTGATCCTTTCGCCGTTTTGCCGGCTTTTGAGTCCGTCTCATCCGTGGTGCTTGTGGGCTGGGCAGACATGAGTATGTCTACCACACCCTCCTCATTAGCGGTAAGAGTGGTTACATAGTCCAGGTTCCTAATGCGTTCATTAAGCTCCCTGAACAGTGGTTTGCTATTGTCAATGCCTTTAGAGGTACTATCTGAAAGTGAGCGGAGCAAGCCGCCAAAGTCCATTTCTACGGATGAAGGTTCTATGTCCTTCATTACGGTGCCGTAGGTGAGGGTGTCATTATTATCGATCTTCCATCTAAGATCAATCGTTTGGCTTTGCTGGCCTATGGCGACAGAGATAACAAAAACGAATAAGAGTGTAAGACAGGATCTCATGGGAATCATATGATTTTTCGCCAGATAGTAGCGTAAGACCACGTTCCCGGAGGTGTTCGCTGTTCATCGGCTGCTGTTCTGACCGGAATTCGTGTTTATTTGGCGTGTAAAAATAGTTAAATGGCATTAATTTACCGAATTAGGGCTATGATACGCTAATACAGGTACCGCAACTATTTACATGGCCACATCAATAAAAGCAACTGAATCTGCCGGCAGAATCCGCTCTCTGGACTTCCTGAGGGGAATAGCCATCCTTGGGATTCTGTTTATCAATAGTGAAAACTTCGCTTACCCCAACCCGTGGAGTCCCTGGAAGTACGGTTACGAAGGAGCCATAGACTATTCCACCCGGTTTTGGGTCTACTTCCTAACTCAGGGGAAGTTTTACACCATGTTTGCGCTGTTATTTGGCGTGGGTTTTTACATTTTTCTTGAACGGCTAGAGAAAAAGCAGTTAGGGCTTCGCGCCATGGATATTTATGCCCGGAGGCTACTCTGGCTATTCGTTATCGGGGTTATTCATGCTTATTTTATCTGGGATGGTGATGTTTTATATCATTATGCCCTATGCGGTTTCTTGCTGTTTCCGTTCAGGTCCTTTAAGACTACGAGCTTACTGATAATTGTGGGCTTCTTATGCGTGCTGCAGCTAGGCGGGTCTTACGAGCAAACTCAAAAAGTGAATAAATGGCAAAGGGATTACAGAGCAGCAATCAATATCCCGGTAGCTGAACGGACAGGCGCAGACCTTAAGAAGATTAGTTTTTGGGAAAGCCGCACCCGTCAAAAAGAGCCTGACACTACCCGGGTGGAGGCTAAAAAGGAAACGTATTTGACCGGGGTAATGGAAACATATGATCATGCGAGTGTACACAAAGGGCTGGTTTATTATCAGAGCCTGTTATTCCCTTCATTGATTGTTATGATCCTGGGCATAGTGCTTTACCGGTCCGGTATATTTCATGATTATCACCATTGGAAGCACTACTGGGCCATATCTCTGGCGGTACTAGGTATTGGCTTGATCATTAATTATGTAAGGTATTATCATTGGACGTATGAATATTTTGAGCCAGTAACGGATGTCTGGAAAGGCTGGCTTTTCACCTTCCCTAAAGAAATACTAGGTGTAGGCTATGTACTGACCCTAAATGGGCTGTATCAGAAATTTCTTGTTTCTTCCCGGTTGGACATGATCTCTAAAGTGGGTAGAGCGGCTCTTTCTAATTATATCTTCCAGAATATCTTGTTAGGGCTGCTATTCTATGGGTATGGCTTAGGGAAGTACAATCAGTTTTCCAGGGTGGAGCTATTGGGGGTTGTAGTCATCATTTGGTTTATACAGATAGGACTAAGCTGGTTATGGATGAGCAGGTTTGAGCAGGGGCCTTTGGAGTGGGTATGGAGAAAGCTTACTTACAGGAGCTTTAATGAGGCTAGGGATAAAAAGTGAGGGACTGCCTGAGACATTAATATTGTACCACCCGAATACAGGATGCAGAAAGCCGGACCACCGAGTGTCGGACCACCGAGTGTCGGACCACTGAAAGCCGGGCCTCTCCCACAGGAGGGGAATTACTGTTTAGCATGATAGCTATGGCTACCTTAAGGGTAATAGCTGTTAATATTCCGTGTCTATCTCCTGGAGCAAGCCTTTCAGTGCTTGTATTCTCCGGATGTAAAACACCCACATATAGGCAATGAGAAGTATTTTTTTTATTGGTAAAAGATTAGTGGGTTCTATGATCACTTGTTGAAATTTTTCATAAAGGTATCAGAATGACTAATTTTGATACCTTATATACTACCTAATGGTTTTCTACAACTATAAAAAAGAGTTGCAACAAATCGTACAAAAAGATTCAGAATACTATGAAATCAAATTTTGAAAAGGCACTGCAAAATATTATCCAATTTGGGGATACAGATATTTTTCCTTTCCCTTTTGAAAGGTACTTATTTGAAGAGATGTATGACGAGGTATTGAAATTATTAGGTTCATATCATGCTGATTTTGATAAAGCCATAAATCAGTCACCACCCCTAACGTTGGTCAAATTGAGTCAGGTAGGGTATTATGGGTTTAGGAAAGCAACTCTGATAGAACCGTTTTGGAATGCGTATTTTTTAGGCCTTGTAATTTCAATGGCCGAAAAAATTGAAAGCTCTAGATTAAAGGAAGAGGAAAAAATTGTTTTTTCCTATAGATTTGAATGGAATAAGGAGAAAGGCGCCCTTTTTAAAGATTCTAATTGGATTGATTATAAAAGGCAATGCGTTGAGCATGCGAAATCTCACTCATTTGTATTACAGACTGACATCTCTAATTTCTACCCGAGGGTTAATCATCATAAGTTGGAAAATGAACTAAAAAGACTTGACCCATCTAGCGATACGCCTAAAAAGATAATTAAATTACTCAGTCACTTTTCTAGAACAATTTCATACGGACTTCCAGTTGGGGGGCCAGCTTCTAGACTATTAGCTGAATTAGCATTGAATCATGCCGATTTTCATTTATTCTCAAGACGTATTGTTTTTTGCAGATATGCCGATGATTATACAATTTTTTGTAAAAGTGAATCAGAAGCTTATAAAGTTTTAATATTATTATCTGAAAAGCTATCCAATGATCAGCTTGGACTTCAAAAGGGTAAAACCAAAATATTAAATTCAGCCGAGTTTATTGATATTCATAACTTCCTTGATCCTAGTCCAGTTGATGAAACGGGACTGGAAGATGAACAAAAGCTTTTGAATATTTCAATTAGATTCGACCCTTATTCTGCCTCTGCAGTTGAAGATTATGAGGAATTGAAAAATGCAATTCGAGAAATTGATATTATAGGTATCCTTTCTAAAGAAGTAAACAAAACCAGAATTGACCAAACAGTAACTAAGCAAGCAATTAGTGCTATTAAAGCCCTCTCAAAAAATGATCAATTACAAGCACTACGAATCCTTTTGGACCATAGTAACTTAATAACTTTATCTCCGGTTTTTACAACTATTATGAGGGCTGTTCGCAGTATATACGAGGGACTTGAGGAATATGTCCAAGATTTAATTGATAATAGCTTGATTGAATTGTTTATAAATGAGAGTTATCTAACTAAGATAGAATTAAATTTGAATTATATAATTCAAATTTTGTCTCTTAAATATTCTTCAGAAAAGGAATCCCTCTTTATTGAGCTATTTGAAAGTGAAACAAGTCACCTATTAAGGCGTCAAATAATTGTTGCAATGACTAATTGGGATTGCCACTATTGGCTAGTAGATGTTAAAAATCAGTTTAATACTCTTACAACTTGGGAAAGACGGGCTGTAATATATTCATCTTATTTTCTTGCAGATGAGGGAAGACATTGGAGAGAACATAATAAAAAATCTTTTGGTGAGGAAGAAATAATAGTAAGGGACTGGTTTAAGGAAAGGAAACAGAAAAATAAACAAGTTTTGGTATGATTAATGAAAGGGATATTGCTGAAAAATTCAGTGCTGTTTGGAAGTCAAATTTCCCGCTATTAACTCCTAATTTTATCAGGGTTTATAATGAAACTCAAGTTATTAAAATTAATACTAATTCTATTCTGAAATCAGGTGAGTTAAGATATGATTTAGTATCAGAGGTGGCTTTTAATATCTCAGCAGAGATATATAGAAATGAATGTAAGGTTGAGGAATTCTTGACTGATATTGATAAAATGAGACTTATTTTAAGAAAAGTTGTGAAATTAATTTGGAGGTCTGAAGGCGATAGTGGCATTGACGTGATTTTGAGTAATGATGAAGAGGATGATGTTAAAAAAATCACTGAAAATATTTTAGAATTTCTCAATAAATTTAGCGGCGATAAAGTTGAGTTCAAGCCTGAGATAAAAGGTTTTGGATTTATCCCAAAGCTGGAGGCAGATTTGTCAATTGGCACCACATTATTTGAAATAAAAACTGTCACTAGAAATTTTAAATCTAGTGACTTTAAACAGCTTTTTCTTTATTTGGCTTTAAGGCAGGTTAGCAACCAAAGTAATTGGGAGTATGCTGGGCTATATAATCCTAGAAGGGGAGTTTATTGTCGTTTTCACATAGGAAATATGGTTTCTAGCCTTTCAGGTAATAAAACCCCAAACGAGGCTTTTGATAATCTCTTAAATAGCCTCGTCAGGGATGTTGAAATTGATACTAAATTTTGAAATTCGAAATTTTTGGCCGTAAAGAGGCAGACCTGATCCTGCTAAATGGGAATCCATTAGAAGACATTCGCCACAGCCGGGATATCGAGGTGGTGTTATCCAATGGTGAAATAATGAATTAAGATCAACCAAAAGGGACTGGCGCATGGCCCTGTTGCCTGATCGGCTTTTATCGGGGCATAAAGTCAGCAGGGACATGGCATTATTTCCTTACCCAGGTCGCGGGAAATTGGGAGGGCCCTGTAGCGAGGTATATCCTTAAGGAGGATAAAATAAGGTCAGACCTTTTACTAACCTTCTTTCAAGGGTTACCATGGTCCGCCTTCTGCCTGAAGGGCACCACAAATGAGCCTGTCTGATTTGCTTATGGGGCTGATTATGATATTTTGGAAGCAAAACCATGGTAAGATGGAGCATTCAGACCCTGAAATACAAAAAGATATAGAGCATATCCTGCAAATTCCGTCTATGCCTTTAATGCTAAACGTTATTTGTAAATCTACAGGAATGCGATTTGCTGCTATAGCAAGAGTCACTGATGAAAAATGGGTGACGTGTATCTCCCAGGATGAAATCAATTTCGGATTGAAACCAGGGGATGAATTAGAATTACAAACCACTATTTGTAATGAAATAAGACAACATCATAATCCTGTTGTCATCGATAAGGTCTCAAAAGATGCCACATACTGCACCCATAAAACGCCTATAAAATATGGCTTTGAGAGCTACATATCATTTCCTATATATCTAGCTAACGGGGAGTTTTTTGGCACATTGTGCGCTATTGATCCTGAGCCAGCTTCTTTGAAGAATAAGGAAACAGCGGATCTATTTAAGCTATATACAGAGTTGATTTCATTTTATCTGGATTCTGCAGAACGGTTACGTAAGACCAAGGAAAACCTCATAGAAGAAAAGGAAATTGCCAGGCTCCGGGAAACGTTTATTGCCATACTAGGGCATGATCTCAGAAACCCTTTGTCTGCCACCAAATTAAGTGTGGATCTTCTGGACAGGCTTGATCTTCCTGAGGAGGCTTTAAAGCCTATAAAAACGATAAAGACCTCTTCTTCCCGCATGCAGGAGCTTATAGATAATCTGTTGGATTTTGCGAGAGCCGAATTAGGAGAAGGGATAAGTTTAGAACTAGCCAACAACCCCAGGGGGTTAGACGAGGAACTAAAGGGTATCATTAAAGAGTATCAGGCAGTTAATCAATCCCACGTGATTAAGCCCAATATTTCAATAAGCAAGCCGTTTGCATGTGATATACGCAGGATCGGGCAGTTGTTTTCGAATTTATTGGGCAATGCTATTAAACATGGTGCAGCAAATGAACCAATCGATGTGACTGTTATAGTGGGTACTGATAGCTTTTCTATAGCTGTAGTAAACACCTCTAATCATATCAGTAAATCGAAACTGGAGAATATTTTCAAACCCTTCAAAGGAAACAGCACAGAAAATAATTCAAATGGGTTGGGGCTAGGGTTATATATTGCTTCAGAAATAGCCAAAGCCCATAAGGGCAAAATTGACGCCTGGTCAGAAAATGGTAAGACAGGATTTGAGTTTACTATGCCTATATGATATTGTCACGGCGGCCTTTTGGGCCCTTGATGATCTCTGTATACCAACCCCAGTACATTCTCGTCAAAATGTAGCCCGATTGTTACCACTAATTTCAATGTACTCTTCCTGAATCATGCGTAATGGATTCGTATATTGAGCCTTAGGTACAACCTGATAAACATGAGAATGGGAGCCAAAATATTCATTGGAGGCATAGCGTTTATGGCCCTGTTAGTGGCAGGCTACCTCTATTTGGATGGCCTATTGTTTGATGGGGTAAAGCCCAGGGAGGTCAGCGAAAAAGGCTTTAAGGGGACTCTGTTCGCTAAAAACGAGATACAAAACCGGCCTGCCATCGTGCTAGTAGGGGGAGGTGACTGGGGTGATTACTGGGGGCAGGAGTTTGCAAAAGCCAACTATGCAGGTCTGTCACTACCCTATTATCGTATGGAAGGGCTGCCTGAACGTATGGAGGAAATTCCCCTGGAATATTTCGAAAAAGCCATTAGCTGGTTACAGGAGCAGCCCGAAGTGAATCGGGATAAGGTAGTGGTAATGGGCGCCTCAAGAAATGCCGAACTTGCCCTGCTGGTTGCTTCTTACTATCCCGAATTAGTTGATGGGGTTATAGCTTACAGCCCTTCGGCTGTGAGTTGGTCAAATACAGTGCTTCCATTTAACTCGGATGAGATCAAACCAAGCTGGACATTTAATAATAAGCCTGTGCCCTATATCGCTATGGCTAAGTTAAGGGGTGGTGAGACGGACATCATTGAGACCTTACCTTATTGGAGAAAGGCCCTGGCAGATAGTAATACTGTGCGTAGCGCTGCAATTCCTGTGGAGAATATAAACGGGCCTATACTACTGCTTTCCGGGCGTAAGGATGCTGTATGGCCTTCGGCAATGATGAGTGATATGATAGCGAATAGAATCGGAGCCAGCTCTTTCGGTTTTCCCCTTGAAAACATTCAATATGATAATGCGGGCCATTTACTATCTGTTAACCCTAACAACTCTTCACCCATGAGACATGGACGTATGATGGTGGATGGTAAGGAGTACAGTTTCAGCTTTGGCGGCACGGAAGAGGGGAACCGTGTGGCCCGGGAAGATGCGCTAAGGCAGGTCTTTAATTTCTTATCAGCAATAGCGAGTGAATGAATACCGTAGGCAGGACTTACCGGTATTGGCGGACTCTGGCTTTTAGCGGCTCTGTAAATTTACCCTTACGTGGCTTATGATACTTTCAGGAAGTACAATCTATTGCTAGATTCACCCCTGCTTGTTTAACAATTAGTAAATGGATGAGAATACTTAAGGGCCTGTTGACATTTGTCCTGGGACTCACTGGAATACTGCTACTAACGGTGATAGTCATACATTGGATTGATACATCAGGGACGAGCTACCTGGATATTGATAAGAATGAGCCCTCACTTGATAATTCCTGCCTTATAACTCATGTGAATGTAATTCCGATGAATGCAGACACTGTTTTAGAAAATAAAATGGTGTACATAAGGAATGGGGTCATTGAGAAAATTGCTGATAATATAGCCATCAGTGGCGTTGAGGTTTTTGATGCACAAAACAAATACATGGTGCCGGGCCTGATAGACATGCACGTTCATATTTGGGACAAATATGAGCTGGGTCTTTACTTATCCAACGGAGTCACTGCGGTGCGTAACTTATGGGGCATGCCTATGCACCTTAGGATCAAAGAAGAGGTGATGAGGGAGGATATACTGTCTCCTATGTTTTTTACGACAGGTCCAAAACTAACGGGCACCGAATTTATTGGTGACGACAATCTGAACGTGAATAGTCCGGCTGAAGCCAGAGAAAAAGTGATCACCTATAAGGACAAAGGCTACGATTTTATAAAAACATACTACGGGCTGGATAAGGAGCTTTTTGATGCTGTCATTGAACAGGCGGGCGCTTCGGAAATCGACATTGTTGCGCACCCTTCTCAGAGAGTGCCCTTTGGGTATCATTTGAACCCTCAGATAAGGTCTATCGAGCATGTGGAGGAGATAGTGCAGCAGCCTTTGGCGTTTGATTTAGACAGCGGCAAACTGCAGGCTGTTGTTGACGAGATCTCACGGGCTGATCATACCAGGTATTGCCCTACTATCACTGTGTTTAATAATATCTATCAGATGCTGATTGATGATGGTATACTGGATTCGGATTCATTAGCCTATATGAATCCGCTGATCAGGAAAGTGGATAGTGAAAATGAATATAAACGCTGGTTTAGGAGTAAGCAAAAGGATACTGGTGTAGTGAGCAGCATAAAAAGCCAGCATGATTTTCATATAACCATTGTACGGCGGCTGCATGAGGCCGGGGTAAATATAGTGTGCGGTACAGATGCGGGTATTGGTATTACTCTCCCGGGGTTCTCTGTACACAGGGAGCTGCAATTCTATAAAGAAGCAGGTCTTTCTAACTATGAAGTGTTGAAAACCGCTACTGTATATGCGTCTCAGACACATGCTATCATGAATAACATGGGGACTATAGAACCGGGGAAAGTGGCTAATTTACTGATAACGCAGGAAAACCCTCTTATTTCATTGTCTGCCCTGGAAAGGCCTGCTTTCGTTTTTATAAAAGGGCGTAGATTGAACAGGAAAACGTTAGACTCTTTTAATGAAAAGGCTAAGAACAGGAGGAACCTGCTGGCCACGGCACTGAGGTATGCGGAGAACCTGGTAGTGGAAAGGTGAATGCTTGATTAGGTGAGGGTGTTAGAATAGATTGAATAGTAATTCTTCCGGTACCAACTGATGCCTGGAAGTACCGGGCAGGTAATGAACCGTCTAAAGATATCCCTGGATCAGGCTGATGGTTTACCACACGTATATGGTAATTGGCTCAATGGTGTAGGCCATTGGAATGAATAAAATAATGGAATATTCTGAAGTAAACAGGCTATCCCGCTTAACAGCGATTTTAATTCAAATACAGACAAAGAGAATTGTCACGGCTTCTGCATTATCCCGGAAATTCCAGGTCAGCACCAGGACTATTTACCGGGACATTAAAGCATTAGAGAACGCTGGGGTCCCTATTCTGACCGAAGAAGGAAAAGGCTATAGGTTAATGGAGGGGTATAAGATTCCGCCCGTAATGTTTACAGAAAAGCAAGCCAATGCGCTGATCCTTGCAGAACAGTTAGTGTTGAAAAATAAAGATGCCTCTTTCGTCAAAGATTATACGGAAGCGATTGATAAAATAAAGTCAATACTGGGGTATACTCTCAAAGATAAAGCGAATATACTTGCGGGGAGGACTCAGTATAATGAAGTTCTCCATCAGGAGCGCAACAGCAATAACCTGTCGGATATCCAGTTTGCACTTACCAATCACCAGCTGGTAAGTATAGAGTACATTAATAAGGACCAATTTAAAACCTGCAGGGTGATAGAGCCATTTGCCCTGTTAAGCTCGGAGAATTGGTATCTGATTGCCAGGTGCCGTTTACGCGAGGCGTTTCGCTTTTTCCGGTTAGACAGGATTCAAGGCATAGAGGTACTCACTGAAACCTTCACACCCCATAAAATGACGCTGCAGGAGTATTTTGATAAATACCACTAATTCCTTCCTACCCTTGACATAGGGCTGTCACAGGCTGGCTTTACGTTTGTGTCTCATTAACTATAAATAAGATGACCAACGTAAGCGAAACACAGCCGGATGTAATGGCTTTTCCTGAGCCCACCCTCATTCCTGTCAATGGCATTCAGCTGGAAGTATTTGAAGCAGGCAGCCATAATGCAGGCAGGCCCATTGTACTCTGTCATGGTTTTCCCGAACATGCCTTTTCGTGGCGGCATCAGATCCCGGCACTTGTTCATGCGGGCTACCATGTGATCGTGCCAAATCAAAGGGGCTATGGAAACTCATCTTGCCCTGCGGAGGTGACAGATTATGACATAGAACATCTGACGGGTGACCTGGTTGCCCTGCTGGACTATTACGGCTACCAGGACGCTGTTTTCGTGGGGCATGACTGGGGGGCAAATGTGGTATGGAACCTTGCTCTTTTGCATCCTGAGCGCGTTAGCAAAGTGATAAACCTGGCCTTGCCTTACCAGGAAAGGGGAGAAAAGCCGTGGATAGAGTATATGGAAGAAGTATTTGGCGAAGACTTTTATTTCGTACACTTTAACAGGCAACCCGGTGTGGCAGATGCCATACTGGAGGAGAACACAGCCCGGTTTCTGCGCAATCTGTTTCGTAAGAATACCCCTCCTGTACCCCCGGGGCCGGGCATGGTAATGATTGATCTTGCCACAACGGATGAACCTCCCGGTGAGCCTTTAATGAATGAGAGAGAGCTGTCGGTGTTCGTTTCTGCCTTCGAGTCATCAGGGTTTACCGGCAGCATCAATTGGTACCGAAACCTTGACCGCAACTGGCATCTGTTAGGGGATGTAAAACCAATGATTCTGCACCCGGCTTTAATGATATATGGTGACCGTGATGTAATCCCTAAGTCTGAAACCTTAAAAGACTTCGCCCCGAATGTAGAGGTGGTCAGGCTGGATTGTGGACACTGGATCCCTCAGGAAAAACCTGAAGAAACCAGCCAAATAATTATAAAATGGTTACAGTAATAGAATGGCTGAATGAGTGGCTAATATGTAAGTCTGGCAAAATGGCCTACAGTAGGGGGCTTTACTGTTTTGGGTAGTCCCCCTGAACCGGGCCACCCAGGCTGAATTTACCCGGTGTACTTTTCGCTTGTACCAGAGGTATAGGAGCCAATTATCTGCCAGGAGAAACATATGTATTGGGGGCTCCATTCAATGGGCGTGATACGCAGTGTGATACGCTATCGAACGATTTTGGTGCGGATATGTCAGTAAGAGGCTCATGCCTGTGTTTGGTGTATAATGCCGGACGTAGCAGAAGGGTCGTTGGAGTTTCCCTCCGGTGTTTTAGTTTTTCTTTTTTCACACATCTACGGCAAAAGACAAACTTTAAAGCTCTACCAACCGGATAGGAAAAATCTTAATAGGGTTTCCTTTAGTAATTTGAATTACACTAAATTAAAATCTTAATACTATATAACCAAGCTACAAAAACCAACTATGTGGAGGATAATTAGCTGCTGGCTAGTACTGGCTATGCTGGCGGGCTGCCAGCAGGATGAAGTAATAAACCCTGCCAAGTCAGAAAAGGATAAAGGGCCAATTGCTCTATATCAGCAAGATTACTTTAAGCCGGTGGAGGATATAACTAATGAGCCTCACCTGCTCAACGCGCTAAGGGAGCTGCGACCGGAAACACTAACAAGTGAAAACTTACTGCTCACAAAATATGGCCCTATAGCCTCTGATAAGATCAGAAAGGGTCAAATGACAGGGTCAGATAAAATTACGTACTACCTTTATATAGACAACCTGAGACGGAACCTGACGTGGACAGACCTGGTGCTGAAAATAGCTCCCGGCAAGCCGGTAACTGGCTACACGCGGCATTACCAACCCACCCAGAATTGGCTTTATGATACTAAAAACCTACGAGGCAATACCTTTAGCGGAACGGTCACTACCCAGCGGCTGCATGGGAAGGTGCAGCATAATATGGTATATGAAAGGGGTATTCCTAAACGCGTGTATGCCGTTACGCCAAACAGCCAGTGAGATGACGACCTTGGGGAACCAATAGGGGGTGACTATGGAGACTATCCCGCCCCGGGTGGTGGTGATGGAGGTGGAGACGGGGGTGGTAGTGTCCCAGGGCCTGGTAACGGGTGTATATACTTTACCGCCCCCAGCTTAATACCTAATGTTACGAACCTGTGGGAAGATTGTGGCTCGGGACCCCGGATAATATCTACCTTCTCCGGGGCCTGTGACGATTACGTAGACCCTGACGCGGGGGGCTATGGAGGAGGTGGTGCGGGTGATGATACCTCTGACCCACCGGGTGAGCCTGAGCCGGATACCGAATATAATCCTGAAGGACTGAGGGCGGCAGTACTGGCCCTGACGCTGGAAAATGATCCTGATGCGCTGATAGACCTGCCCTGTGAAGCCCTGGAACACTACCAGGCAATAGCTACTATGGAGATGCCTGCTGAGGTGATAAACAGGCTGCAAGCGCTGGAACAGAACAGGACAAAATGGGAGAAGCTGGCGCCTTATACTGCATGGGAGATCCAAAGCCTGAATGATGCCAGTGGCTTTCAGGTAAATCTGGACCACTACGGTGTGACAATAAATGAACTACCAGGCGGGATGAGCGCTGAACAACTACTGAGCCACATACGCAGGAATATTAATGACTTTGTGAATTCGGATATATCGGTATTTACTCCACACCCGGACCTGCCGGGTGAGGAACTGCTATGGCATGGGAGTCCATTGGCCTCTATAATACAGATTGATATGTATAATTTTTTTGGTAACGTAGATGATGGTACGGTTATTTGCTCTGACTATCAACCTGCCTCCTGGACGTTTTCTACTATCAAGTGCCCTGCTGACTTTCAGCATCCTGTAGCGGGTAACCGGAAATTTGCCATAGAGCAAAACCCCGACGGAAGCTATGAAGTATATACCTCCGGCGTAGACAGAATAATGGCAGGGTCAGATGAGGCTGTTGCAAATTTATCAGAAATCCTTAGAGGATATAATGCAGTATTTGATTCAGCAGATGATCTCTGGTCGAGCTTTCAGGATAAGGTGAGTGAATTTGTGAATGAACATGGAGGTACAGCCACAGTTCCGGAGATTAGGAACAGTGGCGCAAGGATAGATTACTATAAAATTGAGGCTTACCTAAAGGGGGAAATTGGGCTATTAGAGTTAAGGAATGATTGCGATTGAAGAATTCAAGTAGAGCCATTATATAATGTTGTCTTATGAAGCTAAAATATCTTATTTATGTGTTTATTGCTTATTACATATATAGAATTGGGTTTGTGGGCTATTTGGCGCTTAGTATCTTGAATGAAAATAAGTTTGAGGATCAAAAGTCAACATACCTATCTGCGTTGGGCTACAATTCAATATATTTTGGAACATACGTTTTAGGAGTACTTGTCATTTTTTTGCTACTTTATCGGCTTTTTGTAGGAAGGATTACTGATGGGGTGTTTAAATTATTGTATGTTTTGATGATAGCCACATACGCTATTGAGCTAATTGCAGGCAGAACCATTTTCTCAATTGGGTACCCATGAAAGCTAGTAAAATCACCTATCTATTTACATTTTGTTACCTCTATAAAATATGTTTTGCATTGTATTTATTACTCAAATTAATATTTACAGACAAAGCGAGTTTTGAACGATCAAAGTTTATTCTGCCCTTGGTAATGAGTGCTGACTATGTCGGTTTTTATCTATTTTTAGCCACCGCCTTATATCTGGTGCTTTATCGCTTTTTTGCGGGTGAAATTAGCAGCAGGCCATTTAAGGTACTGTACTTTACGTTTGCTCTGACTTTTGTGATAGAGTTTTTGGTGGGAAAAGTTATTAATACCTACTAGGGGGGGTGGAGAATAATAGAATTGTTGAGTAACAGAGTAATTGAGTTTTGAGTGATGAGTTTTTAGTTACGAATTGTGAGTTAGATAGGGAGACGGGGTGCATACAACCCCTGGAGAGCGGCCTGGTGGGGTTTTAGTTATGCCACATATAATATGCCACATATAAAAAGAATAGTTTTTTTAGTAATAAAGAGAAGCCGAAGGAAATATATTCTATTCGGTGTTTTTGGCATGGTGCTTAAATCGCCTTGAGAGTAATATATAAAATTATAAGTTAGATTCTCACTATCTTATAATCCGTTAGAAGAATATTTATCGTTACTTTGAATCTAAAAACTGCGCTATGAGACTAATATCCCTGCTTATCGGGTTGTTTTTCACTTTGTCAGCTTTTGGACAAGACTCCAGGATGAGAGAATTAAATGAGTTAATAAATGAAAATGACCCAGGTTGGCCAATTGTAAAAGGTTGGATTTCTAATGCCACTAATCATGTGGAGGTTCTACCAAAAGATAACACACGGGCTGATTCTGCTTTATATCAATCCCAAGTGACTACACGTTCCCCTATGGGAGCAGTAATCTATGAGACTGGTGGTATATTGGTTGAAAGTGGGTGGATTAGAATACTTGGATCTGGTTCTGATGAACTTAACAGGAGTATTATGGACTGGAATAAAGGAAAGTCATTTTCTGAAATCGGAAACCCACCATCGTTTTTATTAATAGCAGACGATGTACTTGGAGGTTTTTATGCAATCAATGGTGGAGGCATTGAAAGTAAAAATATCGGCAAGGTATATTATTTTGCTCCCGATACATTGACTTGGGAAAATACCGGGTTAGGCTACTCCGATTTCTTAATATTCTGTTTTCAGGGAGATTTACAGGAGTTTTATAAGGGTCTGCGTTGGGATAATTGGGTTGATGATGTTTCAGCACTGGATGGAAATCAAGGCATATTTTGCTACCCTTATTTATGGAGTGAAGAAGGGAAAGACATTAATAAGGTGCGGAGGAAGCCTGTGCCAGTACAAGAATTGTGGGATTTTTACATCGCAAATACTCATAAATAATGATGGCCTTTGTTCGAGCAAGGGTTTTATATCAGAACCAGGTTTAATGATAGGTGAAGGGAGGGTTCAACTGATCTTTCAGATGGATATCTACTCCTTTTAGTGCAAGCGTCCGCTTGCACTGCGCTCCCTAGAGCGCAACGCTCTCCCAGGATAAGGGCCAAAATAAAAAAGCGAGTTCCACATGTGGAACTCGCTTTTTGTCGTTGTGAACCACTTTGAGGGTGATTTTGTAGATTTGGCGAATCTATTAAATTTTTAAAAGAACAATAAAGAAACATATATTGATTTCATTTTTGTAGTTACAACGGTGAAATGATACACTAAAGTAATAGATTGATTGAAAGTATAATGACACATGATAGAGAAAAATTCTATATCGGCTAGAGGAGAAAGAGCAGCAATAGGAGGTTATTTGCCTCAGTTTGATGAATTTGCTTGGTTTGTCTATTTGAATCTTATAAATAAGGAACTTGAATGGATACGAATAGCAGACCCAAAGGCCGAAAAACTAGATGATATACAGTATTCTACTCATTCGGAGATTCATGCATACCAAGTAAAATGGACTATTACTGATGCGAACATAACATTCGCAAATTTTACAGAGTTGTTACCTCTTATAACCTCAAGTTGGAAGAGTTTAAAAATAGTAAATCCTGGCAAAAAAATAATTCCTCATTTAATCACTAACAAGCCTATTTCCTCCCATGACAGCTTGAAAGAAGGCGATACTAAAATTGGTTCATTTCAAGATTTCTTTTCAGAGGTTTGGACTAAGATAAAATCAAATCAACCAATTGATGTTAAGTGGAATTCAGTTCTTGGGGAGTTCAAAAAGAGTTCAAAACTCAATAATTCTGAATTTGATGAGTTTGTAGCCAGTTTTGATTTTCAACCCGACTATAAACAAAAACTGTTTAGTGTTGGAAATATTAAATATTCCAAGGAAGACGAAGACCTTCAACAGATCAGCCGATTTATAGTTGAAAAGGTTGCCAGCCCAGAAAGAGTCGTTGAATTTACTCGACTAGAAATTATTAAAGAACTAGGATGGTCTGACAGATTTAAAACAATTTTTAACCATGAGTTAATAGTCGATAGACAAAGATACCAACCGATTCAATCAACAATTGACTTATTAAATTCAAAGTTAGTAGAGCATAAAAATGGCTACCTGTTTTTGCTGGGAGGCCCAGGTACAGGCAAATCTACTTTATTGAATCAATGGTCGAAAGGTCTAAAAATCCGAATAGTAAGGTATTACGCCTTTGATTTCGTTAATCCATCTTCACACTTAAACTTTTATGAAAGAGGTAATGCCACCCATCTTTTTTTCGATTTAGTTTTTCAATTAAAGGAGGCTGGGATATATAAAAGAGACATACTTCCATATAAAGACTTACTTTTTCTAAAGGATGTATTCTATGAGCAATTAAGAGCAATCGGAGAAGATTTTGTGACAAATGGTCACCCGACCATAATCTTGATTGATGGTCTAGATCATGTTCCTAGGGAATACAAATCAACAACAAATAGCTTCCTACGTGAACTTCCTTTACCATCTACTTTACCTGATGGTGTGTTCATTATTCTTGGTAGCCAATCCTATGAACTTGAAGACATTCAACAGGAAATTAAAACTGAATTTCAGAATGGAGATAGAACTATTCAAATTGATTCACTAAAGAAGGAGGAAGTTTACAAGTACATTGATAATCTTGATTCTTCAATTCAACTTACAGGTGCTCAAAAGTTGCAATTGTTTGAGAAATCACAAGGACATCCATTATACCTGTCGTACTTAGTTGAAAAAATTAATAAGGCAGATTCGATTGACGATACAATCGAATCTTTTGAAGTTATTGATGGTAGTATTGATAATTATTATAAAAGAATATGGGACCCTATTCAGAAAGAAGATAGCCAGATTCAATTCTTAGGTTTAATTGCTAGAATTAATGGTTCGATCAATCTTAAGTTCATTCAAGAATGGGGGGTCCAATCTAGTGTACTAAAGTCCTTTCGTGAAAAGGCTAGGTTTCTTTTTAATGAAACCGAAAGAACTTTGTCTTTCTTTCATAATTCATTCAAGCAATTCCTTCTTCATCATACCTCCCTAAATTATTTAACTGGAGAATATGACCCAACAGGTAATATCAAATATCATAATCTGCTGGCTGATTATTATATAAAATCAGAGATTGAGAAATCTTGGAAACAGAATCATCATCTATTTCAAGCAAAGCAATATGATAGGTTTATTTCAGTTGTTACACCAGATAGTTTTACTGAACAACTACTTAACTTCCGACCAGCAGAAGAGATTAAGCAAGATGCAAAATTAGGTATTGAAATAGCTAGACAAAATAGGGACATCAATACTCTAGTAAAATATCTGTTCTCACTGGCAGAAATTGAAAGAAGGTTGTTCAATATTGACCCTGCATCATTTACAGAAGAACTCTTATTCTTAAATAAATTTGACTTAGCTAGAGATTATCTAAGAACTGGTAACACCTTATACTGTAGGAAATCTTATGCATTCAAAGCATGTCGCTTGTTTATTGAATTTGGACACAAATCTGAAGGAGCAATTTTATACAATTTAGCTTATCCAGAAATCATTACAGATTCGGGAATACAAATTGATGATTCTCACAGATACGAAGAAATAAGGAACTCTTTAGAAGAATGGATTTATACATCTCCTTTTTTTGAAACGACTGAGAATATTTTCTCAATAATTGATAAAATTCAATTCTCAGATAGCATCCGAGAAAACAGATTTGAAGAAAACGAATCTGATTTACAGCTAAGATTGCTCTCAAATCTTGGTTATAGTTTAGTTGATCAAAATAAGTGGGGTGATTTCAATAAAGTCACGGAAAAAATAGATCCCACGTCTTCGAGAGGAAGGAATTCTCTTTTCCAACTTATAAAATATGCTATCGAGCAATGCCTTGACTTAAAAGATAATAGTCGAGCGAATGAATATTTGTCATTGTTAACTTCTCATTTTAAGAGAGAGGATATGAAACCCAATGGCAAAATACTTATCGCTGACTTAGTCTATAAGGTCACTAGAGATACTAATGAAACATATAGTTGGATTGAGGATGTTGAGCAACCATCTATGGTGGGTGAACATTTAGGATATGACGATTTGTTGGACCCCTTTATACCACTAATTAAGCTTAATAAGCTACTTAATCTATGTGGAAAAGGTATTTTAATTACATCCGCGATACCATCTGTTGAGCAAGGTACTGAGGAGGAAGTTCTTGTTGACTTTGAAAGGATGTTGTGTCTAATTGCACAAATTCAAGCGGATGGAATTCTTCATAAGGCAACACCTGATAATCTGATATTAAGAATCTTACCAATTATACGATTTTATTATAAAGAACTACCTGCACGACACATGTATTGGTATAAATTAACCCAAGCCAAGGGTCAATATTTTGATTTTCTAATATCTGCAGTTTCTGAATTGGGCTATGAAAAAATAGAATTATTAGGAAATTATCTATTTGGTGAGTTTCAAGCTTATCCAAAATTTTGGAATAAAAGTGTCCAAAGAAAAATCATTAAATCCCTTTCAAATAAGGGGTTTGATGCTGCAAAAGCAGTAATACAGTTGAGATCCTTAGAGAATTCAATGTTAGATGATCATGATATAGATGGTCGAATAACCGAATGTTTAGCTCACTCGAAAGTGTGGTTCATTTTAGACGAGTTGGAAGAAGCTGAAAAATGGCTCAAACAGGCAATTCAAGAATCTATTGGAGTAGGTTATAGAAAAGATTATCAATTTAGTACCTGGATTGAATGGTTAAGAAAAATAAACCATAAAGACCCATCAGAAGCTACTGAAAGAATAAAGTGGTTCTTATCTCATTTAAACCATATTAAAGAAACCACGGAGGGAAGAGCTTATTGGAATGCTTCTGAAGAATTATTAGCAGTCACGTTTGAACATAATCTAAATGATGGCCTTGAACAGGCCATCTGGCAACTAGAAAATGATCTGATTGATTTTAAAGATACCATCACCCTTTTTATCAAACATTTCGCCATCCGAACAAAAAGTAAGGAGGAGTACAAAAGTATTGTTCAACTATATAGCCATCTATATTTGCTTTTTGCTGAATCTGCCGATTCTTCTCTGCTCAAATCTATCTTAGAAAAAGGGTATGAAATTTTAAAAGAAGATTTTTTAGTAGACCATGCTCAAGCCATTATTTCGGCAATAGAAATTAAAGCTTACGAAGAAACCAGACATTACTTACTATCTGAAGTTCGTGACTTTTATACATCAAAAGGACTAAAAGCAGAAGACTATTATTCATCATTTAATGTACCTGCAAAAAACGAAAGAGGCAGTTCTTCAAACTCTTCTAATACATTGACTTTAAAAACAGACCATGAAAGTATTGATGAAAATGAAGTGCTAGAACGTGTTACAAATTTTGATGATTTCAAGAAAATTATTCAAGAAGAAGATCAGGAAAATTCATTTTTTAATTGGTCAAAAGTTATAGAAAAAATAACTCCATTATTGACTTCAAGTCAAATTGAAGAAGTTGCCAAACTAGCAAGAATTGGAAGAAGAGAGTCGGATTTCTATGCTAAACTAAGTGAAGCCGCCTTAAGGTTAGGAAATACTGAACTGGCAACTAGTTTAGCCAATAAAAGTATTGAGCTATCAAGCGAATCGGGTTGGGTAAAATATTATGATGGAGGAACAAGAATCAATGCGTTTAATGCACTAAAACAAATCAATCCCGTAATCTCATCTAATAAGGCATTTGAAGTATTTGCCCATGACACTGTAAGCAGTAATTATCCAAGTTCATATATTGAACATCTTGAAGACATTGTTCCACTTCTAACAGAAAATTATGATGAGGAAAAACTTTGGCCTGAAATATATGGATACCTGCAAAGACTGATGTCAAATAGTAAACAGGTTACGGATTTACCTATTCTCCTATCATTAAATCGGCCAATCATGGAAACGTTAGTCGATTACTTGGTGTATTTATCAGAATGCCCTGTTTCGTTGGTAAAGGAACAATCCTTGTTGCTGTTAGCAAACTACATAACTCATGATAATGACTATGCTTTAGCTCAATTATTGAACGGCCGTTTAGATAATTACTCGTGTATGGATGTAATAATGAATTTATTTACGTTCAACTCTTCAAAAATTTATGAACTGAAATCAAAAATTAAGGATTTAGCTCTCTCAAATGACTATCAAATAAGGAAAAATGCAGTAGACATTCTTTCTTCGATAGAAGAAGAAATTCCAACTCCGAAAAGTATTCAATTACCTACAGTATATACTTTACTTATTCCGGAAAGCAGAAAACCAGATCTTAAAAAAGAAATTGACCCTTATTTTCCAGAAGTTGATGTTAATAACCCCCGAGACCTTATAAGACCGTTTGAATTTTTTATCAAAGTTTTATCAGAAGAGTCTGGAGTTAATGAATCTAATCTTATCTACAGAGTCTATTCATTAATGAAAGAACTCGGACGAGAAGAGGAGTGGACGCTTGAATATGAGATGAAGCTAAGAAATCATTTGGAAGAGATTTACTTAAAATATTCTTACCCCAGGCCAAGAGTGATTGCAGCTCGTAGAGCTATAATGTATGTCGTCAATGAGTTAATAGACTCTGAAACAATAGATGATGGAAAAATTAAGGATCTTTTTATATCCCATGATTATGCTGTCCAGTTTTATAATGAAATAGCTAAACCTGAATTTATTCAAACCATTAAAGAGAGAGATTTTGGAGGTGTTGGCAATAATTGGTTAGATCGAATAGGTGAATCAGAAAGATTAAACGAGTTACTTATAGACTACAACGAAACTTTTAAGATCATAGCAGAATACAATCAAGTGGTAAATTTAGATTGGGGTTCTCCTACTGAAGAATACATGTATCAAATTGCTGTTAATGAGAATATTGATATAGAAGATGATTACATATTTGGATCTGTTTACCATCAATTAAGCATTGACTATCACAATTTAGGAGGGGGAGGCCGTTCCATTGTTGTTATCAGGAATCATCAATTCGATCAATTTGATATAAAATCTAAATGGATTGCTATCAACCCTGTTCTAGCAAGGCATTTAGGCTGGGAACCTGAACCATCTAAACTATTTGCATGGAAAACCACTAAAGGAGAGTTGATGGCAGAATCTATTTATTGGTCAAATGGAAATATTAGTATGGTGCCCCGTAAAGATGGAGAAGTTGGAGAAGGGTGGTTTGTAATAGTTTCCAAGAAAGGATTGGAACAGATCAGATATGTAGAGAATAATTTATTTCTTCAAAAAAAATTAACTCGAATTAAAATTGAAAGCTCTTATAGAGAGCCCAACACTGTAATTAGAGCTTTCAGAATATAAATAGGCCATTCGTGCTAAAATTCCCCTCTAGCGCAAGCATACATTACATAGTTCAAGGCTCACTCTTATCCGGAAGGGATTGGAATAAGAAAAGACAGTAAAGGTCGGATCAACTTTCACAACGATATGCGGATCTTCGACTCGCCCCTACTTTTGCTGTAAAGCCTTAAAATAAAAAACCGACCCTCTACTGAAGGTCGGTTAAATCTGTGAACCACTTGGTGCGTTTCTCGAACCATTTTGAGGAAGATTTTAAAGTATTAGCCGATTCCGGGTAACAGTGACATGCTATCTTCCTGGCGCAAATCTTCACCACTGAACTCATATAAGTAAGTATTGCGCTCATTTTGTCCCTTAATAGAGGACAAGCACCTGTAACTTGCATGCTGGTAGAAAATACTATTTTATCAGCGTTGAGTACAATGAGTTATTTTGGTCTGAGAGGATCTGCTTTTAAGTGGTTTATTTGGGTTTTAGCTGGCTTACTGCTAAGCTTTACCGTTGCCCATGCCCAGTCCGCCGTGCAGGCCAGCCTGCAGGTATTCCCTCCCCACAGCGTCTATCTGAGCCACTACAGCCAGCCCGGCAGCCTGCAGGTACAGCTCCTGCTGCGTGACCTTAGCGAGCCCAGCTACCCCGTGCAGCTCCGCTGGACCATCGAAGGCCCCGGCATACGGATCAGCACCCGGCAGGGCTATCAAGGCAACGTCATCACCCTGCAGGGCGGCATGCCCCGCCTGCTCTCCGCCCCCGAACTCGCTGGTGGCCTTTCACCCGACGCACTTGACTTCAGCGGCTACGACCGCGGGCAATTTGCCCAAAGCGGCGGTCAGCTCCCCGAAGGCTTCTACCGCTTCACCGTGCAGGCCTACGACTTCCGCCGGCCCGACGTCCCCCTTTCTGCTCCCGCTACCGCCACCGCCTGGCTCGTACTTGCCGACCCGCCCCTGCTAAACCTTCCCGCCTGCAACAGCCAGGTCAACTGGCAGCCCGGCCAGCCTTTGCTTTTCCACTGGACCCCCATGCACCGGGGCAGCGGCCTTAGTGGCATCGCCTACGAATTCACCCTGGTAGAAGTGCGCGGCGGCCTGCCGCCCGAAGAAGCCATGCGCACCCTGCCACCCCTCTACCAGACCGTCACCCGCCAGACCAGCCTCACCTACGGCCTCGAGCTACCGCCCCTGCAGGAAGGCATCACCTACGCCTGGCGCGTGCGGGCGCAGCTGGATGATCGAACTGGCTCTCCTCTAAAT
Source organism: Roseivirga sp. BDSF3-8 (assembly GCF_041449215.1). Classification (NCBI taxonomy): domain Bacteria; kingdom Pseudomonadati; phylum Bacteroidota; class Cytophagia; order Cytophagales; family Roseivirgaceae; genus Roseivirga; species Roseivirga sp. BDSF3-8. Next base: position 1,205,917 of record NZ_JBGNFV010000001.1, on the reverse strand, counting down.
AGCTCTTCCGGTGATTTATTTAAAAACCAGGGCTACAGCCGGATCTGCGCCTTCGTACCCGGTACCCCCGTGGCCGACCTGCCTCCCCTAAGCGACCTTACTGCCGAGGCCCTCAGCCACGTCCACGCCAAATTCTCCTTTGCCGGCTACCACAGAGACAACCGCCGTAGCCAGACCACCACCTACCGGCTGCAGTACCGCCCCACCCACCAGCCCGACTGGCCCTGGCGCAGCGTCGATATCACCGACACCGTCTACATCGCCCGGGAGCTTGCTCCCGACACCCCCTACGAAGTAAAGGCCGGCGTGGTGCGCAACGGCATCGCCTCCCAGTGGAGCCAGGTCACCCCCTTTACCACCCAGGCCCCGCCTGAGCAGGCCTGCTATGACGATGAAGGCCCCCTGCCTGAGATCACCAACCGGGAGCCCCTGCCCAATGCCCTGGTCGGTGACCAGATCGCCGTAGGCAAGTTCACCATGCGCCTGCAGGAAGTCCGCGGTGGTGATGGGGTGTTCAGCGGAAGAGGTACCATTTACGTCCCCTGGATGGGCCTTACCCTTCCCGTACAGTTCGACCGCATCGCCATCAACACCGACTACCGGATGACCGACGGACTCGTCCATGCCCTCAGCAAGCCCCTCGATGAGTGGCGGGAAGGCATAGAAGAATTTTGGGAAGACCGGCAGCAACTGGCCGATACCACCATCACCGTCTCCGGCTACCTTGAAGCCGTCACCATCAAGAAACAGGAAGGCCAGGAGGACGCAGAGGAAGAAATTACAGAAGGCCCCCGCACCTACGTCGTCACGCTCGCCAGCGGTGAGACCATTGAGATTCAGCAGCCCCCCGGCCAGAGCGTAGCCGTGACCGACAGCCAGGGCCGCACCATCGTGATCGATGAGGAAGGCCGCATAGGCCCCATCCTCGAGCCGGAGGCAGACACGCCTGTACTCGCCACTGGCGACCGCATCAGCCAGCCCGTGTACTTCACTGCCTACGATAATCAGATTTACGGCTTTGATACCCAATTGCATGACGCCTACACGGAGCACTATGAAAGCCTGCCACTGAGCGAGGATGAAAACAGCGAATACCCTATCGCCTGGAAAGCCCTGGCCACCGGGCAGACTGACAGAGTCATCCTTAAAGGTGATACCACCGGCCTGAAGCTCTACACAGAAACCGGCCAGCCCGTACCGGTGCTTGAAAAGACCGGTGACGACCTGTACACCATCCTGCTCACCGGCCAGGGTGATAAAGAAGAAAGCTACCTGCAGGCCATACGCACCAATGCTGAAGACAGCACTGAGAGCCTCAGTGGGAAACTCAACACCGTCAGCTATACCCCCGAACACCTAACCCTGAAGGTAGTGCCCGTCAACGGCGCAGGCTATATGAAGCCCGGCCGTGGAACAGATATAAGCCAGGCCCTGAAGAAAACCTACGGCCCGGCCGTAGTCAACTGGACCGTCATTTACGAGAAAGCCTTTACCGCCGACTACGACACCGATGGAGACGGCGCTTTGGACGACGGGAGTACCGGTATGCTCTCCAACTACACCCCTGAGATGAGGAAGCTCATCAGGAGCTATGAGCAGGCGCATAAGACAGCAGAAGGCACCTACTACCTCTTCCTGGTCCACACCCCCAAAAGCGCCATAGACGAAGACGGAACGGACAACGCCAGGGCCGGCTTTATGCCCTACAAGCGTCAGTTCGGCTTTATCTTCACCTCCCGCATCGGTAACTCCGACCACTTCGACAAGACCATCGCCCACGAGCTCGGCCACGGCGCCTTCCGCCTGCAGCACACCTTCGTGGAGACTCCCGCCCTGGAGGAGTGGGCCACAGACAATCTGATGGACTACACCTTTTTCGGCACCCAGCTTCACAAACACCAGTGGGACCTCATCCACAACCCCCGGCCCGTATGGGGCTTGCTCACCGATGATGAGGAGGTTTCTGCCTACAGTAAAGTCAGGGAAGAATATGTAATTGAGCTTATCAATAGTTACTACTGTGCGAGAGATAATGGCGAAAGAGCCTTTCCCTTTTACCACTACGAAGATCCGGCAAAATTCTGGGCAGCTCCTTTCAAATGGTTTTCAGGTGTTGCCGATAAAAGTCTGCTGGAAGGCATAAGTATTGAAGACATCCAACTTCCCAATACAGCCTATGGCCTGCAATACTTTGACCGCTCTTCTATAGAGTACTTCCATGTAGGGAGGCAGGAAAGGCATAGTGTTGCCGAAAAAGGAAATGTATATACAGCCCCCCGTTATGGCGTCAGGTTTACCAGCCCCGGGGGAGGGGCTATCGAGATTGATACCGAAAACAAGGAACAGGCCGAAAAGCTCATCCAGATATTTGAAAGAACCAATACTTCCTACAGTAACTACATAAAAGGCAAAGTAGATGCGATCAAAAAGCTACTCACAGAAGAAGATGAAGACGAAGTCTTCACCATACTGAGCTCATCTCCTGTCTGCGTTTATGAAGAGTTTGCTGCTGTCACCAGGGTCGAACTCATCAATTTACTTTTAAGTGAGGCTAATACGGACATCACCCAGGAGACCATGCTGGTAAAGTTGCTGGAAAGTGTATCGGATGTCGAGACCTTTGTGCCACTTTTTGAGAAAGATGTTGACCAAATCGCTATGCTTAGGGCCATAGACGATTCCGACACGCGTATGGGGCTGTTACGAGCTATTATTAGGATTGCCGATCTATATCACTCACCTGGCAAAGTCGCTTTTATATTCTCCAGCCAGGATGAATCATTTTCCAATCACTGGCAGGTATCAGAGTTGGGAAGCCATCTGCACTTTGAGCTTATTTCGAGCTTATCTCTCCATAGCCCTGGACCAACGCATACCCTCACGCTAGATACCCTTAACCTGAGGCCATTTGAAATGGTAGGGCTTAGGATAAACCATAGTCATAAAGATGTAGGTTTATCAAAAGGCACCGTGCTGGAAAGCGTTCCTGCTTTACTGGCAGCATTTATCATTAATAAGCAAGAGCAGGAAGCACAGGAAACAGTCATGTCTCTGGCCCTGGATATTACCCTGCTGTCCGTGGGCATAGGTGAAATCTCAGCGGCCTACCGGGCCTATCAAAGTTCCAGAACCTTGCGAGCCCTATTTAGGCTTACGCTGGCCGTAGGTGATAATCTGGCAGCATTCACCGATATCGCTTGTCAGTCCACTGACACCGAATTATGCGAGAAATGGAAAGAAGTGAGCTTTTACATCCAGATAGGCCTGCTGTCCGTGTCTGCTGCTGACGGCATTGAGAGTTTGATAAGGAGAACCAGGGAGGTGGCTGATAATCAATTGGCCCTCTACAGACACCTTGATGGTATTGAAAATCAGTCCTTGAGAAACAAAATAGTATCATCTGGCTTCGATGAAGCTACTCTCAGCAGGCTCGACGATCTCCTTTCAGATGCCAATATTTTAATTAGACTTGAAGCCAATCCGGGGTTGATTGAGGCGTGGAAGGTTTTGGAGGAAACTAGAATCGACGGGCTTGCGAGCAAAGTTGATAATCTTGAAATAGCAGACGATTTTGTTAAAAAGTACCCTCATAAACTGGATGTATTTAAAATCACATTAAAGGAGGCTTTTGACGCCGAAGGAATACTCCAATCGGTTAAAAAGTTTGATGAGGTACTCGCTATAAGTAACAGTAATGACCTGATCAAGGTACTGGAAAATGTTACGGAAGTGAATACAGTGATGCAACTGGAGCAAAAGGGTGTAAAGTCACTTTTCAGGGGGACGACTAGGAGTAAAGCGGACGGATTTCTGTTCCCAGGAAATACTAATACACAGGCCGGAGGCATCTCAACATCTACAGATCCGGTTAGAGCTACGATTTTTGCAATCGAAAGTACGTCTGCAAACCAGAGCTTTAGGGGTGTTATCCAAATGGGTTTGCCAAAAGACTTAGGAGACCTGAAGTTGCTTGCTCCAAATAATCGTGCTAACATAGAATTGGAAGCAATTTTAAAGATCTCAGCGGACGATTTTTCCACCTTGTCCAAGGTTGAGATAGCTGTAGATGATGCAAGGGAGCTTGTCAAAGAAGTTTTTAATATTGATTTGCCAAATAATATTCCTGATAATACAGTAAGTAATGAACTACTTGAAAGCTTGGATGTGTCTGGTTTAGATAAATCTCTAGAGTTCTATCAAAAAGCGATTAAATATAGCACGAAATGAGAATCAGTGACGAAGTATATAATAAATTAAGGGAAGAAGGTTGCTACGAAAATCACAGCCACCTTCTCCTACTAGACTTGCCAAGTAAACAACAAATAGATTCTATCTTAAGGGGGTTGGATAGACTTGGGAAAAGAGATTTGGTAAAGGAAAACTCAATATTTGTTTCAGCCAATCCTTATAGAGACATACAGGTAGGGACAACATTTGATTCACTTTTCCCTGTGGATAAACCGTTTGATTTTGAGGGAGTTGAAGCGTCTGTGCGATTCGTTTATGTTAACCCATCACGACTAACCGATACTTTGTACAAAGGACACCGTGGGATTTGCTTGCTTGAGTTTGCTAAGCAAAAGCCAGAAGTATTGAGGAGATTAAAAAAACACAATGAAAAACGAGTTAAAGGTATTCATGATATGTTTTATCTCTCACAGCGGCCGGTACTAAGCAGGATATTAGAACTAATAGAAGAAGAAAAGTCAAAAGACGCTTAGTGCCTAGGAAAGAAAAGCCAATTCTGAAGCAGCTCTCGGCCAACTCGATGATCTCCTTTCAGATGCCAATATTTTAGCTAGATTTGAAGGCAATCTGGGGTTATCTTATAATAAAATTGGATAAGTTCTACACACTGTATTTGCAGATGTATAAAAAATGACCAAACTACCCTAAGCCCATAATAAATGATTAAGATGTCCTAGGATTTTCCATTAAAGCCCCCACCTTGTGAAAACCTTTCTACTCCCCTCCCCACCTTATCAGCTCATCAAAACTAACAGACATGAAGCTGATAAAAGAAAGGCCCCATTGCCTAACCCACTCTAAAAGTGCATTCCCAACAGATCAATATACCCTAAGTACTTACAGGCCCTTAGCTTATCAACCAGAAGGGCTAAGCCTATTGCAGCCGAAAGCTCACGAATCCCATCCCAATCATTTCCAAGCCACACTTTTCCAAACTCAAAACTCTCACTTTTCAATAGGATTCAGATTGCCTTTAGTGCAATCAGCAAGATGTACAATTGTGGGACAATTGGGTATTTACACCCTTTCGCTGCCAAAGTTGCTGAGGGGTAAATTCATTCTCGGAACTCGAATAAGTGGGCTATGAAAAGGGAGAAAAAGAACCCCCTGCAAGCCCGTGTGCACGTTCGCATGAGCCAGTCCGAAAAGGAGAAGCTGAAGCAAATGCTTTCAAAAAGTCACTGCCACAGGTCAATAAGTGAACTGGTCAGGCACCTGCTTTTTCACAGCCACATTACCCTGGATTATCGCAATGCCAGCCAGGATGAAGCCAGGGCTGAGCTGATCAGGCTACGCAATGACCTGCGCAAAATTGGGGTAAACATCAACCAGATGGTGCGCTATTTCCACAGGCAGGACGGTCCGGCTTTTCGACAGGCACAAGCCGAAAAAATCATACGCCTATACGAGCAGGCACACACCCAGGTAATCACCGTATTAAAAGGAATTAGTCACCTGCTAAAAGGATGATTGCCAAGATCAGTACAGGCAGGAGTATTCAGGGCATGCTTAACTACAATGAGCAGAAAGTGAAAAAGGGCGCCGCCAGTCTTATCTTAGCCAATGGCTATGCGGATGAGGCCGGTGCCCTTAGCTTTTACGATAAGCTGGGAGGTTTTTCTGAGCTTACCCATAAAAACCAGCGTACTAAAACCAATGCCGTGCATATCTCCCTGAGCTTCTCTGCGAATGATAAGGTGGACACCCCTACCATGCAGGCCATCGCGGATAGCTACATGGAGCAAATAGGCTTTGGCGATCAGCCTTATCTCGTCTACCGTCATTTTGACACCAGCCACCCACATATTCACCTGGTCACGACCAACATCCGCGCCGACGGCAGTCGCATCAATATGCACAACCTGGGAAAGACCAAATCAGAAGCAGCCAGGAAGTGGATTGAGGAGGAATTCAGGTTGGTAAAAGCCGAAGAGCAAAAGCCTAAAACGCTAAAGCCTTTGCACATTGAAAAGGCCCAATACGGTAAAGGGGAGACTAAAACTACCATAGGAGACATAGTAGAGCAGGTAGTAAAGAACTATAAGTACGCCAGCCTGCCGGAGCTAAATGCCATACTGAGCCAGTTCAATATAAACGCAAGTCGTGGAGAACCCGGCACCCGCCAGTATGAAAACGGGGGTCTGGTTTACAGTATCACAGACGATAAAGGACATAAGCTGGGAGTGCCTATCAAGGCAAGTGCTTTACAAGCAAAGCCTACCTTAAAGAACCTGCAGAAACGCTTTGCCAGAAATAGAGAACTAAGGAAAAGAGACATTCCGCGTTTGAGAGGGGCCATTGATCAGGTATTATCCTCCGATCAGCTTCACACAAAGGAAAGCCTGCAACAAGCACTGAAAAAGAAGGGTATAGTGGCCATCTTCCGCACCAATGCAGAAGGCCGCAACTATGGCATCACCTTCGTAGACAATGTAAACAGAGTGGCCTTTAAAGGGAGCGATTTAGGCAAGGAATACGGCGTAAATGCTATGATAAACCGAATGGAAGGCAAACCAGCGGCGGAGAAGGAAGCTTTATCCATTAAACAGAGTGATAAAGCTTTTAGTATGGAGCCTAATAAGTACGAAACCCCGGACTTATCAGGATTGAGAAACCTATTAGAAGCCCTTACTTCCGGTTATGCCGAGGAAGAAGTAGCCTATGGATTCAGAAAGAAAAAGAAGAGGAGAAGCAAAAACCTGTAATTCAGAATGGTAAGTATTTGGGCGTTCCCTGCGGGCGGGCCTTCACCAGTCGCCAGTCCACCCGCAAAAGCCACCGGGATGCCGGTCCAATTCGGGCTCCGACAATGGCTCAGTCCCTAACGCGGAGTGATATCAGCCCCCGTCCGCTTCCTGCTCCGCCAACGGTATGCACGGGCGGCACAGTGGCAAGGCCGGTGCCCTTTGGGGTTTCGGCGAAAACTGTCCCCTTCGGGTAAACTTTTCACCAAAAGCCTTGCCCTAGTCCCGCCCTTAGCGATGGGGGCGGCTTAACAGGAAACGGCGGGGTGGTGGGTGCTGCAGGTCGTGCGGAGGATTAATACCCGCTCTCAGAAATCCTTTTTACCGGCTGATACGGCACCACTATACGATACCTCAGCCCGCTGGAAAATGCAGGGTCCGCACCTGCCATGCCACCGTATAACCTTGCAAAGGTATAAGCTTGTTCGAGTGCATCCGGCCAATGGTCTAATGACGAGTACTGTAGGCTGAGGCCATCCGTACTATCAGGGTCATTATCTTCTATGGTAAAGGTGACCTCTTCGTCTCCAAAAAACAGGTCCATGCTGATAGCAGAGGGTGTCCGGTCAAAGGCATAATAGATAAAGATTAATAGATAAATCACTATCAGTTCTTCCTCTAATTCCAGCATAAGCCGACGCTCCTTATCATTGCAGGTGAAAGCAAGGTCATCAAAATCCTTTTGCATCATCGAAACACAGAATATGTCAAGTACCCCCGAAATGCCGTATTTTATAAACGTGTCCGAGGCCAGGCAAGATTTAAGCAACCGGCTAACTTTGCCCCCGCGGTCAACTTCATCCACCAGATCGCTAAAATACTGATGGCTTTTTGTATTCTCAGGAGATAGTTCCTCAAAGATGCCACCTAAAAGCAATATCAGGTTTTCAAACCGCTTAATGATCCTGTCTTCTACCTGATGAGCTATCTGCCTGCGATTTTGTCGTTTTGACTGAAAGATAACCTGCTGGATATATCTATTGTCATACGGCACCTGCATAACATTTAATGCCACCAAAGCCTCATTAAGCTTATGGTGGCAAACGTTCGTCATGCGGTTCACCCGGCTAATGACCAGCACATTAGCAAAAATGACCAGCAATAAGGCAGCGCCCATTAAAAGCAAAATGATATCCTCCATTAAATAATCCATGAGTCAGCTGCTTTATTAGTCATTATCCTTACCCGATTCGTTTTCATCGTCAGGGTTACCACCTTTACGCTTATTTTTCTTTTCGTTCAGGCGGTCCCACATATTATGGATATCCCGCTCATCGGGAGGTCCTGGTACTTTCTTTTCCTTGAGGGTGGGAAATATAGCCGAATAGCCTGCTAAGCGCTTTTGAAATGCCCTTTGTAAATCATCGGTTCTAATTAATACCTTTTTGGAGTTGTCCATATATAGCCGGTAGGGCTTGTAAAGGACCATGACCAAAATGGCAAGGACAAAAAATCCGATCAGGCATAGGGTATAAAAGTCATAGCGTCTTTCGCTTTCAGCCATTTCGTGGTGAATGTTTTCGATATATGCCTCATGTTCCTTTGTATGGACCTTATCCCGGTAAGCCAGCTCAGCTTTATGCACCCCAACATATTGGCTGTTTTCAAGCTCTTCATTTTTGATTTTTTCCGCCTCATATAGTGCATTAAACTTTAAGGCCATATCCCCTTTGGAGTTAGCTAATTCAGCCTGATGAAGAAATATTTCTTTCAGTAAAGGGGCATTAAGTTCTTCTTTGTCAAGAGCTTCCTTCAGATGAGTTTCTGCCTCACTATGATTATGAAGGGAGAAGTAAACCCTTGAAATATTCAGGCTCATTTTAGCTGAAAGGTTGGTTTCCTTTACTTTTTCAAAGTATTCTTTTGCTCTATTGTACTGGTTCAAACTCTTTTCAACGCCGTGTTTTTTTTCAAATAGAAACCCTCTATTCCAATATAACTTACCCAAATAATAGGGCTGGTTTAGGGAAGTAGCCTTTTCAATACCCTCCGCAATTAAATGACTGGCCTCGTCTAATTCTCCCATGGTGATGGATAAAGAAATCAGATCATTAAGTACTTTAAGTTCCTTTTCTGGATTATTAATATTCCTTATTACTTCCAAGCTTTTCCTGAACCTTGTCTTTGCTTCTTTATGTTCGTTTAAGGCCCAATGCAACTTTCCCTGATGATGATATATCATCCAAAGAAAGGACTCATCTATTCCCTCTAACTGAGCTTTATTTAAATAGAAAAGCCCTTTTTCATGCTTTCCAACTTTCTCAAATATCTTGGAGAGAGTATACAATGGATATACGGCCTTTTTAGATTCACCATTACTCAAAAAAAGTTCGTATGCCTCGAAAAGGAAAGGCATTGCATCTGCCAATTCATTATTTTCATAGTGCAGTGCACCTTGTTTATAATTAGCATAGGCTAAATCCTTTGCCTTATCTAACTCTTTAGTAAGCGATAGAAAAGCATTAGAGTGGTACTCTGCCTTATCTATATCTTTAATCCGGTTTAAGTAGATTAAATATAGAGTGTTATGGCTCTGCTTTTGTCCTTCAAGGAAGGCCTTTTCTGTAGCCAGGGTAAGTGCTTTATTGGCAATTTCTATCGCCTCTTCAGGGTTACTTTCACTAACCTTTCTAGCCTTTTCATTTAAGTAAACTATAGTTTTAAGGGTAGAGGGGGCATTTTGCTCCCCCTCTAATATTTGTTCCTTTTCACAGGCGCAAAAGGTTAAAACTAACAGTATAACTGGTAAAAGTCTTTTCATTATTCATCAGTTGGTTGGCATAGCCATTCGGCTACTACTTGTATCGTCCGGATTATACCAGAGAGGAGGAGTTTCCTCTGATTCACTTGGGTCACTACCTGTATTTCCACTGCCTCCGGTTCCACCGAATAATCCGGCTGCGTGTACATTTTTCAGGCCGTATTGCCTGACACTGTCGAAGTTTTCTTTTCTGGTTTTCATCATATCGATAAATTTTTTGAGTAGTGCTTAGCAGGCCTTTAGGGGCTTTTTAAGCTTCATAAATTAAGATATGACAAAATACGATGATTTTTGTGACAGGGAAAGTTTAGCAATCTGCCTTGCCTGCAGTAAGGGACAGGTTAAACTCTGCTGGCGAAATTGCCGCGATCTTGCAAATATTCGATCTCTGTATTTTTTCATCTTTCTCCATTAAAAAGCAAATGGGCGTAGCTTACCCGTATTCGCCCAATCGGGCTAATCTGAAAGATGACCTGAGTTAACCTACTAAGACTTCCCACGCAGAAAGGGAGATTGTGTAGGTCAGTATTTCAGCTGGTTGTAAATACGGGGCTCATCGCCCGCTAGCAGTAAAATTTTTCTTTTGTCAGAACGAGTAGCAAAATATACATTTTTAGTAATCATTCAAAGCCCAATATATACCTTCATAGCTGATTAAGAATGCCAGGTAGCCACCATCCATGGGCATAGGCATTCAAATTTGACCTTTTTAAGCCTCAATGTAATGGCGCCGGAGTCAAACAGACTAGCTCACGAAGCATGAACGCGTTCGACGCTTCGGCCTTCGATACGGAGTTTCAATCCTTATTGTAATGGATCCGGGGTTGCGTTCAACTAGCTCACGAAGTCTACCGTCTGGCCTTGCCGGGTAAGACGTAGAGCATGTTTCAATCCTTATTGTAGTGGACCGGGGTCACGACCGACTAGCTCACGAAGCGAGGTTCAGGTTTTGGACCTGGACAAACTCGTGATGTTTCAATCCTTATTGTAATGGATCCGGGGTTGCGTTCAACTAGCTCACGAAGTCTACCGTCTGGCCTTGCCGGGTAAGACGTAGAGCATGTTTCAATCCTTATTGTAGTGGACCGGGGTCACGACCGACTAGCTCACGAAGCGAGGTTCAGGTTTTGGACCTGGACAAACTCGTGATGTTTCAATCCTTATTGTAGTGGATCCGGGGTTGCGTTCAACTAGCTCACGAAGCATGAAACGCTTTTCCACCGGTGCCATAACCGACTGTTTCAATCCTTATTGTAATGGACCGGGGTCGCGTCCGACTAGCTCACGAAGATTGGATTATGATTGGAGGGATACAGTAGCATTACGTTTCAATCCTTATTGTAGTGGAACCGGGGTTGCGCTCAACTAGCTCACGAAGTAGGTAGTATCATCTGATTCGTTCTAGGTTCTTTTGTTTCAATCCTTATTGTAGTGGATGTAGCTCACGAAGCGGTCTACTTTTGGTACGGCTTACCACGCGGTAATCGTTTCAATCCTTATTGTAGTGGATGTAGCTCACGAAGAACTACACGAAAGTATATTTATTTCTCCGAATCTGTAGTTTCAATCCTTATTGTAATCCACCGGGGTCGCGTCCGACTAGCTCACGAAGATGGTGCCTTCCATGTAATAATGCCATGCTCCGAAGTTTCAATCCTTATTGTAGTGGACCGGGGTCGCGTCCGACTAGCTCTCGAAGTCCAGACTATAATTGGGTTATATTTGATGTTTTGGTGTTTCAATCCTTATTGTAGTGGACCGGGGTCGCGACCGACTAGCTCACGAAGTCTTAATGGATTCCTTTCTTAGGCATGGGACGGGATGTTTCAATCCTTATTGTAGTGGATGTAGCTCACGAAGCAGGTGAGCCTTTCGAAGGAAGGACCTACTAACAACGTTTCAATCCTTATTGTAGTGGATGTAGCTCACGAAGTGACAAACAGCTTAATCGTAAGATGGTTCCTTGTGGGTTTCAATCCTTATTGTAGTGGATGTAGCTCACGAAGCAAGGATGGGTGCATGGGACTTGGATAAGGTAACTAAGTTTCAATCCTTATTGTAGTGGATGTAGCTCACGAAGAATGTTGTACTTCACCTTCGCGCCCCATAAGTTCCAGTTTCAATCCTTATTGTAGTGGATGTAGCTCACGAAGCGATCACCGGTTGAACTGAGACGAAATAGGACGAGAGTTTCAATCCTTATTGTAGTGGATGTAGCTCACGAAGTGGATCAGTTGGGCGCGGCGGCGGCGCGCGGCGAACTGTTTCAATCCTTATTGTAGTGGATGTAGCTCACGAAGGAAAGCTGGATAAGCTCATGATCAATCACTGTCACCTGGGTTTCAATCCTTATTGTAGTGGATGTAGCTCACGAAGGCGCCGCCAGTGCATTCGCCGCCGTCAGCAGCTCAGGTTTCAATCCTTATTGTAGTGGATGTAGCTCACGAAGTGAATGTCCATTAATACAATCATTAGTAATAATAATGTTTCAATCCTTATTGTAGTGGATGTAGCTCACGAAGATTATGTAGTCGATACAATTCACTGCATGGAAGTAGGTTTCAATCCTTATTGTAGTGGATGTAGCTCACGAAGACCAAGTGGGAAGAGATTAATGCAGAAATACCAAAGTTTCAATCCTTATTGTAGTGGATGTAGCTCACGAAGAGAGTATTTTAAGAATGCTATTGCCTCCTTTAGTGAGTTTCAATCCTTATTGTAGTGGATGTAGCTCACGAAGACCGGTCGCCACTCATCACCTACCTTCCCCATCAAAAGTTTCAATCCTTATTGTAGTGGATGTAGCTCACGAAGCCTCCTCCTTTAATTCATCCAAAAGGACTCCTTTCAGTTTCAATCCTTATTGTAGTGGATGTAGCTCACGAAGTTCAATTTCCATTTCTATAAGTTTTGGGTGGGGTTATGTTTCAATCCTTATTGTAGTGGATGTAGCTCACGAAGTCTTATTCCGGCCTACAACCCAAACACACAATGATGTTTCAATCCTTATTGTAGTGGATGTAGCTCACGAAGTCGATTTTGGAGCTAAGTGGCTGTAAGCTAGTGAGAAACATGCTTTTTACTATCGGCCTTTTTCTCAATTTCAGTACGTCAAAGAGCAATATTTTACCTGTTTTTGGCAAATTTGCGCAAGCAAAAGTAATTGATAGTCAATTTGTTATAGCCTGTTTTCGGCCTTCTCCAAATAAATTGCCACCCGGAAAAGTGATTTGGTTGCGTCTACCAAAATTAAAAAATATTGTTTAAAAGGCTAATCCCTCAAAGCTTCCTCTAAAGTTAGATTAAGCGCATTTAAAACCTTATAGGCTAAAATCACATTCGGTACTGTCTCGCAGTTCTCAATCTTACGGTAAACCCTAAGATCTGCACCTATTTTTTCAGCCACTTTGGCCTGAGTTAAGCCCAGTTCTTTACGCCTCTCTTTGAGTCTGGCAGCAAATTGCTTTGCTAATTTTGGTTTATTATCAGCCACAGTCAAAAGTCATTGATTTAAGGCTTGACAAAAAGGCCTAATTAGGCCTATATTGTAAGTGTTTAAACTTATCAATGACTATGAATGCACGAATGAAACTAAAACAAGCTATTCAGGGGCTAGGTAAGCCTGAGTTGCTGCAGCTCTACCAGGAGGCGATTAGCGAGTACTGGGAAAGCACGGGCTACACCTTGCCGGAGGAAGCTACCCTGATTCTAGGCCAGGAGGTATCCGTAATTTTACCTGAGGCTATTCATCGCGCCGTTGTGACCGGCACCAAGATTACAGGAGATACCGAACTCTATGATCTTGAACTTGAAGGCGACAAATGCGGCCTAAAGACTCTCTCCAACATTCCCCTACAATTCATCAAACACGAAGGGCTCAGGCGGGCCTGATAACGGCACTACGCCGTTTACTGCTTCTTACTCCCGGGTTTCCGGATTCCTTACCTGCTTCTACTCTCATACCTTCCTACTCAAAAGACTGTCCTTTTCCTTTTGCAAGGTTCATCCCTTAATTCATTCTCTATCAATTTGGCGCAAATATCCGGTTAGGCCTCCTGTCTGGCCAAAAGACTTCGGCATAAACACAGCCCCGCCCGCATACCCTTCATTTATTCCGATTCCTTTTGGCCCTGAGTCGGCCGTAACCGTAAGCGGGCCCCATAATTAATTTTTCACTTATCAAACGATTTTGATTATGGATTTAACAGCCAAAGAACTAAGCAACATCACCGAAATTAAGCTTAGCTACTCGAACACCGTTAACCCGAACGAAAGGCCTCAGATTAATAACTCATGGGAGGCCTACCAGCTATTATTAAAATGCTGGGACCACGAGAAGATTGAAATGGTGATGCAGTATAAGGTACTGCTGATGAACACGAAAAGCAGGGTCTTAGGACTGGTTAATATTGCTTCCGGTTCTGCGTTTTCCGTACCGATCGATTACAAGCAGATATTTGCTGCCACTATCAAATCAGGAGCTACCAGCATGATTGTCGCCTATAACCATCCATCAGGAGACAGTAAGCCGGACAATGCTGAATTAGCGGTGGGTAAGAAGTTGGAAAACGCAGCCAAGCTTCTGGACATCAGATTACTGGACAATCTCATTATTACACTGGATGGCTATTATTCCTTCCAGGACGAAGGAATTACATCTTACAAATTGCCCGATTCCCATCTTGATTGTAAGGGCTGAGCAAATAGGTAAAGGTTCTGCCAGCTTATAAGCTAACCCTTAGGCGTATGGCTGGCAGAAAACACCTCACACCACGGCAGGTACAGAAGGCACTAAGTGAAAAGGGTATTCACCGTGATCTGGATACCTGCCGTAATCTTCTTAATTTAATGAAAGAGATAGCTGAAATAGCTGTCACAACCGTACTGAAAAATGACAACAGCTGATTTATACATACGCGTAAGTACTGACGAACAGGCAGACAAAGGTTACAGCCAGCGTAACCAGGAAGAAATGCTTTTGAAGTACTGCGAGATAAATAACCTGATACCCGGGAAGGTGATCTTTGAAGACCATTCGGCCAAGAGCTTTGAGCGCCCCGAATGGACACACTACCTAAACTACCTGAAGAGCCGCAAGCGACTAAGCAGCACATTAGTATTATTTACTAAGTGGGACAGGTTCAGCCGCAATGCCGGTGATGCCTACATGATGATAAGCAAGCTCAGACGATTAGGCGTAGAACCGCAGGCAATAGAGCAGCCACTGGACCTGAACATCCCGGAAAACAAAATGATGCTGGCCTTCTACCTGGCAGCCCCGGAGGTGGAAAATGACCGCAGGGCACTGAATGTCATCCATGGCATGCGCAGAGCGAAGAAAGAGGGTAGGTACTGCCATTCAGCACCACGAGGCTACAAGAACACCCGTGACGATAACGGCAATAAGGTGATTGTTCCCAGGGAGCCGCAGGCCAGCCAGATCAAGTGGATATTTGAACGCGTCGCAGAGGAAATCTATTCCAGTGAGCAGGTACTAAAGTTAGCCCGGAAGGAGATCGGCTTTAAGTGCAGTAAAAATGCCTTCTACCATGCTTTACGGAATCCGGTGTATTGTGGGAAGATATTCATTCACCAGTATAAGGATGAAGAGGCCCGAATAGTTAATGGCCAGCACGAAGGCCTTGTATCAGAACAGCTATTTTATAAAGTGCAGGAGATACTGGAAGGCAGAAGACCTAAACGTAAGACAAAGGTAGTCACTCACGAAAACATACCGCTGGTGGGCTTTTTGAAGTGTCCTAAGTGCACACGGATGCTAACAGGTAGTGCAAGCAAAGGTCGCAATAAGTATTACTATTATTACCACTGTACTTCACAATGTGGGGAGCGTCACAAAGCCGGAGAGGTAAACAAAGCCTTCGTAAATGAGCTGGCGAAGTATACCATCAACCCCGTATTAGGTGATATATTAAAAGGGGTCATAATAGAAACCTATAATAAAAAAATTAAAGCTTCTACTGACGGCAGGGCAGAACTTATAAAAGGGATAGAAGAACAAAACGAGAAGCTAAGCAAGGCACGTATGCTGCTGCTTGATGATGCCATAGACCAGGAAGATTACAAGGCGATAAAACTAGCCTGTAATCAGAAGTTGGTAGACCTGGAAGGCAAACTTGCCTGCTACAAGACCAAGCAAAAGAAGGTGCTAAAGCCACAGCTTGAAAAAGCCCTGGATATAGCTTTAAACATAGAAAAACTCTACGAAGAGGCTGATTTGGAGAGGAAGCGAAAACTGATTGGTTCGATATACCCGGAAAATCTGGTGTATACAGATCGCAGACATCGAACCACTCGCGTCAATGAAGTATTTCGCCTTCTATACGCTGTAAACCGCGAAATTGAGGACAAAAAGAAAGGGACAAGCCAGCAAAATAGTGACTTGTCCCAAGTGGTGATTCAGCTGGGGCTCGAACCCAGGACCCTCTCCTTAAAAGGGAGATGCTCTGCCAGCTGAGCTACTGAATCCTGCAAGTGGAAATTGCATTTCGGATGCCGTTTTCCTTAATTGCAGTGCAAAGGTATGAAGGATTGCCAAAATGTCAAACGCCAAATGAAAAAACTGATCTTGTTCCTTTTCCTCTACGGCATAGCAGGCCTCTCCGGCCTCGCTGCACAGCCGGCAGATGCACTGGAAAGGGCCGATTCTTTATTTGAGCAAAAGAAATATGGACAGGCCTACGAACTGTACGCGCAGATAGACGAGGAGGGCTACACCTCACCCGCTATGCTGCTGCGGATGGCTTTTATCAAGGAAGGCCTCAAAGAGTATAGCCGGGCATTGTACTTTCTAAACCGGTACTACCTGCTTACCTATGACCGGCAGGTGCTGGATAAAATGGCCGAGGTAGCAGAAGCCCAGGGTCTGCAGGGCTATGCACTCAATGATTTTCGCCTCTTTCGTAATGCCTTTGCCCGCTATTACGATGTAGTGATAGCCTGCCTTGCAGGGCTGGCACTCCTTTTCATTGTACTGGCAGGCTGGAAGCGCCAGCGTAGCCGTAAGCGGCCCGTAGGTCTTGTAATCGCCTCATGGGTAGCCTTTGCCATAGTACTGATACTCATTAACACCGATGGCGCACGCAGCGACTACGCCATTGTGGAAGGCACCTCCGTCTACCTCATGGAAGGCCCCTCGGCAGGTGCGCCGCTCGCGGAGCTTATAGGGCCGGGGCACAAAGTCAGCATAGAAGAAGCCGGTGACATCTGGACCAAAATAGCCTGGGGCGAGCGTGAGGTATGGGTACGCAGCCGTCAGCTTTTGCCGCTGGCATCCCGCTAGCCAGGTTTATTTCCTGCTTATTTTCGTCAAATACAGGTGACCTGGCCTCATTCTGCCACCTATAGCGGCCTACTTAAAGGGGCTGTCCTTTTCCTTGGCCATGTGGTTATAGACAATATTGTCCATCATGCCCGGCATCCACTTATTCAAAAATACTGCTAGCTTACCCTGCCGCGTAAGCACCACGTCCCTTTTCCGTTTTTTCACTGCCTTGTAGATCGCCCCGGCCACCTCTTCCGCAGTCATCATTTCCTGCTCATCGCGCGGAGACTCCCCCTGTGTGCTACCATCTGCCGTAAGCGCCACATTGCGGATATTAGAAGCCGTAAAGCCCGGGCAGGCCACCAGTACATGAACCCCCCGCTTCATCACCTCTGTGCGGAGGCTTTCCATAAAGCCATTCATCGCATGCTTGCTCGCCGTATAAGCCGTGCGGGCAGGGGTACCCCGGTACCCGTTGATAGAAGAGACGCCCACTACGCTACCCTTGCTTTCCAGTATATGCGGCAGCGCATACTTAGTAGCGTAGATAGTGCCCCATAGGTTTATATCCATCACCTTACGGAACACCTCCAGGTCCATGTCCTCAAAGAGCGCGCGCATAGAGATCCCCGCATTGTTAATAAGGACATCTATACGGCCGTATTTGGCTATGGTCTCCTCCACCATCCGGCGGTTATCCGCCTCGCTGCTTGCGTCCAGCGTTAGCGGCAGGTGGTCTATCCCTTCCGCCGTCAGCATTTGGCTTACCTCATCCATCCGCTGCTGGTTACGCCCCGTGTACACCACCTTAGCGCCATGGCGGCCAAATACCTCCGCACAGGCTTTGCCGATACCTGATGAACCTCCCGTTACGATGACCACTTTATCTTTCATATCACTGATATTTGCCACAAAAATAAAGGAATTTGCCTGAGCGCCTTCCTGCGTTTGAGGAAAAGACGTTTTTTCTGCAATATGCAGTCTGAATACTACTTGATACTATGGACTACGATAACCTCAGCTATATACTGAACCATACCGGAGAGGAGCAGCGTGTACAGGGGGCAGCGGTGCCGCCTGTATTTCAAACCTCCAACTTTTTATTTGACACCATAGACGCTATGGCCGAGTGCCTCAGTCATGAGGACGAGATGCCTTTCTACAGCCGGGGCGTGAACCCCACCGTGGATGTGCTGCGTAAAAAGATGGCCGCCCTGGAGGGCACAGAAGACTGCCTCGCCTTTGGCAGCGGCAGTGCCGCCATAGCTGCCGGTATTATGGCAAATGTGCAGCAGGGAGACCATGTGGTATGTGTGCAAAAGCCCTATAGCTGGACAGCCAAGCTGCTGGACAACCTGCTCAGCCGCTTCGGAGTAAGCACTACCTATGTAGATGGCAGGGAGACAGCGAATATCCGGGCCGCGATACGGCCGGAAACGAAGATGCTCTTCCTTGAGAGCCCCAATAGCTGGACCTTTGAGCTGCAGGACATAGAAGCCGCCGTAGCCGTTGCCAAAGAGAAGGGCCTGCTTACCCTTATGGATAACAGCTACTGTACCCCCCTGAATATGAAGCCCGCCCAACTGGGAGTGGATATCATCATGCACTCAGCCACCAAGTACATAGGCGGCCACAGCGATGCCGTAGCGGGTATACTTTGCGCCAGCAAGGCCATGTGCAAAAAGATCTTTGCCGGGGAGTTTATGACCCTTGGCGGCATATTAAGCCCCATGAATGCCTGGCTGCTGGTGCGGGGACTGCGCACCCTACACCTGCGCATGGAGCGGGTAAGCCATACCGCCGCGGAAGTGGTCAGGTTCCTGGAGGCGCATGATAAGGTAGCCGAAGTATACTACCCCTTCCTGCCCTCACACCCCCAGCATGAGCTGGCCATGCGCCAGATGAAGCGGGGCGGCGGGCAGTTTACCATCACCCTGGCTACGGAAGATGAGGAGAAAGTGAAGGCCTTTTGCGAAAGCCTCACCTACTTCGGGATGGGCTGCTCGTGGGGTGGCCATGAGTCGCTGATCTTCCCGGCACTCACCCTGCACCGCTCACAAAACTATAAATCCACACTACCAGCTAATATGATCCGTTTCTATACAGGCCTGGAAGAAGCAGATGAGCTTATCGCAGATCTGCGCCAGGCATTAGACGCTATTTAAGACGTATTTTTTTACCGGAAGATGAAGACCCTGCTCAAGCTATTGTGCACCAGCTATGTGACCCTGCTTTTGCTCGCGGTACACTCCCCTGCCACGGCGGGGGAGAGGCAGGCGGCTACCAGATTGTACGGGGTGGTGAGCGATGAGGAGGGGCGTGGCCTGCCCTTTGCCACAGTCCATATTAAAAACACCTCCACGGGTACCACCACCAACCAGGACGGCCGCTACAGCATAAGCCTGCCCCCTGGTACCTACCGCATTTTATACCAGTTCGTAGGGTACAAGACCCAGGAGAGGGAGGTGCGCATAGCCGCTACGCCCGTAGCGCTCGACGTCAGCCTGGAGCCGGAGACGTATGAGCTCAGTGAGGTGGTCATCAGCAGCGGAGACGAAGACCCTGCCTATGCAGTCATCCGGGCAGCCATAGCGAGGAGGAAACAACACCTGAATGAGGTGGAGGCCTTTAGCGCAGAGGTATATATAAAAGGCCTGCAGCGGCTGGACAAAAAGCAGGACAAGATATTAGGGATAGAAGTGAATGTAGATACAGGCATCGTGTATCTCTCCGAGTCCGTATCAGAGTACCATGTACAACGGCCAAATAACGTCAAGGAAGTAATGATATCCAGTAAAGTGAGTGGTAACGACCGTGGCTTTAGCTGGAACCAGGCCTCCGATATGCGCTTTAATTTCTATGAAAACCTGCTGAGCTTTCCCGGCCTCAGTGAGCGCGGCTTTGTCTCGCCCATAGCTGATAACGCTCTCTTCTTCTATGACTATGAGCTGGAGGGTACCTTCCGCGAGGACAACTACCTGATCAATAAGATAAAGCTCATACCCAAACGCCAGCATGATCCTGTATTCCGGGGGCACATATACATAGTGGAAGACCTGTGGCGTATACACAGTACCGACCTGCAGCTTACAAAAGAAAGCCAGGTGGAATTTGTGGACACCCTCAACATCAACCAGGTCTTTGCCCCCATCGAAGACAATGCCTGGATGGTGCTCTCCCAGTCGTTTACATTCAACTTTAAAATATTCGGCTTTGAAGGCAGTGGTTACTTCATAGGCGTGTACCGCGACTATGAAATAGCCCCTGATTTTGAAAAAGGGTTTTTTAATAACGAGGTGCTGCGCGTAGAACGTGAAGCCAATAAGCGCGACAGCAGCTACTGGGACAACGTGAGGCCCGTGCCCCTTACCCAACTTGAGGTATCTGACTACGTGCGTAAAGACAGCATACAGCAGGTAAAGGAAAGCAAGCCCTACCTGGATTCCGTAGACCGTAAGAATAACCGCATTAGCCCTGGCGATATTTTCCTGAGTGGCTATACCTGGCGCAATAGCTTTAAGAAACGCGAGGTGCGATTCCCCTCCTTGTTCAGGCTGTTTCAATACAATACCGTAGAGGGGTACGTGCTTGATATAGCCCCCTCTTTTCGCCAGGAATATGAAGACCGGCGCAGCTACACTATTACCCCCGTGGTGCGCGTCAGCTCTGATGATGGCGTGCGCGGTAAGGTAGAGGCTACGTATAATTACAACCCGCGTAAATTTGCCTCAGCCTCATTCAGCGCCGGAAAGTACATCGCTCAGTATAACTACCAGGACCCGGTACCGTACTGGCTCAATACCTTTTACACCTTGCTAAATGAGGAAAATTACCTCCGTATCTACGACCATACTTTTGCCAGCTACACCCATGGCATAGAACCGGTAAACGGCATATACCTCAGGGCCACCCTGGAGTACGGCCAGCGCCGGGAGCTTTTTAATAAAGCAACCGATGTGTGGGTGGACCGTGAAGACCGGGAGCTGCAGCCTAACCGCCCACAAAATGCGTTCACAGACACATACTTTCCGGAGCATGAGGCACTGACCCTCAGGTTTACGGCGCGCTTTCGTTTTGCACAGAAGTACGTATCACGGCCAGACTTCAAATACATAACTGAGAGCCGCTATCCCTCCCTGTACCTGACCTATATGAAAGGGATAAAGGGGGTTTTTGGTTCTGACACAGACTTTGACCGCCTAAGCCTGTCCGTAGTGGGAGAGCAGGCGTTCGGCTTGTTGGGTAAGACAGACTACACCCTTGCCGCAGGCACCTTTTTGCGTGCGCCCGTACTCTACTTTATGGATTATAAGCACTTTATGGGAAACCAGTTTATTCCTACCGACTTTGGTCCCGGCAAGTTCCAGCTACTTGACTATTATACCTACAGTACTAACGATACTTATTATCAGGGACATTTCACCCACCACTTCAATGGCTTTTTACTCAATAAAATACCCCACATTCGCAATCTGAAGTGGCAGACAGTACTTACCGCCAACTGGTTTCATACCCGGGAGGCCGGGCATTATGCCGAACTAGGGCTGGGTATAGAGCATATTTTCAAAGTAGTAAGGGTAGACGGCTACCGTAACTTTGAGCCTGATGGCAGCAACAGATACGGTGTACGCGTGGGTATTGGCTTTTAATTCCAATCCAACCCGCAGGGGCTTTGGAGCGAGCATATTTTTCTTTATCATTGTTTAGCAGGTCCATTTTTTAGTCACCGGGCTAAACTATGCCCCAAGAGGCTGGTTATAAGTCTGTACCAAATAAATTTTTATCAATTTGGGTTTTTCAGAAGATATCTCCCCCTCTGCCTCTTTGCAGGCCCTCGATCATAAAGAACTGGCCGGACGTTTTCTGCGGGTACGCAAGCAAACCGAGCACCTTTGCGAAACGCTCGAAACCGAAGATTACGTGGTGCAGCCTATAGTGGATGTGAGCCCCCCCAAGTGGCATCTCGGCCATACAACCTGGTTTTTTGAGAATTTCATTCTTAAGGAATATAAACAAAACTACGAGGTGTTTCACCCCGAGTACAGCTACCTCTTCAATAGCTACTACGTGACCGTAGGTGACCGCTGGGACCGCCCGAAACGCGGCATGCTTACCCGCCCCACCGTGGAAGAGGTCTATGCCTATCGCAAGCATGTGACCGAGCACATGATCGAGTTTCTGCTCAGTGATATACCTGATGAGGAGCGGGTACGCTATATCCTTACCATAGGCCTGCAGCATGAGCAACAGCACCAGGAGCTCATGGTATATGACATAAAGTGTATACTGGGCAATAACCCTCTGCAGCCCGTGTACAGGCCTGAGAAGAAAGTCTCCCAGCCGGCCCCTAAGCGCACTGTGCCTGCCGAAATGCTGGAAATGCCCGAAGGGCTCTACGAAATTGGTGCCCAGGGCAAAGATTTTGCCTTTGATAATGAGTATGGCTTTCATAAAGTATACCTGGAGCCCTACCGTATCGCCAATCGCCTCGTCACCAATGGGGAATATATGGAATTCATAGAGAGTGGTGCCTACAAGACAGTACGGTTATGGCTGTCCGACGGATGGGACTGGGTGGAGAAAAACAACCCGCGCGCGCCCATGTACTGGTACAGACAGGATGGCGAGTGGTGGCACTACACGATGAACGGCCCTGAAAAAGTAAAGCCCGAAGAGCCTGTGACCCATATCAGCTATTATGAAGCCAATGCCTATGCGCTCTACCGTGGCATGAGGCTACCCACAGAATTTGAATGGGAGGCGGCCTGTAAAAAATACCAGCCCATTGCTCCCGAGGAAGCCAACTTTGTCGATAGCGGAAACTTCCGGCCCACTACAGCCCGGGAAGGTAATTACCAGTTCTTTGGCGATGCATGGGAGTGGACGCAGAGTGCCTACCTCCCATATCCATACTACGAGTGCGAAGATGGTGCCCTGGGCGAGTACAATGGCAAATTCATGATCAATCAAATGGTGCTTAGAGGGGGCTCATGTGCCACCTCTCCCGATCATATACGGGTGAGTTACCGTAACTTCTTTCACCCGCACCTAAGGTGGCATTTTACCGGGATTCGCCTGGCTGAAAATATTAAATAAATCTGATTAGCATTTTTACATGACCGTGACCAAAGCACCCCTGGAAGAGGAGGTACGACAGACATTTGCCCGCGAGGTGCTGGAAGGCCTGAAAGCCGACCAGAAATCACTTCCCAGTAAGTATTTTTATAATGAAAAGGGAGACCGTCTGTTTCAGCAGATTATGGAAATGGACGAGTACTACCTCACCCGTTCGGAATATGAAATAATGAAGCAGGGCCGCGAGCGTTTTCTCGATATTTTCTCTGCTAAAGGTTCCTTTCAGCTTATAGAACTGGGTCCCGGTGATGGCATGAAAACCAAGGTTTTACTGGAGCATTTTTCCAAAGCGGATACAGATTTTGAGTATATGCCACTTGACATTTCGGGCAATGTGCTGGACATACTCGTGGCGGATGTAAATCAGCGCTACCCAAACCTCAAGGTAAAGCCCTTGTGTGACGATTATTTCCGTGCCCTGGACTGGCTCAGCACCCACAATAAGGGGCGTAAAGTGGTCCTGTTTATGGGTGGCAACATTGGTAACTATGAACCCGGAGCCGCACGCGACTTCCTGAAAGAGGTAAGCCGTTACCTCGTACCTGGTGACCTGCTGGTCATCGGGTTTGACCTCAAAAAGCAGCCATCCAAGATACTGGCCGCTTATAATGACCGGCAGGGGATTACGGCAGAGTTTAACCTAAACCTGCTGGACCGGATGAATGAGGAACTGGGTACAGATTTTGACCGCAATAACTTCATCCACTACCCGGTATATAACCCCGCGTCGGGTGCCTGCCGCAGCTACCTTGTATCTAAAGAAAAGCAGCACGTAACCTTTCCCGGCGAAGACGAGACCATCCCTTTCGATGCCTGGGAGGCCATCTACATGGAGGTGAGCCAGAAGTATAGTCTGGGACAAATCGAGGCCATGGCTCATGAGCTTGGCTTTGCCGTGCATGAGCATATGTTCGATAGCCAGAAATACTTCGTAGACTCCGTATGGGAGTGGCAATAGTCAGAAAAAATCTCACAGTAAGCCGCCGGCCCTCATGGCCTGCGGTTTTACTTCACGTACCGTTTTCCCTTCAGGTTGCGATACAGAAAGTTAAGGCCGTTGGCCACCTCTCTTAGCTGTTCCTGTTGCATGCCTGCCAGTTGCAGCGACCTTTGTACAAGGTTGTATAATCTTTCTTTCGGTTCTTTGCTGTCGGACTGCCCGCTAAGGCTATATTCCTCACGCATGCTCACGCTCTCTTCCTTAAGCTGTTCCAGTGAAGACCGGTCAATGACCACCTCCGGTGAGGCATCCTCATTTTTGACCGCTAGCTCTTCCAGCACAAAATCATTCAATGAGACATTGAATATTTCTGTGAGCTCAAGCAATGCGGACAGACCCGGCTCCACATTTCCTTTTTCATAGCTGCTAATGAGACTTTTCGTTTTTCCGACTTTTTCCCCCAGCTCCTCCTGGGTCATGTGGTGCTTCTTTCGCAAATAGCGAAGGTTCACTCTAAAATTGTTTGCGATTCGTTTAGCCATTTATCAGTAATATGCATTTTTTGTGTAATAAACTTATGTAATATCCAACTCATAATGAAGTCTTATTGTTGCTAATGTCGTTTAGCCCAATATTTACTCCAAAAATTCATTTATTATTGACCGTAAAAAAGTTAAATATTCACACTTGTATTTTGAATATTAATCCTTTTCTATAGTAAAACATCCTCATTACTTGATATATAGAGAACAGTATAAGAATTACCGATAACGGAATAATCCGATTGAGGGATATTTTGGTTGATTTATTCTTTATTGTGTCTTTTTTGGCTGAAAATCCGCTCTGAGCCATGAAAATGAAAGAGCCACGCACTCAAAATTAGTACGTGGCTCTTTCCGGCATTACCGTTCGTGTAAAAAGTACTTTTATCTTATTACCCTAAACAGCAAAACTCTCTCCGCACCCGCAGGTACGTGAAGCGTTAGGGTTAATAAACTGAAAACCTTTTCCGTTTAGTCCGTCTGTAAAGTCCAGGGTGGTACCCAGCAGGTAGAGCAGGCTCTTCTTGTCTACAAGAATCTTTACGCCCTTATCTTCGAATACTTCGTCCGCATCCCGGATCTCATTGTCAAAATCCAGATCGTACATAAGGCCGGAGCAGCCACCACCTTTCACGCTAACCCTGATATTGTACTCAGGTGACTTGCCCTCTTCTTCCCGAAGTTTGGTAATTCTGTGCTTAGCGGAATCCGTTACGCTGATCATGCTTCTCCTCTTTTATTATTAGCTTATTGGATTTAATACTACGCTAAAAACCGTGATTTGGTTCATGTCGCGACCGTAATATAGCTTCTCCAGTGCTCCGTAAATATTTGGTGCACTGAAATAAGAAGTATGCAAGTCGCGTTCACCGCGTATCGCCCATTGGATGGTGTAGCTGCTTTCCTTCTCTTTGTAGTCCTTTACGTAGTCCAGCATCTTGTTGAGCGAGTCGATCTTATCATACCCTGTCGTGCTGTGAAATAAAAAGGACTGGCTGTGCCGGGGGTTGATCGTGATCATGTCCAGCTTGGTACGCCCGCCATCGGCCGCATGAAACTCAAACACTACCGAACTGCTTCCCAGCCCGAGATAATTCCGTATCTCCTTTTGGATGCGGGCCGCTTCTACGTGTATGTCTGTAGATGAATCCATCCTTTGGTCAGTAACTATAATGTAATAATTTGCCTACGCATAACCAAAAACAGCTAGCGAACCTTTCGGCCTCCCGAAAAGTTTGGCACCTTTGCAAAGGTAAGTAACAAAGCGGTAATAAACATACGTGAAGCCATATATGAGGAAGATCGAACACATAGGCATAGCCGTAAAGGACCTGGAAAAGGCCAATAGCCTGTATACAGCCCTGCTGAATACTGAGCCCTACAAAACAGAGAAGGTGGCATCCGAGGGAGTAAGCACCAGTTTTTTCCGGATGGGAGATAGTAAGATCGAGCTTCTGGAGGCCACAAGCGAAGACAGCGCCATCGCTAAGTTCATAGAAAAGCGCGGAGAAGGCATACACCACATTGCCTACGATGTTGAGGACATACGCGCAGAAATGGCCCGACTGGAAGGTGAGGGCTTTCAGCTTCTCAACACCGAGCCTAAAAAAGGGGCGGATAACAAACTCGTATGCTTTTTACACCCTAAAAGCAGCGGAGGTGTACTGGTAGAACTGTGCCAGGAGATTACCTCCGAAGAAAACTAACGGTTGCGGTTCCAGTTCTTTTTGTCATACTGGATAGAGTTATAATGCGTGTTTTTCTTTTTGCCTGAGCGTGTTTTGTACTGTGGACGCGGTCCGCAGCTAGCCAGTACCATTAGACAAAGAACCGTAAACAGGATCAACTTCTTCATACCTTCTTCTTTTTGAGGAAGATACATGCCAGATGGCTGCAAGCCAAAAAACGCCGCCCTTAGCCGCTACGGATGATGTGCTTTTTCCATCCGTCAGGTAAAGAAAGGCAGCGTAGCGGCTATACCATTTTTACGTTTATTGAGAAAATACAATGTCAGAAAGTCCCAAACGTACAGAGATCGGCGAAATCGGGGAGTTTGGCCTGATAGACCGGCTCAAAGCCCTAAGCCCTGTCACTAATCCCTCTACCAGGGTAGGGATAGGTGACGATGCCGCCGTTATAGAAGATGGCGGTAAGCTTACCCTGGTCACCACAGACATGTTGCTGGAAGGGGTACATTTTGACCTTAGCTATATGCCTCTGCCCCACCTGGGCTACAAGGCCGTATCCGTAAATGTGTCGGATATAGCGGCCATGTACGGCTTGCCAAAGTATATCACTGTCAATATTGCCCTTAGCAACCGCTTTTCCGTAGAGGCCGTAGAGGCCCTGTACCAGGGCATACACCAGGCCTGTCAGGACTATAATGTAGACCTGGTAGGAGGAGACACCACCAGCAGCCACTCGGGCCTCGTAATCTCTATCACTGCTGTGGGAGAGACCACCCCGGAACAGCTAGCCTTGCGCTCTACCGCTAAAACGGCCGACATACTCTGCGTCACCGGTGACCTGGGTGGTGCCTATATGGGCCTGCAGGTGCTGGAGCGTGAAAAGGCCGTATTCAGGGAAAACCCTGAAATGCAGCCGGACCTGGAAAAATATAAGGAAGTAGTCGGCCGGCAGCTTAAGCCCGTGGCACGGATGGACGTGATATTTGACCTGCGTGACCTGGGCGTGGTGCCTACCGCCATGATCGACATCAGCGACGGCCTTGCCTCTGAAGTGATGCACCTGTGTAAATCCTCCGGACTGGGAGCCGTGGTATACGAAGACAAGCTACCCATGACCAAGGACGTATATGAAGTGGCAGACGAGTTCAAGATAGGTGCACCCACCGCCGCCCTCAATGGCGGAGAAGATTACGAGCTGCTGTTCACCATAGGCCAGGAGGATTACGAAAAGATCAAAAACCACCCTGACATTACCACCATAGGCTACATGCAGGAAAAGGAAAACGGCAAGGTACTCATTACCCGCGGCCAGCAGAAAGTACCCCTGCAGGCCCAGGGCTGGAAGCACTTCGACTAATAAAAAAAAGAGCTTGTCACCTGTTGTGGCAAGCTCTTTTTTTATAACCACGCTAATACTACCTCGTCAGAATCATACGCTTGCTATCGATGGCCTTACCATCCGCCACCAGCGCGTAGATGTACATGCCGGCCTCCAGCTCACCCGCACTGATGCGTGCGCTGACCGCGCCGCGCTCCTCCAGGCTTAGCTCCTTGATCTGGCGGCCATTCATATCATATACATACAGCACCGCATTTTCCACATCCTGAGGTAGGTTCAGGCGAATGTTTGTCTCCCGGTTAAAGGGATTCGGCTCGTTCTGAAACAGCTCAATGCGCTCAGGCACATTGTTCAGCCCCTGCGCAGGAGCATTATTACGCATTGTAGTCAGTTCTTCACGCAGGCTGGCAATCTCCTGGTTCTGCTCCTGCAGTGCAGCCACCAGCACAGGGATAACCGCACTGTAGTTTATGCCCAGGTAGCCGTCCTCCCCTTCGCTCACTGCTTCTGGTAGTATAGTGCGTAGCTCCTGTGCCTTAAAACCAATATTACGCTGGTCCTTCAGATTTTTCGCCTGGGCTACACCGCTGTTCCACGCGTAGCTTACCGGGTGCATTGCATCTATTTTGTCGCGGGCGTTGGTCACCTCTCTAAAGTCCTTCTTCAGCCGCTCATCAGATGTCTGAGTAAGAGTCACCACCCTTACATCCCCTGCCACATCCAACTGGTAAGTTGCCGTGTTGCTCGACCACGTGGCTATCCTCACCGGACAGCCATCAGGGTCAGCATCATACTCCATAGCTAAAAAAGGGTAATAAGAGATCACCGGCGTTACTATATTAAAGGAAAACGTCCCCGAGGACCGGATAGTCTTAGCCCCCATATTGACAAATACATCCGGGTTCGGGTCCCCTACGAAGGTGAGGCCTTTAGGCTTTTGCACCCTCACCCCGT
The DNA here is from genome assembly GCF_041449215.1 of Roseivirga sp. BDSF3-8. Taxonomy (NCBI): domain Bacteria; kingdom Pseudomonadati; phylum Bacteroidota; class Cytophagia; order Cytophagales; family Roseivirgaceae; genus Roseivirga; species Roseivirga sp. BDSF3-8. The sequence continues at coordinate 1,177,284 of NZ_JBGNFV010000001.1, read as the reverse complement.
ATATATCACATTGCCCGAACGACTCGCCTATGCCGATAAACTGACGGGGAAATGAAGTAGTGGAAGATGAGCTTAAGGGTGACTGAAATATATTGCCCTGCCGCACATCCAGCTTGGTCCCTGCCAGGGGAAAAGAGGTGCTTATGCCCACCGTGCCGCTAAAGGGGGAGATCAGGGTATTTCCCCCGCTGTCCACCCAGCGGTCTACCGAAGGATCCTGAGCATACAGGCTCGCTGTACTTACCAGCATACATAGCATGATTGCAGGTAAAAAAGTAAATAGCTTTCTCATAAAAGTGAGTTTAATGGTTAATATTGGTTGTTGAAAAAAGTATTCCTGGTAGGTAAGTCAGCGGGTAGCCTCATGCTACCTCGTCAGGATCATCCGTTTGCTGTCGATGGCCTTACCATCCGCCACCAGCGCATAGATGTACATGCCAGCCTCCAGTTCGCCCGCGTTTATACGTGCATTGACCGTGCCGCGCGCCTCCAGGCTCAGCTCTTTGATCTGGCGGCCATTCATGTCATACACATACAGCACGGCGTTTTGCACGCTCTGCGGCAGGTTCAGCCGGATACTCGTTTCCCGGTCAAAGGGGTTCGGCTCGTTCTGGAACAGCTCGATACGTTCCGGGACAGGTACACCACCGGGCGCCAACTCCGGACCTGCAGCCACCCGCTGCTCTAATTGCTCAATGCGGGCCTGCTGCTCCTGCAGCGCCGCCACCAGCACAGGGATAAGGGCATCATAATTGACCCCGAGAAAGCCGTCCTCACCCTCATGCACCACATCCGGCAATATGGCCTGAAGTTCCTGCGCTTTAAAGCCCATTGTACGTTGCTCCTGTAGGTTTTTACCCGGAGCCGCTGCAGGGTTAAGCGTATAACTCACCGGGTGCATCGCCTGTATGAGAGCCGCAGCGTCCGTTAGCTCCCGGAAGTCAGCCTTTAGTCTTTCGTCGGAGGAAGTCACGAAAGCATTAGCCGTGACAGATCCGCTCACCGTCAGGCCCGAAGATGTCCAGCGGCCCACCTGTGTGCCGCAGCCGTCGGGGTCGCCATCATACTCTATGATAAGCGAGGGGTAGAAGCTCAGCACAGGGATAGGGTTGATGCTGTTTGCCGCCGGCGCTTTAATGCCCAGGTTTGCGAAAGCAATCGGGTTGTTAATCGTGGCAATAACCAGAGGCTCCTGCACCCTGATGCCGTAGATATCACACTGCCCGAAGGAATCGCCTATTCCGATAAACTGGTTAGGTACATCCAGCGTAGAGCTGGAGCTGAGCGGCGACTGAAAGATATTGCCCAGCCTTACGTCCAGCTTCGTGCCCTGCAGAGGGAAGCTGGTTTCTATGCCCACACTCCCCACATTGGGCGGGTTGATGATGGTGTTGTTAAAATTATCCACCCAGCGATCTGTGGAAGGATCCTGTGCCAGGACGCGTACGCTTATACATGACAGACCCGCCAGGGTAATCAGTAATAGAAGGTTTTTCATAGGTGAAAAAGAGTTTAGTGATTGGTAGAAGGAAAAAATGATATGATGGGACCACCCGCAAGGCGGGTGTAACAGGTAGCTGGCATAGGCCAGGGGGAGGCCTATATTGCCATAAGCTAATTTATTGAATAATATAACCGTAATAAATCCCTATTTATTAGGATTAATATTTCAACTAAATAACCTGTAATGGTAAGCTATATATGCCCTTAAAAAAATAAAGGTGACACCCCGCATGGGATGTCACCTAGTAATATGCTTATTTAGCTTATGGCTAAATCATAGTCCCTGCGCCGGGCTGTCCTCAGGGTAGGGGATATAAACGTAACGCGTAAAATCCCCGTCTACCACAAAGAGGCAACAGAACTCCTCCGGGTCCTTATAGTTCTTTTCAAACTCCTCTACCCTCTCCTGGTCTATCAACTTGCGCTGCACAAACTCGTCAAGGTAAGTAATGTAGTAATTCCACTGCAGGGCCAGTTCCTCCTTAGCCAGCAGCAGTTGCCCTACCGGTAGCTGCGTTTTACTCACCGGAAAGATAGGGTACTCTGAAAAGCCCCTTTTGCGTACCTGGTAAGAGCTCTCCCTCAGTATGTTCGACACTACTGCAAAGTCCTCCGTGATGGTGCCCAGGTATTTAGGATCTAATTCAGGATCGTTTTGCATCGTATTTCTTCTGTTTTCAGCGTTATTAAGATATTTTATCCAGCCGCACCACATTCTCCACATGGTGAGTATGCGGGAACATGTCCACCGGCTGCACAGCCGTCACCTCATATTGCTCACCCAGCAGCGCCAGGTCCCGGGCCTGTGTAGCCGGGTTGCAGCTTACATAAACGATACGGTCAGGCGATACGTTCAGCAGCGTTTGTATCACATCCGCATGCATGCCCGCGCGGGGAGGGTCCGTAATCACCACATCCGGGCGGCCCTGCTCATTCACAAAGTCTTCGGTAAGCAAGTCTTTCATGTCACCCGCAAAGAAGCGGGTATTATCTATACCATTTTCCCGGCTGTTAACTTTCGCGTCCTCAATCGCCTCCGGCACATACTCCACGCCTACCACATGGCCCGCCTGGCGGGCCACAAAGTTAGCAATCGTACCCGTGCCCGTATACAAGTCATATACCGTTTCACTGCCCGTAAGTGCCGCCATGTCACGAGCCACCTTATACAGCTCATAAGCCTGCCCGCTATTGGTCTGGTAAAAGGACTTAGGTCCTACACGGAAGCGCAGCCCCTCCATTTCCTCCTCTATATAGTCGCGGCCCGCATACGTGATCACCTCCTGGTCATGGAACGTTTCGTTCTTCTTCAGGTTCACGATGTACATAAGGGCAGTCAGGTCAGGAAAAGCCTCTTTCAGGTGAGCCATTACACCCCCTATAGCCTCCTCCTGCCGTTCGCCAAACTGCACGATGACCATCGTCTGCCCCGTATTAGCCGTACGGATGATCAAGTTACGCAGTAGCCCCGTATGCTCTCTCAGGTTGTAATAAGTGAGGTCATTTTCAAGAGCGTAGGCCCTTATCGTCTGCCTTACCGCATTGCTCGGGTCTGGCTGCAGGTAGCACTTCCGGATATCGATGACCCGGTCAAAGCGTGCCGGCACGTGAAAGCCCAGCGCCTCACGGCTGATTTCCGCCCCGCTATCGATCTCCTCCCGGGTCAGCCAGCGGCTGTCACTAAAAGTAAACTCCAGCTTATTGCGGTAAAAGCGGGTTTCGGCAGAGGGCAGTATCGGGCTTATCTCAGGCAGGGGCACTTTAGCGATGCGCTCCAGCGAGTCGATCACCTGCTGGTGCTTATATGCCAGCTGAGTCTCATACGTGATATGCTGCCATTTGCAGCCTCCGCAGTAATCAAAGTGCTCACAAAAGGGCTCAGTACGTCTGTCCGAATATTCATGTATGCGCTCCGCCCGTGCCTCAAAGAAGTTTTTCTTCTTTTTGGTAATGCGAAGGTCCGCCACATCTCCCGGCGCCACACCTTCTACAAAAACCACACGGTTATCCACCCGCGCCACACATTTACCTTCCACTGCCATAGCACCGATAGGCACCTTCTCCAGCGTTTCCTGCTTAAATTTCTTGCCTCTTCCCATAATAAGCTGCAAAATTACGGCATTTTTTCGGATTGCCCGCACCTTACCCCTCCTTCATCCGTTTCACCCCCCCTGCCCTATCGCCTTCAGGCCACCGGTATGCCACCTATCATAAAGTGATAACCCCTTTGATCTGCTGCCATAAATTTGTATTTTTACAAGGAGGCCCACTGCGGCCATTACACCTTTTTTTAGTTCATCTCTTTCCGCCCTTCCACCCACTACTGAACCGTCTCTTAACCGTCTTTAAACCATGTATGGTAGGGGTATCCTTCGCCTTTCGTTCCTCTCCCGTTCCTCTCGACCGGGCGCTGTATTAATTGAATATTTTAATGAATATGGCTGTGGCTCAGATCCCTTGTATTTTCCTCCGTCCTGTTAGTTTTGAAGGATTACTGAAACTACCCGGACAAGTATGTCCATTCCGGCGAAGGGATTCTTACCATTGAAGTGTCAGACATATGTAGGGAAGACGGTAGGCGGAGGTAATTTTTACTATATTGATTATTCAGACCTTAAGGCTAACGCATGCGGCACGTTACTATTTGTCTATTCCTGTTCTTAGTTTGCACCGGTGCCCGGGCTACCCACATTGTAGGGGGAGAGATAGAGTTGGAGCATACCGGAGGGTACTATTATACCCTGCGCCTCATTCAGTACTTTGACCGTGTAAACGGGAGTCCCGGAGCAGAAGACCAGGACGCCACCCTGGTGATCTTCAGTAAGGCACGAAACCGCCGGGTAGACGCCTGGCGGCTAAACCAGGTACAAAAGACAGAGGTAGAGTACACACAGCCGGAGTGTGCCATAGCCGAACTGGAAACCAATAAACTCGTCTATGAAAGAAGGATCTACCTGGATCCCACCATCTATAACGACCCCCAGGGATACTACGTAACCTACGAGCGCTGCTGCCGCAATAACATCATCAATAATATCGTATTGCCCGAAGGTACAGGACAGACATTCTACCTGGAGTTTCCCCCTGTCCAATTGGACCAGCAACCTTTCGTGAACAGTACCCCCCAGCTATTCCCGCCCCTTAGCGACTATGGATGCGTGTTTAAGCCCTACTATGCCGACTTCGGCGGCACTGATCCGGATGGCGATTCCCTCGTATATTCTCTGGTTGATCCGTTGAACAGCTCCACCGGAGAGCCTATCCCCAATCCGAGGCCAGCACCACACCCCAGCGTCACCTGGGAGACAGGTTATGATACAGATAACCAGATAAGAGGTATTCCGCCGCTTAGCATCAGTACCGACGGACTGCTTACCGTTACCCCCACCCAGCCAGGCCTGTTCGTATTTAGCGTTAAGTGCGAGGAGTACCGCAATGGCCGGCGCATAGGAGAGGTAAGGAGAGACTTTCAGCTACTCGTCATCACTGACTGTAATGCAGGCCAGCCACCGGTTATTACTGCCAATATTAACGGGGACAGCCGCCGGTTAGCCAATAATGAGTTGATCACCATACGTGAGCAGGATGCCAGTTGCATAGACTTTAAGGTAACAGACGGCGACACCCAACTCAGGGGAGAGCAGGTAAGTATACGTGCCCGTGCCGTAAACTTTGACCCCGCCGACTATGGCTGGTCCTGGGGGCAGCAAAGTAAGTTTCTCGCCTCCATACAAGACACCCTTTCCACCAGTGTGTGCCTGGATAAATGCCCCGTGCCAGGCGTGGACCCCCTCATCATTGACTTTATTGCCGGAGACAACTCCTGCCCCAAACCCCTGCTCGATACCCTGCGCGTACGTATTCATATAGATCGCGACATAGGTACCCCCGCCTACTTTTCTGCCCCTGTGGCTGAGCGGGTAGAGCGTCGCCTCCTTACCGGCCAGTCCTTCAGTATGGAAGTAGTGGCCCGTGACGATGATCTGGACAGCCTGCTGGTATGGAGGCAGGCAGAGGGCATATCACCCGAATCAGTAGGCGTAGCCATAGACCTGCTGGAAGAAAGCAGAGGCTTTGCCCGCTACAGGGTAAGCTGGACACCTCAGTGTGAGAAGTTTGTGGATATGCCCGTAAGCTTTGCCATGCTTGCGGATGATATTGACTCCTGCGGTCACCTCACCCCGCCCGATACCGTCTATTTTGACCTGATGCACGTAGCCCCCGAGCCCTCCCAGCCGGTGCTTACAACGAACGCCCCGGATAACCTGCTGCAGGTCAGGGTGCGGGAAAGCATCCGCTTTGACCTGTTCGGTAATGACATCGACAACGATTCACTCTACCTTACACTTGATAACGCAGATGAACTACCACCGGATTTTATCTACCAGTTTGCAGGAGCCAGCGGCACTGGCAGCATCACCGCCCCCTTTGCCTACACACCCGGCTGTGAAGCACTCCGTATATTAGATGATACCCTCCAGCTACGCTTCGTGCTCAGAAGTGTCTACGACTGCGGCATGGAGTTTCCTGATACCGTAATCAGGAACCTGCTAGTACAGCCTCCTGTAAATAATGCTCCCGTCATCAGTGTGGCCGGTGAACCGGGCCCCGTGGATTACCGGCTCACCGTCGGTGAAAGCCTTACCCTCAATATACAGGGCAATGAGGCAGACAACGATGAAATGTACATGGCCATGCTGCCCGCCGATGCCGAGCGCTACGAGGGGTTATTTACCTTTGAGCCCGTCACAGGGCGCGGACAGGTCAATTCCCCTTTTATCTGGACTCCCGGTTGCGAGCAGCTATCCGGCTTACCCGAAGAGAACCGCTTCACCGTACGACTGGTGGTGAGAGACCAGTACTGTGATGGAAGCCTGATCGATACCCTCACCCTTAATCTCGAACTGCAGGACCTGGAGGTGGATTATAATTTCGATATTGCCAACGCTTTTACCCCCAATGGCGATTCCTTCTCTGAAGAATACTTTATTAAAGAATTGCCACCCGATAACTGCGCAAGTCAGTTTGAATCATTCACCGTCTACAATCGCTGGGGCAAAGAGGTGTTCTTTACCCGCGAGCGGGACTTCCACTGGGATGGCGGGGGCGTAGCCAGCGGCACCTATTACTACCAGATCAAATTCACCCACAATGAGTTCAGGGGGCCACTGCACATCATCTTTTAAGTAAACCTTTCGCAGCAGAGGCCTCATCCGTCAATTTTTTTAACAAGCCCATCCCGCCCCGGTTATATCAACTGAAATGGGAAATGAAATGAGTGATAGTGAGATAAGGCCGCAGGAGCAACCCTTTTGCCTGCCTGAAAATGACCTGCCCCGAGTGGTAGTCATCGGCGGAGGGTTTGCCGGGCTTAATGCAATAAAGAAGCTGAAAAATAAACCCGTGGACGTGGTGCTACTGGATAAGCACAATTATCACCAGTTTGTACCCCTCATCTATCAGGTAGCCACCAGCGGCCTGGAGCCAGACTCCGTTTCTTTCCCGCTACGTAAGCGCTTCAGAGACTATAATAATGTCACCTTCCGCCTGGCAAATGTTGAGCGAATAGATCATGCTCAAAATAAGGTTATTACCAACAAAGGCTTCCTTACCTATGATTACCTCATCATCGCTTCAGGTAGTGTCACCAACTTTCTGGGTAATAATAAAATAAAAGAGCATTGCTACGGACTGAAAACCGTAGAAGATGCCATACACATTCGCAGCCTCATGCTGAGCCACCTGGAGATGGCCGCCCAGACATGCATACAGGAAGAGAAGGATGTTCTGACCAATTTTGCCATAGTCGGCGGGGGGCCTGCCGGTGTAGAGCTGGCTGGCGCGCTGGCAGAGTTCAGAGACCATATCATTCCCAAGGATTACCCTGAGTACAATGGCGACAACATCACCATATACCTGCTGCAATCCGGTTACCAGTTGCTCAAAGGCATGTCAGAAGAGAGTAGTAAACAGACCCTGAAGGACCTGCAGAATATGGATGTCAAAGTCCTGTTCGGATGTAAAGTGACAGGCTATGATGGCCGTACCGTACAGATAGAAGATGCCAAAATGCAGCTAAAAGCCGCTACCCTCATATGGGCCGCCGGCGTTAGAGGAAGCTTTCCCGGAGGATTAAACGAAGACATAGTAGTAAAGGGTAACCGCCTGAAGGTGTCCGAAACCCTGGAAGTAGCCGGCATGAACAATGTATTTGCCATTGGGGATGTGGCCGGCCTGATAACAGAAGAGCATCCAAAGGGCCTCCCTATGCTTGCGCCCGTAGCCATACAGCAGGGGAGTCATGTAGCCAAATGCATACTGAAGCTTATTAAGGGAGAATCGGCCGAACCCTTTGACTATCTTGATAAAGGCCACCTTGCTACCATCGGGCGCCGCCGCGCCGTGGCAGACATCAGAGGCCTTAAGCTAAGTGGCTTTACCGCATGGGTGATCTGGGCCCTTGTCCATATCTTCTACCTGGCCGGATTTAAGAACCGCACCTTCGTCCTTATAAACTGGCTTTCTAATTACATGTCCTACGACAAAGGGGACAGGCTCATCACCCGAACCACCTTCAAAGACCCATACTCCACCCATTCAAATACACAGCGCTTTGAGGCCTCAAACCCTGCCGCTGAATAGAGGGCTAACATGCTTTACTTATCCTGAATAGATCAGAAGCTATAACTCGCACTGATAAGGAATATGCGTGACTGGCGCTTGTAGGTGAACTCCTGGAAGAAGTCCTCGCCTTCATTCTCACCCTGAAACTGGCGGGTATTGAATATATCTCTCAGGCTTAGGCTCACTTTGGCCCTGTCCTCCAGAAATGAGCGTTGCACACTGGCATCCACATAGTAGCGTGCCAGGTCCCGACCCTGAGCTTCTATCTCCGGGGCTGTGTAATTACCCGTTAACTGCAGACCCACATCTGCCGGCAGGCTAAAATCCGTCGTCAGTTTAGTGTTCCACGCCACACCGGAGTTAGTGAAGTTCCCGTCAATATTAGTACCATCCACTTCCGTACGGAACAGCGAGAAGCTACCGTTCATTTTCCACCACGGCGTTACCTCCGTATTGTTAATGATCTCAAACCCATACGTCGTGCTACTGTTCAGGTTTTCAGGTCGGCGGTAAGATATGCCATTCTCCACCTGTACCAGAAAGTCAATCTGCCCGTCTACATGGCGGTAAAAAGTGTTAGTAGTGAATTCCACCTTGCCCAGGCTTATAAAATAGCCGAACTCAAGGCTTTGGATAAATTCCGGCTGCAGGTTAGGATTGCCGGAGCGTACGTTCAGTGAATCCGATACATCAGGGAAAGGGTTCAGGCGCCACGCATTGGGACGGTCTATACGACGGCTGTAGGTAAATTTCAGTGACTGATCATTATTTATCGCGTAGCTAGATTGGAAGCTCGGGAAGAGGCTCAGGTAGTTCTGGTTATTCGTTTCACCGGTAGTCACCAGCTCCGTATCTATCAGCGTCTGCTCCAGCCGTGTACCGGCAGACAGGTTCCACTTACCCTTTTCCAGGCTATAAATACCATAGGCAGCATACACCTGCTCCGAATATTTAAATTGGTTGCTGATCTCGTCCTGCAGCACAAAAGTACCGCTCTCGTCCTGTATCTCATAGCGGTAGTCATTATCCAGCAAGCGGATAATCGTTTTCAGTCCCGTTTCAAACTTACCCGGCCCAAGGTTTTGAGCATAATCAGCCTGTCCGATAATGTTATGGCGGCTTTCATCCGTAAGCGCACGTTCCTGACCAGACATGTTTTCCCCTTCCGTATAGTCAGTATTGGGGTAAACATCAATATACTGGTTTTCCACACCCGTTCTGAAGCTGTGGCTCATCAGCGCACGGAAACTCCGGTCCTCATCATCAAAGGCGCGGTCGTAGATCAGCGCATTATCGTACGTGTAGTTTTCCTCTATTTCATTATTAACCCTGGCGTAGTCAAGTATCAGGTTATCCGTATTCAGGTCGAATACCTCCGTCAGGTTCTCCTCAAAGTCATTCTCATTCTCAATGTTCATGGCCCCTTCATAGCTGAACTTGTTTTTTCCCGCAAAGATGGACCCGCCCAGGCTAAACGTGTGTTCACGGTCATTACGGTCATTGTCCCCATACTGCTCCAGGCGCTCATCATTATCAAAAGTCAGGCGTGTCGTACGCGAGTAGCCCTCCCGCGGCCAGCGGCGGAAGTTGTATCCGCCATAGATATTATACTTTTCCGTTTTATGGTTTACACGTAGCGAAGTGCCCAGGCGCATATTACTGCCAGCCGTTACCTGCGCCTTGCCATTGGTACCCATGTCCTTACCTTTTTTCAACTTGATGTTGATCACCCCGCCGGCCGCTTCCGCATCGTACTTGGCATTAGGATTATTAATGATCTCAATGCTTTCCACTGCGCTGGCAGGTATCTGCTCAAGGTCCGTAGCCAGGGCAGAGTTACGGCCATTGATCAGAATATTGGTGTTGCCGCTGCCCCGTATTGAGATGCCCCCGTCCTGGCCCACATCTATACTCGGCGTGTTTCTAAGGACATCCAGCAGGTTGCCACCCAGGTTGGAGATAGTTCGGTCAGGGCGTACCGTCATACCCTCCATAGTAGTTTCCACCGGGCTGGTCTGCATATCCTCCGCTGTCACCACCACTTCATCCAGTTGCTCAGCAGCCGGCGTAAGCCTGATCTTTCCCAGCGCCTTATTACCGCTGTTCAGAGTAACCTCCTGGCTACGGTCAGCAAACCCCAGAAACTGTATCGTTAACTCATATACACCCGGTTGGGCGTCGATCTTAAAAGAACCGTCAGCCTCCGTCACGCCCCCGCTCACCGGCCTACTACCCCCCGGCTTATATAGCGCCACCTGGGCAAAGGGAACCGGCTCACCTGTAGATTCATCCACCACCTGTCCGGTGACAGAGGGTTTTGAGAGGTTATTGCTTCCCGGCTCGCTGTTTTGAGCAAAAAGTTCGGGAGAAGTTAAAAATGAAATGATCAGAAGAAAGTAAGCTATACCCTTTTGCACAGACCTGTTATTAATGATGTTTAACTTTTGATGGGCGACCATTAATCAAAACTGCAAAGGCATGGCTAAGGTTACAGTTTTTCTTCTTTTCAGTTAAAATAAATGTACACACACCTAATTTCGGGGCTACTATTTAGGTGTGTGTAATTATTTGTTATTCAGTAAATTAGTGTTTTATCACGATCCTTTTTCGTACCGTGCTTCCTGACATTTCCACAATCAGGAGGTACAGGCCACTGTCAAATCCGCTTGTATTTAGCCTGAGTACACCTGCGGGTTCAGCTTCCGTTTGCCACACCGTTCTGCCCGTAGCATCCACCATCCTTGCCCCCTTTGCACCTTCTATGCCAGATAGGGTAAGGCTGGCGTCGGCAGGCACAGGGAATACCTCCACAGACCGTTTTAGTTTCTTTACAGAGGATTGTAAACTTGTGCGTGCAGCAGGCGCGCCAGCATCATTGTACACACGCAGGTGGTCTATATTACCTCCGCTATACCCTATGGCCGTGGTGCGGATGGTATTTTGCCCTGCCGGGAGAGTCACCGTTGTTTCCACTACCTGCCAGTCATTCCAGCCGGCAGTAACAGGAAAGTCCTGTGCAGGGTCCGTCACCATATCATTTATCCTGAGCTCCAGCGGTCTGCTGGCCGATGCTCCCAGCACATACCGGAACTGCAACGTATATTCTCCGGAGTCAGGTACGTTGGCCACCCATTCGATGTAGTCATCATACTGCCCCGAATAGTCCACATAGCCGCTGCCTGTATAGCGCGGAATCCATTGGAGAATGTTGGCCCCGAATACCGTAGCCTCTTCTGCTTCCAGTAGTAAATTTACCGGATCAGGGTCCGGGCCAGGGGCCGGTCCTGTAGTGTCCGCACTCACCCGGTACCAGGCGCTGGCCGGTATTTCACCCTTTGGCTGGCCGGGACCGTCGTAGCTTACAGTCAGCGTTTGTCCTCCCGTTTTTTCAAAATACTCTATACGTACCGCATGCTTCCCTGCTTGCAATCCTATGCGGCCCGACCTTTCCTGCAAGGCATGCAGCCCGCCATTATCCACCACCAGGCTATCTCCTATATAAAGTACGCTACCATCATCACTGGCCGTGTAAAATGTATACTCACCATCCGCCGGCACTTCCACATACCCGGTGTACTGCATGCCGAAGTAGTCCTCACGCTGGCGTAGCGCCAGGTCTGGTACAGCCGTAGTGCCGGTATCTGCTGGTATATAGGCGCTAAAGTCCGGCTGGCTGTACCACGTTTGTTCATAGTAGGCATAGTCCAGGCCATTTACAGTATTCGCCGGGTCTTCCGGGATTCTCAGAGAATCTTGTGCCGTCGTATCCACCACATACAGTGCCGTATATACCGTGTTGGTCTCCGGCGTGGTGATGTCATGCGTGGCCGCACCTCCGTCGCTCCAGCTATCGAATACATAATTTACTCCATTCAGAGCCTGCTGCTGCGGTGCTTCCACCGTGCGCGTTATGCCCACCACCCCCGTCACCGTATAGGGCGTTGTGTCCGCTTTTCCATCCAGCAGTAACTCCAGGCCCGGGGGGTCGGTAGCCAGTGTGATATCCGCCTTTTGCGGGTATATTTCCCGGTATGTCACTACAGAGGCACCGTCGCTGTCCGTGGCCCTCAGATAGATGCGATACCATACATTGTCCGACGTTTCATTCGTACGGGAAATGGTAAGGCTGCCGCTGGTTATGCCACTGGTTTCGTCCAGTGCCGGGTGTGTATGGCTATCATGGTGAAAGTCTATCCACCACGTATAGGCCGAGTCCGGCAAGGGGCCGTCTTCCGCGTCCGTAGCCGTACCGCTAAACGTTATTGTCTGCCCTGCCTGGTACAGAAGAGTAGAGTCCGGTGAATCAATGGCTAAGGTAGGAGGCGTATTACTGTTTATTCTGAGCAGTGCTACGTCGCTTACGACCGTATCCACACTGTTATATACAAATACCCTGAAGGCGGCACTGTCATCCGCCACCGATACATCCTCCAGCAAGTAAGAAGACGAGGTGGCCCCCGCTATGTTTGCGCCATCTCTAAGCCACTGATACTGAAGGCTACTGCCCGAGGCTGCTACCGTAAACAGCACATCATTGCCTGCATTCGTAGTCACACTCTCCGGCTGTACCGTGATCACAGGAGCCGTACTGCCGGTATAGTCCATCCGCCACAGTTCGCCGTCACTACTGGACGTATTGTCCTGCTGTGAGCCTCCTCCCAGGCCCTGCCTTACCAGTACATACAAAATACCTTCGTCGTCCACCGCTACATCCAGTGGTCGTTTAAAACCAGTGCCGAACGTAGTAAGCTGGCCGGTTTGGGGGTCCAGGGCCTTAATGTAGTTAGCACAGTAATCCCCGAAAAAATACTTCCCCTGCCATTCCGAAGGGTAGGGTGAGGAAACAGGATTATAGAAACCGCCCACTGTAATGCTGCAGCCTTCCGTGCGACCATAAGCGTATACAGGATCCTGGTAGTTGTCAGGGGGTGTCTGTCCGGCAATGGGGCCTTCCACGTATGGCCAGCCATAGTTGCCACCCGGCACCACCTCGTTCACCTCTTCATAGGCAGCCTGTCCCACATCATTTAAAAAGATCTTCCCCGTTTGCGGATCTACACCTCCCTTAAATGGATTGCGGAAACCCAGCGCATAAATAGCCCGCAGTTCGCCCGTGGTTTCATTGTAAAAAGGGTTATCCGCAGGAATGCTTCCATCAGGATTAATGCGGATGAGCTTACCCAGGTTAGAAAGTAAGGTTTGCGAGTTAGGGCCATAGGCATTGTCCCCGTGCGAGGCGAAAAGGTAGCCATCTCTAAAGAAGAGAGCCCCTCCATTATGTATGCCGGCAGATACCCTGTGAAAGTCGTATAGTACCTGCTCGCTCGCCGGGTCCGCCGTATCCCCATTGGCCGTGAAGCGGCTTACCCGGTTGTGCACCTCTTCATTCGCCGATTCAGGCACAGTATAAAAAACATATACATAGGAGTTGTTTTCAAAATCAGGATCGAAGGCAATAGACATCAGCCCCCGTTCATTGAAGTTGTCCACATCCAGCGTAAGAAATGGTGTGCTAAGGTGCATCCCGTCTTTTACAATAGTGATCCGGCCATCCTTTTGGGCGATAAAAATCCGCCCGTCAGGGGCAGCGGTAATACCGGTAGGGTCAAGGTCTTTGGCGACCCTGGTCTCTACAAAACCAGCAGGCAAGTCAGCCCCTTTAAGCAGAGGGGAGAGCAACAAGAGTGGAAATAGAAAAATGACAGGATGATATCCTGTGATTTTTAGCTTTATCATGGTGGCTTAAGGTTTTTGGTTAGGTTTATAAAGTACTTATTTATAGATAAATAAGTAAGGTTTAATAAGTTATAAAAATTGCCATGGTATTCATATTTATAATGATGAGAAATATTATTTTTCCATAATACAAAAAAAGAGGACTGCCTTATTAAAGCAGTCCTCCCGGTTGTAAATAATGCCAGTACGATCAGGCATCTTCTTCAAATGTACCCGTGATCAGCAGGTCACCTGGTACATAAGCGTCACTAAGCTTTATGTAGTTATTAGAAGGGAAAAGCAGGTTCTTCAGGGCAAAGACCGATACGCCGCTGAAACTTATATTGAACTTAGAGCCTAGCGTCTCTTTCACCTGTGGCTGTAACTTGGCATTGATTTGAGCCTGCAGGTCATCCGATCCGCAAGGCCCTCCCCCGGAGGTACGTGCTTCCGCATTAGGGTTAATCTGCCCCGCGTTGATCTGTATCTCCTGGTTTCTGCCGGTGCCACTCACCTTAGTAGGTAGTGAGGCTGAGACGACAAGAGTGATGTCCGTGCTCTGTTTATTGTCCTTCCAATCTGAACACCAGAATGAACAGCTTCGCGTCTTCTCATTAAAGTAGAACGGATTCTTCTTGCTGTAATTCAGGCTCATACGGCCATCAGTGCCAGGCGTAATTTTCATACCGTCCAGGCTCCATTTTACCGGGTTGCCTCCCCATGGCTCATACTTCCAGTAGGATGTGGTAAAGCTCCTCGGAGCAGTATAGCTTCCATCCAGCGAACTCAGGTCCACATCACCTTCAATACTTGCCTGCGTGGCTTCCGCAGACCAGGCCTTATTCGTGTCCCCGGGATTATCGCCTTTCAGGCTCCATCCTGAGGTAAGACTGGAGGGCATTACACTGCCGAACATAATGCGGCTGTTGATCATAAGGCTGCACTCTGCGCCCTCCGGGATCGGCTCCGGCACATCCGGACTTATGTACGTCTGGCTATAGTTAAATACCGCCCGTTTATTAGTCTGAATAAAGAGCTGTAGCAGTTCGTTGCCTCCCTGGGTTTTCAGGGCTTTAAACAGGAACTGGTTAGGCTTCATGTCCGGCAAAGTAGCTATACCCGACAGATCCAGTGAGTTGATAATGAACATAACAGGGTGCTCCTGGAAGTAGGCCTTAACCGCATCGCTAAAGGCGACCTTCTGCTGGTCACTCATATCTATCTCGATATTTTTAGCCGAGAAGCTACCCTTCTGCATGTCCAGTACCACACTAAGTATATCCTGGTTGTCATTTACCAGCCCTTTTACCTTATCTATTTTAATTACCGCCCGGAGTGTGGCCGTACTGCCTATAGGTTCAGGGTCATTATAGTACTCAAGCACCAGTTTTTTCACTCCCCCTATCGTCTGCTCTTTTACCGCATCCGGTGGCAGGTTATTCGCCCTGGCCAGTACCTCAAGCGTATTGCGGTCATCCTGAGTGTCCGAGCCTACGTACCGTGAGCCTTTTTGTACCGTACCCGAGGTAATCTCCATATTCAGATCCCCGTTACTGCCGTCATTCACCAGGAAAGTAAGCTGCGGATAGCCATAGCTCAGGTTAAATTTCTGAAGTACGTACGTGAGAATGTCACCAATATTGGCACCCTGTACCGCTGAATCTGCTGTGATTTTGCCACCATACTCCCTGTCATTGTTTTTGAGTTTGTCATATTGGCTCGCCAGCACATTATTGATCTTGGCCAGGTCCATGTTAAATACCACGTCCCAGTTATTCATGACCGACTTTTCAGCCATCTGGCCTACCAGCTGCTGTACCGAAGGCTTTTGGTTTACCGACACACCGTCTGCCGTAAGTCGGAAGGCCTGCAGCAGCCTGCTGCGGGTATCATGGATGCGTGTATTAAGCACAAACGTCAGTACTACCTTTACCGTCAGGTCCTCAAAGGCCATGTTCTTATTTGTCCGCGTCTTAGGCAATGAGAGTTCCCATACTGAGAAAGGCGTAATAGGATTTACCCCCTCTGACCAGGAATCACCCTTGTCCGAGAATTTTGGTTTATTCCCTTCCACTTTATACTCATAAGTACGCTCCCGCTGCAGGGTATTAAAGACGATGGTCTGCCGGTCAGCATTACGGTCATAAAAAGGCCGCCCCGTGTAGTCCAGTTTTACTAGGTACTCCCCGCTATCCGTGCTCTTTATCCCATCCACGCGGGCCACTACTGCCTTCACCCTTACGTCCACATACTTCAGAAATTCTGTAAAGTTAGGTTGAATGTTAAAGTGATATATTTTACCGTCACGTAGTTCCTCAACCGGTACTTCCACCTCCACATCCAGCGGCGTAGTAGTAGAAGGCTGGAACTGCCTCCAGGCTGTTTCGGCAGCCAGCGTATTATTACCCTGTGTAACTATTGCAGACTGTATACCCAGCGTATCGAATGAATGGATAGGCGTAGGGGGCTGCAAATAAGTGTACTGCAGTGCCTGATCCTGCAAAGTAAAGGCCCGTGCCAGCATGCCCAGCATTTGTGACCTTACCATGCTGAGGGTACCCGTAAGCCCCATCAGATCTATCGCATTTTTATCCAGGTCATTGATAGTCGCCGGGTTCAGGTCAGTATCCAGCTTTTCAAGCCGGCCTATCTGCTCGTCCAACAGGTTCTTTTGCTGCTGGCGGCTATAAATGTCCTGTGCCGTCTGCCGTGTGGAAGACATGGCCGCTGAGAGAGCCTTGCCTTTGAGTACATAGATCTTGAAGGCCGCTACCAGCGCCGCCTTTTTCTCATTCACATTCGGGTCATTGGGTCCCGTTGAGAGCACCTGGTCCATCAGGATTGACATCTCATCCCATGGAAGATCTGCCGTCACGGCGTTCTCGATACCATCAAATGCCTCCTGCGCTTTCACAAACTTGTCTACTCCCGTAGAGGTGTCAGTGAATAGCTTCATGGTCGCATTGGCCACATTCAGAAACTTCTGGATGCGCTGTGCCAGCAGTCCCAGGTCCTTAACTGCACTAATGGAGCTGGCAGGTATCAGAAACGATGTACCCAGTGAGAAAAGGTCCGTAGCCACCGTAAGGCCAAACTTGATGGCTTCGGTAATGCGCCAGTCCTCTATAGCCTGCTTGTAGTTGGCTACCGCCGTGCCTACATCTGCCTGCTGGCTGGTAACCTCCGAACGCAGGTTGCCTACCGTATCCTCCTGCTTTTGCAGCTCCTGTTTCTTCTCATTAATAATAGAACCGTAATACCCCGAGAGCGACTTTTGCTGCTCAATACTGGCATCTACATAGCCCGAAAGCAATTTGCCGGATGCGATGATGTTTTTATTCAGATCCTTGCCTACGTTAATGATAAGCTCCTGCGTTTTACGGATCTCAATATCCTGGTGGTAGCGGTCTATCGTAAAGTCTATGTCACGAAGCAACGCCAGGATTTTTTCTACCTGTGCCTGGTACCGGTTAAAGGGTAGAAGGGGCACAAAAGAACCCAGGGAGCGGTCATCATCCACATGCGCCAGGTCCAGCGCCTGCACCCGTATGTTCAGCAGGTCCGCATCACGGTTAGTAGCCGGTATGATCTCCGTGATCCACAGCAGGCTGTCATGCACAAAGTTTTCTACCTCACTTCGCTCAGGCTGATTAGCCTTCAGCGTATTATCCGCCGCCTGGGCAAAGGTAAAATTAAACTGCAGGCTTTGCTTTAGCTTGTCCAGGTGCTTTTCTGCCGGCGCCTGACGGATGTCTCCGTCTACCGTCACATAGCTGCGACTGCCGGGTGTAGTGATCGAAGAGCCGTTTGTTTTAGCCTGTGATGGTTTAGTAATATAGCGAAGACCGTCTACCAGCGTGTAATGCTTACTACCGGCCTGATTTTGCACCCGTAGCGCACCGTAGAACTGTTTCGCATTAATCACAAGGTTATCATACCCCTCATCCGTTAGCTCGATGGCAGGAGTGTAGTCTTTTTTCTCTACTGCAAATAGCTGACCTGTTATCATTACCTCTTCACCAGGTAAGTGCAGAGGCTTTTCAGAGTTATGCTGCAGGTAATTGATATAAAGCGTAAGCGCCTTTACCTCATCTTCTGCCACAAACTTCAGTTCCTTCAGGTCCAGCGCTGCTTTGTACGTATTGATAAAGGGCGTAGCAATATTAGACAGGAAGCCTGGGAGTTCGTTTTGCGAGAGCTTCTTAGCCAGACCGGATTCAGAACCGTATGGACAGTAGCTCACAAAGTTAGGCTTTATGGCATCCCCATACTTCTGTACCGCCGCTGCCTTAAATACCCTGCGCCATATCTGCTTGCGGCTGTGCTCTGTATATAGCGTAAGGCTGGTCAGGTAAGTGCGCAGCGCTG
Organism: Roseivirga sp. BDSF3-8; assembly: GCF_041449215.1. NCBI lineage: Bacteria > Pseudomonadati > Bacteroidota > Cytophagia > Cytophagales > Roseivirgaceae > Roseivirga > Roseivirga sp. BDSF3-8. The sequence continues at coordinate 1,159,074 of NZ_JBGNFV010000001.1, read as the reverse complement.
TTACCTCCCTGAAGTCTGCGTTCATTTTCTGCAGGCTCACAGGTGATTCCGTATTAAATGCTGCAAATAAGCTGTTATGCTCTGCGTATTTGTCGTCCATCCAGTCACCGGCTGTCACCGTATCCTGTATCTTACTGCTCAGGCTCAGGCTGAGTATGCGGCCATACTCGCTAACGTAACCGAACGCGCCCGTATTGGCATCCGTAGTATACTGCCTGAATAGCTCTGCCTGCGGGCCGCTAAGCTTATCCTTCTGGTCGGCATAGATCTTTTTTACCCGCTCAAATCGTGCAGAGGGCATGGCATATACCTGAAAGATCATATCCCCCAGCTCCATGCGGGAAATAAAATGGGTGCCCAGCTGTCTGAAGCAGTCCAGGTAGCCATTGGCATCCTCCGCACTTACTTTGTCCGGAGAAAAGGCAGCACCGCGGGGTTTTACTCTTTTCAGAGAGCCCATAGCTTGCGTGTATTCATCGCTAACTCCCAGCTCATCCGGAATACGGGAGGGGTTGGGGTGAATAAGTACGCCCATGTCCCGGCTGCTGTGAGAAGCGGTATCGTCCTTCCGTACCAGTTTTACAAGTACAAACCCCGTATCGGCAGCCGCCAGGTTTACACCCAGCGTATCGGAGAGCCGGCTGATGGCCTGGTCATGGTCACTGTCGCCCAGCATCAGGGCTCCGGAAGGCAATGCCGGGCTATCTATCCCGTCAGAGGGGTCGTCTATCTCATACGGGAGCAACTCATCCATAAGAGAGGTGGCGGACTCGTGCAGGGATATATACGGGAAGCTCCATTCGGCCGTAACAGACGGTGCAGGAGCTTCCGAAGCTGTCAGGGGGTTGCCCGGTACCGGAAACAAGGCATTGTTGCCCTGTCCCTGGCTTAACCAGGCAGGATTATAGCCATATAGTAAATTTGTAGCGGTGCCGATGAGGGGGATTACGGGTCTCGACTCGGCTGGCGAGGGTAGGGTTTCGGTCAGCATAGGGTTTGGTTTATAGGTGTGAAGTAGTATTGCCCGGACGGGCTTGTCCTCCTTGATTGCTTATGCCGGAAAAAGGTAATAGGAAAGCGTGCTTTTTTTCAGAAAGGTGCTGAGAAAGAGAAGTTTGCGGAGGGCTAAAAACAAAAAAGCCTTGCAGATATCTGCAAGGCTTTGTGCTCCTCCTCTTGGGCTCGAACCAAGGACCCTCTGATTAACAGTCAGATGCTCTAACCAACTGAGCTAAGGAGGAATATGGTATCAAAATCAGCTTTTCTGACTTTGTTTCCCCGAATGGGATTGCAAATATGCAACACGTATTTTTTTTTCACAATACCCTACCCAAATTTTTTTCTACAAATTTATAAATCTGCCATAACAAGACAATATGACATGTCGTGGCTTATTTTGGTTGTCTTTTTATGACAAAATGACATTAAATAAGGTGGTTTTTGCGGCTTAGGCCAGTTGGCACACTTTTCGTCTATGCCCTTTCAGCAATTATTCACAGACACAAAACTTAAAAACGTATATAGCTATGGCACTTGTTAAATATCAAACCGTTCCTACTTTCGACCTTTTTGATCGCTTCTTCGGACAGGAGGCTTTTCAAACTAACGGACACAAAGGATTCTCCCCTTCGGTAGATGTGGCTGAGACTGAAAACTCATTTGAACTCTCATTTGCCCTGCCCGGCTTCACCAAAGAGAGCTTTACCATAGATGTGGAAGAGCGTAACCTCGTAGTAAGTGGTGAGCGCAGCCGTGAAGACAGGGAAGGGGTGATCTACCATAGTGTAGGTACCGGATACGGCAAGTTCAAGAAGTCTTACATCCTCCCCGATAATGCAGACGCCGAAAACATCAAAGCAACCTTTGAGAACGGTATCCTGCGCGTGGAGATCGCTAAGAAGCAGAAAACCCTCAGAAAAATTGAGGTGAAATAAGGTAACTCAATTAGTGTTTAAGGAAAAAAGGTGGCTCAGGTCACCTTTTTTTATAACCCGACACGATCTCAGTACATTCTCCTGCTGCCCCCGTCCGGGCAGTCTGTTAAAAAATGTTAACCGCGCATCATTCAATAAAACATTGCGTTAATTAAACCAGAAAGCCCCACCGGGGTTTAATTATACAGAGCGCAGAATTAATACAGATATGAGTAGAAAGCAGTTTTTTACAGGCATTTTCCTTGCCTCCCTGCTCAGCGGCGTGATCGCCGTGGGAGGCTACCGCCTACTCACCCCCCAGCCGCGGGTGATAGAGGTAAATGATGATGAGCAGCAGCCCCTCCTGACCAAGTACCTCGAAGACACCACCTTTGTGGTGCCGGAAGGGCTTAACTTCGTTTTTGCAGCCGAGAAAGTAACCCCTACCGTGGTTCATATACGGAGTACTTATAACGGGAGTGGCGATGATGCACAGGCAGGCCGCAATCCCCTGGAAGAGTTTTTCAGAGAATACTGGGGCGATGGGCAGCGTGCGCCCCGTGATCCTCATCAGAGACGTGGCCCGGCCCGTGCATTTGGCTCCGGCGTGCTCATTTCTGAAGACGGATACATTGCCACAAATAACCACGTAGTGGAAGACGCCGACGAAGTGCAGGTGACACTGGAAGATAATCGGGTATACGATGCCAAAGTGATCGGTACAGACCCTACTACCGACCTGGCCCTGCTGAAGATAGAAGAGGATGATCTACCCTTCGTGAAGTTTGGCAACTCTGATGTGGTGCGCGTAGGTGAGTGGGTGCTGGCCGTAGGTAATCCATTTGACCTTACCAGTACCGTTACAGCCGGTATTGTCAGTGCCAAAGCACGTAATATTAATATCCTTCGTGACCAGAGCGGCCTGCAGATAGAGTCATTCATACAGACCGATGCAGCTGTAAACAGAGGCAATAGCGGGGGTGCCCTTGTAAATCTGAAAGGTGACCTAATCGGGATCAATACTGCTATTATCACCCCAACAGGCGTTAATGCCGGATACAGCTTTGCCGTACCCAGCAGCATTGTAAGCAAAGTGATGCGCGACCTGAAAGAATTCGGTACTGTACAGCGTGCCCTGCTCGGTGTGCAGATCCGCTCAGTAGATGCCGACCTGGCCGATCAGTTTAACCTCAATACCCTCAATGGCGTGTACATTCTGGGGGTAACGGAAGGCAGTGCCGCCCGTGATGCCGGCATAGAGGACGGTGATGTGATCGTAAGTGTAAACGAAGTACAGATCAATACCGTATCCGAGCTGCAGGAGCAGATCGCCCGCTACCGCCCCGGTGATGAAGTGGACGTAGTCGTGATTCGTAATAATAAGCGCCGCAACTTTGAGGTGAAACTGAAGAACAACATGGGCGATACCCAAATGGTACGCAATGAGTCCAGCATCTCTATAGGAGGGGCCCGCTTCCGTGAAGTGTCCGAAGAAGAAGCCAATGAGCTGGAAATCCAGGGCGGTGTACGCGTGATAGACCTGAGCACTGGCAAGTTTAAAGCAGCCGGTGTGGAAGAAGGCTTCATTATCACCAGCGTGAACAAGCGTCCCATACGTTCTGTCAATGACCTGATGGAGGCCCTGCAAAATAACAGTGGGGGTATGCTCTTCGAAGGGGTGAACCCGGATGGGTCAGAAAGCTACTATGCCATAGGATGGTGATATGATAAGTTAGTGAATAAATAGATTTTGGAATGATAAACCGCTCGTCTGCTTCTGTAGATGAGCGGTTTTTTTTTGGTGAAGGGTGTGTTGAGTAATTTAGTAATTAAATCATTGAGTGACAGGGGAGTATTCCCGACTGTGTGGTGTACATCCCGTCTGTAGGAGAATGATAGCCATATAGCGCGCCGGCAGATGGATAAGACAATCCGCTCAGCCAGAGCTGTTTGCCCCTGCCATTAGATTTAATTAAATTCCATGATGAGAAAATTTGAAAAACTTACCGATGCGACCTTTGAAAGGGTTGAGCGAATAGGAAGAGAAGGACTGAAGGGTGGCTGTGCCTCCTGTGTCCAGACTTTTGGTACAGGTACTGTTAGCACGCCCGCTACCAATGGTGAATTGTCCTTGATGAGCACTTCCACGACGGATACTATTTACGAAGAGGATAGGAGTAACGGCCCTTATCCGCCTGCCTAATCAGGTATCTATTCTTAGGAGTTAGCTTTCTTTCAAATTCAAAAAGGGCTGTTTCTCTGGAAGTAGAGGCTTTGCCCTATCCATCTAAATGACTAAATTCCATAATGAGAAAATTTGAAAAACTGACCGATGCGACCTTTGAGAAGGTTGAGGGAATAGGGAAAGAGGGGCTGAAGGGTGGCTGTGCTTCCTGTGTACAAACTTTTGGTACCGGTACCATAGGCACACACTCTACGAATGGTGAATTATCTATAATAAGTACTTCCACCATGGATACTACTTACGAGGAAGATGTTATAAGTGGCGGTTGGCCCCCTAAAGGTTAATGTTATCAAATAACTTCAAGAGGCTCTTTTCGGTGACGGGAAGAGCTTTTTTAGTTATAGAGTTATTGAGTAATAGAATCATTGAGTGACTTTGGGAGTATCCATATGTGGTGGTTTCATTCTTACCTGGAGAAGATGTTCGGATAGGCCCGGGCTTTTGAATGTGCTTAGAATGAAAAAAGGCAGGAAGCTGGCCATAAGATAGGGCAGGAACTGCCTGTTAGAAAAGGACTTTTGGTTAATGGGATTACACAATTTGAAGCGATTTTCGGCCCACGTGCTACTTTTTCAAAAAACCTGCTCCTCAACTTGCGGTAAAACCACCTGATGGTTATCTTAAAAACTAAACTAATTAACTGATTAATAAATAGTTGACCTATGCATAATTTCGAAAAGCTAGATCAGAAGACTTTTGAAAAACTGGACCGTGAAGAGAAGAACAATGTAAAAGGCGGTAGCCTCACAGCCGTGAGTATCATGACCTATGACCCTACCACCCCCACCCAGCCCGGTGATACAATCGCCACGGGCTCTCCCTCACTGGTAGTGGAGGAAAGCGTATCCGGCAGTTCGCTCGATACCAGCTACGTAGACGATAGCTCCGGCGGTGGCGGTTGGGTCTGATAAATTTTCCCCAATATCCTGATAATTTAAAGCCCTTCCCTGTTTTGGAAAGGGCTTTTGTTATATAGTACCGGCTAAAAATACGTTTAAACGCTATTATTTGGTGGAAAAAAACAATTATTACCTATTGACAACAAAGTTGCATCTGGTTAAATTTAGGATGGATTTATAACTGGTATATAATTTTTGATCCTATGAAGACTAAATTCGAACGATTAAGCGACAGCACCTTTGAGAAGCTGTCAGACGAACGCAAAAATGATGTAAAAGGTGGGGGAGATACCTACATGAGCATATGGACTGCCGATGGCGGCGGTGGAGGAGGGGGTACTACTATCGCTTCCGCCGGTAGCCTCACCGTTAGCGAAGAGACCTACGCCATGGCCAGAATGGACACCGTAAAGTCCGATGACTCCCCATCAGAGCCTGTATTGGTCTGATAGATATCTGCCGGCCGGAACCATCCGGCCGGCTTTTTTTATATTCTGCCCGCCCTGACCAGTCCGGACAGAGTCCCATTTGAGTTTCCATCTATAAATTTTTATACCTATGAAAAAAAAACCTGCTTTTGAGAAGATCAGTGAGGCATCCTTTGAAAAACTCTCACACGAGGAGGCAAATGACCATCGGGGCGGATGCCACACCTATCGCTGTTACCCTGTCCTTACCGATACCGGTGGAGGCGGAGGGGGCATCGTGAGCGACCCTGGTACGGCTCCCACTCTCGAGGGAGGCGAAACCATATCGGGTCAAACCGATTATGTATGCGGCTATGAGTACGATTGCCAATATGTTTGATGCCACTTGGCAGACTCAGACAATACCTCCCCGCCTGCCGTAAAGCAGGCGGGTTAATTTTTTGCCTATGATCCTTATAATCAGTCAGCCGATGGAGTATACCACCAGTGAAGTATGTCGCTGGTTGCGTCACTGGAAGGTACCACATGTACGGCTGCATCCGGAAGACCTGCAGGAAGGCGGTATGCATTACGAGCTAGGGGCCGGTAGCAGGACGGAAGAGCCGGAAAAGAACCGCACCGTGCAGGTCGATCCTGTTGGTGCTGAGCGGTGGCAGTCTGATGAAGTAAATACAGTATGGTACCGCCGGTGGAGTCAGCCCAGGCAACTGATGCAGCTCTGGAAAAATGCAGGGGAGCCGGAGCTGGATAAGGTGCGGCGGCACCTTGGCGGAGAGTTTGCCACCCTTACCCAAACGCTGATACGCCACCTCGGCGATGTGAAGTGGCTAAACCACCCTTCAGATAATCACCTGAATAAGATAGACGTGCTCGAGAAGGCTCTTGAGGCCGGGTTTGATGTGCCTGAAACTCTCATTACCGGCAAAAAAGCAGCGCTTAGCCGTTTCATAGACCAGCATGGTGCTGTTATATCCAAGCCAGTAAAGGAGGTGGATTTTTTCCCTTACCACGGGGATGAATTCAGCCTGTATACCGTGCGGTTTACTGCCGATGAACTGGAAGACCTGCCGGATACTTTCTTTCCTACGCTTTTTCAACGACAGATACCTAAGCAGTATGAGATACGAACCTTCTACCTGGGTGGTGAATGCTATAGCATGGCTATATTCAGTCAGGCAGATAAGATGACTGAGCTGGACTTTCGCCGCTATAACCACGGCAATATGAACCAGATGGTGCCCTTTAATCTGCCGGCGGAGCAGGAAGCCGCAGCTGACCGCCTTATGAAGGCCCTGAATATGGACTCGGGCAGCCTGGATATCATCCGGGATACAGAGGGCCGCTATGTGTTCCTGGAGGTGAACCCGGTAGGCCAGTTTGGCATGGTCTCTCGACCGTGTCATTACCAACTGGAGGAAAAGGTAGCCCGCTTTTTACGAGAAAGAACAGCGAAAACAGAGACGACATGAGTGAGAGAGAGAAAAAGCTATTTTTTGACCACCTGAAAGAAGAGAAAGACAAAATACCTGCCTACTACCACTATATGGGATCTGTATCGCGCAGTGAGCAGGTCCGCCGCATCACCTATATCAAAGGCACCACTGAAGTGCTGGAGTGCACTTCCTTTCACCGTCCTGTCAGTACCATAATCCCGCCTGTAGATGAGTAAGCCGAAAGAGGTATTCAGATTGTATGCAAATTGTAAGGTTACGGAAGGAGCCCGCCGTAGCATCGTATGTGACCTGTGGCATAGTCGCTACGACTTTATTCCTAATATGCTCGCTTATCTGCTGAAGGAACATGATGGTATGAGCCTGGAGGAGATCAAGGCTCATTATGATCATGAGCATGACGATGTGATAGAGGAGTACTATGATTTCCTCCTAAAAAACGGGTACGGATTCTACACGGATGAACCTCATCTTTTTCCGGCGCTGCCAGAAGGGTACCGCCACCCCGGCCGTATAAGCAATGCCATAATCGATATGGACCGGCAGTCCGGGCACGACTACAAGAGTCTGTTTGGCCAACTGGAGGCACTTGGTTGCAAGGCTGTGCAAATCAGGGCATATGATCCCTGCCCGCCTGCAGAATGGGTGAGGATAATGGATTGCCTGTTGGATACGCACATCCAGGCAGTGGAAATCCTTACGCCGCATATGGACAATGTGCCTCCTTCCGAATGGATAAAGGTGGTCAATACCTACCCGCGTATAGGCAGCTTTGCCGTGCATGGCTCTCCGGAAGATGAGGTAAAAGAGACCCCCGGACAGGTGCCAGTGGCGTTTATAAAGCAAGTGATTAGTGATGATACGCACTGCGGCCTGGTGCATCCTGCTTTTTTCAGTATCAATATCGATGGCTATACTGAGAGCCGGGAGGCTAATAACTGTCTTAATGGCAAAATCAGTATAGACAGGCAGGGGCAGCTATGTAACTGTCCCAGCCTGCCCGAACGCTATGGCCATGTCAGTGAGGTTAGCCTGGCGGAGGCGCTGGCTATGCAGGACTTTGTCCGGTATGATAGCATCACAAAAGACAGTGTCTCGGTATGTAGCGATTGTGAGTTTCGCTACATCTGTTCAGACTGCAGGGCTTTTACCCATGAAAAAGACTACGGAACAGAAGCGCCCAAAAAGTACGGTAAGCCAGCCAAATGCACATACGATCCGTATACGGCCACCTGGCAATCCGACGTCTCCTGAGGCAGATTGGCCGATTATCATTTACAGGGCAAGGGTTCTGGCAGAATATTTCTTAATTTCGCGCCTTTGGAACAGATAACACGAACCCATGTCAGACACTTTCGGAATCCGGCAGGCGCTGGAGCAACTAGGTATCGCAGAAAAAAATAATGGCACCGGCACCGGTAGCCAGTGGTGGAGTAGCGGAGATGAGACCATCTCATCCTATTCGCCTGTTGATGGTGAGCTTATAGCCACTACCACCGTTACCACGGCGGAAGACTATGAGAAGGTGGTAGAGACTGCCTCGGCTGCTTTCCAGGAGTGGAGAAAGATACCCGCCCCCAAGCGTGGTGAGGTGGTACGCCAGGTAGGCGAGGCCCTGCGTAAGTACAAAGAGCCACTGGGCAAACTGGTGAGCTATGAAATGGGCAAGTCACTTCAGGAAGGTTTAGGCGAGGTACAGGAGATGATCGACATCTGCGACTTTGCGGTAGGCCAGAGCCGTCAGCTTTATGGTTCCACTATGCCCAGTGAGCGCGAAAACCACCGCATGTTCGAGCAGTACCATCCCCTCGGTATTGTGGGCATCATCTCCGCCTTTAACTTCCCCGTGGCGGTGTGGTCATGGAATAGCGCCCTGGCCTGGGTATGTGGTGATGTCACTATCTGGAAGCCTTCTGAGAAAACCCCTATCACGGCTGTGGCTTGCCAGAAAATTACGCAGGAAGTGTTTGCTGCCAATGAGGTGCCTGAAGGCGTGAGCTGCCTGATAAACGGTGACTACCGGGTGGGTGAGCTCATGAGCCAGGATAAGCGTGTTCCTCTGGTGTCAGCAACAGGTTCTACCCGTATGGGCCGCGCCGTAGGTGAAACGGTAGCCAAGCGTATGGGCCGCGTACTATTGGAGCTTGGTGGTAATAACGCCCTCATCATAAGCCAGCATGCCGATATGGAAAAAGCCATGATCGGTAGTGTGTTTGGTGCAGTAGGTACTTGCGGACAGCGCTGTACCACTACGCGCCGGTTACTGGTGCATGAAAGCATATTCGATAGCTTCACACAGAAACTCAGGAAGGCCTACGGTCAGTTAAAGATCGGTAACCCGCTGGATGAGAGTAACCACATAGGTCCGCTTATTGACAAAGGCGCAGTGGCAATGTATGAGGACGCTATCAAAAAGGCGAAAGAAGAAGGTGGGAAGGCCATAGTAGAAGGCGGTAAGCTGGAAGGCGAAGGCTACGAAAGCGGTTGCTATGTCAAGCCTGCTATCTACGAAGTGGAAAATCACTACGCTATAGTACAGCACGAAACATTTGCCCCCATCCTGTATGTGATGAAGTACAGCACACTGGACGAGGCGCTGGAGCTGCAAAACAGCGTACCTCAGGGTCTCAGCTCGGCTATTATGACCGAGAACCTGCGTGAGGCTGAGCTCTTCCTCTCAGCGGCCGGGTCTGATTGTGGGATTGCTAATGTGAATATTGGTACCAGCGGAGCGGAGATCGGCGGCGCCTTTGGAGGTGAGAAAGAGACCGGCGGCGGTCGCGAATCCGGCTCCGATGCCTGGAAGGTATATATGAGACGCCAGACCAATACGGTGAATTATGGTACCGAACTTCCCCTGGCTCAGGGCATTAAGTTCGATATTTGATTTTAATATTCCAGCGGTTTACCGCTTTTCAGGCAGGAAAGCCGCTGGAATTTTTATATTTTTTTACGACCAAATAAGCTTTGGTATTACGTATAAAAGCCTATATATTTATAGCCGGTGAAACACAGCAACTATGGCAGACAAAAATAAGGCGCAGTATAATGCAGTGATGCTTATCGATGATAATGAGATAGACAACCTCATTAATCAAAAAATGATCGAAGCAGCGGATATGACTAAAAACATATATACGCATACCGGTGCTAAAAGTGCGATCGAGTTCCTTAAGAACATCGAAAAAATGGAGGGCGTAGCCGAGCAGGTGCTTCCCGAGATCATTTTCCTCGATATCGATATGCCGCTGATGGACGGGTTCCAGTTCCTGGATGAGTTTGATAAAATGGGTGATGTAACTAAGAGCAAGTGCAAAATCGTAATGCTCACGTCCTCCATTAACCCTCAGGACATGAATAAGTCTAAGAAATACAACTACGTGAAAAAATATATAAATAAGCCTCTTACGCAGGACACTCTTTCCAAGCTGTCCGTGTAAGTAAGTCACCTTAATACAGGATATTTTATATGCAGGCCTCCGTGCCTGCATTTTTTTTGTCTATACAGTTTCTTTTAAACAAAAAATGCGGCTCAAAGGCCGCATTTTTAATGTATCGCATGTAATTGTTATGATCAGGTGCTGAGCTTGCTCATAAACACTTCGTCCATCTTGATTAGGGTAGTGGGCGCGAAGATATTTCTCTCCGTTCGGTTAAACTTGTCCACCAGGGCCTTTATCTTAGGATACTTATTCTTCTTAATGTCGCTGATGCTGATCTTCAGGATCTTAGTGAACAACTGAACGTGCTCGCAATTATCCTTACCCAGCAGTCTTATCTGACGCTGGATACTATTGATGAGCTGGTTGAACAGATCAAAGTCGTTCATCAGACAGTACTGGAGTGCCAGCAGGGTCTTTATCTCCAGTTGTGCATAAGGGTACTTCTTCAGGCTGATGTCGTTCAGCAGGTTATTTATCCAGCGGGCAGCCTCATCGTACTTTTCTGCATAGTAGCAGGAAATGGCACGGTAGGTAACGTACGTTACATATTTAGGGATGTCCTGTTTATCCATCTCGAAGTCCATGAAGAGGTTTTCATTCTCCTCGTACATTTCGCCTTCTGTCTCCATACGGATGTGGCGCTGGATCTTGGTTACCAGGAACTGTGCCGGGTAGGTATACAGGCTGTAGTTGCTCAGCAATACGTCCGTAGCCTCATTTACCTCTTCAAAGTACTTCTCCGCCTTGCGGTACACCTTGTAGTGGTTGTAATACTCGAGTTTCAGGAATTCGAACACCAGGTTCAGGTGGTAGTAGATAGAATCCAGGTGGTAGCTGTTAAATATCTTTTGTACCTGGCTTAGTACATCTTCGATAGGCTCACCCTCTTCGTCCATGCCCCCGTCGTCCGGCTCTACAAACAGGCGGTGGAAGATGTTCATGCAGCTATGATATACATACAGCCTGTGCGATTCGTACAGGTTACTTGTGTTGGTCATTTCCTGCAGGAGCAGGTTTAGCTCCATCTTTTCAATATCACCACCTGTCAGGCTGTAGTTACCGTACTTCTTAAAGTAGTCGGCCAGCAGGTCCTCCGCCTTGTCTACGGCCAGCATATAAGCCACGTGCTTGTTATAAAGCTGTGAGTAGGAGAAGTGCTCCTCTGAGTTTACATGCAGTTTTTTCAGTGACTTATATACGATCGTCAGTTCGTTGGACAGGTCGTAGTCAAGCAGTTCTTTTTCCAGCTTCTTCAGCGTGGCAATGGCGATAGCTCTCTTTTTGGTAAAGATGATCTCATTTATGTTGGCCACCTTTTTCAGAATGTCCGTGCGGGGGCTTTCCATCTGCTGCAGAAGGTATTCCTCTATCTTTTGATTGAGGCGGCTTCTTAGCGTATAATAAGCATTTGTATTTACCTCCAGCTCCTGCATGATCTTATTATCAGACAGGGACCTTTCGCGCATTGCCTTTAGCAGATACGCTGATTTTTCAGCATTACTTTCTATGAGTGAGGTGTAGATAGCCTCATAGTCTACATCTGAAAGCTGCTTAATAATATTTTTAAGCTTCGCCATGCGTTACATTTAAGGTTAGTTTCGTAAAGAATCCTCGGCCGAATATACAGAAAATTTGCAAAAAGCCTTTCTGAAACCTTACGTAAGATAATCTTAAAAATACGCATTTATGACTCAGGTAAGTTTTGATGCATTTCATGTTAAAATGGATTCCTAGTGAGTTTATTTCCAGTTTTTTAAGGGGGTTGGGGTATCTATTTTGGTTGGTGAATTTTAATGGATTTGGTTCTTTTTGATGAGTTTAGGGCTTGTTTTTAACTCGGTTTCTTTAACAATCGGGTGACTTTACGCTAAAATCCGGGAGGGGCTGTAATGATTTTATATTGCCTGATGTATGCCAATAGACGTAACGTTTTCACTTTATTTGGTGCTATTATGTAGGGTGTGGGCGGTAAAAGCATTTAGGTAGGGTGAATTTTCACCTGAAATCCTTCTCTTTTTCCACCTGAGACTACTGCTTTGAGTCATCTATCTATGGGCTGTTAACCATTATACTCACCCCCATGGCAGCCACCGCCCCTTCTTCCGGTCACTAAGGTATCCGGTGTTATTCACCGAAGTAGGATAGATAAAAGGTGAGATGCCGTTTAAATGATCGGGATTGTTGCAGTATCTTTTTGGGCATATTATTGGAATGACTTCTTCGCATAGTATTCCATATGATCAATAGATTTCTGCCACTAGGGCAATCTGCTGTTTAAAAAGCTAATAGAAGGCTGTGAGAATGGAAAAAAACGCCATGCTGTTATTCGGGTACGTGTTCCTTTTGGTATCCTGTCAGCCTACTAATATTAGTCAGGTAGAAGTGACCTTAAGGATGATTGTTATAGACCATCAGGTGAATTATGAGGATTATCTGGCAGTTGAGGGGTATAACAGGAAGCCGGAAAATATACGGTTTGACTTTATGGTCAGTAATTGCTGCATGGAAGAAATGGCCATACAGCCAGGCAGTGAAAACAGTACGGCAAAGGAGTGGTCACTGTTTGCCTGTGTCACAAATGATAAAGATACTACCTAGCTGCAGCCTCTCAAAAATGAACTCATTGTAAAAAAGGATGCGCCTGAGCTATTGTCTATATATGTTGCTGTGGACGCGATTGCAAATTTCAAAGATGCCCTCCGGCAGGGAGGTGAATTTTCCATTTCAAATAAGCTGTATGAGACTGCCCTATATTATAAAACGTATAGTAGTTTGGTGAACCAGATACCGGTGGAAAGATCATATGTCTATTTTTCCTTTCTGGATACCGCCTTTACTGTTACCGGGCGGGGCGAGGCTCTCGCGGACTTCGATCCGGCCAGGCCGATAGAGTAGCAGCATGTGTTATGAATATGTAAATTATGGATTTTGAGATTGTAGCCATAGGCATCACAGTGTTTCACGGCATAGGAATTGTGATGTCAATTTTCAGCTTCCTGTTTTTCAGAGATATATTCACGCAAAAAATCTTATTCCTGAATGAGAAGTTAGAGCCGCTGGATATTGAAAGCCGCCGGCACTACAAAATCCATCCGTATATTTCATTTGGTGAGAGTTGGAAAGGTTTTGGCTATCCGCCACCGTTTAAAATTCAATATATGATTAACCCTACCTATGCCGGCCTGCACTGGGAGCTGGAGGAGAGAAGGAAGAAACTGGGTGTTCGTATTATTAAATTAATGATAAGCTTCCTGGTGATCATGTCGGCTTTAGGTATTGTCTACCTGCTAGCCGGATAGGCCCTGGTGCCGGCACATATTACTTATATTCCCGGAAGTAAGGCTCTGCTTCGCGTCTTATAGCTTTGGCATAGGTGTATACATGCGGGCTCATAAGGGTGCCAACAATCATGAAGAAGGGGCCTGCTGGCGCGTCACTTAACAGATAGGCAAGTAAAGGGGCCAAAAATAAGAGAAGAGCCAGTAGATATGAGACCCAGACCAGAGCATATATGAAGTATTTAGCCGGTTTGTAATACCAGCGGCTTTTAAAGGCCTGGTTCCTCTTTACAAAATTTTCATAGCGCATATGGGCATATTCTCTGGCTCGCTGGCGGCGTGCTTCTTCCGGGTTGACAGTGGTGGTTGCCTGCCTGAAAGCTTCCGTCCACTCGTTTACTTCCTGCTCCGGCCCCTCCAGCAGTGCTTCATAAGCTTCTGTAGCCAGTATAAAATTTTCTTCTGCATCATGCTCCTTACTAATGTCCGGGTGATACTTCCGGGCCAGCTTGCGGTAGGCCTTTTTTATTTCCTCTTCCGTAGCTGAAGGAGACACTCCCAGTACTTCATGATAATTTTGTGTCATTTTTATTGATATAATTTCCTTTGACTGTATGAGATAGTATTGCCCATAATATCGACAGCGAAGACGTAAAATAAGGATTTTTTTCTTTTCCTATATTAACGATGTGGCATTCAAAAGTAGTGTAATCAGCAAGCATAAGAAGCTGTCATTCTGAGGTTGAGCTTCTGAATTGGCACGGTATTTTCTTTCAGTAAAGAAACATCAACAACTGAATAGCCATGAATAAACTTACACTACTAATACTAGCTTTTATGGGAATGAGCCTGGGGGCGTATGCCCAGGGTACTCCTTCGTTTGGTCTGCGTGCAGGGTATAGCTTGTCTACCTGGGGCGGCCAGTCTGTAGAAGATTTTGCTAACCTTGGCGAGGAGTTCGGCGCCTTCAGTACTGAGCCCACTTCCGGCTTTCATGCAGGAGCGTATGTGACTATACCTGTTGCGCCTAATTTTGCCATAGAGCCCGGGGTGCAATATAGCCAGAAGGGCATGCGTGTATCGCAGAGCTTTTTGGGGGATAGCAATTTCGGCTTTCTGTCTCCCCGGATAGACGTGACGAGTAATATGCATTATGTAGATGTGCCCATACTGGCAAAATACCAATCGGATGGTGGCTTTCAGCTTTATGCGGGACCTCAGTTCAGCTACCTGATAGATCAGAGTGCGGTGGCAGAAGGCGGTATATTGGGCTTCAGCTATGAGCAGGACTTTGACATGAATCGGGGCTTTAGAAAAGTTGATGTGGGCATTACCGCTGGCATAGGGTATCAGATGCCTAATGGTCTGAACCTGAGTGCCGGATATGATTATGGCCTTAGCTCACTGGATGAAGGTAACAGCAATGTAGAAGCATATAACCGCGTAGCCAAGGTATCTGTAGGCTACCAGTTTTAAGTGATAGATGACACCCCATTTCGTTTCCAATAAACCATCTGCCATACGGCAGGTGGTTTTTTTTATACCTTTATTTCAAAATGGAAATACCGGGTGCTGTGTCCTTTTGTTGTCCTTACTTATAAATACTACTAAATGAACCCTATGAATATGAAGAACCTGGTAATGCTTTTACTGGGTGTATGCCTGCTTACCTCCTGCAATGATGATGATCTGGAATCGTGTAATGATGAAATGATTTTGGGTACCTGGCAGTATTCGGGATACTTTTTTTCAGATGGTAGTACTACCTCGGGCCCCTGGACGCCTGTATTGAACGGGTTTAGGCTTACCCTGGACGAAAACGAGATGTTTACTTCTACTGACGCGGGTGACTGTGATGAGGGAACTTATCGCTGGTTTACTAATGGTTTGCTTGTCCTAGACTATTATTGTGAGGATTTCAACTCCCGCTCGGGTGTAGGCGAGGGGGCTTTTTTCTGGGAAATAGATAACTGCAACCTGATCCTGATTCCTGATGGAAGGTGCTTTGAACCCTGCTATTACCTGTTTAGCCGGGTATCTTATTGATATTATTATGATGGTCAGGTGGGGGTTAATCCAGTAGGGCGTTGCCGATACTGGTAGCGAGATCAGCAGGGTTATGGCCCCGCTGGTTGCTAAGTATGGCAATGACGAGTTCATCATCACGGTATACCCTGAGGTGCGCCCTCGCGCCGGAAAATGAACCGCCGTGCTCGGCCACACGTCGACCGCCTAGGGTATTTACTTCCCAGGCCAGGCCATTGCGGCTGTTGGGCTGGCGGGTCCACAGGCGATTATCTCTTGTAAGGGTGTCTACTATGGTGCCGTTGCGGACTTTTTCGCCAAACCAGGCGAGGTCTACGGGGTCTGCCTCTATGCCGCCGCCGAGTACCTTCCAGCTATTATCTGAGTAACTTGTTTCACTGCCGCCGTCGGTGTAGGGGGCGGCACGCTCGTACTCGGAACGGAGGGAGCGGTTGCGGAACTGTACCTTTATGCTATTGAGGCCGTATTGCTCACCTATTTCTTCTTCTATAAGGCGGGCAATGTCGCGGTTACTCACGCTTTCCATTACTGCACCAATGAAGGTGAAGGCATGGGTGGAATAGTTGCGGTTGCTACCGATGGTACAACCGCTGAGAGGGGAGGTATTCCATATCTCTTCGGTGGCATCCTGTGCGCTGCTAAAATGCCCGGATGGTTCGGGGCCGGTGCTATAGTGCCATATGCAACCGGTATGGGAGAGTAGCTGCTGTAGGGTATGGGTATGGCCGCTGGCAGGTATTGCGATGTAGTTGGTGGTGGGCTGTGTAAGGTCGAGGGTTACATCGGTGCCGTCGCTCAGCTCGCCTTCGCTCTCCATTTTGGCGGCTAGGGTGCCGCCGATTACTTTAGATACGGAAGCGGTGAGGTAAATGGAGCGGCCATGGGCGTCCTTGTTCCGGTCTTCTTCTGCAAAGCCGAATCCGCGCTGATATTTTAGCTCACCGTTTTGAATAATGGCTACAGAGATGCCCTTTATGCCATTGTTGTTCCGGAAATCTGTGATGAGGTTATCTACTTCAGTCTTATCGTTCCAGCGATAACGGGGTGAGTTTTCTGTCCATACGCCGGCGTAGCGTGTACCTGAGGGTGTTTCGTAGCGCTCAAAGTCAATAAGCCTATAGCCCTGGTCACGGTACAGGCGCCAGTAGTTGGCAAATTCCGATTCGGTACGATTGCTCCTGACGGCATTGGCATGGTTGTACAGGTTCTTCTCCCATATAGCGGCATATTTCTGGCTGCCGTTCAGGGTGTATGACTCAAAGTCTATGACGCGATACCCGTCTGCAGAGAACTGGTCGATCTTGTCCTGGTAGGTCTCGCGTGACATATCGCGGTACTCTGCCCACTGTATGTTGTTTTTGTTCTCATGCCATATGGCGGCGTAGCGAATGCCTGAGTTGGTCTCATAGGCTTCTATATCCACTATGCGCATGCCTGCTTCCTGCCGTTCCTGGAAGTAGTCACCAAACTGTTGGGAGGTAAGGTTGCGCTTGGATGACCAGGCAAGGCCTTCTTTATTCTCTTCCCATATGCCGGCAAAGCGGAGGTTATTACCGGACATGTAGCCTTCCACATCAGTGGGGATGTAGCCCTGGTCCCGGTATTGCTCCCATTTCTCATGGTAGCCATCACTGGTCAGGTTGCGCCACTCGGCCCAGCCACGATTATCCGGGTTGGCCTCCCATATCATGGCGTAATTAAGGCCGTTGCCGTCCGGGTAGGCGTCTACGTCTTTGATGATCCAGCCCCGGTCGCGGTACTCCTGGAAGTATCCGGAGAATTGGCTGTCTGACAGATCGCGCCGGCTTGCCCATGGGAGGTTAGGTGGGGCAGCCCCATCGGCCAGGTCTTTGAGTACAGTGGGTAGGTTAGAGCAGGCAGAAAGAAACAGTATGAACAGGAATAGGGGGGCGGATGTGCCCGGCCTGAGATTAGGGTGTCTCATTGTTTGGTGGTTTAGTGAAACGGATGCTTCGCCTTGCATGGTTCAGGTAAAGGCAGGATGATTGCTTCCGTCTCTTAGTAGCCGGCAGGCAGGGATGGTAACCCTGCCTTGGTGACTTATGGTGAACGGGCTTTTAAGGATAGCGCGTGGTGAGGGCTGGAGGGGTTTTAACATGAAAAAAGCAAGCCGGAAGGGACTTGCTTTTTTTGATTAATCGGTACTGAGGCTTTATCCTTCCTGAGGAAATAAAAGGATCATCTGTGTGAGGGCTCCTTCTTCACTGTAGCCTGCCATTACTTTTACGGGGGCTGTCCTGTCCTTTGAGGCACACATGATCGGGATGGGGCAAATGATCTCTACTTTTCCGGAGCCGGTAAGGTCCTCAGGGGTGGTTTCTCTGTCTACGGAAATATCTCCCAGGTGGAGTTGTCCGGTAAAGGGGGTGGCGGAAAATTTATCGTCTCCGTCGTGGTTAAAGGTGATGCCCACGCCCTGCACCTGGCCGCCCGTGGTCATGAATACCAGCCCGGCTTCATCATAGTAAAAGCTCTTTTCGCCGCTGATGAAGTCACGGGCCTGGGTGGGTGCCCCCAGTAGTGCTACGAGTTGGGTGGTGTCCATACCTTCCAGCGGGTTGGTGCTCTTCAGGACCACTCCCTCCTCCGGGGTATAGGTGATCTTCATGTCGCTTTGGCCATAGGAGGCGGTGCAGGTGACGATCAGGGTCACGAGTAATGACATAATCATGCGCATAGTGCTTTTCTTCATGGTTGTTTTATCTGCAGGTATTATGATGGGTGTAAAAGTAAGGGGCTATTACCTTACATAAGGTGCTATTTTGGGGGAAATCATGCATGGCGCTTAGGTGTTCGATGGTTTTTAAACCCTCTTATTATTAGTAACCCGTTGGGTTGATAGCTCCTTGGTAGAGAAAGACCGGGGTAGCTTTCTTATCAGGCGCTATTCAAAATAGTAAGCCCCCCTGCTTATGGGTTGATCTCATACACGAGGGGATAGTGTTGGTAAAGGAAAGGGCTTGCCTTTTCCTATGTATTAGCAGAACGAACAGGGGTAGTAGTAGCTAGGCCACTTCCAGTTCGAGTACGTCGCCGGCCCGGAGTATTTCGCCGGGGGCGGGGGTCTGGGCGGTTATTTTTACTGCCTGGCCTTCCTGGGGCTCGGTCGTGAGGCTGTATTGCAGGTTAAGCCGTTGGAGGATTGTGGCCGCCATATTCAGCTCTTTGCCTACGAGATTCGGGGCGACCCGCAGGTCGGTAGTGCCTTCTGCAGGGGGGACGGGTACGATCTTGAACTTCAGTGTGGCACTTGCCTCAGCGTTGAGGTTGTACTTATTGTTGGTGTTAGCGTTTACTGGGGTGGCATAGGCTCTGGCCTTGCGGGGGTGGGCTAGCTGTCCGGTGCCAGGTGCGGATGTGGTGCCGCTGGCGGTAAGGGCGAGCGATACTTTTGCCTCTACCTCTGTTTCGGGCAGTACATAAAAGGTGGGCTGGTAGCCTATTGCGCGCAGCTTATTCATCATGTCGTCGCCTTCCTCATCGCTGTAGATGGCCAGGGTCTGGGCCAGCGAGGCGGCATCGAGTGCCTTTTGTGCTTCTGCCACGCCTTCGCCAATGGAGGCGATAAGGTTACCAAGGGGGGCAGAGAGTATGTCTTTCATGTCTGTGCTCATTGCTCTTTATTTCCTTTTGCAAACCATACTCTTACGGTGCCTGATTCGGGGATTTCTTCACCGGCTTCCGGTATCTGGCGGAAGGCAGCGCCGAGGCGGCTGGTTTGATTAAGTTCGTACACGGGTCGTAATTTGAGGCGGTGCAAACCGGCCTTTTTACGTGCGGCCTGCTCTGTCATGCCTGAAAAGTCGGGCACGGCCACGCTGGCCGATCTGGTAGCAGGCACGGCCGGGGCGATGTTCATATTGAGGTTACTGACGGTGGCCTCTCTCAGGGATAGGGCGGTAGCCTTGTCCACGAGTTGTACTTTCAGGCCTTCCTGATCATTCAGTAGGTGCGTTTTCAGATCGAGTGTGACGTTGCTCAGGGTGTAACTACGCCCTTCCAGTTCTTTAGAGGCTTCGTCGACACTTACGACCAGGTCCCGGTACAGGTCGTTGATGGTGGCAGACTTAGAGGTGGTAGCGACGACCTGGTCATTCAACTGCGCTATTTCCTGCTCTTTTTCCGCGAGGGAGGCGGTGAGGGTTTCGTTTTTTTGCAGGAGTTCGGTGGTACTTGCTTTTTCCTGCTGCAGGGAGGTGTCCAGCTTGCTGATCTTCAGGTTGAGGCTGTCTATCTCTTGGTTTTGGGTTACGGACAGTTGCTTGAGGGTGTCTATGCGGTGCTCTTTGAGGCTGATTTCATCCTGTAGTAAGATGACTTGCCGTTCGGGTTCTGAGAGGTCTTCCAGTGACACTTTAAAGTCTCCGCCCTTGAGTATGAGGCTTTCTATGGGGGAGGGTCCTTTTAGCGCAGGGTCTTCAGTAATGGTTTTTTCTTCCGGTGCTATAGCGGCTGCGAGGCCGTCGAATAAGCGACTGTTGCCCATAGGACGGGGCATGGCCACGATGGTGTATTCGAAGCCGGGCATGTCTTCTGGCAGGTTGCGGTTTATGCTGCCTTTTTCTATCAGCCAGAGGTCGCCGAAGTCCAGCCTTACCTGCCCTTCTTCCACCTGGGCGATGAGTCCGCCAAATGCGAGTACTTCGGTAAATTGGGTTTTAGCACTTTCTGCCACGATCAATCGTACCATTGGAAAGGTGCCAACCTCTAGGGCACGGCGGATGATGTCGGCTACCTTGGTTCTTGCTTCCAGTTTAAAGACTTGCTTTATCTGTCCGTCCTTTGCGGTAAAGGCCGGCACGAGGGTGTTCCATCGCTGCTCGAGTGCGTGATAGTATTCTAGAGCCAGGGGTGGCGGGGTGGTGTATTGGTCCCGGGTGTTACGGGTACTTCCGAGGAAGAGTAGGTGCCTGCCCATAGTTTCTGTTGTTGATCTCTTGTTTGCCATTGCCGTCCTGGTTATTTACTGATGGAAATGGTTTGTGTGGATAGGCCTGCCGTTATGGTGAATACGGTGGTGAGGCCGTTATTATAGTCTTCCTTAGGGGTGCTAAGCTGTACGGTTACCTGCCCGTTGCTATCTGTAGGCGCTTCGGCGGGCTCAAAGGCCGGCTTTAGGCTGAGGGCTTTTTTATTGACGGCTTCGGCGGTGTCCTGGTCGTAGTCAAAGTGCACCATGTGGTTGGTTACGAGTTCTCCGGCGGAGTTCAGGAGGGTTACGGTTACGTCTGCAAATAGCCGGTTGCTGTTGCCTTTGGGCTTTGGGGTGCTTACCTCTACTTTGGGCTCCAGTTGGGGCAGGCCTTCATTGGGCACGGAGGCGACAAAGCGACCGCTTATGGTACTGAATACTTCGGTGCGCGTGTTTGTCTGGCCGCCGGGGGCGCTTTCTGCGGCACGAAATCGCAGGAAGCCTCTCTTTTTATCAGGAGCGGTGCCGGTGGACAGGGGCGCTTCCTGCTCAAACTCTGAGGTGACCTGCAGCCTGAAATCCAGGTAGGGTAACTGATAGATGGTATTGGGCCTGCCGAGTTCGTCTACGGGGGGCACGCTGCGCAGTTCTTCCTGTGCCTCGTTGAGGCCGTCTGCCAGGGATAGCAGTATGTCTTTAAGAGCCAGTCCGTTCTTATTGGCGGTGTTGTCGCTCATTCCTCTTTATTACGTCGTTTATTTCGTTGCTTATCGCGTTTCTCTTCCTCCTTACGCTCTTCGCGTTTCCTTTCCAGCAGTCTCTGGCGTATCCGGTTCTGCTTTTCGGCCAGGTCTTCGAGGCTGCCGGTGTCTACCTTCAGTTTTTCTTTGACCATGGCGTTAAAGCGTTCGCTTACTGATACGCCCATGCCGGAACCCTTGACGGGTATGTGCTCACCTACCTTTCGGCGCAGGGTATTTAGTTGCTCCTTTTTCTGGCGGGCGGTGGCCATTATGTTTTTGGCCTTTCCCATAGGGCTTTCCGGTTTACCCTTATCGTTTTCTTTCTGAAAGCTAAAGGCTTTTTTAAGGGCCATGCCACGGCTACTAAGGCCATTCTCATTATCCAGAGGGTTGGTGAAGTTTCCGCGGCGGCTAAGGCCGGGGAAGGCGGAGGTTTCAGGCTCTGGCTTGTCTACTGAAACGGCCCAGCGTGTAGCTTTGTCTATTCCTTTGTTGCCGGGGTCTGTCTTCAGTACTTCTGGCTCAAAGGGCTTGCTGAACCGCTCTTCTACGGAGCGGGCTTTTTCTTTGGCTTTGCCGGCCTTTTTCAGGCTTGCATCAAGTGCCCCGGGCTTAGCCGGGTCCGGGGTAGTCATGCCAAGGCCTTTTTTATCGGGAGCGGGCCTGTTTGGCTGCTCCATCTGTGCCTTCTTTACCTTTCTTTGCTGCAGGGACTTTTTTTCTGCAGCGTGTTTTTTCCGGGCCCATGCCTGATCGCGCTGCTGCCTGGTGCGGTAGGAGGGGATCTCGCCAGTAGTAAAGCGCGGGTCGTCCTGGTAGCCTCCGCTGTTAGGGCCGCCACTGGTAAGCTGAGCCATCTGCTGCTCCAGTTGCTGACGCTCCTGCATCAGCTCTTTGAGCACTTCATTCTGCTCGACTATCTCACCGGCCAGGGTAAAGGGGTCCAGGGAAGCCTCAGGAGAGGGTATTCCGGCATGGGGCTTAAGCCCCTCCGGTATGGAGGGGGTCTCTTCTTCTTTTTCCCTGGCCCGCTTACGGGCAATCTTTTTCCAGCTTTTGGCCATCTATCCGAACGTTTGAATGCTGTGATTCCGTGGCTTACTGACCGTCTACCAGTTCATTCCGGATGATCTCTTCCAAGAGGGGTGGCGGGGGCACGGTGACTATCTTGGTGCGCATAAGGGAGCTGCCTTCTGCGGAGTACTGGTACTTTTGTGAGTAGGTGGCATTAACTGATGCGGCCCGCACCCCGCCGCCAAATCCGAAGAAGCCTCCGGCCAGGCGGGCGCTTTTGCGTTTGGTGGTGGAGGTGAACTCACGCTTCATGCTTATGGCCATTTTAAGCTCGAGCACGGTATCTACAAACTGGTAGAAGGTGGGTGTGAAGCCGAGGGACAGCAGGCTGCGGCCGCCGTCGCCTGTCTTAAGCTCAAAAAGGTTGTCCGGGGTGGAAGACATGGTCAGTTTGCCGTCCTGGTCTTCTGTAAAGCTGTAGCCGGCCATCATCTGTAGTATACGCATGGATACCTGGTCCATGGCGTACTGTGCTTCGGCTATACCTGTGCCCAGTTCCACCACAAAGTCGGGGAAGGGCGCATTAAGCAGGTCTGATCCTACGCTCATTTGCTTTTGTGTTTAAGTGATGGAATAATTAATTGGTGGTGGGTGTACTGGCCTGTTGTTTTGCCTCTTCGCGCTCGCGCTGCAGTTCCATTTGGAGGCGTATGCGCTCTTCGAGTATGGCTGGCGGGGGGACGGGGCTAAGTTTGGTGCGGAGGAGGCTGGAGCCTTCAGCGGAATAGTTGTATTTGGTGGAGTAGGTGGCGTTTACCTGGGTGGTGGTCACGGTGGTGCGGCGGTAGCTGCGGTAGCCGGAGTTCCAGTTAAAGCTGGCGGACTGGTAGCGTGAGCGGGACTTGATGTTGCTGTCTACTTTAGTTTCGGAGGAGAACTCCTGGGTGTAGCTGATATTGATCTTTACTTCTATGATGGTATCTACAAACTGATAGAAGGATGGGGTAAAGCCGAGCTCCAGCATGCTGAGGCGTGTGGGTACCAATACCATGGTGTCGCTGGTGACACCTGATTCGGCTGCGAGCTTGCCACTGGTTTCAGTGGCTACCTTACCTTCTCCGTTGAGTACGCTGAGCATGGTGCCTTTGAAGGTGTCGTCATCGGAGGAATCATACAGGGTTTTGGCTACGCTAAAGGGTACTTCGTCGCGGCCAAAGAATACGCGGCTGTCCTCGAATGTGACGTTGCCTTCTTCATCACGGATGGTCTTGAGGCCGCCCATCATTTCGGCTACTTGAATGGAGTTCTCATCCAGCTTAACCTGGGCCTCGGCTATGGCAAAGGCCATGTCTCGGATCATGTCGCCCATAGGGACATTGAGCAGGTCGTGGCCGATATTTCTGCTATTATACATTTTCTATAAAGGGATATTGCGGTTTAGATAATTCGATTTCATGTGGTGGACCGCTTATTGATTGTTCTGGTCCTGTTCGATAATGCTGTCAATGACCCGGCTCAGTGGCTCGGGTGGTGGCAGGGATACGAGCTTGGCACTGATGGATGATGAGCCGCTGGACTCTATGCCGAACTTACGGGCATAGGAGGCGGTAACGGATGCGCCGAAGACTTTATAGTCTACCCCTACGGTGGCGCTAAGGCCTACTTCGGTGGACTCGCTAATGCTAAAGTCGAGCTTTGCCTCTACCATGGCTTCTGTGAAAGCGTAGAAGGTGGGGGTAAAGCCGAGTGCGATGAGGTTATACTCTGTGCCGTTCAGTTCTACTTTAGACTCCATCATTTCTGCCACTATGCTCATGCTATTGCGGTCGAGTGCGCTTTGTGCGGTGGCAATAGCGAGGCCCAGCCGCTCGATGATATCGGGCAGCGGGGCACTGAGCAGTGATTTGGCTACTTTGGGCGTCTGTGCCATTAGTTGCCGCTATTATTGGTAGAGCCGGAGCCAAGGTTGGCCTTGATCTCGTTCAGTAACTCGGTAGGGGCAGGGAGTGATACGAGCCTGGCGGATACGGAGGCGTTGCCTTCCATATTGATCTCGAACTGCCTGGCCATGCGGAAGTCTATGGAGCCACCAACGGCAAATGAACTGCTGGTGTCCAGCTCGGAGGCATCCTGCTTGAAGTTGCTGAGGAAGTTCTCATTTTCGGAGATGAGGTAGGTCTCTTCCTCGCCCTGTTCTGAGCTGCTGCTTGCACTGGCACTCTGTATGTCTATGGAGTCTTCACTTTTGGAGTAGGTGACGTAGCTGATCTTGGTCTCATCATGTAGGGCATAGATGATGTCGTTACGGTACTCGGCGGAGTATTTGTTGGTAGAACGGCTGTCATTGATCTCCTTCACGATGTCGTTGTAGCTGGTCTCGTTTATGCTGAGATTGGCTGAGGTTGACTCCAGCAGTATGGCGGGCCATGTTTTGGATGCTTCGGTGGCTTTGGTATAGATAAACTTATTCTTATCGGCGGCCTGGTCATCAGGGGTAGCATCCTGCTTAAAGGCACCTCCTTTAAAGAAAAGGTAGTCGGATGCTGAGGTAAGGCGCACGCGGGCAAAGCGGTAGGCACGGTCTTTGGTGCCGTCGGCAATGTTCTGTATGGCTATGGTTTCGCCTTTTTTCTCTGTTTTGATCTGATTTTCCGGCACGCCTACGGACGTAAACCAGCACTTTAGGGCCTTGGCTCTATCTTCAGAAAGTCCCTCATTGTAGAGGTCGGTGCCGCTGGTATCGGTAGAGCCTGTGATGGTGATCCTTGCGGAGGGGTCATTTATAAGGATCTTACTCAGCATGTGGAAGTAGGACTTGTTGGTGTTATTGTCTCCGGCGCTGAAATCAATATAGGCTTTGTCAAACTCAAAGTAGTGGGTGAGAATTGATT
Source organism: Roseivirga sp. BDSF3-8 (assembly GCF_041449215.1). NCBI lineage: Bacteria > Pseudomonadati > Bacteroidota > Cytophagia > Cytophagales > Roseivirgaceae > Roseivirga > Roseivirga sp. BDSF3-8. The sequence goes on along the minus strand of NZ_JBGNFV010000001.1, from coordinate 1,133,790 downwards.
CATCGGGGGCGCCTCCTTTAGTGGTGAGTACACCAGCGGGTGAGAAGCCGGTCACGCCCTGGTTTCCGTTTTTCGTATAGGCGGTATCGAAAGTGGTCTGGAAGTCGGCCGCTACGTTGAAGTTATCGCTGGCACCGCCGCTGGGATCAATGTCTATGGCTGTGCTTTCGCTATAATCGGTCAGCTTCAGGATGCCTTCGTCATCGGTGACCTGGGCAGGGACGTAGATGCTGACAAAGCCGCCGGCATTACGTATGACGAGGTGGTCTTCAGAAGCTTCGGTTGCCTGTTCTTTGGCACTGATCTGTGAGCGGACGCGGTCTACATTTTCGACCTCACGCATGTCCTGCTCAAAATTTTCCAGACGGGTGTAGCTGCCCTCTTCCTGGTCCATTTTTATCTCCTGGCTGGATATGCGCAGTGAGTTGGACTCGGAGGCTTCCATGACAAAGCTGCGGCTGCTCTTAAACTCGCTTCGCTCTTTTGAGCGGTCGAGTTGCTGGAGGGTGTCCATGCGGTCCTGGTTAAATCCTTTTTGGCTGCTATAGGAGCCTTGCAGGGATATGCCAAAAGAGGTCTCCTGCTTCAGCTTCATCTTTAATGAGATGGAGGCAGACACGTCGGCATGCTGGAAGTGGTAGAAGGCGGGGGTAAAGCCGAGTTCGATGAGGGATTTACCATTAAATCCATTGTTCGGATCGGCGAGTTGTATCAGTTGCTGTACGCTGTTATTATCCAGTTGGCGCTGGGCATCGGCTATGCCCATGGCAAGGGAGCTGATGATCTCGGTTACGTCTACCTCCTGTAGCACAGCGGCGGACTCTCTAAGTTTATCTACGGCACTCATAGGTGTTTATTGGTTTGCTTTTTCTTTATGCTTCTCAGGCCGGTTACAGGGCCTGGCTGGTGTCGGTTACAAGGTTTTTAAGGTCAATGGCTATTTCGGGCTTTACTTTGTCTTGCTGCACGATGAAATAGCGGTGTTTCTTCTGCGCGTCTCTGATTTGGCCGGGCCTTATGGTGTAGCCACGCTGCAGCCAGTTCAGCAGTTGGTCGGCGAGGGGCTGTATGCCTGGGCCGGCTATGTTTTTTATGCGCTCGAGGTGTTTCCGGGCTTCTTCTTTTTCTTTTTTGAGAAGGTGCTGCACGGCGAGACGCTCGAGGGTGGCTGCCATATGTCTCATGAGAAATGGTGATTCTGGCTTTTCGGGTCCCATTACCTGGAGTAGGCGATGGCAGTAGGTTATGACTTCGTCATATGCGCCGCTGAGCTCGAGGCTCTCCATGGTGCACTGGAGGTAGTGCTGGGCAAACAGCTCATGGGCCTTGTGGTCGCTCACCATTTTGAGGGCTTCGCGGTAGTGGCGGAGGGCCTCCTGGTGGTTGTTTTTAAGGGCATAGAGCTTGCCTTGTTCGGCTATGCCCAGGTGGATGATGTCGGCTTTATTCTGGTTCATAGGGTGAAGTCTTCATAGTCTGCATCGCATCCGGCTGCTTCGAGTTCCTGCACGGCGTAGCGGGCCATAAGGTCTGAGAGGGGTACGGGGGCCTGCCAGGGTGTCCTGATGGGATGGGGTAGTTGGTCGGCCGGGACGAAGCGGCTCAGTACTTTGCGTGCCTGTTCCTGGCTCTGTATCTCATCTACCATAAGCTGGCGGGGGGTATTAGTCAGGCGTCTGCTGCTGCACAGGAGACCGGCGGTTTGGTAATCTTTCAGCTTTTGTTCTATGTGCTGAGCACTTACGGAGGCCTCCAGTTGCACGGGCAGGTTTTCCAGCACTTCGTCTACTATTTCTTCGGGCATGCCGGTGAGGTTTACGAGTTGCCGGCGGTGCCCGGGTACGGATTGGTCGAGGGCATCGAGGAGTACTTCGTAACGCTCAAAGGATTGGTTCATGAGCAGAATGGCGCCTGTGGACTGAAATTTTTTCCATACGGTCTGGCCCTGGGTATAGGTGAGGCCGCGAAAGAGTTGCTGGCCGGGCTCGAGGGCTACGCCCATGGTACTGAGTGTGCGGTGCACCTGGTGGAGTACCATCCGGTCGGTGCCGGCTACCTCGAGCGTATAGGCAGATTGAGTAGGGTCAGCGTAGGTGACCTCGGCATTGACGCGGCTTGCGAGGGCTTCGGCTGTGGCGGGTGATACGCCTCCGAGCACGAGGGCGGGGTAGTTGTTGAGTACTTTCATTGCCTCCTGGTAGGGGCATCCGATAAATTCGGCGAGGCTTTTGACTGTGGCTGGTAGCTGGAGGACATCGTGGAGGTAGAGGCTTACATCTACGCGGGGGTTTTGGTATACGGGTACCTCTTCAGCGGGCATGTGGGTGGCTTCGAGGCCTATCTGCCTAAGCAGGGCGGCTGCCTTGGGGGCGGACTCTGCATCAAGGTTGCGTACGAATACGACGGGGGCATTGTATATAAGGCGCAGCATGAACTCATAGGGCATCTCGAGTTTTTCCGCTACGGGTTTAATACGGGCTGGGCTGGCATTGCCAATAGATGTTATAACAACAGCATATTGGGGGTTACTGGCTGACATGGGTTATACTGGTTTGGTTCTCAATTTGGAGAATCCATATCTAAAAGACAATGTGTTGTAAGGGTTTATTTAAAATTAATATTTGAACATGCTGGATGGTGGGGTGTAGGACTTTTTGACCTGGTCCTTGAGGAAAAGTAAGCGGGCTGTTTTCTGCAGAACCAGTGAGCATCCTCAATGAGGAAATTCTTAAAAGGTGTTATAGGCTGTTTTATGGCGGTTTTATTGAGGGTTTTCCCTCTATGGATCTAATGTCTTCTTGGTGAATGGAAGGGTGGGGTCTGTAGGAGGATTTGTGAAAAGTGAAAGTTAGTATAATGTATGTACTATTTTTGAAGATTTGGGATTTGGGGGTTGCGACTCTTCTGTGGGGTGGAGTAAATTGAAAGTATACATTTACATAATATGTTTAACCGTATAATGGTGTGCGGGGAATGTGGTTTTGATGCTGACTATATATTCAATATATATTATTCTTTTGCTGGCATGGGAGTGGTGTTTGGTAACCTGATGGGAAGGGGCACTGGTAGGAGTATGTAAAAGGGGGTACAGGAGGGAGATACTGACTAACAAAGTAGGAGGGGAGGAGGTTATCATGGAAAATTACTATAAATACTATCCATGAGTAAATATACCTTACCTACCATTCCTAAAATTGCTGTTGTCTTTGACTTTGATGAGACGCTGGCACCTCCGACCCATAAAAAGCTCCTGGAAAAGACGGGCATAGATGCTGAAGAACGGGAGGGATTTGTAAAGAAGCTTTTGGATGATGGATGGGAGACGTCACTGGCCCGGGCTTACTCATGGATCAAGTATTCGCAGGCTGGTAATCCGACGATAAAGCGGGAGGTTTTTACTGAAGTAGGAAGGGAGATTGAGCTTTTTGAGGGTGTGGATACGCTCTTTGACAGGTTGCGTGGTTTTTGTACGGATGATGATGTGGAGATGCAGTTTTACCTGCTTACGGCGGGTTTTCTGGAAGTGCCTGAAGCGACTTCTATTGCTAAAGAATTTCATGATATGTGGGGTGGTGCCTATGCATTTAATGATGATGATGAGCTCATATTTGTGAAGAGCCTGGTGACGCATGAGGAGAAGCGTGAGTATATCCAGCAACTGGCGAAGGGTACGGGCACGTCGGGGCCTAATGCTCCCTCTGATTCTCACCAGCATGTGGATGAGGAGGACATGCATATACCTTTTGACCAGATCATTTATGTGGGTGATGGCTCGAGTGACCGCCCGGTGTTTTCACTACTCCACGGAAAAGGAGGCATTACAATAGGGCTGGCAAAGGAAAACGCGGCGCACTGGAAGGAGGATGATGATCTGACGGAGGGGCAGAAGGTGGATAACCTGCTGGAGACGGACTATACGGAAGGGTCTGACCTGATGAAATGCCTGCAATATGCTGTGGAAAGTATATGCAAGCGAATTTCGCTACGTAAGCTATCGGGCCATTAACTCTACTAAGAATTATTAAACAATACTACTCCTGACCGTACTATGAAAGCATTTAAGCATGTATTCACTATCTTTTTACTCATTATTCTCCTGCTGGTGATCTACGGGGGGGTGATAGAGCCTCGTCTGCTGCTGGATGAGCAAAAAACAGAGGCCAGGCTGCCTTACCTGCCGGCTGAATGGGAGGGGCGAAGGGTAGCGCTTCTTGCGGACTTTCAGGTGGGCATGTGGTGGGATAATACGGGGATGGTGAGTAAGGCGGTGGACCGGATTATCTCATGGGAGGCTGATATGGTACTTATATGCGGAGACTTTGTGTATAAGCCTGATACGGCTGTGGTGAATGAAGCGGTGGACCTGGTGCGCCCGCTGGCGGAGGCAAATATTCCGGTATATGCGGTGTTGGGTAACCATGACTATTCGCTAATGAAAAAGGAGAGCAATGGCCGGCCGGAGATTGCGCGATACCTGGCGCAGCAACTGGAAGAGGCGGGGATAGTGGTACTGGAAAACGAATCGGTGAATGTAGGCTCTGGCACAGGCCCGCTTTATGTAGTGGGGATAGGTAGCGAATGGGCGGGTAACAGTTTGCCTGACCAGGCGATGGCGGGTATTTCGGCTGATGATGCGCGTATCATATTCATGCATAACCCGGTGGCGTACCGGGACTTTGCGCCGCGCACGGCTCCACTGACCCTAGCGGGGCATACTCATGGCGGGCAGTTGCGGCTTCCGCTGTTGCCCTCGGAGAGCTGGCTGGACATTGCGCGTGATCGTGAGGTGGTGGCTGAAGGCTGGTCTTCTGAGAAAATAGACAAGCCGGGTAACAGGCTGTATGTAAACCGGGGTATAGGGTTTAGCCTGATCCCGATGCGGCTATTCTGCCGGCCTGAGCTGACAATGATCACGCTGAAAGGAGCGGAAGGGTATATGGAGGATAAGGATCCGGGGGAAGCGGAATAAGGGATAAAAAAAGGGCGGTCTTCACAGTAGCAAGGCTTTTTTTGATGCCGGACAATATTGGGAGAATTACTTCACACACTCTGGATAACGAAGTCGGACGTGACCCGGTCAGGCGTGACCCGGTCGAACGCGACCCGGTCGAACGCGACCCGGTCGGACGCGACCCGGTCGGACGCGACCCGGCACCAATTTCGTGGAAATGGCAACCATGGGACCGAACGCGGCCGGGTATACGCCCTCGATAGTCGCTCATATGCCCAAACCTTTTTTTAGTGTCATGCTTATGACATGGATGATAGAGTGGTTAAAGCAATTTTCCCCGGTATGGCAAGCTACGATTGCTACTTTATTTACGTGGGGAGTCACCGCCCTTGGGGCTTCCATTATCTTCTTTTTCAAAAAAGTAAACCGGAAGGTCCTTGATGGCATGATGGGCTTTGCGGCGGGTGTGATGCTGGCTGCGAGCTTTTGGTCACTACTGGCGCCGGCTATAGAGATGGCTGAAGAGGCAGGCCAAACGCCGTGGGTGCCGGCTGTGGTAGGGTTGCTGCTGGGGGCTTTTTTCCTGGCCGGTATAGATAAGTTGCTACCTCATCTACATATAGGTTTGCCCAGATCGGAAGCAGAAGGGGTAAAGACTAACTGGCACCGTAGTATCTTGCTGGTGCTGGCGATTACGCTGCATAACATACCGGAAGGGCTGGCTATTGGCGTAAGCTTTGGGGGTGCGGCTGCAGATACTCTTTCTAATGCGACCTTTGGGGGGGCAGTCGCTCTTGCTATCGGAATAGGGCTTCAAAACTTTCCTGAGGGCCTGGCGGTGTCTGCTCCATTGCGCCGGGAGGGCTTTAGCAGGCGAAAAGCTTTCTTTTACGGGCAACTTAGCGGGGCTGTAGAGCCTATAGGTGGCGCAATAGGGGCTGCTGCGGTGATGGCTGCGCGGCCTATTTTACCTTACGGCCTGGCCTTTGCGGCAGGGGCAATGATCTTTGTGGTGGTGGAGGAGCTAATTCCGGAATCACAGATGCACGGCAATAGTGACCTGGCAACGCTGGGGGCGATTTTGGGCTTTGCGGTTATGATGGTGCTGGATGTGGCCCTGGGGCAGTAAGGTGAAATTCTGAATTATATGTATTCGCTTTCGGGGGTGGTTGTGTTCTTTTACCTGGTTTGGGAGAGGCATATCTTACGGGGCGTTTCCTATCTTTCCTTTTCTAATTTTTCTGCCAGATCAGTGGCTTTCCTGAGGCTGCTTTGGTAGCCATTTATCTGCTGCTGCAGGAGTATATCGTAACCAAATACGAGGTTCTCGAAACGAGGGTCCTGCAGGGTGGCTCTGTCCATGGAGTTGGGTGATGTAAACCGCATTTTATTGAAGAAGTAGGGGATGAGGTATGATTCTACAAAATCATACAGGAGTCCTTCCATTTGACTGGTGGCTTTGTAGTCGTTATAGGTGGCGATGATACTGCGCCTCAGTTCATTGTCGGGGATGAGCTTAAAGTCACCGGTGGCGGTGATGTTTTCCATGGTAGTGAGGGAGGGTTTGAAAGAGGAGAGGCTCATCATAGCTACTGCCTGCCGCTCTATGTGGGGGCCATGATATTTTGCTGCCAAAAGGCTGTTTTTGAGAGAGTCTATCAGGGTTTTGGTCTGCTGTGCATGCCTGATGGCCACCTGCAGTTGACTGATATTGTCCTTATTTTCCAACCTGAAACTTTTCAGATAGGTGTGGAGGGTGTGGCGGTTGTTTCTGCTTTCGTTCCAGTTATTAAGCTGAAAAGCGATGGTAATGCCCAGAATCACAATGAGCAGGTCGACTAGTTTTGACTTCCACTCTATACCGGAAGTAGTCTTTTTTTCATCCACTGAAAATATAAAAAATACTACGAGCAGGACAGGTGTTTATGATGACAGGCAGTATGGTTTACGTGTAAGCAATTGCCTGACAGAGGGTTACTTTTGCTACTTTCATTAATCGATAAGTGACCGGTCGGGCGAAAATTCCTGAAAAGCCCTGATAGAGTAAGGAATAACTAAACTATTTTTTAAGAATGAAAAAGAGTAAGATCAAACTAAGCGATCTCAAAGTGAGCAGTTTTGTGACTGAGGAAAAGAAGACAAAAGGAGGTACTATACTGGTGACGTATGTGGGGTGTAATACTTTTAATTGTCCGATCCTTACGGCTGACGGGTGTAATAACTCGTGGGTGGATGCCTGTCCTTCGGCGATGTATGACTGCGGTACTATAAATTGTCCAATAGATACGATCGACTGCCCGCGGCAAACCTGGGTTTGTTAATCATTTGAATGCTAAAGACCGCTCTGAGGGGCGGTCTTTTATTATATGAGGCTCTGTTGTCTCTTGGTTCAGGCTGTGGCGGTGTTCCTTTCTTTAAATATTGTGATATGCCGTTATTACCGGGCCGGGCATGATTAGCGGCTCTACGTAACATGGTGGGATTACATGGTGCCCCTATGTAATTAAAAAGGGGGGGGTAAATGGTGTATTTAATTAGTACTCCCTGACGAGCATATCTGTCAAGCTAAGGATGTAACAGGCTATAAATCAACACATAAAAAGTTAGTCCTCTACTTGGGACTGGAGTGGCATTCGATGAGCAGGCACAGAAATTTTCTTTGGAATGGAAAAGGTTCATTCCGGAGCTGGTCCGGCATTCCGGTGGTCCGGCATTCCGGTGGTCCGGCATTCCGGTGGTACCTGCAGTAAGTGGCAAGAGAGTAATAATTTCAGTGTAATTCTACTCTTAGCTTGACGGCTATGCTCTGAGGAGGGGAGGATTGCTTCCTGTCAATCCCAGTCGCCGGTGACCGCGAAGCCTGCTACGGCGCTAACCCATAGAATGACTATGAAGGCTACGAGGCTTATGAATATGGCCAGGGCTCCTATCCAGCCTCTTCTGGATCTCAGGTAGCCCAGGAGGCTATAGAAAAGGCCGCCTGCTACTCCGCCGAGGGTAGTGGTAATGGTGGGGAAGTATACACGAAAGCCGAACTCAAAGGGAGGGCCATCTCCAAAGAAAAAAAGAGTTATAAGTATTAAGCCTAATAATCCGCCCGCCAGGGCATGTTTTACGGAGATGCCTGATATAGCTTTTTGCGATAGTTTACTCTCATGAGTCATAGTCTTTCGGGAGATAGTTGGGTTTATAATATACTGAATATCAAGTGTAATTCGATGAGGTGCTATGTATTTAATTACATTTGATAAAAGAAAAGCGACGGACCTGTATGGCCAGCCGCTTTTGCATGGATCGTCGCCAAAACGATCTTATTGCTCGTTCTGCAGATTCCAGTAGGCGGCTGCCTGGCCGTACTGGAAGTGGATGGGGGTGTGGCCGGGGTCTTTTTTAAAGAGGAAAAGACCGGGGTTTTTCTGGAAGAGCATGATGATGTCTGAGCCTCCGAACCTGAACTTGCCAAATTCCTGCCCTTTGAGGACGTTTTGCCCTTTCAGGTTTGTATACATATCGACGCCTGATACCTGGCACATGCCTATGGGGAGTATGGCTACTTTGCCTACCTGACCTCCGGCATCTATGATGACCATGCCGCGGGCCTGCACAAATTCATAGCCGTTTTCGCCTCCGTCGGGGGCGTCGAACTGATCACCGCTGATGTTGACGTTGAGATAAACCTTTCCTACTACAGGCTTAATGTCGAGTACCTTGCCACTGACGGGGGTGTGGAAGCGGTGGTAATCGAATGGGCTGAGGAAGTAATGTACAAATGTGCCGCCGTTAAAATCGTCTGCGTATTCGCTTTGGTCCAGCAGTTCCTTTACGGTGCCGATGGTATGGGTGTGCTTCAGGGTTATCCTGGCGTTGCGGCCGTCGGTATGCACGACGTTGCCGCTGTCGTCTATGTTATACTGCATTTTATAGGTGCAGTCGGCAGGTGATACGATGGTGGTATTGTTATCAGGGTCGGCAATGGGCCTGAGGGGGGTAATGCCGGTTTCCGGGGCTGATCCGTTAAACTCTCGATAGAAGAAGTTATTGAACGTCTTCCAGCCGGGCTGGCTATCGGAGTAGAGATGGAAGTTGTACATTCTGTCTCGCTTAAAGGACTGCAGTGACTCTGTGGTAAGGGACTCTTCTGTATCGAGGAAGGAGCCCCAGGCCCGGGCAAACTCTACGAGCCATTCTGCAAAGTCTTCATTGCTCTGCATGGTCTGACCCTGGTCGTCTTGCTGGTCAATGAGATAGTAAAACTGGCATAGGAGGTCATATACCTTCTGGTTATAGCCGTTTCTTTGGTCATTGCTTTTCCAGGCATGGGGGTAGTTGGGGTCATTACTTTCGTTGGGGATAAGCCTTACGTATTTCTCGATGTAGTCGTAGTAGGCTTCTATGGTAACGGGCCACCCGTTTTCTTCAAAGGTATTGTCGATGGCGTGGTAGAGGTCTTTATTAAGGTTGGCCCGGGCCTGGTCTCTGGCTTTTTGAAGGGATGCAATAAGTCTGTTCTGCAGGTCGGGGTCCTGGTTAAGGATGCTTTTAAGGTCCTCTACTACCTGCACGTGTGCCTGGGGTTGTATGATGGTTTCCATATTCCGTTGTGGTTTATTTGCCCTTAATAGCCTGGTGGCATGCGGATGTTAGCGGCATGTAATAAATGTTTTGGGTTTGAAGAAGTAACAGGGTTGGGGCGCTGGAGAAGGGCCTTAAGGTGGTGGTATGTAGTGATGGCTTTTCTGAAGGGGGTAGTGTCCGGGGTTATTTGAATAGTACAAAAATCTGGTTTTAGGGTGCCTGATTGGAGTAGCAAGGCCAGGATATAGGATTCCTATAGGCATGGTACAGGCATAGCGAAGTAGTTGCGAAGCAGTAGCGTAGCAGAGACGAAGCAGTTCTATGTGGATAAGTCTCCCAGTGGTGGGGGTGTTGTTGAGGGAGTGATGCAAAAGTACAATTTTTTAGATTAGTTTCAGGTAGGCTGCTGCTTTTTGATTTGAAGGGTATGGGTGATAGAAGAGGGACTTGCCGGGGTGGGTAAGCATTACTTCAAACAGGCTGTTTGGATACGGAGTAAAAGAAAGGGGGCGCCAGTCCGGCGGTCCCTGTTAGTCTATTATTTGGTGAGGCTGTTAAGCCTCTGTATGGAGTACGTTGCCTGCTTTAGGGTTTGGCTGAATTATACTTCTTTACGATTGTTTCAAGATCGTGGTATTTGAGTTTTCCGGACTTTACTGTGGTGGCTAGTGCTGCATGGTCGTGAATGAGTGGGAGTATATGGCCTCTGAACTCTTTCTTGGGAATAAGGGGGATTGACGGTCTTTATTGATCACGTACAGAATAGCGGGGGCAGAAAAGTTTGTGACGGTGCCTCGGCCTTTGATCTCCTTTTTTTTAGTTTCAGTTGATGCTTCTACGACAACGCTCTTGAGAGCGGTTTTTATTCTATCCGGGGAAGGTAGTTTAGCTTATTATTTAAGGTTTTATTGCCTTACGCGTATAAAAAAAGCCGGGATGCCCCGGCTTTTCTGTATGGTGATATCTATGCTTAGCTTACCACACAGATGGTGTGTTCATTTACACATACGGTCATCTCTTCAGAGGCGGTACATCTGTGATCACTGGTTGGACATAGGGTGGAGATGGCTCCGCCTTTTATTTCATGAGAGGTGGTAAAGCTTGACACGTTAAGCTCTTTCAGGTTTAATTTTTCTTTTTTCATAACGATTAAAAATTTACGTACTGACCAATATAGTCATTTCACGATAGATATTTGCGGTTGGGGAGGGGTTTTGGTGTTTAGACACTTATTGGGGGCTTTTTTTAAGTGGAGGGGCGCTTCCGGCTGTTAAACAATATTCGTAGTTAATGCCTTGGCTAAGGCCAATGAGGCTGTCATTACGGATGAGGTACCTATCAGTAAATGGTGCTTCTGCCTTTTTATCGGCCGACATGTACAGTGTGTCATTACTTACTCTATAGCTGCCCCTTACGGTACCGTAAGCCTGGCTGCAACCGGCGTAATGATGTGCAAAGGTAAAATCATCCATAAGGGAGATGGATTGCCCGTAAAACCCAAAGTCTGCACGATACCTGGAGATTACCTGGTCATTATGAACCTTACTAAACCCTGCCACAAGGAGGGAAAGTAGTATGATGTTGGCAGTGACTAGTCCGGGCTTTTGGGCGGGTGTTTTTCTTATACGGGTATGTCGCCTTCTTCTGATCATTTATATTCTAACGGGCTTTCGGGCATATTATCATACCTATGGTCGATTATGGGGTAATGCTATGAGCAACAGGCTAAGGGGCAATGGATTATATCTTATTTACTTTTATAGTTGCCGGCTACACTACAAGGGATGGGATGGGGAGAATATTTTGCCTGAAAAAAAAATGATGGGATGTGTGATTTTTCGGGAGGCTATACGAATAATGTATCAAAGGGTACCCGCTGACACTGAGAGAAGCCGATACAGATGAGCACTAGGTCTACAGATAATACGCAACAACGCTTTGTGCAGGTGATAGAAGAGCACAGGGGGCTGATTTATAAGGTGGCACATGCTTATTGCTATGATGGAGTGGAGAGGGAGGACCTGGTGCAGGAGATCATCCTGCAGTTGTGGAAGGGCTACGGGAGGTATGACTCTACCTACAAACTAACTACGTGGATGTATCGTATCGCGCTCAATGTGGCCATCACGCACTACCGGAAGCATGAGGTACGTACACGGCACCGGGTGACGGGAGGGGAGGACCAGTGGGTGCATGTGGGTGCTGAGGAACCTGCTGAAACGGACGAGAGGGTGCTGATGCTGAGGGTGTTTGTGCAGCAGTTACGCAAGCTGGATAAGAGCCTTATGCTGCTGTACCTGGATGAGAAATCGCACGGGGAGATAGCGGAGATCCTGGACATATCGGTATCTAATGTGGGCACGAGGATCAGCCGCTTAAAGAAACAATTGAAAACTTATTTTAACAAGATACAGCCATGACGAACGGAGATGATATACTACAGCTATGGAGGACACATGAGAGGAAACTTGAGGGTCAGTTTACGATAAACTTTGCCCTGCTCAGGAAGATGAATCTGGATAAGGTGGCGCGTAAGGTGAATAGCCTGGTACTGGTAAAAGTGGTGACGCTGGTCTTTGCAACTGTGACGGCTATAGCGCTTATGAAGTATACAGCTAATAACTGGCAAAGCACATACATAGCTATAGCGGGTGGTGTGCTTTCTGTGTGGACGGTGGGGGTATGTGCTGCCTTGGTACATGAGCTGTACCACCTGCTGACTATCGACTACGGCCAGTCGCTGGCTGCCTTGCAGCGTCAGCTACTTAACATCCGCACGACTATGATCGGCTACCTGCGCCTGGGGGTGTGGCTGGCGCCGTTGCACCTGGCATGTGTGGTGCTGTTCTTCGACCTGTGGTTTGGTATAGATATCATTATGTATGGGGATAAAATGTGGCTGGTGACGCAGGTACTGATAAGTGTGGTGATCATGCTGCCTCTTGCGCTCTATGCTCACCGCAAACTGATCCCGGAAAATGCGGATAAAAAATGGATGCAGAAGCTGCTGCAGGGTAACGGCACGCAGATAAGGGACTCGCTAAACCTGATACGCGAGGTGGAGGAGATGAGGTAGGGGGAAGGCGGGATGCCCTTATCGCGTTGTTTTCAGTTATGCTAGGGAAATAATATATTGGCGGCTTACAGTAAGCACATGAGTTATATTAGAGAGGCCCAGGTACTAAAAGGAGAATTGAATGCTTTGCGTCCGCTGGACAGTGCAGCGGAGATGCGCATTATGCAGAAGTTCCGTATGGACTGGAACTACCACTCAAATAACCTGGAGGGCAATAGCCTCACCTATGGGGAGACTAAAGCTCTCTTATTGCATCATATAACGGCGCAGGGAAAACCGCTTAAAGACCACTTTGAGATAACGGGCCACAATGAGGCTATAAATTGGGTGATGGATGTGGTAAAAGAGGGCCGGCCGCTTACCGAAAATTTTATCAGGGAACTTCACAAACTGCTGCTGAAGGAGTCGTATGAAACAGACGCCATAACGCCGGAAGGCCAGCCTACTAAGAAAAGAGTGAAGGTGGGAGAGTATAAGAGCTCACCTAATCATGTGAAAACCAAAACCGGAGAGATATTTTATTTTGCTTCTCCGGAGGAAACCCCGGCTGAAATGCATGACCTGATCAATTGGTACAGGGAAGAAGATGAAAATGAGGAGGGGGTAAATGCCATACTGCTAGCGGCAGAGTTTCACTATAAATTTATCAGGATACACCCCTTCGACGATGGCAACGGGCGTGTGGCCAGGATAGTGATGAATTTCATTCTGATGAAATACGGCTACCCACCGGTAATCATCAAAACGGAGGATAAGGAAAACTACTTTGCGGCCCTCAGGCAGGCGGATGCCGGAATGATTGAGCCTTTCATAGCGTACATCGCTCAAAACCTGGTTCACTCTCTTGATCTGATGATCCGTGGTGCAAAAGGAGAGAGCATCGAGGAGCCGGATGATATAGATAAGGAGATAGCCCTATTGAAACACATGTTTGAGGGGGAGGGTAAAGACGTCAAGCTGACAAAGAGTAAACAAGTGCTGGAGGACTTGTTTGAGAAGTGTCTGATAAAGCTAATTGAGAGCTTTATTAGCCGGCAGCGTGTATTTGATGACTTTTATGTGGATAAAGGGGCGTCAATTTTTGTTGAGGGCATAGGTACGAGTGATATCGATGATGTATTATCATTCCTAAATAACCGACTAGAAAATCACACTAATCGCGTAAAGATAGAGTATTCCTTCAGGCATTTTGCGAAGCAGGGGCTGGAAAATGGATGGTTTGATGCTTATCTGCATATAGAATTCGATGATATAAAATACAGTGTCACAGATGGTGAAAATGAATTTGTTAAAAAATACTATGATGCATGTTTATCTGATGAGGAAATAAAAAGCATCGTTGATTACTATATGAAAGAGCATAAGGAAAAGATAGCGAAGGCTATGAAACAGGGCGGGTAGCAAGAACTTTTTTATATTGCTTGGGAAAAATGATATAAGTATGGCAGGTAAACTGGATGCTATTTTCACGACGGATGTTATAGAAGCCCTGGAAAACTTCATGGCGAGGAAACGCCCTGCTGAAGAAATAAGAGATCAGCTTGACCTTGATTACAGAATAGAGGGACAGAATGTGTACATTTTTGAAGTAAGACCCCAATGGGATGATAAATCAAAGATCATGCATATGGATGTAGCCAAAACTACTTATGTGAAAAGTAAAGACAACTGGAAGGTCTACTGGATGAGGGGAAACCTGAAGTGGTATCCCTACGACCCAGCTACAGCAGACACCCTGGAGCAATTCATCGATATGGTGGATAAAGACAGGCACGGGTGTTTCTTTGGGTAGGTGGTTGCCTCACCATGTGAGGGAGCTAATATTCATATAGGGCTAAGAAGATTATAATCCGAAGCGCCGGGCCAGGCACAAGGGTGAGGCTACCATATTATTTTTATTCATAGTAGAATAATAGGTGCTTTTGTAGGTCCCCATCAATTATCAATTTGATTAGATTACCGTTAGTATCATATATCATTTTGTAATTGCTCGAGCCGTTATTAGTCATCTTAATTACCCTGTCTTTTTTATCATAAGAATAGCTATAAGAACTCATCGTACCACTACCTTCGACCTTCATTTTGATAACTCTACCTTTCTTATCGTATTCATAGCATTTTACATTGGCGGGATAGGTTAACCAGTTGCACTCTTTGTCTTTAATGCTATCCTTATAATTGCTATTAGTCGGGATGTAATAGGGTATCCGGAAGTTTATGTGGCTGAAATATAGGTCAACCTTTGTTTTGGCCAGGTCAAAAAGTTTCGAGTTGATGAGTGTATCGGTCTTAAACTCAAATCCGGGGTTCTGATTATCGTATTTTACGACTGTTAGTTTTACCGTACTATCCATCGTCGGCTTGTTAGCCGAAAAGGCACAGGCAGTCAACATAATTATCAGTATGATCAGGTAGTATCTCAAGTCAATGTTGTTAAATGTCACGATCCAGCCAAATTGTTAATGTAACCTTATACTCATTCCGAATGAAAAGGTCAGTCCAATAGACACCAGCAACCCTAATGAAATACTGGCTGCTGCTATCTCCGAATGTATACTTCCGGCTCATGCTGGTTGGGTGTTTGGGTGGTGAAGATAGTTAGTAGAATCAAACAATTCCACTTAGTTCAAGGGCGCAATGCAATTGGTCCTGCTCGTCCAGAAAGGATTGGACTAAAACTAGCAGACTGTTGGTATTTACTTACTAATGGTTGGGGTACCCACTACATTTTGCAAAGTTGCGCTCTAGGGAGCGCATTGCATGCCGCGCCAGACACAAGCGCGACGCTTGCGCCAGAGGGGGCTTGTCCAGAAAGGATTGGACTAAAACTTGCAGACTAGTGGCGGTTATCTCTGAAAGTAGGGTTATCCGCTACGGTCTGCTATGTTGAACTCTAGGGAGTGCATTGCATGCCGCGCCAGGCACAAGCGCGATGCTTACGCCAAGGGGGGCTTGCGCCAATGGGTGGGCACCTGCCTCATCACAAGTTGTTTGATACACTAATGAGTTGATATTCAAAAGGGGAGAGGTTTTCTCCTCTTTTTTATGTTTCTGTTCAGATGCATAAAGGAAGCAAGCAAGCCTATTTTGCAAATTTACTTTTGAGCAATGCTTTCCTGAGCGCCTTCTTTTCTTTTTCTTCCGAGTACGCCAGCATTACCCCCAGTTCATAGTTGTTAATGCATCCGTGGTACATCTCCTGCGTAAGTGGTACGCCCGAAGGGGTAACTGTTGTCGCTATAAAGACGTGGAAAGGAATCTTATCTATCTGTACGGTATAAGATGTAGTGTCTACAGGTATACCCCCACGCTTATAAGCCTCCATCATTATGTATTTGAAATTATGCATTCTCTCTGCATAATTTACCTGGTTCATAGAGTCAATTATTTCAAGGTTAGCGTCAAAAGCATTATTGCGGCCTTTATGAAAGGCCAGAATATGAGAAAGTTTTTCAGGATCAAGCTCTACAAAATCTTCCAGGAGGTCAATGCCTATTTTTTCCACCCGTTTTTGCTCCTTCAGGGAAGTTATTTCCCAGCCCGGCGGAATCTTTACCGTCCAGCCTATCAGTTCATTCGTGTATTTTTTTGGAGATGTTTCGAATTGTTTTACCTGGTAGGATGATAGGATAGTGAATGCCATTAGCAAAAGGAAGATGGGCTTTTTCATGCTTATTAGTTTGGTTTAGATCAAATTTAGTGGAAAAAAATAGTATTCAAAGGATGAATATCGTATTCGCTTAGGCAAGCTTCATAAAACCTGCTGAAAAGGTTGTTCCTTTTACATGAGCTATATGTTAAGTATTAAGCTATTGCCGCCAGTCTATAAAGTGAATGCCAGCGTTGGTAATAATGAAATGATGATCAGGATGCCAACAAAGAAAACCCTGACCATCTCATCATCTCATATCACTCCTTGGCGCAGGTATGTGCCCGTGCATACACTAATGACATGAACCATGGCAAGTAGTAAGAACTTTTATATATTGCTTGGGAAACAATGAGATAAGTATGGCAGGTAAACTGGATGCTATTTTCACTACTGATGTTATAGAAGCCCTGGAAAACTTCATGGCGAGGAAACGCCCTGCTGAAGAAATAAGAGATCAGCTTGACCTTGATTACAGAATAGAGGGACAGAATGTGTACATTTTTGAAGTAAGACCCCAATGGGATGATAAATCAAAGATCATGCATATGGATGTAGCCAAAACGACTTATGTGAAAAGTAAAGACAACTGGAAGGTCTACTGGATGAGGGGAAACCTGAAGTGGTACCCCTACGACCCAGCTACAGCAGACACCCTGGAGCAATTCATCGATATGGTGGATAAAGACAGGCACGGGTGTTTCTTTGGGTAGGTGGTTGCCCTCACCATGTGATGGAGCTAATATTCATATAAGGCTAAGAAGCTTATAATCAGAAGCGCCGGGCCAGGCACGAGGGTGACGCTACCATATAATTTTTATTCATAGTAGAATAATAGGTGCTTTTGTAGGTCCCCATCAACTATCAATTTGATTAGATTACCGTTAGTATCATATTTCATTTTGTAATTGCTAGAGCCGTTATTGGTCATCTTAATTACCCTGTCGTTTTTATCATAAGAATAGCTATAAGAACTCATCGTACCACTACCTTCGACCTTCATTTTGATAACTCTACCTTTCTTATGGTATTCATAGCATTTCACATTGGCGGGATAGGTTAACCAGTTGCACTCTTTGTCTTTAATGCTATCCTTATAATTGCTATTAGTCGGGATGTAATAGGGTATCCGGAAGTTTATGTGGCTGAAATAAAGGTCAACCTTTGTTTTGGCCAGGTCAAAAAGTTTCGAGTTGATGAGTGTATCGGTCTTAAACTCAAATCCGGGGTTCTGATTATCGTATTTTACGACTGTTAGTTTTACCGTACTATCCATCGGCGGCTTGTTAGCCGAAAAGGCACAGGCAGTCAACATAATTATCAGTATGATCAGGTAGTATCTCAAGTCAATGTTGTTAAATGTCACGATCCAGCCAAATTGTTAATGTAACCTTATACTCCTTCCGAATGAAAAGGTCAGTCCAATAGACAACAGCAACCGGCTCATGCTGGTTGGGTTTTTGGGTGGTGAAGATAGTTAGTAGAATCAAACCATTCCACTTAGTTCGAGGGCGCAATGCAATTGGTCCTGCTCGTCCAGAAAGGATTGGACTAAAACTAGCAGGCTGTTGGTAGTTACTGTGATAGTGGTGGCATCTGCTACAGCCTGCATGGTTGCAATCTAGGGAGTGCATTGCATGCCGCGCCAGGCACAAGCGCGACGCTTGCGCCAGTTGGGGGCAATTGGTCCTGCTCGTCCAGAAAGGATTGGACTAAAAATGCAGACTATTGGCGGTTATCTCTGAAAGTAGGGTTATCCGCTACGGTCTGCTATGTTGCAATCTGGAGATTGCATTGCATGCCGCGCCAGGCACAAGCGCGACGCTTGCGGCAAGGGGGGCTTGCGCCAATGGGTGGGGCATTGGTTAGTCAAGTATTTTTTTCTTGTACTGTTCTTTATAGGATTGTTTCATTAGTTCGTAAATTTCAGTTTGTTGTTTTATAATAGCTGTATTATTTTTTTGCGGGCCGTCGTCTAATAAGTTGATAAAGGTATGATATCCCGATATGATCTCATTCTTATACCTTTCGTCTGTTAATTCCAAAAATAACTCAATGTCTTCAATCACTGTATTGGTTGTTTTATACTTATTTATAATGTTTCTGGACACTAATAAACCGGCTTCTTCCTCCTGAATATCTTCTTCTACTTCTTTAAGATCTTTCTCATAATAAATATCCAGCGTGTCTTCCTCTATCATGACTTTGTGTTCATGTAATGTGCCTATAATATTTTCCCGGCTCTCTGCCATGGAATAGGCAGTGTGAATTTGAGAAAGATTAGCGCTAACTGTATGCATCAGGTCAGATGCCTCAGATTCAAATAATTTGAGGTCTTTGCCTTTAGCCTTTTCCAGGGCCTTTTCGGACTCTGCTTTTTCTCTTTTTCTATATTCTATTGAGCTATTGGCTATCAATGCAATAAGCAGTATCAAAATGGTGATAATTCTTATCCTGTAGCCCTTGTTATCGCTTCGGGTATTTTTTGAGAAAGTATCGGGTAGTAGACCTACTATGCCAATTATGGCAGTTAGTATGATTTGTATTATGTCCATAGGTGAAAATAAAATGACTTATTCAATTTCTCCAGATTAATAGGCGGTATTTTTCAAGTGGTCTGGTCCCCAAAGGTATTGGGCTAAAGGGTGTTGGTTAAACCATATAACTCAATACCACAAACCCCTTTTTGTCACCATAAAAGTCTCTGGCACTACTGTAGAGGTAGTCTTCGGGAAGGTCTACTGTGCCGGTAACTACAGGATTCTGATGAATGTATTCCAAGGCCTCATAAAACCGGTCATGAGTAGCGAGTTCGAGTGGTTTGTTATGCTGCTGCCAGAGTTGCCAGTCATGGTTATTGCTGTTTACACCTCCGGCCCTTTGCATCATCTCCAGCAGTCACTCGCGGCGACTTTCCTTATCGTTGGATGTGATGACTTTCCTAAGTTTGCGTGAGGTGTAGCTTTTCATTTCACCAATGGTCTTTTCCAGTGGCCTGCCTTTAGACCGCACTATCATATGTATATGGCTACTCATAATACACCAGCCATGTATTTCCAGGTCTTTTTCCTTCTGGCAATACTCCCAGCTCTCTAATATGATATCCTTATACTCCTTGCGGATGAAGAGGTCTATCCAATAGAGGACGGCAAAACTAATGAAATACTGGCTTCTAAATGTATACTTCCGGCTCATGCTGGTTGTGTTTTTGGGTGGTGAAGATAGGAGTGCCAGACAAAAACTCTACTTAGTTCAAAGGGGGCTCGTCCGGAGTGTAGTGGACTAAAACCGCAGACAGTTGGCTGTTATAGCTGATGGTGGAGGTGTCTGTCACGGTCTGCCATGTTGAGCTCTAGGGAGCGCATTGCATGCCGCGCCAGACACAAGCGCGACGCTTGTGTCAGGGCTGATGATCACATCAGCCTTTTCTGTTCTATCAGGTGGATAGGGGATAGGGTCTATTCAAAATTTTTTATTCCTAATTCGAAATAAAAGACAATTTAATAAACAAATTTTCATTTACACAAAATAAATAATTGGCTTTTTATTAAAAACAGTTGCAGAAGGCTCATGAAGTTTTTATTTTATACCATGTTGAATTAAAAACTAACCATTATGAAAAAGAAAAAAATGAATTTAGAAGAAATCAAAGTAAAAAGCTTTGTTACAAAACCTAATCCGGAAATAAAGGGCGGATATCCTCTTGTTCTCACCATTCCTTTTATTGGATGCTACACAGTAATTTTTACCTGTGACCTAGGATGCCAAACACAACAGCCCGAAGACTCTGTATGTATTTGCGTGGCCTAAGCCTGATGTAAATGACCAGGGGCTGTTTCACATGTTATGGAGACAGCCTTTATTATTTTGTCTAAAATTGTAAGGAAGCTTAGGCTTTGACAATACTCCCAGCTTTCTAATATGATATCCTTATACTCCTTACGGATAAAGAGATCTATCCAATAGACGACGGCAACTGATAAAATACTGGCTGCTGCTATCTTGGAATGTATACTTCCGGCTCATGCTGGTTGTGTTTGTGGGTGGTGAAGATAGTAGTGCCAGACAAAAACTCTACTTAGTTCAAGCGGGGGCTCGTCCGGAGTGTAGTGGACTAAAACCGCAGACAGTTGGCGGTTACCGCTGATAGTAGAGGTTGCTCTTACAGTCTGCTATGTCGCGCTCTAGGGAGCGCATTGCATGCCGCGCCAGACACAAGCGCGACGCTTGTGTCAGGGGGGGCAGTTGTGATGGCGCAATAGCCACGGTGAGGTCTTTTCTGGTTAAAAGAGTATTACTTGACAGGGTCTTCAATCGCACAAGGTACAGGGGGCTTGTCTTTTAGGTTTTTATACACCTTTATATCATGCTTTCCCTGGAGGTATTTGAGTATATATGTTAGGTCTTGCTTTGCCCTGTCAAATTCATTCCTGAACTGATCGTTCCAAGCATCCATATTCTTAAAGCCATCATACCTTGAGGTCATACAAATATTATATAACCTGTTATAGGCCTTGTAACACTCTATATTTACGGGAGAGGATGCATTTTTCCGGTGGTTGATGACAGACCTGATGTCTTCGTGGCTGGACGTAGGAATTCCTTTACTAACCAGCATGGCCTTAATTGCATGCAAAGCACAGTAGAAAGCGATGGTGCACTTCCAGTCAAAAAATAAGGAAGGTTGCTCAGATTCTAGTGTGTCAAGGAATTTTAAATTATAACGGGATTGCTTAACGTGATTTTCCAATTACAACAATGTGCGTTTAATATCCAGACCTTTTACTACTCCTTCCTGTACGAAGCTAACCACCACAGGGCGAACCTTGGAAGACAGCTCTTCCAACTCATCTAAAAAGTCGTAAAATACGTCCCTGTTCTCGTTGGTATCCTCTTTCAGCAGTAATGCAATCACCAAAGCATCCGAATTGGTATTGAGGAGATAGGCACTGTCCAGGCGGCTTTTCTGAATTGTGATAAAAGAGATAACAATATTATCAATAAGTCCGGCAAGTCTTTCTTGAGAGCGTTCATAGTCTTGAACTAAGAACTTGAAAGGGTTATTTTCAAACTCTTCTATTTTTTGAATCAGCTCATTTTTAACTCCTAGTCTAGCAAGCTCCGAAGCCGTTTCCACTTCGTTAGTGGCATCCTTTAATGACTTGTAAACTCTTTCAAGTACAGATTTTACCTTATCTCCGTCCTCTAATGATGATATGGGAGTAGCTTGACTCATTTATTCCTTTAAAATCTAGAATCGCTTTAATTAGGTGCATTACAGCTTGTAATGCGTTAAGTTAACGAATCTAACTTAGATTTCGTTTTCTCGACTTAAAAAAATGCCTTTTCCTGCCAATTTCACCATTGTTTCAATAGTTTAAGCTGGTACCACAATACCACCTGCCGCGCTTCGAATTGCTATTTCGCTTTTGACCTGAAAAGTGGCTGCAGGCGTACCCAGCTTGATCGAAAGGGGGGAGGGCGTAGAATGATGCTTAGAAACGCTGAAGCATACCCCGGGGACGTGTGCGTTTACCAGCGTATGTCAAACGGCTCACTTAAGCTACTGTCAAAGTACATGACTCAATTACGCCACAGTCCCCAATATGAAGACCAGGATTAAAATAGATAAAATGATGGTCAGGATGGACAAATCCTGACCATCTCATCATCTTAAACAATCCTGAGCCGAGACAGTACCTTTCGCCAAAGGGGGGCCTGAGCCCGAGGAGTGAGGAGCCTACGTACAATAGTTCGAAATTAAGTTATAGAATTAAGCTATTATATTTCATTTTACAAATAAGAATAGCAGTAAGGGCACTAAGCTAGCTGCTTGTATCTTACTGCTATTGAGAGGTTAAAGCATTATATGCTTGTAATCAATTATTTATTGCTTTATGACCTTGGCTTTATCGCCCTCACTATCCTGAATAATATATAAACCATCCTGGATGGTATGGAAAGCTGCTTTTTCTTCCTTTTCGTTGTTAATTTTTATTCTGTAAGAATTATCTAAGCTGTAAATGGTTTTTGGGTAACTCATTAAAAATAGACTTTCTCTGTATCTTAGTCGAAAATAAAAGGTGTTATTGTTTTCATTCTCTTCATTAATAATATTCTCTCCATCGACTTTTACGATTAAATAATAAGTACCAAAACTGACGCCATAAGGAATGTTATTACCAAAAATAGTAAATGCAAAACCATCCGAACTGTTGCCAGAAATCGGATTCACATTTTCGGAATTTGTAATTACTAGTTCTGTATCATTGTTATCTATGTTTGTGTTCGAAGATAAATATGCTTTTATTTTATTGTTACCTGCTGAGCCATCTCCCGTATTTTCAATAAGACCCTGGATAATTATTGATCCGGATTGTTGAGATAATATGTGTATACCACTTCCTAAAAAGGATAAGCTATTTGAGCAAGATGAACACTCACTGAAAATAGCAATTGAATTGTATACAAATTGCAAATCAGGATTACCTAAAGGACAACCGTTATTAGAGCTTGGTCCGGCTATATTTGGGCAATCATCCTGTGAGTCAAAAACGCCATCATTATCCGAATCGGTATCCGGAATCGTATATGAAAAAGTCCTGGAGCTGCCTTGGTATTCGACAACGAGATAGAATTTTTTCAAAGGACTAGTGGTAAAGCTTCTATTATCCCAACGATAGGCAACATTTACCCACATCTCTTTTGTAAAATATGAAGGGAAATTAAGGTCGTAGTCTCCTTCTCTATTCCATCGAATCAGCCCGACAAGATTGTCAAATGTTATAGATTCATAGTATACACTGAGTTTGATTTCATCGTATCCGTAATCGCCTCGTATATCAAAATCATAGTCGAAACGTGGCCCACCCCATGTGAATGTTTGGTTGACTGGTGAAGTGACCTGGAAATTTTTAATATCTATTTGCGAAAACCCTGGATAACTAAATAACAATACAGTAAATAAAAGTACTAATTTTTTCATAGTCTAGTCGATTAAAATATAAATTTAGTTTTTACAAATTTTTTAATTAGTAATTTTGGTTTTGCCCTAACCCCTTAAACATGCTAATATTTTAGAGATGATATGTGATTTGCATATTATCTCTATGTGTTATTAATGTGAAGTTTTACAAGGTATAATCCGGCTAGATTTTAATATGCTTAAAGAGTTGATTGCAGTGTGTAAGGTTGTTAAAAATAGTCTGATTACATTTTGAGAGGTGCCATCAAAACAAATTATGCCTACCTATTTTCCAGTAGTTCGACGCAATGCTCGTTCGGAATGGATTGGACTAAAACTTGCAGGCTGTTAGTAGTCATCTCTGAAAGTAGGGTATCCGCTACGGTCTGCATGTTGCACTCTAAGGAGTGCATTGCATGCCGCGCCAGACACAAGCGCGATGCTTGCGCCAGAGGGGGGCCAAACGAGGGCGCCAAAGGGGGTAGAATTAGGATGCCGCGGATCTTTTTCACTGTTTGATAAATTCATAGCTTAACTGAGAAGGGTCAGAGAAGATAGTATCATACTTTAAGTGAAAATCACTTGGGCCAGAGGGGGGCGATGCTTGCGCCACAGGGGCTTGCTCCAAGTGGGAGTAGTGTGTAAATCTATACAAATTCGCTCATCCTTTCCTTTATTGCGTTCATTTGTTCCGATTTTAGGTTAAACCATTCCCCACGTTCTTTTTGGTGAAAAAACATCTTATGAAGCTCTTTTTCAACTTTTCGGGGAGCAGGCCAAATTGAAATTAAAAATACCTCCGGCTCCTCTCCCTGGAGAGTTTTTTCTCTATATTTAGGTTGTATACTTGTGCCTATTTTTGTTAATCCATTTCGCTTATTCAGCATTAAGTAAATATAGTTTTCATTCTCATTTGAGACTTGATCTTCATGTCTATTCCCGAAAAATTCTCGTAGAAACTCTACTTTGTCAATAAAATTGATCTTCATTACTCCTTTGGCTGAAGGAGATATTATAATCGAATCCTTTCCTTTAAACCTTGCCATCTCTTGAGAAGAAATTGTGAAATAATTCGCCTTCTCTAAAATCGATCTTGTGAATTGTTGGAAGGTATTGAAAGTATCAATGAAATCAAGATGAGGGAACTCTTGTGATAAATGCATTGCAAAGAAAAAAACTATCTTATCCCTTTGATGATGATCAATAGTCATGTTTAAGAAAAGTCCCTTTAAATCTTTATATCCATTTATGTATAATAACTGATAAGTTATTGTTTCAGTGTTATCTGCAATTCTTAGCCCAAAGCACTCTTTACTTAACCCTACAATGACGTTGTTGATATTATGGTCATTTGTAACATCATTCATATCAAAAATAGTCTGCCGATCAGCTCTGAAGCACAGTTTGTAAAATTCTTCTAATGCTTTACTTTTTTTACTCATTGTATTATTCAGCTGTTTTTCTAGTACAAGGTGGTTTAAATTACAAATTATCCCGTATGCTAAAAAGCGATCTTATATTTTAGTCTTTTACTTTTTTATAAAAGGATAGATTTGGATTGAATCAATAGCTGTGCCCCCACTTAGTTCAAGGGTCCCCTTGGACTAAAACTTGCAGGCTGTTGGTAGTTATCTCTGAAAGTAGGGTATCCGCTACGGTCTGCATGCTGCACTCTGGGGAGTGCCTGGCACAAGCGCGATGCTTGCGCCAGAGGGGGGACTATTACATCATCAGACAGTAATCCCTGAGCCAGGATAGCACTTTGTATCTTTAGTCGTAGTAAAATTCCAGCAGCTTTTTCAAATCACCTCCATCAACAGTCAGTTTGATCAGGTTACCGTTGGCATTATATCTCATTTTGTATTTGTCTAAACTATTGTCCGTCATTTTATTTATCCTACCGTATTTGTCATACGAAAACGTATAGGAACCCATCGATCCGCTACCTTGAATCCCCATTTTAATAACCCTGTCTTTTTTGTCGTATTCGTAGCATTTTACATTCGCCGGATATTTTGACTAGTCGCATTCTTTATCTTTAATGCTATCCTTATATATGCCACCAGACGGCATGTAGTATGGTATGTCAAAATTTCTTTGGCAGAAAAATATGTCAACCCTGGTTTCAGATAAGTTAACGATTTCTGAGTTCATAAGCGTGTCAGTCTTAAACTCATATCCCGGGTTCTGATTATCGTGAAGGACAACCGTTAATTTCACTACTCCATCCGCTGTCTGCTTGGTAGCCGGGAAGGAACAGGCAGTCAAAATGATAACCGATATAATAAATAAGTATCTCAAATCAATTTTTGTAAATCAATCAAGGGTTAGGCCAATCAAAGGTAATCCAAATGTAGCATACCCCAAAGCTTAGGAAATTAGGCCCCCACTTAGTTCAAGCATCCGCTTGGACTAAAACTTGCAGGCTGTTAGTAGTTATCTCTGAAAGTAGGGTATCCGCTACGGTCTGCATGCTGCACTCTAGGAGTGCCTGGCACAAGCGCGACGCTTGCGCCAGAGGGGCAGTTTTAACCCTGAATGATTCCTTAGCTTGACGGCTATGGCCAGATGGGGGACTCAGTAGTATTCAATAAAACGTTCAATTATATTGAGAGGCTTGTTATTTACGGATACTACTTTATAAATCCAGTTATTGTATTTATCGTATTTGTATTCGTATTGGACTTTGGAAGTAATATTATTTTGTTCGTTATATCTCGATACTAATGATATATCCCCATTTTCATTAAAAAAGTAACAGGATTTAATAAATAACCCTTCTGATAATAAAAGCGACTCTTTTATCTGACATTTATCGTTATACTTATTAAGTAATTTACTGATTAATATTCCTTCACTATTATATGTAAGGCTTTCTATTTTTCTGTTAAAGTCAGTAAATTTAGATACATTTTTTTTGAAATAGAACCCGTAGAATCATAGTGATTCCATACCACTGTATTAAAGTGATCTAAAGTATCAGTGTAGTAATCAGCCCTTTTAATTATTTTTTCTCGGTGATCTAAAATGATAATCTTCTTTAATTCACCTGCAAAATCGTAATAATTCTTTGCATGGTATTTTATTCTTCCTGAGGAAAAGAATTTTCTTTCGAATAATGTTCTGCTTTTATTAAAAATTTCTTCTTCAATTAAAGAATCGCATGGCTTAAATGTTTTGGAATTGACTTTTTCTTCCTTACCGTTGTAATGATGCTCATAAAATAGTTTACATTTACCACTAAAATCGAAGTGCTTTTCTTCAATGATATCACCTAGGGTATTGAATTTAATTTCAATCACAATTGAATATGTATTTTTTTTACCTTTATAGGTTTTTCCATCAACTTTAGTTGCTTCGTATTCTGTTTCTCTTATAAATTTTATAGGGCCTGAGTATTCATTATATTTGATACATTCTTGATCAGAATTAAATGGATTAGACCAATTAAAAAGGCCACTAAGTTTAATGCCCTGTAAGTGTTTTGCAATATTTAAGCTATCGGATATTAATCCTGTAATTGCAGCAATGATTATAACTACTGCTGATATTTTTATTCCTTTTATCATTTTTTGTTGATTTTAACCTCAACCCCATCCCACTCCTCCGGTACTCTTTTCTTCTCCTGCACTAAGCCTTCATCCGTGATATTAAGGCCGGCGAAGCCGACTAGTACCGCTTGGAGCATGCCGCCGGCGCCGGTGGCGAAGTAGGGGTTGGTGCCGCCTGCGGTTTCGGAGAGTACGCCGAAGGGGGGTACTTGGTTGGGGCGGTAGCTTTTGAGGAAGAGGTCGTAGGCTTTGTCCATGTTGCCGAGGCGGGCGTAGAGGAGGGAGAGGACGCTGTTGCCCATGGCGGGGCCGTCGGGGGCCATGCGGGGTTCGTAGTAGGCGAGGTCTTTGCGAATCTGTTCCTCATCGGTGATGAACTGGAGGGGGTAGGCGAGGAGGTTTACGTCTGCCTGCTTGATGGTGACGCCGTGGTAGGTGGCGTTTTCGCGTGTGGTGCCGTCGGCAAAATGCAAAATCGGGATATTATCGGCTACGTGGGCCCAGTGGGGGTCTGCTTTTATGTCCAGGGCCTCGGCGGCCTGGGTGGCGTAGCGCAGTACGGTTATGGCCATGGCGTTGGTAAAGGCATTGTTGTCTATGTTTTCTTCCCATTCATTGGCGCCGATCACATTATTGATATTATACTTTCCGGGACCCTCGCGCTCGACGCGGCTGGTCCAGAACTCGGCCGCAGCTTCCAGCACGGGGTAGCCGCGTGTACGGAGCCATTCTTTATCGCCGGTGCGCTGGTAGTACTTCCAGAAGGCCCAGGCGACGCTGCCGGTAATGTGGTGCTGAAAGGGTCCGGTTAGTGCCCAGACGGGGGTATCTTCGCTGCCGTCTTCGCTGCTCTCCCAGGGGTACATAGCGCCGTCATAGCCATGGGCAAAGGCATTCTGCTTTGCCATTTCGAGGCGCTGGTAGCGGTACTCCAGCAGGCTCTTGGCAATCTCGGGCTGCAGCATGAGCAGGGGCGGAAACATCCACAGTTCGGTGTCCCAGAATACGTGGCCGTTGTAGCCCAGCCCGCTGAGGCCCATGGGGGAGAGGCTGTAGGCGGTGCCTTGGCGGGCAAAACTGTACAGGTGGTAGAGGGCGGAGCGCACATCTTTCTGCACCTGCAGGTTGCCTTCTATGATGATGTCGCTCTGCCACAGGTCGTCCCAGGCGGCGGTGTGGCGGGCCAGGAGGCGCTCGGTGCCTTCGAGCATGGCGAAGATGGTGAGGCGCTCGGCTTCATTGAGGGGGTCGTTATAGTCGGCGGTACTGGTGGCAGAAGAGACGACTGCAAAGCGGTAGGTTTCGCCCCGGCGCATTTGCTTATGAAACTTGGCGAGGTGCATATTATAGTCCCAGTCCTCGTGTATAATATGGGGCTCCTGCCCGTGCGGCTCGGTAAAGATGAAGCTGTTGCTGGCGGCTACTGTGTGCTTGCCGCTGGGGCTTTTGCCTACGCTGCTGAGCAAGGGGATCCTGACATGGGGCCGGTCTATCTCGCTGTAGGTATTGCGTACGTCGCTGAGGTGATTGGGCGCGTGTATCACGCTCATGGGCGTTATGTTGACGTCCTTCCTGGCGGTTATCTCCACGATGCTGAGGGCGGTGTAGGGGAGGTGGCGCAGGCTCATGAGCTGGTGGCTGACGGTTACTTTGTCCTGTACATGGAAGGTGGTGGTGAGTATGGCCTGCTTCATGTCCAGCACCTGGGCGTAGTTGCTGATGTGCTGCCGACCTACACGGCGGCCGTCTACATCCAGGTTCATGTTCACGTGGTTAAAGCTCTTCAGGATGTTGCTTACCCGCCCGCGCTGGTACTCGTCATACACGCCATTGAGCACCACGTCGCTTACCTGCATGGGCTGCGGACTGCTTACCAGGCCCACCATGCCGTTGGCGACGGTGATGCCGTAGTAGTTATTGGGGTCTATGTCCTTTGCTACAATGTGCCAGGGGCTTTTCTCAGGGGTTTGGGCCGGTAACAGCGTGCTGAGGCTCAGGCCAAGGAGGGTAAGGAGTGCTCTCATACGGGTTGGGTTGTGTTTACCGTAATAAGATAAGGAGACGGGGGGTATTGGCAAAGTAATTTTACTTATAGCGAAAGCCACACCTTGTGCTTCCGGCTGATTGTAGCAAGGTGGACTTTGTTTGTACTGTAGTCTCATGCTGAAACAGGATTCAGACATGCCATTTTGACTCTCTTATGAGACAGCGGGCAATTTCGCGATAGAGGTATGCGAGCCTCCTTTTTACTTGAATGTATTCATTCAATAAATGAATAGTATCGAATAGTGCGCCAAAAGGGCTTTATTTGTATTTTAATTGATAAATAGGTGGTTAATGAGAAAGTAAATCATTCTAAAACTGGGTGAAAATATTACTAAAAAGTATATTTATGCTTTCAATGAGCATGAGATGCGGCTTAGTACATGACTAACGAAGAACTCAAACAACTGGAAGACAAACTCTGGGACGCGGCTAACCGCCTGCGTGCCAGCGGTGGCATCAAGGCCAGCGATTACGCGGTGCCGGTGCTGGGCATTATCTTCCTTCGCTTTGCGGATAATCGCTACCGCGAGCATGAGGAAGAGATTGAGACTCTCTACGAACAGTCTAAAAACAGCCGGGCCAGGCGGAACAGGGAAGATATTGCCATTGCCAAATGCGGCTTTTACCTGCCCCCGCAGTCCCGTTATGATCACCTGCTGCAGCTTAGGGATAAGGAGAGTATGGCGGAGGCGCTGCGGGAGGCGATCAAGGGCATAGAGCAGTACCAGGACGAGAGTTTTCGTGACCTGGTGCCCCACGAGGCCTATTTTGCTATTGAAAAAAAGAATAATGAGTTGCTGCCCGGTCTGGTGCGTGCCTTTTCTGACATTCCACAGGATGCCAGCGGCGATATTTTCGGCAAAATATACGAGTACTTCCTTGGCAAGTTTGCCCTCAGCGAAGGGCAGAAGGGGGGCGAGTTCTTCACGCCCACGTCTGTGGTGCGGTTTATCGTAGAAGTGCTGGAGCCGTACCACGGCACCATTTACGACCCTGCCTGTGGGAGTGGGGGTATGTTCGTGCAGTCGGCCTCCTTCCTGCGCAAGCGCCAGCACAACCCGCAGGAGCTATATGTATACGGACAGGAGCATATTGGCGAAACCGCCCGCCTGGCCAAAATGAGTCTCATTGTTAACTCACTGCGGGGCGACATCCGGGAGGTAAACAGCTACGAAAGTGACCCCTTCGGCAGCCTGGGTAAGTTTGATTTTGTGATGGCCAATCCGCCGTTTAACGTGAAGACGGTAAAAGAAAGCACTGTCAAAAAGGATCCTCGCTTTACGGCCTACGGCCTGCCCAAAACCAAGGGCAAGAAGGATGACCGCATCAGCGATGCGAACTATCTGTGGGTAAACCTCTTTGCCTCTTCTCTCAATGAGCAGGGGCGCGCCGGTTTCGTGATGGCCAACTCCGCCTCGGATGCCCGCCTTACGGAGTACCAGATCCGAAAGCGCCTTGTAGATAGCGGCATAGTAGACTGCATGGTCAGTATGCCCGCTAATATGTTCTACACTGTGACCCTGCCCGCTACCATCTGGTTCTTTGATAAAAGCAAACAAGGCACGGAGCGCGAAGGGAAGATCCTGTTCCTGGATGCCCGCAATGTGTACCGGCAGGTAGACCGTGCCCACCGCGACTGGACGGAGGAGCAGCAGCTAAACCTTGCTACTGTGGTGCGCCTGTACCGTGGCGAAACCGAGCGCTTTACTGAGCTTATTGCCTCTTACCTGCATCGTGCGGCTGACATGCTGGCCGGGGCGGGCCAGGCTCATGCTGCTCTGGATAGCTTGGTGTCAAACATAGCTCAAGCGCTAAAGCCGTACGCCGAAGCGAACAAAGCCAAGGCTAAGCCTGCCAAACGTAAAAAGCTCCTGGAAACGGACTTTTACGAAGAGCTGGCACGCTGGCAGCCGGCTGGGGTGGATGAGCCGAAAGCTATGCCAACTAGCGAGGTTATTTCTGCGCCGGAAGATAACGAAGCCCAGCACGCTGAGGCAGAGGAACTACGGAAACACGCGAGCCTGCACAAAGCCCGGTTGAAGGCTCTGAAAACAGATGTGGAAAGGCTAACTATGCTTTGGAAGGTTGCGGATAAGTACCTGAAGCAGAAAAACGATAAAGCATGGAAGGACAGCTCTCTTCAGGCGGCGCATAAGTCGCTGGACGAAGCCCTGGCTCTATATGCGGCCAGGGTGGAGCAGATTGGCTACTGGTACCAAAGCATGCACTGGCTGCAAAAGCGCTTTCCCGATGCTACCTACCGTGATGTTACGGGCCTCTGCAAAGTGGCTCACCCCCGGGAGTACGCCGAAGAGCAGGACTACTCGCTTAACCCCGGCCGCTACGTGGGTGTGGACATGGAGGGTGATGACATGACGGAGGAGGATTTTATCGATATACTGAAAATAAAGCATCAAAAATTTATGATGTTCTCAAAAATGGCTATGAAGCAAGAAGAAATAATAGAGGATAATATATATAGCATAATAAAATGAGTTGGCAATATTTAAAGTTAGGAGATGTCATCTCCCTCAAGCGAGGTTATGATTTGCCAGCAAATAAACGGGTCGAAGGTGAAGTTCCGGTGATTTCCTCTTCAGGTACATCCGGTTGGCATTGTGATTATAAATGTGACGGTGAAGGCGTGGTTACAGGCCGGTACGGAACATTAGGTGAAGTCTTTTATGTAAATGGTCAATACTGGCCCCTGAACACTACATTGTATGTGAGTGATTTTAAGGGGAATCACCCAAGGTTTATATTTTATTATTTAAAAACAATTGGTTTAGAGCGGTTTAATGGAGCTGCTGCGGTTCCAGGTCTTGATAGAAATATTCTTCATAGAGTTAAGGTTAAGTTTCCAACTCAGCTCTCAATACAAAGGAAAATTGCCAGTACGCTTTCCGCTTATGATGAACTGATTGAGAATAACAATCAGCGCATTAGCCTGCTGGAAGAAACTGCCGAAGAGTTGTACAAAGAATGGTTTGTGCGTATGCGCTTTCCCGGCTATCAGGAGGCTTCTTTCTTAAATGAAAATGGTGAAGAAGTGCCATATGGTACTGAAGGTGCTTTGCCGGAGGGGTGGGTATTATCACCACTGAAAGATTGGTTTTCGTATTCACGAGGTAAATCATATCGCTCCGAAGACCTAAGTGGCGTGAATGGAATACCATTTGTTAACTTAAAGAATGTAAATAGACAAGGTGGATTTAGGTATGATGGCACTAAATTCTATTATGGTAAATATGCTTATAAAAATATTGTAGGTCCAAATGATGTAATAATGGCCGTCACTGATATGACTCAGGAACGGGAAATTGTTGGTAGAGTTGCAAGAATCCCTGAGGGAGCATTTGAACTAGGGGTAATGTCAATGGATTTAATAAAAATTACATCAGATGAATATTCTAACCTTTTCGTTTATTCATTTTTTAACTATTCAAATATTGGTCATGTGCTAAAGGAATTTGCTAATGGCGCTAATGTATTACATCTATCACCTGATGTAGTACTCTCGTATAAAATGTTGATGCCTCCAACTTCTTATACTAATGAATTTACTGATATAACCGAACCTATTTTCAAAGAAATAGACATTCTCTCCCAAAAAAACCAACTCCTGCGCGAGACCCGCGACCTGCTCTTACCGCGGCTTATGAGCGGCAAACTGGATGTAAGCCGCATCAGTGAAGACCAGCATGAACGGCGGCGGCAAGTAAAAGAAACCGCCGTAGCCTAACGCATCTTTCCAAATCTATCCCTATCTGCTATGGCCCATCTATACGAAAGCGACATAGAAAACGACAATATCAGGTTTGTAGAAAACGAACTTCAATACAAATTTATCAATGCTGATAACCGGGCACTTCTTGGCCGTAAGCGCCTGAAGGACGTGGTACTGCCTGACAGGCTGCAGGCTGCCCTGCAAAAGCTTAATCCCGACGTGCCTGCCGAGTCCATTCGTCAGTGTATGGAGGAGCTTACCCGCAGCCGCGCCGGTATGGAGCCTGTGGCGGCCAACCGTGAGGTACACTATTTGCTGCTACAGGGCTTTGCTGTAAAAGTGCTCCGCAGCCAGGGCAGGGAAGAAGATGCTTACGTACGGATCATTGACTTTGATACGCCCGAGAACAATGACTTCCTCATTGTGTCTCAGCTCAGTATCAAGTACCTGAACACGACCCAGACCCGGCGGCCCGACCTGCTGCTGTATGTAAATGGCCTGCCGCTGGTGATGCTGGAACTGAAAAACGCAACCGAGAAGGTCAGGCGGGGCTATGATGATAATCTTATCAACTACAGGCGGGACATTCCGCAGCTCTTTTGGTATAATCTTTTTGTAGGCATCAGCAACGGCATAGAAACCCGGGTTGGTGCCTTCAGTGCTTTATGGGAGCACTTCTTTCACTGGAGTAAGCTGCAGGATTTTACCGATAACCCGGGGCAGCCCGGCCGCCTGGAGGTAGAAGAGGAGGGAAGGACCACGGCCCGCCCCATAAGCCTGCAACGGCTTTGCGAAGGCCTGCTCAACCAAAAGACGCTTATTGACTACCTGGAAAACTTTGTGCTCTACCACCGTGGGCGCAGCAAGATCATCGCGAAAAACCACCAGTACTACGGGGTAAACAAGGCGGTAAAGGCACTGCATGGGCGTGACGATAGCGGCAGGCTTGGGGTATTCTGGCACACCCAAGGCAGTGGTAAGTCTTACTCGATGATCTTCTTTACCCGTAAAGTGAGGCGGCGGGTGCCCGGCGACTGGTCTTTTCTTATCATAACTGACAGGCGGGACCTGGATGAACAGATCTACCGCAACTTTACCGATACCGGCACCATTCGGGAGATACCTAAGGGCAGCCACAACCCCTACCGGCCTTACACGAGCACTCAGCTCCGGGACTACCTCGCTGATAACCGCGACTACCTTTTTACCCTTATCCATAAGTTTCAGCTACCACAGGGCAAAACCTTCCCTACTCTGAGTACCCGCAAAAGCTGGGTGGTGATAGTGGACGAAGCGCATCGCACGCAGTACAAGAGCCTGGCGGAGAACATGCGTACGGCCCTGCCTCATGGGCAGTACATTGCGTTTACGGGTACGCCGCTGCTGAAGGGTGAGCTAACGGAGGAGTGGTTTGGCCGCTATGTGTCTGAATACAACTTTGCTCAGAGCATAGAGGACGGTGCCACGGTGCCGCTGTACTACAAGAAGAGTGTGCCGGAGGTGGAGCAGGTGAACGAGGACCTGGTAGGGGAGGCGGCGGAAATACTGGAAAGGGAGGACCTTGATGATGAGCAGAGGGGCAAGCTGGACAGGGAGTATCACCAACTGCTGGAGGTGGTGCGGCGGCCGGACAGGCTACGGGCGATTGCGAGGCACATGGTAGGGCATTTTCCCTACCGGCTGGATCAGTATAACGATAAGGGGGAGCGGCGCCCTATGAAGGCGATGGTGGTGTGCATAGATAAGTTTACGACGGTGCGTATGTACGACTATGTGCAGGAGGCGCTGAAGGAGGAACTAAAGCGGCTGACGCGGGAGATAAAAGAGACGGCTGACCCGGGGGTGAAAACGCGGAACAGGCTGGCGATCAAGTTTATAGAAGAGAGCAAAATGGCGGTGGTGATAAGCCAGGAAGGCAGCGAGGAGGAGGAGCGGAAGAGGTTTGACGAGCAGGGGCTGGACATTCGCCCGCATCGGGCGCTGATGGAGGATGCAGACGCAAACGGGCAAAATATAGAGGACTACTTTAAAGATCCTGCGAACCCTTACCGGATCGCGTTCGTCACCTCCATGTGGCTTACGGGCTTTGATGCCCCGGCGGTAAGCACTCTGTACCTGGACAAGCCGATGCAGAACCACACGCTGATGCAGGCGATTGCCCGGGCTAACAGGGTGATAGAGGGAAAGGATAATGGGCTCATCGTAGACTACTTCGGGGTGTTTCGTAAGCTGACGAAAGCGCTCGCGAACTATGCCGAAGGCTCGAAAGGCAAAAAGAAGAGGGGGGAAGGTGAGCACCCAGGTATGCCGGTAAAGGAGATAAGTGAACTGCTGGACATGCTGGAAGAGGCGATACAGGAGGCGAAATGCTACCTGCTGGGCCTGGGCATAGACGTGGACATCATCCTGCAGCAAAATGAAAAGGGCTTTGCGCAAATAGCGCTCTTTAAGGATTATGCGGAAAGGGTGCTTGAAAAGGACGACTACCGCAAGCAACTGGCCCTGTATGTGAATACGGTCAATAGCCTGTATGACAGCGCACGGCCCGAAATCTACAGCTACCCCCGCTACCGTCGCGACCGCGATGCCTTGCAGTACCTGCGCCAGGTGGTGGAGCGCCACCGTGACATAGATGAGGTGCTGGATGCGGTACGCGAACGAGTGGATGACCTGCTGGACCGCAGCGTGCTGGTAAAGGAAGATGGTAAACGGCCGGAACCTTATGTCTATAATATTGCGAATGCGGAGGCGATAGACCTCAGTGACATGAACTTTGGCAAGCTGCGCATGGCTTTCCTGCAGGAGCGGCACCCCCGGCTGGCGTTCGCAGACCTGAGGGAACTGCTGGAAACGAAGCTAAAGCAGATGATGGCGCAAAATGCCAGTCGCGTTACGTTCCTGGAACGCTTTGAAGATATCATACACCAGTATAATACCGGTCACGAGGACATCGCCGAGCTGTATGAGCTGCTTGCCGGGCTTGGCGAAGACCTCACGGAAGAGCAACAGCGCGCCAGAAAGGAGGGCCTTACGGAGGAGGAGCTCGTATTTTTCGACCTGCTCATGATAGACGGCCTGAGCGAAGCGGAGCGGGATGGGGTAAAGAACACTGCTGTGGCCCTTACGGAAGCACTACCCTCCGTCACTATCCTAAACTGGCACAAGGACAAACGGACGCAGCTACAGGTAGTGGGAGCTATTGGGACGGTTCTGAACCAGGGTTTGCCTGAGAGATACGATGAAAAGCTTTTTGAGGAGAAGGTGGGGGGTGTGTATGAGTGGCTGTTGGGCCGGGTAAAGAGTAAATAATATCATACTAAAATTCTGACAGGCTGAGTAGTCAGGTTAAGCATAAATTCCCTGTCAAATATCTACGGTAAGGGTCCCTTTCCCCTTGACAACGCCATCGCAATTGATAAGCAGGTAGGTGTAGGTGCCGCGTGCGAGTATCAGCTTTTGGGCCCGGCCCACTACCATGTTGTCTACGGATACAGCACCATGTGGTTCTCCCTGCTTATGTACCTGCATCAGGTAGCCAGACCAGTTACTTAGTAGCTCTTCCGGCAGGTCTACATCATGCTTACCCTTCTCGGCGAGCCAGTCAGGGCGCCCCTTAGTAAAGCGGGTAGGGGGGTGATGAACCTGAATATCTATCCCGATTACATGTACGGGGTCTACCAGGGAGTTACCTTCATCATCCAGCAGCACCGCTGGTTCAGTGATATTGTGGTAGTGTAAGGTCTTTCTATACCAGTCATGCAGTTGCGTGCTATCCGGCAGCCAGTTCATTCTTTCCTGATCTACCGTAAGTATGTCCTGTCCGGTAAGGGTTTTTAATTGGATGCCCATAGGTCTGTTTGAAGCATCACCATATTCATTAATATGGCTATAACCAGCATGTATCAATACTTTGCCTTCTTTATCTTTTTTCAGGGTGTTTTCATAAATATTAATTGCTGATATAGAATCTCTCTCGTTATTAGTTCTGCCACCTTCGTCATAACTTATCAAAGTATAACCAAGACGGATTGCTTCTCTCACCAGATTAGCAAATACAGGATCTTTGGTATAATATCCTGTTGTCATAAGAGGGTATTTGACACCATGCAGTTCTTCATTGCTTGCCTGGAATGTCTCAAGAGCCAGGTAGCGATAACCCTGCTTATATAGGGGTGCCAGTAGCGACTTTGTAAACTGCCGGTGCTGGCTGCTGAAGTGTGCTTCATTAATAAGGGTAAAGTGATGTTGGTGCGCTTGTTCCACAATATAGGTGCGCGCATCTGCCACCTGTGCCTTACGCAATATCGAGTCTGCATATGTCGGCTGGGTATAGCGCATTATTTTTAGGAAGGTTTCCAAATCAGACCGCTGCTCATCCGGTATTGATGTATCTGAAAGCCTTTTCAAATATTGTTGCTCGATTTTCGCCATTTCTTCGGCGGGAGGGGACTCTATTGTGACCTCTTGATTGTTTGATCTCTCGGCAATAACCGTGTATTCCAGAGCTGTTCTATAGTCGCCTGCAAAGGTGCTGGCTACGGCGTAAAGCTCTGGGTTGCTTTTAAAGTTTTCATCGCAAAACTGCGCTATGTATTCTATCTGCAGGGTGCTATCTGCCTGACGTACCTCGGAGAAAGTTACGTCTGAATGATCGGAGGTGCCATTGCATGCCAGCAGGCCACAGACAAGTAAACTACTGCCAAGTGCA
This sequence comes from Roseivirga sp. BDSF3-8, assembly GCF_041449215.1. Classification (NCBI taxonomy): domain Bacteria; kingdom Pseudomonadati; phylum Bacteroidota; class Cytophagia; order Cytophagales; family Roseivirgaceae; genus Roseivirga; species Roseivirga sp. BDSF3-8. The sequence goes on along the minus strand of NZ_JBGNFV010000001.1, from coordinate 1,096,543 downwards.
CGTATAAGGGTCATAGCTACATTTTGAAGGTTTGGCGTACAGGTCTTCATTTTCGCGAAATACCCGACAGTCCGTACAAATATACCTGAACTCACAGTCTTTGCATATGGTAATATCATCTTTCCTGAGTTTCCAATATTTGGTAAAGGCTGCCGGTATACAGTCCCGCAATTATCGGCTCTTTTTTTGATGAGGCCCCACTTAGTTCAAGGCACAATGCAATTGGCGCAATGCAATTGGCGCCATGTAATGGGTAGTGCTTTTCCGGGTTGGATTGGACTAAATAATCAGGCTGAAGTGTTTTTTGCCTACTGTGGAGTTGTTCTCTACCTTCTGCGCGTTTGCACTCTGAGGAGCGCATTGCATGCCGCGCCAGGGACAAGTGTGACCCTTGCACCGATGTGGGGCGGTGGGGGTACTAAACTTGCAGACTGACGGGGGTTACCACTGATAGTAGGGGTGTCCGCATCATTTTGCAGGGTGGCACTCACTTTGTGTTTGAAATGTGTTATATTGATTTGGGAAGTATAAATAATGTTATTATACATGAAAAAGAATACGATAATATTGCCTTTTACAATTATTGGGATATTGGCATTTTTGTCTTTCGCTTGTTCAAGGGAAGAACATAATAACCCGTTTTACTTCATTAATAAACATAAGCCTCAAATCGGGTTTGTGGATTTTAATATAAAGGAAGCTCCCGATAGTTTAGGGGAAGATAGCTTTCTAATTACATTGAAGGACTGTTCTTTGTCTCTTTCAGAAACGGAAACCTATAATGACGTAAGCTGGGAGATGGCTGAGGATATTAACGAGGCCTTTGTCAGTAGTAATAATAAAGATGTCTGGATCCGGTTTGAATTTACTGATCCTCAAACTCTTCACCCAAAAATAGGAGAGTCTAAAGATATGACCGTGCTTATTAGAGCTAATGAACTTTAGTTCTCTTTTGCTTTGTCTCTAAAAGCTTAATCTGTCGACCTAACCCTAGCCTCAATTTGTTTTGCTTTGCTACTGGCTTTGGCACAAGCCCCAAAGGGGTTAAAACAGAGACGCTTGCGCCAAAGGGGGGCTACAGGCAGACCTTATTTCTGGATATCGGGTAGCTGGTTGGGTATAGTGTTATAGTAGCCTGTCTTATTTGCTAGAGTTATCATATTCCCCCGTATTAAATTCAGGGTATTCCTGTATTACCTCCACCACTTCGTCGAACGTGCGGTCGTTTTCTTCCAGGTTTTGGTAGTAATAGTTCCAGAAAAGGTAGTTTATATGCATCGAATCACGGGCGTAGAGAAAAATCTCTTCCATGGTCAGGTAGCCCTCTTCCGGTACCGGCTCCTTGTCTGCTAATCGTATATCATTTTTATGGTGGTGGTAGGAGTCGTCCTGTGCGGAGCAGAACAGTTTTATCTTCCCCTTGTACTCCCTGTATATCCTGTATGTATACCTCAGCCACCTTCTGTGAGGCAGTATATCCGGCCCGCCCATTACTACATTTTTTCCCGACATAGTGTCCGCAATTTCCTTCAGGTGGCCATCATTTTCGTGTATGCCGTTCTGATACCAGAAGATCTGGCAGTTAGGCATGGCCTCCCGCATGCCGTTTAGTATAGTGATAAGCGCATCGCGGTACTTCTCCGGCGTATAGCCGAATTTTGCATAATCTTCCTCTGTAAGGCCCAGTGCTGACTCCTGTATGGCCAGACCCTCAAAGTTCGGGTGGTCATTAAACCGCTCGCCTATCGCCTCACCCAGCGCGATGAATCGGTCTATGTATTCCGGTTCCCAGCGTACAGGGTTAAAGCTGCCGTCCGGGTAGGGCAGCTCGTACTGCTTCAGGTAGTGAGGCACAGCCCCCCTTTTCCAGAAAGATTTATCGCATAGGAATACCACCAGTTGCTTATTCTGCGCTTCGCAGTACGCCAGGTCTTTCTCTATAGCAGAGAAGTCATACACCCCTTTTTCAGGTTCCAGTATCCGCCAGTGGTACCGCTTGTTTACCCCACGCAAAGCAGGCTCCTGCAGGTGCTTTATCTCCGGCAGGTTTATATGAGGGCCCATCGCTACGTAATGTCCGGGGTTATACTTAATGCCTGCACTGTTTGCCGTAACGGTACCCTGGGCCTGCGCCCTGCCAGCCAGACCTATTAGCATCCATGCTATAAGTATCGCCTGGGTTAACTTTTTCATACTCAACTGTTTTTTGCCATTTAAGGGTGAAACCTATTTGCTAGATGCTATTTGTACTTCTAAACTAAGAGATAGATGGGGAAAATTACAATCGGGAGGGGTATTTACTGTCAGGCTAGTTGCGCTAGAAGGAGTTCATTTTATGGCGCGCTTGGAATATGCGTAACCCTTGTGCCAAACGTATCTCATCCGGAGGACAAGCGCTGCACAGGTTTTAGTAGACTAAGAATACATATTCATAAATGATTAAATAATTTATCGGTACCTGAACGTATAGATAAATAGTTGCCTTCTTCTTTTGCAGGAATAAGAGTAATACATTCTGAATAATAATACATTGTAGTAAAATGAGTACATCCTTCTCCTCGTATATCCCACGTGGATTATTAAATTGAAAGATATTGACTGCAAACAGTGCTATGGTGAAACTGGCCAGAGCATTAGCAATAACGAGTAGTACAGTCTTCAGAATAGGGATAATACTTGATGTCTTCATGATGCTATAGGCCGCTTGTTGAGCGAATGGGGTTGAAAATGATTGCTACATGATTATTACTCTTCGTCACCATATCCTTTATCTATAAATTGTGAATAGTTGATGTTGCCGGTAAATTCATTAGAATACACCTTATCCTCATCTCCCAACCGTAGTCTCAATTTGGTTTGCTCTTTTCCTTTATACAGTTTGTAAGCAGTTAGTACCAGGTTATCCGGAGGTAGTAGGATGTACCTTAATCCTGTGCCGCAAAGTATACGGGGCCTCTGGATGGGTCTCCATGCTTCTGTACTGTCTTTTGCTTCCAGTATTAAAGGAATATATTCTCCATACCCGATGTCCAGCGTATCGGTTGACTGATTGATTAAGTAAACAGGATAGGCGAAGTATCGTGGTGCCTCATATACATTGAGAGAATCTTCCTTCGCGACTCGTGGTGGGGGAGGAACACGATCGGCATGCGATATACATTGAGATGTGTCTACAAATATCCTGAGGCTAGCTGAATCGGGCTGGCTATAATTGCTCCAATCATCCACTTGATATTCTCTAAAATCAAATAAATGATCTGCTAAAACAGTATCAGCTTGCGTACCTATGTACAGAGGGCTGTATGCTGCAGTTGTTATGTATTTTGCCCGGGCAAATTTGGCCTGGGCATCGCTCTGTTCTACAAGCGTGATTCTATTCCATATTTGTTCAGCTTCACGAGACCTATTATTTTCCTTATGACAGGCGTAAAAAATCAAGCTTAGAAATAATGTGAATAAAATTCTCATGGCTAAGGTTTACTATTTACAGTCCACTTAGTTCAAGGGTAGCACTCGTCCGGACTGGATTGGACTAAAACTCGCACGCGGCTGACTATTCTTGGTGATGATAGAGGTTTTTCTTGTAGCCTGCGTGTTTGCATTCTAAAGGAATGCATTGTATGCGGCGTGCAACGTGCCGCGCCAGGTATAAGCGAGACCCTTGCGCCAACGGGGAGCCAAAAGGGGGCTACACATCATTCATTTCAATATCTCTATTATTGTTTGTTACTATAGTTTGCGTATGACCAGTAATACTATTGTCTTTAATATCCTGATTATTAAGGCGTACTTTGGCTCTATTTACAAGTTCCTTAGTCAATTGATGAGAACCATCAAAATTAAAAAAATCAAGGTAATGCAAAAAAAGGCTAACAGCCTCAGTAGTTTTTTTAAATAACGGCTTTAAATAAATTTTTTGTATTTGGCCATTTTTATCTAGTTCAAAACATTTATCTCCCTCTTTGCCTATATATAGAAAGTTGTTTTCTGGTAAGGAGTTATTATGTGTTAATTTGCATCTATATGTTTCGTAGAAGTCTTCGACAGCTTTTTTCGATAAAGAAAATTTAAATAATTTCTCATGATTTAAGATATAGAAATGGTGTCCTGCTTTTTCAATTTTATATGATTCTTCATTGAAGGTTATAGTGGTTTCAGTGCCTCGGAAATAACTGCCAATTGCATCTATAACGGAACAAATAAGAATAAATGCTGGTACCCCCAGGATGCCTTCTCCTCCATATTCCCAATTATCGTTTTCTTTTTTAAAGTTGATACAGTGTTTTATAACAGTTATGTTCTCTATTATTGAATCAATAAATAAGCTTTTGTTTGATGAGTGTAATGCCATGATGTTATAAGGTAATTTAATAATTATTTTCTTTGCGTCGCTGCGTCTTTGCGTGATATAACCCCGCCGAAATTATGACAGCCGTTTTCAGTCAATAGCAGATACTAAACCTTGCCCTGACCATCCATTGCATGGCGCCCATCATCCTTAAAATCCTGCTTCAAACCTACTCCACCCCAATCACCTGCAGTGGGGCATTATTTCTTGCTACCAGCAGGTGCTTTTTGCCGTTGATGGTGATCTGGGCCATGTCTCGGATCTGGCCCTGGAGGTAGATGCCGGAGATGGTGTTGGGGATCCATTCGAAGGTGCCGTTACCCTCGTATTGCAGCAAGGTGCCGTAATCTGCATCGTAGCGGCCGCGCTGTATGTTGACTTCGTAGAAGTTGCCTCCGGTGAGTATCTGTAAGGGGGCCTTTTCATTTACTACAGCCATGGCATTGATAGGGGATAGCTGGGCATGATCGGGAAAGGGGTGGAAGGTGAAGCTGAGGTCACCGTTATTCAGGAAGAGGCCGCTGCGCAGCTCGTAGGCCTCGCGCTCTTCGGCGTTTTCCCTCTTTTCGATAAATAGCTTGCCCTGGTCGGCATAGGCAAAGTCCTCGTAAGTGGTGTATTGCGCCTTTACGGCGGTCAGTTGCTTCACGAGTTCGTCGCGTGTGGCAAAGAGGTATTCTTCCCCTTGGGAATAGTGATAAAGCAGGGGGTCGGGCCGGCCGTTATCGTCAAAGTCTTTAATGACGAGGCGGATGGGCTCGTCTTTACTTGCCTTTATTTTGGAGTTGAGGCCCAGATTACCGGCCAGCAGGTCATTATCGCCGTCGCCGTCTATATCGGCTACCTGGAGGGCGCTCCACCAGCCTTCCGTGCCTTCCAGGGTACTGAGGAGGGTAAAGCGGTCGTCTTCAAAACCGAATATGGTGACTGGCATCCACTCACCGGCGAGGACCAGTTCCGGCTCGCCGTTACCCGTTACATCTGCCCAGCGGGCGTCGCGTATCATGCCGGCGTGGCGCAGGCCTTGGGTCTCTTCGGTTACGTCGGTAAAGTTGCCGTTGCCTTCATTGCGGAGCAGGTAGCTGTCAGGGGCCATGCCATAGTTCCAGGGAAGTATGCGGCCTGCCACGAACAGGTCCTCATCACCGTCGCGATCATAATCAGCAGCGCGTATGACGGAGGCATTTGTAAATACGACTGGCTTACCGGAGGTATCGCGGCTAAACTGTCCATTGCCATGATTGAGGTAAAAGCGCAGGGCGAGTTGCTTCGCGGTGCCCTGCCACTCGTTTCCACCGGAGGAGACCACGAGGTCCTGGTCGCCATCACCGTCATAGTCAGTAAATAGCAGGCCTGTATCTTCGGCTGTGCTGTCCTCGCCGAATACAGGCTGTGCGGAGCGCTCAAAGCCCTGCGCTGTCTGCAAAAAGAGCTGGCCGGGCTGGTGCTTGGCGCCTCCGGCATAGAAGTCCTCCAGGCCATCGCCGTTGACATCTGCCACGGCTATGCGTGGGCCTTCGGTACTGCTCATGTGGGGGAGGAGGGCTTCACGGTTAAACTCGATGTACTTATTTTCTTTATGGGTAAAGTCGATCGGGACAGAGTCCGTCAGGTCGCGGTACATGCCCGGTTTTACCTGTTTCTCAAAACTATAGGTACCGCTCGCCTCAGCCTGTTTTACGGTAATGGTCTGGTTAGCCTGTACATTTGTCAGCCACTGGCTGCGCAGGTCGGGCCATATCACCAGCAGGCTATCCACCTGCGCTTCATGGCCAAGGCCGAGGGTGAGGTCGTCGGTTACAGCCGACTGGTAGCCGCGGGTGCTGTAGTGCTCCCAGATGCGGGTTTCATTTCCTTTCGGGTAAATGACCTTGGTGCCGATACCGTCAGGGTTGCCTGCTGCGCCTTCCAGGTGCAGCTTGAGGTAGTTGGCCAGCTTCTTATCTCCTTTGATGGTCAGGTTTTCGTAGATAAAGGCAGGCTGATCGATGTTATTGGTCACGAGGTCCAGGTCACCGTCGCCGTCCAGGTCGGCATACAGAGCCCCATTGCTAAAGGAATTTTCATTAAGCCCCCAGGCCTCGGAGACATCTGTAAAGCGCAGGCCGCCGCTATTTTTAAAGGCATAGTTGGGCACCTTCACCACGGGCATTTTTTCGGTCAGGGCCAGGTCCTCTTCGCTAATGTCACCGTTTAGCTTAGCCTGTACAGCCTCATTGCTCACGTAGTTGATGTAGTCCAGGTCCGTGGTGCGGCGTTTGATGCCGTTGGCGATAAAGATATCCTTATAGCCGTCCAGGTCCAGGTCGGCAAAGAGGCCTGCCCAGCTCCAATCGGTAGCGGCGGTGCCTGCGATCAGGCCTATTTCGCTAAAGTGGCCGTTGCCCTGGTTGAGTTGCAGGGTGTTTCTGGCAAACTGGTGGGCATATCCGTACTGTAGCTTATAGTTGTACACATCGTAGGCATCTTCAGCGGCACTGGCTTTGAGCATTTTCGGGTCGGCCGGTAGCATGTCCAGCGAGAGGATGTCGGGCAGGCCGTCATTATTAAAGTCGCCGATGTCATTGCCCATACTGAAGCGGCTGGTGTGCTGTATCTGCTCCTGCAGGGCCTCGCGAAAGGTGCCGTCGCCGTTATTCAGGTAGAGGTAGTCGTTTTCATGAAAGTCATTTCCAATGTAGAGGTCGGGGTAGCCGTCCCAGTTGATGTCGCCCACTGCCACGCCCAGGCCATAGCCGAGGGCACTGGTATAGATGCCGCTGCTGTCTGTGACGTCGGTGAAGGTGCCGCCGTCATTGCGCATGAGCCTGTCGCCTGCCAGCTTGTGGGTAGCCTCACGCAGGGTGCCCCTGCCAAAGGTGCCGTTGCCGTGCACGGAGTGGTTGAGCATGTACATATCCAGGTCGCCATCGAGGTCATAATCCAGGAAAGCGGCCTGTGTGCCAAATCCTTTAATGTCGAGCCCGTACTGCCGGGCTTCTTCTTTGAAAGATATGTTTCCCTCGCTATCTGTTCCCTGGTTGATGTAGAGCTGGTTTTTGCCTTGTATGTTTTGGTAATCACCGAGTTGGCTCACGTAGATATCCAGCCAGCCGTCGGCATTGATGTCTACCATGGTCACGCCTGTGGTCCAGCCGCGTTTACCCGCCATCTGTGTCTGCTCGGTGATATCCTCAAAGGTAAAATTGCCCTTATTCAGATACAGCTTGTTTTCGTGGAGGTTGCTGGTAAAGTAGAGATCAGGCAGCCCGTCGTTATTCAGATCACCTGCTGCCACGCCACCCCCATTGTAGAAGTAGAGGTAATTGAAGACGTTCATGGCAGGCGTTTCTTCCAGGTTATTGGAAAAGGTGACGCCGCTCTGCTCAGGTGGGATCAGGGCAAAACGTTTGGGCTCCTTTGTTTCTTCGCCCTGGTCTCCCCCGCAGGAGAAAAGGCTGAGGGCTAGCAGGCTGAGTAGCGTTTGGGTTAGTCGTGTTTTGGTCATGTGGTTTTTTCACTTCCACTCTAATGATAGCAAATATTTGCGAGTTTTGGGTATAGGTGGGTGTTGGTATCACTTAACCATAGGGTGGGAGACGCATGACGATGTTTCTCTAGGGGTGGTGTGAAGCTGATGGCAGATGGTTTGTGTCTTGAAATATTACAATTGATGGGTTGGTGAGGCTATAACGGGTCTTTAGTGAAGGAAAGGTAAGGGATGGATAGATTCATAACGGAGAAGCAACGGAGGTAAGACGGTGTAGGGACGGAGCTGAAAAAGGGGTATGAAGGCCCGAAATGAGGGTGCCGGGAGTAAGAAGGCTTAAAATAATACAAAATAAGTGATGGTATGTGCCTTCCTAATTATAGGAATAAATATACAGATATTGGCGCGTACAGGGCAATGGGTGGTCCTATTTTCGGGGCATAGCCGTCAAGCTAGCATGGCATAATCCCTCCTGGGAGCTGGGCTCGCAGGCGACTGGGTTGGATTCCCTTTCCGTCCGCGAATCAATTTTTTGAGGGAAAGTAACTACTTCTCTTCGATATTACTTCCTGCAGTACTTATGTTTACCACCGCGGCCACCTTTCCCTAAGTAGCCTTGTATTTCATTCGGCTTCACTAAGGGGAAAGGAATTTTGCGGAAGGGAGGGCAAATACTCTATCGCCCGATAGTCGGGCCTCGAAATTCAGACCTCGAAAGCCGCACCTCCGGAATGCCGGGCCACTCCTATTACCACAGGAGGGGAATTGGTGCTTAGCTTGACGGCTATGATTTTCGGGGGGCTCGCAGTACGTGTATTACAATGTTATTCGAACTTGTATAAGCCGTTTATAGTACGCTTCCCTGCTACGGCGAAGTTTTACCAAAGGAATCTCCATGATTGAGCATATGTAAAAACTCTTAAACCACACTTGCCAGGTGAGCGGGTCGGATGCAGGCTCTGGCATTTTTTACTATCTAATAAAATTCATTTAGGAGCTTTCTAATCTCAGGGAAGCTTTCGTGATAAATACCGGCCTCTTCAAGGTCATCCAGGTCGGTGATAAAGGCAATTAATAAGGTGTTATTCAATATATACCTGTTATAAATTTTCTTTGCTTCCGGAAGGTTGCCCAGCATTAGGTGGCTTAGGGCCAAATTGGTGTTGATCCACTTTTGCGAACGATCTGTTTTTAGCCCTTTCAATGCAGCCGTTTCGGCCTGATCATATTCACCGGCAAATATTGAATACCATGCCAGGTTTCCATATTCCTTTGCCAGTCTGGATTTTACGTCCTTATGATCGGGATATTTCTGATAGGCCTCCTGGTATGCGGCTATCAATTCTTTTTGATTAGGTATTTTATCTGCTTTATATCGAGTTTGTTCGATGCTTTTTTCCAGTGTGGCAGTGGCAGCCAGCAATGAATCGTACAGAGCATCTTCTTCCGTGTTTATCAGATTTATCTCTTGACGTAAGGCATAAGATTCACAACAATCCAAGTCATTTTCATCCATGGTGGCGATGGCTTTTTTCAGCCATTTTGCTGCCTCTGTTTGGCGGCCGTAGAAGGACATTAGTTCTCCTTTAGTAGCATAAAGCTCAGCGACCTGATAATAGTGTTCGTCAGATTTATCGGCCTGTTCCAGTTTTTTTGATAGTAAGCTGTCGATCAGAGCTATTGCCTCATCCCAATACCCGTTTTTAGCGTATAGCCTGGTGAGTAAAAAGTCCAGGGTGTCCGTGCGAAGTGCTATCTGTTCTTGTGGCAGTCCGGTGTTTTCATTATAGAATCGCCTTGATTTCAGAAAATGATCTAAACTTTCTGCATTATCTTCATTTATTAAAGCAACATGCCCAAGCCCATAATGGCTGTTCGCAAGGTGTAAGGTGTTTTGTGAGTTAGTTTGGTAGCTAATACACTTTTCATAAATAGTTTGCGATACTGTATAGGGCTCACCCATATATATCGGTATGTGCAGCCTTTTTTCTATAAATACATCTTCTGTAGCTAACAATCCCGGACCTGCCAAAGAGAGGGTAGGCACAATTGCCTCAAATAGCTTCTCTGCCGCTATTTTGTCTCCCTCCTTACTTTCAAGTATTGCCTTCATCATGTCAATTTCCTTTACAAAAGTCTCCCCATTGTCAGGCAGGTTAAGGTAAATATCCTTTGCTGCAACCAGGTTTCGTACAGATTGATAATAATCATCCGCTTTCAGATATGCTAACCCTAGCGTCAGTCTGATTTTTGCCAAAGCAGGCAGGTATCTCTCAGGATTATTTTCTGAAAGCTTTATTGCCATTTGCAGTGCTTCTAAATAGTACTTGGGTGTTTCGGTATAAAAGAAATCCAGTTTACCCAGATCCACTGTGGTGAGGAATGCGTGGTGAAGTGTTTTTACATTTTTATGATCAATTTCAGCGTAAGCTACAAACGCTTTCAGCCAGAAATCATGGGCTTTTTCAAACTCTGACATCGCGTTGTAGGCTATAGCGGTCTGGCTCAGAAGGTAAGCTCTTTTTGCTGGATTTTTTTCTCTTTTTAGTGACCGTTTGAGAGATTTCCGATACTCGGATACGGCATAAAAGTCATTTTTGTCGATATATTCGTCGACTTGATTTGTGTACGGAGGTATTATTTGTGAGTCATACCTCAGTTGAGCTACACAGGTTATGGAAAGACAATTGATTATTAACAGGAGTATCAGCTTATTCATCTCTTGCCGTATTTCATTCCTTGGGCTGCGGCATCAAATTTATTACACAAAAGTAATTAATTTAAGATGAGATGCCTTTTAAGTAAGAATCATAGCTTGCTTATCTGGCCGGCATGGTAGTTAGAAAGTAGAAGCAGTATAGACATGGGAGGCTCCCTCAGGATAGTGGAGTCTCTGCCGGCGTGACATCCAACGGGCACGACTTTTAGGTGGCATGGCAGCAATTATGCCATGCCGGAATATTAATAAACAATACCTTCCCCTGGAATGAAGTATCTTTCCACAAAGCCAGATTATCTAACCAAGGAGGATATGAGCTGGTAAATGAAGACTGGGGCGTACATGAATACATTGGCAATCATAGATTGTGTGAGGTTGCGGTTTTTAAAGAATAGCAAGGCCAGCAAAATGGATCGGGGCAGGACGACGCCGAAGAAAAAGGCAGAAGGGAAAACATCCAGGAAAAGCAGGTTGTAGGCCACTACACTAATCGATAGGGTGAGCCCTGGGGAGAGTCCGCTGTCAATGAGTCTGGGAATAGGGTATGCGCGTATCATGAACTCATATACGAGGGGGTAAATAGTAAAGTAAATTATAAGATAGAGCGGGTGATTGCCCGGACTCCCTGGTCCGGTTGGGCCTAGTTCAGGGAATTTGATGCTGATGATCGAAAAGATGGTCATTATAATAAGAAAGCCATAGACACCGAGGCCAATGGCTAACATGGTTTGCTTAAAGGTAAGCCGCTGCAAGCCCACAGAGCTTAGCCCTTTGCCTTCCACCTTCTTTATGTAAAAAAACAGCAGCAGACCCATCAACAAAAGTCCGGATATACTAAGGAATTGATCTATAACCATGGTATAGCCGGACACTGAAGAGTGTAAAGCGGTTTGGAGTAAACTGAACAGTACAGGAAGGCCCAGCGCGAGGGCGATGCCAGGCCATTGGGGTTTCTGTTGGATTGCTGCTTTCATCAGGGGTTTATCAGAAGATGGCAGAATAAACCCTCAAATATAGGTATTGTATCTCATTTCTAACGGAAGTTAAGTAAGGTCTGCTTATGACCATGCGGATGTTCTGAACAGCAGAATTATGCTAAGACTTTGTCAGATGCCACTTTGCATTAAGGTTTGCACTGATGCTAATTATATTCCCGGGAGTGTATGCTGCGTACCTACGGCACTCAGGGTTGCTTTAGCTTATATGGGCTACAAAGGTGACGTGCCGCTGGGACTGGCAAGAGAATTTGCCGTAACTGGCTTCTTTAAGAAGCATTTTGCAATGCCCCCGGGATGCCGCATTGTCGGACCACCGAGAGTCGGACCACCGAGAGTCGGACCACCGAGAGTCGGACCACCGAGAGTCGGACCCCCGAAAGTCGGACCACGGACCCCTCCTGGATTCAGGAGGGGAATTTTGGTGCTTAGCTTGTGGGCTGTGCCCAAGAGGTAAAGGCTATTTACCGATAGAGGGTATGGTCCGGGAAATGAAGACGGACGCGCGTACATGACCACCTTAGCCTTCATGCATCGAGTAAGTTTCTAGTAATTACTGGATGTCTCTGTTTTTCCCGGTAATCTTATACATCAGCGGCTCCTCATTATTTCTGCCAATAAGCAGGTAGCGGCCGTTCTTTGCCTTCATGACGCGGCTTTCATTCACTACGCCACTTATATTAAGGCCGGTGCCCTGCACTTCTGTGAACGTTCCTTCTTTGTATTTATACAGCAGCCCGGTATTGGCATCGTAGCGGCCCTCTTCGGGCTTGGTACCGTAGTAGTTGCCTGCGAGGAATAGCTCCTTCTGCCCGTCGCCGTCAAAATCCTCTGCGATGATGCTGCGTACAGGAGCCCACTGGGCCCGCCCGGGCAGGGGTTGATAGCGGTAGCTGCCGTCGCCATTGTTGATGATGACGCCAGTGGTGAGAATTTTAGCCTCTCTGCGGATGGCCTTTTTATCGATGCTTTCTCCGAATACGGCCTGGACTGGCTCACCGGCATAGCTGGCATAGTTGGTGTACTTCTTCTTCACGTGAGGAAGCTGCTTAACGAGGTCGTGCCGCAGTACCATGGGGTAGAGGGTATCGGCCTCGTAGCTGGCGTATATTTGCTCTACTGTCTGGTTATCGTCCAGGTCGCCTACGTACATGACCATGGGCTGCTCCGGGCTGGCTTCAAACTTGGTGTTCAGGCCCCAGTTGCCGACGATGAAATCAGGGTAACCGTCATGGTTAAGGTCGGCGATCTCTATGGCCTGCCACCAGCCTTCGGTGCCCATAAGGCCGGGGGTGTTATTGAGCCTCTCCAGGTTTTCGCCATTATTTTTAAAGACGACTATGGGTGTCCACTCCCCGGCTACTACGAGGTCCAGGTCGTCGTCGTCGTCCACATCCGCCCACCTGGCATCGGTGACCATGCCGAAGTTCTGCAGGCGGGGGGCTACTCGTGTGGTCACATCGCTAAAGTGGCCTGTGCCGTCGTTTTGCAGCAGGTAGCTATCGGCATTAAGGCCGTATTGTCCCGGTACGGCGCGCGCTCCCACAAAGAGGTCTGTATCGCCGTCGCCATCATAGTCGGCTGCCTGCACGGTGCTGCTCATCGCTATCAGGTTTGGGAGGCAGTCGTTGCAGCGTGTATAGCGGGGGCTGGTGGGGCTACCGGTGTTTTGGTAGTAGCGGTCTCTGAGCTGCTGCCGCTGATAGGCAAATTCATTGCCTCCGCTGGCTACATAGAGATCGAGGTCGCCATCTCCGTCTCCATCGAGGAAGGTAGCGGCTACATCTTCATAGGCTGCATCTGCGACCAGGCTGCTGGTAGCCAGCTTCCGTAAGGTGCCGTTTTGTTGCAGGTAGATGGTGCCGGCCTGCTCACTGGCGCCGCCAATGAATACATCGTCTTCACCGTCACCATTGAGGTCTGCCACGGCCAGGGCAGGGCCTTCCTCGCTGAGTTTATGGTAGATGAGGCGCTGCTGATGAAAGTCGACAAAGGTATTTTCCTGATGGGGGGGTAAGTCTAAAGGGGCAGATACGAATAGTCCGGAGGGTAGGGTATTTTCCTTCGTGTAATCGGAAGCCTCTATAAAGTTGAGCACCAAAGGCTCGGCCGGTGATACTCCTGTCAGTGTTTGGGCTTTTCCGTAGCCCCACTGTACGCGCAGGCTGTCCAGGGTGGAGGTTTCCCCCACACCAAGGAGCATTTTATAATCCATGCTGCTTTGAAAGCCTTTAGTGGGTACATTTTCCTGCATTATTACCTGACCATCTGTATACGCATAGACGCGTGCACCGACACCGAAGGGGTTGCCTTCGGGTCCTTTGAAGGTAATGGTCAGGGCTTTGGGCTGGCCGAGTTCATTGGCATTATTTCGGTAGAGAAAAAAGGGCTGATTTACATTGTTGACCACCATATCCAGGTCGCCGTCGTTATCCAGGTCTGCGTAGGCGGCTCCGTTAGAGAAACTGCTGTCTGCCAGGCCCCAGCTTTCTGCGACATTCCGGAATTGCAGGCTGTCGGGGTCATCTCTGTGAAAGAGGTAGTTCTGTAGTTTGGTGCTGGTCATCTTACTTACCAGCTTTTTAAAGTCTGCCTTGCCGGACTTCATGTTGGCCATCAGCGTCTGTTCGTTTGCCAGGTAGTCGATAAAGTCCTGGTCTATGAGGTCACGCTCTATGCCATTGGTTACGTAGATTTCTTTGAGGCCGTCATTGTCAAAGTCGGCGAGCAGGGTGCCCCAGCTCCAGTCGGTGGCCTCTACTCCGGCGAGCTGGCCTACCTCTGCAAAGCTGCCTTTACCATCGTTGAGCTGCATGGTATTGCGCATGTATTGCTCGTAGTAGTCGTTTTGCTGGCGAAGCAGGTAGGTGTTATAGTCCTCGTACTGCACCATTGTTTTCAGACGGCGCTCGTCTTCGGGCAGCATGTCTGTTACGAAGATCTCCGGGGCGCCGTCATTATTGAGGTCGGCTGCATCGGTACCCATACTGAAGGCGCTGGTATGGCCTATGCGTTGGGGTAACTCATCGCGAAAGGTGCCGTCCTGTTGGTTGATATAGAGGTAGTCGCGTTCGAAGAAATCATTACTGATGTAGATGTCCAGCCAGTTGTCCTGGTTTACATCGGCCACGGTTACGCCAAGCCCGAAGCCGATGACTGAACCGTAAATATTGGCCTCTTCACTGACGTCAGTGTATCGTCCGGCATCGTTGCGATACAGCTTGTCACCGCCGGTGCTGTCGCGCTCATGGCGGATATTGCGCATGCCCAGGCTGCTGACGGGGCGGAAGGAGTTATTCAGCACATAGCAGTCGAGGTCGCCATCCTGGTCATAGTCGAAGAAAGCGGCGTGGGTGCTGAAGCCCTTATCTGCGAGCCCGTAGGTAGCGGCCTCTTCTTTGAAGGTGCCATCCTGTTGATTGATGTAGAGCTCATTATCGCGCTTGCCCCCAAATACGTCGCCGGAATAGCAAACATAGATATCGAGCCAGCCATCGGCATTGATGTCAGCCATACTTACTCCGGTAGCCCATTCTTTTTCATGCTTTAGCCCGGCGGTTTGGGTAATGTCTTCAAAGGTCATATTGCCCTTGTTGAGGAATAGCCGGTTAGGGAGCATGTTGGCGGTGAGGAAGATATCGGTGAGTCCGTCATTATTGATATCGCCCAGGGCGACGCCGCCGCCGTTATAGTAGTTACGGTAGCGGAAGACGTCCATATCTTGGGTAAGGGTAAGCTCATTAGTGAAATCTATGCCGCTTTCTTGGGGTGAGAGCCTGGTGAATTGCTTTAAGGAGGTCTGCTCATTATTATCTGAGAGGTTTTCCTCCGCCGCAGGGTCGCAGGAGAATAATAAAGCAGCCAGAATAAGGGGGTATCGTAGTCTGATGAATCTCTTCATTCCAGTAATTTCCGCAAATGCCAAAAAGAAAGCAAGTAACCTCCCGGCTACTTGCTCTCATCACTTAATGGGTATATAAATTGGGTTAATATCCGGGGTTTTGCTCCAGGTTGGGGTTCAGGGCCACAGCGTTTGCAGGAATGGGGAATAGCGTTCTGTACTCTTCAGAAGTTCCCCCTTTCAGGTCCCATTCTCTGGTAAAAGTACCGAAGCGAATCTGGTCGTTACGTCTCCAACCTTCTGCATAAAGTTCCCGACCTCTTTCATCAAGGAGGTCAGACTCCGATAAACTCGATAGGGGCGAAGCATCCCGTATAGTACGAAGTTCATTTACCAAAGCAAGTGCTTCGCCGGTATTACCTTTTCTCAGTTCTGCTTCAGCCTTCATGAGATGAGCATCTGCAAACCGGAAGAGGATATAGTGACCGACAAATGATCCGTTTTCGGGATGGTACTTTATCACTCTTACGCCTGTGTTTTCACGGTTACCGGTCAGGCCGGAAAAGTCTTTGGTAAACACTAGAGGTCTCCCGGCCCGGTCGTTAAGTGGCGCGCCGGACTCGTCATACTGCTGGCCGAAGAGCATGCCATAACCGATGCCAAAATTCGAACCATCCGTAGGTACATAACCACGTCGTTCCTCCTGGTTACTTCCGGGAGTATTCGATTCGGCATCGCCTTCAAAGAGGGCATAGAATTCAGCGGTGGTAGAGAATCCATTCCATCCGCCACCTTCGTTACCAGGAGCATCCTGAAAATAGTGCAAGCCGTTCCATATGCGGTTACCTACACTACCATCTGTGTATAAAATGGTTTCCGTGTCTTCTGCCGGGGCAAATACTTCAAAGTATCCTTCTTCCAACTCATAGCCCAGCGCTTCGATCTGATTGACGCTGTTAATGACCACATCCATGTCTGCTGCATCGGCAGTGCTGTTGCCGAGGAAGACGTGCTTATTCAGGTGTAATTTGGCATTGATAAAATGGGCCGCAGCTTTTCCAGCTCTTATATTATCAGCCGAGGGGCCTAATTCCGGCAGATTGGCTATGGCGTCGTTCAGGTCGTCCTGAATGAAGCTTATAGCCTCTTCCGTAGTCAGAACCTGCGGTTCCACAAGAGGGCCCTCATCTACTTCCCTGAATGGCACCTGGCCAAAAAAGTCTACTACCAGATACATAGCATAGGCTCTCAAAAACTTCGCTTCAGCTAACTGCTGCGCATTTGCATTTGAGCGGGGGTCTATGATCTGCGTCGCTTTGAAAACCAATGCATTAAACTGGTTCCAAGAGGACAATACATAGGGATGGGTAGGATCCCAGGTATGCTGGTGTAGTGTACGCCAGATGCCGTTGTCTCCCCAGTCGGTGCCCCTGGTGGGCACCAACAGTTCATCAGAAGTAATCTCGTGTAGGGCGTATGAATTAGCCTGATCGGTAAAGGCGCGCAGATCAGCGTATCCACTCGAAAGTGTGGGTCCGGGCTCAACGCCAGTGAACTCTCCGGATGCTGATGCGATAAAAACGGAGTCCGACTCCTCGACCTCGAGGTCAGTACAGGCTGTAATACCAATACTGGCTGCCAGGGTTAAAGAAAGAAATGTATATAATTTACGTGTCATGGTTTCAAGTCTTTAGAATGAAAGATTTAATCCCAAAGTATAAGTACGTGCCCGTGGGTAAGCCGTATAGTCGATACCTGCAGAAGGGATATCGTCGATGCTCTTATCCACATTGATTTCCGGGTCTAAGCCAGAGTAGTCTGTTATAACAAACAGGTTCTGTGCACTGGCGAATATCCGGAAATTTTTGAGAAACGAACCGTCCTCTACGGGCAGATTATAGCCGAGGTTCAGATTCTGCATTCTCCAAAAATCCCCACTTTCAAGATACCTTGTAGAAGCATCAGGTGTGTTGGATGGGCTTTCACCATTTTCTAAGGCATATTCCAGGGCTTCCTGGGTAATATTACGCGCATTCGCGAGTGAACCATAAGAGAAGAAAGCATTTGCCGTATTATTATAAATGTAGTGCCCAAACTGGCCATACATAAAGGTAGAAAGGTCCCAGTTCTTATAAGTAACAGAAATGTTTAAGCCTGCATTGAATTTTGGCAAAGGGCTTTTGCCTATAAATTCCTGGGCATCCACATTGTACTCGCTAAGGCCATCTTCGTTAATGCCTCTGAAATCTCTTAAGAAATAAGCAAATAGTGGATACCCGTCCTGGATACGCTGAGCGAAGGCCCCTGTCAGCCCTTGTCCGTTAATTGTGGCGGTGTTAATAGGCGGACCAGGGAAGTTTTGGATTACGTTATCATTATATGCACCGTTTACACTTATATCTAAACTCAGGTCTTTGGTTGCTATCGCCTGATAGTTCAGGATAAGCTCTATGCCCTTATTTATCACGTCTGCATCCAGGTTCACAATAGCGAACTCGTTAGGTGCAGGCTGTGACCTGATTACTTTTAACAGCAGGTCAGTTGTATTTCTTCGATAGAAGTCCAGGCTACCGGATAATCTGCCACCGACAAAAGCAAAATCAAGACCCGCATTAGCCTGTCTTGTTTCTTCCCAGCTTACTGCATCATTACCGAAGGCAACGTTGGCGATTTCACCCCCTAATATCTCTCCCCCTTCATTAATAGTAATGTCTGTATACTGCTGTCTTTCCCTGTGTTGGTTATGGGGTATTTCCTGGTTACCAGTGATACCGTATCCGATCCTGAATTTCAGATCATCGAAAAAGTCAGGGACGAAATCTTCATCGGCAAGCCGCCAGGCAAATGCTCCTGAAGGGAATATACCATACTTATTGTCTCGACCGAATTTTGTTGATCCGTCTACTCTTACGGTACCTGTAAACAGGTATTTGTCATTCAGAGTATACTTAAGCCTGGTAAAGAAAGACTGCAATTCATCAGAAAAATCAAACATGTTACCGGTTACTGTGCTAACCGGCACACTGACGTTTTCGTTGATTTCTTCTTGTGCTGGTGATGGAAAGAGCCTGTTTGTATAAAACTCTACACCCTCGCGGTATCCGAACTGCTGGTACTGACCATCTATAGCTCCCATGAGCCTATTGGCAGATGCCTCCAGATCGCTGATCATGGCGGCTTCATCAGTGGGTGTAAATCCCCATCCTCTGACTGTGATGCCTTCCTGGTTAAATTTCTGGTATGAATACCCTAATAGTGCTTCCAGTTTTGAGTTACTGCCTACATTGATCTTATAGTTACCAAAAACTTCGAAAAGGTATGAATCCAGGTCTCTTTCGGTATAAGCCCCACGCCCGTTACCGTTGATACCACCTCCTATACCTAAAAGGCTGGAAAAGGCTGCACCTCTGAAGCCAGAGCTTCTGTCATAACCCCCGTTGACTGTAACAGCCAGGTTGTTAGTGATATCATATTTGGCCGATGCGCCAAGAAGGTATCTGTCCGTTTCGGCCTCATCGAGGAAGTACTCCAGGTATGAGTTAGGGTTAGCGAAGTTGTTACTAGGCTGTACGGTTGGGTCAGCAGGCCATGTGGGGTTACCCGAATAGGCTGATGAAAGCAAGTCTCCTTCAAAACCTGTGTCATTGAAAATAGGGGGTGCCTCGTCGTTCAGGCGGCTGACCGTACCCTGAAAGTTTATCGTCAATTTATCGTTGAGGAAGCGGTGCTGGGCATTCAATCGGGCGTTTAGCCTTTCCAGTGAACTGTTTTCCACAATACCGACCTGATCCTGGTACCCGAGTCCTACCCTCACATTACCATTATTATAAGTAGTGGCGTAAGAAAGGTCATGCTTTTGAGATATGGCTGTTCTGAAGATTTCATCCTGCCAGTCTGTATCGGCTCCCAGGTCACCTACTGCCAGGTCGCCACCTGCATTTTCGTAGGCTTCTAAAAACTCATCCCTCTCAAGTAAATCATAAGTATTGGCGGCTCTGGAGACGCTACCTTGTGTGGAAAAGGTAATCCTGTTTTTGGCCCCCTGTCCGCTTTTGGTGGTAATCAGGATAACCCCATTTGCGCCTCTACTACCATAAATGGCTGTTGCAGAGGCGTCTTTAAGGATGTCTATACTGGCTATGTCATTAGGGTTTAGGAAGTTAAGTGGGTTTCTTGATGATCCGGTTCCACGGCCTATATCCACACCGCCCCCTGTGATGGCATCTCCTGCAAGGGGGATACCGTCTACAACAAAGAGAGGGTTATTACCGGCCCTAACGGATGAGGTTCCCCTGATTCGCACGTTTACACCTGCCCCGGGTTCGCCACTTGCCTGCGTGATCTGCACACCAGCTGCTTTACCTTGTATCAACTCCTCAGGACTGGAGATCACGCCCTTGTTAAAATCCTTGGCCTTAACAGTTTCCAGTGCTCCTGTGGCGTCCCGCTTTTCTTCCTGCCCGTAACCAATTACGACGATCTCCTGTAATTGAGATAGTTCTTCGGTAAGGGTAACATTGATGTTTGTTCTGTTTCCAACGGTTACAGTTTTTTCGCCGTAGCCTACAAAGGAAAACACAAGTTCATCGGTGGGTTCAGCCATGATGGAATAGTCTCCATCCAGGCCAGTAGCCGTACCAGTGGTGGTCCCTTCCACTCTAACATTAACACCGGGAATTCCCTCACCTGAAAGTGAGTCGGTAACAACCCCGGTTATCCGGCTCTTCTGTGCAAACAGGGGTTGCCACATGGTGGCGCCCAGTAGCACGAGCATAAGTAGAATATTCTTCATATTGACAAAAATTAAGATGTGGTTTTTTGGTCTTTGCTTACCATGCTGGTTAAAAATTTTGTTTTACCTATAATATACAACTTTTAATAATTTGACAACTAGTGGGGAAGCTGCAAACGTTTGCGGTAAGAAATATTCATTGAGATTGCTAATTTCTTAGAAATAATCACCTTAGTGCTATTCTCCGTTTACTATGAGACAGGGGACAGAAATCGATTCCAGAAGATGGCTTTAGGGTCTTATATTGAATTAATGCAATAAAATAAGTGCAATGGTATTTGTTGAATAATGTAATTATATTAAGATGACTGAGATGAAAACTAAATCTAATGAGGGAGATGTGATAACCTTTATTAGGTCTATCGATCACCCTAAGCGAATGGAGGATGCGCTTTTTCTATTGGATATGATGAGAAAAGCAACCGGTGAGGAGCCGAAAATGTGGGGGAAGGATATAGTTGGCTATGGTTCTTACCACTATGTCTATGAAAGTGGGAGAGAGGGAGATTGGTTTCTGGCGGGTTTCAGCCCCCGCAAACAACGCATGAGCGTATACATAATGGATGGGTTTAAGGAATATGGAGCCCTCCTTAATAAATTGGGAAAGTACAAGACGGGTAAAAGCTGCCTGTACATCAATAAGATGGAGGACGTGGATACTGCGGTGCTGGAAGAGCTGGTGCGTGTCTCTGCCGATCAGGTTCGTGAAAAACATGGTTAGTAGCTACGGCTGGGTAAGGCAGTGTTTTCCGGAGGTATAGAACTGTTTTTTATTTAATGTTGTGAACATTAAAGGAGTAGTGGCCTTCATGTTATGAAGCTAAAGAGCTAATAGGTTTATGAGTAGAGCATTTGTAAAAGAAGATGACAGTGGCGAACCGCCGATTATCCCACCGCGGGCAGCCTTACCGGCCGGGGCCACAAACTATGTGACGCCTTACGGGCTGGAAATGCTCCGGAGTGAGCACACTGAGCTTGAGACTGAGCGTAACAGACTGGAGGTGATGCCGGAAAAGGATAGCGATGCCCGGCGTGAACTGGGCATTATTAAGGCTAAGATCGCCCAGCTAAACGAGCGCATCGGTAGTGCCAGGGTGGTAGACAATTCGGGACAGGATGGGGACGAGGTTCGCTTTGGGGCTACGGTGGAACTGAAAACCAAAGAGGGGGGCAAGCCAGGGATGAAACGAAAGTTTCAGATAGTGGGGGTGGATGAAGCGGATATAAAAAAGGGTAAAATCGGGTTCGTAGCCCCGATTGCAAAAGCGGTAAATGGTAAGAAGAAAGGAGAGGTAGTGGAATTAAATTTCGGGAGGAATAAAGAATTAGCTGAAGTTACTTCTATTAAGTACAAGTAAGTATACTGGGTATGTACAGTTGCTCGTAGTCTCTTTCTTCCACAAAAGATGGGCTATGCGTTAATACTGTCCTCACTTTAACTTATCTACCAGCTCCCGCTGGCTCCGCCACCTCCGAAGCCTCCGCCGCCAAAACCACCGAAGCCTCCGCCTCCGCCCCCTCCGCCAAAGCCTCCACCGCTGCCGCCTCCAAAACCGCCACCTCGGCCTCCGCGGTTGTTGAACATACCTAGCAGAATCAGTGTGAGCAGATCGGGGTTTTTGCCTCTTCTCCCTTTCATGTGAGAGCGCCGAACCTTCCGGGCGAGTATCCGGGGCAGAATGAGGAAGAAAAAGATGAAGCCTAGTATGAGTAATATTGATGGGATGGGGGACCCTTCAGAATTATCGGGGCTTTCGGCAGGCTCGTATTCACCGGCAGTCAGGTCCATAAGGGCCCGTACACCTGCTTCTATGCCTCTGTGATACTCTCCATCACGAAAGGCAGGTAATATGCGGTTATTAATAATCCGCTTAGCTATTGCATCAGGAACGGCGCCTTCCACGCCGTAACCGGTACTAATATTGACGTCCTTATCATCAACAGCTACCAACAGCAAAATGCCGTTGTCCACATCCCTGCGTCCTATGCCCCATTGGTGGGCTAGCTCCACTCCATATTGAGCAATGGCCTGGCCGCCGGTGGTCTGTATGGTTACGACCACTATGGCATTTGAAGTGGTATCGTTAAATTGGCGTAGCATGCTTTCCAGTTGGTTTTCTTCGGTTCCGGATAGTATGCCTGCAAAGTCGTTGACGGCCCTGGGAGGGTTGGGTTTTTCGGGAAATTCCTGTGCCTGGGCACCTGTGCTAACTATGAAGAATAGTAAAGTTACCACCCATGAAGGCAGACTCTTTCTCATATCTGATATCCTGTGTCGTGTCATTTGCCAAAAGATATGTCGTCAGGGAGCTCGTTTTTGTCGCCTGATTGAAAAGGGAAGTGTTGCCCAAGCTGTTTGCCTGCCATTTCTATGCCCTCAACCAGTCCCTCTGCGAGGCGGCCCTGTCGGAAGTGGGCTTCCATATGCTCGCGGATATCCTCCCAGAAGTTGTCAGGTACTCGGTGGTTGATGCCTTCATCACCAAATATAGCAAACCGGTGATCTTTTATTGCGAGGTAGAACAACACTCCGTTGCGCAGAGTGGTCTTATGCATGTTGAGTTTTTCGAATATTTGGAGGGCACGTTCGAGGGTTTCACCCTTACAGTGGTTCTCCAGGTGTACCCGGATTTCTCCTGAGGTGTTTCGTTCTGCCTTTTCTATGGCAGATAATACTGCCTGCCGGTCCTCATTTCGTAGCGCATCTTTAGGCATAGATCTAAAATTCTACAGTTGGCGGAGTTTCTGCACCTTCGGAGGCCTCGAAATACCCTTTTTTATCAAAACCGAACATGCCTGCTGTGATATTTTGAGGGAATCGTCTGATATAGGCATTGTACTCCTGAACGGCCTCATTGAAGCGTCCTCTTTCTACTGAAATGCGGTTTTCTGTCCCTTCCAACTGGGCCTGTAGTTCGCTGAAGTTTTGATTGGCTTTTAATTCAGGATAGCGTTCCACGGTTACTAACAACCTTGACAGTGCACCACTCAATTGTTCCTGAGCCTGTTGAAACTGCTGAATTTGATCAGGGTTCAGATTGTCAGCATCCACGTTTATGCTGGTGGCTTTGGACCGCGCCTCTATTACGTTTGTGAGTGTTTCCTGCTCAAAGTCTGCATAGCCTTTGACTGTATTTACCAGATTAGGAATAAGATCAGCACGGCGCTGGTACTGGTTTTCAACCTGTGACCAGGCCTGGGCAACCTGCTCTTCCTTAGTTACCATGCTGTTATAGCCGCATGAGCTTAGTGAGGCCACTATTATGAGGCCCAAAAGAAGTTTGATCGTTGTTTTCATTATGCGAGTAATAGGTGTTTGTTAGAACGGGGCACACGCCATAAAGTTAGGGGATGTGTTAAAGGCCGTATTTGTCTATGAGATAGATCATGGCTGTCATAGTAGCGGCGCCTTTGTGCAACTCCCGGTCATCTACGGCCTCGAATACATCTGCTGCTGTATGGTGGTAGTCAAAATACCTCTGCGAGTCAGGCCGGTAGCCTATCAGGGGTACTCCCTGTTCCTTAAGCGGACCAATATCGGCCCCTCCATATCCCGGTACAAACAGAAATACCTGGTAGGGGATAAACAGGTCTGCCCATGACTGCATTTTGACCACGTGCCTGGGTGAGCCATCTATACTAAAGCCAAGCGGGGTAAAACCTCCGCTATCAGACTCCATGGCTGCTATATGGACCTCTCCTTTTTCTTTGGCCACCCGGGCATATTCACGGCCTCCGCGCAGGCCGTTTTCTTCATTCATGTACATCACGGCCCTGATTGTATGTTTAGGCTGAATGTCGAGCTTTTTCATTATGCGTAATACTTCCACGGCATGGACCACGCCTGCCCCATCGTCATGTGCTCCCTCGCCGACATCCCAGCTGTCCAGATGGCCACTCACTACGATGATTTCCTGAGGCTTTTCCGTTCCCCGTATTTCACCTATCACATTGTAAGAGAGCTTTTCGCCCATCATCCGGCCATGCGTTTCCATATGGAAGCTGACCTTTTCGTCATTCTGCATCAGGCTGCTTAGCAGGTCGGCGTCCTCGGTACTGATAGCTACCGCGGGGATAGGCTTCACTTCATCCTGGTAGCGTGTGCTTCCGGTATGTGGTACGTCATCATGCCCTACGTGCATGCTGCGAACCACTACGCCGACGGCACCGAGTTTTGCCGCTTCGGCAGGGCCGGAACCACGCTGGTCTACTGCGCCGCTGTAGGCCGTAAAGGTTGTGACGTGCTTAGGATCCATGGGCCGGTTAAAAAATACGATCTTACCTTCCACGGTTTTTTTGCCAAGCTTTTTAAGCTCTTCAAAATCCTGCACTTCCACCAGGGGGGCTGTAATGCCTCCCTGACCGGTGCCAACGGTATTTCCCAGGGCTATAACATCCACGTCCATGTCGCCTACTTTACTGGAGCCAACAATACGTGCCTTATCTTCACCGCCGCGTACCCAGTGGGGCACCATCACGGGCTGTAAGTATACGGTGTCAAAGCCATAGTCCTCCATGAGCTGCCGGCCCCATTCCACGGCAGCAGCTGCCTGGGGCGAGCCACTTAGCCGGTGGCCTATCCCTTTGGTCAGGCTTCGGAGGTTGTCATAAGCTTCGCCATGTGCCAGGGCTTCCTCATAAATCTTTTTTAGTATGACAGAATCTTTAACCTGGTGACGGCTGCTCTGGCCCCATGCGAGGCAGGATGACAAGAGAAGGGTAAAGAAAAGTGCGGAACGGCGTATGCTGAATGATGTCATTAGGGGATTAGTATCGGGGGTTACGTTTGGTATATTTAAATCAGTAAAATCGGGCAGCGTAGAGAGCTCTGCCCTTATAATCTTCACCAATATGATAAAAATAGAGCACATAGCCATTTGGTGTAATGATATTGAGCGCCTAAGGTCCTTTTATGAAGAATATTTTGCGGCTGCTTGCAATGAAACATACCAGAACCCGGGAAAGCGGCTGGAGACCTGCTTTCTGACGTTTCCTGGCGGTGGGGTGCGTATAGAGCTAATGCAGCGGCCGGATGTACACACGCCTACTCCTGATGACAGGCTATTGAGAATGGGCTATGCTCATATCGCCTTTTCGCTGGGTACCAGGCAAAGGGTGAATGATCTAACGGCTAGATTAAAGAAGGCTGGCTATGTGCATCTGGATGGCCCCAGAACCACAGGGGACGGTTATTATGAAAGTACGTTTCTGGACCCGGAACGAAATGTGATCGAACTTACGGTATAAAAAAAGCCACGGCTCTGTTACGATGCCGGGGCTTGAATAGGTGTGAACCAAACTATCTGCTAGTCACGGCCTACGCGAAGGCGTACACCGTTGTACGTTGCTTTTTTAAAGGCCTTTAAGGCATCTTTTTCGAAGCGGCTGTCAATCTCAAAGAAAGAGTAGTGGTCTTTAATACCAATCTCTGCGACTTCTACCGATTTTTTAGGAAGATGCTTATTTATTAGGCCCAGTATGGTGCCTTTGTTGATCCTGTCCTGACGACCCACGTTAATATTCATGCGGGTATATGTCAGATCAGTGCGCTTTTTATTTTTTTGCTGTTTAGCTGGGCGGTCATTTCCGCGGTCTTCACCACGGCCTTTATTGCCGCGCTCTTTACCTGTAGCGTTAATGTCTGCACTCAGCTTTCTCAGGTCACCCATACGTTCCATTTCCAGAGCGATGAAACGGGAGATGATCTCCTCTTTAGGCATCCAATCCAGCTTTTTTACGATCTGTTCTACTGTCTCGGGAAGCAGTTCAGCATCCGGCTGTAAGTTTTCTACCTTGTCTGCCAGGGCAAACAGGCGCTTACTATAGATATCACTACCGGTAGGTACCTGGCAGTAAGCGAACTCTGCGTTACCCTTTTTCTCGATCATACGCAGCTTACCTTTTTCTGAGGGGCTGATGATGGATACCGCACACCCCTTATTACCTGCCCGACCGGTACGTCCGCTACGGTGTATGTATACCTCGGGATCGTCCGGCAGGTTGTAGTTGATGACATGGGTAAGTTCAGTCACATCCAGGCCTCGGGCAGCTACATCGGTGGCTACCAGTAGTTGGGTGATGCGCTTGCGGAACCGGCCCATGGCCTCGTCTCGCTGTGCCTGAGACAGATCACCATGCAGTGCTTCTGCATTGTAGCCGTCTGCCATCAGCTTATCCGCTACTTCTTTGGTTTCCCTTCTTGTGCGGCAAAATACAATGCCATAGATTTCGGGGTGCATGTCGGCAATGCGGCGTAGTGCGGCATACCGATCAGAGGCTTTGACCATGTAGTAGGAGTGAGATACATTGACAGACCCTGTATTTACCTTGCCGGCAGATATCTCATAGGGATTGTGCATGTACTTCTTTGCGATATTAGCTATGGCCTTAGGCATGGTGGCAGAGAAAAGCAGTGTTTGCTTGTCCTGCGGTGTAGTAGCCAAAATCGTGTCCAGCTCATCTTTGAATCCCATGCTCAGCATTTCATCTGCCTCGTCCAGTACCAGGCGGCTGATGTTTTCAAGGTTAAGCTTCTTACGATTGATCAGGTCAATTACCCGGCCGGGAGTACCTACCACGATCTGGCTGGGGCCCTGCAGTTCCTTAATTTGCTTACGGATGTCCGTACCTCCATATACCGTAACGATATTGATTTTCAGGTACTTTGCAAAGCTTTCCAGGTCTCTGCCAATCTGAAGGCAAAGCTCACGGGTAGGACACAATACCAACGCCTGCGTTACCGGGCTGTTCTCATCGGTTAACTGAACTATGGGAAGTCCGAATGCAGCCGTTTTGCCTGTACCTGT
This sequence comes from Roseivirga sp. BDSF3-8, assembly GCF_041449215.1. Lineage (NCBI taxonomy): Bacteria > Pseudomonadati > Bacteroidota > Cytophagia > Cytophagales > Roseivirgaceae > Roseivirga > Roseivirga sp. BDSF3-8. The sequence continues at coordinate 1,069,573 of NZ_JBGNFV010000001.1, read as the reverse complement.
CTGGGCAAAGGCAATAAGGTCGGTAGTAGATTCTAGAATACAGGGGATGGCTTCTTCCTGAATGGGAGTAGGGGTTGTATACCCCAGTTCGCCGATAGCCTGCTGCAGTTCACTGCGCAAAACCGGCTCATTGAATATGTTCATCAAAGATCTTCTAAGAAGTAAAGCGCGAAGTTACAACAATTTTCCGCGACACTCGAAATAGAAGAGATTTATTTTGAAATAAGTTCATTCTGTTCCCTAACTCAGAATAATATTTCAGCAACCACAGTCACCTTCCGCACCAGGCAGTAAGTTTTGATTTATTGGGTCTGCCAGGTGTTGCAATGGATTGCAATGGGGTTTTATTGAATATGACACCGGTCTGCCCCGTCTGTCAGACTCTATCCAAATGCACTCTGAAAATAGCTCTTTTAATTTTTTCCGGCCGCGCTGAATGCGACTCTTAGCTCCCGACAGGCTGATGTTTAGTTTGTCAGCCACCTCCTGTTGAGATAATCCTTCAAGATCGCACCACATAACTGCTGAGCGGTACTCTTCAGGCAGCAAATTGACCATGGCGGGTACCAGTTGTGACATCGATTGATAAATATCCTGTTCTACAGGTACTTCTATGTTTCCGGCAGCCCTTTCACTTTCCTGTTTTTTCTGACGGTCACGGTAATAATCCATCGCAGCGTTATAGGTGATCCGGTACAGCCATGCCCGTACATTATCTACCTCTTCAAGCCGTTCACAGTTTTTATACAGCTTCATCATCACATCACTCAGTAATTCTTCGCTGTCCTGGTCATTGCCGAGCTTCTTGCGCAAATACCCATGGAGTTGCCGGGCATATTGACCGAATACATGGCCGGCCCCCTCGCATGCATTAGTGTGTTCTGTGATCTTCATAATCAGGAAAATATTAAGAGTGGCACTCCAAAGTACCACTCTGATAGTAATAGGTTGCTTTAATAATTTAGTTAGCCGGAATACAGCAGGTTTGCTTGCTTTCTTTTTTACTATACGTATCAGACGATCCGTAGGTGTGAAAAATTTCCCACTCTACTCCCTGGGGATCGGCTATCCATTGTTTATGGCTCTTTGCATAGCAGCAAACTGTATCTCCTTCTTCATGCTTTTTACCCTCCAGTTTTTCTAACCTGTTATATAAGGCGTAGAGTGCCTCGTCAGAATCTGCTTCTATGCCAAGGTGGTTAATCCCTTCCTGAGTGTCAGAGAGGCTGATGGAGAAATTCACCAGAGGGTGCTCGCTTTCCCATTTGGCATAGTCGTGTTTGACCACGGATGGCTGTGCGTCAAATAGAGTTGAATAAAATGCGACTGATCTCTCTATGTTCTTTACGTGAACGTTAATATGTAATCTTTTCATTTCAGTGAATTTTTGCCCTTATGACGGACAGCTTTGTGAAAAGACGCACGATTCACCATGTTTTTTTTATTGGAAGGTTATTTTTTGGGAGAGTTTTTTTCTTACTTATTATTGCCTATGTATCAGTCTTTCGGTCAGTAAAACCGGAAACTTAAACTTAAGGTAAAATAGTTAACCGGGGGTTTAATTATATTTAGCCGCTGGTAACATACTGGTCATGATGACCTGGATGTGTACGCACAGACTAAATCGTAACTAAACTACAAAAACGCATGGGCAGCAAGCAGCTTCAGAAGGTATTAGTCATTGATGACGAACCGGACATTATCGAACTGCTTAAGTACAACCTCAAAAAAGAAGGGTACGAAGTAAAAACGGCTACGGATGGTAAAAAAGGGGTTGAAATTGCCCGGGACTTTGAGCCTGACCTGATTCTGCTGGATATCATGATGCCTCATCAGGATGGGGTGGAAACCTGCCGGCAACTACGTGAGGTGCCGGATCTCCATGGTACTTTCATCATTTTCCTGACGGCCAGAAGTGAAGAATACAGTGAAGTGGCAGCTTTTGACATTGGGGCAGATGATTACATCACTAAGCCTATCAAACCGCGCGCACTGATGAGCCGTATAAGTGCTCTATTCAGAAGAGAAAGCAAAAAGAAAAAGGACACTAATAAAATCAATATCGGGGCCCTGACTATTGACCGTACCAGCTACACGGTCACCATAGAAGGTGAGCAGGTTACGCTTCCTAAAAAAGAGTTTGAATTGCTTTATTTCCTTGCCCAGAACCCCAATAAAGTGTTTAGCCGCGACGAACTATTGCAAAATATATGGGGTTCCGATGTATATGTGCTGGCCCGGACCGTAGACGTTCATATCCGGAAAGTCCGCGAAAAGATTGGTGAGGGCTATATTACTACGGTAAAAGGGGTAGGTTACAAATTCGACCTTAATTAATATATGCTAGTAAATTCCAGAGGGCTTGCTTTGCTGCTTGCTGCAGCCATTGCGGTGGTTACCACCGCTTTTTTGTCATTACTTGATAATGTTAAGGCAGATGCCCTGCTGGTAGCTTTTATTATTTCTTTTTCTTCCGGTTACCTTCTTACTAATGTGATCCTTGAGTTTCTCATTTTTAAAGAGATAAACAAGATCTATAGTGCTATGGAAAAGATCAGGAAAAAGGACCTGAGCTTCATTAGCAGTGAGAAGAATAATAGCCTCAATCCGCTGCGCCGGATCAACCAGGAGATTCATAATTATGCTACAGTCAAGCAGCAGGAGATAGAAGACCTTAAGCGGCTGGAGGTTATCCGCAGAGAGTTTCTGGCGGACGTGAGCCATGAGCTGAAAACACCCATATTTGCCGCTCAGGGGTTTGTACACACCCTGCTGGATGGGGCTGTAAAGGATAAGTCTGTGAGAATGAAGTTTCTGAAAAAAGCAGCGAAGAGTCTGGATGGACTTGATGCGCTTGTACAGGACCTTCTTACGATCAGCCAGATGGAGAGCGGACAGATCAAAATGCACCCCAGGCCGTTTGATCTGGTGGAAATGGTGAGCGATGTATTCGATCAACTCGAAAATAAAGCCGAAAAACGGGATATAACCCTCCAAATGTCTACGGATGTACCACCTGAAGCATGGGTCAAAGGCGATCCTCAGCGAATTTCTCAGGTGCTGACCAATCTTATTTCTAATGGTATCAAGTATTCCGGTGAAGAAACGGTGGTAACGGTAGGAATTAATGTGGGGAAAAAGGATGTCTCTATCTATGTGAAGGATAATGGACAGGGCATACCACCGGAACACATCAGGCGTATCTTTGAACGCTTCTACCGGGTAGAAAAAAGCCGCAGCCGTGACAAGGGAGGAACGGGGCTGGGGCTTGCTATCGTAAAACACATAGTTGAAGCACATGGCAGTACGGTAAGTGTTACGAGTGCGATAGGTAAAGGGTGCACCTTTAGTTTTAAGTTACCTAAGGTTACCCAGGCCTCAGTACTGGCAGACTTTGAGGAAGAGGCAGAAAAGCCATTGGCTGAATAATCCGGTAATATCCCCGGCCGGGGATGCCATTGCCTCTCTATTTTCTTACCTTTGCCCTTCACTTTTACCCTAATATGAAAAAAATCAGGTTCGAAGAGCTTATTCTTTTTGAGAATGAGGACTACATAATTATCAATAAGCCCCCGTTCATATCGACACTGGATGACCGGGCCGAACCCGATAGCGTGCTGGCCCTGGCGAGAGACTACCTGCCCGAGGCACAAATTGCTCACCGTCTGGATAAGGAGACCAGCGGCGCCCTGGCAATAGCCAAAAACCCTGCGGCATACAGGCACCTGGCCATTCAGTTTGAAAGGCGTAAAGTTGAAAAACTGTATCATGCAGTTTGTGATGGCATTCATGATTTTGACGAAGTGGAAGTTAATCTGCCACTTTACAGCCTGAATAAAGGTGTGGTACGTATAGACTACGGTAAGGGGAAAGAAAGTAAGACCTATTTTACTACCAAGGAGGCGTTCAAAATGCATACGCTGGTGGAGTGCCGTCCTATAACAGGGCGTATGCACCAGATACGTGTGCATTTAAGTTCCATGAAGGCTCCTATCAGCGGGGATGAAACTTACGGAGGGCGCCCGCTGTTCCTGTCAAAGCTCAAAAGGCATTATAATCTGAAGCGCGATACCGAGGAGCTCCCTATTATAAGAAGGTTTGCGCTTCACGCCAGCAATCTGGCATTTGATGATGAAAAGGGGCAACGCATTGATGTTCAGGCTCCTTACCCTAAAGATTTTGCGGTTGCTATCAAGCAGCTTAGCAAATACAGGTAAGTATTAATATTCCTGAGGGAGTATTGCAATTGCAATTTTATTGCTCTATCTTTGTGTCCCTTTTTGGGGGGAATGAATTCGTATTGACTAAAAAGTAGCTTTAAGGTGGATACTCTTAGTTATAAAACTGCTCATGCAAACGCTGCATCAGTAGAAAAAAATTGGTTGATCGTGGATGCAGAAAATGCAGTCCTTGGTCGCTTGGCTAGTGAAGTAGCCAAAAGAATACGTGGCAAGCACAAAGCTTTGTTCACACCAAACTCTGATTGTGGTGATCACGTGATCGTGATCAATGCTGATAAGGTTCGCCTGACAGGTAAAAAATGGACTGACAAGCAGTATATTCGCCACACGGGATATCCGGGAGGACAGCGTTTTGCCACGCCTCTGGAGGTGAAGAACAAAGATAGCCGCCGTCTTATTGAAATGGCTGTAAGAGGTATGCTGCCCAAAAACAGACTTGGACGCAAGCTGTTCAAGAATCTGCATGTTTTTGCCGGAGACGAGCATCCTCACGATGCACAGCAACCTAAAGAACTTAAACTCTAACCGAGAGATAATGGACGTAATAAATACTATCGGTAGAAGAAAAACATCCGTAGCCCGCTTGTATCTGAGCCAGGGTAACGGAAATATCACTGTTAATGGTCGTGAGCTGAAGGAATACTTTCCTTTTGAAATCCTTCAGACTATTGTTAAGCAGCCTCTGAACAAAGTAGAGGTTGTTGGTGATTACGATCTTAAACTGAATGTTAACGGTGGTGGCCTGAAAGGCCAGGCTGAGGCTATCCGTCTTGCCGTATCACGCGCTCTTTGTGAAGTGAACGAGGAGTTTCGCAGCCCGCTGAAATCAGAAGGTTTCCTTACCAGAGACCCTCGTATGGTCGAGCGTAAGAAATACGGTCGTCGCAAAGCGAGAAGAAGATTCCAGTTCAGCAAGCGTTAATCTTTTTCAAATATATTTTGATGAAAAAATTAGAATACAAGGACCTACTGGATGCTGGTGTCCATTTCGGACATTTAACGAGAAAATGGGATCCCCAGATGAAGCCGTACATCTTCATGGAGAAGAACGGTATTCATATCATCGATCTCAACAAGACCCTTGCGTCTCTCGAAGAAGCTTCCAACGCGGTTAAGAACATTGTTCGGTCCGGCCGCAAAATCATGTTCGTTGCTACCAAGAAGCAAGCGAAAGAGATCGTAGCAGAAGAAGCAAAAAGGCTCAATATGCCTTATATCGCTGAGCGCTGGCTTGGTGGTATGCTTACCAACTTTGCCACCATCCGCAAGTCACTTAAGAAGATGAGCACCATCGATAAGATGATGAAGGATGAAGCTTATACTAACCTGGCAAAGCGTGAGCGTCTGATGATCTCTCGTGACAGAGAAAAGCTGGAAAGAGTACTGGGTGGTATTGCCGACCTTACACGTCTTCCTTCTGCCCTCTTCATTGTTGATATCAAGCGTGAGCACATTGCTGTAAAAGAAGCGCAGAAGCTTAATATCCCTGTGTTTGCTCTTGTGGATACGAACAGTAACCCTAATCAGGTTGACTACGCTATTCCTGCAAACGACGATGCATGGAAATCGATCGACCTTCTTGTAAGAGCTTTTGGTTCGGCTATTGAAGAAGGCCTGAACGAGCGCAAGAAAGAAAAGGAAGATGCGAAGATGAAAGAAGAGGCCGAAGCTAAGAAAAAGGCCGATCAGAACGAGTCAGCCGAAAGTTAATTCGATTCAATTCCCTTGAGATATTCTGAAATTGAACATCGGACATTCGGTACGGTGTTCAATTTTTTATTATAAGCTAAAGATATTACCAACCAACAAATTTACAGTTGACCATGGCGATCACAGCAAAAGAAGTTAATAAGCTGAGACAAATGACCGGTGCCGGCATGATGGATTGCAAAAAGGCACTGACTGAAGCCGAAGGTGACTTCGATAAAGCAATAGAATTGCTCCGCAAGAAAGGTCAGAAAGTTTCTGAATCACGTTCAGACAGAGAGACCAGCGAAGGTGCGGTTTTCGTTCGTACCAGCGACGACAATACCGAAGCCGTACTCGTTGCACTGAGCTGCGAAACTGACTTCGTTGGTAAAAACGAAGAGTTCCAAAGCCTAGGCAAAGAGATCCTTGACAAAGCTTATGCTGAAAAACCTGCTACTGTTGAAGAGCTTAAAGGCCTGAGCCTTGGCGAGCAGACTGTAGAGTCTAAAGTGGTGGAAATGATCGGTAAGATCGGCGAGAAGATCGAGATTGGTGCTTACGAGCGTATCAATGGCGAGACTGTGGTTTCGTACATTCACGCAGGTAGCAAGCTTGGTGTACTTGTAGAGCTTGCCGGTGGTACTGGCGAGGCTGTAGAGCAGGCGGGACGCGACGTAGCTATGCAGATTGCGGCTATGAAGCCTGTAGCGGTTAGTGCTGACGATGTAAGCGACGACATCAAGGAGCGCGAACTGAAGCTTGGCCGTGAGCAGGCGAAGGAAGAAGGTAAGCCTGACAATATCATCGAGAAAATTGCCGAAGGTAAACTGAATAAGTTTTATAAAGACAATACGCTTCTTAGCCAGCCTTACGTGAAGGATTCTTCTATGTCTGTGCAGAAGTACCTTGATAGCGTAAATAAAGGACTTACGGTTAAGTCATTCAAACGCATCAGCGTAGCTGACTAAGTCTAGCTAAAGCATATAAAAAGGGCTGTCATCCGTTAGTGGTATGAAAGCCCTTTTTTATTGCCGTAAATACAAATACCTTCAGTCTATAGTAGCCATGCACTTTAGCTCAATGGCAATATCCGTGGGCAGGGCATTTACCTCCATCGTGGTACGGCAGGGTTGGTTTTCCTTAAAGTATTCTGCATAAAGCTTATTGAATACCGGAAAGTCGTTTTTCATATCCGTCAGAAAAACAGTCACATCTATTAATCTGTCCCAGGAGGAGCCGCTGTCTTCAAGTATCATCCGGACATTATCAAATACATTGCGGCATTGCAGCTCCATATCGTAAGCTACCACCCGGCCCTGATCGTCACGCTCAACGCCTGGTACGTCATTTGCGCCCAGTTTGCGAGGGCCGACGCCCGACAGGTATAGCATGTTACCTACCTGCCTGGCATGGGGATAAAGGCCTACCGGACGTGGGGCACGCTCACTATTATATGTTTTTAGCTTCATACTGGATTGGTAGTTTAATTCTTCCGCTAAAGAAAGCCTATTCAAGGTGTAAAGCAATCCCTGAGGGGTGCTTTAGCTCAAAGCCTGTGCGTAGTGTTTCTACTTCAGAGGGTTTCAGATTCAGACTCCAGGTGACTGTACCCTCTTCTTCATCATAATCCCCACTCTCACCAATACGCTCCACTTTAATACTCTCCATCATGGGTTTTGGGATAAGGTCAACTACTTTAACGGAGACGGGGAATAGGCGATTGTTCTTCACTTTTATCTCATACACGCGGTTTTCCTTTTTCTTATTGCCGAAGAACTGTGTGCCACTGAGATCTTTGACGGTTTCGTACCCCACCTGCACTTTTGGATCTGGCCCGAGGTCTATTTGCAGTGTGTCATCCAATTGGTCTTTCATGAAGGGAATTCGGCCGAGGAAGGTGTTTTCAAGAAAAAGGTTTGCGGTGCCGTCCAGCATGTTAAGACGCTGCCAGTCCGTAATATTGGCCTGCAGGTAGGCGCGCTTATCCTTCCGGGGTAGAGCAAAGTAGCTGTATTCAGCATCTACCTGGTAGCTTTCAAGTCGTATCTTCTTAGGTTCAGGGTGACTTTTTAAACTAAATGTTTGCTGGATTTCGAATTCTTTGGGAGAAGGAGAAAAGCTCAGGCTTTCGGTAGTCCCGTCTAAGTCCTGTATGTTATCTTCCATACCATAGCTTCCGCGAATACTGGTGTGATGTGATGAGCCTGCGGCTAGTGTAGCATTTCCCCGTATTCTTATGGGGCCTCTATTGAGGGCTCGTGTATTTATTCCACTGGCACTACCTGCCATCCCGGTGACCACTACCTCGCTTAACTGTGTCACATCCTCCTCCATCTTCACATTTATGAGATTTCCATCAATAGGGTGTGTTACGGATTGCATGCCCACAAAAGAATAAGCCAGGTTGTTGCTGCCCTGAGGTACCTGAAGGCTGTAGCGACCTTCCACATCAGTTACCGTACCAATGGAAGTGGAGGGGACCATAACGGTTACGCCCGGGAGAGGTTCACCATTTGAATCGACTACAATGCCAGATACTGACCCATCATAGTAGTCTGTAGAGCCGATACTCACTTGTTTCTGCCTGTAAGTGGGGCTGTAAGGTCTGATCCACCACGTACTGGCATGTGGTGCCTGACTTGCCTGGTTTGGGGAGCCTGTATTTACCACCATCTTTACATTTTTCCAGTCTTCTCCGGTTTGCTGACTTATGCTGGCCTTGTACTCTATTTTGAGTGGACTACGCAGGTCATTAACTCTGAAGTCATATTCAGGAAACCAGCGGGCCTGAGCCACCTGGTAGCTAAGTTGCAGTGTATCTCTGATCATGCGATTGACTCTTATTTCAAGATAAACCTCTGTTTTTTCTACCGGCTTCTCGGTTGGCAGGGTAACCAGCCTCTTCTTACTGAGCGCTATGACACGACCTATACTGTCTATTTCAAGCCTCACATCCAGGCTTTCGCTACTTATATCTTTAAGTCTCTGACGGTAAAAGTTGGCTGCTTTCTCGAGGTTTTCAGCCCATGAATCGCTGCCCTCACTGGGCAGTTCCTTATTTTCCAGCAGCATGGCCTTTTCCTCTTCTAATATCTGAAGGGTACTTTCTAATAAAGCTAACCGGTTCTTGCCCTCATTAATTTTGGCATTTATAGAGTCCTCTTTATGAGAATGCTCTTTCTTTTCCTCGTAGCTTTTGCCTGTTTTTACGGACACGATGTCTATGTTATCCGTGCCCTTTGTCTGCAAGGTTCCGGCAGAGAGTAGGGGGGTAAGATCAGGAATGGTTACTTCGTGCATGCCTGGTGTGAGATACACAGGAACCTTTCTGTCCACCTGGGCACCTTCTATAAACACCGTAACCTTTTGTATATGACTGGTAAGTGTAATTTTGTCCTGAGCACGAGTGAAGCCTGTTATCAAAGGCAGGCTTAGCAGGGTAAGCAATAATCTCTTCATAATGTAAACCGGGTTTTACGAAGAGATGCGGAAAAGGGGGTAATTACATAAAGCAGTATGCTTATTCTTTAAACTTTTTCTTTTCCTTTTGTAGTAAATGATGAAACACAAAGGCGACTCCCCACGCAGCCAAAGCTGCTATTGTATACTCGAGGTTGTTATACCGGCTGCGTAGCGACAAATAAAATATGACGAGTGCTATTCCCATAAAAATCCAGGATAGCACCCTGAGTGTTTTCATTTTTTGATTAAAGTGCGGAGGCTGATCATTTTCCATTCCTGCGATATTAAGACTTTTCCCTTACATATTTATCCTCCTTTTTTGATAATCCCCTGCCAGGCAGGCTATTAGCTTCAGGTAATATTTATACGAAGTCTATCTAAATTATCACCTATCTAATTGCTTCTCAATGAATTAACCTAAAAGTTATCCGACTTTACCGTGAAATAATTGAGTATTTTTAAGAATGGATAACCGCCCCGGGTTACAACTCCATCTTTAGGATGCTTGTAACGGGTGAAAGGTATTTACTCATATTAAACAGTTTGATGGGAGAGGTATGCTTAACATTGTGATTACCTGCATTTGAAAACTGCGGATCATATGTTTGAAAATTATTATTCATCCTCTTCTGTTAGCGACCAGTCTATACTGGAGCAGCATTTCAATTTTCTTTCTCCCTATCTGGTGAGGATAGTTCGTGAGCCTGGTCAGGCGACTCCATCGCGGGTGAATCTTTCTTCTTTTGAAGAAATGCCTACTGAGATGATAATGGAGGAGGGAAAGCTTGAGATAGCTACCAAAAATTTATTTCTGACCTACGATTCGGAGGCCTCCGATTTCTTCAGGGGGATACAAGCTTACTTCCGTATAAATGGGCGCAACTGGAAGATCAGTGATCTGCGTGAGAAGGATACACAAAACCTTGGCGGCGTCATCGAGGATCTGGACAGGGTAGGCGGTCATATTCGGTATGATAAAGACAATGGCACGGAATACAAGGTAGAAGTACCGGAGGGCTTACTTAGCCGAAGAGGCTGGACAGCCCTGTTTGTGGATGAAGATGGCTTACTTAAGCAGTTTTCGGGCAATGATGTGCCTTCTGAAAAGGTTAATGAGATTTACCTTTTCCTATATGGGCAAAACTACGCGGAAGCGCTGAGGTGCTTTTTTAAGCTAACTGGAGATATTCCCATGGTTCCTGCTTACACATTAGGAGCCTGGTACAGCCGCTATATGCCTTATAAAGAGAAGGACTACCACACTATTGCTGCACGGTTTAAAAAGGAAAAGCTGCCTTTGGATGTGCTGATCTGTGATATGAACTGGCACCCGGACGGCTGGGCAGGTCTGCGCTATGATAAGAACAACTTTCCTGATATGGCTCGTTTTCTGAAATGGATACACGAATCAGGAATGCGCATAGGGTTTAATCATCATCCGGGTGAGATAGCCATACAGGACCCGAGGGCAAAGGAGTTCTGTGATAAAGTAGGGCTGGATTTTGAAAAAGATCAGGCCCCAAGGACAGAGTATTTTCGTGAAGGTGAGGTAACGATACCTTTTGACCTTACCGATGATCATACATTTTCAATCTATTGGAATATGTTCCTGAGGCCATTACTGCAGGATGGGGTGGATTTCCACTGGATAGACGGTGATGTAGAACTGCAGGAGCTTGAAAAATATTATAAGCTCACAGGAAGGGAGCAGAATACCCGCCCTGTGGTGCTATGCCGACAAATAGCCGGTAGCTTCCATCATCATACGCTCCCTCTGGCCTTTTCCGGCGATACCTATATTGAGTGGGAGTCTATGGCGTTTACCTTGGAAATTCTGCTGGCAGGTCAGAATAATGGCATACACTGGTCACATGACATAGGTGGATTCCGTGATGGGAACCCCAGTGGCGAGATGTACGCACGCTGGCTGCAACTGGGAGCGCTGTCACCGGTATTTCGGCTGCATGGAGGTAATAATGATGGGGAGTTGTTCGAAAGGTTACCATGGGCGCATGGGGATCGTGTACTTGAATCCAGCCGTACTGCCTTCCAGCTTCGTTATGCTTTGTTGCCTTATCTTTACACGCTGTTCCGGGACTTTTCCATAACGGGTGAACCTGTATGCCGTGGCATGTATTTTCAGTACCCCGATCACGAAGAGGCTTATGACCACTCTCAATACATGGTAGGGGACCGCATGCTGGTAGCCCCTATTCTGAGCCCCGCTCTGGATGGAGAAAAAGGCAAGGCCAGCCGGATGGTGTGGATTCCCGATGGTGCATGGTATGATTACTTTACCGGGCGTAAGACGGAAGGTCCGGCACAGGTGAGGGTTGATAAAACATTGAACGAATGGCCGGTATTTGTCAAAGAAGGGAGCGTAATTCCTATGCGGCCATACATGAATAATACGACAGAAGAAAAGAAAGATAAACTACAGGTTGAGCTATGGCCATCGGATGGCGAGACGGAAAGTAGTTTTACCCTCTATGAAGACGATGGAAACACCCTGAATTACCTAGATAATAGTTACAGTACCACTCTTATTACGGCGCGTAACGGAGCATCCGACTCCGGGGGCTACCGTAGGGTTGACCTTGACGCCACCACAGGCAGTTACCAGGGGCAGCCACAAAGCCGTGACCTGACTTTTTCTTACAGGCATAGCGCAATACCTACTGAAGTAAGGCTTAACGGAAACCCTATTTTCGAAAAGCCTGCTAATGGAAGTCCCGGATGGACTTACTGTAAGCGTACTAACAGCCTGAATGTAGATGTACCTGCTGTAGGGCTGGACAGACATGTAAAGGTGGAAGCTTACTATTGATCCATCAGCGGATAGGTGTGGGCCATTACCTGGCGATACAGGTAATAGCCTATACCTCCGGTTAGCAGCAGGGCCACCATCCAGGGAATATACCAGGAAACGCCTGATATAAAACCTTCTGTTCCCCGCAGCATGCCTTCTATATAGGCATCATCGTAAATGAACCGGAGAATATAGTTGCCGAAGTTAAACGCTACGTGGGCGAGAATACCTGGTATGAGGCTGCCCGTCTTGTAGCAGATCCAGCCAATGGCTCCCCCTACGATAAGGCCGCTCAGCAATTGCGGTGGTGTGGTGTGGCTAAAGGCAAACAGCAGGCTTGAGAAAGCAATGGCTTTAAAGGGGGAGAATGCGTTTAGAGAGCCTTTCAGAATAAGTCCGCGGAACAAGATCTCTTCCAGAATGGGTCCGGTAATGAGAAGGGCGGGAAGGAGAAAAATACTGCGACTGGTATAAAACAGTACAAACATTTCCATGGCTCCCGGGGGAATGAGCCAAACCAGGCAGGGCCAAAGCAGAATGACTGCCAGTAATGAAAGGATTATAATGGAGCCGGTCATACACCAGCAGAAGTCGTTTTTTTTGAAAACGTTTCTGATTGAGTTTCCCTTTTTTCTATAAAAGAAAAGCCCTGTAGCTACTGTGAGCCCATAAGCAAACAGGTGGTTTGCCCAGGTATAAGCTTCTAACGGAATAAGGTCTATCAGAAACCTGCCTGCTATTAAGGCAAATAAAAAATTTAAGCCAATAGCCAGCAAAAAAAGAAACGCAGACTCAAAGGGTTTGGGAAATACCCGTGACGATTGATTGTTCATAGGCAACAGGAAAAAACAAAAGGGCCCCAGGCCCTTTTGCTAAAATACTCATAATGCAGGATGATTATGAACGGCTGTTCATGATCTCCTCGATCTCTTCAGCTTCGAGAGGAATATTCTCCATGAGGTCTGTAAAGCCGTTTTCACGTATCACTATATCATTCTCCAGTCGAATACCGATATTTTCTTCACGGATGTAAATACCCGGTTCTACGGTGAATACCATGCCAGGCTTGATCTCTTTGTATATATTGCCTACATCATGTACATCCAGTCCGATATGGTGTGATGTGCCATGCATGAAGAACTTTTTATAGGCAGGCCACTCAGGGTTTTGGGTGCGGATATCTGTAGTGTCTAATAATTTGAGACCCAGTAATTCGCGTTCCATGAGCTTACCCACTTCTCTGTGATACTCAGGAATAGTATTCCCTGGCGTCAGCAATTGCATTGCTTCTTTCATTACCCTCAGTACGGCATCGTAAACTTTGCGCTGTCTCTCAGTAAACCGGCCGTTTACAGGGATAGTCCGGGACATGTCGGCATTATAGTTACCGTACTCAGCTCCTACATCCATCAGCATGAGGTCGCCATCCTGTAGTTCCATACTGTTATCCGTATAGTGGAGTACACAGGCGTTAAATCCACCGGCTATAATCGGGTCATACGCAAATCCCCTGGAGCCACGGCGGACAAACTCGTGAAGGTACTCAGCCTCTACTTCATACTCTTTTACGCCTGGTTTGGTAAAGTTGAGGACTCTGCGAAAGCCTTTTTCAGTAATATCACAGGCTGTCTGCATCATATCCAGTTCGCCTGGTGACTTCACTGCCCTCAGATCGTGCATGAGAGGGGCTATGCGGCGATAGTTATGCAGGGGGTATTGTTGCCTGCACTCTTTGATGAAGCGGGAGTCGCGTGTTTCTACGTCGGGAACGGCTCTGATATGCTCATTCGTATTCAAAAATACGGTGTCCGCTTCCATCATGATGGTGCGAAAAACCTTTTCAAACTCAGACAGCCACTTTACTGTCTGGACACCGCTTCTTTTGGTTGCCTGTTCCCTGGTAAGCTTAGCACCTTCCCAGATAGCGATCTCGTCATTCGTTTCTTTCAGGAAAAGAATTTCGCGGAGGCTTTCATTAGGAAAGTCAGGAGCAATCACCAGAATAGACTCTTCCTGATCTACCCCTGAAAGGTAATATTGGTCGTTATTCGTACGAAAACGCATATTGCCATCCGCATTGGTAGGCATGATGTCATTGGCGTTTAATACCGCAACGGCATTTTTGGGCAATAACTTGCGCAGCCTTGAACGGTTATTAATAAAAACTTCTTTATCCAGAGGCTTATATCTCATGGTTGTTTTTCTTTTGATACGAGTTCCTAAATTTATATAATGAAAAAGACTTTGCTGCATTTACTTCTGCTTTTCCTTAGTATTTCTGCCGCCGCACAACAGAAGTACTGGGTGTTTTTTGACTCGAAGCCAGCAGATGTCAAACAGGTAGTAAGCCAGGCTACACTTGATAATCGTGCTGCTATGGGATTATCCCTGAAGCAGTACACAGATTTGCCTGTAGATACAGCCTACATTCGTATTCTTTCCAATTCGTTAAAACACCGTAAGCCTCATGTGGTTTCGCGGTGGCTCAATGCAGTCACAGTGCCTGTGTATCCTCACGAACTTGATCTCGTTGCCGCTCTGCCTTTTGTTACCGGATATCGTGCGGTTGCCACTCCTCTCTACTCTGCCGGGGATGCAACAAAAAGGGAGCCTGCCACCTATGCTATGGGGCAAATTGGTGCAGGATATCTCCAGGGGAATAAGCTGGATGGCAGCGGTGTGTCTATTGGCGTTATTGATGCAGGCTTTTTCAAAGCTGACAGGAAAAAGGAGCTTGAGCATCTGTTTGCCCAAAACCGGGTATTAGCCGAAAGGGACTTTATCAAACCTGACAGGGGGGACTTTTACCGCCCCATGCTCACTGGTTCAGATACTCATGGTACACGGGTGCTTGAAAATATTGCCGGCCTGGATCGCGATGGTAACCTCATAGGGGTGGCGTTTGGTGCGAGTTTTTACCTGGCACGCACGGACCACGGCTCTCATGAAAACAGGATGGAGGAAGACTACTGGGTGGCCGCGCTAGAATGGATGGATAGCCTGGGGGTACGTTTGATCAATAGCTCCTTAGGATACTCCGATGGGTTTGACGATCCGTCAGAAAACCATAAGCCGGTGGAAATGGATGGAAAAACGGTCCCGGTAACCCGCGCGGCCCAAATAGCCACCACTGAGAAGGGTATGCTGATCATAGCCTCGGCAGGTAATGAAGGTGACCGTGACTGGAAGGTGCTCTCAGCTCCAGCAGATGCCCCGGGTGTAATAGCGGTGGGGGCTTGCGGTCTGGCTGGTGAGCGGCTTTCTTTCAGCAGTATGGGACAGGAGGGTAACGGCATAAAGCCAGAGGTTTGCTGCTACTCAAATACCGGCACTTCATTCAGTACGCCTGTTATTACGGGGCTTGCGGCCTGCCTCATGCAGTACAACGATACCCTTACCGGACCTGAAGTAAAGACCATAATTGAGAAAAGCAGCACGCTGTATCCCTATGGAAATAACTATGTAGGCTATGGGATACCCCAGGCAGCTGACGCCATTAAACTGGCCGGAGGGGAAACACTGCAGCCTGCCGCCTTGCTGATAGAAATTGACAGTGATCAATACGCCATCAGTCCTGATTGGATGGGTGAGGAAGCAGTGGTAATATTTAACAAGAAGAACGCCATAATGGTAGAGGACCAGAATGTGGTACGCACTGCCGGCAAACCCCTCACCCTGTTCAGAAAAGAGGGTGTCGAGTATACTACCGTAGTAGCAGGCCGGAAAGTACTTGAGATCAAATGGTAGTAGCGGCTACTTCCGGGCTTAGCTTCCGGTATACCCTCATCAGGTCAGCAGCGATTCTTTCTTCCTCAAAGTTTGCCGCATAGTGCAGGCCATGGTCTATCATCCGGTTAGCCTCCTGGGGGTTGTTCAGTATTTTTAATATAGCTTGCCCCAGCTCCTCGGGAGACTCCGGGTCTACATACATGCTGTCCGGGCCTCCGGCCTCGGCGAAGCAGCCGCCTTTACTGGATATTACGGGCACCTTACTATTCAGTGCTTCTACTATAGGAATGCCAAATCCTTCAAACAGGCTCGGGTAAATGAAAATCCTGGCCAGTTGATAGATCTTAGGTAAGTCTGAAAAAGGCACGTTTTCCAGGAAAATCACCTGTTTGTTCAGCTTATTGATATTAATAAAGGTCTCAAGTTCCTTTTTATAGGCGGTGGATTTGCCTGCAATCACCAGGGGAACGTCAAGGTTATGCTTGGACATCTCAAGGGCCCTCAGGATCAGCATGGCATTTTTGCGCGGCTCCATAGTGCCTACGGTTAGTAAAAAGTCAGCAGGAAGCCGGTAATGGTCTTTCACCTGTTGCAGGATGTAGGGATCATATTCGTGCTTAAACTGCTGGTGGCATCCCTGGTACACCACGTCTATTTTACTGCGCCATTTTTCACCAAAGTAGGTAATTATGTCATCTGCCGTCTGTTGGCTCACCGCTATGATCCTGTCCGCCACCTTGCAGGCATGCTTTGTTTTCCGCTTGTAGATCTCCTGGTCAACCGGATTATAGAGATTAGGGTAGCGCATGAATAGCACATCGTGTATCGTTACTACCTGCTTCATGCGTGAACCTGTCCTGAAAGGTAGCTCATTACTCAGGCCATGAAATATATCGGCTCCCTGTTTGTCTGCCAGCGAGCCCATCATGTATGAACGCCATACACTGCTCATTTTGAGCTTTGCCACCATGCTGTTTGGCGTGCGTACATGCACATTATCCAGTTGCCTTATCGTATTTACGTCGGGGTGTGATACCACCTTTGGGGTGTATAGCAGGTAGTCATTCTCAGGGAAAGTCTGTGCGAGAGCCCTAACTACGAAGCGGCTGTAATTACCCAGCCCGGTAAAGTTTTTGAATACCCGTTTGGCGTCGAAACCTATTTTCATGCGAACAGATGGCAAAAAAGTACAAAAGGTGCCCTTAAAAGAGTCGGACAAGCTACACAATTAATCTTGTTTGAGACTTCCTTTGTTTTCACACTTTTAAAAAATGTAGGGAAAACCCTCATTTATCTTTTAAGAAAAGAGAAGGCTAGGTGATTTGGAAGTGATTTATTATTTTAAGTGCATGAGAAAAAGTATACCAAGGGTGGTGGCATCCATACTTCTGATTTTCTCTTTTTCAGCCTGTGATAAAGAGTCTCTCAACGAACACCCTGAAAATTTACAGGGCGATTTTGAGGTGCTTTATTTCGTGGAGAGGGCTGGTGATAGCCTTGTTATTCACCAAGACCCTGATCCTGAATTACCCATTTTAATTCACTTTGGGGTGGCTGGTCTCATTGCTGATACGCTCATGGTAAAATACCAGTCTCAGGCCAGGCCTAATAGCCTATGGGGTGACCTCAAGGTGTATGACCGAAATTCTTTCCATATGGGAGACGTGAGTGCCACCAGGCAGCTTCCTACCCAGTGGGAGCGTCTGTTTCACCATGCCCTGAGTCAGGGACAGTCATTCAAGATGGAAGATGATCGCCTGCTCATTATGTATGGAAATCCCGAGAGTATGGTCGTGCTTGGTCCTGCAAAAAAATAGTCCCTGCCTTTTATACTTTATTTCGTAATTTTGCGCCCCTGATTTGGTAGCGCCGTTTAATTCCTCATACCGGTACTACCCGGCACCCAGGTGGATTTTTTACGCAATGGAAGATTACGAAATATATACCCTACCAAACGGCCTTAGAATTGTTCATAAGCAGGTAAGTAATACCCGCATAGTACACTGTGGCTTCATTATGGATATTGGCAGCCGGGATGAAAAACCCGAACAGCAGGGTATCGCTCACTTTTGGGAACATATGGCTTTTAAAGGTACCAAGCGTAGAAAGGCCTTCCATATCATTAACCGGCTGGAGAGCGTAGGCGGAGAGCTTAATGCCTATACCAGCAAGGAGAAAATTTGCTTTTACGCCTCGGTGCTGGATAATTACTTCGGCAATGCCGTAGAGCTGCTGAGTGATATTACGTTTGATAGTATTTTTCCTGAAAAGCAGATAGAAAAAGAGCGGGGCGTGATTCTGGAGGAGATGGCGATGTATCATGATGCTCCGGAAGATGCTATACAGGATGACTTTGATATTTCTATTTTTGGCAGTCATCCCCTTGGGCATAATATTCTTGGTACCGCAGACACCGTGAGGTCTTTTCACCGGGAAGACTTCCGTAGGTTTATCCATGAAAACATGAATACCGGCAGGGTTATTTTTTCCAGTGTAGGCCCGCTACCAATGAAAAAGGTCATCAGGCAGGTAGAAAAATACGTTAAGGACGTGCCTACTATGAACGCGGCGCCGGACCGGGTTCTTTTCAAGGGGTATCAGCCAAATAATAAAACAGTACATAGAGAGCTTACCCAGGCACAGTGCGCGATAGGAAGTACCGCTTTTGCCGCCGATGACGATCAGCGCCTTCCCTTTTTTATGTTGCTGAATATCCTGGGAGGGCCGGGAATGAACAGCAGGCTCAATCTTGCACTCAGGGAAAAGTATGGGTTCGTCTACTCGGTGGACGCTACGTACACCCCCTACACTGATACCGGTATGTTTGGTGTGTTTTTTGGCACCGAGCCTCGCCAGGTCAACAAAAGTATGAAGCTGGTACTTAAGGAGATGAAAAAACTCAGGGAAGTCCCCCTTGGGACACTGCAGCTTCACCGGGCTAAGGAGCAGCTAATAGGGCAGTTGGCCATGGCTGAGGAAAACAATATGAACTTTATGCTTATGATGGGTAAAAGCCTGCTGGATCTCGATCGTATTGATAGCCTGGAGGATGTATTTATGTCCATTAGAAATGTGAGCTCAGCCCACCTGCAGGACCTGGCCAATGAAATTTTTAATGAGCGTACCCTTAGCTATCTTACTTATTTGCCCAAGTGACAGACTTTAAGTACTTTTTGCTCGTTTAGTCCCCTAAGACCCAATCACTAATGGAATTTTTAGACGAAGAACTCAACCAATACGCAGAAGCACACACCTACCAGGAAGATGAACTTCTGGAAGACCTGAACCGGGAAACCAATGAAAAAATCCTCAAGCCTCGCATGCTCAGCGGGCATATGCAGGGTAGGGTGCTTAGTACATTTTCACATATGATACGCCCGCACCGTGTGCTGGAGGTAGGTACTTATACCGGTTATTCAGCTCTGTGCCTGGCTGAAGGGCTGCAGGAAGACGGGAGGTTATATACGATAGACGTTAACGAGGAACTGGAGGAGATGGTACGCAGGTACCTGGCCAGAGCGGGTGTAAACGACAAGGTGGATTACCGCATCGGTAACGCACTGGACATAATTCCCGCTATTGATGAGGAGTGGGACCTGGTTTTTATTGATGCCGATAAGGTCAATTATGCCAACTATTTTGACCTAACAGTGGACAATGTACGTCCCGGAGGGTTCATCATAGCCGATAATGTGCTTTGGAGTGGCAAGGTTCTTGAAAAGAATCGTAAAAAGCTGGATGAGGACACAGAAGCCATTATGGCCTTTAATGATAAGGTCCACAGAGATGTGAGGGTTGAAAATGTCCTGTTTCCGGTGCGTGATGGACTTATGGTGATGCGAAAACGATGAATAAAAAGCTTTCTCTACTACTTCTAGCACTTTTTTGTTTTTCCGGAATAGTACTTGCACAGGGGCCTAAAGTGCCTTCGCGTATCGAATTTGCCGGTATGGATCTCAGGATCAATGATGCGGCACGGCGTACTATCCAATCTGATGTGGATGCCATTCACCGTAACCGGCGGTATCTTGATATGAAGCTGGAACGGGTCAATATGTATTTTCCTATCATAGAACGCATCTTTCGTGAAGAGGGCCTTCCGGAGGATTTTAAGTTTCTTGTCATTCAGGAAAGTTCTCTTGTGTCAGATGCGATCTCCAGTAGTGATGCTGTTGGTTTCTGGCAGTTTAAGAAACCCTCTGCAGAAGAAGTAGGCCTCCGGATCAGTGGACCGGTAGATGAGAGAAAGAATATCGTTTCCGCTACCCGTGGTGCCGCCCGGTACCTGAAGCGAAATAACAATTACTTTGACAACTGGGTGTATGCGCTGCTCTCTTACCATCAGGGAGCGGGTGGCGCTATGAAGCTGGCCAATGAAAAATACTATGGCTCAGATAAGTATACTATTACTAAAAAGGATCACTGGTATATTCTGAAGTTTCTTGCCCACAAGATAGCCTACCAGGATGAATTGTATAAATCAAAACCCCCATATCAATTAGTGGAATATACGCGTGGAGCGGGGAAGTCGCTAAAAGATATTGGCAGGGAAACCGGTGTGGATGATAACCTGGTGGAGGAGTATAACAAGTGGCTTAGCCGGGGTAAAGTGCCTGATGATAAAGTCTATGCAGTGATCCTTCCTATGCGTGATAAGCCTTCCCGTGTGATTGCCGATGTCAGCCGTCCGGCCAGGCCTAAGGTGGATATGAAGAGCCGGTTTAGTGACTCCCGCTTTGGTAAAGATGATCCCGGGGCATTCCCTAAGCTAGAGGGCTATGACCGCACATCTGCATCATCCACTTCAGTGAGATTAGAAGCCAACGGCCGTGATGCTGCCGTTGCTGGCTCCGGCGCTACAATAGAGAGCCTGAGTCTGCTGGGAGGCATTTCGGAGAATAGATTTCTCAGGTATAATGACATGTCTGCCACCACGCCTATAGAGCCGGGGCAGGTGTATTATTTTAAAAGAAAAAAAGGGAAAGCCCCTGTCTATCAGCATGTGGTATTGCCAGGAGAAACCTGGTGGAGCATATCACAGAAATACGGAATCCGCGAGAAGTCTCTGCTGAGAAAAAACCGGGAACGAGAGCCGGTGCCTTTAAAGACGGGAAGAGTCCTTTGGATGCGGTTTACCCGTCCATCTGATGAGCCTGTTCAGTACCGAAATGTCAAAAATGTAGAGGTGGAAAATGCAGGGGAGGAAACACGCCCGATCGACAGGCCGGTGGTAAATAAAATCTCAGAAAATACCGGATTACAGGAACACACCATTTCTAAAAACACACCCCCCTCTCAGGAAGAGGATACATACGAAGAGGTTACGGAAAGTGTGGATGCCGATGTGGCGCAGCAGCCTGCCGGAGCTGATATTGAGGCACAAACTGGCCATGAAGAGAGCGGAAACCCTCAGGATGAATCTGAGGAGAATACGGAAAATTCTGCGTTGGAACAAGTAGGTGAGGCGAGTAAAAATGGCCAGGAAAGCGATGTTAGGTGGGTGGAAGTTGAGTCAACCAACTTGCCTAAAAATACCAATTCAGCACAAAAGCATACAGTGCAGGCCGGCGAAACGCTCTATGGTATATCCCGAAGCTATAATGTGACGGTAGATGACCTTAAAAAGTGGAATAATCTCGGTGACAACGGCCTGAAGCCCGGCCAGGAGCTTATAGTAAAAAAACCTGACGTAAAACAGCCATCTGATAAAGTGAAGTCCATAATTCATGTTGTTCAAGCTGGTGAAACGCTCTATGGAATTGCCAGGAAATACAACATAACCCTCCAACAACTGATGGAGGCGAATGACATGAAAGAGTTTGATCTAACGGTGGGTAAGGAATTAAATATACCACGATAGAAAGATATTATTTGCGTAGAGTAACCCCTGTTTTTTGTAAATAGTCCTGTTTTTATTACTCGTATCAGGATTATTTACGATAATTCATTTATAATGGGGTCAGGTTCGTATCTTTGATACAGTGATTTTAAACAGGTGTTTGAATATTTCCCTTCTGAGTAAGGGAAACAATACTACATAGAACAAACAGTAATCAGGGGGATCTTTATTATACCTCTGACAGGAGATTCAAAGAGAAAGATAAAGGGCGATTAGATGATAACCGATACCAAAAGCATAGATCTTGTGATGCTTGTCGATGATAACGACACTGATAATTTTATAAGCAAGCGCATCATTGAGATAACTAAATTTGCCAAAGAGGTAGAAATAAAGAACTCAGGTAAAAGTGCTCTTGAGTACCTTGAGGCCAATAAAGAAAACCCGGAGCGGTTACCCGATATCATTTTCCTCGATATCAATATGCCTATAGTGGATGGATTCGTATTTCTGTATGAGTTTGAGAAATTTAATGAGTCCGTGAAAAATAAGTGTAAGGTAATTATCCTTTCCAGTTCAGATAACAAGCGCGATATAGACAAGATCGTGAATAATGATCATGTCATTAAGTTTATCACCAAGCCGCTTACTGAGAACGCTCTCAATGACATAAAGGCTACCATCGCCTAAGCAAGAAAAATTTTAGCTATTAAAAGCCTTCCACCACGGGAGGCTTTTTTTATTTTTGCCTCATACTTTTACGCTGAATTACTATTACCCATGAAAAAGCTTTTTACAGCTATTATGCTGATGGTTCTTCCGATTGCCGTATGGGCGCAGGATGACTCAACGGAAGAGGTAGATACAACCTGGATCACAGGTGGCGATGTGGCTCTTAATTTTTCGAATGTTAGCCTGTCAAACTGGGCAGGCGGTGGCCAAAGCTCTATTTCCCTGGGGGGGATTTTTAATACGTTCGCCAAGATGGAGGATGATCGTAACCTGTGGCAAACAGACCTGCAACTGGCCTATGGGCTTATCAAGCAGGGAGATAACGAACTAAGGAAGTCGGATGATGCCATTCTCCTGATTTCTCAATATGGCTATAAGCTTACCAAGCACTGGCATCTGTCTACTAAATTTGATTTTCGTACTCAGTTTGCACCCGGCTATAACTTTCCCGAAGATGTGGACGGCCTGGAGCAAAAACAACTGATCTCTGAATTTATGGCCCCCGGCTATCTCCTTTTCAGCCCAGGTATTACCTACACCAAAAAGAAATTCAGCGCCACATTGTCTCCTGCTACTGCTAAGTGGACTTTTGTGCTTAACGATTCCCTGGCTACTGCCGGTGCCTATGGAGTAGACCCGGAAAAAAATGTCCGCACTCAGATAGGTATGAACTTTGCCGCTGCTTACGAGAAAGAGATCGCTAAAAATGTAACCTTCAGCACCTTACTGAACCTGTTTAATGACTACGAGACATTTGGCCTTATCGACGTGAACTGGGAGACCCTTTTTATTATGAAAGTGAATGAGTGGCTTAGTACCAGTTTCACCACCCAACTGATATATGATGATGACATAGATGTCATTCGCAATGAAGATCCTAATGATGTAGGCCCTGCCGTTCAGTGGAAGAATGTCCTTAATGTAGGGGTTATCGTAAAGTTCTAAACAACTTTTCATTCCATAGCCTGTTGGCATCATACATTCCGATACATAGTAATATGAAAGATATAGGCGTATGGGTTGCTAACGTGCAGATACTTAGGCTTACGGGTGACCAGGAGGATTTTTATAAGCTTACCAGGCACCGTCACGAAGAGGTGTGGGTTGTATTATCTGACTCACCCGTGAAAGGAAGTGTGAGAGATCCCTTCTCTATAGCCGTTCGTTCGGCTATGATCCGTGAGGTGTTTCCTGAAGCCACGGTACTCAGTTTAAAAGAATCCCCAAAAGCAGAAGACTGGAGCACAAGGCTGGAGAGTTTACTTACTGAACGTGATGCAGCGGGTGACTTCACCTTATACGGTACGACGGACACCCTTACAGGACGATACACAGGAAGCTGGAAAACGGAGGAGTTGAATCCTGAGCTGGACTCTGATAATGCCGAAGCCGCAGAAGGCTTTTCACCTGAGTTGATTCAGGGAGAGGCCTTCCGTAAAGGTATTATATATGCCTACCAGCAATTATACCCTCAGGTTTATGCTACAGTGGATATTGCCGTACATCGTAATGAGGGTAGTGAATGGCTCATTGCAAGCAAGGCTTACACCCAGGAGTGGAGGCTGCCCGGCGGCTTTTCAGATCCGGAGGATGCGCACTTTGAAGAAGCTGCTGCCAGAGAGTTAAAAGAAGAAACTGGTGTGGAGTGTGGCGCTCTCAGCTACCAGATGTCTATGCGGGTAGATGACTGGCGTTACCGAAATGAACGTGATAAAATCATTACTCTACTATATACTACACCATACGTTAGTGGAGAGGCTTCGGCCAATGATGACATCGAGAACCTCAGATGGGTGTCAGGGGAAAAACTGAAGGAGTTACTTCAGGAAGACATGATTGCTGCTGAACACATCCCTTTATTCAGGCATATTCTCGAAAAGTTTGCGTAGGAAAGCCTTACATCGCTATGTTTGCAGAAGGCTTAACTCATAAAATTCCAAACCACATTATACCATGCAGCAGGATTTTAAACTTTTCGCTACCTCACATGCCCGCCAGTTAGGCCAAACCGTCGCTTCTGAATTAGGCATTGAGCTGGGGAAACTCCATAGTGAAACGTTTAGTGATGGGGAGGTATTTGTGCGGTATGAGGAGTCCGTACGCGGCATGGTTGTGTTCCTGGTGGCTTTTGCCAGTATGCCCTATTCCAATCTTTTTGAGCTGTTTATGGCTATCGATGCGGCCCGCCGAGCCAGTGCAAGGGAGGTTATTTGCCTTGTGCCCTACCTGCCTCATAGCCGGCAGGAGCGTAAGGATGGTCAGCGTGTATCCATTGCCAGCCGCCTTGTGGCTGACCTGATCCAGCAAGCTGGTGCCAATCGCATGATTTCTATTGACATGCACGCCAATGCAATAGAAGGCTTCTATAACATTCCGTTTGATCACCTGGGTATGGGCCGCGAGTTTAGCGCACATATTTCTGAGCAGCAGCTTGATAACCTGTGCCTCTGCAGTCCCGATTTTGGAGGCTTAAAGCGTATAAAGAACTATAAGGAAAGAATGGATTGCGAAATTGCGGTAATCCATAAGGAAAGACTTAGACCTAATCAGGTTAGCCACATGGAGATCATCGGTATGGTAGAGGGACGTCATGTGGTTATTATTGATGATATGGTGGACACAGCAGGTACCCTGTGCAAGGCATCAGAACTAATTATGGAAACGGGTGCTAAGAGTGTAAGGGCCTACTGCACGCACGGGCTGCTTACCGGAAATGCCCTGGAACGAATAGAAAAAAGCCCCCTTGAAGCACTTATTGTCAGTGATACTGTATATCCCCTGCCTGAAAGCCCCAAGGTTAAGGTGATAACCTGTGGCCGTTTACTGGCGAAAGCCGTCAGAAGTTTGCTAAGCAACCAGAGCCTTACCGCTATGAATCCCGAAAAGCTGTAAGGAATCTTCTCGACTTATCTAATAACATTAATCCTTAGCCTTCAATTATTTAGCCGAATAATGTTCGTGTAACTTTTGAAGTGCTTTTGCCTGCTTAATATTCCCTTAACATAAGAAAAACTTATCAGGGGTAAATTTTTATTACTTTTATGGCGCTTAACTGGACAACCCATAAATGTAAGTTATGATTAAAAATTTACTTTTAGCATTCTGCTTTATGGTATTGACAAATAGTGTGCTGAGCTCTGCTCAGGCCCAGTCTGTGTTTATCAATGAGATACACTATGACAATGTCAGTACCGACACCAACGAGGGGGTAGAGGTAGCGGGACCTGAGGGTACCGACCTGTCTGCATACTCCATCGTCCTTTATAATGGAAACGGCGGCGGTCAATACAATACCGTTCCCCTTTCAGGTACCCTGAGCAACCAGGAGGGAGGCTTTGGAACGGCCTTTTTCGGTATATCAGGCATCCAAAATGGTGGCCCTGACGGCATAGTCCTAATAGAAGGCTCCACTGTCATACAATTTCTGAGCTATGAAGGCTCATTCCAGGCGACGGATGGTCCTGCCTCAGGAATGACCAGCACCGACATTGGCGTGGCTGAAACTTTCGAAACACCTGCCGGCCAAAGCCTGCAGCTCGAAGGTAGCGGTACAGTCTACTCTGATTTTACCTGGACAGGACCTATCGAGTCAACATACAACATGGTCAATACCGGCCAGACTTTCGGAGATGGTACTCCCGGTGGTGGCGGAGGTGACGATGGCGGTAGCGATGTGCCTGCCGTGGCTTTCATCAATGAAATCCACTATGATAATAGCGGGTCAGACATAAATGAAGGTGTTGAAATAGCCGGCCTTGCCGGTCTTGACCTGAGCGGTTGGTCGCTTGTAGCCTACAATGGTAATGGGGGCTCACCCTACAACACCATAAGCCTTAATGGCGTACTGGCTGACGACAGCAATGGCTGGGGCTTTCAGTTTTACGCTATCAGCGGCCTGCAGAATGGCAGCCCTGATGGTATTGCCCTGGTAGATGGAGAAGGCTCTGTCGTGCAGTTCCTGAGCTACGAAGGCGCGTTTGTCGCTGTAGGAGGCCCTGCTGATGGCATGAGCAGCGAAGACATCGGTGTTTCTGAGTCTTCAGGAACAGATACTGGTTTTTCATTACAATTAGAAGGCACCGGAGCCGCATATGCCGACTTTACCTGGGGGGGCCCTGTTCCTTCAACATACGGAGCTATCAACTCAGGCCAGACCCTTATTGCGCCTGAGCCTGTACTTTTCGTAAACGAAGTACATTATGATAATAGCGGCTCTGACGTGGGTGAGGGTATAGAAGTTGCCGGTACAGCCGGAACCGACCTTGCCGGATATAGCCTTGTCCTTTACAATGGTAACGGTGGAGGTCCATACAACACAGTGGCTCTATCAGGTACTATTCCTTCACAGGATAACGGATATGGCACACTTTTCTTTGCCATCAGTGGCCTGCAGAATGGCAGTCCTGACGGTTTTGCCTTGGTTGATAGCGAAGGCAGCGTAATTCAGTTTTTGAGCTACGAAGGCGCGTTTGTCGCTGTAGGTGGTCCTGCTGACGGACTTACCAGTGAGGATCTTGGTGTTAGCGAAAGCTCAGGCACCGAGGTGGGTTTTTCGCTACAGCTTACCGGAACGGGGTCTGCGTATGTAGATTTCGTATGGGACGGCCCGTTTGCAAGTACCTATGGTGAAGTAAATACCGGCCAGTCATTTGGCGGTGAAGTTGATCCCGAGCCAGAATCTGACACTGTGTCTATTGCCACAGCGCGTACCCTCACTTTCGGTACGGAGGTGGTTGTTTGCGGTACCCTTACCGCGACTGATCAGTTTGGTGGTCCTGCGTTTATAGAAGATGCCACTGGAGGAATAGCTGTATTTGACAGCCAGATTCACGGTGACGGTAATTTTGCTATCGGTGACAGCATTTGCATCAAAGCCTCTGTTGGCGCGTTTAACGATCAGGTGCAGTTAGTAGATGTAACTGAACTGACAGATCTTGGTGCAGCCACACCGGTTCAGCCTGCTGTGGTAACAATCGATCAGCTCGGCGCAGTAGAAGGACAGCTCGTAACCCTCGAAGGAGTTACATTCAGTAATAGCGGTGTGTTCTTCCCTAATAGCAATTACTCTATCAGTGATGCCACAGGCACTACCGATGTGAGAATTGACGCGGATGTGGAAAGCCTGGTGGGTACTGTAATTCCCGAAGCAGGTACCACAGTAACTGGTGTGGTAGGTAGCTTCCGTGGTAGTCTTCAGGTACTGCCCCGGTTCGAATCAGACATACCTGAGGCAATGCCTTACGTGCCGGAAGGAAGCAACATTGATCCTGCGCTTACGCTGGATGTAGCTACCTGGAACATGGAGTTTTTCGGTGCTACTCAGAATAACTTCGGTCCTAATAATGTACAGCTTCAGTTAGAAAATGCCGTTACGATTATTAATGAGCTGAATGCTGATATAATAGCCGTACAGGAAGTGAGTGACGATGCCCTTCTTGCTACCCTCGCGTCTATGCTAGAGGGCAACTTTGCGACTATGTGCTCTGACGTGTATTCGTTCAGCTTCCAGCCTGACGACGGTACCTTCCCTCCTCAGAAGCTATGCTACATCTATAATACGGATGTGGTAACAGTACTCAACGACCGCGTGGTGTTTGATGAGTTTTACACAGAACTACGCACCAGCGGTGACACCAGCCTGCTGCCTGGCTACCCTGATGACCTGGAAGGCTTCTGGGCCAGTGGTCGCCTGCCTTACCTGCTTGAGGTAGAAGCCAATGTAGCCGGAGTAACCGAAGAGGTAACTCTTGTAAACATTCACGCGGTATCTAATAGCCGGGGACTTCAGAACCTTGCACGTCGTACCTATGATGTGCAGGTGCTTAAGGACACACTTGATACTTACTACGGTGACGATCAGGTAATTATCCTTGGTGACTACAATGATGATGTGGATGAGCCCGTACTTGATGAAGCCACTACGGAGCCTTCTCCTTATGAGATCTTTGTTAACGATCCGGACTATAAAGTGGTGACTAAGTCACTTAGTGAAGCTGGCCTCCGTACGTTTGTATTCCAGGATAACGTGATAGATCATATCACTATCAGCGATGAGCTGTACCCTGACTACATAGAGGGAAGTGAGCAGATACTCATACCTTTCAACCTGGTATTCAACTATGCTAATACCACCTCAGACCACATCCCTGTACTAACCCGCTTTGAGCTTATTGAGCCCCTGGAAGTTAGTATTGACGGAGACCTGATCGTGTATAGCGGGTATGGACCTGAAGAGTGTACCACCCTTACTGCCAATGTTACTGGCGGAAGAGGTGAGTACAGCTATAAATGGAGTAATGGAGATACCACTGCCAGCATTCAGGTTTGCCCTGAAACGACTACCACCTACACCCTTGTAGTAGAAGATGAGCGTGGTAATATCCAGGAGGTTTCGGTTACGGTATGTGCTATTGATGCAACCTGTGGCAATGGCCGTGGTAAGCAAAAACTCAACCTTTGCTGGAATATCAAAAACTTCCTGTATGTGCAGCTTTGTCTTCCTGAGCATCTGGCAGACTTCTTTATTAGCAGAGGTGCAAATATTGGTGCATGTTTTGCAGAAGAGCAGTGCAGTGGTGACCTTATGATGGCCCGTACCGGCGCCAGCGTGGATTACCTCGATATAGACAGTGAGCTAAGCATTACACCAAATCCGGTGTCAGGCAAAGCAGAAATTCAGTTTGTCGTCCTGGAAGAGGGTCGTACAACTATCTCGGTGCTTGGTTCCGATGGCCGGGTGGTGCGCACACTGCATGATGCTGCCGAAACCTTCGGTACAGTATCTACAGTAGAGCTACAGGCTGGAGACTACAAACCAGGTATCTATTTCGTACAGATGGCTACGTCATCAGGTGAAGTATTTACCAGTAAGTTTGTAGTAACCCGCTGATAATTAGATTTTTAGCATATCAAAAGGCCATCTGCATTTTAGCGGATGGCCTTTTCTTTTTTCTTTTCTGTAAAATCCCACGTCAGTAAAAACAGGTACTCTGCTTTGTGATTCCTTGTAAAATATTGATTGTCAGTTTATTAAAATATATAAGTGAAGTGTGACTGAATAAAAGTCTTTGGAATACAATAATATAATCTGATTTAGTACAACACCTGCAATCCCCACTATTCCTTTTTTATTTTTGTAAGGTAAAATTGTGTGAGTGGCTATGTCACCATTAGCCTCCCTGCACACAATGACCTTTGAAATGAAAACTAAACGATTAAAGGATAATAGGTTCCGGCTTAGCTATCGTGCCGTAGGAAATTATTTTGTTTCCGTACGTACGGTTTTGTCTGCTGTATTGCCATTTGATGCCTTTTTCGTTTCAGGCCTGCGCCTTTCTAATCATCATACTAATCCCATATCGGTAATATCATGGTAAATCAGCTACTTTCCATATGTGTAGGGCTGCTCTGCATGCTTGTCTCCGTTACTTCTTTTGGAGCTAAACCCCTTGGTAGCGGAGACCCCGCACCTGTATTGTACTTGCTGAAGGACGGTATCCCGATCACTACACCTTCAGCCTCTGACCGAGAGGACGTCTGTACTTCTGACTCCGTCACTATTTTTGTGACAGGTGGTGTGTTAGATGAGCTGCAGGTATTCAGAGGAAATGGCTCTGACTGGACGGATGACATATACCCTAAAGAAGTCAATGGGGGAATCACCTTTAAGATATGGGCCTCTTCGGGTAATTTTGGGTTGCGAGTGAAAAACTGTAAGGATGATGGAGAAACAGGCGGGACCGATCCTTGCGATGACGAAGCTTTCAGCCTCCTGTACCTGAATGGGGTAGACGCCCCAACGGTCAGTTTTGATGCAGCTCCATATGCTGTTACCGCAGGACAGTCAATAGACCTGAATGCCGAGGTGACCACCAGCGGCGGAAGCGGGGACCTTGTATTCTCCGGCTATGGAGTGTCTGATGATGGTGCGGGCAATTATACCTTTTCCTCTGCCGCCACGGGATCATTTGATGTCGCTGTAACATACACCCTGAATGGTTGTGTTTCTGCTGAAGCTACGGCCACATTTACAGTCACTGCCAGTGCGGGAGATCCTGTATTATATATTATAGATGAAAACGGCAACTTCATTACCAACGATTCGGGTAGCAGAGAGGTGTTGTGTGTAGGGGGTACCAGGAACTTTGCTGTGGCAAACGGCATAAATTCTGAATTGAGATGCTTCGTGGGAGGCTCTGAGATTACCAAAACGTTTACCGAATCAGGCGACTATAATTACTTTACGCTAACGGGGGTTAATACTGGTAATACGACCGTAACAGTCAGAAATTGTAATGATGATTCCGGAGAGTCTGATATCTGCAGTGATGAGACAAATAGCAATACCATATATCTTTCGATTGAAAACCCTCCCTCTCTTTCTTTTTCTTCCACCACCCATAACTATACTACGGGCAGCGCGGCAATCACGCTGGATGAGACAATTGTAGATGAAAGCCCTACAGGGGGGGACCTTACCTTCAGCGGTAATCTTGTACAGTATGATGGCACCAATTATTTTTTTGATCCCGTCAAAGCAGGTACGTATGCTATAACTGCTACTTATTCTGAAGGAGGCTGTACTTCTACTGCCACGCAGAATTTTGTGGTATCTGACGGCCCTGAACTGTTCTTCCTTAATAAGAACGGAACTCTTGTTTCTAATAACAGCGCTGTAAATAGAGAAGAGGTATGCGTAAGCGAGCAATTGACATTTCTGGCAAAAGGTGTGGTTGAGTCCAGTGTGAAAATTTATATCAACTACCTGGGGACAGACTACGAGCTTACTCCGGACAGCAAAGTAGAATCAGGGGAATACGTATACATAAAAGTTACCCTCAATAATAATGATGGTAACCGCTATATTTTTGTAGAAGACGGGGGACTGGAAAGTAACTACATCTACTTACATAAGAACAATAACCCTACGGCCAATTTTAAGTCAGGCATCAAAACCTCCTATGCTTCCACAGATGGGAACGAGAACCTGACTGCCATGTCTGACGATGACCTTGCGGCCGGTACAGCTTCGTTTAGCGGTAATGGTGTATACGAATCCGGCGGAATTTATTACTTCTCTCCATCCGGCCTATCCGGTGATCACACCATCACCTATACCTATACGGATAATACCACTGGCTGCTCAGATACGGCCACAAGAACATTTAACGTAACCAATGAGCAAAGTGCTGATCCGGAGCTGTATATCCTGAAAAATGATGTACTGATATCCAATACTGCAGCAACTGCTACAAGCTATTGTAAAGGCGATGTACTGACACTCATGGCCGTGAACGGGAACTCTACCAATACTTACCTCTACAGGAATGGTTCTCAGCGATCCAGCCTAAGGCCTACTGATGTGAGTGGCGGTGCTATCTTCACACTGACACTCAATTCTGCCACGAATTATGAATTCTTCGTAAGAAACTGCGAAAACAGCGATGGTACCAGTTGTGGCAGTGCCGTATCTTCAGATACTGTACATGTAAGTATAAATGATTTGCCCCCCGCATCCTGGGACGCCAGTCTGCAAGGCACCTATGCTGACACAGAGTCACGGATTACCTTAAATAATTTTGCGGTTGTACCTACGGGGGGCACTTTGTCGTTTACCGGCCCTGGTGTTTATCAGGATGGTAATACTTACTATTTTTACCCTAATGTGGTAGGAAACCATAGTGTAACGTTGGTATATACTTCAGATTCGGGTTGTACTAATACGGCCGATCAGGTCTTTAGCGTGTATGATGCTGATGCTACCACCTCTGCGCCTAACCTTGCATCAGATTACTGTATCACCTCAGTTACGCCTCAGTCCATTGATGTGATCCTGTCATCGGATTTTGCTTTTATACAGTATGACTGGAGCAGCTACTCCACCACCTGTGAGCGCAGATACAGCTACACCCGGGTAGTTAATAGCATATATATATATGATCAGAATGGCTCTCAGCGTACCCTTCCGGGAGGTAGCTGGAATAATACCACCAAAGCATGGGAAGGGGCTACCCTTGATATAGCGAGTCTGGGGCTGGTGCCGGGCAGATCTTATTCACTCTATGCCAACTATACCCGGACTACCAGCTATGATTTCAGAAATAAATCTGGCCAAATTTGTTCTACGACTCAGTCTGATGCAGCCACTACCTACGATACCTATGTGAAAGGGTTCTATCTGAAGGAGCAGCCTGTTGTAGACTTTTTCGTAAATGATGGCTCTGTCTCGGGTCCTTTGGCTGGCACTTACTGTTTTGGTTCTACTGATACGTTTATTAATCCGACACTAAATGGGGGGACAGAAACCTACGATCCATCTTACTGGTCATTCAGCCTGATAGACCTGGCTGATACCTCTGATCTTTCAACTTATATCACAGGCAACCGTCTTTCCTTATCTACCCTGCCTCCTGGCGACTATGGTCTTACAGTAAATTATGCCGGCTCGCAGATACTATGTGACGGTACCTCCGGGCAACGAAACTTTTCAATTTCGGCTCAGCCGGCAACGGTCGTAAGTGATATTACGGTGACTAACACTTCCATTACCCCCGAGGTGGAATACTGCGAAGGGGAAAGTACCCGTACCTGGGGGATAGAAGTAGCTGGCAGCCCTTTAGTACTTAGCGACCTGAGCGGATTCAGCATTAGTCCTGATCCGGGAACACAGGCCCTGGAGCTGATCAGTGATACACTCTATTTTCACCCTGACAGCCTGAAGGCAGGGTTTAATTACATCTTTACGTATGCTTACATGTATGGAGGATGTAATTGGGAGCAGGATTGGGAAGTGTTTATCAACCCAACGCCAGTGCCATCATTCTCAGGATTGGTGAGCGAATATTGCCTGGATGAAAACCCACTGGTACTTTCACCTGGTAAAGGGTTTCTAAATGGGGACTTCAGCCTGTATACTGCAGGGGACAGTGCCATTACTACAGTAGACGGGAACCCTGTCTTCGATGTCATAAATGAGCTTACCTACTTTTTCCCTGAATATCTTTCTGTAGGTGAATATAAGATTACCTATGCTATACAGGATCAGAATGGCTGCTATGGAGTGTCAGAACCGCAGGCTTTCAGTATAAGACAGCCACCACAGGCCACCTATACTTATGAGAATGTGTGTTTTAACGATACGCTGGTATTCACCCCTGATATTCTGATTAATCCTGACCCTGCTGATACTATCGGCTACACGTTCCGCTGGGATTTTGGTGACGGAACTTTCTCAGAGAGTCCGATTGCAAGAAAACCGGTGGATTTTGTCGGAAATAAGTTTGTTACCCTGTATGTAAATGATGACTTAGGGTGTGTTGGGTCATTCTCACAGGAGGTAACTACCTTTCCACTGCCCGAATCTGACTTTACGGCCTTTGGCTTCTGTAGCGGTCATACTACCTACCTGGATGCTACTGATGCCTTTAATCAGAATTTGAGCGATGGCCTTACTGTAGTGAACTACATCTGGGATTTCGGAGACGGCACTTCGCTTGCCACTGCAGAGCCTACGGTTACTCACACCTTTGCCACTGCCGGTAGAAAGGACATAAGCCTGACTGTTGAAACGGAACAGGGATGTATTGGCTCCAAAACGAAAGCCTATTTCATTTATCCTGTCATAAGCGGGCTATCGTATTACGAAGATTTTGAAGCATACGATGCGGCCACCACAGGCTGGGTAAACAGTAGCATAACGCAGACTGAGGAAAATAGCTGGCAACTACACTATGCTGATTCTACGGGCTATGTGTGGCAAACCAATGCTAACAATACGATTTACGCTAACAATGAACAGTCATATATTGAGAGTCCTTGTTTCGATGGTAGCGGACTGACAGATCCGGTTTTGGCGCTGGACATCTGGAGGGATATTGACGAAGGGGCGGATGGCGCCATATTACTGTATAGTGTCAACGGGGGGCTCACCTGGAATATCCTGGGAGATACTGATAGCGGCATCAACTGGTATAATGGCGAAAGTATTCTTGGCGTGCCTGGTGGCGAGGTAAATGACTCCCGCCGAATTGGCTGGACGGGTACGGACAGTACCTGGTTTCGCAGTCGCCTTAGCCTTATAGATGTATTAAATGCGGGCACCACCGATACCCTGTATGACGGCACATTCAGATTCCGGATGGCTCTGGGTACCAATGCGGATAACCCGGGCAATGATTTCGATGGCTTTGGCTTCGATAATGTCTACATGGGCAATAAGAACCGCCGGGTAGTGCTCGAGCACTTTGCAGAAAGGAGCAACACTGCGGCCGTATCTGATGCCGCCACCGTAGCTGCCTATGCGGATAGCCGTTCCGATATTATCCACATGCAGTATGCCATACCCGACGGCACCGGTAGCCATGTGGTTCGCGATGGTAGCCAGAGCGCACGAGCTTATTACTATGGTATCTCTGATGGCCCCGTTTCGGTAGTAGACGGCCGTTATATGGATATAAGCCGTTCGTTTATGGATTGGGGCTTGAAAAACTACAGCCAGGAAAGTCTTGTGGCAGCCCCTTACGATCTTAGCATAAGCTATTCAGGAGGCACCGGCGGTGATCCGCTCACTATAGATGTAAACATACTGAGAAATGACCAGCAGGAGGCGCGCGGCACCGTTGTGGGGCCGGTATATCTACATACTATGCTGGTGAAAAACAGTGAAGTAGTTGATGGTGAAGAGCTTCGAAACCTGTTTATGGCCGCTGTACCGGATGCCGGTGGCGTTAGGATAGAGGGTGACTGGCTGGAAGGTAGCGCCCGTAGCGAAACCATCACCCTTGAATACACCCCCGAAGAAAATATTGGGGCCGGCGAGTGGAGTATCCTGGTCTTTGTGCAGGGCGGTGATAATTTTGGCGAACTTAATCAATACGGAAGACCAGTGTACCAGGTGCATCAGGCGGCTATAGAGCCTATAGGTCAGAGCCTGGAGCCAGCCGTGGTAAGCGGTCTTGATGACGAGGTAAACAGCGGAAAACTAAAAATCTATCCTGTACCTGCCCGCGATCAGCTTATTCTGGACTTTGGTGATATTCTGGAAGCAGATATTAGCTACAAGCTTACGGACAACCTCGGGCGCATACTGCGTGAGGGTCATGGGAGAAGAGGCCTGGATAGTCATGAGCTTTCCGTAGCGGACCTGGATAATGGTACTTACCAGATCTGGATCGCCCAGGAAGGCAAAAAGTCGGTCATGCGCCAATTACTTATATTACGATAATTCGACCACGTCTATTTATACTTGAACCAGATGCCCGGGACCGGAAGGTTTCCGGGCTTTTTTTTGAGATGGCATGAGAAAGCCCTTCTGTATGGTGGCAGAAGGGCTTCGGTTATCTGTTGCTTGTTGCGGTTATTTACTCATATCGAACAGCGGTACCACTGGCTATCACCATTAGCATGCCGTTATTACTGCCCAGTGTTTCGTAGTCCAGGTCCACCCCGACTACTGCGTTGCCACCCATCGCCTGAGCCTTCTCTTTCATCTCAGCTACGGCAGTATCTTTCGCTTCACGTAGTACTTGCTCGTAAGAGCCTGAGCGACCTCCTACAATGTCTCGTATACTTGCGAAAAAATCACGGAAGATATTAGCTCCTATTATCGTTTCGCCTACTACCAGGCCTTTATATTCGGTGATGGTTTTACCCTCTATGGAATTGGTTGTAGTTACAATCATGGTATTTTTTATTTAAGTTCTTCAATCACTATGTACGGTAACGATCAGCCCTGGATATGTTATTTCTATAAGCGGATAAATAAGCGTTCCAGTGGAGCTTATTCGTACTGATCGAAAAGGATCGGGTTGCCGTCAGGGTCATTGATCACGAATGAGCAGGGGCCTTTGGTTGCCTTCATGCCTTCGCCCATATACTCTATATCGATGGTGTCCTTAATAGTACTATGTATTTCGCGAGCGTCTTTAGGATGGAAAGTGAGCGTGTTCTTAGGAAACATGCTTTCAAACAGGCCGATCTTAATGTCGCCGTTGGACATCACCAACCACTTTTCTTTTACTGAACCGCCGTTGGGTATCATAGAAAAGCCGAGCTTTTCATAAAAGGCTTTCGATTTTGTAATGTCCTTTACTACCAGTGAGGGATAAAATACGCCTAAATCCATGTCCTTGTGAGGGTAAAATATAATTATACAGCCTTTGCCGTCCTTTTTTCCTTTCCATAAAGGCCTGAGAGTTGATTTTGTTATATTCCTGCCGGTTTAAAATAAATAAACAAGCGGGCAGGCACATGGATGGCTTTGGTGAGCCAGGTGCATAGAAGTATTCATTGCTCCACCTTTGCCTTTGCGGCCTGTTCATCTTATCATCGGGTATATGCAACACCACCACACCTATGCGCTGGCTATTCACGGAGGAGCAGGAGCTATCCTGCCTGAGCGAATGAAAGCGGAAAAGAAGGAACGGCTTGAAAAAGCTCTTCACTTTGCCCTGGAGAAAGGCTATGAGGTGCTTGCCCGCGGCGGGTCTGCCCTGGAAGCGGTGGAAAGTGCCGTACGCGCATTAGAGGATGAACCTTCCTTCAATGCTGGACGCGGCTCTGTTTTTAACCATCATTGACACCAGGAGATGGAGGCTGCCATCATGACCGGGCATGACCTTCAGGCCGGTACAGTGACAGGAGTACGCTCTGTCAGAAACCCCGTCACCCTGGCCAGGCATGTGATGCATCATTCAGATTTTGTCATGATGAGCGGAGAGGGAGCCGAAGAATTTGCCTCACGACAAGGGCTTCCTCTGGAGCCGGATGAGTATTTCTTCTCTCAGCTAAGACACGATCAGTGGCAGCGGGCCTTGAAGAGGGATCAAGTGACACTGGATCATTCGGACGATAAGAAATTTGGTACGGTGGGAGCCGTTGCCCTGGATAGCCAGGGCAACCTTGCTGCAGCCACCAGTACAGGCGGCCTCACTAACAAGAAATACGGCCGCATAGGTGATAGCCCTGTCATTGGGGCTGGCACCTATGCAAATAATGCTACATGTGCTGTGAGCTGTACGGGTTATGGGGAGTATTTCCTGCGTGCGCTCGTGGCTCATGATATTTCCAGCCTTATGGAATATAAAGGCCTTACCCTACAGCAGGCCTGTGATGCAGTGGTGCAGCACAAACTGGTGGAAATGGGGGCTGAAGGGGGCCTGATTGCAGTAGATAAAACAGGTATGCCAGTGCTTTCTTTTAATTCAGACGGGATGTACCGGGGCTGGGTCAGAAAGGGTGAAGAGCCTTCCGTAGCAATGTTCAAATAAGTGACTGCCGGCTGATGATTACTCCTGGCTTTCCCGCCATTCCGTAACAGGCATGGTCTCATTTTGAGCCTCCCAGGTAAGAAATGTGATCCGCCACTGCCCGTTTACCTGTATCAGATGGTAAATATTGATGCCACGCATAATTTCTTCGCCTTCCATGTTAAACTTAATGGCGTACGGCTGCCATACCACCGCGGTTTGTCCGTAGGTATGTACTACCGGATCAGTAACAGGGTATTCGTAAAAGCCGTTTTTAAGGTAGTTAGCCCCCGCTTTTTCTATAAACTCTTCAAGCGTAAGGTGACGTACTTCTTCCTCTCCATCCGTAGACTTGCGAAGCAAACTGATCCGGACGTCCGGCGTGAAGTAAGAACGAAAACTATCCCAATCTCTTTCCACTCCTTTGAGGCCTTCCAGAGACTTCAGAGAGTTTTCAGCTACCTCCGCCGGAGACAGGGACATGTTTTGGGCCTTAGCAGACAGACAAAACAGGAGGCATACAGTTAATAGCAGGTATTTCATAGATTAGTCTTTGCTTTGATACCTAAAGTAGGGAATGAAAGGAATGTCTTCACAGTAATTCCTGACAGAGGGTGTAATTCTTTGACTAAAGAACATGGGGAGGTTTTAATCAGTCAGCGACCGTTTCCGATTCGATCACAAATACCGATAGATTTTTTACCTTAGCCAAACTATGGCAGCACGCAGAAAAAACAGGCTTTCACTTGAAGAGTACCGCGAGGGAATACTAAATGGCGACCGCATCACACTGGGCCGGGCCATTACCCTGGTAGAAAGTACCCTGACTGAGGACCGGGAGATGGCTGAAGAGCTGCTGGACAGCCTCATGCCTGAAACAGGCAAAAGCATTCGTATAGGAATTACCGGGGTGCCGGGAGTAGGCAAAAGCACCTTCATTGAGTCTTTTGGCACCTTGCTTACCGGCCATGAGCACAAAGTGGCTGTGTTAGCGATAGACCCCAGTAGCCGAAAAACGGGGGGCAGCATCATGGGGGATAAGACCCGTATGGAGGAATTAAGCCACGACCCTAATGCATTTATCAGGCCCTCCTCTACCGGCACTACATTGGGTGGAGTGGCAGGCCGTACCCGGGAAGCCATGCTTCTCTGTGAAGCGTCAGGTTTTGACATAATATTTATTGAAACAGTAGGGGTTGGGCAGTCTGAAACTGCCGTGCATGGCATGGTCGACTTCTTCCTGCTCCTTATGCTTGCCGGTGCTGGGGATGAACTGCAGGGCATTAAAAAGGGTATTATGGAAATGGCCGATGGCATAGTGATCACCAAAGCGGATGGAGATAACCTTAAGACTGCTAAAAAGGCAAAACAAGAATATCAGAATGCGCTGCACCTGTTCCCAACTAATGAATCAGGATGGTACCCTAAGGTACTCACCTGCTCTGCTATGAAAAGCCAGGGCCTTACGGAAGTATGGGAACTGATAGAGAAGCACCATAAGGCCCTTTATCAAAATGGCTTCTTTGATAAGAAGCGAAAAGATCAGCAACTGCAATGGATGCAGGATGCGATCGAACATCAGCTTATCGTCGATTTTTATGCGAGCGAGCAGGTAAAGGGCTCTATTGACCGGATTACCTCTGATGTGCTGGCCGGCAACACCAGCCCTGGCAAGGCCGCCAGAGACTTGCTGAGGCACTACCGCAATCATTGACCCTGGCCGGAGAGGCGCCTGCTATCAGATCCCATTACTTATATAGCAAATACTTTTTACGCATCTCCTTATATGCCTGTAGCTCTTCCTGCCAGCTCATACGTATATCTTCCCCATTGAATCCCTGCTTGATTTGCTCCGCCAGTACATCCGTACCTGCCAGCAGGTTGAAAAAATCAGTGAAAAAAGGTTTTGAGCCTTCCCATTTATTGTGATAGTCGATGAGGTAGGTTAGGTCAAGACCCTCCGGCTGCTCATCACTATTGCGAAAATCAATTCCGTAGCAAGTTTTACCCTCCAGCTTGGGGCTCTTAGCCATCCCGGGAATACTTTTCGGTGTGAAGGTAAACACTCCGTATGATGGCTCAGGGTAGCCTATTGCCTGAAAAGGGAACACCGTGCCCCGTGCTACACTGATGGGAGTGCCTTCAAAGAAGCATAGGGAAGGATACAACTGAATGCTTAGGTCATTAGGCAGGTTGGGAGAGGGCTTCACCGGTAGCGTATACGACATATCGTGTGAATAGTTGACTACAGGAACTACCTCCAGTTCGCAAGTTAGTCCCCCGGCCAGCCAGCCTTCACCATTTATCATCCTGGCCAGTTCACCCACTGTAAGTCCGTGGAGCACAGGAATAGGGTGCATCCCCACAAAGCTTCTGAACTTTTCCTTCAGGATAGGGCCATCGATGTACATTCCGTTAGGATTTGGCCTGTCCAGCACCACCAGTTTTTTGCCGTTTTCGGCACAGGCCTCCAGGGCGTAGTGCATGGTGCTGATGTAGGTATAGAAGCGTACGCCCACGTCCTGCAGGTCAAAAACCACCACATCGATATCCGCCAGCTTATCCGCAGACGGCTTTTTGTTACTTCCATAAAGGCTTATGACAGGCAGCCCGGTTGCCGGATCCACCCCGTCCTGTACCTTTTCACCGGCATCAGCCGTGCCGCGGAAGCCATGCTCAGGCACCATGATCTTTTTTAGCGCCACCCCTTTTTCCAGTAGCAAGTCCACCAAGTGCTGTTCGCCGGTGGTAGAAGTCTGATTTACGATCACCGCTACATTTTTGCCTTCCAAAAGAGGGATATAAGCCTCTGGCCTGGCAGCAGCGGTCATGATAGATTTTTCTTGCGGGTATTCCTCTGCAGGGGGCCGAGCCTGTTTTTGCCGGTCGTCACTTGCTGCGCAGGCGGTGACTGGCAGTAGCGCTAAAAACATTATCACCAGCAGAAGGTAGTTTCTCATAGTTTCGTAATTTGCAGCTTCAATATTTAACGGCAGGAAAGGCTTTGCAATTCCCTTACTTCATTTTCAAGCGACTTAATTCCTCAGAAAACGGTTCGTTTTCCCGCACCATACACAAGGTAGCCGTAGCCAGCGTTGGGTTTGGCCTGGCCGCCGTCCTTATCTCCATCATGATACTGGATGGGTTTCAGAACACTATCCGGGAAAAAGTTTTTGCCCTGGGCGGTCACCTGCAGGTCATCAAATATACTATGGGTAATTCATACGAAGAAGAGCCCATCTCTCTCAATGTTCCAATATATCAAAACCCGGACCAGTTTTACCAGGTCACCCATGTGCAGGAGTTTGCTAACAAAGCAGGCTTGCTCAAGACGGATGAGGATGTATACGGTGTGCTGCTAAAGGGGGTCAGCCATAGCTTTGATATGAATCGATTTGGTCCGAATATAGTCGAGGGCCGCTTTCCCGAGCTGCCGGACTCCGGCTACAGCAGGGAAGTAATGATAAGCCGGAAGATAGCCAATAAGCTTAAGCTCGGTGTGGGAGATAAGGTGCTCATGTATTTTATCATGAACCCTATCCGGTATCGTCCCCTTACCATCAGTGGTATATATAACACTGCCCTGGAGGA
Organism: Roseivirga sp. BDSF3-8; assembly: GCF_041449215.1. Taxonomy (NCBI): domain Bacteria; kingdom Pseudomonadati; phylum Bacteroidota; class Cytophagia; order Cytophagales; family Roseivirgaceae; genus Roseivirga; species Roseivirga sp. BDSF3-8. The sequence continues at coordinate 1,028,236 of NZ_JBGNFV010000001.1, read as the reverse complement.
TTTCGATGAAAAGGTCATACTTGGTGACCTTAATATGATCCGCAGGCTGAACGACTGGCCCGATTCGCTGGCAGGGGGGCTGGAGCTGTTTGTGAAGGACTTTAAGGGCATAGATATAGCCCAGGAAAAAGTGAGAGACCAGGTTAATTATGATTTCAATGTACTGAAAGTCACAGACCGCTATCCGCAGATATTCGACTGGTTTACCCTCTTAAATCAGAACGTGGTCATCCTAACCACCATTATTGTGACGGTGGCCCTGTTTAACATGATCTCGATACTGCTTATTCTCATCATGGAGCGCACCCAGATGATTGGCTTACTTAAGGCTATGGGGGCTAACAATAAGCAGATAAGGCAGATCTTCTCCTATAACGGTATGAGACTTACCATTCGCGGCATGGTGATAGGCAATGCCGTGGCCATCGGCTTCGGGCTTATCCAGCAGCAATTCAAACTGATACCCCTCGATCCGGAAAACTACTACATGGAGTTTGTTCCCATTGCCTGGAACCTCCCTATTATGATTGGGTTAAATGTCGGCATCTTCCTGCTTACCTCGCTGGTGCTCGTATTACCTACCTGGCTCATTACCCGTATAAAACCGATCAAAGCCATACGGTTTAGCTAAGGGAGCTTTTCGTAAAATGTCAGCGTGTCTGCATTTACTCCTGTAGCTGCCATGTCCGGCTGCAGGATCAGGATCAGGTCTTTCAGCACAAGATCAGGCCTGGCATAGCCTAGCTCATAGTACAGGTTTCCGTTAGCAGTGCCATTACTTTTAAGTGGATTATAGACCTCGCCTTCTTTCCAGGGGGCAAAGTACGTATAGCGCACATCAGCCGCTGCCATGTCTTTAAGGCTCGTGTAGTTACTGGCATTGAGCCACACATCTGCATGCTGGGCTTTTTCCAGCACCGGCTCAAAGGCCATCTGCAGGCTGCCGGCCCCTTCAGTATCCTTCCAGAGGTACCTGCCTCCCGCATCATGGATAAAAGTAGCCACCCAGCTTTCACCGGCCGGAACGTACCACGTATCTCCATACAGATTAGAAGCCATTACGGCCGGCTCAGGATCATTCTGTGTGGCTCTTTGCCTCAGCGAGTCATAGCGCTCACTGATAGTCGTAAACAGGCTGTCAGCAAGGGCCTCTTTATCATAAAAAGCCCCGAAAAATTTGATCCATTCGGCCCGCCCCAGGGGGTGCTTTTCCAGGTAGTCTGTATTGTACACCATGCGATGCCCCGCCGCATTCAGTACCCTTTCGATAGAAGATGGTTCACCTACACCAAATCCGAATACCACCTCAGGCTCAATCTGCAGTAGGAGTTCCCGGTCTATCTGTGTGCCCTGGCCCAGGTCGTAGAGGATGCCCTCTGAAGCCATTTGCCGGTATATGCGGGTGGATATAAGGCTTGTATCCGGAAAACCCCTGACTGTGGAGGCTACGCCGAGCATGTTCAGCATAGGCAGGTATGAGGTCGATAATACGGCTGTGCGGCTCACCGGGGTGCGAATGACATCTTCCTCACCCAGGTGATCAGGCACTGGCTCACCTTTAGGCACCAGGTAATAGCGGGCAGGTCCGGCAGCCCCCTGCCAGGGCTCGTTTATCGTAACTTCAGTATAGGTCTGGTGCCGTATGAGTTTAAAGGTTTCCGCATAGGCCATAAGAAGGCTGTCGCCCTCAGCAGGGGTGAGCGCAGGCTCCTTCTCCGGCTTGTCAGGGCTGCAGGCTTGCACCGCAACACACAGTAATAGCAGTAAATAAGAGATACGGGTATACATGTATGCAAACCTACGCTATCTGATGAAAAAATATAACTTGCAGGTATGAAGATAAGTCTGAGCTGGAGCGGAGGAAAAGATTCTGCCATGGCCCTGTACCGTTTACTCCAAAGCGGACAGCACCATGTAGTTAATCTACACTGTGTGGTAGGTGAAGACACCGGGCAGGTGCCTATGCATGAGGTGCCGGTAGAGCTTATTCAGAAGCAGGCCGAAGCGATAGGTTTACCTCTGAAGCTGATTTACATGCCTTCGGTGAGAAGTAACGATGCCTACCGGAAAACCATGGAGCAGTTTGTGAAGGAGTGTCTGAATGAAGGGATTGAGGCCCTGGCCTATGGCGATATTTTCCTGGAGGACCTAAAGGCTTACCGTGAAAGTATGCTGCACGGCTCAGGGTTAAAGACTGTATTTCCCTTATGGAAAGAACCTACCGGCGAGCTCATTAAAGAGTTTGTACAGAGCGGATTTAAAACCTCTCTGTGTGCTGTGAATAGTAAGCATCTGCCGGAAAGCAGGCTGGGAGAGACGATAGACGAGGAGTGGATTAGTAGCCTGCCCAAGGAGATAGACCCTTGTGGGGAGAATGGGGAATACCATTCCTTTACCTTCGACGGTCCCGTTTTTAATCATGCCGTTTCCTTTGAAAAAGGACCGGTTTATTCACAGGAATACCCGGACCCTGAAGGAAGTGAGGCTCCCGTTAAAATTTATTTTATGCCCTTTTTTACTGGAAAGGAAAAATAATCAACATCAATCTGCAACCCTTCCCAGTATTTGTTGTCCTTAAGGAAATCAACAACTGCACTAACATGAGAAGAACTATGCTTTATATATCAATGGCCATGATTGCATGCGTCATGCTGTTTTCTGCCAAAGCAAATGCGCAGCGCACGCCCGATATTCAGGCGTTCAAAAAACTGAAGGTTTCCGGGGCTTATACCCTTTCCCTGAAGCAGGGTAACGAATACTCGCTAAGGATGGAAGGGCCTGACGATAAACTTGATAAGGTGGAAATAAGTAACCAGGGGAATACCCTCGAGATTGGTACTAAAAGAAATACCAGCGAGCGTTGGACCAATTTCGATGACGTAAAGATTTTTATTACCTATCGTGATCTGAGTGAGATCAACATCAGCGGAGCATGTAATATAACTACCGATGGACAGATGAAGGTAGACGACCTCAAGCTGGATATTAGTGGTGCCGGTGAACTTACAATCGACCTGAAGGCTAACTCACTTGATACTGATATTAGTGGTGCGGCCTCTGTTGAGCTTCGAGGTTCAGTGGATACCCATGACATAGAACTTTCCGGAGCGGGTACCTATTCTGCTTATGAGCTGGAAAGTAAGGATGTGGATGTTACCAGCAGCGGAGCAGGTACTGTAAAAGTTCATGCTTCCAACAGGCTGAATGCCAATGCCAGCGGTGTGGGTAGTATTTATTATAAAGGAGATCCCTCTGACACTCATCTGAATACCAGTGGCATGGGCAAAATCAAGAATAAGAACTGATCATTTGTTTGTCATAATAAAGGAGAAAGCTGTCTGCAGGTAAGCAGGCAGCTTTTTTGGTTTCAGACCACTCCCTTATAAGACCTTCTTCTCCGGTAGGCTCTCAGGTACACCATCAGGTCCGACAGGTGAGAGTAGATCACTATAGGTACCACCACAGCGGGTAACAGTACATAAGGGAAATATAATACGGCCCTGTTTGGCTGATCAAAGCCAAACTGCTGAATGGGGAGTTCTGTGGACAGTACACCGTGTACTAAAATAAACAGTACAAGACCCAGGCAGATGATATTCCAGAAGATCATGAAGATGGGCTTTGCCAGTTTTCTGGAAAGAAGCCAGGCTACCAGTGGAGCCGTAAGACCGGATAATATATCGTAGTTGCGCCCGCCGAAGGTCATTATTTCAGGCACCGCGCCGTACAGGAACAGCGCATAAAGCGTAACCTCCACAGGTATGCGGACAGTGTGCATGACTGTGCTTGTTACCAGGTTTTTCTCCCGGGCCATTTTGCGGCTTTTCCTTCCTGCCAGACCTATAATGATGAGTAGTGCCGCGCCTATGAGTGGGAAGGTAAATGGAGGAGGCAGTACATTCATATTCTGGTATACTCCCATGAGCGAGAGCACCGAATGAAGCCCGGCCCAGCCCAGGGTCAGAATTAGCAACCCCGTCTTTTGGCCGTTTGCCAGGTAAAAAATGAATACGGTAGCCAGTACAGTCAGAATAAAAAATATATCCAGCCAAAGGGGAGTGTATTCTAACATAGTGTATGCGGATAGCGATAACAAAATTTACATAGTACAACGATACATATCAAGCTGATTAAGCGAAGGTCATGATCTGGTTCTCTCTTTATCAACAGAATAATACACGCAAGGCTGCAGATGAGGTGCATCCTTTAGTCGTGGGTGCATGAAGGTGCCCTGCCGGGACATGCCTAGTTTCTTCATGACCCTTTCCGATGGCGTATTCACCTGCGGGCAGGTGGCATAGATGGTGTTCAGGCGACAGTTTTCAAAGCCAAAGGTAAGGCATGCGCGGGCCGCTTCCGTAGCAAGCCCCTTTCCCCATACAGATTTATCCAGCCGCCAGCCTACATCCGTGCAGGGCATAAACGGCAAGCCTTCATATGTTTGGTAGAGAAGGCCTGTAAAGCCTATAAGCCTTTTGGTGGCTAATAAAAAGACAGGGAAATAGCAGTAGCCCCGGTCAGTATAGCTCTTCTGCATGCGGTGTATAAACTCTTCCGTCTGCTTGTATGTAGCTGGTGCAGGAAAAAACCTCATTACCTCCCGGTCGCCGCTTATAGCCGCCATAGCCGGAATATCCCCCTCTAGCCAGGGTCTGAGGCCTACCCGCTCTGTGGTAATTAGAAAATCTGCCTGCGCCATCAGTTAAATTTACTATGGCCCACCACCCCTGCATACGTTAAAATAGTAGAGTGGAAGTATAGCTATCTGGCCGGTAAGCGGGACATGTAAATTGCTCAAGCACTGGCCTTATGGTATGAGTTCCTGGTAGAGGAATGAGGATGTATTATTCAGAATGGGGTAACTGTTCGCTATTTTTTCTAGTTTTATCCCCGTTCACACTAAGACTTTTTTTGCATGCATGACCTCCGTATCATTTTTATGGGCACCCCAGAGTTTGCAGTGCCAAGCCTTCAGATTCTTGTCGAGAATGACTTTAATGTAGTGGCCGTTATCACCGCCCCGGATAAGCCCAAGGGCAGAGGCAGAAAGGTGGCTACCAGTCCTGTCAAGGGCTATGCCGTACAGCAGGGTATCCCCGTACTGCAGCCAACTAACCTTAAGTCTGAGACGTTTCAGGCAGAACTGAAGTCATATAATGCTAATCTGCAGGTGGTGGTGGCTTTTCGTATGCTGCCTGTAGCCGTCTGGGACATGCCTGAGATTGGTACCTTCAATCTGCATGCATCCCTGCTACCCCAGTACAGGGGAGCTGCCCCTATAAACTGGGCCATTATCAATGGTGATAAGGTAACGGGTGCCACCACCTTTTTCCTGAAGCATGAGATCGATACGGGGAATATCATTTTTCAGGAGAAGGAGCCCATCCACGAAAATGATAATGCGGGCACGCTGTATGAACGCCTGATGCATATGGGGGCGGGGCTGGTGCTAAAAACGGTGAAAGCAATAGAAACCGGTGACTATCCGCAGGAGCCTCAGAGCGCAGAGGGTGAACTGAAAGCTGCGCCGAAAATATTTAAGGAAACCTGTGAAATAGACTGGAAGAAGAGCGCTTCTGAATTATATGACTTTGTCAGGGGCCTTTCCCCTTATCCAGCCTCATGGACCAGAATCAATGACCGGCAGTTGAAGGTATTCGCCAGTCAGGTAGTACCTGGAAATATAGAAGGCCTGGAGGCCGGTGAGTATAAGACCGACGGCAAAAGCTACCTGCACTTTCAGACCGGCAAGGATACCCTGGCCATTACTGACCTTCAGATAGAGGGTAAAAAGAGAATGAAAATAGAAGACTTTTTGAGAGGAAACACACTATGATCCGATCCATAATCGTCGCAAAGAGCGAAAACAATGTGATAGGCAAGGACAATGACCTGGTTTGGAAAATGCCCGCCGACCTGAAGCATTTTCGCACCACCACCACGGGGCACTTTATCGTGATGGGACGCAAGACCCTGGAAGCTACCCAAAAGCCGCTACCCGGCCGTACAAGTATCGTTATCACCCGGCAGCAAGACTTCAGGGCTGAGGGCTGCCTGGTCGTTAACAGCCTGGAAGAAGCTTACGCCCTGGGGGAAAAGTACCGCCAGGAGGAGCTTTTTATCCTGGGGGGAGGGGAGATATACAAGCAGGCGATGACGTCTGCCGATAAGATTTACCTGACGGAGATAAAAGAGACCTTTAAAGGCGATACCTATTTTCCAGAGATCGACTATACCATCTGGAAAGAGGTAAAAAGGGAAGAGCACAAGGCAGATGAGAAAAACCCGCACGATTACGCCTTTATTGAGCTGGTAAGAAAATAACGACCTCATGAGCCACTTCCGGGATAAAATAGTATGGATAACAGGTGCCTCCGGCGGCATAGGGGAGGCCCTGGCCTATAGGTTTGCTTCGGCAGGGGCAAAGCTTATCCTTTCTGCCAGGCGTGAAAAGGAACTGCAGCGCGTGAAAGATGCTTGTGAGGGCGATGGGGAAAATATTGCCATACTGCCGCTGGATTTGGAAGCTACATCTTCTTTTTCTTCCAAAACGCAAGCTGCTATTGAAGCTTTCGGCCACCTTGATATTCTCATTAATAATGGCGGCATAAGCCAGCGCTCGCTGGCAAGCGAAACCAGCCTTGAGGTAGACCGCCGCCTCATGGAGATCAACTATTTTGGTACCGTAGCCCTTACCAAGGCATTGCTACCTCATTTTACTTCGCGCGGACAGGGGCATATTGCCGTGGTATCCAGTCTGGTGGGCAAGTTTGGAACGCCCTACCGCTCGGCCTATGCCGCAAGCAAACATGCATTACACGGCTTCTTTGACTCCCTTCGTGCTGAGCTTTATAAGTATCCTATCCATATTACAATGCTATGTCCCGGCTTTATCCACACCCAGGTCTCTGTAAATGCCCTGACTGCCGATGGGTCACCGCTAGGCGAAATGGACGATGCCCAGCAGCAGGGCATGGACCCCGATACCTGTGCCCGCCAAATGCTGGCCGCCATTGCCAGCAAAAAGGAAGAGGCCTACATGGGAGGTAAGGAAAAATACGGTGTTTTGGTAAAACGCTTTATTCCACGACTCTTCAGCCGGATAGTCAGAAAGACTAAGGTGCGTTAAATCTGATTGTACCTTTTTGCCTGTAAATCACTTTTAGCTGTCGAAATTGCCTTCATATCAGGCTCTTAGGCTGTTTTTTCTGATTGGTAACAGATAAGGCAAAAAGAAAATTGGCGTGCATTTTTCAATATCAGGCAGTAGTTTTGCTCTGCCTAAATTGAATGATAGCATGAAAATCACTGTAAAGCTCCTTCTGGGGCTGGCCACCTTTTTCTTAATTTCCACTTCTCTTATTGCTAAAAACCCGTCCAAATGGGGCGAACTCACCAGCCAGGAGATTACCCTGAAGGAAGTGCCTTTCGATAAGGATGCGCATGCCGTAGTGCTTAATTACTACGGAGAGTTACGCTATATGCCAGGTTCACAACCGCGGCTGGATGTGCATAAGCGCATTAAGATTCTGGACAAAGAAGGGCTAGATGCGGCCAATGTCGCTATCTCATATTATGCTGACGAGAATATAGAAAATGTGGTAGGCTTGAAAGCACAGGCCTTACTTATCCGCAATGGACAAGTAGAAAATGTGAAGCTTGGCAAAGATGAGATATATGAGGTAGAGACCGGCAGGTTTACCAAAGAGATCCGGTTTACCTACTCCGGCGTACAGCCGGGTGATGTCATCGAGTACAGCTATGGGATTTATACAAAAAACAACGTCTCTCTGTGGGATATTATGTTCCAGCACGAGTACCCGGCCTTACAAAGCGGCCTGCAGGCCTTAATCCACCCTGACCTGGGGGTTAGGATTTTCTTTCATGGTGAAAGGCTAAACCGTAAGTATGGCGGTGAAGCCACGAATGAATGGGTCCTAACCAACGTAGCAGCCTTGAAAGATGAGCCTTATACCTGGAATCTGAAAGACTACGCCGAGTGGGTGGAGTTCCAGCTGGATGAATATTACTATCGAAGTGACTATGCCGGCATAGACAGCAAAACGATAAACCGGAGCTGGGAGCAGATAGCTGGTGAGCTTAATGAGGATTATGATTTCACGGGGTATTTTACCAAAGGCTACTACCTGCGCAGGATGCTCGAGGAGTGTGGTGCCGATACGCTAAGCGGGCTGGCCAAAGCAAAGAAAATCTACAGGTATGTGCAGACTACCTATAAGTGGAACCATGTAAATTCGCGCTATCCCGACAGGTTTGTCATTTTTAATGATAAAAAGGAGGGCAACATTGCCTCTATAAACATGCTGCTTGCGGCCCTGCTACGCAAGGCAGGTTTTGAGGTGAGTCCGGCCCTGGCCAGTACTAAATATCACGGCCTTATCATGGAGCATAATCCCGTGATCAGCCAGTTCAATACAGTCCTGTGCCTGATGCACTATGAGGGTAAGAACATTTTCCTCAATGCGGTGAATCCTTACCTGGGATTTGGCTATCTGAGAGATGAGGACCAGAACGGTAAAGCCTTCATGGTTAATAAAGCCAACCACGGATGGGTAGAAATAACGTCGCTGAACCCTTCTGTAGATATTGTGATGGAACAGGTATCCATTGCAGATGGCCGGATCACACGCAAAATCTCCCTGAAGTCGGAAGGAGTACAGGCGTCGGATTTGAGAGAGTTTTTTAATTCCATTGAGGAAGATGAGTTAGCGGGGAAGTATGAGACCGGTATTTATGAGTTTAGCGATGCAAAACTGGAAAACCTCGATAACCCGGATGAGCCGCTAAAATTCTCATATACCATGACAAGCCCTGTGGATGAGGCCGGCGATCTTATCATTCTCTCCCCGGTACTCTTACATTCATACGATGAGAGCCCCTTTGTAAATGAGGAGCGCAGCCTTCCGGTAGACTTCGCTAGCAGCTACTCTGAAAAATACATTGTGAATATTCAAATACCCAATGGGTACGTGGTAGAGGACCTGCCGCAGAGCGAAAAGGTGGTGCTGCCAGATCAGGGCGGGTCGATGTTATTTATGAGCCATGCGATAGGCAGTATGGTGCAGGTCCAGATTTTGGTGGAGATTAATAAAACCTTTTTCAGTGTAAGCGAGTACCCCGGCCTGCGGACCATGTTTGAGAGAGTGGTAGCTAAGTTTGCTGAACATATTGTATTTAAAAAGAAAGAGGAGGCCCAGAAACCATAAGGTATTGAGGCCCCTTAAAGAAAAAGGGCTGCAGATATTGTCTGCAGCCCTTTTTATATGTTTAGCTGAGTTCTATCTCTGCGAAAGGTAGCGTTGCTGTATGTCGTCCATGCCATATACATCCTCACGAAAGTTAAGCGTGCCGCTCTCGTCCACAAAGGCCGTCAGGTACAGAAAATACACCGGAATCTTGGATTCCAGCACTACATTTTCCGGCTCAGGCATATTCATGTACTCATTTATTTTGCGCATGTCCCAGCTTGGATCCTGCTTGCTCAGCAGCTTCATGGCCAGCTCTGCAGGTTTCTCCAGGCGAATACATCCATGGCTGAATGACCGCTGAGGCTGACTGAATAGGTGGTCTGCAGGGGTGTCATGCAGGTAGATGGCGCGCTTGTTAGGCATCATGAATTTTACCTTGCCAAGGCTATTGCCACCACCGGGTTGCTGCTCTATAAAATAAGGGAAGTTATCCGCCTCCACATCGTCCCAATCTATATCATAGGGGTCCAGTTCCTCAGCCTTATCGTCCCAGCTTGCATATAGCTTAAAGTTTCTGGAAGCCAGGTACCCAGGGTTTTTCCTCAGGATAGGCAAAAACTCCTTGCCGGCGATACTCGGCGGAACCGCCCAGGTAGGGCTAAAGGTCACATACTCAAGGCTATCTATTATTACCGGAGTAGTATGCTCTCTGTCGCCGATTACTACGTTCATTTCCAGCTCTTTACTATTATCGCTATAGTAGCGGAGTTTATATTCCGGCAGGTTTACGATGATAAAGTCTTTCTTGTTAGAAAAAATAGGCTGCCAGCGTAGCCTCTCCAGGTTTAGCCGAATGCGGCTTATTAATACATCAACCGGTTCATTTAACCTCTCCAGGGTACTACCCCCTACCAGTCCGTCCACCTCCAGGCCATGGCGTACCTGAAACTCTTTCACCTTTTCAGTCAGCTCTTCTGTAAAAGCCACAGCCTCCAGCGAGTCATCCTCTACTCCCGGGTAATCTCCGGTGATCGTAAGTCTTTTTTTGAGTCGGATCACGGCCTGGTTTGAGTCCCCCTCTTCCAGCAGATCTACACCGGTAATGCGGGGCCATCCCCCTTTTTCTTTTATTTCTTCATACTCGGCGAGAGCCTCTTTCATCTTTTCATAAGCGAAGAAAGGAGGCCTGTTTGCCTCTACCAGCTCATCCAGGTCACCCTCTCTGAGGGCCTTATTCATCTGAGTAGCCAGGGTCATTTTTTCACGGATCACTTCCCAGTCTTCCCTGATTTTTTCGGGCCGGATCTTGCCATAGTGCAGGTCCGATAGGTATCTCAGGGCAAGTGTGCTCAGAAAGATGTCATGACGGAGTATATCTGTAAAGTTCTTATTTTCACCTTCATACAGGTTTTTGGCCCACTTTTTGGCCTTTTCTACCTGATAGTCAGAAGGCATCAGCCCCTCTTCATCTGCTTTGGAAAGCAGGGCCAGCAGGTCCTCCTGCGTGTCTCCACCCTCTGCATAGGTGGTCCACACCGTGCGATAGTCCCGTAGTTTATAGAAGTTCTTCACCTCTTCCCTTATCTCATTGCTATACCCTGAGCTGCCGATCCAGTCTTTTCGCGGAAGCGTGTCGAGCAAATTCTTCAGGTAATGCTGTTCCAGTTTGGCTAGGTCATCCGAGTTGCCCGTGTTTACCTGCAGGGTGTCCGGACCTTGTGCAGACAGCGGGATTATCTGCTGTTTATTGTTCTGACAACTTAGGGTTACAAAGAGTATAGAAAGAAAGAAGAGAGTAATGGTAGATCTAAAAAAGTCGTTAGATGTCATATAGGTAAAAAAATAATCTATTGATTATAAATAACCCGCAAGACTGTACGATTGTTGGTTTTAATTGTATGTGAAAAATATAAGTATCAGGTATGTAGTTGGTTATGGTGATTTTAATCTACGGCCAGGATAATCTTGCCCTGGTTACGATTATCTTCCATATACCGGTGGGCATCTGCCACATCCCTCCAGGAGAATGTACTGTCCACTACGGGTTTTATTTCCCCCTGTTCCAGCAACGGCAATAAATAGGCTGTCATTTCCATATTGAGCCGGATTTGGTAGTCCTGGTCGCGTGAGCGCAGGGTAGAGCCCGCTATGGTCAGCCGTTTGGCCAGCATACGCCTCAGATTCACCTCATTGGCTTTTACTCCCCCGAGGAAAGCGAGCATCACCAGCCGCCCATCCCGCGCCAGGCTGTCGAGATTATGGCTAAAGTAAGGCGCCCCAATAAAGTCTATGATGATATCAGCCCCCTTGCCCTCAGTATGCTCTTTGACAAAGTCAGTGAAAGGACCCTTATGGTAATCATAGCAGGCGGTGGCTCCCAGGCTGCGGCACAGCTCATGTTTGCGAGCGCTGGCGGTAACCAGTATGTTCATGTCCATGCTTCTCGCCAGTTGAGTGGCAGCCGTACCCACCCCGCTGGCACCGGCGTGCACCAGCACTGTTTCTCCTTGCTGCGCGTGGCCTATCCATACCAGCGCCTGATAAGCGGTAAGAAACACCTCCGGTACAGCGGCAGCTTCCTGCAGGCCGAGGTGGGAGGGGAGCGCGATAGCCATATCCTCATGTATGACAGCTTTTTCTGCATAGCCTCCGCCGGGAACGAGGCCGAATACCTTATCCCCTTCAGCATGCCGGGTCACCTCGGGCCCTGTGGCGATTACTTCGCCCGCTATCTCCAGGCCGAGTATGGGGCTGGCGCCCTCAGGAGGAGGGTAGTTTCCTTCCCGCTGCACTATGTCTGCCCGGTTCAGGGCAGTATAGGCTACTTTTACCAGAAGCTCCCCGGGGCCGGGTTGCGGATCGGGAGCCTCTCCCATAGTAAGTTGCGAGGCATCACCGGGCTCTTTTACCAATATGGCTTTCATGGTGCAATTTTTTTAAACATGGTTATTTTAGAGGAAGATCAATTATTTCAAAAAACTATGAAAAAGAAAACCTTCAAGCTGAACGCTCTTAGCGTAACCAGCTTTATTACTGACGCACAAAAGGCCGAACTGTTTGGTGGCGAGCTTCAAAGAGTTGACAGAGACAATACTGCCTGGAGAGATTGCAGTTATATTAACTGTGAGGAGACCTTCAAAATAAAGTAAAAGCCCTGTACCGGATGGCACAGGGCTTAATTTTTTGTATCTGCCCAAAGCGGCTGCCGCTATTACTGCTAGCTTACTTCCTGCCTCGCGCCGGTATGTAGCTGCATGGCCGGACAGGTAACTGCCAGCACCTCATTCATTTGTACAAGGTGGCGCTCGTTATGGGCCGCTATTACCTGTATGGCATCACCCAGCCTGAAGCGGATGATGCGGCCAATGGCCGAAGCTACTTTCACCCGGTTCAGGTCATAGTTACCACACTCCTGTATCACCTCACGGAAGTTGCGAAGGGTGGTAAGCAGGTCATCCACGTGTTCAGAAGGGCGGTAGCTTTCCTCACGGGGAGGCACCATATTCCCGAAGGTGGGTACCTTCCACTTTACCTTGCCGTTTTTAGGAGCCAGCATTTTCACCATCATCCGGCCGTTAAATCCCATACGGTAAGGCTTGGCCTGATCGCCCTGGTCATTGGCCCGCATACCTTCCTTGATATTGGCCAGGTAGATGGACATCACCAGAGTCGTATGTGCTGCCACCTCACCTATGCTCCATTTGGCAGGAGCAGGCCGTGTCATAAGCACTTCTTCGGGCTGGTGAAGAAATTCGCTCTTCACCTGTGCCTCCATATGCTCCATGCGCTCAATCAAATTCCGGATCAGTTCCTTTCGAGTCTGCTCCATAATCAGGTGGTTATCGTGTTTGCTTAGCGAAGATACACAAGCCCTTGCAAAGTCTCTGACACTTGGGCGAAAATTATCTGTCTTTCGCAGAGATAATATCAGGCATTGCCATATACCTTATAGACAGGTTCGCGAAGGACATCCCCCTGCTCACCACAGGCAAAAGATATCACCTGTGCGATGTCTTCGGGCTTTACCCATTGGCTGAAATCCGCGTCCGGCATCCCTTCACGGTTAGGGGGCGTGTCTATAATGCTGGGTACTACCACGCTTGCCACAATGCCGTGTTCTTTGCCTGCCTCATTAAGGTACTCCGCCAGGTGTATCACCAGGTTTTTACTTAGTGCATAGGGTAGCACATCCTTACCGGCAGAGGCGTCCAGTGCAGGCCGCGCACCAATAAATACCAGTCGCCCGCCCTTACCGCCTTCCTTCATTTTTTCAAAAACCGGCCTTGCCGTATGGTAGGCGGTAAGGAAGTTAAGCTTATACATATCCATCAGCGATTTTTCGTCCGTATCAGCGATATTGCCCATGGCAAATCCTCCTACCAGCATAACGGCAGCGTCCGGCGCCGTGCTGGCAGTGGCCTTCTCCACAGCCTTTCGGGCACCATCTTCGCTCATAAGGTCAGCTTCCAACTCATTCAGGTGGCTGGTGTCTTCCTGATGCTCAGCGGCTGAATTGCCTGGTTCGGCTAAGGCCGTTACCTGCCACCCTTCTTTCAGGAAACGGGCGACTACAGCCCTGCCCAGGTTACCGGCTGCGCCGGTTATCAGTACGTTTTTCATTTTCTTAGTGTCGGTTTTATAGTATGCGGGTAAAAGTAGCCAACACCGGCGGGTAATACAAAAACCTTAATGCGAGTGCGTTTTCACTCCATTTTTACAAGAAAAGGGAAGCCCTGCCCCTTACCTTTGCCTTATGAAAAACTTGATACTTATCTGTCTGGCAGGTCTTATGTTTGCTGCCTGTGAGCCGCGTAAGCCGGAAGCTCCCATAGAGCCACATCTGGAGCTGGGCCAGCGTATTACATTTCCGGGTGCGGAAAAAAACATACCGTATATCGTACTTGGTTATAAGTCTGAACTGGATGGCCGCGTAGAGAAGGTATGGAAAAATCAGGACTACATCGTCTTTCTGTACGAAAACAAAAATGGCGACCTAAATCAGGCGGTTATTCACCAAAATGCTATATTAAAAGACTGATACCCCGTATATTTGGCCTAAGTGTATTAAATTAATTACCTTTTCCTTAGGCTTTTGCTGTAACGAGCCTTTTTAACCTTAGTTGTCAAATGAGTATCAACCTGAACCTACTTAAAAAAATATGTGAAACTCCCGGTGCGCCCGGCTTCGAACAGCGTATCCGGAAGGTGGTCATCGACGAGGTGACCCCCCTGGTTGATAGTGTGGAAGTTGATAACATGGGCAACGTCTATGCCCTGAAAAAAGGTAAGCCTAACCCTGATGGCAAGAAGGTATTGGTGGCTGCTCACATGGATGAGATCAGCTTTATCGTTACGCACATAGACGAAAACGGCTTCGTGCGTTTTCACACCTTAGGAGGCTTTGACCCTAAGACCCTCACAGCACAGCGCGTCATCGTACATGGTAAAAAGGACCTCCTGGGCGTGATGGGTTCTAAGCCGGTGCATGTAATGACACAGGAAGAACGTGCGAAAAACCCCCGTACCACTGATTACTTTATCGACCTCGGACTGCCCCGCGAAGAGGTGGAGCGCCTCGTGACAATCGGTGATCCCATCACCCGCGAGCGTGAGTTGATCGAGATGGGTAACCTGGTGAATGGCAAGTCCCTGGATAACCGCATTTCCGTGTTTATCCTCATAGAGACTCTCCGTAAGCTTAAGAACTGCCCTTATGATGTGTATGGTGTGTTTACTGTACAGGAAGAGGTAGGTGTGCGTGGCGCCCGCGTAGCGGCTCATCGTATCAATCCTGACTTCGGGATAGGCCTGGACACCACCGTATCATACGATGTGCCGGGCAGTAACCCGCACGAGCATGTGACCAAGCTTGGCGATGGTGCCGCTATCAAGATCATGGATGCCTCCATCATTTGCGACTACCGCATGGTAGACTTCCTCAAGGCCACTGCAGATAAGAATAGCATCAAGTTTCAGCCGGAAGTACTTACTGCCGGTGGCACAGATACCTCCGCCTTGCAGCAGTTTGGTAAGAACAGCGCTATCGCAGGAGCCATCTCTATTCCTACTCGCTACCTGCACCAGGTGATTGAGACCTGCCACAAGCAAGATGTCCAGGACTGCATAGAGCTGCTCACCGCCTCGCTGGAAACAATGGATAAGTACCACTGGTACCACTGATCCGTAGGGGCATAAATCATTTTCCTGCAAAACAAGTATGGCCTGTCAGGGGTTTTCTGAGTAAAAGTCCCTGATATATGAAAGCCTGCCTTTATCTTGTCCTGTTTAGTTTAGTTGCTTTGGTGGTTTCGCCTGCTTATGCACAGTTTACCGATCCGGCAGACAGTGTCACTATATACGGCGCTGTGCTTGATGCAGAGTCCATCACCCCCGTGCCTTATACTTCCGTGTATGTGAAAAACAAGCCAAAGGGGGCTGTGACAGATAGTGCAGGGTACTTTACCATACAGGCCGTAAAGTCCGATACCCTGCTGTTTTCTGCCGTAGGATATAAGCGGGGTACGATGGTACTGCCCGGCGATCTTCCGGAAGACCGCTACTCCATGATTCAACTCATGCTACCCGATACCCTCCTGCTGGACGAGGTGGTTATTACCAGCTACCCTACCTTTGCTGAGTTCAAGGAAGCCTTTGCCAACACAAAAGTCTCTGATGATGAGCCTACCTCGCCTATGGCGCTGCAGCGTGAGCTGGATAACCTTTTGTACGAAACGTATAAAAATGACCGGTACTACTACGATTATATGCGCTATAACCGCCTCTATCGTATGACCGGCATCTTTCCGCCCAATAACTTCATCAACCCCCTTACCTGGGCCAACTTCATTCGTGACTGGCGCGACGGCCGCTATGAAACAGAAGCGCCGCTGCCCGAGCGTATGCCCAGGCGCGGCGTCAACCTGATCGATGACGATCAGTAAATAGCGTATCCTTCTGTTATTCAGGGAGTACTGTCACTTCCATGCGGGTACCCTCAGGCGATGAGTGGTACACCGTATGAGTGGCTTTGATAAAGTCTTCCTCATCCGCTTTCCATATGTTGGGCACGTACTTTTGAGGGTTACGGTCTACTATAGGGAACCACGTGCTCTGTACCTGTATCACTATCCTATGCCCTTTCTTAAAAGTATGCAGCACATCCTGCAGGGGCAGGTCTATCTCAGTCATTTCATTTGGCGTGAAAGGCTCAGGGTTTTCATAGCTGTTGCGGAAGCGGCCGCGGATCACCTCACTGCGTACCATCTGCTGGTAGCCGCCCATCTTCACACCCTCAGGGTTATGCGCGTAATCCTCATGATCGGGAGGGTATTCGTCAATCAACTTTACCACCCAGTCCGCATCCGTGCCGGTCGTAGCCACCTTCAGGTGCGTCATCATGCCACCCGCCAGAGTCACATCCTCTTCCAGAGGCTCCGTGCGGAACATCAGTACATCCGGCCGGCGGCCTGCAAAGCGCTGGTCGTCCGTCATATACTCACGTGTCATACCCGTAGCCGTTTCTTCAGTAAAGGGTACCGGCTTATCCGGGTCACTGATAAATGAAGTAGAGTCCATCCCCGCGGCAGGCGCTTCAAAGGTCAGTCCCTCTTCTGTGAAGTAAAGCGTACGCTTCTGTACATTTTCCGGTGGCCAGCTATCAAACTCTCTCCAGCGGCCACCTCCCGTTTCATATACCATAGCCGTGCTCAGGTCAGGCTCAGGACCACCATGCAGGTGGTGCGTAAAGAAGGGGTACTCAATCTTCTCCTGATAGTACCATGATACACTGTCTGAGAAATAAACCTTGCCCAGCGTGCTGCCGTCGTCGCGGTTCCAGCCGCCGTGGCGCCAGGGTCCCATCACCAGATAGTTTGTCCGTGGGTTTACCTTTTCTATCTCCTCATAGATCTTCAGCGGGCCATACAGATCCTCCGCATCATACCATCCGCCTACTACCAGCGTGGCCGGTTTTACATCTTTCAGGTGAGGCAGCAGATTACGGCGCTGCCAGAACTCGTCATAGTTCGGGTGAGCCACCAGGCTGTCCCAGAAGCCAATCCGGTCGCCAAAGTATTTCGTTTTCGCATTTTTAAGGGGGCCCATGTCCAGGAAGAACCGGTATCCGTCAGGTGTACCGTGATCAAAGCGCGGAGGCCACTCCGTAGTCAGCTCCGGGCGCTCCTGCCCGAAGCGCGCAATGAAGTTAAACGTATGCGGCAGGAAGAATGCCCCGTGGTGGTGGAAGTCATCCCAGAACCAGTCGGCAATAGGCGCCTGGGGCGATACCGCCTTCATAGCCGGGTGGGCATTGATAGCGCCTGCGGCCGTGTAAAAGCCCGGGTAGCTGATGCCCCACTGCCCCACACGGCCATTGTGGTTGTCTATGTTATTCATGAGCCACTCCACCGTATCATACGTGTCCGAGCTCTCGTCTATGTCCGTGCTGTCTTCCTTGTCCGCCACATGGGGAGTCATGTTTACAAAGGTTCCCTCAGACATGAACTTACCCCTTACATCCTGGTACACAAATATGTAGCCGTCATACACATAACGCATATTCGGACCCAGGCCCGTTTTGTATTGGTCTTCGCCATACGGCGCATTAGAGTAAGGCGTACGGAAAAGCATAATCGGGTACTCCTTCGAGTCATCCTTAGGTGAGTACACCTGCGTAAAAAGGGTGGCCCCGTCACGCATCGGCACACGGTACTCCTTTTTTGTGTAGTTGGTGACTATGTAGAGAGAGTCCAGGTTCAGCCCCTCAGAGCTGTTCGTCTCCATAGTAGGAGGCTCCGGCCGGGCCGCCGTGGTCGCCGCAGAGGTACCCGACTGGCAGGCAGTAAGGCACGTGCCGGCTGTGGCTATCATTGCCAGCAGGCATAGTAATTGGCGCATGTATAATTTGGTTTTATTGGTTAAGCGCAAAATATACAAAGGAAAACCTGTTTGCTCCCACCCTCCCTCCCTCAGCGGTCTATTTGGCTGAAGAGAGGTAAGCGAGTGGCCAGGTAAACCCCACTGAGAAGGGTAGGGGCTCGCCGTTGGTATTCTATGGGCTGCCTTTTACAGGCTGATTCCATAAACCGTGCCAAGAGATATTCCCTGAATAGTTTAAAAATGCTGTAGGTATTATAAGGGTTGGTGTTAGAAATGTGCAATTTGGGGTGGTGGCGTGGTTGCTTAAAGGAAGTGCGCAGTGAGGTGGGTTGGGCTGGCCAGTAAGCCTACCTGCTTTTCCGTGTTCCCCAATAGAAACTGTTTCCCCAAGGGATTTACGTTAATTGATTTGATGAGACTTAAGGGGATCAGATTTTGCTTCTATCATGCTACAGCATAAGACTTTTCTCTATCCTTTGCGCTGCTTTTACTTAGGGCTTCGTTTGTAATACCCTTTGAAGAATAGGGGATAGATCAAAAACACTAGTAGTCCCATTAAAGTCATGGATATAATTTCAGACGGCTTAGACACAAGCTCAAAACCCACCCATCTTCTCTGATACACTGAATCCAATATATCAAAAGCGCTTCTTAGTAAGAGGGCTAGTATTACTGACATAAAGGCATACAAAACCCAGTATGTATACCCCTTCTTGCGCAGGTATTTTATGGAGTAATGGTAAATTAAAGTGCATGCAAAATAAGATGACACGATCTGAGGGAAGGCCAGTATGAATATGTACTTAAAATACTGAAACATCTGATCCGGATAATAAATTGCCACTAGGGAAATGGCCATTATGAAGTGACAAATTACTGATATGTAAAAGACTCTTTTAATAATCAATTAGAATTTTGGCAGCAGGTTCGCTCACTTCAATTTAATATGGCCATTTCCAATACTATTGCCCCTGCTTAGTCAGGATAAACATCAAATTGGATTTCGTTTGTATTGTCCTTTAAAGAAGATGGGGTAAATCAAAAACACCAATAACCCCATCACGAGTAACGAAAATAGATTAGAAGGCTTTTCAACTATCTCAAAACCTGCCCATATTCTCTGGTAGAGGGAATCTAGCATGTCGAATGAGCATTTCATAACTAGAGGTAGGGTAATAGCTGATATTAAATACAACACCCAGTAGGGTTTATTAACTGATTGAAAGTATTTAATGATGAAATGGTAAATCAAAGTACCTGCGAAAAAGGACAAAAAAGCTTGTGGAAAGGTGAATACAGTAATATACATGAAATACTCACCCATTTCATGAGGAAAGTAAACGATTGCATATAAAGTAGTCATTATTAAATGACAAATCAGGGATATGAATATGATTTTTTTAATCATCCAGTGTGCTAAGTTAGTAGAAAATCTTTTTTCTAACTCAACGAATAGCTTTATAACTACCAGGGGCAGGTAAAAGGGCCAAGACTAAGGTTTTCTTGCTCCAAATGTCTTTCAAAAGAGTACCTGGTTTAAGTAGGCCGGTACATGGGCAGGGGCAGCAGCGGCACTACTTGTAGCTAAGTGGTCAGTCCGTCAAAGGAAGTAGGGGTCAGCCTCGTTTCATGTTCGCAGCATATGCAGGTATATCACTCAGGTAATTGCTCGTCAGTATTACTAGTGGGGCATGTGCCTTACAATAATCTAAGACTATTCAGTTGGTAGTCTAATAAATGGGGAGTATTACCCTGTTATCCCGCGTCTAAAGATGAAAGTTTGCTAGCATATAAAATCATTATCATGCCGGGAAATAAACATATTACATATGAAGATGAACCAATCGAGCATATAGAAGCCTCTCAGATAAAACTAAGGCTCATAGATATGCTTAATGATGATGAAAAAAATCCATCTTTAATATCGTAGACGGATTGATCGCCAAAAAGAAGCTCCGGGACAACCTACAGAACTTACTGGCTCAGTAAACTATTCTCTATCGTATACATGTAGCGTACCTTCATTATCCAGCACATAAAGCTTATTTCTGTAAACAATGGGTGCGTGTGGCAGGGTTACTTTACCTTCTCCAACTTCTACTGACCAGTCTATTTTACCAGTACTGCAGTTGATACAGCCCATTTTAAAACCCATTGCATCTACAATAAAAATATGGGTGTCAGTGATAGTAAAATTCCTATTTGTACCCATAAATCTAAACCCATGCTTTTCATATTCTGGCTTCATTTCATACTCTACTAAAGTTTCTCCTGTATCAGGGGATATTTCTCGGTAATAACTCGCATCTACATTGATTATCTTGTCCTTGTAAAGCTGCAATAGGTGATTGGTAGAGCTCCTTTCCCACAAATTAGTGCCATTTTTTGCATTAATTCCAAAAAAATTAGATTTCCCAACTACTAGAATCATCTCTTCATACGATATGACTTTTCCAAAAAGGTCCGCTCCAAAATCATTTTGCCAGTTGATGGAACCGGTAAGAGGATTGATTGAATATAGTTCTTGCCCTCTCCCGATTTTCACGCCATAGACGTCATGGCCATTGCTCCCCCAAAGCCTAAAGGGTTCTTCAAAGAGGCTGCTTAATTCATTGGTTTCCAAATCCAGCCTTGCCAATTTCTTATTGGAGGATCCATCAACAGAGATTCCTAGCAAATTATTATTGACAAGTATTTCAGGAGCAAATTTTAACCCTTCAGTGGTGCTGCTTTCTCCTGTTTCCAACCTCACCTTCACCAATCTTTGTAGAGGGAAATAAGCCAATATATATTCATCTGGATAGAAAAAGATATTGAAGGTTTTACACCCTAAATTAATTTCATGCTCCTTTTTAAATTTATCGGCATCATAGCCACTAATCACTGTGTTACCTGATGCATCCAAAAAAACTGTAAGTAGTTGGCTGCCCTTTTGATGGTAGTTTTTAAACTGGTTTCTTACGCTTTCTGAGTACTTATACATCATTTCAGCCTATTTAACTATAAAGACTTTATCAAAATATTTTGGACTGACCAAGTTATCAATGAAATCAGACGGACTTAAAATGTCTTCATTTGGCATCAGATTTTGAAGTTTGCCGCTGGACATCAATTCGTCAAGCAGGAAGGCTTTACCCTGCAGGGCTATTTTAAATTGTGATGAGGTAGGCTTCCATCTGGAAGGGTTGAAGATAAATTTCATCTCGTCCAAGCTGCGAATCACACCCATTGTCCTTGCCCTCATCAATCAGGATGTTCCCCGCTGCGGCAATAACATCCGGGATGAAGATTCCTAGTTCATTTTCATTTCCGGTCGCACAATCTACCCCATTGCCGCAGTCCTCATTCCACCAGCGTTCATGAACCTGGATTTGCTCCAGTATTTCTCTCATAAGTCGTAAAGGCACCATTGCCTTCTCGTAGAATGTGAGAGCTGGTGTCGCCAGATCAGGAACATCATGTTTAGTAGGTACTTCCTCTATTAAACCATATTTATAGTTAGGGTTAGTATCCCAGTCAGCAGGCCTCTCTAGCTGATTGGCTGATAACGCCAACTCATTTGCTTTTTGCTCCAGTTGTTTAGCAGGAACTTTAGAGTTTGGTCCATAAACGTAGGGCTGATAAAACTGCCCGTCAAAGGCGATGTAATGATCGACAATTTCATCGCCCTCTTTTACCATGTAAAATTCCACATCGGTTTCGGTAGTTCTTTGCCCGGTTTCGTACTGATTTTTCCGATATTCCAGAAAGTTCTGATCGCAAATTATCGCTTTTGAGGAAAACCCCTGAGAAGCATAATCTCCAACAGCATTGTTAAGTGCTTTTAATTTTTCTTGAGTCTATATGCACTAGAGTTATGTCTGGTAGATGTTAATTGTTGTGATTGTGTCGCCAAAAGAAAATTTTATAAGCTAATCCCGATATAGCTCCGTAGCTCATAAAGAATACAATTTCCATTGGATCAACTAGAGTATATTCCAATATGGAGTATCCATCTTTATCCGTAAATAAGCCAACTAATAGTAAATACAATAAAAAAGAAACAATAAGTGAAATTAGTATTACAGAGTTGCCAGTATTAAAAAAAGATTTTTTAATTAAGTTATTAGATATAATATTAAGTACAACTAAGCTTACTGTATAAATGACATACGAATACCCAAACGACACTACTATTCTGTAGAGAAATAAGGTTGAATATCTTTCAGGATTAACAATATAATATAGTATAGGTACTACTACACCACTAATCAAAGAACAGTAAAAAGAAACCTTTATTAATAATTTAAAACTCATCATCTAATTCAATTTGATTATATGATTTTTCTAAAATTATTGAATTTCCTTCATTTATATTAATGAATTCTACCAAATTTGTTCTTAAGCCTACAAAAGGTAACACTCCCCATTTATTAGACCACCAGTTGGTTAGTCTTAGTTGAATTAGGCAGCCTGTTTGAACAACTCGACAGGTTTTATTCTGCCGATACCCTGATGCCTTCTTTTGTTGTTATACTTTTCGATAAACTTATTTATCCCCTTGTATAGGGTTAGTCCATCGTCTGCCGGATGTAAGTATACATGTTTGTATTTTAATGTCCTGAAAAACCGTTCAATAAAGGTATTGTCTGTGGCTCTGCCCTTTCCATCCATACTTACTCTTATACGCCACTCTTTCAAGGTTTCTACCCAGTGTGAACAGGTGTATTGGCTACCTTGGTCTGAGTTAATGATTTCTGGCTTACCATATTTTTCTATACAGGCTGTCAAAAGGGTTGTTTGGGTTTCTTTGTCCAGGCTGTTGGATAATTGCCAGCCTACTATATAGCGGCTATATACATCGATTATCCCCGTCAGGTACATAAACCCCTTTGCCATGGGAATATAAGTTATGTCAATAGCCCAAACCTGGTTCCTTCTGTTCACAGTCAGGTTTTTCAGCAAATAGGGATAGACATACTTTGCCTGCCCCAGCTTACTTAAATTACGTTTCGGATAGATCGGTTCTACGCCCATTTTGCGCAACAGCCGACGGATACGCTTGACATTATAAAATAAACCCTGCTCACGTAGCTCATCCTGCATACCGATAACACCCAGGGTAGGATCTTCGGTAAACAATCGATCCATGATTTCCATCAAGTCCAGATTCTCTATAGACTCGCCCACAGGCTTATAATAAAAGCTGCTACGGGGGATATTTAAAACCTCACTCTGATGGCGTATGCTGAGCTGGTGACTAGGGTCAACCAGAGCCAATCGCTGTTTTAAAGGCCGGTTTTCTTCAAGGGGGCGGCCCCCCGCCTTTTTTTTAGAAAGTCATTCTCAACCTGTAATTGCCCGATCTGCTGATAAAGCTGATCCACATTAATCTGAGGCTCCTCCTTTGAGCTTTTCTCTCCAAAAGCCTTATCAGCATTTTCCTGAAACTCACGTTTCCACAACGAGATCTGATTGGGGTGAACTTCGAAACGCTGAGCTAACTCAGATAAGGTCTGTTGCTCTTTAAGGGCTTCTATAGCCACTTTTGCCTTAAAGGCCGGTGAAAATTTTCTCCTACTTCTTTTCATTACTATCAGTTAAAGGTAACTAAAAATTATCATCTTAACTGATGGTCCCAATTTTGGGGAGTATTACATTCTTTTATTTGTTCTTAATGACAAGGATCTAGTTAGATGAGCTGTTAAATATTCAGGGCCGGTAGCGGCCAAGTCCGTTAAAGGTGTTGGGGTTTATACCGGTATCGGTCCGTAGAGTGTACCGGTGACCAGCAGCAACATGATGTTTAGAGCACACTTCTGGGTGATTGAGAACTAAAATATGTTACAGAATGTCAATTAATAAGCAGTTTTAAAAAGGGGAAGCTTATAAACCAGTTGGTGAAATAAGTATGTGAATTGAGAATGCGAGGTTTCGGGCGTTCAGGTTATACCATCAGTATATATCAGTACAAGTTATAGATTGGACATCCTTTAAAATAATATCTACCTTCTGAAGGTAATAGCTGAAGTCGGTAGAGTTATCTCCTATTTTTCTTCTGTTTATGCTAAGCGATAATGATAGTTCTCTATCACTGTTTATGTGAAGAGATATTCCTACTTTATTATCATCTACGATTACGAGAGCAATTTTATTACCACCTTTAAAAAGTCTATTCAAGTAATCTTTAATTTCCTTAATATCCTCTAAATGACCTGACCTCCAGTCAAAATCATTGTTGTTTAAGTATGTAATATTCCCATAGTCACTATAATTCATGCCACTCTTCTCAAGAGAGGTCAATAATTCAATAAAGTTTATCTTTTCATTATAGACGATATCAATATTTGATTGAACTGACATTAATTTAAAATTTCATAACTTTGGCGTTTATCCTATCAGTTCACAAGAAGGTGTTGGGATATTGAAAAAATATCAATACGTTATCCTCATTTATTGGTACGAACATCACTGACTATCTCTTTAATAAGAAATCCAATTGGGAATTCATAGTAGAGGCAATAATTAGCTCCATAAACTCATACTTAATTCTTTTATCTAAAAAATCCCTATCGCTTATGTATTCAATAAATTCTTCTGTCCTATTACCGCCCGCATGGATTATGCCCCAATCAGGGGTGAGTTCAAGCCCTAATTCATGGTTAACCTGTTCAAAGGTAATAGCCTTATCTATCTTCTTCATAAAACCACTTTAAGGTAAATAAGCCCCCCAGCTTATTCAGTGCTTGCACAGCCTAGTTAATCGAAAAAGCAGCATAAATATATGATCCTTTCAGTGTAAAGCATCAAGAGTACGTATTATTTTCTATATACGGAAATTTAAACACTCTCAATAATTTTCAGTTTTTTCACTTATAGGGGATAAAAAAGTATCGATAGACTTTTCAATTATACCTTTTCTAATTATCCATACTTGCCATATGTTACTATGTATGGGATCCTCATCATTATGAAGGTATATAATCCCATGTAAATCTGGGTTTTCTTTTGATAACTTATTCAATTTTTGGATTAGCTCTGTTATTCCCTTGCCTAAATGATTTCTACAAGTAAAGAAGCTACATGAGGTTATTCCGTTCATCCCCATAATTCGAGATTCAATGGCGTAATCATTTTTCAATTCCACTCTAATGGCCTCTACTTTTTTTATATTATCAATCGCATTAATCCAACCCTGTAAAATAATCATATTTAAAATGTTAAATCGTGTACTAGAACTCCGTTAATTTCAATCTTTGTATTCACGCCATACTCATTCGCATACTGAATCGCTTTATTAATCCAGTCATCATTCTGAACTCCTTCGAGTATTAGATAATTGTCCTTTCCTGATATTTTACAGGCTTTCATATGATATTTCATTTGTGTTCTTTTAGCCTGAGACATTGGATTTGTCGAAGTTAAGGCTTTATGTTCTACATAAAACTGATCGGTTATGGCATCAAATTCTTTTCCAGTAGGGTCTGTATCAAACTTTTTACTTGTATGAGTGTTTGAGCCAAATTTTTCTTTTAGCCTACTGGAAAGTTTTGGGTCTGGATCAGGTAATTCTATCAGTTTGCCAGATAATATTTGATTCCATTCTGCATCCGTAGCATTATCTAAAATTGACTTTTTACCTGTACCAAAAGGAAACCTATCAAGCATTTCTAAATAATCAGGATTATTCCTGATTATATCGTCAATACCCTCATCTAAAGCCTTCTTCCAAGCTCCCGCCTTATCCGGATTCTTTTTAATCCAATCGGCAAATTCGGCATCTTGCATGTCTTCGCCAAGCCTTTTTAATAACTTCGGATTTTTGTCGAATGTTTCCTCAAGACCACCTTCAGCCAATACCTCAAAGGCCTCTGCTAGCTCAGGGTTGTCTTTGAGCTGATTCTGGAGGAATTTATGCGCGTTATTGTTACTTCCACCGGAACCATTGAAACGCTTTTTAAGCCTATCATAGGTTGCTGCTTTTATCCTTTGCTTTATGTTACCCCAAGCTATTTTTGATAGCTTTTTGAACTTATTAATCCACTTAATTAATTTTTGGACAACGCCAATTGCAGCAATTCCTCCTGTTGCTAAACCGATAAGCCCCTCGATACTATAGTCCGTAATGAAATACATACCATGATACATAGGGTTTTCAGCTACATCAGTCGCCTGGGTTTGTATCATGTCCACAACATTTGACATGGTGACTTCTGACAGGGCGTCCCATACCTGGGTGTACATTTCCTTATCAAAGGCTGACATGGCCATGTCCATCATTTCGGTGATGCTGTTGAGCTTATCCAGCGACGCATTAGCACCTCCAGCCAAAGGATCTGGAACACCGAAATATCGGGGGTCGTAATCTTCTGAATTTTCGTCCCATAGCATACGTACTACACTACGGTTATCTAAAATTACTTTTCCTGTTTCAGCCACCATCATTAGTTTTTCAAATGCTGAAAGGTTTTTTTGCGTCTCAGGAATCTCAATCAGATTGCCCTGGCTATCCTTAATTGGTAATTTTTCCGGTACCTCCAGGTTTGTAGATAGGATCTTATCATAAGCGAGCGCGTGATCACCGTACTTACGAATCAGCCCCTGAACCTCCTGTTCAGTACCAGTCGGAACGAATGCTTCTCCTGTTTGAGTGTTATAAGCCTGTGCTGGGATAGTATAAAAGCCTTCGCGAAAAGCCATATGCTGTATTTGATTCCCGTTTTCATCCTCAGATAGCAGAATTTCCACATCTTTGTCCGGGACGTAATCATCACTTAGATAGTATTCTTTTAGCGTTTCGAAATGTTCCTTCTTAACGATTGTTATCCTACTAGAGACACCACGTTGTTCGTATTTTGCGACTGCGGTTTCCAGTCCAGCCCGTTCTTCAGGCGTTATACCTGTAAAATCTAGAATCGTACTCTCCGTATCTATTGCCGTAGATATTTGATCTAATTCTGCCTGTATCTGATTTGCCTTCTCATTTACCGCGAACAGGAACTGGTCTTTAGCAATAGGTCCATTGCTGAATGTTTCATCTATAAAATCCTGCAGCTTTGTTTGAGCCAGATCAATGAGATACTCCTCACCAGCAATCTGAGTTTTCTTCCTTTCCTGAATGCTCATAATAGCATTCTTCAATAGGGTTTTCTCTTCATCAGCATATTCAGGAGTAAACGAGATTGTTTCTAATGAGGCATATATTTCATCCCCATCAGTATCTACCCTTATGCCATTACCTCCATCGAATTTGTCTTCTGCATTTATTTTATTCTTATCCTCCACCTGCTCGTCTGCCTCGCTTTCCCGCGACCCTCTCTCATTAGCTCTGCTGTACTTGTTATTCAGGCTATTATCCTGGTCATATGACATAGCCGATATGGCTACTCGCTGCTGAAGGCTGGCGCTGTTAGTCGCTTCAGAGAAATTCTTATTTTCACTTAATTTATCACCCCAGGGGAACATATTTCTGGGTTTTCGATTCCAGCCTTTACTGTAGGCCGTGGTGGGTTTACCGCCTCCACCTGCTACGCCATTGTTTATTTGGGCCCGGCTATTGGGTTGGAAGGTGTTGTTACCTGGTACCGGAGAAGGGGAGTTATTAGTGAACAGTCCACCGCTCAGTAGTTTCTTTGCCTGCCTGTCATGGGCAAAGGCTCTGGCTAAGGGAATTACTTCTCCACTACTATCTCCATCAGAAGTATTCTTATTGTTTGTAGTATTTTCGGTAGTTGGAGGGGTGTTTGAGCTGCCGCGATAGTATGCCGATCCGCCGACCAAGAATTTTACTTTTCCGGGTTCCTTGGCAGTATCAGGGGTTACAACTTTAATTATTTCTGCCTTAGTGTTACTTCCGTTTTTACCATCATCAGAGCCGCCATTTGTAGATCCGGCTTTACCGGAAGAACCAGATTTTTTTGACCCGAATCTTTGATCGAATGGCACAAACATTCCTTCTACTCCCTTAGGTACCGACTGTTGAGTCCTGTTCACCCCCTGCATTCCCTGAAGGCCCAGTGCATCTATGTTGCGGATGGGGTTATTAAGGGCGTAGTGGTAGGGGCTATGGTCTAGCTGTAGTTCCGCCAGCGGATCCGTCATGTAAAAGCGGCCCGTGGCGGGCTCGTAATCACGGAAGCCCAGGTCGCGGAAGCCTGATCCGGTACCACTGACCGTACCGGTGTAGCGATCGTCGCCGCGCTTAAAGCCATCGAAGGTAAGGCCGAAGGGATAGTAAGCCTCCGACTGGATAATGATATTCGGCGTGTGCGTCACCTTGAAGTCATCGAAGTATACCTCCAGTCCTTCAGGGCTTTCATTAGATACATAGATGAATATATACCCCCTTACCTCAATATCTATCGACAGATTCAGGCGGGTCGGCGTACTGCCCCCCGAGGCAGAAAGCTGGATAAAGCCAAGGTCCTCCTGCTCCATATTTTCATCAAAGAGCACATAGTTCAGGTAGGCCGGTACGTAGGCAGGGTCAGCAGTGGCCCCGCCGGAAGCCCCCGCCGCCAGTCCGTCAAAAGCAGTAGCGTCCAGGCCCGTCTCAGGGCCGTAGGGTATGCCCATAGCCTGCAGGAACATCGCCCCAAAGGTAAGCCCCTCCCGGTCAGGGTTGCTGGCGGCATAGCCCCCGTAGCTCGCATACACCTCCATGTCTATCTTATCGCCGGGGTATACCTCCAGGCTTTTCGATATTCCTACCGCCTCATCATATTCATAACCAAGCAGTCGCTGGCTTACACTGCCCCCTTCCGTATGGTTATGTACCGGGGCGCTTATCAGGTTGCCCTGCTTACGGCTTTCGCCGAATTCGTACTCCTCTTCCGTCTGTTTATCCGCCTCAAAGGTCGCCAGGTAGTCTACAGGGTCATTTTCAGCAATAGTGACCCAGGTATTGCCCAGGTGGTCCTTCAGGTCATAAGTGTATAGCCACCCCGTGGGCTGGTCCGGGTCCGCCTGCAGGAAGCCGTCATCATAAACCAGGTGGCTAATCTCTCCATTATCCAGCATCACAGACCCTACGAAGGTAGTCGTGTTTTGCAACTGCCCGTTCAGGTAGTATTCCGTCCGCTGCTTGGCCCCGTCACCCGTGTAGTGGTGCACCACCTCACGCCCGTCCCGGTAGGTAATCCTTTCCGGCATGTTGAGCTGGTTGTAGGCTATTTTGGTGATGTCCTTATCAAAGGAGTCCGTCATGCGGCCCTCCTCATCGTAGTGGTATTCCTCTATGCCCGTTTCTTTAAACACCCCGTCGTCCTTATACCCCTCACGCGCCTCAGACCAGTCACGAATATTTTTCAGGCGTGTGCCGTCATAAGTATACTCAAGGTCATCAATCAGGCCGGGTTGCAGCCCGTTTGCCTCCGTTTCCGTTAGCCCCTTACGCTTCAGGCGCGTGATGTTGCCATACAGGTCGTACGTTACTTCCGTACTGTATTCGTCTGTGTGGGCCGTCCAGGTATCATCCTCCGCTTTGGCAATGTAGTCAGCCCTCGTCAGGCGGTTCAGGCCGTCGTAGCGGTACCCATACGCCTGCTCTTTCTGGCCCAGTATCTTCCAGCGCATCCCGCTGATGCTGCCATTGTACTGCGGGTTTGTAAAGCCATGGTTAAAGCTGAAAGACATGCTCAGTGCCTTGGCCGGGTCCTCCGTAGCTGCCTCAGGATCATTTACCCTTTCCAGCCAGCCACGGATATGGTAGCGGTAGTCCGTGTCCTGCAGGAAAGTCTCCCCCTCATCACGGCTATGCAATTTCTTGTTCACCAGTTGGCCCAGCGAGTTATAAGCCAGAGCAGACATCAGTACCTCTTCCGACGGTTCCGGCGCCTTGCCCCGCATATCGATACGCTCAAAGTAGTGGTTGCCAAAGCGTAAGCCCACGGCCGTCCGCAAGGCCCCTGCTGCAGGGGTGGTGCTTTCCTTCAGCAGTTCCCCATTGCGGCGGTAGTACACCCTGCCCTCTTTCCGCTCTATCTCAAATACATCACCCGGCTGCCAGGTGCCGATTATGCTACCCGTTGCACCGTTATCAATAAGCCGGATATCCTGGTTGGGTTTGTGGTTTCTATAAAACTACTATGTAATTTACTATTATATAATGCTTTCTAAAAGTTGAAGAAGCCAAGGTTGCATAAAAAAATAATTTCCATGGCTGGTATTCTATTTGCCTATACATTGTGGACTTTGTAAATTCCAGATCACATTATGCTCCTCGTTATCTCTGGTGTTAGGTGGTTTAGACTCTCCTGTGAAAATTGTGTTTACGATTTTTGATTCTGTTAAATACGATTTATCAAAGTTGCAGTTTTTAAAAATGCAGTTGTTCAAGCTACCATCAATTGAACTTGCAAAAAAATTTGACTCCTTGAATGTGCAAATATTAAAATTTACTTTCAGTATTTCCGCTTTTATAAATGAGCAATTTTCAAATATACAGCTGCTGAAAATTGTCTTGTAAAACTCAGTTCTACCAAAATCTACATTCTTAAAGATACAGTTTTGAAAAGCTGAATTTTGGATTGGATATGAACTTAAATCCTCAACACCTTCCATCATAAAATTATTTAATTTTTTTTCATAAAAGGTGCCCATATCCAATCTTTTGCAATTAAAGTCGCCACCTATGGCCTTTTTATGAGAGATAATATTCTCTTCTAAAACATCATTATTTATAACATCCATTATGGCAATAAATTAGAATTAATCTCAACTACTCTATTTAAATCAGTAGACGATAAAGTATTACTCATCCAGTTTCTTAAGTCACTTAATTGAAGATCATTTATATAGCTAGTATCTAATAAGATTTTTGCATCAGGGACATTTCGTAATTGTTTTTTAATGGAGTCTCCAACTTGAACCACATCGAAAAATTTACCATTTGGTGCTTTAACATCCCAATACTTTCCATTACTGTCAATAAATTCTAATCCACCTGAAGGATCTCTTGAAATAGGCCCCTCAATTAATCCCTGGGATTCGGCTTCCAAGCCTGCCATGGCTTCTTGCCTAGTTTCCGGCTTAATTTTACCTTCTGCCGGATCATATGCCAAATCATTAAATTTTGAATCTTCGGTATACCTAGAAGGAACCTTATCATTGGAGTCAAATGATTTATATTTGTCGGCATTATTTCCCGCCCTCCTAACCTTTCCATCTACTGTACGCTTTTCTAAATGGTTTATCCAGGCTCTTTGTTCAGCTTCAGGTAGGTCATTCAACTCATCTTTTATATCGTCAAATTTACCATTTGTCCCACTATCGAAGGGACAAACCATTTAAGTGGCTGACCAGGAATTCTTTCGAACTGAGTCGTTTTCAATTCCTTCTGAAACTTCTGGTCTAATCAAATAATAGTTAATACAAATTTATTTACTGGTGGAAAAGCTGATCTACTAAATTACAATTTCAGTTGCCTTATCAAGAAGTTGCTGCTTAGTGGGTATGACTCCAACAGCGTCGGAATCATCCCAAAGTTGACGGATCTGACTTAAATTAATATATTACCTGTTGTTTAATAGTATTGTACTATAGATTGCGTTGTGTAATGATTTTTTTTAAAAAGCATAAAAACATCCAAAGTAATAGATGTATATTATATAGTTTAATCTTATTTAGTTATTTTTTATATTTCAAATAGCCAATAAATCGGTCCTTCTCATCTTTTACCTTTCGTTCTATATTTAGCTTATTGTATAAAATTTTATCTAAATAAACTTGCCATAGATGGTAAGACTGAGCTTTCAAAAATGGCTCCCTTTCATTTACTAATTCTAATAGCTTTTCGGATGTCACCCATCCCTCATTAACATCCTTATTGGAATTAAGTACCTCGACCAAAGTCTGTTCAAAAATCTCGCTTTGTCCATCTGTCAGCTTTAGTTCTGGATATATATAGAGGGTAAGCAGATTTTGAACATGCTCTCTTAGTTCTATATTACTATAATTTTCCAGTGACATGAAAAGAGCGCTTTCATTAGCTAATTTTATCCAATCAAATTCAGGGTTTCTGACAGCAATTTGTAGCTCCTGTTCCAGCCCTTTTTTATCTATCACCCCCCCGTCTATTTCTACACTTATACTTCCTAAACTATCCTCATAGGTAGGCCATAAATCTTCCCTAAAAGCACTTAATGCTCTAATTAAATTCTTCTTTTTCATAATTAAAAATCAGGAAACATGGTTAATAACTGAAAATTACCTGGAGTAATCTTTATAAACAGCTCGGACCTTTGTTGATTGCAGAAAAGAACTCCCATCCTTGGGAACTCTTTTTCCATAGGTAGCCCCATTTGTCACCGTATGATATACTATCTTGGTCCCATTATTAATAGGGGCATTTTTAAAGGCTGCTGTACCTGGGCCGGTGTTATTAAGTGCTTTTTTAACTTGATCAGGCTTTATTATCGTTAATTTCTTAAAATATCGATCTGTTTTTTTATTCTATCTATTAGAATCTCAGGGGTATTCAAAACTTCACTCAATGAATACTCAACGTATTCTACTGCTTTTGATGAATCATTAGGCAAAGATAGTGTTATTGTACTGTTTTGATCATCTAAAAAAACCGACACTTTATATATCCTATTAAGAATAGAAAATCTTAAAAATGGGCCTTTTATATCCACGCTTTCTAGTTCTATTACTTTCAGTTTACCTAATAGCCTGTCAAAGATTCTTTCCAGTTCTAATAATTCCTTAACAATAAACTCTTTGCCTGATACTGTAATTTTATATGATTCCATTTGACCATCATTCGGAATGATTTTTTCTAGCCATCCCGAGTCCAAAAAGGATTTCAAAAAAAAGCTTGGCAAAATATCTGACCTAAATGAGTAAACTATCATTCGATCAAATTTATAGTGTGATACTTGCCCACCTATTGAGTGCAAATAACAAAGTATCATCTTTTTAAGTGATTCTGATATTTTCATTTTTTCTGGTGCATCAGGTTGGTAAATAGGTGATGTTCTTATGAACGGTGCGACTGATGATTGGGCCAGTTCTCAACTACAAGATAAGGAAATACTCAACCTCTTTAAAATTGTGGAGCAGCTCAACAGTGAGGATGAAAAAATGATTAAAATATTTCTCGATGCCCTGGTAGCAAAGAGAAAAATTCAGTCTCTAGCGTAAAAAACCAGCACTATAGCTGATTTTTTTTATGTCTTAAATAACCTATTTCCTGATATTTCTGCACTATTGGCCTTCTTTCAATATTTGATTTATAGAAGTTTAGCTTCCATAGATCAAAATATTCTAAGTCTTGATAATTCTCCTTTTTCTTTAATAACTCATAAAGATCATAAGAAAACATCCAGCCTTCATTGACCGAATATCCATTCAAAATACCTACAACATCTATCTGCATCTTGCTAATCTGTTCTTGGGTAAGAACATTTTCCGGATAAACAAAATCCATTAAAGCTAACTTCACATAATTGATAATCTCTTCATTGTTGTATGACGAAGGTGACAAGAGCAGAGAATTTGATTCAGCAAAACCTATCCAATCAAAACTGCTATCAGAAAGCGCTTCTTCAAGTTCAAGCTTCAAATGTTCTACATTCACAAACCCACCTTTTACATTATCTTGAAGCCAATTAAGTCTTTGTTCATCATCCAAATCCAATCCTTCTTGATATGGCTGAAGGGCTGCTTCTAAATTTTTATTTTCCTTATTTATCATAGCTCAGGATACATTGTAATAAGTTGATAATTTCCACCTCCGACATCCCTGTAGATAGCTTTAACATTTTGCATGTTTATAAATGTGCTTTCATTTGCAGGTACGCCCTTACCTAAGACTTTTGTCGAATTATATGTCACAACTCTAGTATTGCCTTGTTGAACTCCATTACACCTATCTTCTTCATGTACTATTATATCACCCTTTCCTATTACAGCATCAATTGCTGAAAAGAAATTAAGAATAGTGCTATGTATTTGAACAGTTTCATATGAATGTATAAGCCCAACCAAACAACGGCTGGACTTTTCTGTTTATTTTTCTTCAGGGAATAAAGTATCCCACATTAACCATTTAACTTGCCTAAGAACATCTTCTTCACTATACCTTTCTTCATAACCATAAAATTCAACCTCCTTAGCCGCCTCTTTCCAGCTCCATTCAGGATCATTCAATGCTTCCTTTATGTCCTTTCTTATTAAGTCTGTATATGAAGGCTCGCTATTATATAAAAATGCTTTAAAACGTTTTTTATACTCATCTTCTGAAAAGCCAAAATGAATTGGACAAATGGATAATGCTACTATGGCATATTTATAATTTTTCATATTTAGTGATTTTCTTTATATCTCAAATAGCCAATAAATCGGTCCTTCTCATCCTTTACCTTTCGTTCTATATTTAGCTTATTGTATAAAATTTTGTCTAAATAAACTTGCCATAGATGGTAAGACTGAACTTTCAGAAATGGCTCCCTTTCATTTACTAATTCTAATAGCTTTTCAGATGTCATCCATCCCTCATTAACATCTTTATTGGAATTAAGCACCTCGACTAAAGCCAGTTCGAAAATCTTCCTTTGTCCATCTGTCAGCTTTAGTTCTGGATATATATAGAGGGTAAGCAGATTTTGAACATGCTCTCTTAGTTCTATATTTCTGTAATTTTCCAGTGACATGAAAAGAGCGCTTTCATTTGCTAATTTTATCCAATCAAATTCAGAGTTTCTGACAGCACTTTGTAGCTCCTGTTCCAGCCCTTTTTTATCTATCACCCCCCCATCTATTTCTACACTTATACTTCCCAAACTATCCTCATATGGAAGCCATAAATCTTCCCTAAAAGCACTCAATGCTCTAATTAAATTCTTCATTTTCATAATTAAAAATCAGGAAACATGGTTAATAATTGAAAATTACCTGGGGTAATCTCTCTATAAACAGCTCGGACCTTTGTTGATTGCAGAAAAGAACTCCCATCCTTAGGAACTCCTTTTCCATAGGTAGCCCCATTAGTCAACGTATGATAAACTATCTTGGTCCCATTATTAATAGGGGCGTTTTTAAAGGCTGCTGTCCCTGGACCAGTGTTATTAAGTGCTTTTTTAACTTGATCAGGGCTTTCAAACTTTGAGGCATATGGAGGCTTGAACCCAGGGTTGTTCCCATCTGGGGCGGTCCCTGTATTTGCTCTCTTAATCAAAGCCTCATCTGTCACATCATGTCCGTGTCTCTCAAGAACGTGTGCATCTGGATGTTCTGTAAGCTTTTTAAGGTCATCAGCATCATAACCTGAAACATCAGGCGTACGTTTCATCTTTAGCTCTCCAGCATCGTCAACCAGTTGGTACCCATTTTTAGGTTCACCTATAGGCGTTCCATACCCATATTTTTCCGGAAGTATCTTGCCGTTTTTAATTTCTGCTATTTTACTTCCATTTACATCTGTCAGTTCAAGATTACCATCAACATTTCTTGAAAATTTAGCCCCACTTTCGTCCCACTTATTAACGTTTTTTAAGAATTCAGCATCATTCTTCAGCGCATCTTCTACATCCAAATTGTCTAACTCTTCCCATTGATCTATCAGATCCGGGTTTTCATTTATAGCATCAGTTAGCTCTCGGCCCTCAGGTGTAGTATCATCAGTCGCTTTTTTGAACCTGTCCCACTGACATTGACCAAAGCTACTGAACGTAAGTAGACTTAGAAAAAGTATAAATAATAGCCTCATCATCAAATCAATTACATTTAAAACTTTTGGCTCTTTCTAATACTGCCGGAT
Organism: Roseivirga sp. BDSF3-8; assembly: GCF_041449215.1. NCBI lineage: Bacteria > Pseudomonadati > Bacteroidota > Cytophagia > Cytophagales > Roseivirgaceae > Roseivirga > Roseivirga sp. BDSF3-8. The sequence goes on along the minus strand of NZ_JBGNFV010000001.1, from coordinate 992,410 downwards.
TCTTTTTTAGTCTGTCGCTAACCCCGGCATCATCCAGCTTCTTATATCCATCAACAAGTGAAATATCTCCATCAAAGGCATTCAGCAAAGTTTTGTCTCCATTAATATCTAGTTTCATTAATTTTTTTTGAGCGGCCTCAAATTCATTTGGGTCGGGATATAGCTGCTTCAGATTACCAAATTTCATGTCTTTAAATCTTTTGAGCTTCTTTAGAGCTCCCATTACTTCAGTGGCCAGCGATGCCCCCCCTGTCACCAATAGAGCAAAGGCTAACTCCCCAAAATTATAAGGCACATAGTAGTAGGGATAATCATTCATCTGATCAATAGAATCAAAAAACATTTGCTTAAGCTGCTCAAAGGTTAGATTTGTGACTGCATCCAGCATTTGATTACGAAATTTTTCATCAAAAATCAGACTGGCCACCATAATGACAATCTCAGGAATATCTTTGCCTTGATCAATCAGGATGTTCCCCGCTGCGGCAATAACATCCGGTATGAAGATTCCCAGTTCATTTTCATTTCCGGTCGCACAGTCTACCCCATTGCCACAGTCCTCGTTCCACCAGCGTTCATGAACCTGGATTTGGTCCAGTATTTCTCTCATAAGTCGTAAGGGTACCATTGCCTTCTCGTAGAATGTGAGGGCTGGTGTCTCCAGATCAGGAACATCATGTTTAGTAGGTACTTCCTCTATTAAACCATATTTATAGTTAGGGTTAGTATCCCAGTCAGCAGGTCTTTTAAGTTCATTTGCTGATAAAGCCAGCTCGTTTGCTTTCTGCTCCAGTTGTTTAGCAGGAACTTTAGAGTATGGTCCAAAATCATAGGGCTGATAAAACTGCCCGTCAAAGGCGATGTAATGATCGACAATTTCATCGCCCTCTTTTACCATGTAAAATTCCACATCGCTTTCGGTAGTTCTTTGCCCGGTTTCGTACTGATTTTTCCGATATTCCAGAAAGTTCTGATCGCAAATTATCGCTTTTGAGGAAATCCCCTGAGAAGCATAATCTCCAACAGCGTTGTTAAGTGCTTCCAGCTCTCTGGAGTCGGTGTCTACCAATGCTATAACCTCAGAATCTGAATTGAGAGTGTTTTTCAGGTCTTCTATCTCAAGTTGTATCTCCTGGGCTCTATTATTAATCTCAAGTAGTAATTGATCCTTGTCGTGAGTACTTCCATCCCTGAATTTATCGGATATAAACTTTTGCAATTTAATGGCGGCTATATCGATCAATATATCCTCCTGGTAGTTGCCACTATAGATCGGACTGATCTTGGGGGTAGCATTTTTTAATAATGTCTTTGATTCTTTATCTACATACTCTGGTGCTAATGCGATTTTGTCAATTACCGCATAGTTTTTATTTCCATCCACATCTATACGGATACCTTTGAGTATATCGATTAGTGCGGTGTAATCTACCTTATTCTTATCCTCCACATGCTCGTCTGCCTCGCTTTCCCGTGAAGTAACCTCATCGCCGGAAGGGGTGATAGCATTCTTCTTCTGACTTTGAGTTTCTTTAAGTGCGGTAAGTGCTCCTGCCTGGTCACCTGGCACTTTTTTGGCCGGTGAATTTTGATCATCTCCCTTTTTATATGCCTCGTTGGCCTTACCTACCTCGGTAGGATTAGGAAAATCCCTAGTCCATGCTTTACCGTACTTATCCGAATTGTCATCTTCACTTGATCCGGATCCGGTACCTACCTTATACCAATTATTAGCGCCTTCTGCAGGGCCGTTTTCCTTTGAGTTGGTTGCTGGTTTTTTGCCTTTCGCCGACTTATACCCCAGGGTAATCGTTCCTTTGCTTTCGTCTGCTTCGTCTTCTTGGTCCTCTTCGCCGGTGTCATTGCCGGCACCTGTGTCAGGTTTCGTTTTGGAACGCTTATTTTTGTCCTTTTTACCCTCCTTACTGTCCTTGTCCCCATTATCCGTTTCAGTGGAGGTATTATCACTTGAAGAGGAGGTAGAGTTGCTATTGCTGTTTGAATTGTTACTCCCGGATTTGTTTTTACCTCCGAATAATTTATCAGCCCAATTCTGCAGTTTACTCCCGAGACGTTTTCTATTTAGCTTCTTACATTGTTTTTTGGCGTTCTTAGGGGCCTTTCCAGATTTCCCACCGAAGACGCTATTAACAGCCTTCTTCAATATCTGCCCTATTTTGTTCACCCCTTGCATCCCCTGCAGGCCCAGTGCATCTATGTTGCGGATGGGGTTATTAAGGGCGTAGTGGTAGGGGCTATGGTCTAGCTGTAATTCCGCCAGCGGGTCCGTCATATAAAAGCGGCCCGTGGCAGGTTCGTAATCACGGAAGCCCAGGTCGCGGAAGCCTGATCCGGTACCACTGACCGTACCCGTATAGCGATCGTCGCCGCGCTTAAAGCCATCGAAGGTAAGGCCGAAGGGATAGTAAGCCTCCGACTGGATAATGATATTCGGCGTGTGCGTCACCTTGAAGTCATCGAAGTATACCTCCAGTCCTTCAGGGCTTTCATTAGATACATAGATAAATATATACCCCCTTACCTCAATATCTATCGACATATTCAGGCGGGTCGGCGTACTGCCCCCCGAGGCAGAAAGCTGGATAAAGCCAAGGTCCTCCTGCTCCATATTTTCATCAAAGAGCACATAGTTCAGGTAGGCCGGTACGTAGGCAGGGTCAGCAGTGGCCCCGCCGGAAGCCCCCGCCGCCAGTCCGTCAAAAGCAGTAGCGTCCAGGCCCGTCTCAGGGCCGTAGGGTATGCCCATAGCCTGCAGGAACATCGCCCCGAAGGTAAGCGCCTCCCGGTCAGGGTTGCTCGCGGCATAGCCCCCGTAGCTCGCATACACCTCCATGTCTACCTTGTCGCCGGGGTATACCTCCAGGCTTTTCGATATTCCTACCGCCTCATCATATTCATAACCAAGCAGTCGCTGGCTTACACTGCCCCCTTCCGTATGGTTATGTACCGGGGCGCTTATCAGGTTGCCCTGCTTACGGCTTTCGCCGAATTCGTACTCCTCTTCCGTCTGTTTATCCGCCTCAAAGGTCGCCAGGTAGTCTACAGGGTCATTTTCAGCAATAGTGACCCAGGTATTGCCCAGGTGGTCCTTCAGGTCATAAGTGTATAGCCACCCCGTGGGCTGGTCCGGGTCCGCCTGCAGGAAGCCGTCATCATAAACCAGGTGGCTAATCTCTCCATTATCCAGCATCACAGACCCTACGAAGGTAGTCGTGTTTTGCAACTGCCCGTTCAGGTAGTATTCCGTCCGCTGCTTGGCCCCGTCACCCGTGTAGTGGTGCACCACCTCACGCCCGTCCCGGTAGGTAATCCTTTCCGGCATGTTGAGCTGGTTGTAGGCTATTTTGGTGATGTCCTTATCAAAGGAGTCCGTCATGCGGCCCTCCTCATCGTAGTGGTATTCCTCTATGCCCGTTTCTTTAAACACCCCGTCGTCCTTATACCCCTCACGCGCCTCAGACCAGTCACGAATATTTTTCAGGCGTGTGCCGTCATAAGTATACTCAAGGTCATCAATCAGGCCGGGTTGCAGCCCGTTTGCCTCCGTTTCCGTTAGCCCCTTACGCTTCAGGCGCGTGATGTTGCCATACAGGTCGTAAGTTACTTCCGTACTGTATTCGTCTGTGTGGGCCGTCCAGGTATCATCCTCCGCTTTGGCAATGTAGTCAGCCCTCGTCAGGCGGTTCAGGCCGTCGTAGCGGTACCCATACGCCTGCTCTTTCTGGCCCAGTATCTTCCAGCGCATCCCGCTGATGCTGCCATTGTACTGCGGGTTTGTAAAGCCATGGTTAAAGCTGAAAGACATGCTCAGTGCCTTGGCCGGGTCCTCCGTAGCTGCCTCAGGATCATTTACCCTTTCCAGCCAGCCACGGATATGGTAGCGGTAGTCCGTGTCCTGCAGGAAAGTCTCCCCCTCATCACGGCTATGCAATTTCTTGTTCACCAGTTGGCCCAGCGAGTTATAAGCCAGAGCAGACATCAGTACCTCTTCCGCCGGCTCCGGTGCCTTGCCCCGCATATCGATACGCTCAAAGTAGTGGTTGCCAAAGCGTAAGCCCACGGCCGTCCGCAAGGCCCCTGCTGCAGGGGTGGTGCTTTCCTTCAGCAGTTCCCCATTGCGGCGGTAGTACACCCTGCCCTCTTTCCGCTCTATCTCAAATACATCACCCGGCTGCCAGGTGCCGATTATGCTACCCGTAGCACCGTTATCGATAAGCCGGATATCCTGGTTAGAAAGGTAAATGCCATGAGAAAGGCTCTGCATGTGGTAGGTAAACTCCCCTTCGTCCAGTCCGAAGAACCGGCGGAAGCCCGTACCATCCTGTCCTGCCGTAAAGCGCACCGCACCGTCCTCTCCGGCAGGAATTACCCGCGTGCTAAGCCCTCCCGCATTGAAGGTGGCATAGCTGTAGTTTTCACTGATTATTTTGGTTATCTGGGGTCCGAAGGCTGCTGCCTCCTGCAGGTCCGTCCACTCCACCGGGCTGTAGCCGTCGTTTTCCACCCGGTGCCAGGTCTCCAGCAGGCGGCCCGTATGGTCATAGGTCATCCGCTGGTGCTGTACCAGCGTCTTGGTGCCCACAAATTCATCCCGGTACTCCGTTACATTACCCGCCCAGTTATATGTCAGGGAAGATACAGAGTATCCACCGTGGGGCGTATCCGCACGCGCATGCTGTTCCAGTACCTGGATGGGCCGCAGCTTTTCATCGTAGTAAAATACCCGGTACAGGTGCTCTCCCGTACTCAGGTCTTTCGCCATAGTGGCAGTCACCTGTCCGGTAGGGTAGGGCTTATACTTCTGTTCAAAGCCATATCGGGGCACAAAGCTCAACTCACCGATACACGGCACATTGTAATCATCATAAAAGAGGATAGTTTCAATGTCATCGATCTCCACCTGGGTAGGGTAGGAGGCTTTATAAGACCACCCGACGCCCGTAACATTGGTTTTGAACTCATAATCGTAATGCCCGGACTCAGCCGCCGGCCGGGCAGCTTCTTCCCTTATCTGGTCCGGGGGCAGGTCTATCACCACCGTACCCGTCATCACCAGGCGGTTCAGCGGGTCAAACTTAGAGAAGCTCCACTCATTGGCCCTTCGCTGCGAAGGAGTCTGGGACAGTACCGGCAGGTCGCGGCTGTTGTAGACTATGTACTCCCACTCTTCTTTACCCGGCAAATACTTACGGATCAGGTAGCCATCATTATCATAGCGGTAGCGGTAAGCGTACATACTCAGGTGCTCTTCCCTTACATACACACTCGCCGCCGGGTCGTGCACCTCCATAAAGGCAGGAGGTAATACCGCCATCAGTTGCTCCAGCTCATCAAATACATATAGCGTAGTAGCCCAGCGACCCGGTGCTTCCTCCACCCTGCGCATAACAGGCAAGCCCGCCAGGTCCAGAAACTCCTCCGTTACATGACCGTCCGCGTCTTTCGTCCGGGTCACCCGTAGCCGGTTCGCCGGATAGTAAGCCCCCGGTTCCTGCACCACCATGTCCGGTAGCCCCTGGTAGGCAAATAGCGGAACCTCATTAGCCGTATTATAGCGGTAGCTCTTTTCCGTCGCGTGCGCACCGTCCACGTCCCAGTCCTGCCCCGGGGCCCCTTTCTTTAGCAGCCTCCCCATAGGGTTAGACTCAAACACACTTTCCGAAAAAGGCTGTATAGAGTTAGCTGTTTTCTCATCCTCATCCTGATAAAACAGACTTTGAGCCGTCAGCGCATTTGCCCTGAAGCTGCCCGGCTGTAAGCTCGCAGGCAGGTCCGCATAAGGCAGGTAGTTAGTTGTTTTCCGGCCAAAGCCATCATAAACGATGGCATTCACCAGGTCATGCCCATCAGTACCGGCCATTCGCTTCACCACCTGCGCATCCCTTCCCAGGCCGTCGTAGAAGACCGTTTTGAGCAGTACCTTATCGCCCGGCTCGTTTATCACCACATCCGGATGGGTATAAGGCAGGCGGGGCATATATTCCCGTACCTCGTTTATAGCCGGGCCAGACTCAGACTCTTGCGGAATATACACGCCCGTCTCGCTGCTTCCGGCAGTCGTTACAGGCCGGTTAGGTAGTTGCGCCAGTGTACTGGCTGCTGTAAACAGCAATATGATTAAAGAAGCTATATTTTTCATCTCTAAGGTAGGTTCAGTGGATTATTGTTGGCCGAAGTCGCCGTTATCGAAACAGGGGTGTTCACCCGTAGTGTCGGGGCAGGGGTCGGGACTGGTATTCTCACAGTTCCAGCTAAAGGACACCACCCCCTCTCCGGTACGACCGAGTTCGTCCGTTACCACCAGCGTAGCGTGGTTCACATCTTTTATATAGAGCTTGTTGCCCGTAGCACCGTTGATAATGGTTTTCGTACTTCCGCTGCCTGAATACCACTGATAAGATACGATGGCCGCATCGCATGCCGGTACCCCGTAGCCCTGGAAGTAGACGTAGTCACCCTTACATACATTCGGGTCCTGCCCGTCATGAAGTATCGTAACGCCCGGTCCCTCTATACCCAGTATGTACCTATGAATGGTGACCGAAGTGTTCTGCCTGTCAGTTACCGTAAGCCTGATGCTGAAGTCCTCACGGCATGCACCCGGCAGTACCATGGCAGGGCCATGCCCCCCGTCCTGCCATACACCCGCCTCGTCCTGGTATTCCCAGTGATACGCGTAGCCCGGGCACCCCCCGTTCACTACAGAGCTATAGGCATTGTCCTGTCCGTATATAAACTGATTATTACCCCCTATCTGTACCTGCAGCGGGTCCGTGTCTACCGTCACCGTAGTGGACGCCACCACCTCCCGGCCATCCGCAGTAGTAGCCGTTACCGTAATGATAAAGTCATCGCAGGGCACCTGTAGAGTCACAGATGAGCCTTCTCCCACCACATATTCCGTAGCCCCTCCGTCTTCTGAGACAGACCATTGGTAGGTGAAATGAGCACAATCTTCCGGTACAGAAGCCGTATAAGTCGCCGTCTGCCCCGCTTCCGCCGTCGCCGGGCCATCTATCACAGGCACTATCCCCGATATATCACCCCGGGTAGTAAGCGCCAGCTCCTTAAGCTGGCCCGTATTATTCGTTAGCCTTACCTCCACATAGATATCCCCGCAGCCCGTGGGCGTAAAATCAACCGATGAGGTATTACCATAGCTCGTGTACGTCTGCCCCATATGCCTTATGGTCCAGTCATAGCGGCTTACCGGCTTATCAGACAGTACATAATAGTTTATCGACTGTCCGATAGTAGCAGCTTCCGTATCCGATTCCAGTGAGGCATTCCAACTGTCCTGACCGGCATAGCGGTAGTAGTAGCGTTTGATAATCTCCCGGTTATGGTCACGTTCCAGGTACAGCCTCCCCAGGCGGTCATAGTCATAGTAGGTAACCACACCATCCTCACCCGTAGCGTCGCGTGTGCCTATGCCCGGGTAAAACGTGTTAGTGGTAAACATAGCCCCTTCTTTGGCAAAGCGTAGCTCATCTATATACCCTGAGCTTTCAGGGAGTACAGGCACATCACCCGCTACATAGTTTCTTACCACATACTTCTCTTCCCAATCCTCCTGCAGAGTAGCTTTGTAGAAATAGCGTATCACATATTTCCCTTCCTGCCCCGCTTGTATGCCCCCTGGCAATACCTGGTACCCACCCGAAAGCAGGGCCAGCACGCTGCCGCCCGTCTTTGCCTGGTCGTCAGCCCTATTGGCTGGCTCTTCGAAGCTGGAGTACACCACCGCTCCACCCTGGTAATTTGTCACCTCTGCCACCGGGTACTGCTTATTGTATCCATAGAGGAAGTAATGATCGATCCCGTCATCCGTTACAGCCTCCGCTATATTGAATTGGGCATCATACCTCACATAGTCCACCTGCTTTTCGTAGAACGCTTCCGGCGTTTCCAGGCCCACCTCTTCCTGTGCCATAGGGCCTTCGTATGGAATCCGGTTATTTACCACATAATATTCCAATATACCGCTGGCCGGCATAGAGGCCGTATAAATAGCGTCAGGCAAAGCAATGGTGACAGGCAAGCCCTCGCTCGTACCATTATAGACACCATACGTAGTCGCCTTGCCGTCTATCAGGTACCACTCCTCATCCCTTTCCGCAAATACCTGGCTTTCTATTTCCGTATAAAGTTTATGCTGAGCATCCAGCGTAGCTAGGCCCATACCCGCTCCCGGAGCGTAGTCCGCAGGGTATTTTCTCCTGATCTCAAAGGCCTGCCCCTTGCTGTCCGACAGCCTGATGCGCGTAGGTTTCAGGTGGGCGGGATTATCATAGTAATGGTACTTCACCTCCTCCAGCGTGATGGCCCCCGTCGCAGCATCATATTCTTTTACGATAACGCTGTCCAGATAGCTCGTGTGGGCTGTGAGGCTGTAAGAGTTTTTCAGATGTACGTTAGTGTATACCTTAGAGGGAGAAGAGCCGTCCGCACAGCTTGGGGTCAGGTTATACTGTGTTATATCATACTTAACGTAGCTCGTGCCGTCATAGCAGAAGTAGTATTCGCGGTTTTCTCCCGGCCCCACGTTCAGGCCATACTGGCTTATGCCGGATACTACCCTGTAGTAATAGTCCGTAGAAGCCAGCCGGTTACCCTCGTTATCAAATATTTCATCCTTTTCCAGGCGGCCGTTAGACTCATTACCATTGGAAGAGGGTACCACAGGAAACCCACCCCCCGATGTGTTGCGGCTGTTTCTGTAATGATATACCTTACTGCCCAGGTATTCGCCCGTGACGGGGTTTTTCTGCTGCTCTGTCACCCGGCTATATCCTATATGGCTGCCGCCTACCACAGACATACCATACACCCCCTGTGCCGTACGGTTTACGTACTTTATCGTTTCTACCGGAGGCTTACTAATGTCAATGCTCCCTTTGTTAAGTATATTCGATATTGATAAATAGACGTAGTCCGGTTTATACATGAGTTTGCCGGAAGAGACCTCGCTTGCAGGCAACTGCCCTTCTTCCGGTGTCTGTTCTTTGATATAGCTGAACTCACGGGTGATCGGCTCGGCACTGCCCGGCTGACTATAATCCTTAATGCTTTTGATACGTAGTCCGCCAATGGAGCTAAGCGCGTCAGGTACCTTTAACGACTTGATTTTACCATGAACCGCTACCTTAAACTTAGTGTCAGACTTGCCGTTCAGTACCACTAACTCATATGTTCCTGCCTCCAGCGAAACCTTATTATAGTACCCTGCAGAATACACCTCGATAGGATCCATAACACCCACCTGATCGGTTCTGCTTAAGATGCCATAGCGGTACTCCGCCCGGCTCTCAATGCCTGAAGAGATAATTTCTACCTCCTGGTCATGATTTACCGTAAAAGGATATATCAAATAGGCAGGGCAAGCCATCAGTAGCCCATCACCTTCAGCGTCTATTATAGCCGTTATCTTAGCATCACAGTTAGCAGCGTCCTCTCCACCGTCCACATAACTGTTTCCCCAGATCACATCATCATACACATACTGCTTTTCATTCTCTGTATCTATGCTGTGAGGCTCGTAAGTAAATTCCGTGTAACCCCCCGTAGGGTAAGTCACCTTTTTCAGCACCGCAGCCAGGCCATGGCTAAAGGAGGCATTTCTGTCACCACCCCGCATAGTAAGGTCTCCTATCGTATATACCGGCAGCAAGCTCTGATCATCCGGCTTTCCATTATAATACCCCCAGTGGTCCTGCCCGTTAGAGTCCCTTGCAGGGAGCTCCCTGGAGTGATAAGTAAATGTATGCGGAGGCTTGGAGTCAAAGTTATCATTATACCCGTCCGTACGGGTTGGTAGAAGTCCCCTTTCCTGTACCTTATCCAGTCTCAGTCTTTTTTCCTTAGGATCAGCCTTGCCCTCTCCAAAGTAAGAGTAAGTGAACTCCTGCTTTCGCAGCGGCATGCCGTTTACCTTATCATACAGAGTAACAGACTCAAGCCTCCTGCCAGTAGTAGCCATATCAGCCCTTAGAGAGGATAGCTCAAACCCTGCCACCTTTACACCATTCAGATAAATCGCCTTAAGGTACTTCTTGGTGTTGCTCACCGTAGCCGAGCCGCTACTGCCGTTCGTATTGATGATCTTACCGTAATCCCGCATACCCTGCTCAGACCCCGTCGTATAGCTATAGGCCATTCTGTCCGCCTGGCTTTTATCAAAATTCACCTCATCATACTCATAGTCGATTGTCTCATATTCGAAAGTGTAGATATCCTGATAGTTCGGACTTATGATCTTAGACAGGTTCCACCCGCTGTGGTAGTCACCCGCCAGTACATTTTCCCCTTCTTCCCTTCGCTTCGTAGCATCGGCTGCTTCAAAGAAATACTGCGTGCCATCAGGAGCCACAATCGTCCACCTCCATGTAGCACCGGGGTCGGTCGTGATCTGTAGGTCCGCACGGGGCGTCTCCCGGGCATATACCGTAGTACCGTCCCCATCCAGTATGATCTTCCCTGCCATACCGTTAATGTTGTAAGAGAAGTAGTCCGGCTGTGTTTCATACCGGTTTCCCTGCATCACGTCCAGTTCAAAATCATGATACTCCGTAGCGCTCCAGGGGCCTGCATTGTAACCGTCCCGATAGTTTTGAAGCGCCTGCTTAGACTCCAGGTAGCCCAGGTATCCCGTGCCGCTGTCGTCATACTTACCAAAGTCCGGCTTGCCTACAACAGTCCGTGATATCACACCCTGGCCCTGAAGCGTCCAGCCCAGCCCCACCCAGGTGGCCATTTCTTCCACCCGGATGCCACCCGCCCCCGTATAGGCAAGCGTGATGGGGTAATTCATTTCCATGCCCTCTATCGTAAAGATCGGTATGGAAAAGTTCGGACTACCGGAATAGTAGTTCACCGGCGTATTGCCAAATTTGCCCAGAGAAGCGATCTCCGGTGTGGGCAATAGCACTTTTAAGGGCTTTATTTCTGTGGCCTGGCCCGTTTCGGATTCCTGGGCACCGGCATGGAAGAATGAAATGAAAAGCAGAGCAAGAAGCAGGCAGGATCTCTTCATAGAGTTTATTCACATTTATTAGGTAATGCCTGCAAATCTACACCCCTTGAGCCTCATTAACCCGGAAAAACCACTTCCTATCTTGCTTCTATACTAAACATATAATAAGGTGACAAATGGCGCCAATTAGTCGACTATGTTGGTTTTCAGGTTTGACATTAATTCATTTTCGTGTAAAAATATATTCTTTATTACATGAATAGGGTTATGAATAAATTTTCTTGTAAGGAGTATGTAATATGCTGCTATAAAGAGTTTTATAGTGGCATAAAGTCCTTGTGTTGAATAAAAAATTCTGTCATGTGCTCATGATTGATGTTTAAACCTGCTTTAAAGTTAATCCAGATTACATATAACTAGACTATACATCTGTACATACACTATTGAGCTCAAGCAGTGTACCCTTCCCGCCATCAACTGCCTTCTTTAGCTTGTATTGAAATTGTGCTTCATTCTCAGGGAACCGCTATGATGATTTGTGCAGGTAGAGATAGGGCATCGATGATATACAGGCCATGCCCCGGTTATAGTCTGAGGGCAGGCACGTTCCCGAATGCAGGCTCACCTACATGCAAGCCACCGGGATGTAAGCCTAAAAATTCCTTCCCTGTTTTAGGGAAGGTGGCCGCGCGTGCACAGATTTATTCCCTTAATACGCCTGTTTGATAGTCAAACGCGCCCCGGGTGCTGCCCCTATCTCCTTGCGGACGGAAGGGTGCCCCGCAGTATGGTGGCACATTTCCCCAATAAGTTCAAGCAGCGTACTCGTCCGGAAAGGTTGGGCTAACACATACAGTGAGGTTCCTTATTTGCCAGTTATATACCCTTAGCTGGGTGGCAATCCTCTTGACGGCCATGGGCCGGAAGGGAGGGGCTAAGGTGGTAGTTTCCTTTTACTATTCTTTCTGGCGTGCTGCGGTGCATGGTTTCTCAGGCAACCTTCTTCCTTGCATCAATTGCCTCAGTTTTACCCTTCAGTTTATGGAGGATAGCCGTATATCTATAGCTATGCCGCCCCGTCCGGAGTATACGTGGCAGACTGTACCGGCACAGATGCGGCTTGTGATGATCTTTCTCCCCTTACCCATAACCCTGTCTTTTCGTTGTCAGTCCCGCGTGGTGACATTTTTTTTGTGACAAATAATTTGTCACAGGTCTGTGACAATTTTTCGCCTCTATGCATTTCGTCACAAAACGCTTTCTTTTTTATAGGGGCGGCGGCAGAGACTTCCCCATAGGCTTAAGGGGCCGCAGTTGTATAATAGACGGTTAACACATTACGTGGGCAGTCAAAATGCTTAACAGTTTGCATTTGCGCTTACTTTAATTGTTTACGGCCTATTCTTAAATGCAGGCTCAGGTTCAACGCCAAAAAGTGCGACTACCGGACATAGCCGTCAGGCTAAGCAGTAAAAAGGGGCTGTCTCTAAAGGCAGCCCCTTTCTTCTTAATCAAAATATGATTTTGTGTTTGGTAAACTACCGTGGGGAAAATAATTTAATATCGATGGTACTTCCACTCAGACCACTCTCCGTTAGCATATCTCCTGTAAAGGCCCTCTTTTTCTTCTAAATATACTTCCCCTGTTGCCCGAAAATACCTCATAAGTATATTTATCGTGTAGTTTGCTATATCATCAGACTCCGCATCATCACTTACATTATAAGTATAATGCATCTGCTTGGTTTCTCCCTTCGTGCCATCCTTATTCGTATTTTGTTCTGAATTAATTTTAACCCAACCACGGTCATCAAGATACAGGTGTATATTTGTTACTCTCCCACTAGCAATATCATTCACTACATATTGCTTTTCATTTTGATTAATATTCTTTAAAAAGTATTCTTTTTTCAATTCTCCCTCTTCATATACATCAATTTGGTTATCTTCATCATTCACATGATATTTTAATTGTGACGAGGATGTCATAATGTCCGGGTCTTTATCATTATTTTTATCTCTATAATATTTTAAAGAGACACTGATGCTTGCCTCCTCATAACTATACATTCTTTCGCATTTAACATATGTAACGGTAGGTGTTACCCTTGCTATTGATTTGCCTTGTCCTTCCTGTCTTGTTTTAATAACACTTTTTAACCTTTCACTAGTGTCATATTCAAAATCAAAAAAATATCTTTCGTATTCCTTTCCATAGTGATGCCACGATTGGGTTAGTTTTATAACCCTCCCTTTTTCGTCATACTTTACCGAATAGCCATAGGATCTCCCTCTAACAAAATTTATTTTATCATTATTTACGTAAACATAATATACATGATCATTTGTGTTCATTTTACGTACCACCTGGATGTTATCTTTATTCTTCTCAGCCATCAACGTGTTTCCGTCAGCTTCCGGAGAAAATCCACTCTCATAACCATGAAATCCCGCTGAATGCTGGATTATAGTTTCGCCAGCATATTCACCATTAGCTAAAATGGGTTCAAGTCTTTGGATTAAATTAGGGTACGTCGTGTTTTCTGCTTCCATAACAGAAATAACTACGTCAATAGCATCTTTATAATCAACCGATTGAGCTACTACAAAACCTATATTTAAAACAGAAAAGAGTAATATTAATAAACCTCTCATAATGGATGTTAAATGATTTTCACAAACACAAAATTATTTTCCCTGGATTGTTTTTCTTGTTTTCAAACGAACAAACTCAGACGCGTGTAATTTTTTTGATATAAAACATAGTTGAGTAGGTGCCCCATTAAAAACAATGCATCGCAAAATCACGACATAGCCACAATTTGGTGCAAGTATATCTCCATTTAGGTTGAGTAAGCCGTACTCATTCGGAAAGGGTGTAGACTAAAACATACAGGGAGCTCTTATGTGGCAGTCTGCTTGACGCTAACAGCAGTGTCTGCCAGTTACCCTTCCGTCAGCGAAGGAGCGGTGGATGGTGAGATTCCTTTTATCTTTCAGATGTACGTGATGCTAGAGTGAATTCTTGTACACGTGGCCACCTTCTCTGAGAGGGAAGGAATTATGGCCCACTAAAAAATCCTGTTTATCACAGTATACTGATTATCCTGAGCCAAACATGCACTACCGATATTCCCCTTACTGCCAAGGATAATAATGTGCAAAAATGATGATGCGAAGGGGTTGGACTATAACATACAGTGAAGCTCCTTGTCTGCCAGTATGCGGCCTTACATCCTGAAACGCCAGCCCGGCCTGGGGAGGCATTTGTTTACTACAAACAGCTTCCTACGCCCCTTCTGGTAAAGTGAGCCAAATATAATGCCTTCCTTTTACTATTCTTTCTGGCGTGCTGCGGGGCATGGTTTCTCAGGTAACCTTCCCCCTGGCATCTATTTCCTCAGTTTTATCCTTCAGTTTATGAAGAATCCCTATAAAGTCTTTATTACGCTTCACTTTAATCACAAAGTCTTTGGAGCCATCCTCTTCACCCTCATAGGCTATAGAGATGGAGTGAAAAGGCGTTACCCTGGAGCTACGAAACTTAACGAAGGTTACAGTAGATAAATCGATAGTGAAATGATGCTCTTTTGACGAAAAATTTGACGTATAAGTAAGATGCAATTTGTCCTCTTCAGTAGTAAACCCTGAAAGATAGTTATCTATACGTAAAAACGTAAAAAGACTCACAGCCCCCGTAAAAAGAATAAAACGAAAACTATGCCAAAGCAATCCCCCATGTAGGTCAAAATTAAAAGTGGTTAAGAAAAACCCCAGTATCAGAGGCCATACCAGTTTGTCCCTTAAGATTTCCTTTTTCATGATTCAGCTTATGTAAGTCAGAGAAAAAACCACGGTTTATTTCCTGTCAGCCTGCATTTTTGCCTTATTTAATCCTTTATATATATTATCAAAGTAAACCCCCGACAAAAGGCTACTGCCATTTTCATAAAGGTCGAAACGCATCCCCTGCCTCATAGTGCCACCACTTTTTCCATTGCCAGAATGAAAATCAGTAATGATCCTCAATCCCGGTGTGTTGAAGTTAGAAGTAATAAGCCGGGTGTGATAACCTATCTTCTCCTGCCCCCCAAGCTAAACCACATAACCCGTCTCCGAGACACCACAATGATAGAAACTTTTTGCATTATGCCTAATGTCAGTTTCCCCGGCTATTTGCCTTTTTAAGCTGGTAGCGAATAAGTTAATTACACGCTAACCTTTTATATAAACCCGGAAGTGAAAGCTTTAGACACATATCCAGAAACCCTGAATGAATTCAGGTCAGCGGCTGATCCTTTGGCAGATAGTGTCGTTGAACAGATCCTCACATCCGGATTCGATAAAGAAATCAGCCAGATCTTTGTCGCTTTCAGTGAAGCAGAAAGTATAAACCCATCGTCCTTTTCCGGCCTCTCTCCTGGCCTCGCCGCTATACTTATCGAGTACTTCCAGACCACCCGGTCACTCCCCCCATGGGTGGATGAAAAGCGCATACTCCTCGGCAGCAAAGTGTTCAGCACATACGGCCCCGCCATCTTTATGCTCTTAAACATCAGTTCACTGCCCCTGTGCTATTCCTGCGCCAAGGGCGCTAAGGTGCTGTATGACACCGGCAGGCTATTACACCAACCCAGGGGCATAGACCCCATGAGCAGAAGGCTGATGGATACCGCCCAGATGATCCTGGATGTAATGTTGCCCGGCGGACTGATCGAAGGCGGCAAAGGAATTGTCACTATACAGAAAGTGCGGCTCATTCATGCAGCCATCCGGTACTACCTCAAAGAGCATGCCCCCACCGGGGCCTGGGATACTAAACACTACGGCGAGCCCATTAACCAGGAAGACATGGCCGGCACCCTGCTCGCCTTCTCTGCCGTAACCCTTACCGGACTTAAGCAACTCAATACCGAACTGTCGGAAACAGAGATGGACGCCTACATGCACGGCTGGAAGGTAGCAGGCCACCTCATGGGCATTCACCAAAGCCTGCTGCCCGATACCTACCAGGAAGGCTTTGAGCTCGCCGTCAAGATCATACAGCACCAGGCAGCAGAATCCGCCGAAGGAAAAGCCCTCACCGGCTCATGCATTGAACTCATAAACGCCATGGTTCCCGGTAAAATCTTCCATGATATACCCAAATATCTCATCAATTTCTTCATGAAAGAATATGCAGATGCCAGCGGAGTCGACCTATCCAAATGCATTGGCGTCCATATACCCGCAGGCACCAGAGACAATATCGCCATGACCGTGGCAAAATTCGCATTTGGCACATTCAGCCGGCTGGACAATAAAGTATGTATTACTAAGATAGTCCCCACCTTTAACCGCCTCATGCTGCAGGGACTTATCAACCTATTTAATAGCCGTAAATCCACACGATTCACCATACCCCCCTCTCTGCAAAGAGACTGGGTAGTAACCGGCAGCAAAGGCACTTATAAACTCATAACGGCAAAATAATATAACCATATACCTATGTCAGGAGTAACACTAACCAAGACAAGCCATAAGGCCACCGAAATACCCGGCCTCGATAGCAGAACAAAGAAATATATACTCGCCTCCACCGGAGCCCTAACCCTGTGGTCCATCTTCAGCTCGGTACTTTCTGCAGGCGCTATTTCCGCTATCATCATCACCTTTATATTATACACCTTCTACTGGGGCTATGCGCTTGTTACTAAAAACCCCCTCGTGCTACGCCTCCTCATTTTCGGCACCATAGCAGGCCTGCTCGAGCTATTTGCAGACAACTACCTCGTGCATAACATCGACAGCCTCGTATACCCCGAAGGCGAACTCATGATCTGGAGCTCCCCCGTCTATATGCCCTTCGCCTGGTCCAATGTACTCACCCAGCTCGGCTTTATAGGCATACTGCTCAGCCGTAAATATAACCTCTGGGTCGCCTCCGCCCTGCTCGCTATTGCCGGAGGCATGTACATACCCCTATACGAATACCTCGCAGAAGGCGCCAACTGGTGGGTCTACAAAAACAACGTCATCATGATCTTCAACGCCCCCCTCTACGTAATCCTCTGCGAAGCCTTCATCGCCTTCTCCCTCCCTTTCCTCATCACCTACGCCACCCGTCACCACTGGCAGCGCACCATTCCCCTCGGCATCGCCGAAGGCGCCTGGATTATGCTCGGCGTGATCGTGACCTATGCGATAGCGGGGTAAAGAAATATGCAGAAATAACCTTAATGCCCCATTCCCGGCCCTTGAGCCGGGATCCGTCACCTACTTGCACAATGCTGCCTTAAAGCGACCCTAGGCGTTTGGCATGCGGGGTGCAATTGGCAGTGGCGGGTATGGCTACCTTTCTGCCAGACGATGGGCGCCATGCAATGGAGACCCCGGGTCTAAGCCCGGGGATTAGTGCGTGACCGGAACAGGTCAGTAATTGAAGCACTTAATTCTGTGCTTCTATTTGGCTTTTTTTCATTGTTATTGCACTGCGGTTATTCCCCCTTTGGCTCGAAGTGTGGCTATGAAATGACAATACTTATTCCAAGGGTGAGGGCGTAGAATGCTGCTATGAATCGCTGAAATTGACCCCGGGGGATGTCTAGGCAGAGGCAACCTTAATGCTCCATTCCCGGCCCCCGAGCCGGGATCCGTCACCTACTTGCACAATGATGCCTTAAAGCAACCCTGGGCGTTTGGCAGGCGGTTGGTGGTGGACATCCCTGGCAGTCAGCATTTCCACTTATCTCAACAGCAGAGGGCCTGTCCTTGAATGCAAGCCCAGCTTCAAAGGGACAATGGCTGAAGCAACCTTAATGAGCCATCCGGGGACGCCTAGTCCGGGCGTTTGGCAGTCAGCGGGTGGTGGACATTGAGCCAGTAGGCGCGTGCGGCCCAGGTAGTTATCAAGATTTTATCATTAATCAGTTAATATGGATTTAGGCCCGGTAATAGTCACCAGGAAGAACGGCGAAGAACCTTTCACCAACGGTTCCGGCCCGGCTATTCAATTAATAGACTTTTGGAAATGGTCCGTATCAGACCTTTTGAGTAATGCTACACGAGGCAAGCTGGCCGAATTTATTGTAGCTAATGCCCTGCAAATATGTAGCAGTGTCAGGGTAGAATGGGATAATTATGATATGGTAGACCATGATAAGATACGTATAGAGGTTAAGTCATCCGCGTACCTCCAAAGCTGGCACCAAAACAACCTGTCTGCCATATCCTTTGATATAGCTGAGAAACGCTCCTATTGTTATGAGACCAACAAATTAGGAGATAGTGTCTGCCGCAACAATGACTTCTATATCTTTTGCTTGCTACATCACAAAGATAAAAGTACGGTAGACCCGATGGACCTCGCCCAATGGACCTTTTACATCCTACCCACTTCAGTACTAAATGAAAAACTCGGCACACAACGTCGTCTTTCACTAAAACGCCTGAAATCGTTACACCCTGTCATTTGCTCCTATCAAACCCTACGCACAGAACTTGACCGCTTGAAGAGTGACGTTTTTAGCTGAGCTGGGTGTTATTGTAGCCGGGGCCACAGACTTAGAATGATACTATGAAACACTGTGGCCAACTCGCGCAGAGCCGGCCCCTCATTAGGCCCAAGCATACAAACTCATCTTAGTTCTAGCGTTCTGCAAGACTGTTCAGTTACAAACTGAACTTAAATGATAGGTCCGATCCACTCCGGACGAGAGTACCCTTCGCTAATCTCGAACCAGTAGAAAAGTACCTACAAACCTAATCCTGTCAATCAGAATATCCTTAAAAATCCTGAGCTAAAACATGCAGTGAAGTTACTTATCCGGCAGCGTGCAAGAGCCAGTTGGGGGTATGGCTACTTTTCTACCAGACGGTGGGCACCATGCAATGGGCGCCATGCAATGGGCGCCATGCAATGGGCGCCATGCAATGGGCGCCATGCAATGGGTACCCCGGAATGCGCTATCGCTTATCCGGAGATATGTGCGTGATAGGGACGAACCTGTAAACCCCTATCCTGATCATCTATTCATCCTTAAAAATCCTGAGCCAAAATGTGCCGCAAGGGGGACTTAGTACGGTGCTTCTATTTGACTTTTCATTTGGTGGCATCAGTGCACTACGGTTATTCCCCCTTACGGCCTATAGCCGTCAAGTTAAGCACACAAATTACTGTAAATCAATTAATAAGAAGTGAGTCCCCTTTTGGGACTGGGGACGCACACGTCGGGCAGGCGTAGAAATTTACTTTGGAATGGCAATAGCTCACGCCGGGGTGGGTCTAAAGCTGGAGCAATAATCCATTATTTCAGCTACCTACAGTCTAACCCAGTCGCCTGCGTACTCGGTCTGAAAGACCCCGGCTCCGGAATCTTTATTTGAGTTCTAAATGGCCATTTGAGGCCGAGTCGGTCCCGACCCCGGCTCCCAGGAGGGTAATTTACATGGGATCAACTCTTAGCTTGACGGCTATGCGCCCCCAGGGAGAGGTCCGACTTTCGTGGTCCGACTTTCGGTGATCCGGCATTCCGCTGGGCGGCATTCCGCTGGGCGGCATCCGCAAGTACATGCAGCAAATAGCAAGAGAGTAATCATTTCAGTGTACTACTACTTTTAACTTGACGGCTATGCTTCCATAACGCACCATCCATATGTCAAAAATAGCCATTACCCCCGCCAATCAGACACTTTTACATTTCCTTATTTTTTGTACTTTTACCACATCGGGCATTTGGCCACCAGCCTATTTTACACCTGCCTTTCACCCTATCCATCTCTCTTCTCCTTCGCTTCTACGACGGTTCTGCTTCGCTACTCCTTCGCTATGAGTATAGCTTGAGTCCATCCTCGCTAGGGGGCAGGCCTACTCAGCATATACCATACAAAGATATGGCATTTTTCTAATCGTGGCACAGCCACTTCATCTCACCCTACAGAGCATAGACGTCAAGCTAAGCACCAATTCCCCTCCTTTGGTAATAGGAGTGGCCCGGCATTCCGGAGGTCCGACTTTCGGGGTCCGACTATCGGGGTCCGACTATCGGGGTCCGACTTTCGAGGTCCGACTATCGGGTGATAGAGTATGTGCCCTCCCTTCCGAAAAAATTCCTTTCCCCAAGAGAAGCCGAATGAAATACAAGACTACTTAGGGAAAGGTGGCCGCCGTGGTAAGCATAAGTACTGCAGGAAGCATATCGAAGAGATGTAGTTACCTTCCCTCAAAAATTGATTCGCGGACGGAAAGGGAATCCACCCCAGTCGCCTGCCAGCCCGGCTCCCACCAGGGTAATATGCTATTGTGCCATGCTAGCTTGACGGCTATGCCTTACGGCCTGGAAAAACATCCTTAATGCGCTATTCCCCGACTTGATCGGGGGCGGCCTGCACAGGATCCGTCAGCTACTTGCACACTGCTGCCTTAAAGTGCCCCCATGTGTTTAGCGGACTGTCTACAAGGAGCAGCAGCGGGTTTAGCCACGCCCTACCATCCGCCGGGGACCCCGGTATTCTCCTTAGGTCGAAACCGGGGATTATCGGTGACCGGAACGCCCCCGTGAGGTATAGAACGGCGTGTTTGAGCTGGGGGCGCCTAGCTACGGCGATAGCTGGAGCGAGTAGTGATAGCCCGACCCGCCTAACCGGGGCACGCCCAAATTTAAACCCATCCACCAGCCGTAGAGACACGATTAATCGCGTCTCTACAGATATGGCACATTTTACCAAACCCACCAAACCTAACATCCGTAATCAGGGATTGACACCCATTAACAATTAACCATTCACAACTAACAATTAGTAAAAAACCCTTGACTTTGATCAAAACCTTCGCGTAGCTTTGTATTTCATATGCCTAAGGCTATAGCTAAATATCTCCTGCCACTGTGCATCCTTCTATGTGCCGCCCTTGGCGTGGCCCTGCATGCTCAGGCAGAACAGCAAGTGCATACTCCCTCCGGGGAACATGTACAAGCTAGCTATGCCCCTGCCCGTCAGGCGCAGCAAGCCCCCGCATATCAGGTATCCGATCTATCCAGGCTTACCCTCTACGGTGAGGCCTTCGATTCGGAAGAAGAAGAGGAGGACAAGAAACTCTTTCTCAAAAGAGTCCTCGAAAGGAGCCACTTCCTTTCCGCTATTGTCTATGACCCCCTCACACAGTTCATTGCCTCCCTTACACCCAACCGCTTATCCCTGAGCAGGCACTATACCCAATTCTCTGCTCTCAACCCCCTCTACCTCGTAGTCCGCGTACTGAGACTGTGATACCCTGTGCGGCTTTGCCCGCCCATGTCACCCCATACCTCCGCCTGCATGCAGTTTACTTCTGCGCGCATTAGCGGCACATTCTCACTTACACGATACCATCGAGTACATGGCTAAACAGACCATTACCTGTTTCATTTGGTTTTGCATCCTGCTCATGCTGAACGGCGGATACCTCCCCGTGGCAGCCGCCCAGACAGCCTCAACCCATACGGAAGGCAGCCCTACCGCATCCACCATTGCGGCTAAAGGTCCTGACCAGCCCGGCGAGGCAGATAAGCTTTCCCAGGGACAGGACACCGATCCTTATCTCCACCTTTTCCTTTCCGAAAGCGAAGGCGAGGAGACAGAGACCGAAGGCGGTGCCGATAGCCTCTGCACCCCACAGTGCCTTTTCGCGCCACTATACACATTTACACCCTCTGCTGGCCCTTGCCCGCAGCACCAATACAGCCACTTTCACCGCCGCTACTCCGGCCTGTCCCCCCCTTATACCCCTGAGCCAATCCCCTGATCACTAAGGGGCGGCCTACCAGACCAGGCTAAATCCGGCCTGACACAATCACTATCATCCTTACACAAACCGGCACGCCACCTGTAGCCGCGCTGCCACCCATGTTTTAACCTCAGTTTGTAATCATTTTAAGACAATGAGAAATATACTCATGATCATCAGCCTCTGCGCCCTCGTCGCCCATGCAGGCTGTGAATCACACCGTGAACATCACGTAGAAGAGACCACCTTTATCGTCACCAGTCCCGTCAGGATGGACACCACCATTACCGAAGATTATGTATCACAGATACACTCCATACAGCATATAGAACTCCGTGCCCAGGAGCGCGGCTTCCTCGAAAAAATCTATGTAGACGAAGGCCAGTTTGTCAAAAAAGGCCAGCTACTCTTCCAGATCATGCCCCGGCTCTACGAAGCCGAGCTCAAAAAAGCCCAGGCCGAAGTAAACTTTGCCGAAATAGAATACCAGAACACCAAGCAACTCGCCGATAAGAACATCGTCGCACCTAACGAGCTCGCCATGGCCCGGTCCAAGCTCGAAAAAGCCAAAGCCGAGAGAGCCCTCGCCCAGGTCCACCTGTCCTTTACCCAGATACGTGCCCCCTTTGATGGCATCATAGACCGCTTTCATGTGCGCCAAGGCAGCCTGCTCGAAGAAGGCGAGCTCCTAACCACCCTCAGCGACAACAGCAAGATGTGGGTATACTACAACGTCCCCGAAGCCGAGTACCTCGACTACCGCGCCAAGGTTAAAAAAGACAGCAGTATCCAAGTAGGCCTCCTTATGGCCAACCACAAGATGTTTCCCTACCCAGGCGTCGTGCAGACCATAGAGGCCGACTTTAACCACGAGACCGGAAATATCCCCTTCAGAGCCACCTTCCCCAACCCCGACGGCCTCCTGCGCCACGGCGAAACCGGCAACATACGCATGACCGTCCCCCTGAAAGGCGCCCTCCTCATACCCCAGAAAACCACCTACGAAGTCATGGACAAAAAGTACGTGTACCTCGTAGACGACCAGGGCATCATCCATGCCCGCCAGATCACCGTCAGTGCCGAAATGCCCCACCTCTACGCCGTACAGAGCGGCCTTACCGAAAAGGACCACATCCTCCTCGAAGGCCTGCGACTCGTGCGTGACAATGAGCAGATCAAATACAATGTCGTAGCCCCCCAAAAGGCCATCGCCCAACTCCACCTGTACGCAGAATAAAACCCCCGACAAGACATGTTTAAGAAATTCATACACAGACCGGTACTCGCCATCGTGATCTCCGTGATCATCGTATTTGTCGGTACCCTCTCCATAAAGCAACTGCCCATATCACAGTTTCCGCAGATTGCCCCTACTACCGTCAACATCTTCATAGCATACCCCGGCTCCAGTGCCGATGTGCTCGTCAAATCCACCCTTATCACCCTCGAGCAGGCCATCAACGGCGTGCAGGACATGCGCTACATAGCCACCGACGCCACCAGCGCCGGTGAGGCCACCCTCCGCGTCATCTTTGAGCCCGGCACCGACCCTAACGATGCCGTTATCCGCGTAAAGACCCGCGTAGACCAGGTCATGCCCCTGCTCCCAGAGCTCGTACAGCGCGAGGGCGTCATCATCACCCCCATACAGCCCAGCATGCTCATGTACGTCAACCTCTACTCCAACGACTCCACCATGGACGAGAAGTTCCTCTACAACTACGCCACCGTGCAGATGATCCCCGAGATCTCCCGCACCAAAGGCGTCGCCCGTGCCCAGATACTCGGTAGCCGCCGCTACGCCATGCGCGTATGGCTCAATCCCGACCGCATGCGCGCCTACAACCTCGCCGTAGAGGACGTCATGGAAGCCCTCGAAGAGCAAAGCATAATCGGACGCCCCGGCCGCCTCGGCCAGAGCTCCGGCATCGCCGCCCAGTCACTCGAGTACGTACTCACCTACCAGGGCCGGTACAACGAACCACAGCAGTACGAAGACATCATCATCCGCGCCAATGCCGAAGGCCAAAGCATCCACCTGCGCGACATCGCCACCGTAGAGCTCGGCTCCGAGTTTTTCGATATCTATTCCAACCTCGACGGCCACCCCTCTGCCGCCATCGTCCTCAAGCAAAACTACGGCAGTAACGCCAGCGAAGTCATAGAAGAAGTAAAAGCCAGGCTGCAAGACATGAAAGGCACCTTTCCTCCCGGCATGGACTACAAGATCAGCTACGACGTATCACAGTTCCTCGATGCCAGTATAGAGCAAGTCGTCCACACCCTCCGCGACGCCTTCATACTCGTCGCCATCGTCGTATTCATTTTCCTCGGCGACTGGCGGTCCACCCTCATCCCCATCCTCGCCGTGCCCGTCTCACTGATTGGCGCCTTTTTCGTCATACAGATCTTCGGCCTATCCATCAACCTCGTCACCCTCTTCGCCCTCGTCCTCGCCATCGGTATCGTCGTAGATGATGCCATCGTCGTCGTAGAGGCCGTCCACGCCAAGTTCGATGAGCAGCCCCGCATCAGCCCCTACAACGCCGTCAGGCAAGTATTAGGAGAGATCAGCGGCGCCATCATCGCCATTACCGCCGTCATGGTATCCGTATTTCTGCCCATCTCCTTCATGTCCGGCCCCGTCGGCACCTTCTACAGGCAGTTCAGCATCACCATGGCCAGCAGCATCGTCATCTCAGCCCTTATTGCCCTTACCCTTACCCCCGTCCTCTGCGCCATGCTGCTCAAAAACCACCATGGTCAGCACAAAAAGCACAACATCCTTACCCGCTCCCTCGACAGCTTCAACCGCGGCTTCGATAAGATCACCGGTAAGTACTTAAACCTCCTCAGGCGCATCGTCAGCCGCAGGTGGCTCACCTGGGCCATACTCGCCCTCTTTGCCCTCGGCATCTTCCTCGAAAACCAGATACTCCCCTCCGGCTTTATCCCCAGCGAAGACCAGGGCACCATCTACGCCATCATACAAACCCCTCCCGGCTCCACCCTCGAGCGTACCAATAAAGTATCCCA
This sequence comes from Roseivirga sp. BDSF3-8, assembly GCF_041449215.1. Classification (NCBI taxonomy): domain Bacteria; kingdom Pseudomonadati; phylum Bacteroidota; class Cytophagia; order Cytophagales; family Roseivirgaceae; genus Roseivirga; species Roseivirga sp. BDSF3-8. Next base: position 967,640 of record NZ_JBGNFV010000001.1, on the reverse strand, counting down.
GGAGCTCCAGAAGATATGTGAAGAAATAGACGGCGTAGAGTCCGTCTCCTCACTCGCCGGCTACGAGATCATGACCGAAGGCCGCGGCAGCAATGCCGGCACCTGCCTCATCAACCTCAAGCCCTGGTCACAGCGCGAGCATAACGTCCACCAGATCATGGAAGAACTCGAAGAAGAGACCCGCGGCCTAGGTGCCGTCATCGAGTTCTTCGAGCCACCCGCCATACCCGGTTTCGGTAGCTCCGGCGGCTTCTCCCTGCGCCTGCTCGACAAGACCAACGACACCGACTACCAGGAGTTTGATAAGATAAACCAGGACTTCATGGACAACCTGCGCGCCCGTCCCGAGCTTAGCGGCCTATTCACCTTCTTTGCCGCCAACTACCCCCAGTACGAGCTGCAGATAGACAATAACCTCGCCATGCAGAAAGGCGTCTCCATCGGCAAAGCCATGGAAAACCTCAACATCCTCATAGGCAGCACCTACGAGCAAGGCTTTATCAAGTTCGGGCAGTTCTTCAAAGTCTACGTCCAGTCAGACCCCCGCTTCAGAAGACTCCCCTCCGATATCCTCAAAATGTACGTGCGCAACGAAGACGGCGAAATGGTTCCCTATTCCTCCTTCATGAAACTCAGGAAGACCCAGGGGCCTAACGAAGTCACCCGCTTCAACCTCTACAACTCCGCCGCCATACAAGGCCTCCCCGCCAAAGGCTACACCACCGCCGATGCCATACAGGCCATCCGCGAAGTAGCCGCCCAGACCCTCCCCAAAGGCTACGACATCGCCTGGGAAGGCCTCAGCTACGACGAGTCCAATCGCGGCAACGAAGCCCTCTACGTATTCCTTATCGTACTCACCTTCGTATACCTCGTCCTCGCCGCACAGTACGAGAGCTTCATCATACCCCTCGCAGTCGTATTCTCCCTGCCCGTAGGCGTGTTCGGCTCCTTCATGCTCCTCCAGCTCATGGGCCTCCAAAACGACATCTACGCCCAGATAGGCCTCATCATGCTCGTAGGCCTCCTCGGTAAAAATGCCGTCCTCATCGTAGAGTTTGCCGTACAGAAGCGCCAGCAAGGCCTCACCATATTCCAAGCCGCCATAGAAAGCGCCAAAGTGCGATTCAGGCCCATACTCATGACCTCATTCGCCTTTATAGCAGGGCTCATACCCCTCATCATCGCCAGTGGCGCAGGCGCCATCGGCAACCGTACCATAGGCGCCTCCGCCCTCGGCGGCATGCTCCTCGGTACCATTTTCGGCGTCATCATCGTCCCCGGCCTCTACTTCATTTTCGCCAAACTGGCAGACGGCCGCCACCTCATCAAAAACGAAGATCAATCCCCACTATCAGAAGAAAAACACCATGAAAACATATATGTATAAAGCACTGGGCGTGCTCGCGGTAATACTCATGTTTACCGCCTGCTCCGTGCCCTCCATCACCAACCGTAGTGCCAATACCCATGTACCTGCCGCCTACCACGGCCCTCAGGACACCACCAATACCGCACGCATAAACTGGAAGGAATATTTTGCAGACCCCTATTTGCATGCCCTCATAGACAGCGCCCTCAGCAATAACCAGGAGCTCCACATTACCCTACAGCAGCTACAGATATACAAAAATGACATAAGCGCACGCAAAGGCGAGTACCTCCCCTCCGTCACCCTCGGGGCCCGTAGCGGTGTAGAAAAGCGCGCCCGCTACACCCCCCTCGGTGCCATGGAGGCCACCACCCACATAGAGCCAGGCAAAGAGATGCCCGGCATGGAGATGCCCGAGCCCCTACCCGATTTTATGATAGGCGCCTTCGCCACCTGGGAAGTAGACATCTGGCGTAAGCTCCGCAACGCCAAAAAAGCCGCCACCATGGAATACCTCGCAAGCCTCGAAGGCCGTAACTTCATGGTCACCAACCTCGTCGCAGAAATAGCCGATGCCTATTACCAACTGCTCGCCCTCGACAGTGAGCTTGCCATCATACAACAGAACATCCGCATCACCCGCAACGTCCTCCAGATCGTACGCTACCAGAAGCAAGCCACCCGAGCCACCGAGCTCGCCGTCAAGCGATTCGAAGCCCAGTTGCTCAACATTCAAGGCCTGCAGTACGACATACAGCAGGAAATCATAGAGGCCGAAAACCACATCAACTTCCTCGTAGGCCGCTTTCCACAGCCCGTGCAGCGCAGCAGCCAGGACTTCAACAACCTCACCCCTCCCGCAGTACACGCCGGTATACCTGCACAACTACTGCAGAACCGCCCCGACATACGCCAGGCCGAGCTCGAACTTGAAGCCGCCAAGCTCGATGTAAAGGTCGCAAGGGCACAGTTCTACCCCAGCCTCGGCATCACTGCCGGTGTTGGCTACCAGGCCTTTAACCCCAGCTACCTCCTCCGCACCCCCGAAAGCATGCTCTACTCACTCGCCGGTGACCTCGTTGCCCCACTCGTAAACCGGAACGCCATCAAAGCCGGGTACCGCAACGCCAACGCCCGCCAACTGCAGGCCGTCATCGACTACGAGCAGACCATCCTCCGCGCCTACATCGAAGTCGTAAACCAGCTCTCCGCCATAGACAACCTCGCGCAGAGCTACGACCTCAAGCAGCAGCAGGTACAGGTCCTCAACACCTCCATCGACATCAGCAACGACCTCTTCCGGTCCACCCGCGCCGACTACATGGAAGTCCTCATGACCCAGCGCGACGCCCTCGAGTCCAAGTTCCAACTCATAGAGCTCAAAAAGCGCCAGCTCACCGCCATCGTCACCATCTACCAGGCCCTCGGCGGCGGCTGGACCAGACAGTCCACCCAGTAGCAGCCCAAATAGGAGTGTAAAGACCCTAATTGAAGCAAGTCTAATAAGCAACCTCCTCACCCAACTGAGGTTAGTGATTGATAAAAACCCACCCCGCGCGTGCAGGGTGGGTTTTTTGTTTTAGGGGTGGGGTGTGATGCGTTTTGGTGTGGTGGAATGAATATGGTGCGTTTGGCTTTGAAGCCGAGTGATGCGTTTTTGATTTTTGGGCGTGTCCTGTCTGCTTATCAGCATCCAGGCCGGGCTTTCGCTACTCGCCCCGCACCTCCTTCGTCGGCATGTGGCTCAGACATGCCGCTCTATCCCTCACGCTGGGGGTAGGGTATAAACCTGATTTTCCTGTAGCATTGAATAATCTAAAAATTTAACTTTGTTACATGGATATTTTGAAGGACAAGATAAAAAAATTAGCCGAGAGGTATTCTGCAAATCTTGGTGATAAAATCGCTAGGCGGAAAGAAGAAATGAAAGGTGATGACAACTCTCATTATCTTATTTACAGAGTACTAGGAATCACTGTAGAGGAGGGTGAACTAATAGATATTTACCAAAATACGGGTCGATTTTTGTATAAATATGCAGGATCGTTTTTAGAAGAAGCGGCAACTTTGTGCTTTAATTTTAAATACCCTGATGGGATAAAGACAAAAATAGAAAATACCTTGGGCAAAAGGCCTAAAACATTTGAAATTGATTTTTTAAATGGCAATGACGCTATTGAGGTGAAATGGAGGGATGCCACTACGGATGGCGATCATATTACAAAAGAGCATACGAGAGTTAAGGTAATAAAAGGCCATGGATATACACCAATCCGAGTTATGTTTTATTATCCCCAAAGACAACAAGCGATTCGAATTCAAGAAACTTTAAAAACACTTTATACCGGTGTCGAAGGAGAATACTATGCAGGAGATGAAGCATGGGACTATCTTAAAAATTATTGTGGAGTAGACTTAAAACAGATTTTAATTGAGATAGCAAATGAAAATGAATCAAAATTAACTCAACAAATAGAAAATGAGGTTAAAGATAAAAGGAAAGATTGATGGAGTTGAATAAAATTATTAAAGGTGACAGTGTACAAAGCCTTGCAAATTTTGAAGAAAGTCTCATAGATTTGATTTATTTTGACCCACCGTTCTTTACGCAAAAAACCCATTCACTTAGAAAAGGAAAGGATAAACTCTATAAGTTTGACGATAAATTCAATTCCCTCGAAGAATACTTAAGTCTTATTGAAAATGTTTTAGTTCAATCAAAGCGAGTTCTTAAACCAACAGGTAGCGTTTTTCTACATTGCGATAAAACTGCTTCTCATCATATAAGAGTAATCCTAGATAAAGTTTTTGGTCATAATAACTTTCAAAGTGAAATAGTATGGACATATAGAAGATGGTCTAATTCAAAAAAAGGATTACTAAATTCTCATCAAATAATCTTCTTTTATTCTAAAACTAATAACTTTAAATTTAATCCTATTTTTACAAACTATTCCCCAACCACAAATATTGATCAAATACTACAGGATAGAGAACGTGATAAATTTGGCAAGTCTGTTTATAAAAGAGATAGCCAAGGTAACATAGTATTGGGTAAAGAAAAAAGAGGAGTTCCGCTATCCGATGTTTGGGAAATTCCATATTTAAACCCTAAAGCAAAAGAAAGAACAGGCTATCCAACTCAAAAGCCAGTATTATTGTTAAATCGAATTATTGAACTTGTAACTGACGAAGGTGACTTAGTTGTCGATCCTTTTTGTGGGAGTGGAACTACCTGTGTTTCTGCGAAAAACCTAAATAGAAATTATTTAGGTATAGACCAATCTTGTGATGCTGTCGAACTTGCAAAATGCAGACTGGATGATATGGTTATTACCCAATCTAATTTATTGAAAAATGGGGAGGAAAGCTATATTGAAAAGTCTGAAAAAGACTTAGCAATATTACAGACTATAGGAGCTGTTCCAGTCCAAAGAAATTCTGGGATCGATGGTTTTTTAAAAGAACAAATAGACGGCAAGCCTGTACCTATCAAAATTCAAGGAAAACATGATTCCTTGGATGATAGCATAGAAAAAATTGAAAAGGCATCAAGAGGAAAGGGCTATGATTTAAAAATTGTTATTCAAACGAGAGAAGCAGGTGTGAGAAGGTTATTTGGGATAAATTCTAATGTAGAAATAATTAAATCATTAGACCTTCTCACCAAAGAGAAGTTAAATAGTCATTTTAAAAAAACTGATGACTTCGAAAAGAATTCAAACTAAATTAGCCCCGTTTGGCGCAAGCATACTAACTCCACTTAGTTCAAGCGGCCTGCTCGTCCAGAAAGGATTGGACTAAAACTTGCAGTAGGTTGGTGATCCGAAGTCTGTTTACACTAGCAGCAGTGCCTTAAACGACCGTTAGCCTCTCTTGGGAGCGCGGTCTGCAAGACTGTTCAGTTACAAACTGAACGTAAATGGTAGGTCCGAGATACGCTTCGCTAATCTCGAACCAGTAGAAAGAGTACATCTAAACCTGTCTATCCTTTAATCCATTTAATCCTGAGCTAAAATGAGCCAACAGTCTGCTAGGGGCAGTGGTGGGTATAGCTACAATTTTGCCGGAGGATGGGCGCCATGCAATGGGGACCCATTGCATGGCGCCCACGGGTCAGGCCCGGGGATGGTGCGTGACCGGAAGTGTGCTTAGGGCTGTACTTCTTTTGGCCATTCTCTCTGGTAGCCTCAGTGCACTGCCATTATTCCCCCTTACGGCCTACAAATGATGGGTAGACGTAGAAGCCTCACTGCGAAGGGGACGGGGGCAGAATGTACCTATTAAACTCTGGGGTACACCCCGGGGGATGTAACCAAAGAGCGAAGTCACACTAATTGCCCCTAGTACATTTAGCCCACGATCTGCCAGATACCCTTCCTTCCGCGAAAGAGCGGTGGTTGAGCTATGGCATTTGTTTTTCAAATAGACATATGATGCGAGTGAATCATTTCAGGCGCGGCCACCTTCTCTAAAACAGAGAAGGAATTTTGGAGGTGGCTCTTCTGGATTGATACGGATAAAACCAGAAATAATAGCGATAAGAAAATCCTGACCATCACCAAATCAATAAAAATCCTGATCCAAACGCTGCACTGCCGTTATTCCCCTCTTGCAAATGAGGTGAGTAGGCCTCATATACGGGATAGAAACCCAACCGCCTGAAGCATCCCGGTTGGGAAATATTGCTCTGCGCCGATCGTGTAATTAAATATCTAATGTCGGGATGGTTGGATCTGTTGAATATTATATTAAAGCACCAGTAATTTACCGGTGCTTTTTATCCTTTTTACATACAAACACAATGAGAATTATCGCATCTTGTCAAGGCTGAACCATCATAGCAAATCCGAGGGTCTGTTTCAGGATAAGGACATTCGATTGTGGCTCCGCCCTTTATTCTGATTCCTGAATTATTAGTTACAAAACTTGAGACGCTTAAGCTTTCAAGACTAATCTTCTCTCTTTTCATAAGTATATTTTATTATTTAGTTTAAGAGATAATAGCAATCTAAATTCCAAAAGCAAACCAATTTTCATCCCCCATCCCCATTTGTACTTTCGAAATATCCCCCTAAATTGCTTCCCCCGCCTGAGAGCCCCAAATCAGAGTTATCCACATTGAACTGCTTCGTCTCTGCTTCGCTACTAGTCCGTAACTACTTCGGTATGCCTATGCTTTGCCTATAGGTATCCTATAGGAACAGTATAATAGAGGCGCCTTTCTTTAATATCATCAGAAAATTGTACTTTTTCGTGTATACATCCCTGCTAACCACCAGCCTCCCTAATCTAGCCATACCCCATCATAGTAAAAGTATTTCTGCCAACAGACTTTGTACACCCCATGAGATCACATATCTTAACATAACAATCCTCATGCTTCTCATGGAAAATCAACAGAATAAGCCACTGACCCTGTCAGACTTCAATAAGGCTTCTCCTCACACATACACCATCAATAAAGAGGTAGTAATTTTTAATGCTCCCACTGAGAGCCAAAGCATTACCATAAAAGTCCCGAATGATGACCTGCAGGAACACCTCCCTAAGATCAATAATTATCTCAGTTGGCTAACCACCTGTAGCAGCACCCTCATACAAGCCTATAATAAAGACCCCTATTATGATGATGTAGTCGCCGATGATAGCTGGTTTCAAAATATTCAGGTATACAAGGCCACCATCATGCTTAATCAAGATGGAAGTATTTCGGCGATAATTTCAGGAGGCGATGACCAGGTATTGGATCATATACTCGATGTCGAGTTAAAGAATAAAGAAGTGACCTATATAGGATACGACGGATAGCCAACTTTCTTAGCCCACTTATGATACAACCCCGCCATTCATCGTAATCAGACTATCCCAAAAGGCTGCTGATAATATTAATTCAGACATAACCCGGAATTGGCAGTAGGGTTGCCATAATCACCTAAAAATAAAAAAAAAGGCCGCCCTTTTCAGGCAGCCTATTATTTATCAGCCCCAGTCCGGGACACAAACCGTATTGTCAATACACTCGGAAACCCTTTGCGAACGCTCACAAGGCAATTCAGATGAGAGGCAGTCTTCAGAATATCCTCCTCTGATAGTCCGGCTCTTGGAAGTGGTAAAACTTTCAACAGAGAGCTTCATCAGGTTTAATTTTCCCTTTTTCATAAAAGTCAAAATTTTAGGTAATCATTATTATCTAAACGTGGGCCGCATCCAAATTGGTTTAGCTGGCTTTATTTTTATAAAATTTACAAGCAGGTCCGGATAGCCAAAAAAGGTTTTTCCAAGCCGTGCAAAACAAAATCAGCGGGTAATAAAAAACCTATATTGATTACAAAAAAAGGGCAAACCCATGCCGGGTTTACCCTCTTACACTATCCTGTTGGGGGATTTATTTCGAGCCCGCCATCATATCGTCCCGGGCCGCTTTAAACTCCGAGCCCTCCTTGTAATTCGGGAAGTTACCAGAGTTCGCCAGTTCTACCCCCAGGTCAAACATAAGCTGCACGTACTCCACCATGCCAGCCATGTCCCAGCTTTCAGCATCATACTCGTCACTAGGGCCATGGTAGTGCTCAGACGTATACGTCTCCGTCTGTGCCTTGCCCCATTCCGCACCCTGCTCGCGCGATTCGTGGCCACTCTCAGCGTACAGCGCCGGCACCCCCATTTTCGCAAAGCTAAAGTGGTCCGACCGGTAGAAATACCCCGCACCAGGATTCTGGTCCGGCGTCACGTGCATGTCCATCTTGGCCGCCGCTGCCTCTGCCAGGTCGTCCAGTTCAGACTGTCCGTAGCCCACCACGATCAGGTCCTTCGTGCTGCCGATGTTCCCCAGCGCATCCATATTAATTACCGCCACCGTCTTATCCAGCGGGTACACCGGGTTAGTCGCATAATACTCCGAGCCCAGCAAGCCCTGCTCCTCCGCCGTTACCGCCAGGAAAAGGATAGAGCGCCCCTGAGGGTCCTCCAGCTCAGTAAACGCCTCAGCTAGCTCCAGGAGAGCCGCCGTACCCGTCGCATTATCCACCGCTCCATTATAGATAGAGTCGCCATCTACCGGCTCCCCAATACCCAGGTGGTCCCAGTGCGCTGTATAAATGATGTATTCATCCCTACGCTCAGCACCCCGCTTCAGCGCCAGCACATTATTAGATATTGATTCCTTAAGAGAATTGTCCAGCGTCAGCGAAGCAGTCACCCCCATAGGTACTGCCTTAAAGCCAGGCTTGCTCGCCTCCTCCATCAGCGATTCATCCATACCCGCCAGGGCAAACAGCTTCTTCGCGCTCTCCAGGCTTATCCAGCCCTCCACCTTCGCACGGCTCATATTGTTATCCTGCGCCTGCAGGTACAACGCCGGGCCACTCCATCCCCCGCGTACTACCGACCACGGATAGCTCGCAGGCTCCGTATCATGAATAATCAGCAGGCCCGCCGCACCCTGGCGCGCAGCCTCCTCATATTTGTACGTCCAGCGACCATAGTAAGTCATCGCCTCGCCATTAAACAAGCTCTCCTCCTTCGTCGCAAAGCCCGGGTCATTTACCATCACCACCACCGTTTTGCCTTCCACGTCCAGGCCTTCGTAGTCATTCCAGTTATATTCCGGCGCTACCACACCATAGCCCGCAAATACCAGCTCGCTGTTTTCAAGGCTCGTCTGCTCCTGCACGCGGCGCGTCAGCGCCACATAGTCCTTCAGGTAGTCAAGCGATACGCTTTCACCCTCGCCGTTTTTTACCACCATCGGACCCTGCGGCTGGCTGCTGATCTCCACCATCTGCACCTCCTGGAAGAAGCTATCCCCGTTGCCCGGTTCCAGGCCCAGCTTTTGGAACTCATCCTTCAGGTAGTTGATCGTCTTCTCCTCACCCGCCGTACCCGGCATACGGCCTTCGAACTCATCCGAGGCCAGCGTCTCGATATGCTTCGCAAAGCCCTCCGCATCGATTGCCTGCATTGCTGTGGAGTCTGCCCACTTAGCAGTATTTTCACTTGCTTGTTCTTCTTGTTCAGATGACTGACAGGCCACAGCCAGCATAAGGCCGCCTGCCAGTAGTAGGTTTGAGTATTTCATATGTGCTGTTAAGAATATTCTCTAATACAGCCAAAAGTTACGCATAATCCCCCATCAGCCAAAAGTGCATTTTATCCACAGGGTAGGAGGGACGCCATAAATAAAAAAGCTACCTGCCGGAACAGGTAGCTTCGTGTGATAAAATAGTATTTGCTCGTTTACTGAATGGCCTGTACCCTGCCGCACAAACATGGCTGAGGCTGCCCGCAGGCAGAGCATTCGTCACTACTAGGGCTTGCTACTCCGCCTTTAATCTTGGAAACGCTTTTGGAGATGTGCGTTATTTCCAGGTTCTCAAATGTGATCTTCTTCTTCATACTTGGTCAATATTTGATAGATAACTACCAATAATCTAACCCAATTTATCCTATACACAAAATAATTACCTGTCCCTTGCTTCTTTTACTGCCTCATTTTTCTTTTCAAGCCTATTCATATAGCTAGCTATGAACTACAACCCCAGGTGCAAAGAGCTTATCAACTTTATCATCCCTCCAAAGTAGAGACGCCAGGCTGGCGTCTCAGCCCGGTAGCGTTCAGGCACCGAGGCCTACCAATATCCTTCTTCCGACCCACCTCAGGTCCATGGAGCAATAGGTTCCCTCGGACTCATCCTCTTTGTCAGGCGAAAATGGATATGTAAAAAACCTCTATACCCACTTAGCCTCTTTTCCGTATAATCATTAAATTGCTGTATGATTTCGAAAGAAAAACTTAAAGAACAAATAGATAGATTCCCTGAGGATGAAATCTCTATTGATGATCTCATTGACAGACTTATCTTTATTGAGAAGCTCGAGGGTCGCATAAGGATCTCAGAGCGAGATGAGAAAACTGAATCAAGCGCTTCAGTAAAAGATGAGATAGCAAAATGGTCGAAATAAGATGGTTGAAAGAGGCCAGGTTGGATTTAAAAGATATTTTCGATTATATATCGCGAGACTCTAAACGATATGCTCAACGGCAAGTCGATAGAATCTTCCAAAAAACTCAAATTATAGAGACTCAGATCCGCGCCGGTAAAATAGTAGAAGAGATAAATAATCCTGCGGTTAGAGAAATTATTGAAGGTAATTATTGAATTATATATCGGGTAGTTGACGAAAATACCGTAGCTATCCTGATGATACACCACGGAGCCCGAAGCCTGAGTAGGAGATTCGAAAAGTAGCGGCCAGCCAAGTAGAGACGCCAGGCTGGCGTCTCAGCCCCGTATCGTCCAGGCACGGAAGCCCCCAAAAATCACCCTCATACCCACTTACATAAAAAAACTGCCTGTCCATCCGCCAAAGGCAGACCAACAGGCAGTCCCATAATTCTTATAACAAGTTACTCTTTAAAACTCCGCATTACCAGGCGTGCGAGGGAAAGGGATCACGTCCCGGATATTACCCATACCGCTCACAAACTGCACCAGGCGCTCGAATCCCAGCCCGAACCCACTGTGCGGTGCCGTTCCGAAGCGGCGCGTGTCCAAATACCACCACATTTCCTCCGCAGGGATATGCATCGCCTCCATTCGCTCAGTAAGCTTATCCAGGCGCTCCTCACGCTGGCTGCCACCCACTATCTCACCTATACCAGGGAACAGGATGTCCATCGCCGCCACCGTTTTATTATCATCGTTCTGGCGCATATAGAAAGCCTTGATCTCCTTAGGGTAGTTAAACAGGATCACCGGCTTCTTAAAGTGCTTCTCCACCAGGTAGCGCTCATGCTCAGACTGCAGGTCAGCCCCCCAGCCCTCTATCACGTAGTTAAATTTCTTCTTCTTATTCGGCTTGCTGTTACGCAGGATCTCGATCGCCTCCGTGTAAGGCAGTCTTTCAAATTCATTTTCCAGTACAAACTGCAGGCGCTCCATTAGCCCCATCTCGCTGCGCTCATTCGCAGCCTTCAGTTTGTCCTCATCCGCCGCACGCTTGTCCAGGAACAGCAGGTCATCCGCGCAGTTGTCCAGCGCATACCGGATCAGGTACTTCAGGAAGTCCTCCGCCAGGTCCATATTATCCTGCAGGTCATAGAACGCCATCTCAGGCTCTATCATCCAGAACTCCGCCAGGTGGCGGCTCGTATTACTGTTTTCCGCACGGAAAGTAGGCCCGAAAGTATAAATATTGCTCAGCGCCAGCGCCGCAAGTTCGCCCTCAAGCTGGCCCGATACCGTCAGGTTCGCCTCCTTTTCAAAGAAGTCCTTCTTATAGTCGATCCCCCCCTCATCCGTCCGTGGCGGGTTATCAAAAGGAAGCGTCGTCACCCGGAACGTCTCACCCGCACCCTCCGCATCAGAGCCCGTAATGATAGGCGTGTGCACATTATAGAACCCCCGCTCATTAAAGAAGTTATGCACCGCAAAGATCAGTGCATGGCGCAGCCGGTACACCGCCCCGAAGGTATTCGTACGTACCCGCAGGTGAGCGATCTCTCTCAGAAACTCCAGGCTGTGCTTCTTGGGCTGTAGGGGATACTTCTCAGGGTCAGCCGTTCCATACACCTCTATGTCAGAGGCCAGCAGCTCCACCTTCTGGCCCGCACCCTGCGACTCCGACAGCGTACCCCTCACGGCAAGGCAGCTACCCGTCGTGATCAGCCTCATCGTCTCTTCGCCCAAGGCCTGAGGGTCTGCCACCACCTGCAGGTTATGGATCACCGAGCCGTCATTAAGCGCAATGAAGGCCACGTTTTTGCTTTCGCGCTTCGTGCGTACCCAGCCTTTTACCAATACCTCAGTGCCCGTCTCGTCAGAGGCCAGCACCGCTTTTATTTGTGTCCGTTTCAGTTCTGCCACGATAAGAGAATATTTTTTTACTAGTGAGGCTTTTCTTTTTTACCCGTTATACGGGTGAATAAGACCGTAAAATACCCCAGCAAATGAAGAAAAAATGCTCTTCATTTGCTGGAATGCCTGCAAAAAAACGATAATTTGCTCTTTTTCTCAAAGGAATGGTAGAAATATAATAAATTTGGCACGACGTCCCTTGAGCACGTTTACTAGCATAAGAACTATATGCAGAAATTAGGTTTAACACAGTCATTACAACAGAAACTATCCCCGCAGCAGATACAGTTTATCAAACTGCTGCAGATACCTACTGCTGAACTGGAAGCACGCGTCGAAGAAGAACTCGAAGTAAACCCCGCCCTCGAAGAAGGCGGCGAAGATACCCAGGACGACTTCTCTTCCGACAGCGAGTATGAAGACTCCGCGGATCAGTCCAGCGATGATGTGGATGTGGACGACTACCTCAGGGACGACGACTTCAGTGGCTATAAGATGCAGGGAGATGGCAGCTACGGAGAAGACGATAAGGAAATGCCCATCCCCATGATGCAGTCCCTCAACGACCAGCTCAACATGCAGCTCGGCTTTCTCCATATGGACGACCGCCGCGAAGCCATCGGCCGCCAGTTGCTCGGCAGCATCGAGAGCGACGGATACATAAGACGTGACCTCGAGGCCATTATCAATGACCTCGCCTTTTCCCAAAACATTGAAACTGACCTCGACGAGGTCGAAGAGATCCTGCGGAAGATCCAGAAATTTGACCCACCCGGCATTGCCGCCCGCAATTTGCAGGAGTGCCTCCTCCTACAGCTCGAGCGTAAAGACGACCAGACACCCGCCGTCCAAAACGCCATCAGCATACTCGAAGACCATTTCGACGAGTTTACCAAAAAGCACTACGACAAAATAATGAAGCGGCTGGACATAGACGAAGACCAGCTAAAAGACGCTATTAACAGCATAACAAAGCTCAACCCCAAACCCGGCGGGGCAGGAGGGGCCGCACGTACCCAGTACCTCATACCCGACTTTATCCTCACCAATAACAACGGCAAGCTCGAACTGTCCCTAAACAGCCGCAACGCACCCGAACTACGCATAAGCCGCTCATACTCCGACATGCTCGATGCCTACGATAAGTCCAATAAAAAGGATAAGAAGCTCAAGGAGACCGTTTCCTTCGTTAAGCAAAAGCTCGACTCCGCCAAGTGGTTCATCGATGCCATACGCCAGCGTCAGCAGACCCTGCTCCATACCATGAGGGCCATAGTAGACTACCAGTTCGACTTCTTCCTCGAAGGCGACGAGAGCAAGCTGCGGCCCATGATCCTTAAAGACATTGCCAACCGCATCAACATGGACATATCCACCGTGTCGCGTGTGGCTAACAGTAAGAGCGTACAGACCGAGTTCGGCATCTACCCCCTCAAGTACTTCTTTAGCGAAGGCATTGCCACCGATAGTGGCGAGGATGTAAGTAGCCGTGAGGTCAAGAACACCCTGAGGGAGCTCATCGAAAATGAGAATAAGAAAAAGCCCCTTAGTGACGATAAGCTCGAAAAAGAACTCAAAAGCAAAGGCTATAACATCGCACGCCGTACCGTAGCCAAGTACCGCGAACAGATGAACATACCCGTAGCCAGGTTAAGAAAGGAGCTATAGTGTACAGACGCCTTGCCTGGATTCTTTCCGTAGCCCTCCATCCACTCATCATGCCCACCCTCATGTTTGTGGTAGTGCTACTGTTTGCCCCCCTCGCCACCATTCCATTCACCAGGGAAATCATGTGGCAGCTTACCCTGGCGGTGTTCATCACCACCTTCATCGTCCCCATAATCAGCATCAGTAGCATGAAGCTCAGCCGTTACATCAATAGCTTCCGTATGGCAGACCGGCAGGAGCGAAGGCTGCCTTTTCTTGTTATCGGGGCCTTTTACATCATTGCCACCTGGCTTTTTGCAAGCAAAAATACCGTTAACCCACTGCTCAACACCGGCATGATCGCAATGACCACCGTCGTCGTCATAGTAGCCATCGTCACCTTCTTTTGGAAGATCAGTGTACATAGTGCCGCCATTTGCGGCGCCGTCGGGTTCATCACTGCCCTGCAGATCATATACCCACACGATACCCTCCTTTACCCCCTCATCATCTTTACCCTTCTCGCCGGAGCCCTCATGTCTGCCCGCCTATACTTACAGAGCCATAAGCCTGCCGAAGTCTGGGTAGGCGGAGCCCTGGGCTTTACCGTCTGCTTCCTTATGATCTATTACTTCGGGAGGTAAGGGCATAAAAAAAGCCCTGCTTTTCAGCAAGGCTTTAATGTGCGTATGAGAGGATTCGAACCTCCACGCCCGAAGGCACCACCCCCTCAAGATGGCGTGTCTACCGATTTCACCACATACGCGTTTTGTCTCGGGGCTTGCAAAGGTAAAAAAGATTTTCTAATACACATAGCGCCATAAGTTTTTTTAGGACTTCGTTTTGTGAAAAGCCTTTAATATTGGTATATTCATTTTAAACCAGGTTCTTATTCAGATGGTACTTTTGCCTCTGTAAAGAACTCCAAAACAAAGTTTTCCTATGAAAAAACTAAACCTGGCGGGTATCAAAATTACCAGCTTCCCTATTGATATGCGCCACCTTCGCGGAGGAAAAGAGGCCGATTATACAGATGTCGGCTACCCCGGTTGCGGACCTACAGGCCTGTTGGTCGATCCCGACTGCCAGCACTAGGCATTTCTTACTATTTCCTGCTTTTATTCCATGTAATCATAATAAATAACCCTATGAAAAAACTAAAGATCAGCGAGCTCGAGGTAAAGAGCTTCGTAACTGATTCGTTTGCTTCAGGCATAATCGGCGGTGCAGAAGGCGGCCCAACCGAGCATGCAGTCGCCTGCCCCTTTACTCAGGCGTTGAGAGATCCGCTCTGCCAGCCGACAGGCCTTTGTATTAACTGGTAATTAAACATATTAGACAAATGAAAAAATTAAGCTTAAAAAATCTTACTGTAAACAGCTTTACAACTACTGAAAAACGAGTGATAAAAGGTGGGGCTGAGATGGGGCCGACCGAACATAAAGTAGCTTGTCCGCCTACCAAGGCGTTGCGCGACCCTGATTGTGATGTCACCGGATTTCAATAAAAAATCTCAGATGCTATGAAAAAGTTAAAGCTGAAGCAATTATCAGTATACAGTTTTCTACAACTGGTAAGAGACACGTGAAGGGCGGGGCCGAAACCGACAGCTATACCGGGGACTGTTGCTCCCTTCAGGGCTGTCGTACCGAAATAGATGGGTAAAGGCCACAATAATAAACCTATAATAGAAAAAACAAAGCTGCTTAGCTGACACGCTGCACAGTCTGTTTTTTTTTATCATATACTATTACCAACATAATCTAATTGTTATGAAGAAGTTAAAGCTTGAAGATCTTGCTATATCCAGCTTTCAGACCGCTGAAAA
Source organism: Roseivirga sp. BDSF3-8 (assembly GCF_041449215.1). Classification (NCBI taxonomy): domain Bacteria; kingdom Pseudomonadati; phylum Bacteroidota; class Cytophagia; order Cytophagales; family Roseivirgaceae; genus Roseivirga; species Roseivirga sp. BDSF3-8. The sequence goes on along the minus strand of NZ_JBGNFV010000001.1, from coordinate 951,934 downwards.
ATCAAGCGTAAAAGCTGGAGCAGAGGTAGGCACCTCAGAAAAGATAGACAATTGTGCCTTTACAGAGGCCTATTGGACATGCCTCAACCCCTGCAATAATTAACTATACTTATGAAAAAACTGAATTTAAAAGACCTTAATGTAACCAGTTTCTCCACCAATGTGAAAAGCCAGATAATAGGCGGAGCAGAAGGTGGCCCTACTGAGCACCAGGTAGCCTGTCCTGAAACCGAAGCGCTGAGAAGCTGCCTTCGCGAGTGCGTAGCAAACGCGTAACATAAAGCATGTAGAGAAGGCTGTCTCAAAAGGCAGTCTCTTTCTTTTTGTTCAAAATATAATTTTACATTCCTCGTAACTACCGCGGGGTTGCACCCCGTGGTTGCCATTTCCGCGAAGTTGTACTTCGCTATGCAGAGTGTTTCAGGTGATTCTCAAAATATTGTTTGGCATGAAATTAGGCGGTGCTACTTTTAAGACAGCCCCTTTTTTATTACAATTCGATCTGTAAGATCCGACACATTTTAATTTCAACACTATGTCAGAAAAGAAACTGAAGCTCAATGAGCTAACTATAGAAAGCTTCACTACAGGCCAGGCCCGCCTGCTGGTAGGTGGGGCAGAACTGTTAGTAGACGATACTGATGACACAGAGCCTCAAAGAAGCTGTCTGCTCGCTTGTCACTCTAAGTAAAGGCAGATAAAAGTAAGTTATAACAGCTGCGTGGCGAATAGAAGCCACTAAGTATATCCAATCAGTAAATGTAATTTCATGAAAAAGCTAAGTTTAGAAGAACTAACCGTGTCCAGTTTTACTACCTCAGACAAGGAAACAGTAAAGGGAGGCTACGTATCCGAATACCGTGTATGCCCCGCAACAGTACAACTAATTAGCTGCTACCGGGCATGCTAGCCTGATCTAACAAGACTACGCAGGTTTCCCTTATCGGGGAACCTGTACCTTCACCACCAACCAAACCAACCGATGAATAAACTTAAGATTACCGATTTCAAAGTAAGTAGCTTTCCTACTTCCGGCAGCGTCAGGGGAGGAGTTTACACTCATTATGAAGCCTGTTATTCCCAGGAGATAAACTGCCCTACCGAAGCATTAAGATGCCAGGTAGGTAGCTAATGATATAGAATTAATTGACTCCAATTAGAATAATATGAAAAAGACCACTCTGCAAAAAGTGCTTAAAATAGAGAGTTTCACCACCTCTAAGCGTAAGGAAATAAAAGCAGGAGGAGGCCCCACCGAGCATTGCGACTTCTGCCCGGTTACCCAGGCCTTACGATCTTGCCCCCTTACCACAGGTCAAGTACAGTAATCGCTATTTCTAATAGCTTATTTTTTTAACCCTTAAATGATTTATCTATGAATAAGCTTAAGATCACAGATTTCAAAGTAAGTAGCTTTCCCACCGATTATCAGAGAAAGATTACCGGAGGGGAGTCAAATCATACCTGCGACTCAGGTAGTCAGGGAGTGTATACCCATTGCGAGTATGAATGCTCTTGGCCATGCTGATCATAAGATCACTGGCTAATCATATATAAAACCTGCTCCGGCAGGTTTTTTTTATGGGTTAATTTCACACGTGGTCTGTAAATAGTAAATCCCTTAACATCTGTAAAACAAATACTTACCTCTGCTTTTTTTACACTTATACCTAGTCTGAAGTATGAATAAAGAGCAGATAAAAACCCTTCTCACACGTATCGAAGAAATAGTGGAAACCGCCCTCCGCATGGAAGAAAAATACACCAATGAAATAGAAGCCGCCGCCGGGGAGCAACGTGTCAGCCTGAGAAACTTCCTCCACTACCTCGCCCTGGGACATCACAACATCCGCGACATTCAGGACCAGTTATCATCAGCAGGAATCAGTAGCCTCAAAAATGCACAACTGCACACCCTCGAAAATCTACACGCCGCCCAGCAAATACTCCATGCCCTGCTCCATACCTCCTGTAAACCCCGTGGGCAGGAGCCAATCACCCTGTCCCAGGCAAGCGAAAAGCTAAAGCAGAACACAGAAGCCCTCCTCGGGCAAGCCGATAAAGACAGGCATACACGTATCATGGTCACCTTTTCATCATCTATGGCCCACGACTACCAGGAAGTAAAAGCACTCATGCAGGCAGGAATGAACGTAGCCAGGATAAACTGTGCCAAAGATGATGAGGAAGCCTGGGATAAAATGATCCGGAACATTAAAAAAGCAGAAAAAGAAACCGGAAGACCTTGTCAAATACTTATGGACCTCGCCGGCCCCAAAATCCGCACCGGTGAAATAAAGCCAGGACCACGGCAAATAAAGATCAAAGTCACAAGAGACATCTACGGCAAGGCACACTTTCCCCTTACCGTTGCCGTCATCTTCGATAAACAAGGCGAAGAGACAGATGCCGATATCGTCATACCCGTAAGAGCACAGGAACTGCCTCCCCTCAAACCTGGTGACCACATCTGTTTTCGAGATGCCCGGGACTCAAACCGAACCCTTCAGGTAGCCGAAGTGCTGGACAATGGCTTTCTCGCCACCACCAGTAAAAATGCCTACCTCGAAACAGGCATGACCCTCCGGTTTGAACGTATAACCAACGGCCAAAAGGACATAGTCGCCCAGCACCCCGTAGCCCCTGTACCTCAAAAAGAACAGTACATATACCTTCAAAAAGGAGATAAGCTCATACTGCATGCCCGCCAGGAGCCCGGTGAGCCTCCCCTTTACGACAATCAGGGTAAAGTCACACGGTGTGCCCACATAGCCATCTCTCTTCCTGAAGTAATCAGGCATGTACAGCAAGGCCACAAAGTACTTTTTGATGATGGAAAGATAGAAGCCATAGTAGCCGCAAAAAGACAAGATGAACTGGAACTTCATATCACCTACGCCAAAAATGAAAGAAGGCACCTGAAGGCCGATAAAGGCATAAACTTCCCCGAAAGCGACCTGGACACAAAAGGCCTCACCGAAAAAGACCTCAAAGACCTCGACTTTGTCGCCAAACACGCCCATGTGGTAAACCTGTCCTTTGTCCAGAGCAAAGACGATGTACTGCTGCTACAGGAAGAACTCAAAAAACGCAATGCCTCCCAAATAGGCGTTATGCTCAAGATAGAGACCACAGAAGCAGTGCACCAGCTACCCTGGATACTCATGGCCGCTATGCGTACCTACCCCATCGGAGTCATGATAGCCCGCGGCGATCTCGCCGTAGAAATAGGGTGGGTCGAACTCGCCCGCTACCAGGAAGAGATACAGTGGATGTGCCGCGCCGCACACATTCCAGACGTGTGGGCAACACAAGTACTCGAAGGCATGGCAAAAAAAGGCCTCCCCAAACGTTCCGAAGTTACAGACGCCGCCCGCTCACAAAGAGCCGCATGCGTCATGCTCAATAAAGGCGATTACATCATCGATGCCATCCGGATACTCGATAACATACTCAGGCAGGTAGAGGACCTCCAGTACCGCAGCAGCCACCTGCTGCAAGACCTCCCCCTCTAAGATCCTCTATAGCCATTTGCAAGTCCGGTAAACCACCCATAGCTGTCAGCGCAAGGCGTTAAACACCAGGAGAATAGCACTCTGCAGCGATAAGCACAAATAATTCCCCTCCTGGGCCCAGGAGAGGCCCGACTTTCGGAGGTCCGACTTTCGGAGGTCCGACTTTCGGAGGCCCGACTTTCGGTGGTCCGACTTTCGGAGGTCCGACTTTCGGGGACCGGATGAAAATCGTTCCAGCGAGTTTTTATCCAGGGGAGGTACTAGCAGAATGCTTCTTAAAGCAGTCAATTTTAGTAAATTCTAATACCAGCTACTTCCGTATGCCGTCACGCCGAAATGCCGGCCCAACCCATTTGCGGGCCCAGCCTGATCCATACACCACTACGTACTTTTTGAACCGTTCCCGTAAGCCCGCATCGGTAAAGGAAGCATTAGAGCTTACGGTAACGAACTGCTCAGAGGAAACATCCTGCCAGTCCCATCGGGACGTCGCCTTTATAGCCCAATAAAGCCAAAGCAACCCTGAGTGCCGTAGGCACGCTGCCTCCGCCCGCATCCAGGTGTTTGGCATCAAAGTAATTCTCAGCTCAGCGGTGATAAAACACCTAGCCCGGAAACCCGAATAACAGCCGCTTGCAGCAGGCAACGGCTACTCGTACCGGATCTTGTTGATAAAAAATACCTCCCGGTTCAGTTTTACCCCTTCATCACGCATATTCTTGATCTTCTGCACCCCGTAGGCGTAAAAGTTCTGATCAAACCAGTGATTCAGCCCCGTCAGCTCACTGTCCGTCTTTTGAGCCACATCGTCCTCAAACTTCAGCCGCAGGTCATTAAATGACTTCCCTTCCACTACCTCATTTCCCTCTATCAACTTCGAGCGGATCACGTTTTCATACAGGTACAGCAGTACGATCCGGTTATCGTCTACAGTCGCATTCACCAGTTGGTCCAGATTCAGCAGTTCCACATCATTTATCTCAAAGCTATTGTCCCATAGCTTATTACCCGCCTTGTCAAAGCCCATGATCACCGCGTGGGTATATTGAAAACCACTGAAGCTCATCATATTAGTGAAAGTGTTCGTTCGCCAGTTGGCCGGCAGATTACCCGTAAGCGCACTCGTGCTTCGTGGCGAAGGCTGAGACGAATAACGCACATAATAGGCTTCCCCCAGCAGGATAAACTGGTCATCCGTTTCTATTACCGTATTCAGTTTCACCCGGTAATTAAAGCGTAGCTTCTTTCCCTTGATCTTTCTGCGGCGGATACGGCGTTTTATCCGTTCCTGCCGTTTCTCCTTCATATAATCAAAGAAGTTGCTCAGCTCCCCGTAATTAAAGTAATCCAGTGATAATTGCTCACCCTCATCCACCCGGCCCAGGTAAAGCCCCCTGGAGTAGTCCGATACCCGCGTGCCGTACGTACCCATCACCAGTGTTTCCCCGTTTTGCAGGAAACCCGCCATCCCGTTCAGCAGGCTATGCTTCGCCCGGTTTTTTAACTTCACCTCCGAGATCATGTCCCCCCGCGGGTCATAGTACTTCGCCGATATTGTATAAGATTTGTTCCGGTCCCGCTCCTGCATAAGCACCACCAGCCGGCGGTTTTTGTAATCAGGCTGCACCTGTAGTAATTCCGAGTGATCATTATACAGACCCTGTAGCGGCACACCACGGCCCGTCTCAAAATCATAGAGCATCACCACAGGGCGGAAGTTGATCTTACCGCCAAGGATCATTTTACCAAAAAATATCTCGAAGTGAGTGATCTCCATACCCACCTGGTTAATGAACCTGTAGGTCGCCGTGTCTCCCGTGAGCACATCGTATGAATTGATCACGAAGTCATCCTTAGCCCCGTAGCCGTCGCGGTACAGCAGGTGGATAAGCTCAGGTTCCGCATGATAGCCCAGTAGTTGCTGGTCATCCTTTACCAGGTGCTTTTTCTGCCATACCTCGTCCAGGTCCATGTTCAGCATCCGGAACTCCCATATATAACCTCCCCGGTCCCGCTCAGTAGTAGACCGGTACAGGAAAATGCCACTTTCTCCGGCATTGATCACATCAAAGGGATTGTCCCGCTTGTCCAGCTCCACCTCAAAGCGCTGAGGCTGTTGTACCTGCGCCAGCACCGGGGTCAGAAAAAATATCAGGCTGCCCGTGAGCAGTAAGTAAAATACCTGTCTGTTACGCATATCCTTATGTTGCCCGCTTATTAAAATAAGATACTGTTTTTCCGCTTAGTTACAAATAAGACACACTAAGCCCCCACTTTCCATTCCTCAACCCTTGCTCATAGCTATTATTTTTTCAAAAAGAGCCTTCTCTACCGGCATCACAGATAGGCGAGGCTGTTTTACCAGTAGAAATTCTTCGAAAGCAGGATCCCCTTTGATGGTGTCCAGCGATACACAAGCCTCCAGCCTGCCTGCCGCTTTAAGGTCCACCGCTACCCAGCCTTTGCCTTCATCCTCAGCGCCGGGGTCAGCGTAAGCCTCTTTCACCACTTCTGCCAGCCCCACGATTTCACGCCGGCGGCCGCTGTGGTAAAACAACACCTCATCACCCTTATTCATTTCCTTCATGAAGTTGCGCGCCTGATAGTTACGAACACCGTCCCAGCGGCCCGTACCGTCTTGCTTCAGGTGATCATAGCCATATTCCTCGGGTTCCGATTTTACTAACCAGTAGTTTTTCATGGTCAAAATATAAGCCCATGCAGCAATACTTCAAATGTCATCCACACCTCTTTACACCTCTGCTTTTCTGACCCTGCCGCTCATCCGTCATATCGTTTCATCCCTAATTTATTTTTCAGACATTGAAACCAACCAGCAACTATTCGCATCTAACTACCTAAACACAAGAAACCAAATCATGAAAAAAGCATTATTTTTTTACTTACTACTGCTTGCTAGCCTGCCCCTGGCCGCACAGGACAGTGACCTGGCCCGAAGGCTGGATAAACTCATGACCGACACATATCCTGAAGGAGAACCCGGAGCTACGGTCATTGTCAAACAAGGTGATGACATCCTCCTGCGAAAAGCCTACGGCATGGCAGATATGGAACTGCAGGTACCCATGCAGCCCGAAAACATCTTTCGCCTGGGCTCCATCACCAAGCAGTTTACAGCCGTTTCTATACTGAAGCTTCGGGAAGAAGGTAAGCTGGAACTTGACGAAAAGATCACCACCTACCTGAAAGACTACCCTGCTGAAACAGGCGACAAGGTCACCGTAAGGCAACTGCTAAACCACACCTCCGGTATACCCAGCTACACCAGTCAGTCCGACTTTCCTACCTACATGACAGACCACCTCAGCCTCTCAGAGCTCATCGATAAATTTAAAACCCTCCCCCTCGACTTTGAGCCAGGCACCGAGTGGAGCTATAACAATAGCGGTTACATCCTGCTCGGCGCCATCATTGAAGCTGTAAGTGGCAAAAGCTATGAGGAATATGTAGAGCAGGAGCTTTTTGCCCCTCTTGGTATGGAACACAGCTACTATGGAAACGTGAAAGACATCATTCCCGGCCGGGTGGAAGGCTACGGTAAGGACGGAGAAAATATAATCGTCGCTCCATACCTTAGCATGTCACTGCCCCATGCAGCCGGTTCCCTCGTAAGCAATGTAGATGACCTCGCCGTCTGGGACAAAGCCCTCTATGAAGGAAATCTCCTGCCTGCCGAGTCCCTTAAAGAAGCCTGGACCGGCAGCCTTTTGGCAAATGGTGCCGACACCCGCTACGGATTTGGCTGGCAGGTAGGACAGGTGGGAGAATACACCTCCATAGAGCATGGCGGCGGCATCAATGGCTTCCGCACCATGATGATCCGTGTACCCGAGAAAGAACTGCTCGTGGCCGTATTGCAGAACCGCGAATGGGACGCACCCGTAAACCTCGCAGTAAGCCTGGCGGAAACCGCCCTTAACACCGGGGGTGAGCCCATAGCCGTTAAGATCAAGCCTAAAAAACTGAAAGAGTATACAGGCAACTACCGCGTCACCGATGAAGCCTTCAGAGTAGTAAGCATCCGCAACGACACCCTCTTTAGCAAGCGCACAAGACAGCCCGGGTTTGCCCTCATACCCGTAGCAAAAGATGAATTTTACAGCCCCGGGGATAACTATGGCCGCTTCATCTTCAAGCGTGATAACAAAGGCAATATCACCCAGCTTGTTTTTCGCCCCCGCGGTGGCATGGAAAGCCCCTCTTTCCGCACCGATGACCCTGCACCCGCAGAACCCGAAGTCGTGGAAGCAGACCCCGCTTCCTATGATCGCTACATAGGTAAGTATCAACTGGCCCCCGCCTTTGCACTCACTGTATTCACCCAAGGTGAGTCACTCATGATACAGGGTACCGGCCAGCAAGCCATAGAAGTATTCCCCAAAAGCGATAAGCGCTTCTTTGCCAAAGTCGTCAACGCCGAGATCGAGTTTTTAGAAGAGAACGGAGAGATCCAAAGCCTTGTACTCTACCAGGGCGGACAGGAATTACCCGGCAAAAAGGTAGAATAAGATCCCCTTTAGACTATACCCGCAACAGGCCCGCCTCACCGGCGGGCTTTTCTTTTGTCTGGAGAGTGATCATCAGTATTTGCATGATCATTACCCGGGGCAAGTCATCAGGCATAGATTTGTTGGCAGGGTAAACTTATGGCCCTGGCGCCTAATCCTATGCCAGTCCCATCGGGACGTCGCCTTGGTAGCCCGCATAAAGAAATAGCAATCCTTAGGGCCGTAGGCACGCAGCTTTACCTTACTCCTGTTTCCTACTCCCCAATCTCCCCCTGCACATAATCGATTGCCTTTTGCAGCACCTCATCTTTACCTGCCCGTATACCCCCTATAGTCGGTTTTACCTCTATATCCGGCACCAGCCCTATCTTTTGGAGCTGCCGGCCATCTATGTGGCGCACATCATGCCCGGTAAATGCAAGGATTATATTGCCAGGGACCCGGAATTTAGTTACATCCCCGTTAGCCCCTGCCGTCTGGCTACCTATGAAGGTAGTGCCATTAGCCGCTTCCAGAAATAAGCCCGTATGTTCCGCCTGGCTCATCGTACGCTCGTCTATCAGCATGACCGTTTTTCCTTTATAGCGGCCGCCTTTTGAGGGAGGGATGGGCTGGTCAAAAAACGTTTGGTGCCCGGTGCCTCCAACGCTGATCTTCATAGGCGAATACCTTCTGAAGCTTGCCGCATACACCCCGTTCTTTTCCGTAAGGTAGGGCGCGATAGACCACGCCGTGCCCTTTGGGTAGCCCCTCATATCAAATATGATAGCTTTCGTGTCCCTCAATACATCGAACATGGAGTCCACCATCTCTTTCGTCAGCCTGTCCAGGTCCGCATACCCGATATCCTTATTGATCAGCCGGATGATAGGCTGCTCGTTTCTGCCATTGCCCAATTGCCACAACATTCGGTTATAAGAAGCATCTCTCCGCAGAGACACCCTGGCAGTACGGCCATCTGCCTTTTGTATCACCAGCGAAGCTTCCGTACCATCCTGTCCGTTCAACAGCACATGTGCCACCCTGCCTCGCAGATACGCATCATTAGAAGACGCCGTTAGAGTGGCGTACCGCTCAAAGCGATCTGATATAGCCTCACCATCCACCGCCAGCACGATATCTCCTATGTTTACTTCCGTATGCTTATAAAGAGAATCCGGCAGCAAATCCACAATCACAGGCTGCCCTTCTATATACCGTACTTTGATAGGAGGGGCGGCAGGGCCCAGGTAAGCATTAAGCGTTTTGCTGCCTGCAAAGCCGTGCCCGTCCTCGATGTTTGTATACATTGCCGCCACAGCCATATGATACCCCAGCGAATCCGATGCACTAACAAAACGAGGTATATACTCCCTCAGTACCTTGTCCCAGTCTTTTGTCATCAGGTCCTGGTAGGCAAAAAAGTAATGGATAACCGTCCATATTTTAGCGGCCGCCAACAGCCGGTGCCCCTCGTCAGGATAATCGCCTGACGACTCTTCCACCTGGTTATCACCGGCAGCAAACCTTGAAGTTTCTTTGGCATCGCCTACTACATTTACCTGTTCAGGCGTATGGTTAATCAGGGACAGGGCACTACCGACCATCTGCTGCTTTTCGGTTCCTTTCGGTAACAGCACGTGCTCTTTAATGGGACGGTCAGTCAGTAGCTCGTTCGTGCGGATAGAGACCGTTAGCGAGTCATCCAGTTCAAAGGTTATGGTTTCGGCAAATACCGCCTCTGTGATTGGCGAAGTCGATACTATGCGGGCTTTATCACCCAGATAAAGGCCTGCCACCACCCGCGGCATATCCGTATGTTCGTTAACAATAAAAACAATAGGCCTGTCCACCGCTTCAGGAGCCGGGGTAATGGTTTTTTGATTAGTTATATAGTAGCCCGATTCATAGCCGCCCGAAGTAGCCCCTGATTCCGGTGCGAACCCATCATGAAATCTTGCCTGCAAGCCAGGTATCTCGATTACTTCGCTTGAAAAGTAATTTTCTATCATATTGAAATACCAGGGAACGTATCCTTTGAACATTCCCGGATTTTCCGCACTTCGTATGTCAAAAATAACCCCCTTGGACAGCGGTATGCTTTCCGTAAGCCTTTTTAGTTGAGTCATCACATAATTATAGTCCTCCAGGTCACTGTAATCGTTTATTGAGAACAGCAGCACACTGTCCTCTACGAATTCAACTACCGGGTATTTGACAGAATCACCCGTGTATCTTCTGGCTTCTGAGGTGACGACTAGGGTGGCAGGATCATTTAATCGGCTGAGCATCCGTTGGACAGCCTCGCCGTACTCCCGGCTGTTCTTGGCATCCTTTACCAGCCCGATATTATCTGTAAATGCACCAGCCCAGTCGATAGATCCATCATCCAGGTCAGGGTGAAAGTAGTTAAGATGCCCCCACAGCTCGCAGGTTTTGGCAAGTCTCTCAGTCTGTATTGAATCCAGCCCGGCAGGCTGTGATTGAGCGGCAAGAGTCAGGTAGGCAAAGGTAAATAGTATGCTTAGCAGAAGGGTCTTTTTCATGCGGTTAGTTCGGTCATTTTCAAATCCGGGGATAAAATAAGTAGTGACGGCGTTGATAGCCCCTATCGCCTAATCTAATCAATTTTTCCTTTAACACTGGGGCGCGTCCTGTCTGCTTCAATACCCTTAGCCTGGCATCTGTCCTGGATACAGCTATTGCTTCTCGTTTCACCATCAAAGCACCACGCTTGATTAAAGGGATAACCTATCCTCCCCTCCTCCAGGCTATTCATATTATGGCCTCTTTGTCCGGTTGGTTGATTTTCAAGGGAGTTAATTTAAACATTACTATTTCCTCCGGGTTAGCCTTACACACTTTGCATCACACTATTGTGCACCTTAATACAATAATAATATTACCCCGCAGGGGTAATCTGCCACTTTCCGCATTTATATCGTGAAATAATTTTTGGTCACGCTGCTGGCCGGGTCATAAGCCTGATGATTAGCTGACCTGCTTGTAGCAGCTATTTATATTTAACCATACCCACGCCATGAATGAACTTGGTAATGCAACTTTTGAAAATTACGTAGGGCTTGAACAGGGCTTTTCCGAAATGGCCTACCAGCTCACCTCACACGTACTTACCCTTGGCTACGCCTGTATGCTCGCCGGCCTTTTGTACTTCGTACTTACCATTAAAAATGTCGCACCGAAATACCGTATGTCATCCATACTATCGGTAGTCGTAATGGTCTCTGCTTTTTTACTGCTTTATGTACAGACCGAAAACTGGACAGATGCCTTTGCATTTGATAAAGAAAAAGGAAGGTATTTTCTCGCGGAAGGCAGTGACCTGTTTAACAATGGGTACCGCTACCTCAACTGGCTCATCGATGTACCCATGCTGCTTTTTCAGATACTCTTTGTCGTAAGCCTTACCCGTAGCAATTTTAGCAGTGTGCGTAATCAATTCTGGTTTTCCGGCGTCATGATGATCGTCACCGGGTACATTGGCCAGTATTACGAAGTGACCAACCTCACAGCCTTTGCTATTTGGGGAGCCATATCCACCGTATTCTTTATTCACATCCTCATACTCATGCGCAGAGTCATAAAAGAGGGTAAAGAAGGCATTCCGGACAAAGCACAAAAACTGCTAGGGTCTATATGGGTCCTCTTCCTGGTATCCTGGATGCTCTATCCCGGCGCTTACCTCATGCCTCATCTGTTGGGTATAAATGGAGGCTTGTTTAACGAAGTCGGCGTAGTCGCCCGCGAAATCACCTACACCATAGCCGATATATCTTCCAAAGTGATATATGGCGTACTGCTCGGCTTAGTCGCACAGTCACTCAGCAAGGCAGAAGGCTATACCATAGAACAGCAGGAGTTATAGAATTAATTTTATTAATAGCATATAACAAAGAGGCTGTCTCAAAAGGCAACCTCTTTCTTTTTGTTCAAAATATAATTTTGCATTCCTCATAACTACCGCGAGGTTGTACCGGGCCGCGTTCGGCCGGGCCGCGTTCGGCCGGGCCGCGTTCGGCCGGGTCGCGTTCGGCCGGGTCACGTTCGACCGGGTCACGTCCAACCGGGTCACGTTCAACCGGGTCACGTTCAACCGGGTCACGTCCAACCGGGTCACGTCCAACCGGGTCACGTCCGACTTCGCTATGCAGAGTGATTGAGGTAATTTTCAAAATATTGTTTGGTAGAAAAAGAGGTCTTCCTACAGCCTCTTGTTTTTTATATCGGCTTTATCAGCGTAAAACAGATGGAGGGACAGAATAACCATTATAGGAAAAGTGAACCAGCCCTACGCCGACTAGACCGCTTTATATTGGTTCTTCTTCCTGAAAAAACGGACATAAAACCTGTTCATCACAAACACATGAGGCAGCGTAATAGACGATATGGCAATGAGCAGGCAATACCCGTATGATATCGGCAACCATCCCATGTAGATAAGCCCGAATAGTAAACCGATCCCTCCTATGGAAAACAGCGTTAGTGGTGCCACAAGCTTAATAAACTGTCTTATTGAGAATACTTCCCCCGAAGCTTTTAAAAAGACATATTCCTCACGGAGTACTTTAAAAGAATGCAGGATCACAAAGTATAAAGTAAACCCTATCAAAAGAGGAGTAAGGTAAAAGCAACCCAGTAATACTCCCAGCAGAAGCAACTCCCTCAAAAAGGCACCCCGCGACAATACCTTAATATGCCAGAGCCTCCCCATTAGACACACAGTACCCAGCCCGCTTATCAGGCACATAAATACCATTAACTGGTAGCCGTGCAGGGACCGTAGAAAAGAAAACTCCGCATGCTTACTGGCAATGCCCATTACCTCAGAGTAGTTTAAAAGGACAAGGCTGCTTATGAGCAATGTCCCCCAGCTTAAGTAGAGTAATTTATGCTTCGCTATCTGCTGAGACAGATAGTGCGAAAACTGAGACTGACCAAAGTGATAGGCGGATATCAGAAGAAAGACCATATAGGCAATAGCCGGAAAAATAAACCACAAGGCAATATTAATACCCACAAAGACAAGGTAGACAGCGTTAAAGAGTGCAGGGCTGATCGGTTTATTACGAATGAAAAGGATATTATCTATGGCCCCGTGAGGTATTCCCAGTAAGAGTAAAAACGGAATACAAAGGTATAACTGGTCGCTGAGAGAGGGCTCCCCGAAAAGCAAGAGTAGGGGCAGTACCATTACCAGGCTTATAATAAAGATGATAGCGGCCCGTGTCATATGTACTTGCTCATTAATTTCTTGCCTCCTGATTCATTTTTATGATAGCTGGCTGACTAGTATAAAAATCAACCGGACCACATAAGGTTTCCTGTTTTGAAGGTTAATTCGCCTTAAAAGCTGGAAATTCAAAGAATAGTTGATCACACGTCTACTATATGGCAGCCATCACCCCGCTGCAGAGCGAAACAATACCCTTCCCAAACTACTTTTTATATTGATTTGAATTAAAAAAACGTAATTGATGATAACCTACCAGATATCCCAAACAGATAAAATCACTGCCAGCATAGGAGAGCAGTTTCAGGTAATATCCGGAAGAGCCCCCCTCAAGTCCCCGCAAGGTAGCTGGGAAGCCTATATAAACCTGCCCGATGGCATAGAGCTGCAGGAACAAAAGCCTGCCGAAGAAGATCGTTACAAGTTCACCCTCAAGGTGGTACATGCCATGCCAAGCGGTACCCTCACCTGCGGTTTTGTCGATGCAGGTAACAATACCACCGAAGAGTACACCCTCACCGTAGAAGCAGCCGGATCAGGCAGCGCAGGAAATGGCTGATCTTTACCTTTGGTGTTAGCGTCTAAGCCCTTATTTTTGTCTGCCGACAGCTAACCGGTTTACGCTATTGACGACCTTTTTATTCTTTCTGCCCTTTCTGTTGCTATACGCCGTAGTGGCCATCTACGCCGAGCGTAAGGTATCTGCCTTTATACAGGATAGGGTAGGGCCTATGGAAGTCGGGCGCTACGGGCTGCTGCAGACCATTGCCGACCTGCTCAAGCTTTTGCAGAAAGAAGACATTGTACCAGCTGCAGCAGATAAAAAGCTCTTCAGGCTATCACCCGTCCTTATCTTCACCGCCGTGTTTAGCGGGTTCAGCGTCATACCTCTCGCCGCCGGGTGGAGCGGCGCAGGCATAGAGACAGGCGTATTTTTCCTGCTCGCCATAGTCAGCCTCGATGTACTGGGCATCCTTATGGCCGGATGGGGTAGTAACTCCAAATTCAGCCTCTACGGCGCCATGCGCTCCGTGGCCCAGATCATCTCATATGAAGTGCCCCTCGGACTCAGCGTGCTTGCCGTCGTCATGATATGCCAGAGCCTCGACCTCCAGCAGATAAGCTGGCAGCAAAGCGTATGGTACCATAGCCTGCCTCAATCAGAGACTCAGTACCTATTCGGCCTCAGGCACACCGGCATCGATGTATCCCAGGTAGGCGGTATACTTACCTGGAACATCATGCGCATGCCCCTGCTCCTCATTGCCGCCCTCATCTTTTTCATCGCCTCCCTGGCCGAGTGTAACCGGGCCCCATTTGACCTTCCCGAGGCCGAATCAGAGCTGATAGGCGGATTTCATACCGAATATTCCGGATTTCGATGGGCCATGGTCATGCTCAGTGAGTATGGAATGATGCTCCTTGTGAGCTTTCTCGGGGCCGTTCTTTTTTGGGGAAGCTGGAACACCCCCCTCCCCAATATAGGGAGCCTCGAGCTCGCCTACTGGACCTCCGGTACCCCGGGTACCATTTCCGGCATAGCCTGGGGAGGTTTCTGGCTGTGCAGTAAGGCCCTGCTCACTGTGCTTATTCAAATGTGGATTCGCTGGACTTATCCCCGCCTCCGTGTGGACCAGCTTATGTCACTTTGCTGGAAATACCTTACCCCTGCTGCTATTTTAATTATATTAGCCGCCGGCGTTTGGCGCCTTTGGATGATCTGATATGAAGAAGAAAGGAGCAAATAGCGGATACTGGAAAAGCATTGGAGAGGCTATTAGTACCCTCACCGGCGGGCTCAGACTCTCCTGGAGGCACCTCCTGCAGGCCAGGAAAAGCCGGAGCCCCAAAGGCGTGGAGGAAGAAGACTACTTTGAGCAGTCCACCGGTATCTTTACTACCCAATATCCACAGGAATCCCTGCCCATACCTGATAACGGCCGCTACCGCTTGCACAATGAAATTGATGACTGCATCGTATGCGATAAGTGCGCCAAAATATGTCCCGTAGACTGTATAGAGATAGATCCTATACGTGCAGTAGGTGACCTCGGCAAGACCAGTGACGGTACTGTTAAGCGCATACATGCCGCCCGCTTTGATATAGATATGGGCAAATGCTGCTTTTGTGGCCTCTGTACCACCGTATGCCCCACTGAGTGTCTCACCATGACCAAGGCCTACGATTTTACCGAGTATGATGTAGATGACCATATCTATTCATTTGGTAAAATGAGCCAGGAAGAAATAGAAGTGGCCCATACCCGGCTCGCTGACTTTCTTGCGGAAAAAGAAAAGGCCAAAACAGCCAAAGCCGGAAGCGCCTCTGGTACGGCTAAACCTGCCGCACGCGTAAAGCCAGAGGCCGCAAAACCCGCCCGGGAAGGTCGTGAGCAAGGCAGTAAGCCGGCATTTAAGCCCAGGGTAAAGCCTAAGGCCACCGGTACCCAAGCACAGGAAGAGCCAGGTGAGCCCAAGCCAAAGCCTAAGTTTCGCCCCAAAGTAAAGCCCTCCGCCACTAGCCCCGCGGAAGATACCGGACAGCCGGCAGATAAAGCGAAAGAAAAGCCTAAGCCCGCTTTTCGCCCGAAGATAAAACCAAAGGTCAAACCAGCGGCAGCGTCAGAAGAAGATAGTAATAAAGACAGCCAAGACAGTAAGCCAAAGCAATCAGCCCCCCCGGTTGTAAGGCCGAAAATAAAACCTAAGACCACACCCAAAGCGGGTGCCGACGATAAAAAGGCTCGGCCTGTAATAAAGCCTAAGATAATACCAGCTTCGGAAGAAGGAAAGGAGAGTAGGGAAGGAGCGCCTGAACCTTCCAAACCGGCTCGCCCCGTGGTAAAACCTAACGTGAAGCCACGCAAGCCGTCAGAAGATGAAGAGAGAGATGCCTCACCGAAAAGTGACCACCCAAAGCCTGCTGCCAAACGCCCTGTGATCAGGCCTAAAATAAAGCCCGCAGCCTCCCAGGATAAAAAAGGTGACGAGAGCAAACCGGAAAAGCCTGAAGAAAGCAGTACGAAGAAACCTGCACGGCCTGTTATTAAGCCCAACGTGAAGCCCGCCACCTCACAGGATAAGGCCATAGGGGAGGGAGGTACAGGCGAAGACAGCCCCTCAGGTAGTACAAAAAAACCAGGAAGACCTGTCATTAAACCAAAAATAACCCCCCCCTCACCGGAGGAAGAACCTCCCGGGGATAA
The DNA here is from genome assembly GCF_041449215.1 of Roseivirga sp. BDSF3-8. NCBI lineage: Bacteria > Pseudomonadati > Bacteroidota > Cytophagia > Cytophagales > Roseivirgaceae > Roseivirga > Roseivirga sp. BDSF3-8. The sequence continues at coordinate 935,454 of NZ_JBGNFV010000001.1, read as the reverse complement.
GGACCAAGGCAACCAGTCCGGAGAAGAAAAGAAAAAGCCCAGGCCCGTGATCAGACCACGTAAGCCCGATAGTGATAGTAACCAGGATAAGCAAAGCGATGATTGAGTGGCTCTTTTATATGTTTGCCGGGCTTACTATAGCCTCAGCCCTGGTCATACTGCTTACCAGAAACATCCTCTATGCGGCCTTTTCATTGGTAGTCACCTTTCTGGGCGTGGCCGCGCTTTATGTCCTCGCCGGTGCTGACTTCATTGCCGTTACCCAGATCATGGTGTATGTAGGAGGCGTTATCGTGCTCATGATTTTCGGGGTCATGTTCACCAATAAAGTGCAGGGTAAACCCATCACCACCGCCGTACATAACCGCGTCTGGGGTGTGCTCATATCGGTAGGGCTTTTTGCCTTTCTTTTTGCGTTTATTCTGAGGATGAACTGGAACGCCCTCGGGTGGATCAGCCGGTCAGAAGAACTAACCGTTGACGGAAGCGGTACCATCCATAGGTTGGGTACCGGGCTTATGACTGACTACCTCCTGCCTTTTGAGCTTGCAGGAATTCTATTATTAATAGCCCTCGTAGGTGCTGCCTTTGTAGCACGCCGGCAACTTGACTGATCCCCGCCCTATGATACCCATTACCCATTACCTCATCGTAAGTTTCTGTCTCTTATCCGTTGGGCTGGCGGTCGTTATAACCCGTAAAAATGCCATAATGGCCCTTATTGGCATAGAGCTTATGCTCAATGCTGCCAATATTAACCTGGTTGCTTTCAGCCGGTACGACGGCGTTCAGCTTCAGGGGCAAATGTTTGCCCTCTTCGTCATCATTATTGCAGCAGCCGAGGCGGCAGTAGGGCTTGCGATAGTCCTCAAGGTATTTAACTACTTCCGCACCCCCGACCTGGATAAAGTGGATTCCCTCAGTGATTAATCAGCCACTCTTTTACAAATTTTTGAATATCCGGAAGGAAAGCCCGGAACTCCCCTTCAAATTGAGCATAATGACTACGTAGCTCAAACCCCGCTTTTTCCATGCCACTGTCAAACGTCGTTCGCCGGGCCATGCCAGATAGCGCCTGTTCTATCCCCTCTACCTCACGATAGTGATACATCCAGTTGCCCTGTGACATATAATAGAAAGTTCGCTGCGCCCTTTGTGGTAAGTGGTCGCTCCTTTTTCTTATAATCTCATATACCCCTTCCGTAAATGGCTTTAGCGGCTTAGAGTGGTAAGTGCCCCACAGGCTTGCCAGAAAATGGTCATAGTAAAGGTCTACAATTACCCCCGCATAGTGGCGGTAGCGGCTTCGCAGCCTGTCCTTACTTTCTGCTACCACCGCATGGCTATCAGTATATGCATCAATCTCCCTGTGCAGGAGCACCCCCTTCTGGATACTGTCAGGCAAGGCCTCATGTTTACTTCCTTTTACAAAGTCCCCGATATAATTGCCAAATAGCAGATCCGGGTTGTCCCCAGATAAAAATACATGGCCTAAAAAATTCATAGATTCCGCGAGCTCATTTTTAACCCAATATATCATTACCCGTTAACTTTTAAAGCCTAGTTTTACATCCTCATGAGTAAAAGCACCGAAGAAATACGCAAAGTGCAGCGACTCATCCGGCTTGAGCGCGATGAAGAACAGCACTATTACCAGAACAAGATCATACGCAGCTCCCTCTCAGACAGGCGGAGGGAAGGCCTCACCTGGTATCCCGTAGACCTTAATAAGCAATACCTTGGTACGGGCGAGCGCCTGTTCGTTGAATTGGTGCGCACTCGTGATATAGGCCAGCCCCATGTTTTTCAGCCTGGTAAAGTGGTGTCCCTCTTCGTCAACAGCGGTGCCGGAGACGGGCGCAAGCAAAGCCTCAGTGGCGTAGTCAGTGCCATACGAAATGAGAAAATGACCCTTGTACTCAATACAGACGATCTGCCCGACTGGATCGATGATGGTAAACTCGGCGTCGATATGCTGTTTGATGAGGCAAGTTTCAGAGAGATGGACCGGGCCCTCAGTGATCTGATGAAGCTGGAAAAAGGCCGCTCCTTTCAGCTTCGCGAAATACTCTACGGTCACCTGCAGCCCTCCTTTACTTCCCGTGGTGACTTTAGCTCAGACTCTCTCAACGAAAGCCAGAATAAGGCCCTGCAAAAGGTTATGGATGCCGAAGACCTGGCCATTATTCATGGCCCACCCGGTACCGGCAAGACCACTACCATCGTACAAGCCATATACCATACCGTAAAGGTGGAAAAACAAGTACTCGTAAGTGCGCCAAGCAATGCCGCTGTCGACCTGCTCGCTGAAAAACTTGCTTCTATAGGCCTCAATGTACTTCGTATAGGTCACCCCGCCCGTGTCACCGCCCCTGTCATAAGCAATACCCTCGATGCCCGCATTGCCAGTCATGACAGCTTCAAAGATCTCAAGACCGTAAGGAAGCGGGCTGATGAAATGCGTAACATGGCCTATAAGTACAAGCGAAAATACGGTAAGGCTGAAAAGGAACAACGTAAACTGCTTATTCGGGAAAGCCACCGCATGCGTGGAGAGGCCGACATGCTCGAGCACTATATTGTCAATGACCTTATGGAGCAGGTACAGGTGGTATTATGCACCTTGGTAGGTGCCTCCCATGAACTGCTTCGCGGCCGTACCTTTGGTACCGTGTTTATTGATGAGGCCGCCCAGGCCATAGAGCCTGCCTGCTGGATTCCCATATTAAAGGCGCACCGTGTCATTTTTGCCGGTGACCACTGCCAGTTGCCTCCCACTGTCCGCAGCATAGAGGCGGCCAGAGACGGACTCAGTGAGACGCTCTTCGAAAAAGCCATAAGCAGACAGGAGGCAGATGTCATGCTTACCATTCAGTACAGGATGCACCGCGACATCATGAACTTTAGCTCCTCATGGTTCTACGAGAACCGGCTGCGCGCCCACCCTTCTGTAGCCCAAAGCCTCCTGCCCGGGTATGACCGCGCCTTGCTTTATATAGATACCGCCGGATGCGGATATACTGAGCAGGTAGACAAAGAAACCCTTAGTACATACAACACCGAAGAGGCTGACCTGCTGCTCAGGCATTTAAAAGAAAGCCTGCAGGCACTGGGAGGGGAGCAAGTCGTGGAGCAAGGCCTTACCATTGCCGTCATAGCCCCCTACAAAGCACAGGTGAATTTACTGAGGGACAAGGCTGCTGCCGATGAAGAGTTCAGACAGTACACCCCGATACTATCCATAGATACCGTAGATGCCTTTCAGGGGCAGGAGCGCGATATCATTTATATCAGCTTGGTACGCAGTAATGAGAAGGGCATCATAGGGTTTTTATCAGATATCCGCAGGATGAACGTAGCCCTCACTCGCGCAAAGCAGCGCCTCGTAGTCCTCGGAGACAGCGCGACACTCGGCACTCATGATTTCTACAGCAGGTTTGTCGATTATGCTCAGGAAGTGAATGGGTATCAGAGCGCATTTGAAATACTCTATAGTTAACCACGGCGACCTGTCGGGTTGTTCACACTGGCAGCCTAATTCAACTAAGACTAACCAACTGGTCGTCTAATAAATGAGGAGCATTACCTTCCGCCCAGCACCCTTCCTTTGCTTACATCATTTGGTCATTCCATGGCTCTGTAACGCTATAATTCAGCCCCACAACTAAAATCTCACCACTAATAACTTACAACTTAACACTCAACACTCTGTGATCCCCTCTTATCCTAATGCTAGCCGGAACAAGTCCCGATGAATCGCGCCTCTACGGTTTAGTGCCAGCATCGGTTATTCAATAACTCAGTAATTCTATTATTCAATTACTCTTCACCCTTCTCTCATTCAAAATTCTCCAATTAAAAAAGGCCACCCTTCCGGGCGGCCTTTTTAGTAATGGATTACTGTATTACTTAGTATACAGAAACACCGCAGCTATAGTACTCATCAGAAGTGTATCCTGCGAGACCTGCATAACAGCTATTACCGAACTGCTTGCCGTCATATGTGCAAACAGGGTCATATACATCAGGACAAGCATAAGGAGGCCATACAGCAGCTTGCTTCTGGCTTAAAGCAGCCTGAAGAGCTAATCCGCAAGACTCATACTCATTCTTCTTGTATCCTGCGCACTCAGCGAAGCAAGAGTTAGAGAACTCTTTGCCGTCATACGTGCATACAGGGTCATAAACTGCAGGGCATACGCAGCCCTTAACAGCTTCAGCTTTATCTACAGAGAAAGACTGTGTAGAGATAGCTGTCATAGCTACCAGTGCAAAAAGCGAAAGGAATAGTTTTACTGATTTCATAATCGTATTGATAGTTGTTTGCTATAAGAAGTTCTTACATTGTAGAAGTACAAGACTCATATTCGTTCTTCTTGTATCCGTCGCACTCAGCGAAGCAAGAGTTAGAATACTCTTTTCCGTCGTAAGTACAAACTGGATCGTATACTGCAGGGCATACACAATCAGCTGCAGCTTCTTCGATCTCTACAGTAGTAGTTTCTGCCATAGAAGTAGCAGCACCGCAAGACTCATACTCATTTTTCTTGTAACCGGCACACTCAGCAAAGCAAGAGTTAGAGAACTCTTTGCCATCATACGTGCATACAGGGTCATAAACAGCAGGACATACACAGTCACCAGCAGATTCAGTTTCTACCGCGAAAGACTGAGTAGAGATAGCAGCAAGTGCTACAAGTGCGAATAGTGATAGAACTAGTTTTACCTTTTTCATAATAGAATTAAATAATTAGTGAAATTAATAAATAAGTAAAAGGACACAGAAAACCTGTCCTGTGCCATTTCACAGGTTTAAAGAAATTATAATAAAGTTCAGTTTATTATTCTGAGATTATTAAATGATTAGTCCGCAAGACTCATATTCGTCTGCTGTATAACCATTACATTCGGCAATGCAGGCATTACTGAATTCTTTGCCATCATACGTACATACGGGGGCATATACCTGAGGACATACGCAGGGACCGCCTTGTTGCGTGCCTGCAGCATTTGTATTGAGTGAGGTGAAAATAGCACAGGCAGTGACCGCTAGTGCCGAAACGGTTTGTTTTATTCTTTTCACAGGTTATTTGGTCAGTTTTTTCAGGTGCAATGGTAAGGGAATTTTTGGGTATTATCAAATTGAATTTTGTCTCTCAATTAAGTTCCGGGAAAGACAAAGCTATTTCTGAAAATTATATAATTGACAGAAAGCACATTGCATTTTTTAAGTAAAAAAAATTCCAATTTTTGTATAATATTTAAATTATCAGTCACTCCCACAGGACTACAAAAAAGATAATGGAATGCCAAAGATTTGAGCGGCTTATCTGCAGAAATAAACGATTTCTATAGACACAGCCTATAATCAGAAAGTACGGCAAGACATATTTCCATTTTTTCGTAACCGGAACTCCGAATACACGATGCCTGCTAAAGAATGGTGGGTTATTTATTTAAGAAAGAACCTTCCATTACCGAGTTCATGCTCTCCCTTTTGTAGAAATTGATGGTATAGCCCCATCACCTCCTTCATCAGGGACTCATTTGCCGTGGCCAGGTAATCGTATTGACCTTCCGTTGAGATGACCGTATCGGCCAGGTTCAGGCCGTCAAGCGTTTTAGCCACGCCCCCTGCTTTATGTAGTATCGGGAAAGCCAGCAAATTATAGAAATCCGATAGCTCTCTCGCCTCCACCAGAATATCCGTGGCTCCCCGTGCTAATTCACATATCTCCATACCCGAATTATCGATCGCCCGAATGTCTCTTACCTTGAAAAAATGAGGCAGAAAACGAGTAAAAAGCGGACCAGCCCCAGAATATCCCGGCTTAATATAGGCCATGGCATTCTTCATCTCCTCGATCGGGCTGGTTTTTAATGGGGTATCCCGGTCTGTAAGTGCATGATGAAAATAAGATCGGTTTCCCGCCGTATAGTACCTGTCTCCGCTGCGTAGCCCTTCCACATACGCAAAGCTCAGGTCTCCGAATACCAGACTTCCTTCTTTTTCCGTAATTGCCAGGCAAAAGCACGGATCTCCAATACCACGGTCCCAGTTCGCAGAACCATCGACAGGGTCTATGAAGACGGTAAATTCAGAGTTTTTGACATCAGGAAAGGTAAACCCCTCCATATATACCCTCCCCGGTACACCTTCCAGTATAGATAGCAACTCCTCATAAGCAATCCTGTCTACAGCATGTGTAGCCTTAGTGTTCTCCGGGTTATCAGACCTGAGTCCCCTCAGCCCATATTGGCGAATATCTTTTACAAGAGCATTTTTAACGGCCCTGCATAGCTGGCGGGATAAAGAAAGGTAGTCAGTCTTGCGCATAAAGGATACATTGGTGTAGTTTTGCAATAAAGCCACTCACTATGAGCGAAAGTATAAAAAAGATCACTCTGTTCGCCTTTTTGTTCACCCTTTGCCATTTCGCCGGTGCTCAGACCGATGCCGAAACAGAAATACGGGCGATTCTCGATCGGCAGGCAGCCTGCTGGACAGCCGGTGACCTCGAGTGTTTCATGGATAGTTATTGGAAGTCAGACTCCCTCAAGTTTGTAGGACAGTCAGGTATAACCTATGGTTGGCAAAAGACGTTCGATAATTACGTAAAGAACTACCCGGATCGCGAGGCGATGGGCACCCTTACCTTTGATGTAGTGGATGCAGAGCAAACCGGCCCTGAATCATTTTTTGTACTTGGAAAATGGCACCTGGATCGTGAAGAGTCCGAAGATGTCGGCGGACATTTCACCTTGCTTTGGCATTACATCGATGGACAGTGGGTAATCGTAACGGACCATTCCAGCTAATGAAGGACCTGTATGGACAAGCCCTGCTGGATTACCAGGAAGGCAACGAAAAGGACTTATGGATTGAAACCAGCTATGGTACCACCGAAGAAATGCCCGTCAGCCATTTTTTTCGCGAATATGATGGCCTGCCCGATATCGAAAAAGTAGCCCTGCAGTTTTGCCAGGGACATATTTTGGATGTAGGAGCAGGGACAGGCATACATTCCATCATCCTGCAGAATGCCGGAAACGATGTGACCTCCCTCGAAAGCTCAGCATTAGCATGCAGTGTGATAAAGAAGCATGGTGTGCACAAAATCCTTAACCAGGACTTTTATCGTTTGAGCCGTAAAGAGACATATGACACCCTTCTCATACTTATGAATGGCCTCGGCATGGCAGGCACCCTGACTAATCTGCCGCAGTTCTTACAGCAGGCCTCCATTCTTTTAGCTCATGGAGGGCAGATCCTTATTGATAGTAGTGATATTAATTACCTCTATGAGGACGAAGGCGTACCAAGACCACAAGGTTATTATGGTGAGTTGTCTTATCGCTATCTGTACGATGGAATAAAGGGCGAGTGGTTTTCCTGGTTATACGCAGACACTGCCACGCTCGAACAACATGCTGCCCAGGCCGGCCTTGAATGCGATATCCTTTTTTTTGAGGAAAATGACCAATACCTGGCCAGGTTATACCGAAAATAATCCGGGTATTACGATTTATTTCGCTGACGGTAGCGGTAACTCAGATAAGACAGCAGGTTTTGGAAAGCAAATACAGCTGACGCCAGTTCCTCCTCCGGCTGCTGTCCCTGGTGCCTCATCTTATTGACTTCATAAACGCTTACTACACAAACCTCCACAGGATTCCGCACTTCTCCATTCATTTCATTCAACCGGCGGTTTATATGCAACTTTGCCTGGTCAAAGTTACGGCGGTATTCCTGATCAGAGCGCAGGAGCTCTTTATTAAGGTCAGCAAGCGAATCCATGTGCTCCTTCAGTAGTTGAATGAAGCCTTCTTTTTCCTTGCCCTCCTCTTTCATTTGAGAGGCTATGTTTTGGTACCAGGAGAGGATAGCATCCTTATCTCCGTCTTCCTTCGGCACATGCTCCTCTACATACTGCTTAATCTTTCCAGAGTCAAAACCTGCTTCTCTGATCACATCCTGAGCATGGAGCAAATACAGTACATATTCAGAAATATTTTCTTTTTTCTTGTGTTCTGCCGGTACCATCTCGTTTATTTTTTATCGTAAATATGCTACAAATAATATCCTTATCAAAAAGTATGGCTGGGAGCATCATGTTAATTTAATATTTCCTTTAACCACCTGACCAGTGTTTTAACTCCTCTTTTTTTACCTCCCTAATGGGAATGATTCCTGCTCAGGCTTGTTATTTAACCACCTATTCATTACAAAGAGCTCCTGCAGTTTATATTAGTGATGGATATTGTCTATTTTTGTGCCTCTTTTGCAACAGTACATGAAGAACATTCGCAATTTTTGCATCATTGCCCATATTGATCACGGCAAAAGTACCCTGGCTGACAGGTTGTTACAGGCAACTAAAACCGTTGCCGACCGTGAGATGCAGGAGCAATTACTAGATAGTATGGATCTCGAAAGAGAGCGTGGCATTACCATTAAGAGCCATGCAATCCAGATGAAATATACCTTTCAGGACGAAGAATACGTCCTAAACCTTATTGACACTCCCGGTCACGTTGATTTTAGTTACGAAGTCTCCAGGTCTATCGCTGCCTGTGAAGGGGCGCTGCTTATAGTAGATGCCTCTCAGGGTATAGAGGCTCAGACAATATCTAATCTCTACCTGGCTCTGGAGCATGATCTTGAGATCATACCCGTGCTTAATAAGATCGACCTTCCCGGAGCCACTCCCGATGAGGTGTCCGACCAGGTGGTTGATCTGCTTGGCTGTGACCACTCCGACATCATTCGCGCCAGTGCTAAAGAGGGGATAGGCATCACCGAAATTCTGGAGGCAATAATCACCCGCATTAATGCCCCCGAGGGAGATCCCTCCCAGCCTCTGCAGGCCATGATATTCGACTCCGTCTACAACCCCTTCCGTGGGGTGGAAGTAATTTTCCGCGTATTTAATGGTACGATTAATAAGGGAGATAAGGTAAAGTTTGTAAATACCGGCCGCACTTACGAGGCGGATGAGATCGGTATTTTAAAGCTTAAGCAGGATCCACAAAAATCTATCAGCGCAGGTAACGTAGGCTACCTTATCTCCGGTATCAAAGTAGCTAGTGAGGTTAAGGTAGGGGACACCATCACCCACGTGGAAAAGCCTTCCAAAGCCCTGAAGGGTTTTGAGAACGTAAAACCGATGGTTTTTGCCGGTATTTATCCTGTAGAGACCACCGAATACGAAGACTTGAGGGCTTCTATGGAAAAGCTTCAGCTTAACGATGCATCCCTCGTATGGGAGCCGGAGACCTCCGCGGCACTTGGTTTCGGATTCAGATGCGGATTCCTCGGTATGCTCCACATGGAGATCATCCAGGAGCGTCTCGAGCGTGAGTTCGACATGACGGTGATTACTACCGTCCCTTCCGTGCAGTTCAATGCCCATATGAAGGATGGTGAGATCATGAAAGTAAGCGCTCCTTCTGAGATGCCCGATCCCACCTTCACCGATCATATCGAAGAACCCTTTATCCGGGCACAGATCATTTCCAAGTCTGAATACATTGGTCCGATCATAGCCCTGTGTATGGACAAGCGCGGGATTATCAAAAACCAGGTATACCTCACCCAGGATAGGGTGGAGCTGAGCTTCGAGCTACCATTGGGAGAGATCGTATTTGACTTCTTCGATAAGCTTAAAACCATCTCTCGGGGTTACGCTTCTCTTGATTATGAACTCATCGGTTTCCGTACCTCAAATATGGTGAAGCTCGATATCATGCTTAACGGTGATCGTGTCGATGCGCTTTCTGCCATAGTACACCGGGATAAAGCCTATGAATGGGGTAAGAGACTCTGCGAAAAGTTGCGTGAACTGCTGCCCAGACAGATGTTCGAGATAGCTATTCAGGCCTCTATAGGCACAAAGGTCATCGCCAGAGAAACGGTTAAGGCCTTGAGAAAGAACGTACTGGCAAAGTGTTACGGAGGAGATATTACACGTAAGCGTAAGCTCCTTGAAAAGCAGAAGAAAGGAAAGAAAAGAATGCGCCAGGTAGGTAATGTGGAAATTCCACAGGAAGCCTTCATGGCCGTGCTTAAACTTGATAGTTAATACCAAACCCTACTATTTACAATATGGCTACCAGATTAGATGGTAAAACAACCAGCCGCACCATTCGCGACGAGATTAAAGCCGAAGTTCAAACCATTGTTCATCAGGGGGGGAAGATTCCGCACCTCGCTGCCGTGCTCGTCGGAGAAGATGGGGCCAGTGAAACCTATGTAAATGGTAAAGTAAGAGACTGCAATGAAGTAGGGTTCAAGTCCACCCTCCGCAGGTTTGATGCCACCATCTCAGAAGAAGACCTGTTAAAAGAAGTACAGGCACTGAATGACGACCCAGATATTGACGGTCTTATTGTCCAACTACCTCTGCCCGATCACATTTCCGTAGAAAAGGTAACCGAGCAGATCAGACCTGAAAAGGATGTGGATGGCTTTCACCCCGTAAATGTAGGGCGTATGGCAAAGAACCTGCCGGCCTACATATCTGCTACCCCCTTTGGTATTCTTGAACTACTGAAGAGGTACAATGTAGAGACTTCAGGTAAGCACTGCGTTGTTATTGGGCGAAGTGATATTGTCGGCTCACCGGTAAGTATACTGATGGCCCGCAAAGGCAACCCCGGTAATGCAACCGTTACCCTGTGCCATAGCCGTACCGCAGATCTGGCAGCAGAAGTTCGCCGTGCCGATATCATTATCGCCGCCCTGGGTAAGCCGGAGTTTGTGACAGCCGATATGGTCAAAGAGGGGGCTGTGGTTATCGATGTAGGTATCACCAGAATACCTGATGAAACTAAAAAGTCTGGATTCAGGTTGGTAGGAGATGTTAAATTTGAAGAAGTGGAGCAGAAAGCCTCTTTTATCACCCCGGTACCCGGAGGTGTAGGCCCCATGACCAGAGCTTCCCTTCTGTATAATACACTGCTGGCCGCACAGCGTAAAATTTATTCCTGAATGTCTGTTATTACAGCCGAAAAAATCAAAACCCTGCCAGTTATGGAAGCCTTCTATACCCTTCAGGGCGAAGGATCCCACACCGGTAAAGCAGCCTATTTTATTAGGCTCGGTGGGTGCGATGTCGGCTGTCATTGGTGCGATGTTAAAGATTCCTGGGACGCATCACGCTGGCCCTCCTTTCCTGTTAGTCAAATAGTAGCGCAGGCAGCCGAATTTCCGGGTCGGCTTGCCGTTGTCACAGGAGGGGAGCCCCTTATGCATGATTGTGACCAGCTCACTCGTTCATTAAAAGACCAAGGCTTCAGGACTCATATTGAAACTTCCGGAGCCCATCCTCTTAGCGGTCAGTGGGATTGGATTTGCCTTAGTCCCAAAAAATTCAAGGAACCTCTGCAAGAGGTTTGTCAGCAGGCCCATGAACTCAAGGTCGTCATCTATAATAAGAGCGACTTCAAATGGGCGGAAAAACACTGTGATCTGGTAAACCCGGATTGCCAGCTATTTTTACAGCCCGAGTGGGAAAAGTCCGCTGAAATGTTACCTTTAATAGTGGAGTACGTAAAGGAAAACCCCGAATGGAATGTCTCTTTACAGACCCACAAATTCATGAATATACCCTGATTCTATGAGGCTAACGTCCGTACTACTCCTTACTCTATGTGTGTTTTTCGGGCAGTTATCCTATGGACAGGAGCTTCATACAGATTCAAGAAAGGCTGAAAAGCTCTACAAAGAAGGACTTAAAGCCGCTCAGCTTAGAAACTTCGATCAGGCAATCTCCCTTCTCAACCAGGCCACTCAGAAAGATCCGGCGTTTGTCGAAGCTTATTTAAGCCTCGCCAGTATCTTCAACCTCTACCGGAATACTGAGCGTGAACTTTATTATAATGAGTTGGCCCTGTCAAACGATCCCGGCATGCCGCAGTTGAAGCCCCTTTACCTGGTAGTTGCTAAAATGCAAATGCAGGCAGGCAAGTATCAGCAAGGCCTTGAAAATGTAGATAAGTATCTTTCTTTCACACCAACAGGCCAGTCATTAAAGGACGCCTCTGCCCTCAAAGAAAATCTAACCTTCGCCATAGAGGCAGCTAAAAACCCCCTGCCCATAGAGCCAGTCCCCCTCCCTACCACCGTTAATGCCTATCCTCTTCAGTATTTTCCGGTCCTTACCGTAGATGAAAATACGCTGATATATACAGCAAGGCAGGGCTTTATGGATATGCATGATGAAGATCTTTATATCAGTAGAAAGGAAAATGGGCAATGGCAAAAATCAGGATTGCTGAGTACCAATATAAATACTGAGATGAACGAAGGTACCTGTACTATATCTGCTGATGGTCGTACCCTCATTTTTACCACCTGCATGGACCCGAAAGGATATGGTAGTTGTGACCTTTATATAACTAGGAAGCGGGGAAATGAATGGAGTGTTCCCGAGAACCTTGGGCCCGCCATCAACACATCCGGCTGGGAGTCACAGCCATCTTTGTCAGCTGACGGGCGCACATTATACTTTATTAGCGAACGCCCAGATGGATTCGGAGGCAGAGACATATATGTAGCTTGGCAAAACGATAAAGGTGAATGGCAGGGAGCTAAAAATTTAGGTGACGGTGTCAATACCAATAAAGATGAGGTGTCCCCTTTTATTCATGTGAATGGCAGAAGCCTTTATTTCAGCAGTAAAGGCTACCCAGGCATGGGAGGCTTTGATATTTATGTGAGCGATAAAACCTCAGACGGCTGGTCTGTCCCGGAAAACCTGGGCTACCCCCTTAATAATGTAGGAGACCAGACGTCATTGTTTATTTCTGCTTCCGGAGACAACGCTTATTATAGTGTGGATAAAGTTTTGCCTAACGGGCTTACGGCCAGTGGTATTTTCACCTTTCGTGTTCCATCTACCATCAAACCTGATATAAAGAGTAACTTCCTCACCGGCAGGATTCTCGATAAGGAAAGTGGCGAACCCGTAAAAGCTTCAATCGAGCTCTTTGACCTCCAAAAAGAAGAAAGGGCCTCTGTATTTCAGTCGGATTCTATAACCGGGGAGTATTATACCGTCCTTAATACGAATACGGAATATGCGTTGTATGTAAATAGCCCAGGCTACCTTTTCAAAACCAGCTACTTCAGCCCCGATTCTACACTAAATTCCGGAGGGGCTGTCAAAGACATCTACCTCGATCCAATCCGTGAAAACGCTGTAACTACCCTGAGCAATATCTTTTTTGAAGTGGATAGTGATAAACTCGTGACAAAGAGTATCGTGGAGTTGAATAAAGTCATTCAGTTTCTCGATAATAATCCTGAGATCAAAATAAGGATTGAAGGACATACGGATAATACAGGCAGTAGCGCCTATAATAAAGACCTATCCTCCAGGAGGGCAAAAAGTGTATACACCTATCTTTTAGAAAACGGTGTGACTGCCACAAGGCTCTCCTACGAAGGCTTTGGGTCTGGTTCCCCGGTCGCGCCAAATGACACAGAAGAAAATAGAAAGCTTAATCGGCGCATCGAATTCAGAATTATCCATGCGGGGTAAGGCTATTGGTGGCCTCCCCTGGTTCGGGGGATATGAATTGTAGATTTTAATCTTTACATTGCACGTTGCTTCTATTTCTAACCCACCTGATTGAAGTAAATTCTATCTAATTTTTAGATTTCTCCGCTAGTAAAAATGACACTTTTTTCATGTGATTTTTTACCAAAAAAGGCAAAATAATTTTTGTTTCGACTATGTGAAAAACGAATGATTTCTGCGTCATTTTCCTGCTGGCCGAATAAAATAATCGTCTTTAAATAAAACGGCTTAATTTGTTTTATAATGGCTTAGAGGTGCTTTTAAAAAAGAATTGAAATGATTTTATTTGACGATAATTTATTTTATGTTTGATCTTGGAAACAATAGAATTGGGTTAAATTCATCACTTAAACAAAAGCAGTATGAAGAGGATTCTACTTATTAGCTTCGTGCTGGTGTCTGCCCTCATAAGCGAGGCGTGGGCTCAGCGTACTGTTTCCGGAAAAGTGACCTCAGCAGAAACGGGTGAAGCCATCCCAGGTGTGACCGTTATTGTGAAAGGTAATCAATCCGTAGGAACAGTAACTGAAATTGACGGTAACTATAAGCTTGCCGTTCCCGAAGGGGCAACTACCCTTCAATTCATGTATATCGGTCTGCAGACTCAGGAAGTCCAGATCGGTAATCGCAGCGTTATTGATGTAGCGATGCGGGAAGACGTTACTCAGCTTTCTGAAGTTGTAGTAACAGCTATCGGTATTGAAAGAGAGCAGAAAGCTCTTGGTTATGCCGTAACTGAAGTAGGTAGCGAGAAAATTGCACAGAAAGCTGAGGCTGACGTGCTTCGTTCTATTTCAGGTAAAGTACCTGGTGTTAACATTACCGGTTCAGGTGGTGTGGTAGGTCAGTCTACTAACATTACTATTCGTGGTAATAGCTCACTGACTGGTAACAACCAGCCCCTATTCGTGGTGGATGGTGTACCTTTCAACAATGACGTTAACGCATCTACCACATTTGCTGGTGGTAACCAGTTCTCTAACCGTGCCATTGACCTTGATCCTAACAACATTGAGTCAGTAACTGTACTGAAAGGTGCTGCTGCTGCTGCCCTGTACGGTTCTCGTGCAGCCAACGGTGTTGTGGTTATTACTACTAAAGGTGCAAAAAGCGGTGTTAAGACTGGTCTTGAGATCACCTTGAGTTCTTCTTATAACGTTGAAGAGGTGGCAAAACTTCCTGATTATACTGAAAAGTATGGACAGGGTGGTGCTAATAGCTTCAACCGTGGTTTCGTAGGTAACTGGGGTGCACCGTTCAGTGATATTGATTCAGTAGCGCATCCTTACTCTGCTAATCCTGGTTTGGCAGTATTCCCCGAATTTGCGGGTGCTCAGGTTGCTTATGAGCCTCATAACAACGCAGAAGATTTCTTCCAGACTGGTTCACTTTTCGAAAACTCGATTACAGTTAGCTCTGGTGGAGAAAAAGCTGCTATTTCAGCTACAATCTCAAGAGCTGATAACGAAGGTATCATTCCTAACTCTGAGTTTGACAGAACAAGCTTTAACCTAGGTACCAATGCACAGCTTGGTAATGGTTTCTTTGCTAATGCTGTACTGAACTATGTGAAGTCCGAGCAGAAGACTCCTCTGGTTGCTCCTGGTATCGCGGGTGGTTCTTCTGTATTCAGAAGACTTATGCTTACTCCTGTAAGTATCGATCTTGCTTCTCTTCCTTATCAGGATCCTATCACAGGCGGAAACGTATACTACAGACAAGATCAGGATAACCCTTACTGGGTAGCCAACAATAACTTCTACACCTCTAATGTAGACCGTTACTTTGGTAAAGTTACTCTTGGATATGACGTGACCGATTGGTTGACAGTTTCATACCAGGCTGGTTTCAACGCTTATACAGATCAAAGAAAATCTGTTACGCGTAGAGGTTCATACGAGACCGGTTCTGAGCTAGGTTCAATGTATATCGACAACTACTCTTTCGAGGAAATGGACGGTATCCTGTTATTCGCTATTAACAAAGACCTTAACGAGGACTTCAGCTTTAGCGCAAACGTTGGACACAACGCTAACCAGCGTACATTTACTAACGATTTTGTAAATGGTAATGAGTTCATTGCATTTGGTATCGATTACCTGAATAATACTGTTATTCAGACTTCTGGTGAAGATTACAACCGTAGAAGATACCACGCTGTATTTGCTGACGTAACGTTAGGCTACAGAGATTGGGCCTTCCTTAACGTGGTAGCTAGAAATGACTGGTCATCTACACTTCCTCAGACGGAAAGAAGCTACTTCTACCCTGGTGTAAGTGGATCAGTTGTATTCACAGATGCATTTGACATCCAGAGCAATGTGCTTTCTTACGGTAAACTTCGCGCAGGTTACACTCGCGTAGGTAATGAGGCCGGACCTTACCAGGTTATTACAACTGTTCAGACTAACTACAATCCTGGTGTTGGTGGAACAGAAATGGGCTTCCCTTTCACTGTTGGAGCTACTACCTATAATAACCAATCGATCAGTAACACGGAAGGTAACCCTAACCTTAAGCCTGAGTTCACTACAGAATTCGAGGTTGGTGCTGACCTGAAATTCTTCCAGAACCGTATTGGTCTTGACGCGACGTACTTCCACAGATCGTCTACTGACCAGATCGTAAATACAAACCTGGCTCCTACCACTGGTTCACTTGGTGCAATCATCAACGTGGGTGAGGTAGAAAACAAAGGTTTCGAAGTTGGACTTGATGTAACGCCAGTATCTACAGCGAGTGGATTCACATGGAATGTCTATGCTGCATTCACTCATATCGATACAGAAGTTATCGACCTTGGAGAAGACACTAACCAAATCGTTGTTGGTGGTTATTCTAACCTGGGTATTGTACACAGAGAAGGCCTTCCTTATGGTCAGATTCTTGGTTCTGCCGCGCTTAGAGCGGAAGATGGTAACTTCCTCATCAACCAGAACACTGGCTTGTTGATTGAAGATCCTGACCTTCAGATCATAGGTGACCCTAACCCTGACTTCACACTCGGTATCACTAATACACTGAGCTATAAAGGAGTTACGCTGACAGCTCTGTTTGACTGGAGACAAGGTGGTGATCTTTATTCATTCACTGCTAACCAGACAATCTCCAGAGGTGTGCTTTCTTATAACGACGACAGAAGAGATGTTGCCCGTATTATTCCTGGATATCTTTCTAACTCAAGCGGTGAGCCTATCCTTGACGAAGATGGTAACCTACAGGAAAACAACATCCCTGTATCTGTAAATGAAATGTACTTCATTGATGGTCTGACTTGGTTCGATGACCTCTTAACTTATGATGCTACAGTTATTCGTTTAAGAGAAGTTACACTTGGTTATTCACTTCCTAAGTCTGTTCTTGAAAGCACTCCATTCGGAAGAGCTTCAATCACACTCTCTGGAAGAAACCTTTTCTTCTTCACACCTAATATTCCTGAAGAGATTGGTCTTGACCCTGAAGTTAGTGCTCTGGGTAGTGGTAACGGACAAGGACTTGAGTTCCTTAACGCACCAACTACGAGACGTTACGGTGTGAACATCAGTGTTAGTTTCTAATCTAAAACGATGGAAATAATGAGAAAATCATATATAAAAGTAAAAGCTGCGTTTCTCGCTGTTACGATGCTCTTTATGGCCTCGTGCGGAGAAGAATGGCTTAACATAAATGAAGACCCTATTCAGCCTTCTGAGGCTCAACTGGATCTGTTGCTCCCTGCAATTCAAGGTGCAATGGCCTGGGGTCTGAATGACCAGATTAATGAGGGTACTTCTATTTATATCCAGCATTTCTATGGCTTAGCTTTTAGCCGTTATGAGCAGAGTACAGCCTCTTACAGCGAAAGCTGGGAAGAGCTATTTGCTGGCTCTCTGCAGGATTTAGAAGTATTCATCCCTACTTCAGAGCAAGACTCACTTTACCTTTACTCAGGTGTTGGTAAACTGCACAAAGCTTATATCTATTCTTTAATTATAGATATGTGGGGTGCAGCTCCTTATTCTGAAGCCTTCCAGGGCCTTGCTAACCAGCAGCCTCAGTTTCAGAGCGGTGAAGCGGTTTATGACTCTGTTTTCGCCCTGATTGATGAGGGTCTTGCTGATTTTGCCAGAGATGAGAGCGGTATCGTTCCTTCTGCTGACATGATGTACGGTGGTGATGCTGAAGCTTATGTAGCACAGTACACGCAATTTGCTAATACGCTTTTGTTGAAGCTGTATAACCAAATCAGGCTTTATGACGAGACTCGTGCACGTACAGGCATTACAGCCCTTCTGGATGCGGACTCTTCTTTCATTGCATCAAACGATGATGACTTTCAGTTTAACTATGGTACTAACCAGGCGCCACTGAACCGTCACCCTCTTTATGTAAACTCGTATGCTTCAGGTAAGACGTATTACATGAACAACTATTTCATGAATGCACTGATCACTAATAATGATCCTCGTCTGCCTTACTACATCTATCGTCAGGACCTTTCTGATCCTGAAGGTGACAACCTTCCTTGTGAGACAGTAGACTGTCCTTATGGATACCAGGGCAACGGATACACAGGTAGAGATCACGGTGATCCTAGCGGCCTTCCGCCAGATGATGCCATCCGTGCTGTATTCGGTGTATACCCTGTAGGTGGTAAATATGATGCTGGTCAGGGTGATGAAGCTGAAGTAGGAGATGGTGGTCAAGGTGCCGGTATTCTTCCTTTACTTACTAACTTCATGCATCACTTTATCCTTGCTGAAGCT
This sequence comes from Roseivirga sp. BDSF3-8, assembly GCF_041449215.1. Taxonomy (NCBI): domain Bacteria; kingdom Pseudomonadati; phylum Bacteroidota; class Cytophagia; order Cytophagales; family Roseivirgaceae; genus Roseivirga; species Roseivirga sp. BDSF3-8. Next base: position 917,126 of record NZ_JBGNFV010000001.1, on the reverse strand, counting down.
GCTCTTACTTTAGGTGTATCAGAGGATCCTCGTGTGCAGTTGGAGGAAGGAATCAGAGCATCAATGAGCAAAGTTGTTGACTATAGTGTTAGCGTTGATGAAGCTGCTGCCAATAACTATGATGCTGATGTTGTTAATGATGGTATAGAGGCTTATGTAGCGGACGTTTTAGATCGTTACGACAATGCTTCTGCGAGCGGTAAACTTGATGTTGTTATGACAGAAGCTCATAAAGCTTTGTTTGGTAATGGCTTTGAGGCTTATAATAACTACCGTCGTACAGGTTATCCCTCAGCTCTTCCTCCTTCAATCTCTCCTTTCTTAGCTGATGATGAGTTTGTTTTGAGGTTACCGATGTCAGTTGCAGAAATTCAGGGTAATAGCAATGCACCAACTGAATTAGTAACTACTCCTGTATTCTGGGACATTAACTAAAGCTTGAACTGATGAATAGAATAAATAAATATCTTTTCTTTATGCTTGCTGCGGGTTTTACAACCTTCACAGCATGTCAAAATGAAGATGAGTTTCCTGTTCCAGAGTTAGACACTGTTGAAGAGGGAATCATCCCAAGAGTAAGTATTGTTGAAGGCAACTTGGGCCTTATTAACCCAAATGATTTCGACAACACTGACGTTGAGTTCACAGTTGACGCTTATTCTGATGGTTATGTAAACATTGACGAGGTTGAAATATACTTAACCTACAATGGCTTTTATATAACTGAAGACCAAAATGGCGAAGATAGCGTAGTTGAATTCTCTGAAAGAAGGCTTTACACAACTATACAGAGCGTTCCTTCAAATGTTTCTTTTGGAACCGCTGAAATTGAGTCTCTTTTTGGAGTCGATCGTGACACCTTGGATGTGGGTGAAAGCTTCCTTGTTGATTACACTTATATCACTGAATCAGGTAAGCGTATAGATCAGTGGTCTGCTGATATATGCAACGAGTCTGCTTATAATGGTACTTGTTCATTCAGCGTAGGTGTTTTCTGTCCTACCGAGATTCCTGCAGGTAATTATACTGTAACAGCTTATAGAAATCAGAACATAGCTGATCCTAGAGTGTATACAGTATCTATCACGCAAGGTTCAGGTACTACATTTGATTCCCCTAATTTAAATCTGGACTACCAGACTCCTTTCTACAGCACCTTTGAAGGTCTGCCTATTAGTGGTGGCTTCACTGATGTTTGTAATACGGTGACGTTGGATCAACCCGGTGAATTCGGTGTGATCTGGAGCGGTGAAGGTACTTTTGATCCTGTTAACAACACGATCACCTTCCCTCAGATTTCTGATCCTGGTTATGGCCAGGGTCCTTGGACCAACGCTGGTCAGGGATATGTTTTGACATACACAGGAAACTAATCCTGTACGTAATACATTATGTAAAAAGAGGTCTTATCTAAGACCTCTTTTTTTTTAGGGAAAAGCTTATTTTTGGTGTCCTAAATAAAATGAATAAGTTTTATGAAGATATTTTCACTAACTACACTATGTCTCTTGCTTGTATCTTCTGTTGGCCTTTTTGCCCAGGAGAATGATTACATGACGGATCGATTAGAGTTTTTAAGTGTTCCTACGGGTAGCATCCTCATGGGTAAATCACTTCCTCCCCCCGATACAAAAGGATCATATTTTTTGGATGATGAGTGGTCTGAGGTTGGTTCCTTAGAACTGTATGTTGGGAAGGTCATCGAAGGCGTGCAATTGAAATATAACCTTAACTCCAATCTAATCTACGTGAAGATTAAGAAGACCGATGAGAATTTCTTTCTTGAAGGTAATAAGGTTAAAAATTTCGTTTTTGGTGATGAATCTACCGGTCTCTCTAGAAAGTTCGTTAACGTTAGTGAATTAACGGATAAAGAGCCCACTGAAGGTTTCTATGAGATTTATTTTAATGGAAATCCTATGTCCATAGTCAGGGTAAACTATACCTACTTGAAAAAGGCTAACTACATGGAAGGAGCTGATATGGGACGTCGTGACAATGAAATCCTTAAAAAAATGGATTACTTCTTCTACAATGGGGAAGAAATGGTCGAAATAAAAAGTAATAAGAACCGGAACCTGGAGGTTTTCGGAGAGAAAAGAAATGAGATTAAGAAATATGCAAAGGTTAATGGTCTTGATTTAAAAGAACCTGTTGACCTGGCTAAGATTATAGGATACTATAACAACAGCCTCTGACTAGTTAGTAAAACTAGTGGATATAACCGTATAGGCATTAACTATACGGTTTTTTGTTTTAAAAGGTAATTTGTTACGTAATCTTTCACGCCGGACTCCAGACTCGTGAAAGGCTTTGAGTATCCTATAGATCGTAATTTGCTCATATCTGCTTCTGTATAGTATTGATACGTATCTCGGATATCTTTAGGCGTATCAATGAACTCTATTGAGGGGGGCAGGGTTTGAGCTTCAAATACTGCTGTAACCAAATCCAAAAACGTACGTGCTGTTCCGGTTCCAAGATTGAAAATGCCTGAATTTTTTCGATGCTTCATCAGAAACACTAATACGTCCACAAGATCCATAACATAGATGAAATCTCTCATCTGTTCTCCATCATTGTATTGAGGGTTGTGAGAGCGAAACAGGCGCATTTTCCCCGTTTCTTTTATTTGATTATAAGCATGATATACAACTGAAGCCATGCGACCTTTATGATATTCATTTGGCCCGTATACATTAAAGAATTTTAAGCCGGCCCAAAAGAATGGCTTTTCTTTTTGATCAAGGGCCCAAAGGTCGAATTCATGCTTAGATTCACCATAAGGGTTTAATGGTTTCAATTTTTTAATAGTGGATTCATCGTCTTTGTAGCCATATTCGCCAACACCGTATGTGGCGGCTGAGGATGCATAGACCAGCGGGATTTGGAATGCTATACATTTTTCCCATATCATTTTTGTGAAATCTGTATTTAATTCCCATAGCAGGGATTTGTTAAACTCAGAAGTATCAGTGCGGGCACCAATATGAAAAATGAATTCTATTTCCTCACCGTTTTCATCAATCCATTGTCCGAGTTGTGAACGATCAACCTTTTTTAGCAGTCTATTGCCCGCTAGGTTTTTGTTCTTTTCAGGGTGATCGAACTTGTCCACTGCAACTATGTGATTATAGTTTTCCTTATTTAAGCGGCTTATCAAAACACTTCCAATAAACCCTGCTGCTCCGGTGACTACTATCATTATGCTTGAATTTGTCGCAATTTCGTGAATTATTCCGTAACACGCAGTAATTCATCGCTATTCTAATTTTTTCGAATTATGGGCTGTATATTTGCGTTCTATTCGAAAATGTGGTGAAGGAATGATTTACGTAAACCGGAAAGAGCATTTCAATGCGGCCCATAAACTTTATAATCCGAAGTGGTCTCCTGAAAAAAATGAGGAAGTCTTTGGCCCTTGTGCTAATGCAAATTGGCATGGTCATAATTTTGAGCTAATTGTGACTGTTAAGGGGCTGCCTGACCCTGATACCGGATTTGTCATTGATCTGAAGAAGCTTGGCGATCTTGTTAAGAAAGAGATTATTGAACAGGTAGATCATAAGAACCTTAATCTGGATGTGCCTTTTATGCAAGACAAGATGGCCAGTTGTGAAATTCTCATCATTGAGTTTTGGTCCATTTTGTTCGATAAGGTTAAAGAGATAGCTCCTCAAGCAGCGCTTCACAGCTTAAAACTTTATGAAACCCCCAAAAACTTCGTTGAATATTTCGGCGAATAGTCTTCTTTATTTTCATTCATGAGGTATTACATTATTGCAGGAGAAAGGTCTGGTGATCTTCATGGAGGTGAATTAATTAAATATCTCATGCAGATGGATCCCGATGCTCAAATCAGAGGGTGGGGGGGAGATGGCATGAAAGCTGCCGGAATGAAGTTAGTTAAGCATTATAGGGAGACAGCCTTTATGGGGGTGTGGGAGGTGCTAATTAACCTACGAAAGATCAGGTCTTTTCTTAAAGAATGTAAAAAGGATATAAGATCATTTGCTCCCGATGCGATCGTACTTATTGACTATCCCGGTTTCAACCTCAGAATTGCTGCGTTTGCTAAATCCTTAGGGGTACCCGTTCATTACTACATCTCCCCTAAAGTTTGGGCCTGGAACACAAAACGAGCAAAGAAAATAAAGCGATTTGTAGATAAGTTATATGTCATATTCCCTTTTGAGGTCGATTTTTTTAGAAAATATGAGGTAGGGGCTATTTTTGTAGGTAATCCCCTTATATCATTGATAAATGATTATAGCCCTTCTGCTGATGCTAAAATCCTTTGTCAAAAAAATGACCAGATAATTGCTGTACTGCCTGGGAGCCGATATCAGGAGGTAAAATCGATGTTAGATGTCATGCTCCAGGTAGTAGATCAGCTTCCTGACTTTCATTTTGTGGTAGCTGCTGTTTCTAACCTACCAGTAGAGCTTTATGATGCAGCAATGGAGCATCCGTCAGTGACGGTTCTTACTGATTCAGCATATGACATATTGAGTTATTCAAAGGCAGCAATTGTTACAAGCGGTACAGCAACCCTTGAGACAGCTCTGTTTTCAGTTCCCCAGGTGGTGTGTTATAAAACTAGTGCGTTTACCTATTCAATTGCTAAAAAGGTCATAAAAGTCCCCTTTATCAGTCTGGTTAATATTGTGGCTGAAAAGGAAGTGGTCAAAGAGTTAATCCAGAACGATTTCACTCCTTCTATGATTACAAAGGAGTTACAAAGCTTAGTAGACGATACGAGTTATCGTCGAAATATGCTGAATGAATACTCGGATTTGAAGAAACGCTTAGGCAAAAAAAATGCCCCGCTAGAAGTAGCGGAGCAAATTGTTAATTCTTTAACTTAAAACAGGCCTAGGCTGCTTTAAGCTTATTGAACTTAGATTTTCTAAACTGATTAGAGGCATATTCTCTATCTACCCTTAGTTTTCTAATTTCCTTACCAGGCAGGTCAAACATTGCTTCAGTGAGAATAGCCTCACATATTGACCTCAAACCTCGGGCACCGAGTTTGAATTCTACTGCCATTTCCACTATATAATCAAGTCCGTCTTCTGCGAACTCCAATTCTATTTCCTCCATTCGGAACAACTGCTTATACTGTTTCACCAGTGCATTCTTAGGCTCAGTCAGTATTAGCTTAAGCGTTTCTGCATCCAGTGGATCAAGATGTGTTAATACCGGTAGACGGCCAATTAGCTCAGGTATAAGGCCAAAGTTTTTAAGATCTTGTGCAGAAATATACTGCAATAGGTTTTCTTTATCGATAGAACCAAGAAATTCAGATTCCTCATTCGTGGCAAAGCCGATAGGTCGTGTATTGAGTCGATTACCTATCACTCTGGCAATACCATCGAAAGCACCACCACAAATAAAGAGGATATTCTCTGTATTTACGGTAATCATTTTTTGATCAGGATGCTTACGCCCGCCCTGCGGGGGGACATTCACTGAAGTGCCTTCCAACAATTTCAATAGAGCCTGCTGAACGCCTTCTCCGCTTACATCACGTGTGATGCTTGGATTATCTGACTTTCGTGCAATCTTATCGATCTCATCGATATAAACTATACCACGTTCGGCTGCCTCTACATCATAATTAGCTGACTGAAGCAGTCTGGTAAGAATAGACTCTACGTCTTCCCCTACATAACCGGCTTCTGTAAGCACAGTGGCATCAGCAATACAGAAAGGCACCTGGAGTATTTTAGCCAGAGTACGTGCCAGGTAAGTTTTACCGGTTCCGGTTTCCCCTACCATAATGATGTTACTCTTTTCAATAACAACATCGTCTTCCTGGACTTCCTGTTTCAGCCTTTTATAATGGTTGTAAACAGCTACTGAAATTACCTTTTTCGCCTCGTCCTGACCTACCACATAATCATCCAGGTATTTTTTCATCTCCCTAGGCCGTATAAGCTTTAGCTTCGGCATAGTGCTTTGGGAGGTTGTTTTTAGCTCTTTATTTTTAATATCCAGAGCTGAGTCAATACAATCATTACAAATATGAGCGTGGATTCCCGATATAAGAAGATCAACTTCTTTTCGGCTTCTTCCACAGAATGAACAGGAAAGTTGCTGTGTCATTACGTTAGTATCTAAGATCTAATTCGTCAATATCCGACTACTGATTGCGCTTTGCCAGCACCTCATCTACAAGCCCGTAAGCTTTAGCCTCTTCAGCTTTCATCCAGTAGTCGCGATCGGAGTCCTTCTCTACTTCTTCTAAAGGTTTACCGGAATGTTGGGCAAGTATACCTAATAACTCCTTTTTAATAATTAAAATTTGTTTCGCAGTAATTTCAATGTCCGACGCTTGTCCCTGCGCTCCTCCGAGCGGCTGGTGAATCATGATCCTTGAGTGAGGCAGAGCAGCTCTTTTCTTATCAGCACCGCCCGCAAGAAGCACTGCGCCCATAGATGCAGCAAGACCAGTACAGATTGTACTAACATCAGGTCCTACAAGTTGCATTGTGTCATATATGCCTAATCCGGCATACACTGACCCACCGGGACTATTAATGTAGAGGGTAACATCTTTTTTAGAATCCACTGACTCGAGGAAAAGAAGTTGGGCGGTAATAATGTTAGAGATGTTGTCATCAACCTGCATTCCAAGAAAAATAATGCGGTCCATAATAAGGCGGGAGAAAACATCGATTTCCGCAAATCTTGTAGGACGTTCCTCAATAACAGAACGGGTCATGTTTTCAACTCTTCCAATGTAGGAGTCAACAATCGAACTGGTCAGACCTTGTCCTTTGACAGCGTATTTACGGAATTCTTCTCTGCTGATTTCTTTATCGAACATTTTGGTAGTGTTACGTGAGTATCTTGGCAAAAATAAAAAAAAGCCCTTCTGTTGAAAGGACTTTTATATTAACGTAATGCAAGTATTTTAGTTTGCCGCTTCTTTTTGAAACTCTTCGGCGGTCACATCTTTCTCGTTGATTTTGACCTTTTCTTTAATTAATTCGAAGACCTTCTCTGTTCTCGCTTCATTGAAGACCCGCATATAATTCTGTCCGTCTTCCCCTTTCAGATAGTTGTCGGCAAAGGCGTCCATATTAGCCTCCATCGCAGGGTTAGCCATGCCTCCCAGCTGCTGACGAATCATATCCTTCGCCTTTTCCATTACATCTTCATGCTCTACTTTGACCTCATAGTCATCAGCAATTTTGTTCCGGATTAGCGTCCACTTTAGGTCTTTTACATAAAGGTCGAAATCTTTATCGATATCCTCTTCAGTAATTTTGCCTTCGTTGGTCGCTAGGAGCCATTTTTTAAGAAAATCTTTAGGAAGTTCCATCTCTGTTGAATCCACCATTTTTTCGCGGATCTTATACTCCAGATAGCCTTCCGTTTCCTTAGAATAATTGCTCTCCAGAATTTCCTTTACCTTCTCTTTAAACTCTTGCTCAGTTACGGCGGTGCCGGGGCCTAAAATCTTATCGAAAAATTCCTGATCAAGATCTGCAGGTTCTGTACGATTGATATTTTCAACCTGGAAAGTGAAGGTGCCTTTAAGATCACTCACTTCATCGTCCTGCTTGTTGGTAAGGGCAGCCACATCTTCATCGCTCTTAAAAGCTTTTCGGAGGTCAAACTCAATGACATCGTCTTTCGACACGCCAATGAATTTTCCTTGTTCTTTCATTTCAGCCTTAGAGATGTTGAGAAGAGTGTTGGTGTTAAATTCACCGTCTTTTTCTATCAATTCACCATATAGCAGGTCACTCTCCTCACTTTTTTCAGGATTAGTCATTTTGCCATATTGCTGGCGCAGGTTATCGATAGTTTCATCAATCGTAGCGTCATCAACTTTGATCGAGTAGCGGGTAACCTCCTGGTTTTCAGAAAGGTCATATTCAAAGTCATCAGCGAGACCTACCTCATATGTAAATGAAAACTCTGTGTCATTTTCCCAATCGATAGATTTAGCTTTTTCCAAGTCGGGTAAAGGTTCACCGATTACCTTCACCTCATTTTCACGGATATAATCAGTTACCGCCTTATTCAGGATATTATTTACTTCTTCTACTAATACAGACTGTCCGTACATTCTTCGTACAACCTGTACTGGAACCTTGCCGGGTCTGAACCCTTTCAGGTTCATTTTCTTGCTGTATTCCTTCAGCTTAGCTTCAACCTGTGGTTTGTAGTCTTCTTCTTTAAGGACCACGTCTAGCGTTGCCTCTGTGTTCGACTTTTTATTCAGATTAATGTCCAAGGCAGTAAAAATTATAGGTCTGTAAATACAAAAACCCTCAATCCAAATAACCTGTATCGAGATCGAGGGTTCTTTTTATTGTGCGGATGGAGGGACTCGAACCCCCATGCCTCGCGGCGCTAGATCCTAAGTCTAGTGCGTCTACCAATTTCGCCACATCCGCTATCGGTCAAATCGGACGGCAAATTTAAGGAATAAGTTTTTTAATTACCTAAAATTCCGTCAAATTTTTAATAAAAAAAGGAGCTCTGCTCCATTGTGCGGATGAAGGGACTCGAACCCCCAAGCCTTGCGGCACTAGATCCTGATTCTAGCGCGTCTACCAATTTCGCCACATCCGCGTCAATTGAGGCACAAAGATACGTGCACCTATTTTAATCTCCAAACAAATAATTCTAGATTTTATATCCTCAATAGGCTGTGCTAAATAAGCTTGGCAGCTCTTCAATTTCTTCTGGATAGTTAGTATTTTAATATCAGCCAATTCAGTAATACCGAACTGATTTTACCTAAGGGAAGCAAAGTTTCACCTATTATTCCAGCCACCTGCTAAACTTTTTCAAATTTTCCGCCTTGGAATTACTATTGGTTTCGATAGAATAACCATTTTGCTCCTAAAATTTACGTAAACCGTATTAGTTGGATATTGACGACCGTATGATCACAGTCGATATAGAAGAAGAGAAAAAAGAAATTCTGCGCAGGTACCGCAGACTACTCAGAAAGGCCAAGCCTGTTTTAAAGGATGGGGATGCCAAAATTATTAAAAAGGCATTTAACACTTCGGTAGATGCGCATAAGGATATGCGTAGAAAAAGCGGTGAACCCTATATCTACCATCCCATAGCCGTTGCTCAGATTTGTGTCGAAGAGATCGGCCTTGGTACCACTTCCATTGTTTCTGCCCTGCTTCATGATGTAGTAGAAGATACTGAATACGAACTCACAGATATAAATAAAGATTTTGGACCTAAGGTGACTAAGATCATTGATGGCCTTACCAAAATCAGCGGAGTTTTTGAACATGGTAGCTCTCAGCAAGCAGAAAACTTCCGTAAGATGCTTCTTACCCTGTCGGAAGATGTTAGAGTTATTCTTATTAAGCTGGCAGATAGGCTGCACAATATGCGTACCCTTGAAAGCATGCCCAGGCATAAGCAGTTAAAAATTGCCAACGAAACCATTTACCTATATGCACCCCTTGCTCACCGGCTTGGACTGTATACTATCAAATCTGAACTTGAAGATCTTTACCTTAAATACTCGGATGAGGATACCTATCGTGAAATAGCCCAAAAAATAGCGGCGACAAAGTCAGCCCGGACTCGATTCATAAAAAACTTTATAAGCCCTATTCAAAAGGAGATAAGTAAGCTTGGTTACCCCTTCCTGATCAAAGGAAGGCCTAAATCCATCTTTTCTATTTGGAATAAAATGAAAAAGCAAAATATCCCTTTTGAGGAAGTTTATGACCTTTTCGCTGTCCGGATCATTCTGGAGACTGATATAGAGGTAGAAAAGGCCGCATGTTGGCAGGTATACTCCATTGTCACAGACTATTACAAACCCAACCCAGACAGGCTCAGAGACTGGATAAGTACCCCGAAGGCTAATGGCTATGAATCATTACACACTACTGTAATGAGTAAGGCAGGCCAGTGGGTGGAAGTTCAAATCCGTACCAGACGGATGGACGAGATAGCCGAAAAGGGTTTTGCCGCACATTGGAAATACAAAGAAAATGCTTCGCAGAGGAGTGGTTTGGAAGAATGGATATCCAAGGTAAGGGACATGCTTGAACAATCGGAAACGTCGGCTATTGAATTCGTTGACGACTTCCGTAGTAACCTGTTTAATGAGGAGGTTTTTGTGTTTACCCCGAAAGGTGACTTGCGCACCCTTCCGCATGGGGCGACTGCCCTCGATTTCGCCTTCGATATACATACCGAGATTGGGGCTAATTGCTTGGGGGCGAAAGTAAATCAGAGGCTGGTGCCTTTAAATCACATTCTGAAAAATGGCGATCAGGTAGAGATACTCACTTCTAAAAAGCAGAAACCTAATGAAGACTGGCTGAAGTTTGTGGCTACTAGCAAAGCCAGGAGTGCTATTAAAGATGCCCTAAAAGAAGAAAAGAAGGCCAGTGCTTCTGAAGGCAAGGATATAGTAAGGAGAAAGCTAAGGCAGATGAAACTGCCTATGAATGATGTTACCCTTAATCAGATGCGAGCCTTTTTCGAGCAAAAGACCGTGCTCGATATGTATTATAAAATAGGTAAAGGCAGTATTGACCCCACTCATATTAAGAAATTCAGAGAAGTCCGGGAAACAATAGATAAGAACCCTGCCCGTGAAATTTCTGATGCGAAGACCTTCAAAAAGGAGATTAGTAAAATTAAGGGTGAAGACCAGGACTCCCTGCTTATTGGAGAGGATATGGATATTGTCGACTATCAGTTGGCAAAATGTTGTAATCCCATTCCTGGAGATGATGTATTTGGTTTCGTCACAGTCAATGAAGGAATAAAAATTCACAGGACAACTTGCCACAATGCAGCCGAGTTATTATCCAAATATGGCTACCGTGTCGTCAAGGCGAAATGGATGAGTCAGAAAGAGATAGCTTTTTTGGCAGGTCTCCGGATTATTGGCACAGATCGGGTTGGCTTGATAAATGATGTGACGGAAGTCATCTCGCATGAGTTGAAGGTTAATATGCGGTCCATTACGATAGATTCCGATAGCGGTATTTTTGATGGCACCATAATGGTATTCGTTCAGGACACCAAACACCTCGAACTACTTATCAAAAAACTGAAAAAAGTACCCGGGGTAGTTAAAGTTAGCCGTGTAACCACGTGACAAATTTTCTTCCCTATATTTGTATGGCTGAGTTCAGCTATACAATTGGGTAAGTAGTATGAATTTTTCTACCAAGGTAAAGCAAAACGTATTTTTCGTCAGATATGAGGGAGACCTTATAGGCCCGGAACAAAATGAAGACCTTAATCGCCTGATTGAGGAACAGATTGCGGCAGGGGTTTTAGCATGTGCTATTGATATTTCTGAGGTTAGATATATTAATAGTACCGGTATAGCCATGCTGCTGGTTTTGCTTACCAGGTTTAGAAATAAAGGTGGAGAGGTTTTACTTATAAACCCAAGTCAGCATGTACAAAAGCTCTTGATCATTACTAAGCTAAACGCAATTTTTACAATTGTATCTAGTGAACAGGAAGCTATTGACACTCTTCTAAAAATCAACAAACAATGAGCGTAGACGTATTACTCGGACTCCAGTGGGGAGATGAGGGAAAAGGTAAAATTGTGGATTTTTTAGCTCCGCAATATAATGTGGTAGCCCGTTTTCAGGGAGGACCTAATGCCGGCCATACCTTAGAGTTCGATAATATCAAGCATGTTCTTCATCAGATACCCTCGGGAATTTTCAGAAAGGACATCACCAATATAATAGGTAATGGGGTTGTACTGGATCCGGTTATTCTTCGTAAGGAAATTCAAAACCTGGGGAAATTTAACCTTGACCTAAAGTCCAACCTCCACATTTCTAAGAAAGCTCAGTTAATAATTCCTACACATAGATTGCTTGACGCGGCTAACGAAAAAGCAAAAGGCGATAAAAAAATAGGAAGCACCCTAAAGGGCATCGGACCGGCTTACCAGGATAAATATTCCCGGCAAGGTTTGAGGGTAGGAGATATTGTGTCTTCCGGTTTTCAGGTTAAATATAAGACTCTGGTACAATCTCATGAAGCCATGCTGAGGTTTCTAGAGTTTGAGTATGACTTGCCGGCATTGGAGAATGAATTCTTTAATGCTATTGAGTTTCTTTCGCAATTTAAATTAGTCGATTC